>NZ_JCALEF010000005.1:0-640613 GCF_059813245.1 Mycobacterium sp. NGS15 | reverse complement strand
GCTTCTACACAGACGCATCGCACGCGCGAAGGGGCTCCTCGCGCACACCGCACAGCCCATCACTGAAATCAGTGCAGTCCTAGGGTTTCCCAGCGCAGAACACTTCACCACCGCATTCGAACAGCGCGTCGGAACCACCCCCACCAACTACCGCAGGGGCACCAACGCGAAGCCCGACTTCAGCAACGCCGCGCTCTTAGATATAATTGTTTCCCGAAGGGTGGGCGGGTCACATATCAGCAGCAGCCTCATCACATAGCTGAAGCCGCCTCCACAGAGGGGGAATGCGCGGGATGAGCCCCGATGATGCACCACATGCTCCCTCGCCTCGCACTGGGCGGCCTGCGGCCGATTACGGCACCGCCCGGCAATATACAACGTCCCTCTGGGACGGGACGCGTCCGCGCACCCCACGCACGCTCACCTCGCACTGCACCGTCAACTCTGGCGGCGTAAAACTTGCCTATGTCACCGAACAGGTTGCAACACCCACGGATTGGTTCTTCCGCGAGTCAAACCACGTCCTGGTAATACACCGTCATGGCCACCTAGATTCGATGGAAGTCGAACTAGAATCGGGCCCACGCGGACGCGCCAATCCTCAAGTTGGGGATATCTGGGTCATCCCGGCTGAACACCGTTATGACGCGTTGGCGCACGGTACCGCTGTCGGATACTGCCAATTATCTTTCACTCCTGAGACTCTGGGAAACATTGACCTCAAACCCGCTATCCACCAACGTGACCCACTGACACATCAAATAGTCGAGCAGATAGGTAGCCTCGGCGAGCGCGATGACGTGTTTGCGCGCCTGTTCACTGAGTCGCTGCTCCAGTCGTTGCTGCAACACCTCTCCGAGTCGATCGCTGGCGAATCTGCTCACCCGCCCTGGAGAAGTCTCGACTTGGACCGGCCGACCCGTGCCAGGTTGCTTGAGTACCTCGATGACAATCTCGATGCGAAGATCGGGTTGGATCAACTTGCCGCCTACACGGCAATGACCGTGCCCGAGTTCACCAATGCGTTCGCGACCGCGTTCGGTACAACACCACACCAGTTCCTGCTGGACCGACGGATCACCAAGGCCGAAAAGCTCCTAGCCGAATCGACACAGCCGATCGCGGAAATCAGTACCACACTTGGGTTTTGCAACCCCGGCCACTTCGCAGCCATCTTCAAAAGACGCGTAGGCGTTACCCCGAGCACTTACCGAAGATACCTCTGATGACTAACGCACCGATGAAAACCTCCTCAGACGGGGCGCGCACGTAACGAGTCACGGTTCGTCTTAAACAGTTCCATGTCTACCCCACCGTGGACGAGCTGGACTTCAGCAACTAATTGTTCATCCAATATCGTTTGTGCTGGAATGGGTAAGTGGGTAATTGGCAACGCCGCATATCACCGCCACTGAACATAGCGGCCCAATTGATCGGTACTCCGGCCACGTAGGCTCGCCCAACCGACGAGATGAATTCGTCATAACCGGCTGGGGATGTCCATGACGGGTCCAGCAGGACAAGCTCGTTTTGTCGAGCTCGGCCGACTCTGGCGGCTGTGCTGGCGATCGCGCTGGTCAATTTCGACTGTGGTCCGCACGCCACCACAGCTCGGTAGTTGCGCTCAATCAGATGCTCGATCGCTTGTCTGAAATGCACAGTTTGGCAATAATTTTGGTGCCAGTAGTGTGCGTCCATCGTCGCAGTGTCGATCGGCGCCCCCACGACGGTCGAATACAGCGGTATCTCGGCGGAGAGGGGCCTGACTGACTCCAGTGCCGTCAAGCTGCTGTACTGGACTGTCTCAATTCCCGCGTTGTGGAACGCGCTGTCGATGTTGATCCGATCGGTCGGGATGCCCCGGCTCGCGCAGTTCTTTTCGAGCTCATCTAGTGACCGCTTGTCCCCGGCCACGACCACGGAATCGGGACTGTTATCGGCCGCGATCGCGAGCCGGCCTTTCCAGGGCGCGATGAGGCTCGTTGCCTCCTGGGCAGACAGCGTTAGTGATGTCATCGCTCCCGACCCGTGCGATGTGCTCATCACACTGCCCCGTGACACCGCCACACGCGCGGCGTCCGATACCGATAGAGCACCGGCGACGTGGGCGGCCGCGATCTCTCCTGGTCCGTGTCCTACAACTGCGCCGGGTTCGATCCCGGCGCTGCGCCATTGAGCTGCCATCGACACCATCGCGGTGAAGAGCACGGGTTGCAGGATATCGGGGCGGTGCAGCGGCTGCGCCCCGGCGTTGCCGCGGAGAACGTCAAACACTGACCAGTTCACGAATTTGTCGAACGCGGCGCTACATTCGGCGGCCTTGTCCCAGTATGCCTGTGAAGTGTGATGTGCCGCCGGAATCGAATCTGCCCACTGACTCTCGTCGCCCGCGAACACGAAAACTACCCCGCTATCGTCGGTCGCGGTGCCTATCGACAGGTCTGGATGGGGCTTGCCATCAACGATGGCCTGAAGTCCTGCGCGTAGGCGCTGGCCGCTGTCGGCAACGATTGCGGCCCGGTGCCGGTGGTGGGCCCGAGTAACCGCCAACGAGTACGCGATATCACCGAGTCGCTGGTCACTGTGGTCACGCAGGTACGAGAGCATCTGCTGAGCACGGCTACGCAGTGCATTCAGGTCAGTACCCGACAAGGCCCACAGCAGCGCCTCGCTATTGCTCCCAGGCGCTCGCTCGGTGACGTCGTTGATCATCGGCGCTTGTTCGACAATCACGTGTGCATTACTGCCGCTGATGCCGAATGACGAAATTCCACAGCGCAGAGGGCGGTTTGCCGTCCAACTCGTGGGTGTGTCGACCACTCGAATGTTGCCCGCGTCCCAGTCGACCTCAGGGTTCGGCGAGTCGAAATGTAAAGTAGGAGGAAGGCATTGGTGCTTAAGTGCGAGGACTGTTTTTATCAGGCCTGCCACACCGGCGGCCGCCTGCGTGTGTCCGATGTTCGATTTGACCGAGCCGAGTAACAGCGGATTCTGCGCTGGGCGCTGTCCGTATGTATCAAGCAACGCCTGCGCTTCAATCGGGTCCCCGAGACGCGTTCCGGTTCCATGCGCCTCGACCGCGTCTACGTCAGCAGCCGACAAACCGGCGGTTGACAGCGCCCGCTGGATGACTCGCCGCTGAGCCTCACCGTTGGGGGCGCTCAAGCCATTGCTGGCCCCGTCCTGATTGGTGGCCGATCCACGGATAAGGGCCAGGACAGGGTTACCGTCGCGCTCGGCTTCCGAGAGCCGCTGCAATACAACGACTCCGACACCTTCTGCCCAACCAGTCCCGTCCGCTGCCGCCGCGAATGGTTTGCAACGTCCGTTCGGCGCAGCGCCGCGGCGCCGGGAGAACTCGACAATCGTGCCGGGCGCCGCCATCACGGTCACTCCACCCGCGAGTGCGAGTGTGCATTCCTGTTGGCGCAGTGCCTGGCACGCCATGTGGACGGCAGTCAGTGATGCTGAGCAAGCCGTATCGATTGATAGGGACGGGCCTTGCAGCCCTAGCGCGTAGGACACTCGGCCGGACGCGACGCTGAGATGATTGCCGGTGAGTAGAAAGCCCTTTTGTTCTCGCGGCGCACGGTCCATCGGCGGCCCGTACTGGTTAGTCACGATCCCGAAGTAGACACCGGTGGCTGTTCCTTGCAACGAATCCGGCGCGATCTGAGAGCGTTCGATCGCCTCCCAGGATGCCTCCAGAAGCACCCTTTGTTGCGGATCCATGGCCAGTGCCTCCGCGGGCGCGATACCGAAGAATTTGGCATCGAAGCCGGCGACATCATCGAGGAAACCCCCTTCACGTACGTAGCTTGTGCCCACAGCGTTGGGATCGGGGTCATACAGGTTCTCCAGGTCCCACCCCCGGTCGGGAGGGAATGGCGTGATGGCGTCGCCCCCGCTGATCAACAGTTTCCAGAAGTCCTCAGGCGAATGCACCCTGCCTGGATAGCGACAACTCATGCCGATCACTGCTATTGGCTCGTTCGGCGCGGCTTCTGCATGTACCGGCGTCTGTCGGCTAGCCCGTCGGGTATGTGTGCGCGCGACACTGGTGTGGATGTACGAGGCCAGCGCTCGGGGGGTCGGATGATCGAAGATCACAGCTGGAGGTATGCGCATCCCCGTCGCAGACTCAAGTAGGTTCCGTAGTTCGATGGCGGCCAACGAGTCAAACCCGAGGTCCATGAACGCGGTGTCTGCGTCGACGTTATCGGCTGTGTCGTAACCGAGTACGTCCGCTGCGCGATCACGCACCCAGATCAGCACAGATCGTTCACGTTCTGACTCAGGCACATTGAGCAGCGTGGCCAATGCCACTGCGGCGTCGTTCTCACGCGATGTCTGGGTCCGCGAATAGGAACCGGCCCTGCTTCGCGGAGTCATCCTGGCGGGGACCAGAACCGTCTCCCCTAGTGACACACAGGTATCGAACAGTGCCCAGCCCTGATTGCTTTGTAGCGGTATCTGCCCCGAATACACTGCCTTTCGTTTACTGGTGGCGTCGAGTCGGCCTGCCATACCGGTCTCGATGGCCCAGGGACCCCAGGCCAAGGACATTGCAGATAGCCCGAGGCTTTCTCGATACTCACAGAGCGCGTCGAGAAACGCGTTGGCAGCCGCGTAGTTTCCTTGCCCCGCAGTACCGACTATGCCGGAAACTGATGAGAACATGACGAACATGGCTAGATCGAGTTCGGAGGTCAGCTCGTGCAGATTTGCGGCTGCATCCGCCTTTGCACGGAGAACACTGTCGATCTTTTGGTCAGACAGTGTGCCAATTAGGGAGTCCTCGAGAACGCCTGCGGCATGCACGACTCCAGTTAGTCGGTGATCAGCATCGAGGCCCTGGATTACTTTGGCCAGCGCGCCGCGGTCCGCGGCGTCGCACGCCGCCACCCTGACGTTTATTCCTCGCTCCCGTAACTGCGAGACGAACTGATCGGCACCGGGAGTCTCCAGGCCCCGGCGTCCCACTAGGAGCAGATGACGCACTCCGTAGCTGTCCACGAGGTGCTTGGCCATTTCCCGGCCGAGGCTGCCAAGCCCTCCGGTAATCAGGACCGTTCCGTCTGGATCGAACCGCCGCGGCACGGTCAATACAATTTTGCCGGTATGTTTGCCTGTACTCATGTGCCGCAACATCGTTCGTATCTGCCGCACATCCTTCACTGTCGTCGGCAGCGGTGCTACAACGCCGCTGGCGCACAGCTTCATTAGCTCGGACAACATTCGGCCGATCTGTTCCGGCTCCGCTGCGAGCAAGTCCAATACCTCATATACGACACTTGGATATGCAGTCGCGACAGCACTGGGGTTGCGAACATCGGTCTTTCCGAGCTCGATGAACCGGCCACCGCTCGACATGAGCCGAAATGAAGCATCTACGAAATTGCCTGTCAGACAGTTCACTATGACGTTCATACGATGGCCGTCAGCAGCGGCACGTATCTGCTGCTCAAACTCAAGGCTTCGCGAATTTGCGATGTGGTTGGGACTGAATCCGGCGGCCCGCAGCACCGACCACTTCGCCGGGCTCGCAGTCCCATAGACGTCGGCGCCGAGGTGACGCGCGAGCCGGGTAGCGGCCATACCGACTCCGCCAGCGGCCGAGTGAATCAGCACGGACTCTCCAGCCTGGACTTTCGCTGTTTCATATAGAGCGTAATACGCAGTCAGGTAGGCCACTGGCACGGAGGCAGCTTCCGTGAACGACCAACATTCCGGAATGGGCGCAAGCAGGTTCTGGTCAGTGATTGCCACCGGCCCAAAACAGCCTCTGAAAAGACCCATGACACGTTGTCCCGGACGAAAGGCGACAACGTCCTGCCCCACGTGGGTGACCACGCCACCGCCTTCGATCCCTAGCACTCGATCCGAGCCGGGATAGATTCCCAAGGCAGTCAGAGTGTCTCGGAAGTTCACTCCCGCAGCCCGGACAGCCACCCGTACTTCCTCGGCGCCGAGTTCACGCTCGAGGTCAGGTGCATTTGTCGCGCAGATATCCAGTACTGATGCATGCTGCCCAACCGACAAACGCCAGTTCGTCGCCGAGGGGTCGACGGTGACGGTCGATGCGGCGGACGACGCAGTCTCCACGAGATCCGGTACATAGATTTCTGCGCCCCGAATAGCCGACCGCGGCTCACCGGAGGCCACGACCGCATTCAATAGGGCAGAAGCACCGGGTGTTTCATCAACGTCAACGAGCTGCACACGGCCAGGAGCCTCCGATTGTGCCGATCTAATCAGCCCCGAAACCGCGGCGGCAGCAAGATCGACCGTCCTCTCCCCTGGCCGCACAGACACCGCGCACTGTGTGACCACCACCAATCGGGCGTCTGTGGCCGAGCGCGCGTCCATCCACTGTTGAAGGATGCGCGTCATCTCCCTGACCCTTGTACGGGTCAACTCGGAATCGATGCCAATGTGCGGAGCTAGTGCAATGAGAACGGCATCGAATCGATAGGAACCGTCGGGCCCCACTGCCGCTGAAGTGAATGCCGCCAAGTCCTCGAATCTGGCAGTGTCGTTGGGCAGTTCGACAAGAGATTCACCCAGCGCCGCCCAGCGCAACTCTGGCGATTCCGCCACACGCGGAAGCGGCCGCCACACCGGGCGGAACAATGAATTGCGTGTCGCTGCGGCGCCGAGCTGCTGAGCGGAAACTGGCCTGTACAACAAAGATTCGATACTGAGAACAGGCGAGCCCGCCACATCAGTGACCAGTAGTGAAATCGTGTCCTCTCCTAGACGCGTCACGCGGGCACGCAGTGGGCCACAGCAGCTCGAGTCGTACATAACGACTCCCGACCACATGAACGGGAGCAGACCCCGCCCATCTGCACCCCGCGGTATTAGCACGCCAGCTGCCTGCAGTACCGAGTCCATGAGCACCGGATGGATCGTGAAACCCGAATCTGTCAATGCTCCGTCAGGTAGTTTGACTTCGGCATAGACACTGTCGCGCTCCCTACCCACCTGCCGGAGCCCCCGGAATGCTGGCCCGTGTTCGACCCCACCGGCAGCCAATTCTTGGTAGATCGGCGCCAGCGGCTCCGCTAGCAGGTCACGCGGCATCTGCAGTGAAGCAGGAGGTTCCAGTCGGACACTGCTCACCGTGAATGTCGCATACAGAGTCCACGGCGTACCGTCAGTATCGTCGATTCGCGAGTACAACCGCCCTAGCCGGCGCCCCTCTCCGTCAGCCTCATCGACTGAGATATGAATCATTACGCCGACATCCTCAGGCACCACCAACGGGGCCCGCAGGACCAATTCATCGACGTGGTTTGCTTCCACTTGTGTTGCCACGTGCAGGGCGATGTCGAGAACCACCGCCCCGGGCACGACAATCACCCCGGCAACACGATGATCGGCGAGCCAACGATGTCGGCTGATCGTCCACTGCGCGGTGAACGCGAATCCCCCGGCATCCGGTCGAGGAATTTTCGCGCCGAGTAGAACGTGGCTGGACTCACCGACACCGATACTGGTGAAGTCCGGCTCGGCCGCTGCCGCAGAACTGAACGTAGCCCGCTCTTCGGTGGAGCCAGCACCACAAGTGGCTGCCACCACCGCGGGCCAGTCGATGTGCGCGCCGCGGACGTAAAGTTCTGAGGCAGCCATCAACAGTGTCCGGTGTTCAGGTCGTTTTTTGCGCAGAGCCGATGTCACGCAGACAGCTGGTGCCGTCTCGCGCACAACAGCGGCGAGGGTGGGTTGGCCAAGCTCGAGAAAACGGACGGCATTGTGATCGCGCAGGTATTGCAGGGCGTCGTGGAAGCGTACGGGGTTGCGGACGTGCCGTACCCAGTGATCCGGATCGGCCAGCTCGCCCGCGTCGGCTGGACGCCCGGTCAGGTTGGTCAGCACCGGGACCGATGGATCCCGAAAGGCTATACCTTTAAGCGTGTTACGGAATTCATCGAGCATCGGCTCCATCCGTGGCGAATGGTATGCATGCGAGACTCGTAGTCGCTGTGTGTTGTGCCCAGACTTGGCAAATGCGTTCGCGATCGATGTTACTGGCTCTTCATCTCCGGAAAGCACAAGTGATCGTGGTCCATTGATCGCCGCGATCGCGAGGGCGCCGTCTGTGGATTCCACGAAAGGCTGTATCTCTGCCTCAGTGGTCTCAATAGCGACCATCGCGCCGCCGACGGGCAATGCCTGCATGAGACGTCCGCGCGCAGCTACCAACACGCAAGCGTCGCCAAGCGAGAGCGCATCAGCCGCGCAGGCCGCGGTGATTTCCCCTAAGGAGTGGCCAAGTAGGTAATCGGCGTGCAAACCCCACGACGTCAGCAGTCGATACAGGGAAATCTCAAACGCGAACAAGGCAGGCTGGGCATAGACGGTCTGATCCAGCAACTCCTGATCGGAGCTTTCGAACATCACGTCTTGCAGCGGGCGCGGCAGTTCATGGTCGAACAGTCTGCAGGCCTCGGTGAATGTCTGTGCAAACACAGGGAATCTACGCGTCAGCTCTGCACCCATCCCTATGTGCTGCGCGCCCTGCCCGGGAAATAAGAAGACCGTTGCACCGGCTTCGGCGTGCCCGCGGATAACGGTTCCGCCTGTAGATAGCTCCGCCACCGCCTCGAGGCCTCGGTGCAATTGTGCTATGTCGCCGCCAATTACGACTGCTCTGTGGGGATAGTCGGTGGCACTCGATACGAGCGATCGTGCTACGGCAGTGGCCTGTGCCGTCGTGACCGTCGCTGTCCGGGAGTGCAGGTCCCGTGCGGTAGAACTCAGCTCCGAAGGAGACTGCGACGCCAGTACCCATGGAACTGTGTCGGCGGTGGTTGCCGCTGGCTTCTGCGCGGCGGTGCCTGCCACGCGATAGGCGGCACGCTGGTATGGGCAGGTCGGCAACGAGACACGGTGCTCGCCGCCGCGCGGGAGTTCGGTTGCCCAATCGATACTCTCACCCCGCACCCAGCGCGCAGCTAACGCTGCTAGTTGCGCTTCGGATTCTGTCCATGCTTCTGCGGGGTGGGGGGCGTCGCTGCTGAATGTGCGAGCAGAGTTCGGAGTACCGTTGGCCAACGCGTGCAATTCGCTGAGCAGTCCGGCCTGGTCATTTACCACTATGGCTGCGCGGCAAGCCCATTCGTCTCGGCCTGTGCGCAATGTATACGCGACATCCGGGATCGACACTGAATTATCTTGCAGCGCTTGCGCAAGCCCCTCGGCATACTGACTCAACTGCTTTCCGCTGGGCGCCGACAGCACGATCAAAAAAGGTCCGTGATCGTGGCGAACCGGTGACGGCGAGGGCGCTTCTTCGACAATCAGGTGCACGTTCGCGCCGCCGGCACCAAACGAGCTCACCCCTGCACGGCGCGGCCGCGCGCGTGCAGGCCAGTCCGTCAGCGTGTCGGGAACCACGAATCGACCCTCCCCAAACTCTATGGCGGGATTGAGATGTTCCGCGAACAGCGATGCGGCGATCTTGCGGTGCTGCAGCTGCAACAGGACTTTGGTGAATCCGGCGATGGCTGCGGCCGACTCCAGGTGTCCCAGATTGGTTTTGATGCTGCCGAGCATGCAGTGATCTGCGGCCGGGCCGAATGCTCTGCGCAGTCCTTCTGCCTCGATAGGGTCGCCTAGCGCGGTGCCCGTGCCATGGGCTTCTATATAGCCGATTGTCGAGGGATCGCAATCTGCCTGAGTCTGCGCTGATCGGACTAGGTCCGCCAGTGCCGTCACGGAAGGGACGGTGAACCCATTGGTGCGGCCGCTGGTGTTGACCTGCCAGCCACGGATCACTCCATAGATGTGATCGCCTTCGTCCTGGGCCGCCTCGAGCGGCTTCAAAACGACCGCCCCGGCGCCTTCGCCGAGCACCATCCCATCGGCGTCGACGGCGAAGGTCCGACATCGTCCCCGAGGAGAGAGCATCCCCATCTGTGCGTACTGCACGAATCGCATCGGGTGAAGTAGCAGGTTCACTCCTCCGGCAACCGCAACCGGTACATCGCCGGCGTGCAGGGCGTCGCATGCCGTAGCCAGTGCCACGCCCGACGCCGAGCAAGCGGTGTCCACGGACATACTCGGGCCGGATAAGTCCAGGAAGAACGAAACCCGGTTGGCCACTTGATAGTTCTCAGCATATGGATATGGCGCGTTGCCAGCCAGCGCCGCACCGGCAGTGAGAATCGCGTAGTCGTGGGCCATGACTCCCGCATAGACGCCCATCCGCCGATCGATTGTGGCGCGGCAGTAGCCGGCGTCCTGAATGGCTTCATAGGCAACCTCGAGGAACAATCGCTGCTGCGGGTCCATCTGTCCCGCGGCCCGGGGTGAGATCTGGAAGAAGGCCGGGTCGAACAGGTCTACTCCCGTCAGGAGTCCGGCCCATTTCGAGTTCGTTTGTTGTGGACCGGGTTCGGAAGCGTAGTAGATGCTGTGGTCCCACCGATCTGCAGGAATTTCTGTCACCGCGTCACCACCGGTACTAAGCAACCGCCACAGGGCCTCGATATCGGGCGCACCCGGGTAACGTCCAGCTAGACCAACAACGGCGATTGCGCGCGGCTGGGCACTACCCGACCTACCAGACACTGCTCTAGCGACGGACTTGGTACGTGCCTCGGTCGAGACGTGCAGTGGTGCCGTCTTTCCCGCTAGCACATCGGCAACCCCACCGATGGTGATCTTCTCGAAGAGCAGCGTGGCCGGAATCCTGCCCATTCTGCGGGTGAGTTCGGCGGTAGCGTCCACGATCGCCAACGAGGATGTGAGCACGTCGTGCAGAGGAGTTCGCGTTGTCAGCTGCGACAGAGGAACTCTGCCCGCCGTGGCAAGTGCCTCACGGACCGTATCGATGATCCGAGCGGGCGCAAACGGTTCGATCTTTGTGTCGTCGAGGAGCTGTCCATTCCCGGTATCGCCGTCGAGCCACGCCTGAAGCGTTGTTGCGTCACAGAGACCAGTCAACTCTTCGAGTGCACGCACACTCGGCGCCGAGTTAGCACCGCACGCGGCATCGGCACTAGTAGCTTCTGCGGGCGGCGACATGGCGGCACCGTGGTCTGTTGGACAAAAGCGGATCGCCGCTGCTGATTCAGTCGTTATCCAATAGGGGCCCCGGCCACTGACCCCGTCTGGGCACAATTCGTCTAGAAAGTGTCTGATGGGCTGATTCCGCGAGGTGGCGCTGTATTCGAAATCGATGCGATCGAGACCGAATTGCACTGCACGGCTGGCTATTTTATGTATTAGTTCGTGTTCGACACCGCGGCCGAGCACCCGGCAGCTGAGCATCAAGGAATGGATCGCCAGACGGTCGCGCTCCACCCCTGCCGCCACAAACCCTGTCAAACCATAGTCACCGAAGCGGTCGCCGACATCTACACTCAGCAACAGATCACCGGCCGTCAACGATTCCCGCAATCGGGTTTCGGTCCAACGTGCGCCGTTGAGGTTGAACTGGTTGGTGCGCATTGTCAGCTGAGCCAGTCGGGGCAGATCGATGTCCTCAGCGTCGGAGACTGCTACGCGCACTTGTAGTCCGGCGACAAAGTCTGCGAGCGATGCGGCACGACGACGGTACTGGTGACGTTTTATTGCCTGCTGGTAGAGCTCCGTGCGTATCCGGTCTTCGGCGGTTACCACCGTCCGGTCGAATGCCCATAGGCGATCTAGTAGGCGCGGTATCTGGCCGGGCTCTGCGGGCACGGTGAGTGTGAGTACCTCCGGCAGGGCCTCTCGTACGGCGCCCGTCTGGGCCGGATCGTCGTCGATGAAAACGAAACTGTCGAGCGATAAGTTTAGTTCGCGTGCCAGAGACTGAATGTTTTCGGCCTTGGGTTTCCAGTTGACCCGCCAGGAGACAATGTCCGAGACGGTCAGAATCATGTCCGGGCGCGCGAATACCGCGCGGACGTCTGCTTCTTCGTTGCGGCTGCACACGCACAGTAGTACGCCGTCGCGACTCCATTGAGCGGCGCGGCTCTGCAATGTCCTATGTCCTTCATCGATATGTATGCCGTCAATCCCGTCTTCGGCGACGATGCCCCGCCAGAGTGTGTTGTCTGCGTCGAGCACCAGCACCTTGTACGGGGTGCCAATGAGCGCGTGTACGCCACGGCATGCACTGGCTGCCAAGGTATTTGTGGCGATTTCCGTGTAAGGGATCCCGGCAAGTTCGGACCTGACTGGATCGTGACATTCCTCCGGTCTGTAGCTGCCGTTCCATGACTCGTCGGTCAGCACAAGGATTCTGCCCGGGATCGATAGGCGCTTATCGATCTCCATTGTGAGCTCAGCAAGCACCCCGTCCAAGTGCGAGGCCGCCGACGGCGATGGCGGGCAGATTTGGATCAGCAATGGAACTTGTTCGGGCGTTTGGAATTCTTCCACTGCCTGGCAGAATCGGGCAATCTCCCCTCGTAGGCTTTGCGGGTCCGCTCCCGTAGGAAGCCAGTCCTCTATACGCAGCGGAATCCAGTTCACACCGCGTCGGTTGCGGGCCATGAGGCTTGTGGGATCGAGTAATGATTGGTGAACTTGGCCATTCGTGATGCTGATCTGTGCTCTAATGCCGATCCTTTCCGCGCAGGTGAGCATCGCCCGTGCTAGCGAATCTGTTGTGAAACTTCCTGCAACAGTTATGTTTACAGCGCGTGGTTCATCGAATACCTCCATCGTCTTCACAGCGCCTAATTCCGGTTCTTGTGAAGCCCAGTCGGCGATCGCCGCAGCGACTATCTCAGGTTCCAGCAGATTCTCGGAGTCGATGGCGGCACTAGTCATCGACGTTCGCAATCGAGGTGGCCTGGCGATCAGATATGCCGCTTGCCGGTGATCGGCAGCTGCACCGTGGAGCAAGCCTTCGATGTGCTGCTTGGCGCAGGCGTAGTGTGCCCAGCCGGGCGGCGGTTCCGTCACCGCAACGGAAGACACCGCGACAACAGCCCCGTGCGCTACGGCTATGTCCGCCAAGAGTGTTTCCAGTGGAACTTGCGCCAGTTGGGTAGCCCGGCTGATGTACTCCGTGCGTCTTGCGGCGCCGGCTGTGCCGAAAGGCAAGGGGGTCGGAGTCGGACATGCGTTGAGTATCAACAGGTCCAAGTGCCCATGTTCATCACGAATGCGGTCGCCAACTGCTTTGCACCACCGCCCATCGTCACCAGAACCTGGTACGAGGTGAACGCGGTCCGATAACCGACCGAGGGCCTCGCGGACCCGTGAGGCTGCCGCCTCGTTATCCCTATAGCCGACGTAGACGATGAATCCCCGGTAGGCCAGCGCGTGGACGATAGCTGCTCCGAGCCCTCGGCTGCCGCCGATCACAAGTGCAACCTTGCGATTACTGGTCGGCTTCACCGCTGTATATCGGTCTGCAAGGCCAACCGATGGTGTGCGGATCTCGTCGTCACGGCTCACGGCCCGCAATTTGACCTGGCCGCTTGTGTGCCCGATCTGGGCGATGCCGTTGACCTGCAGCATTCTTAAGCTCGGGTTGACCTCGGTGATCTCGGCGGTTCCATGCAGGGTGGAAGTCAGGCTCATTGCAGAAGACGCAAAGCTGACTTTCAGTTCTGCCAGTAACGCTGAACGACCCGGCAGTTCCATCCCCGTCGTATAGCTACACCACAACAACAACGCCAGTTGCTCAAGATCCAGGCCCCGCGAGACCAACGCGAACCGTTCGTCTAGCAAGCCGTGGCTCTGCTCCCGCGAAGGGAACACCACCGAGCACCCGCGACCAGGTTGCAGCTCCGATAGCCGTAGCACCCTTGCCTCTTCTCGAGGTGACTGCCACCTCATATTCTGTGCAGGAGCGATCGTTTCACCACAGATTGGCAGGGAACTGTCCGTGTGAACTGTCACTTCTGTCAGCACCCGATCGGCGTCGCAGATTCGTATCTCGAATCTTCCGTCGGGCTGAGCGGTGACACTGCGCGTGTATGTATGGTCGGGAAAAACAGCTCCCTGGAAACGGCATTCGACCCGGGTGACACGACCAGCCCGCCCCTCTGGCATCCCCGCGATTGCCAACAGTGTCACCACTATTCCATGCGCGACTGGGGCCCCGAAGGGGGTGTTGTGCGCGTATTCTCGATCGCAATGCAGAGGATTGAGATCCCCGCTAGCCCGGCTGAAAAGTGCCAAGTCCGACGAACTCAGCCTCACATCCGCGGTACTCATTGTCGCCTTCCTCTCGGTGAATCGGTTCAGTACCAGGCAATTACGGGCGTTTCGCAGGAGGATCCGTGGGGTGAGCTCTGCCATCTCTGATCATTCCGCGTCTGGCTGGGTGACCTGACGGATGAAAGTCGCCGGGTCGTAGTAGTCGGCTTCATGTGAAATCAAGCCGGTTGGCGAGAACTCGATAATGCTCACGGCGGGGAACAGAAAGCGTGAGCCGATAACCACGTTCTCTACTAGTCCAGGGATATCGCCGTGCAGGGTTCCCCCGAATCTCCACTCAAGAGCAGCGGTGTTGCCGTCTACGAGAGAACGCCCCCTGGTCAACGTGATGTCGGAGGCGATGGAGAACCAGCCTCGGCCGAACTCCGCAATGGCCTTCCGTCCGCGATGCACGCGATCGTTCGGCACGTCCAATAGGACGCCGTTCTCTTCGAAACACGTTATCCATTGCTCTGTTTGACCCGCTCTGAGCGTCTGAAACCATTTATCAAGGAGTTTGTCCATGAGTGGCTACTCGAATCTCGAATGTCTACGTGGCCACTTGTCTCACGCCGACCTGTCGTAGCAATGAGGCGAGGTCCCAGTAGGTGCGCAACCAACAGATTTTTCCTTCGTCTGTGAATCGCAAGAGATTCACACCGGAGAGGGTGAATCTGCTGCCTAGGACGGGGTCTGTGGTGACTCCCTCGAGGTTGCCCCGGATAGTGGCAGACAACGTCCAGTCAAACGCCGTCGAGTCGGCGGACTCGAACCGCGTACCCGGTGTGAAGTCATGATCAGTGAATGCCTCGTACCACGCGTAGATGGCGGGATCCAACTCGGCGTGCCCCCGGTGAACGGTCCGAAGGGCGACATCGATGAATTCGGCGTCGTGGGTGAACCAGTCGAGCCATCGGCCGGGCTCGTCAGAACCCAATGCTTCTCCGTAGGCGCGGATTAGGCCATCGTGGTGACGCTCCATGGTGGTGCTGGACGCAGTCATGTGTGTGTTTCCTATCTGTGGGGTGTTGGATTTGTTTTTCATTAATGCGGACCGTCATCGGCCCGGGCTGGGGGGAATTGCGCTGCAGCGGTGGTAGTTACTGGTTCACGCGGGTACAGCTGGGCAACCCGGCGCTGCGCCGCGGGTGCGGCGAGCGTTTCGACATGTGCCTCGTACTCCTCCTCCATTGCCTTGTCCGCCAGCTTCAGCAGGTTCCCCGCGAGGGTCCGTTTGAGTAGACCGGTCGCCTCTCGGGGCGGAGCCCCTGCGCGCAATGCGAGCTGCCGTGCGGCATCCGGCACCTGGTCGTGAGGCACCACAGAAATTCCCGCACCCCGGTCGGCCAATTCTTGCCCACGGTAGGCGCGCCCAGTGAGCAGCATCTCGGTCCCCAGCGTCGGTCCGAGTCGTTCTCTGACTATGTAGGTGGCGCCCCCAAAAGGTGTAAAGCCGTATGCGATGAAGTTGGCGGCATAACGTGACCGAGCGCTGAACACCGCAAGATCGGCGTACAGGGCCAGTAGCAGCCCGCCCCCAACCGCATGACCCTGTACCGCAGCCACTACCGGCACGGGGCACTCCACCAGGCACCGGGTGAAGGGATGGAGGTTGTAGGTCTGCCTGCCGCTAGTCCCCAGGAGGTCCCCGCGCATAGCTCCGGCGCAGAATACTTCAGGTATGCCGTGGAGGACAACGGCTTTGACGGAATGATCTTCTCCGGCCGCTGCGACTGCGTGCACGAGCCCGGTGGTCAGCCCTGGGGTCATGCGATTGCGCTGTTCGTGTTCTTCCATATGAATATTCGCTAATGGCAATACTTTCCGCAGGGTCACGGAACCAAAACGAGTCTCTGAGCTACTCACAGCAGCCCAACTTTCCTCAGTACGCTGAGCCGGCTGGCTGCTGGCCCTTCCATGCATTCATGGAGTACGGCAAGCGATTTTTCGGCGGGCACCCAGTCGGGCGGATACAGGTTCCTGTGGTATCGCTTCAGTATCTGTACCGCGGTACGGTCGGCGCCCCGAAGCTGCCTGAGCACGGTGCGCATTACCGCTTGTGCGTCCGGCACGCTCTGCTCGGCTAATCCCACGGCGACGGCCGCGGTGCTGTCGATCTTCTCTGAGGTGAGCGCAAGGACGAGGGCTCGGTGGGGGCCGGTGCGACGCGCGATGACCGGCAGTATGATCGCCGGTACGAGGCCCAGCCGTACTTCAGTGAGTTGAAAGCTTGCGTGAGCACCAGCGATCACCAAATCGCACGCGGCGGCGAGTCCGACTCCTCCGCCAGTGGCAATGCCGTCGATGATCGCGACAGTAACCAGCGGGCAGCGCGCCAGGCGCATGAGCGCCTCTCGCAGCGCAGGCAAGATGTGTTCGGCATCTGCCGGCTCCGTCGTCTCTCCCAGATCGAGCCCGGAGCAAAAGTACGGTCCCGTGGCAGTGAGCATGACTGCCCTACACCACGATCTGGTTTCCGCGTACTCGAGCGCCTCGATCAGTGCCGCGCCAGTGCGTCCGTCGAGCGCATTGCAGGTCTCCGGCTGATCGAGGATTATCTGTACGCAGCAGTCTGCGATAGTTTCCACCTTCACGGCATTGCGCCGATGGTCGTGTAGCTGCGGCGGTGTGCGGAAATGCCAGAAAGTGCCACCAGCTTGCGCCCCAGCGATGCGCCGAATTTCTCCAGCGCCGATAAGTCCGGAGAATAGTCAGCAAGACCGGGGGTCAGTTCCGATGCTTGTTCGGAGAGCTGCTCGTAGGTGTCTAGGGCCAGTTCGGTGCGCCCACGTAAACCCTCGCCAATGCCGGTGCCCGTGAAAAACTTCATCCCTGGCCCGATTGTGTAACAACATAATTCGGATGAGCAGCCGCTTCCATAGGAGTAGACGCCGACGCGCTGCCCCGTTTGCGGCTCCGCATGGTCTAGCAGACTCGCGAAGGCCAGCAGAGCACACGCGGCCCAAATATTGCCTACGCCCCGCGGGTAGCGTGTCGAAGGTTCGATCCGAGCGGCGAAGTCATCGTCAGCTTCGCGAGGTGAACGTATTCCCAAGTTGCGCAGTAGTGCCCGGTGTGAGCCCTTGACTACAGACGGGGCCGGCGTATGAAACGCCAGGTGATCAAATCCGGTGAGGAATTCAGTTGTGGGGTGCCTACGCGCGTAGTCGGCCCAACATTGCTTGAGGCATTCGCTGTATGCCTGCAGCGACAGGTCCGGGTTGAGGTAAAACCCTGATGTGGCGGGCCGGTAGTAGTCGTCCACATCGAAACTGTGGTAGCCGACCTCGCCGAATTCTGCGATCGCCAAGTCGCCCTGTTCACTGAGTAGGACTGCGACCGCACCAGCACCCAGCGCCGCCTCCGAGGTCCAGCGGATAGATCGAGCGGCATCCTGAACCGCGTCGGCTACATCGCTGGCAATCACCAGCGCCCGGGCGCCGTCGCGGCGGCTGACAGCGATCTGCGCGGCGGCCAGCTGAAGTGCCGCGATTCCGCCGTAGCACGCTTGCTTGACTTCAAATAGTCGGCAAGTGCGGGGTAAACCCAGAAGCCCGTGCACCCATGTCGCCGCTGCTTTGGAGTAATCGATGCCAGATTCGGTGGCAATCACCAGAAGTTCGATGCTGGCGCGTTCTTCGTCATCGAGTCGGTCGACCAACGGGGCGGCCGCATTGACCGCGTAGGTGACTACGTCTTCACCGGGAAGCGAGACGGTTTTCTGCCCCAACATAAGCTTGGCGACTCTCTCCGGGGCACCGCCTCGCGCCATGGCTACCGCACTGGCGTCGACATACGCGGCACCGCAGTAGCCGCCGATTGCCTCGATTCCAACCGTTTTCGTCATTGTCGACCGGCTCCCCATCTTCTGTGGCTGCGCCGCATTGAGTTCGCAGCGTGATTTTGAAATGCGTCTAGGCGCACTCGCGCCCTTTGTCAGAACCGCAACGTCTAGGCGTTATCGCACGCTGCAGCGAAAATTGTTGCTCTACAACGCTACTGGCGATTTAGCCCTGATCAGTTCAGTCACATAGTCCACGAACTTCCCCGGCGTTCGTTGCTCGAAGAGGTTGTCTAGCTGCTCTTCAAGGCCATATTCGGCGTTGACCATCTGAAGAAACTCGACTCCGAGCACAGAATCGAGACCGAGATCGTCGAATGCGTCATTGTCTCCGACCTCGCCTGGCTCGTAGCACAGGATGACGCTGAGAAACTCAACGATCTTCTCGTGGATCTTCTGATCTTCCGGCAACATAATTCCTCATTTCCTGTTGGTTACATTGATGGATGCGTTGCGAGAGAACGCAGCTCGGGCGCATCGGCCGCCGGCTTACCGGCCGTCTCGTCTAGCCAGTACCGCTTTCGCTGGAACGGGTAGGTCGGCAGATCAACCAGTTCTGCTCCGCTGCCGCAGAAGACCTCATCCCAGGCAATCGGCTTGTGGCGAAGGTAGGCGCCGACAATCGCGTTCTCATGTGTGGTGCCCGTATGCAGGGCGGCATGCTGCGCGTCATCAACCAGAGCGCTCAACCCCTCGGCCAACTGATCACGGCGATCAGCCAGTATCACTGCACGATGTTCGCGGAAGTGAACGCGCGTAGTCGCCAGGGACAGTGCGAGGTCGCCAACCCGCGGGGCGGACCGGCCTAGAAGTTCCAAAAGCGCTCGCGCCCGATCCTTCAGGGCACCATTTGTTTTGGCTGATAGCACGACAGGAAATACTCCGGCACAAGACCGGCCATTTGAAGAGGCTCGAACCTCTTCTACCGCTGGCGCTTCTTCGAGAATCAGATGGGCGTTGGCCCCTCCCATGCCGAACGATGAGACCCCCGCTCGACGTGGGCGACCCGACTGCGGCCAGGCGATGTTCTCGGCGACGGGCATTACGGCTCCAGATTCCCAGTCTACGAGCGGGTTTGGCTGATCGAAATGCAGAATTCCCGGGACAATGCCGTTGCGGATGGCATGCACCATCTTGATGACCCCTCCTACACCGGCCGCGGCTTGCGGGTGTCCGATGTTCGACTTGAGGGAGCCGATCAACAATGGGTGAGGTCTTGGCCTGCCGTAAGTGGCCAAGAGAGCGGCCGCCTCTATCGGGTCGCCCAGCCGAGTGCCCGTGCCGTGCGCTTCCACGACATCGATCTCATCAGTGGAGAGACCAGATCTGGCCAGTGCCAGTTCGATAGCGTGTTGCTGACTTGGTGCGCTCGGCGCATTCAATCGTCCAGAACTACCATCATGGGTAACCGCCGACCCGCGGATCACGGCATGCACAACGTGCCCGTTACGCGTGGCATCAGAAAGCCGTTCGAGCACCAGAATTCCGACGCCCTCGGACCAGACGGTCCCGTCAGCTGCGGCCGCGAATGGCTTGCATCTGGCGTCACGGGCCAGTAGCCGGACCCGACACCATTCCACAAAAAGCTGTGAGGTGGCCATAACGGTGACGCCACCCGCCAATGCCAGCTCACATTCTCCGTTTCGGAGGGCTTGAGCAGCCAGGTGTATAGCAACCAGCGACGACGAACAAGCCGTGTCCACACTCATCGTCGGGCCATACAAACCGAGTTCTCTCGAAACCCGATCCGCCGCGTAATGATGCCCGCTGCTGCCGGTGCGATGAGCCTCAAAAGCACCAGGAATCCGTTGAGTCAGCTGGGCGTAGTCGTGATGAATCACCCCGACAAAGACGCCAGTATCACTGTTGTGCAACGCCGAAGCGTCAATCCGCGCCCGCTCCAACCCATCCCAGGCGGCTTCAAGCACTAACCGATGCTGGGGGTCCGCAGCACTGGCCTCCCGCGGGCTGATCTTGAAGAAGCTGGCATCAAACTGGTCAGCGTCGTACAGGAATCCGCCCTCTTTGACGTAACTCCTCCCCGGCCGATCAGGGTCGGGGTCATACAGTTCGGTACTCCAACCGCGGTTTGTCGGAAAATCTGAGATGGCGTCCCCTCCAGCGACGACGAAGTCCCACAACTGCTCTGGAGTCCGAATGCCGCCAGGGAATCGGCATGCCGTACCTACAACTGCAATTGGTTCACCAAACTGCGTTGTCACTGCGACCTACCTTTCATCGACACAAAAGGAGATGGAAGAACGCGTGCTGGTCAAATAGAGGGACTGCGTATTTACTTCAGCACCTTTAGTTGGCATTCCTCCGCCGCCTTTTCCTTGGCAATACAGGCAATACAATCGGACAGTTCCTCTTTCACCGTTCCCTCTGCCATGCCAAGAACTTCACCTAAACCTTAGGAGCGCGGAACTGTGATTCGAACCCAATGGATTTGACTTGGCGGTTCTCTTCGGATTTGGATTCGTATGCCACAACTAGATGTGGGTGCTGCACCCCAAACTGATTTGGAGTACCGATTCGGCGCTGCGGGCGTTCGGCTCGGCGGTAGAATCTGGCCGCGATGATGCATCATTACCCTGCATAGCAGTGGTTTTCGACATACAGATGGGTGTGTCCCATCCAAGGCGAGAGCTCCCGAACACAAGAACCGCGGCCGCAGACCTTTCTGGAGACGCACGTATGACGAATTGCGCCGCAACATGGATTGGCTATTACGTGTACGGCGTTACCCAGTTTAGATGGGCCAGCCTTGTGCAAACATTAAGCCACACAGTGAGTCGTACGCTGTACTATGGTTTTCTGCCATGCCGCAAAACCACGATAACTTCCATATCGGGCGCTCTATAATTGGCATAGCGGCCCTGAGGGACAATGCACAGAATCACGTCCCTCCACTTGGAAGTGCCGTTCTCATGCCTAGCGATGACGGGTGGATCGCACTCGGCATCCAGATAAAGTCTCGGGAGCTCTTATGGGCGCGGAGAAGCCATCTGAACATGCAGTAGGACTGAGTGTTGGTGAGCGCATACAGGTGCGTCGCAGACGTCAGCGTCTGCCTCGCCGAGTCGTGGCGCAGCTGGTGGGCAGAAGCGAGGAGTGGCTCAGGCTAGTGGAGACTGGCCGCCTGCGCCTCGACAGCGTGCATGCAGTGCTTAGGCTAGCCGAAGTACTGCAGATCAACGATTATCGCGAACTTATTGATCACCCCCTGCCCCAACTGCGCACAGAGCCCGGAGGCAGCCGCGACCTAGTTGAACGTCTCGCCCTCGTCTTCACCGGGCATCCGGCTACCTCCAGCCGTTCAGCTGACTTCTCGCAGAACAACGGGCAAGCCCTCAGAGAACTGGCCAGGTCTGAGAGGGCTTGGTCAACGTCACGGCAGCGCTACCAGTCCGTGGCACGTCAGCTTCCTCACCTGCTTCAGGACTTGCGCAACTCCTACTGGCAGAGCCACACGAACGAGCTTCGGAATGCACTGGTGCGTGCCTACTGTCTGGCCTCCCGAGTCCTGGGCCG
Organism: Mycobacterium sp. NGS15; assembly: GCF_059813245.1. Classification (NCBI taxonomy): domain Bacteria; kingdom Bacillati; phylum Actinomycetota; class Actinomycetes; order Mycobacteriales; family Mycobacteriaceae; genus Mycobacterium; species Mycobacterium sp. NGS15. The sequence continues at coordinate 619,087 of NZ_JCALEF010000005.1, read as the reverse complement.
CCTGGGTGCCGATCAGCTGGCGGCGACCTCCGCGGATCGGGCCGTAGGGCTTGTCCACAACACAGACGGGGTCAGATACGTCGCTATAAGCAGCTGGCATTGGGCGGCGGCGTTGCTGAATCTCGAACAATCCCAGCTATGTCGCGAGTTCGCGTTGGCAGTATCCAGAACTGTGGAGCCAAGCGAGGGGGACGAAGGTAGCACCGTGCTCTACGGTGCCCTTCAGCTACTGGCGGCAAGGAGCTTCGCCAGATCCGACTCTGATGCGGCCCACCGCTACCTGGCCCGGCTGAGCCATCTTGCCAGCACGACAGACAAGCACCGTTGCGTTGCCGGCATTACTTTCAGCTCGCATGATGTCGCAATCGCCCGCATGGACATCTCGCTTACTCAACAGGACTTTGATGGCGCCATCGATGCAGCACGCGGCGTTTCCGATCCCGAAGACCTTGTTATTGACCAGCGCACGCGCTACTTCGTCGCGTTGGCCACGGCATTTGCAGGCCGCCATGAAATGACATCGGCCACCTTTGCGCTCATCCAGGCATCCGAAGCATGTCCCGAAGAACTGCGCTATTGCCGAGACGCCCATTTCGTACTGCGCCAAATAGTCGATCACGACGACCGGTTTCTCCGCGCAAAGGTCGCGGCTCTGTCAGAGCTTGCCGGCCTCTAGTCGGCCCGGCAGCACCACTCGATGCCAAGCCCAGACTCGAGCAGGCCGCCGGAATCCGGAGAGCTTCTGGCCCCTACCCGAGCCTGCCGGCTCGGCCAAAATGACCGCGCTCGCACTGATATCCGGGGCAACGGCATCCTCCGCTGCGTGGGAACAATGGACGGCGTGCGCCGACCAATGCGTGCGCGGGATCCGGCAAACCACCAGCGCCGATCGACTGGAAGAACGGCACGCCCCAGGGCAAAATCTGTGGGCTATCCATCTCAGGACATTATGCGATTCGCCCTTACCCGCACCCTTTAATCAATCTGGCTCGCCTACTTGCAGCGTGGCCGATTCAGAAGATCGAAAGTACACGCTCAACGACAACGACCGGACCTACGTACGGACGTTCAGTCGTGTTGCGGGACGCGCCGCCCGCTACATGATTCCTATGTCGTTGCTGCGCAAGTTGGGATCTGTATGACGGTCACCCTTCGCAGAAGCTTCGATCGTGGGTTCGAGTTCGCGCGCATCGGTGCGATGTTGGTCGGCCAAGCGTGCCTAGACGAGCCTGTTCGTCAGCCATCCAGAAATGGTGCTCAATCCGCGAGCCAAGCTGCCGACGGAACTCTGGAACAGATGGCGTTCATAGCCAAGAAGGCGGCCGTGATCTGCTCGGCGCGGAATGCTTGCGGCGTGGTAGCGATCAAGACGGCGCCAGCGGTGTCGAAACGAATCTCCTCACGCAGCTTCTCGGGGAGAGCTGCCCAAACGACGTCTAATGTCTGAGGATTGAAGACTGCGCGGACCCTTTGCGCATCGGCACCGTAGCGGTAGAAGGGCCGAACTGGTTCGCCCGCTTGGTAGCCGATGCCGTCGTCGCGGTCAGGGACAAGCTTTGCAGATAGCGTCAGGTGCGGCAGCCGGGCCGGAAGCTCGAGCGCGAACACGTAGCGTTGGTTGGAGCTGAGCCCCTTGCCTGAAAGGTGGAAATACGTTGCCGGATAACCATTCACATCGCCGCGTATCGCTGTAGTTATTTCGAAGCCATACGCTTCCGGAGAGTTGAATGGCGGGATGCCCCAGTTCGGCAGCGGCCATTGCGGTTTGGCCTCAAAGCTGAATCCGTGTGCGCTAGCCCATCGAGGAAATACCGGATCGCCTTTGACCATGAGATAAACCATCAACGGGACCATTGCGACGAAGACGCTCAGCACCAGGATCGCGAGGCTAGACCGGACCCCGCCTGCCAGCGGCCACCAGAGCAGCTGCGGGACGGCAAGCAGCACGCATGTCACCACCCACGTCGCGGTCAGCCTCCCTTCGGAGGCGAGCCAACGCTGCTCGCCGGAAACCGGCCCGAATGAAGATGAGGCATCGGCAAGCTCTGGTTGGTTCATGGGCCATCCTCCCTCCCTCCCTCCAGCAGAGCTTAGGCAAAGAACTAAGGCCCCGCTGACAGCGTCTGCGCTGGCGGCGAACAGTGGCCACAAAACTCAACCAGTTGGCTTCACCGTTGATACAGGCGCTTCTGCGCTCAATCTACGACACGGACGCCCCGCATCCTCCTGAACCAAAGCAGTGTGCCCCGACACTCCGCTCGCGGGTGACGGGTTAGCCCACTCGGCGAGGGCCAGCCATGTCGATGGTGAGGCTAGGCGATGATCCGCAATGCGGCGTTGGCGACACCAAGTAGTTCAACAACGTTGTGCCAAGGACCGCTGCGACAGTTAAACCCTTGCCCGATAATGACTGTCACATCGGTTCCTTCGGGCCCTATTCGGCGACCGCCTCGCAGTGAAGCCCGTACGGCTGTCGAATCGCCTCGACGGTCACCTATCGGCACCGACCATTGACGTGCCAACTTCTGGTTTACTTTCGGCCGCTTCGGTTCTCGTAGTTGATGCAACGTCATGGGCCGAGGGGGCAATCAGCCCCAGCACCCGAGCGCCGAGGGCCTCAAGCTTCTCTGTGGTGAACGCCCGCCCGATGTTCCGGTTCACCCCCGGGGCGATGCGCCCCATGAAGTAGCCAAGCCAGGCTTCAGTACGAACTGGGACGATGGCCAGGTCATAGCGCACCGAGCGAACTGCAGCACGCGCAACCAGATCGGGACTCATCGGAGAGAATGGCAGCTTGGCCATGAATTCCTGAATCTGCTCCTGGAGCTTCATTCCACGCGCGTACAGCTCCTGGTCTACGCCCACCACCGTGGCATTCTTGCCAATGTTGGTGTTGATGACCCCCGGACAAATCGCGCTCACCCCAATACCTTTGGGGCCAAACTCCAAGCGCAGGCATTCAGATAGGGATTTCACGCCTGCTTTCGACACCGAGTACGCCGGAAAGGTAGCCATCGGCGTCAACGCAGCCGCCGAGGCGATGTTCACTATGTGCCCGGGCCGGCCACTATCGATCATCAGCTTCCCGAAGGTTCGGCAACCATGCACAACGCCCATCAGGTTCACCTGAAGCTGCAAGTCCCAATCCTTGGGCTCAAGGTCGACGAATGGTCCTCCCACCATGATTCCCGCATTGTTGACGAGCACGTCTGGCACGCCATGTTCAGTACGCACGTCAAGCGCGAGCTGCTGCCACGCGGCGGGGTCAGTCACGTCCAATTGCGCAGCGCTCGCCTTATTGCCTTCGGCATGGATCATCGCCACCGTGTCCGACGCCGTCTGCAAATCCCGATCGGAAACGACCACATGGGCTCCCGCTCGAGCGAACCTCACGGCCGTGGCACGACCGATACCGCTACCGCCGCCAGTTATGACGACGAGGCTAGGTTGAAGACGATTGAAATTCACGCGGATTCCCTTCCAGCTGAGACAATCTCATTAGGTACAAAAACGCCCCTGGTGTGGCGGTGAGGCCGAAATAGAAGTTCTGTCAATATATTTCGACATGGTATAGGCCGCCTGGAGTGGTGGTTATCGCTGTACTCCGTCTGCATCGTGCCGCCATGGTCACTTCATCCGATCCAACAGTGCACCCGATTCGGCACCGAATAGTTCACGCTGCCACTTCTCCAACAATGCCGTGGTGTCCACGTCGTCAGGGTGGAATCCGCGCTTCATATAGATACGTAGATCTCCCATCAGCCCCCGCATAATCGGTCCGCGGAAGAACCCGACAGCCTGGCGTGCCACGGTGATCGGCCGCCATCCAGCGGGGTCGGTCGCGATCGAGGCAAGTACCGCTACGGTCAGAACCGGGATCATGCTGTAATACAGGAGCGCCATCGCGAAAATCCTGGTCCGCTCGGACCCTCCGACCGCCCGATAGACGTCGAACACCACCGACTTGTGCTCCAGTTCTTCAAAAACATGCCAGTTCAACAGATTCCACACTTCAGGATCGCCTGGAATCGACTGGATCTCGTCCTTCGACAAGATCCGCTCGGCCATCGTGGCCGTGTAATGCTCGGCCGCAGCAGTTAGCGCCAGATGTAAGCGCCGAGAAATCATCTTCTCGCCGATCATCCAGGCCCTCGCCCGACGGGAATCTTTCGAAAAGTTCATCAACCGGACCATCGGGTAGCCCATTTCAACCAGGCGGTCATTCAGCATCCGATGCTGTTGTCCGTGCACCGCCTCTTGGCCGATGAAACCCGCAACTCGCTTCTTCAGCTCTGGGTCGTCGTACTCGCCGGTAAATCTACGAACCGAGCGAATGAATGACTCCTCGCCTGCGGGAAACCCACCCGACAGCAGTGCCAGCAGATGACTCATGACGATGTCACCCAAAACAAAGTGGCGACTCAGGGGCTCGGTGTCAGTGATACGGAACCGCATGCGGCGAACTTGGGGGGCGGTCGTCGATTTGGGCGCAGGGTTGGGATCAATGCTGTTCATGGCAGACATGGTGCTTCTTTCTGTGGTCGAAATATTGGCTATTTGAGGTGGTCCACAAGAGAGCCGTCGACTCCGAATAACTCCAACTGCCACTTCGCGAGCAGTTCAGTAGTGTCGATGTCGTCAGGGTGAAATCCTGGACGCAGGTACTTGGCGAGCTCGGGCATCAAGCCGCGAAACACTGGCCCACGAAAGAGCTTCCATGCCTGTCGAGCCACTTTCACCGGCCGGGAGCGGGCGTAAGGATCGGCCACTATTGACGCCGCCATGCTGCCAAGTACGAACGTCGGTGTGAATGCAAGCATGACGGCCATCGTTGCGATGCGTGCGAACTCGGTTCCGCCGACGGCACGGTAAACGTCGAAAGCTACCGACTTGTGTTCTAGTTCCTCCATTGTGTGCCAGTTCAGCAGGTTCCAAACCTCCGGCTCCCCCGGAATATCCTGTATGTACTGGCTGGAGAGGACGCGCTCGGCCAGTACAGCCGTGTAGTGTTCAGCCGCTGCCGTCGTCGCCAGGTGCACCCGCCTGCCGAACCGATTCTCCAGTCGGATCATCCGTTCGGCGTGCTGGTCAGTATCAAGCCACCCGATCGCATACCCCATCCGTATCAAACGTTGGTTGAGCTGACGGTGCTGCTGCCCGTGCACCGCCTCCTGCCCGATGAAACCTGCGACCCGCTTCTTCAGGACCGGATCAGTGATCTGATCCGCAAACTTGCGGACCGAACGGATGAACGCTTCCTCCCCGGCGGGGAAGCCGCCCGAGAGGACCGCGACGAAGTGGCTAAGCGCAATGTCATCTTCGATGAAATATCGGCTTGGCAGCTCCGAATCCGCGAACGGAAACTTGATCCGCCTGACCCGTGGAGGCGCATCAGGTGTCGTGACGGGCGCTGCAGCTGAGGACATGTTACCGATTCCCTGACTTTACGAGATGTGGCATTTATCTGCGGTGACTTTATCGACCGACGCGTCGGTCGTCAATAGTGGGTTGCGCCCGCCGCTCTGGTCGTCCTTGATGCCCTTGCCCCGATACGCTGCTCTGGTGAGCACTGCTGCGCGGCGTCGCATTGGTCGGCCCGCCGACCCCGAGTTGGCGGCCCGCCGGCGTGCTGACCTGATCACGGCGGCTACGGAAGTGTTCTCGGACATCGGCTACACGAAGGCGGGGGTCTCCGAGATCACCGACCGCGCTGGGTTAGGTAAAGGAACGTTCTACCAGTACTTCGACAGCAAGAGAGATATCTTCGACGCCGTCGTCGACGCCGCGCTAGAGCGAGTCGCGACTCTGATCGCAGACTCCGCCGGGTCCCTGAAAACGAACTCCTTCGAGGACCTCGAGAACGGGGCCCGGGGAATGATGACCGGCCTATTTACGATGGTCGACGAACACCCCCACATTCTTTCCACCCTGCTGGGCGGCTTCCAGGACGAGGAGATCAAACAGCGTTTACTCAGCTTGTCGGCGGCGCTCGAGTCCACCGCAGCCGTCATGCTCCGCCAGATCGCTGAAGACGGGCATATCCGCACAGACCTCGACTTCGATGTCGTCGCACACATTGTGGTTGGCGTTGCGCTGAACGCAGGCGTTCGAATGCTCAGAGATGAGCTGACCACGCCCGACGAACGACAGCACTATATCGAGTCAATCGCAGCGGCAGTCCGCAGCCTCCTCACCTAACATCAGGTATCCAGGGGCCGTTAAAAATCGAAAGTATGCGATCACCCTAAGACTGCATACAGAACCATTCTGATGCTCAAAATGCCTAGCTCTCAGACGGTTTGAGAACAAATTCACGCTCAACGCCGGCGGCGGCCGTAAGGCACCCGGCGGGCACCAGGCGATGATCCGCACCGCGAAATCGATACTTCGTGGGCGTAATTCAGCCACTGGCCAACGCGCCACGGATGGCACGGGGGCGTCTCCCTGAAACCTTCGTGCCCGAAGCAGCGATCAAGGCCTGGGGACTTCTCGGCCTATCCAGTTAAGCCACCGCGCTTACACGCCAAGGCAGTCTGAAAGTCGTCGGCTGGCGCTGGTGTTCACTATCCTGCTGTCATGACCGAGGGGATCTTTACCGACCCGGTGGCAGTGGGGATCCCGAGGCGGATAGATGCCTGCTGTCAGCGATAGTTCGAGGCTTTGGCTCGATGTGCCTTTTGCGGAGAAGGATGACGCGAAAAGACTAGGGGCACGGTGGGATCAGAAGGCCCGCAGCTGGTACGCACCAACTGGCTCCGATAGGGATCTGGCCCGATGGATGCCGCTACCGGAGTTGCTTCCCGGCGAGGACCGCGAGTTCGGTTCCGGGCTGTTTGTCGATCTGGTGCCGTCGTCGTGCTGGTTCACGAATGTGCGCTCTTGTGTCTCGCAGCGCGATTGGGAGCGGCTTCGTTTGATGATCTACCGGCGGGCAGGCTATCGATGCGAAGCATGCGGGGGCGAACGCGATTCGGCCGCAGGGGTTTACCTTGAAGCCCATGAGCGATGGATCTTCCTGGCAGGGAACGTCCAAGTCCTCAAGAGGCTGATCTGCTTGTGCACGTTGTGCCATGAAGTGACCCATTTCGGGCTCACGAGGCTGCGCGGGCGCGGCGCCGAGGCGCTCGAGCACCTCGTAGCGGTAAATGATTGGAACAGCCACACCGCGCGCGGTCATATCGACGATGCGTTCCAGCTGTGGCAGACGCGGTCAGCGTCCGATTGGACACTGGACATCACGATGCTGACCGCGGTTGGAATCTCGGCAGCCAAACCGCCAACGGCAGAGGAACGCCGGCATGCCGCAGCCGAAATATTGAGCAGCAACGATGATCTGCATCTTGCCGCCCAACCCCCACCCGATCCTCAGATGCTGCCGCCCGCAGCCTGGTACGAAGACCCCGCCGGAGAGCACCGATGGCGTTGGTGGGACGGCAACACCTGGACAACACACGTCGGTTGATGATCGGCTTTGAGTTCCCTGGCGGTACATGCCAATTATCCTGGAGCCGAATCCCAAGCAGTCGCCGCACAGCTCACCGAACCCACTTCGCAAGGGACCCGGACTGGGCTCGACCGCACGACCGCCAGAAAGAGCAACCCCGGCGCGCCGTAGCCGTCAACCGGGGTCAGACGAATCGTGGGGCCTAAGCCGCAGAACCCGTACCTTGCTCACGGACAAGTATGCCACCTGCTCTTCCAAGTTCGGCCGCTACAGCCTCGAACCAGTCGCGGTCCAGCTCTCCGAGACCGACACGGCCTAACTGTGTCAGAGGCTTCCAGTCATGTCGTGACCGGCCGGTGCCCCCGCTCGGGATTGTTGCGGTTCGAACGAATGGGTTTGCGTCACAACACATTCCGGGAAACGCATCGGTCCGCGGACTGCTGTCATGCCGGCGGAGGGGTGGTGCTGAAGATCGGCCAACAGATCTCCGTGGCGGTGAACGCTGTCGGATCGGAGGGCGTAGCGCCGAGATAGTGTTCGCGTATCGGCCCCTGGTGGCTGATTAGGTGCTCGTTTGCGTATGTTCCCAAAGCCCCGTAACTGCGGTCGATGCCCTCGTGGCCGCCGGAGTGGGTCAGTACCGCGAACTGGGCCTGAGGTAGGACCTCGGCACGGACGCCCTCCGGTGGTAAGTCCGCAAATCGCGGTACGGGCACGAAGAGGGTTGCCTCGCCGCGCGATTCAAGGAACAGCGCTCGATCGTAGAGGCCACCCGGCACGACCGCGCAGGATCCACCTGCTGCCATGGCAACTGCGTCGCGCAGGGTGCTCAACGTTGCTGCGAACCAGCTGTCGATCTCGGGCATCTCGATGGTGGCGCCGATGGACCACACTGCGAGCGCAGGTTCGTGGCGCACCTCCACGTGGGCGGGGGTGCGCACCGGGGAAAGCAGTTCGCGCAGCGCGCCAACGGTGTCGCGGGTCTGCTGCAGCTGCACCTCCATCTGTTCGAGATGGGTTGTGATGATCTCGGCGCGGGCCGCAGCGTCCTCTGTGCTCAGCAGCGCCTTGATGTCGGGAATGGACATGCCCAGAGATCGGAACCGGCGGATGATGTGTGCATGATCGACCTGGCTGGTGTCGTAGAAGCGGTAGCCGGTGTGGGAGTCGATGTGGGCTGGTTCGAGAATGCCGATGTCGTGGTAGTGCCGTAGCGCCTTCCTGCTCAGGCTGGTCATCACGGCGAAGTCACCGATCGAGACCCGTGCTCCCATGGCGCGCCCTCCTTATGCGATCCGCTCCGCCCGCGTTATTGGTACGGCCATCGTGCCGCTTCCCCCTAGGGCAAGGTCAACATCGCGGACTGCGTGGGAGCCGCGGTCGTGGCTGTCGGGCGGCACGGTCACGAGTTGTGCCCGGCCCTGGGGTTGACTTTCCCCTTAGGGGAAGCCCCACGGTGGGGTCATGACCACAGATTGGGATGCACTCCCGGACACCATAAAAACGTTCATGACCGCGCTCAGCACCCCGCAGGACGGCCGAGCGCTCGCCACGTTCACCGCCGATGCCGTCGTGACCGACGAGGGCCGCGACTACACGGGCCGTGACGACATCGGGGCCTGGCTGATCGCCTCGGTCAGCGAGTACACCTACACCTCGAAGTTCACCGGCGCGACCACGACTGACACCACCATCGACGTCGGGCAGCACCTGGAGGGCAACTTCCCCGGCGGGGTCGTCGACCTACACTTCCGCTTCGCCCTCGACGGCGGGTCGATCAGTCGGCTGGTGATCGAACCATGAGCAGGCGATGGTTCATCACAGGGGGCACACCCGGCGGCTTCGGAGTGGCGTTCGCCGAGGCGGCACTCGAGACGGGGGACCGCGTGACACTCACCTCGCGGCGTCCGCAGGAGCTGGCGACGTGGGCCGACCAGTACGGTGACCGCGTTCTCGTCGTGCCGCTGGAACTCACCGACGCGGCCCAGGTGCAAGTTGCGGTGCATGCAGCGGAGGAGCATTTCGGCGGTATCGACGTGCTGGTCAACAACGCCGGCCGAGGTTGGTACGGATCGATCGAGGGGATGGGCGAATCCTCGTTGCGGGCCATGTTCGAACTGAACTTCTTCGCGGTGCTGTCGGTGACACGTGCTGTGCTGCCGGGGATGCGCGCCCGCGGAAACGGGTGGATCGTCAACGTGTCCTCGGTGGCCGGGCTCGTGTCGGCGCCCGGATTCGGCTACTACAGTGCCACGAAGTTCGCCATCGAAGCCATCACCGATGCGCTGCGCGACGAGGTCGCCGCACAGGGCATCTCCGTGTTGACGGTCGAACCGGGAGCGTTCCGCACGAACGCCTACGCCGGCTTCGCGAACGAGCCCGTCGCAGAGCCGATCCCGGAATATCACGACATGCTGGAGCAGGTACGTGCCGTCTTCGTTGGGATGGACGGTGTGCAGCCCGGCGACCCGGGCCGCGGTGCCCGTGCGGTGATCGCAGCGATGGCCCAGGACTCCCCTCCCCGTCGACTGGTCCTGGGGAACAGCGGATACGACGCCGTGATCGATACGCTGGAGAAGATCATGGCCGACATCCGAACGAACGAAACACTCTCCCGCAGTGCGGATTTCCCTGCCTAGTCGGCCGAATCCACATTTCCTAGGACGTCGAACAGCAGATCCGCCGCCCGTACGGCCCCAGGCCGACGTGGCGCCAATCATGATGTGTACCCACGTATCTGCACTCACCTGCGCGGATATGCCATTGTTACTCCGCAGCAGCGTTGCTCAGCGGTCGCACAGGGCTGTGACGTTCGCACTTACAGGGTACGGCAGGTCCTGAGGTAGCTGAGGAAAGAGGCCTGTAGGCCAGTCACGTGTGTTTCGTGCAGGATCTCGCTGGTGACTGCTTCGCTGCGTGAGGTGAGGTGGTGAAGAACAGTGGCCGTGTTCTTGGCGAGGTTTTGGTAGATGGCCAGGTCTCCGAGAATCTCGCGGTCGTTGAAGGTCACGTGAAGCTTGCCGGCATGCTGGCTATCACCCATCGCGTGGAGCTGGGCGAAGATCTGACTGTCTTCGGCGATGACGCCGGGGCTGCCCGCGCCGATACTCTCGAAGAGGCTGGCACCGGTGAGCCAGGCGTAGAGACTGAATAGCCCGCCGTAGGAATAGCCGAAAAGGCCGTGACCGCTTGTGGCAGTGCCGTAGTCGTGTGCGATCGGCGGGTGTAGTTCGTCGGTGAGGAAGCGCAGGAATACATCGGCGTGGGTGTCGCGCAATTCGGCGAGGTAGGCGTCGGATTCCTCACGTGTTCGCGCACCCACTTCCACCCCCATCTCCACCGCATCGATGAGCGCCTTGGCGATGGGCTCGCCGGGCGGCACGAAGTCCCTGTTGCGCAGCCGATCCCAATCCTGTGCTTCCTGGCCCGCGTAGCCGACGCTGACTTGGATGTAGGGCTGGATCCGTTGCATCGGGTCCATCTGGGTGACGATCAGGGGAGCCGTCAGGCCCACGGCAAAGTTCCCGTCGAGCACATACACCACAGGCGCCGGCGCCTCGGCGCGGTCGTAGCCCGGCGGTGTGGTCACCCAGATGCCGTAGGCATGTCCACCGCTGGAACGCATTTCGAAATAGTCGGTGTCGGCGAGGCAGCCTTGCCACATGGAGCTCATCGAAGGACCTTTCACAACTCGGCGGCCGCGCGGTGTGACGCCCGCAGGAATCTTATCCATTGGATAATTGTTATCCAATGGATAAACTACCGGCGTGATCAAGTCAAGTGCGCAAGGCAGGGGCGACGCACGCGAGCGTCTCCTGGCTCGGCTTCTCGACGCCTTCGGGGAAGACCTTCCCTCGCCGGACGTGTCGCTGCGCGAGGTCGCCGCACGGGCCGGGACCAGCCACGCGCTGCTGCGGTACCACTTCGGGTCACTACCTGGCGTCTTGGCGGCCATGCTCACGGTGCAGCGAGCTCGCGACAACGAGGCGCTTTTCGAGGTCGCCCAACAGGGCACCTTTGACGATTTCGTTGTGGCGATCTGGCGGGTCTACACCCGACCGGCGCAGCTGTCGCGGGTCCGCGGCTTCTTTCACGTCGTAGGGCTCGCCGCGTACAGCCCGGGGGACTTTCGAGAGTTCATCGACTCGCTGGACGACCTGACCGCGATGCTGGTCTCGCTCGCGGAACGTGAAGGACACGACACCAACGAAGCGCTGAACATGGCCACCGTCACCATTGCCGCGCTTCGTGGCCTGCTCTTGCAAGAAGTTCTGACACCAGCAGCCCACCCACAGGACGCTCTCGCCTTGATCCTGCGCATAAGCAAAGGCCGATGCGCTCCACGCACACATCCACGACCTTGAGCTTGGGCCGCCGAACCCGCCTAGAAAGGACCGGTGCTCGCCGAGAGACTCCCCGGGGGCTACCGACCACCAGATTGAACGAGAATGCAGGCGTGATCGGTACATCCGCCCCATTAGATTGCGATAACCGCTAGGTCCATTGAGACCGGACACCATCGAACGCACCTCCGCCATAGCCCGAGCAGCGGCATGGGGGTCGCGTGAAGACGGCGGCCAGCTCGGTGGGTCTTGTCCGTTTCTGTCATCGTGCCGGTGTAGACCACAGCTCTCCCTGCTGACGTGCGCTCGGCATGAAATGCACCACCCCCAGGAAGATGCGTGGGGGAAACATCCATCTTGAGCCCGTCAATCCTCGCGTCACCCACTAGCGATAACTGAGGACAGATGTATGCTTAATTATCTGGGATTGCATCGCCTAGCCTCTACGCTTTCAATTATCCCCAAAACGTAAAAGTTCGCAGCTCCGTTACCTGATAAGAGGAGATGGGAATGTCGCTCCGAGAAAAGTTCCGTAAGCGGCTGGAAGTTCGCGATGACGCTCAATACGTTCAGTGGCTGGAAACCCTGTCGTATGGCTCCACTAACCGGAACTTCAACCCATTCATCGACATCGATTGGGATGCGCCCGAGTACGCCGTGGTCCCCAACGATCCGCGCTGGGCACTGCCCCACAAGACCGATCCGCTGGGCCGGCACCCCTGGTACCAGGGGCAGCCGCTAGAGAAGCAGATCGAGATCGGCATGTGGCGCCAGGCCAACGTCGCTCGGGTGGGCTTGCAATTCGAAAGCATCCTGATCCGTGGCCTCATCCAGTACGCCTTCATGGTGCCTAACGGTTCCCCGGAGTTCCGCTACCTGAACCACGAGTGCATCGAGGAGTGCTACCACACTCTGATGTTCCAAGAGATGGTGAACCGTATCGGTGTTGATGTCCCCGGTATGCCGCGGCTGATCCGCTTGTTCTCGCCGTTCGTTCCACTGGCTTCGGGGCTGATGCCGAACTTCTTCTTTGTCTTGGTTCTCGGCGGTGAAGAGCCCATCGATCACACCCAGAAGAACGTGCTGCGCGAGGGTGACAACTTGCACCCGATCATGAAGCGTGTCATGGAGATCCACGTGGCTGAGGAGGCCCGGCACATCTCCTTCGCGCACGAATACCTGCGTAAGCATGTGCCACAGATGAACTGGTTCGGCCGGTTAGTTTTGTCGATCGCCACCCCGATTGCCATGCGCATCATGGTGAGCCTCATCATGACCCCGCCGCGGAGCTTCTTTAAACGGTTCGACATCCCCCAAGACGTCCGTAAGGAAATCTTCTGGAAGAGCCCCTCCTCGCGGCAGACGATGAGTGAGGTCTTCTCCGATGTCCGGATGCTGTGCCGGGAAGCCGGCATGATGAACCCGATCGCCAAGCTGGTCTGGCGGGTGCTGCGTATCGATGGCCGCGCCGCCCGCTACCGCAGCGAGCCGCAGCGCGGTCCGCTGGTGAACTACACCCAGGCTCGCTCGGAAACCGTGCCTGCCTAGCACCCACACCCCCGCCACCCAAGTCACACTCATCATCGGGCACACCCAATAGCACTGTCCGACAACGCTTCACCACTGCCACCTAGAGATTCAATGCTTTGATGATCAAGGCCTGGTGCGCACGACCGGCCACCGATCTCGACGGGCCAGGCAGTCCCGTCGTAGGTTTCTCGGGGCAACGTCTCGTCATAGTCGGGAAGATAGTGGCCGTAGAGCAAGAGGAGCGAGATGGGCCACGAAGACCCTGGATTGACGTTGCGAACCCATACACAGTCGAACCCGGCCGCGCTGTCCGCGGCAGCGGACTTTTCTCGACGGCGTTACTCGGCCTGATTCCCTCACCTGAACCAGGCTGAGTCGCCTAACTGCCCATCTCGGCAGGTCTCTACTTCCAGAGAAATTGTCGGTCCGAGAAATCAGCGAAAGCTGTTACAGGAGTGCGCATTACACATGACAACAGGTCTCGATACATCCCCAGAAAACAGCGAGACCTCCTTATCCACGGGTGTGGGGAGGTCTGCGAAAACAACCTGCTGCGCGCAAGCCGGTCACGCGAGCCCTTTCCCAATCCGCAAGGAGCCGAGCAGTAGCACGAGCACGCTTCAGTGGACGAAGCGCTTGCGCCGTGCACATCAACGAGTTTCTCGACCGAACTGACATGCGTCGGTCACTTGACTGGGGGTCAAGTGGTCACAGAGTCCTTCGTAACAAAGCACTCTGCTCACACTGCCGCAGCGCGCAGCCTCACCGACCTCCCTAGCCCGCTCGGGCGGCAATGGCGCCCCCATCATCGGTGGCGCCATTCAGATCCTCGCAGGCGAGTTGACGTGGCGGAAAAGGACCTCAAGAACCCCTAGACGCCCGGCACTGTCTACGGGTGTCACAGAGCCTGGATCATCGCCTCTAGCGTCCCGCGCCGCCGGGTTTGGCATGCCCAGTTCTCGCGAGTTTCGGGCGTGACTTCTCTGCCGCGCCGCGTCATTTGATCGCTAACGCGCAGTGGCCACGCCGACCGGAAAGCCCAGGTTGGGTCATAACCGGGGCAACTTCTAATCGACTCGTCTGCCTGTACTTCTTCGGTGGTCCCGGCTGGGTTCGAATTAGCCGCGACGACCTTTTGGGCTACTGCCAATGACCTGGCAATCTGCCTGTCTACCAGCATCTCTCATTGAATCTGATGTAACAGTACGCACCAACAGATACCAGCGCTATACTGCATGGAACAGCCCACGGATAGCCCGACACAGCAACTATCACTGGTCATAAGATTTCCCGGCTGGATAAGAAGGGAAATAGCTTTAACATGATCAACACAAAACAACGCCGCATGGACAACATTGCGACAAAAATCAAGGCGTGTCGGGATTGCAACGGCATGAATGAACCGAGCGTCACTGAGTCAGCACCCGGCTACGGATCTGTGGACTCCCCCGTGATGATTGTTGGACAAAGCCTGTGCGAGCAGTGCATGGAGTCAGGAATCCCTTTCACAGGAGGAAGCGGCAAGCTACTCGACTCCGCGTTCGAACAAGCTCACCGCGCAAAGGGTGACCTGTTCATCACCAACGTCGTGCACTGCCACCCGCCAGGCAATCGCCCGTCGAAGCGCCACGAGATAGACAACTGCCACCACTTCCTACGCGATGAACTCGACATCGTTGAACCGGTGATGGCAATCGGCTTAGGGAAAGACGCCGAACGTGCGCTGACGTCGCTCTATCCAGATGCGCGAACCCTTCCGTGGCCATTCAATGCCCCGAGACCGTCCGGCACTGCGCGCAGCCCCGACCTTCTGTTCGCGAAACATCCGTCCTGGATCAAGCGCCAACATGACTCGGGGTTGGAATACGACTACATCGCAAGCCTTGCCTGCGCGATTAGATGGGCTTTCGATGTCCGGTAAGGCAGGCCATCGCGGGTGGGGCTGGATACGCAAGCGATCATCAGGGCGGTATCAGGCAAGTTATATCGGACCAGACAACGTACGTCATTTTGCACCAACAACTTTCGAGTTCAAGATAGACGCGGAAGAATGGCTTACCCAGGAGCGCCGCGCAATCCAGAACGCTATTTCATCGCTGACACCCGTTGGCAGTTCCGGCACGCAATTGATCTGGCTCAGCCCGTCCGAACGTCTGGGCCTGGCGACCGAAGTCAATCGCGAAACGCTAGAACAGTACGGAAAACGATGGATTGAACAACGAAACTTAAAGCCGCGCACTAAAATCCATTACAATAATCTGCTGGAGAAGCACATCTGCCCCAAGCTCGGCAACGTGGTGGTGTCCAACCTGAAACCGGCAATGGTGCGATCCTGGTACGCGAAAACCCTCACCGACAAACCGACATACCGCGCACACGCCTACCAACTGTTGCACGCAATCTGCGATACCGCCATAAAAGATGAACTGTTAGAACGTAATCCGGCAATGATCGACGGTGCCACGTCCACCAAACGCACGCGCGAACCTGTGGTGCCCGACATCGCTCAAATGTCCGTCGTCGCAAGCAAGATAGAAACGAAATTCAAAGCGCTGGTGTTGATTTCGGCGTGGTGCGGTTTGCGGTTCGGTGAGATAATTGAGTTGCGCCGCAAGGATATTGGCGTCGGATGTGAGATCATTGCCGTTGCGCGTGGTGTGACACATCGCAGCACCGACAACCCCGCTGACCGCTGCGTCGTCAGCACCCCGAAGTCAGGCAAGGGTCGCACGGTTGTTGTGCCGCCACACATCCGGGACGACATCGCTCACCATCTCGACACCTACGTTGGCCCTAGCGCGGATGCGCTGTTGTTCGTGCCGGTGCGAGGTGGGTGCCACGTGTCCGATCGGGTGGTGCGCGATGCCTTCCGGCTCGCATGTGCCAGTGCCGGGGTAACCGGGATGCGTCTGCACGATATGCGCCACTTCGCGGGCCACCAGACCGCACGCGTGGCCAATCTCCCCGAGACCATGGCCCGACTAGGGCACAGCACCCAAACCGCCTCACTGCGCTACCAAGGGCAGGTGTCGGGTCGTGCTGTCGAGATCGCAGACCAACTATCTGCCCTGGCCACCACCTGAATGTCGGTACTACATGGTGCAATGACACCATGACGACTCAGCCACCCGTCTGGATACAGATCCTTCTAGCATCGGTTCCGCTGTTGGCCGCAATCATCGCGGGCATCTTCGCACTGACAAACACGGTGGGCCGCAGAATCGAGCGGCTAAAGAACCTCACTGAGCTGTATAAAAACTATCCTCCAGAACTCAACCCAAATAATGCCTTAGAAATCGCGATGTTACGAGAGCTGAGGGCGCTGGAGTCAGTCATAACGCCAACTCACAAGTGGGACAAACGAATTCACGTATGGGCAGCACTAGGCCTGATGACTGGATTAGGGCTAGGACTGTTCGGCTACTTTTCTGACAAGGGCATACTGCTGCCGATTGCCCAACTCGTGATTACGGTCAGCTCTTTCGCGATTTTCATTAGTGTCGTCTGGCTAAATCTGCACCTTCCGCCGATGAAAGCCGACCGACTCTATGCAGAAAAAATCAAAGCTCTCCAGGCAAGTTCTCCAACCGGCAGGTCAGATACCAGCCGGGACACCGACCATACGGGCCGGTAAACGGCATTTCATTCACTCATATCGCTTCATTGGGCTATCCACAGGCTGTGCGGCCCGGTGGTAGGCCGCGCGTGGCTGCGGCGTCCCGGTACATCTGCGCTTGTGCCTCTAGCGCCTCCTCCAAACTCGTCATTCCCACACTGGCTGGTTCGTCGTAGCGATTTGGTGCAGTGACCACGCCCTCACGGTCGGCATGGAACGGCCCCGTGTGACCGGCCAGCGAGCCGTACGGCTGACGCTGCGCGTCGTCGCGACTCATTGGTCGCCCCTGCGATCTGACATTGCCTGATTCGTCGTCAGAAAAATCAACGTCAATGGGCAAAAAAGAATCAGATGACACCAAGGCGGGGGTATCCCCGGCGACTTTCCCCAAGGCTATGGGTGGCGCAGTGTCGTCGGATATGCCCTGTGACCTGCGATATTGCGCACGTGAGCCTGATTCGACAGCCTCATCGAAAATCGACTCAAAACGCGGAACTGCTGAAATCTCCACGCCCACAGTAGTTTTCGATGTTACGGAAGCACGGTCAAGCGCTTCGGTGATGGCTTTCAGTTTCACTGCGTCGGCCACGTTCGGATCGGTCGCCATCCTGAGTAACTGCTGTGCCATCGTCTCGGCAGCCTCACCGAGCCGTCTGCGGGCAGCGGCTATCGCCGCTGGTGCGCGTCCTCCGTGATGGCCGCACACTTTCTGACCAGCGTAGGCAGCGCGTTGGCACCGATTCCCGTTCTTACGGTGGGCAGTACAGCGCTGCGATCTGGGAGAGGCGATCGTCGCCCACCACTCATCTGACAGCCGTTTCGGCTTGTCACGGCGCGAAATCTCTTCTGAATGGTTTTGTTCCGAAAGGTCCAAACTATTTTCGTTGGCGATTTCCGAACTATTTCCGGTCTCGTTAATTTCGCTCATTTTCGTTCTCCTCTAAATTTTCTAAATCTTCCTCGTCAAATTCCTCTTCGATCTCCCCCACAAATTCAGCGGTCCTGATCCACGGATTATCCTTATCCAGCCCCAGACAGTCGCACACCTTGGAATAACATTCGTGGCAGAGGTATTTTCTGAACACGTACCCATGTCCTAATCCCAGGATCACAAATTGATCGATTAAATCCTTCACGCGACCCTTCGGATTTTGTTCGTTAAAAATAACGTCTTCGCATGCTCCACATTTTTGGAGCACCACGGGCAGAATCCTGGGGTTACGCATCGAAACCACCTCTGAACTGATTTGCAGTTAGCCGCCCGTTGACACACCCGCCGTTTAGGGGTGTAAGGGGTGTATGTACACCCCTAGGCTCCGAGAAAATCAGCCAAGGGGTGCTTACCCGCGATTGAACTATTTCTATTTTTCCTGGTAAAACAGTTTCGGCATCGGCGTGAATTTTTCGGATACCGCCGACAGGCATACACCCCTTACACCCCTTACACCCCTTAAACTCACCCACGCTTGTCATTTGCTACCACCCTCATCAATCAGGCGCAGACGAAAGCCTTTGGTCCCTCGATACTCGTGTTCAACTTTTTCGATTAACCCAGATTCAATTAAATCTTGTTCGATATGTTCTTCAAAAAACGCCCGATCTTGTTTAGCAATTTTCTTACGAACATTGGATCGAGATTCCTCGCCCCCGAAATCCTCAAGAATTGAAACCACGTTTTTGGAGACACGTTCGATCCGTTCAGCGTCTAGATCTGCCCGCGCCTCCTCGGCGGCTACCGCCCTGACGGTGTCGGCCCGTCCCCTCGCTTTGTTGGCCGCTTGCGCCTTGTCGGCAAGGGCCGCAACCACACTGCGCCGGGTAGCATCCGACACCGCCATCACAGTCCCGGCCAGTTCCCAATCCTGTTCGCTCACTTCGTCAGTGCGGCGGTCCAACCACATCAGAGCAGCGGCCACTTTCAGGCGACACAACAGCCGATGCCCGTCCAGCGGATCCGTGTCGGTATCGCCACGCAGCATCTTGCGGCGGTGCCCATCAATGGCGGTGCGCGCCACCTTCGGGATGCCCAACGTGTGCAGATCCCCCGGTTTGGCAAGCACATTGAGCAGCCCCACCGCGCTAATCGCACCAAGCACCACTTTCGAGCCCGCGTTCGTCGGCCAGACTCCCAGCTCATAGAAAGCGGGTATCTCGGGCGCTTCGTCGGGGATATCAGGATCGGTGGTGGGTAGCCACACGAACCGTTGCGGGGTTCCGCCGTCAGCATCGTCTAGCAGGCCAGCGCCACGTCCGGGCTGCACACCCACGGTCAGGCACAGCCGATATCGATACGCGCACAACCGAACCGACTTGGCCGGATCAGCGTAGGAAAACCCCAACTCTTCACCGCTATAGGCTGACCGCAATTGCGGCAACAACGTGGATGCGTTACGCGCCGACAACGCAGCCAGATTATCGACTTCCGGGGCGTCGAACAGTACCGCCGACTCCAACCCCACCTGAGACCACGAGCCGCCAGATTTCTGTTTGTACGCATACACTTTCGCCATTCCCTCCCCTGATCCGAGGGTGGCGATGACCGTATCGGGGTCGGTGCGCAGCCACCGGCTAGCCGCACCTGAGGCCCCGCCCTTACCGGCCCCGGACGGGCCAACCAGGGCCACAAACAGATTCAGGCTGGCTTCGGACCCGACCAGAGCGGGCAACACCACATGCGGGGGGATCGCGCACACCGCTCGCGCCAGCACATATCCGAGTACCGCCCACGGGGCCACTCTGCGGGCACGGGCGAACTGACGCAGATCGGTCAACACCGCACGCGAGGCCCAAAACGCTTCGTCATCGACTGCGGGCTCCGATCGTTGAAAGGTGAGGTTGTCGAACGCGCCCGCCGTGTCGCGGTGGTCGGTGCCGAACGCCCGGTTGGCCTCGGCGCGAAGGTCCTCTATCGATCGGGACAGGGCGAGCGTGACTCCGTTGACGACCAGGCGGTTGTATTCGTGCGCGCCGACATGAGCGTCGAAGTCTTCGCCCCGTTCGGTGTAGGAATCTCTTGCGGCGCTTTCGATTTCCTCTATTGCCTGCGTAAACGGGTACAGGCCGATACGCGATTCGGAAGCCGCGATCCGCAGTGCGTTACGGATTTCGTCGCGGGTGCCCGCCCGCGCTTGGCGCACTTTCCGCGTCAACGCTGCCAGAACTTTTGGCCGGCGATTTTCGGTCGTATCCGCGATGAACTGGCGCACCGTCTCGTCGGTGATTGCCTCCACCCCTACGCCCTGGTGTTCGGCTGCGAACCGTCTCGCCGCGCTGCGCAGGTACTCGTGTGCGGTCTCGGGTAGCGAGGGGACCACACCAGGGCGGTGCCAGCGATATAGCCCACCCTCAGTCTCGGCTTTCGAGTGCGGCGACGGTTCAACAACGATGACGGTGTTGCCCGATCGAATCTCACCGACCTGGTGACCACCGCTGGTGAGCAGGCCACCGGATACGAACGTCTCGGTCGTGGCGAACACGTAGTGTCCGCGCTCCCCGGAGGTCCGCGACGCCTGAAACAGGCCCTCGCGCATCCACGCCAGCTCATCAGGCAACACGTCGATATCGAGATCGAAAGCCACTAGGCCGCTCTTGCCGGTGTGTAGCGCAATCGCAGCGTTTGGACAGCGCTGCCACCACGCGGCGATCTGTTCAGCGGCGTGGCTCGATTTGTCCGGCCAGCCCTTTCCCACGTGACTGCCGGGGTTCTTGGGTCTAGCCGGATTCACCGGCAACACGGCCAGATCCGCTGAGCCGTACGCACGGGCCGCATCGGCAAGGGAGAGGCCCGATACGTCGGGAATGACGATTGACTGGGCTGCATCAGACTTGGGGGTATCGCCGGTTTTGCGGCGGGTTAGCTTTCGAGTCTGGCCGTTGTCGGTGGATTGCGTTACCATGGTTTCCGGTATGCCTTTCAAATACCTAACAGAGCCATCCTCAACAAACCCCCCGTTGGCGAGGATGGCTCTGTTTTTTGCGCAGATCGTTTTTTCGTTCGGTTGAATGGCCGGATCAACCAGCTGATAATCCCGACGAATATCCGCCCGAAATTTGATACTTTTTCACGTATTCGTTCCAGCATGACGAACAAATCTTGCAGAAAACCACAAGTTCATTCGGGCGCGGGAAAGGGATCACGTGGACCATTTGACTAAATCGTCCGTCGCATCCCGGCGATAACGGCCAGTCACAACCGGGGCCAATATTGCTACCGTGAATGTTCTTGGTCTGGCTGCCGATAATTGAGTAGTTCAGCAGCTCGCGAACGATGTCTAGGTCATCTTGTTTTTGGATAAGCCATCGACATTGCGGGTACTGTGCTACCAACGCATACGCAATCGCGGTCTTCACATACGGGTGGTCATGGCCGTAGTCATCGCGAGAGCATTTTTCTATGATCCGCTCGTCTGTGATCTTTCCGGCTATTAGCGCACTTTTATCGTCAGATTTCAGGCGGGCTAGATTCAGATATTTTCCCGTTGGTGAGGCTAGACCAGCGCCAGACATGAAATATTCGCGTTGGCTTCTCTCGACCGCTCTATCGACCATCGAAGCGATGACGCTATTTTCGTCGTGCTTGCCGTAGATAATAACGGCGCTCGCGAACCGAGGGAATTTTCGGGCGAAATCTTCCGTATAATTCTTGATGAACTTGCTTCGCTGTAGTGATCCGTCACTTGCCGCCGTCGTAGCAGGAGATGGAAACCATACCGATTTCAGGGTTTGCAATTGGTAGGTGAGTTTAGTCGGAAAATCAAGCAAGCTCGCTAGCTTGTCCAACCGCCCTGGCGTAAGAATCCCATTCTTGTGCAGTCGTGGGTCTACTTCATTCGCCGCCGTGATTACGGCCTCATGCGTGATGCTCATTTCAGGTTGCCTTTCTAGTTGGGTTGATCCTTTGCTATCTCGATTGACTGCTGTCGATAGGTTCGCCACCCCGTACCTGGCCTACCAACCATCGAACTAATCCGCGCTCCGAAAAATAGATCGCCCCCGAGATCAGAAAATGTTCGAGCGTTCGATCCATTACCGCCTTCTTTAATGCGTAACGGGTGAGATCGGGAATCCCCATCTCGTTTCGTGCATGGGAAATCAGTTCCTCGTATCCGCGGAATTTAATAGTAGGGTCGGCCTGATCGACCATGTTTTGAAATTCTGGCCGAATTCTTGCGCGCTCAGGCACTACCGATAGACTCATCGCGTATTTTCCTCTCATTCTTTTCCAAAGATTCGAATCATTCATGAAGGCTGAGCGCCAGGCGATTCGACTCTATATGTTCGAATGCAAGCACATCTCACTACTACCTGACAATGCCTAAACAGGAATTGACCCGACCAGTCTTCAACCGGAGTCGTCCGCATTCGATATATGCAGGTAGGCGATCTATGGGCTAGCCCAGGATAAAACGTAATATAGATTTTTGATGATTTGCACGAGAACAATTGCGCCGATCCTCAATACGCAATCGCCATCACTCCAGCCGGACCTCACACGAACCGCACGCGACCGGCCAAATAGCGACACACCCAGGTGTACAAGGTATTTCGAAACCCCCGGCGTACTCTGATGCCAACGGAACAACGCGGCTCTAATTTAACGCGTTGGGACTCTAAATCTGATTTGAGGTTTTAAGATGGCTCGTCAAGGTATTCAGGCTAGCGGCGACGTACTCGTTAATTCCCTTGCCGACGGCACAGATATTAATGCCGTCTGGGAAGATTTGATTACAGCGTTTCAGGTTTGGAATTCTGAACGCACAACGATCGCGTCCCTACTGTCGTTTAAAACCGTCAACGCTTCCGATGCGGTTCCGCAGAGTGTGGGCAGCGCCAGTTTCGAGCGCGCAACCGAGCACGGTTTGCCCAAATCTGCCGGTACTCCTGCTGATGCGCTGCTGTTGGGCTACACGTTTGACGACTACGATTTACGCACCGCGTTCACGTGGAAATTTTTACGGAACGCGGACCGCCGTCAGGTGGATGCTGTGTTGAACGGAATTATGGAGAGTGACAACAAGCTGGTCACCGGGACGATTCTTCGTCGTTTGTTCGATCCGACCGAGGGCCAAAATGAATTCGGTGCGCGTGTGTTCGGTTTGTATACGGGAATTGACGGTGTAACTCCCCCACCGTATTTGGGCAACCAGTTCCCCACCAATACGAACCACTACCTACCGACCCAAAATGCCGTCCTTGATTCGCAAGACATTGAGGACGCCCTGAACCTGATTCGCATCAAGGGATATGGGTTGGATTCTTCGTCTCAGTTGCTCATTCTCGCCAATCCTGTTGAATCAGAACTGATTCAGACGTGGCGATCCGGTAAGGAATCGCGCTCCGGTGGCCCCCTCGCTAAACACGATTACATCCCGTCCGTCAAAGCACCGCCGTACCTCCAGCCGGAGAATATCATCGGTAAGCCGATTGAAGGCAGCTATCACGGCCGGGAGGTTTTGGGCAGCTACGGACCCGGCTGGCTGCTCGAAAGTTCCTTCGTACCACCGGGATACGTCGCTGTAGTCGCATCCGGTGGGCCGAATTCCGAGCGCAACGCGGTCGGTATGCGCGAGCTTGCCAACGTCGCTTATCAGGGTTTGCGCACCATCCCCGGTAACCAGCTCGGCTACCCGCTGCAAGACAGCTTTTTCCAACGCTCATTCGGTGTGGGTGTTCGCCAGCGTGGCGCGGCGGTGTGTTTGCAGGTCACGGCAGGTTCGACCTACACAGCTCCCACTGCCTTGATTCCGGTCTAAGTGAGGTGCGCTGTGGCACAACATGATTCGGGATACGTGCCGGTGGACTACACCGGTCCACTGCCCACCGGGTCGATACCCGCCAGGGCGAAGGGTGCCAGCGAGTTCACGTACGGACCAGGTAAGTGCCCCAGGCGCTCCCCTGGCCGCTCGCCAGCACAAACCGACCGCACCGGCATCGCGGACGGCCCGCCTGGGCTGTACCCCGACGACGCTCCCCGATGACAGGACGGCAAGCCATGAAGCGACGCACGTATACACGTGACCCGTTGGGCCGGTTCGCGGGCGCGGGCAGGAAGGTGACGGGCGTGGCTGTCGGTGCCGGGATCGGTGCCGCCGTGGGTTCCAAGACGGCCCGCTCGGCAGTGCGCAAGGCCACCGTTCCCGGCTCGGTGAAGGTCAACCGCACCCTGACCACCAGCCAGGCCGGGGTCTCCGCGTCAGCTGCGTACAAGGTGGGTGGCATTCGGGTGGACGTGGCCGGAAGCGCCAAGATCACCCGCCCTACGCCAACCGCTGGCCGCAAACGTGCCCGATAGAGGGATGCCCTTCTCTATCGGCACCCGGTGGCCGTAGGCGACCACCGGACCCTCGTCGCCGGGTAGAGCGCAACAGTGCCCTCCACTACAGCGCTCCCCGGCGGCGTTCCAAGATCCGGCTAATTCGCGAACGACAGCGGCGTCCAATATCCCCAGTACGGAACCAGATACAGCCCCAGCGTGCGCGACTGCGAAGGTTGTCCAGAGCATTGTTCGTCAACGTTCAGGTCCAACCGATACACGCGGGATTCTTTCGTCAGACCTGGCAGAATTTGTTCCGCCTGTTCGCCTTTGTCATCAAGTGACTTTAATGTGTACCGGCATCCGATCGCCGGTAGGGCTGACACTACCGTTTTATTTTGAGCATCAAGGGCGGCAATAGATTTGGGATCTGTCAGGTTGTTTCCACGAATAACATTGACCTTGGAGGCGTCCCTAGTATTAAGCTCATCTACGATCGACTGAGCTTTCTTGTGCTGTTCTTCAGTCGCGAAATGTTTGAGATGCGGCGCAGTGTTGTCTTCCTCCTCGTATAGAAGAAAGAAAGCAACGACAGCAGCGACGACAACTACCACCAGCGCGACAGCGAGGGCGATCCATCGTGATTTCGTCATTATCCGCCTATCTCACTCACCGGGGTATTTCACGTGCACGAATTCAACCCGTGATTGTCCACCCAAGAAATCGCCTGTGTCAGGCATCCAATCATCGTGCGACGTGCTGAAACTTCCCGAATGCTGGTCAACTACGTCCACACCGTTAACTTGCCCAACATACATCGCGACATGATTAATCGTGCCCGCATTGTCTTTGTAATAAATTAGATCGCCCGGAACCAATCCGGCTTTCGACGGCGCTTGAACGTCTAATCCCGCCTTCGCGGGCGTGTCCAAAACACCTTTGATTTCACCCAAGCCGGAATGCTGTGTGAAATAGTCGTGACTAGCGCCAGCGTTATACCAAGTCTCGGAATCTTTATTGTACGGATTCCAGCCGTCTCTTTTGTAATACCAATCGTCACGATCGCCATGGTGCCAATCACCCATGTCGTCGCCTACATCTTCTAATCCGCCCGCTCGCATCGCTTGAGAAACAAAGTTGGTGCAGTCTTCCGCATAGGTTTTGTAGTCGGGGTTATTACTATCGGACCACTTATCGGCGTATTCAACCGCTTTGCGACGCTCCTCTGACAATCCGGGTGGTAACTCCAGCCCGCCGTTCATGTGGTCGGTTTTGAAGCCGAGCCCCTGCGCGAGTTTCCGGCCCTCCAAACCGCTGGCCTCGGCTTGCAGCTCTCCGGCCACCTTCGCGTCCGCGGAGGCCAAACCCTGTGCGTGCCAACGGATGAACTCAGCGTGACCGGCAGCCTTATTCGCTCGGTCGGCCTTCGCCTGGCTAGAACCCCCGCTGTGACTGTCGGTGACGGACAGATCTTCGGCGACAGTGAAACCTTCTCCCTCGGCCTGCTGGATGGCATTGATAGCGGCCTGTTGCGCTCCGCGTACGTCGCCAGCTCCCCGGCGCGCGATGGACGCGCATTCCCGGCAGACCGACGCCTGTACCCGCACCGTGTCTTGCGCTTCGCGTGCATCGTCGTAGGCGGACGTGGCAGCCGCGCCGGTCCACTCAGTGCCACCAGGCGCCGAAACATTCGCTACATGCTGCGTGAACGCCTGTTCAGACTGGCTGGCAGATGCCTCCCACTGTGCCGCAGCGTCGTCTAAATGGCTTGTGGGCCAACTGATTATCTGCGATTTGGTGGGCATGACGCTCGGCGCAAGAGTGGGCATTTACATCGTCCCATTGATCTTGCCAGCACTGCCCTTGTCGGTGCGCTCATACTGCGATGCCCCCGAGCGCAGTGCATTCGCACCGCCCGACAGGTACGCGGCCTGATCTGCTCGCGCGGACTCAATGAGCGCCGATACGGCCTGTACAGCGGCGGCTGTCGGCACATTGCCCGACCCACCGGTCGGTGTGCTCGGCCCAGCCAGGTCAGCGGCCAGACTCTCGCTGCGCGCCCCTGCCAGGCGTAACCCGTCAGCATCGACGCTCAAACCAGACACCACGCGCACCCCCTGCCAGTTGATACAGCGACCCGAACCGCTGCTAGACGCACTATACGCGGTAGCCAGTAAACGGGGCGCGGACGTTCTACGAATCTGATTCATCCTGGGAACGCGCTGCGCTCCGCACTTGTGCCTCGCGGATGCGTTGAAGTCTCAGTTCGCGCTGCTCTTTTAACTGTGCCCGGTAATCGACCCAATATTGACGTTCGGCCTCGGCATCGGATGGATATACCCAAATCCCTTTATGCTCCTTTGAGAAATCATTTAATGCGCCCGCTATCTTAGCGATCTGTTCCGTCTGCTTTTCGACGCGGTTCGTCAGATCATGCAAGGTATATGTCTTGACAAACTGGGTGTCTCGGAGGATATCAAAATCAAGGGTTGACTTGACCTCATATTTTTTCCCGTGGCTGTCTTCATAACGAACTATGACTTCATGTCGTGACCCTAGTTCCAAAGCCGAAAATTTGGTCGAATCAATTACTTTCCGATCTCGATTCTCCCGAAGTGCAGCCATATATTCTTCACGTTCGACCGCATCGTCCCATAAAGTGCGAATTTCCTGGTTAGGTGCAAGTATCGAAATTTCAGGAAATTTCACCACGCTTGGACTTCCCTCATTCTGATCATCGGGCGTCCGTCTTATTTTTGGAGATGTTTCTATTGTCACATTGTAGGCTGGTGTTGACCCAAAGTTCCGTATGGCAATATCGAGGAATTGCATATGTTGTGGGGTCGATTCAGCGAACACGACGACGTTAGGCTGGGCTTGTTCTTCACGTGTCTGCCGCGCAACTTTGACCTGAAAGTACGCGAAACCGGCCGCGATTGCTGCGACTAGGAAGGTCGCCCAGGCGGCAAAGGCCGACCATGCTCCCGATGTGAGCAGGATTGCCTGATGCCACAGCCAGCAGCCCGCCCCACTGATCCATAGGCTCAGCGCGGCGACTACGACAATGCCTGCTACACCTGCGGCCCACCGCCCGACCTTGCGTACTTGCGCCATAGATCCCCCTCTGCCAGAAGCCAACTCACGTGGGAGGCGATCGTACGCCGTTAGAACACAGCTGCCGACGAAATTGCCGAAAATAATTACCGGCCATGACTCTTGATAACTTCGTCTAGTTCGATTCTGTCGAATTTCAATAGTCGCGTACCGATGCGATGTGCGGGAATTATCTTCTTGGCGACGTAGCTCCGAAGGGTGTTCTTGGAGACGCCGATATATTCGGCTGCTTCGGCAGTAGACAAATACCGTGTAGGAATGGACATAAACGAAACCTCTTTTTATTCTTAGCGCACCGCGCCCTGGTGCAATGGGTTCCGTTTCCCACCATTGAGATTAACGCAATTGGTGCCTAGAGGCCATCGATGAGCTTCGATGTGACGTGCCTCTCCCCCTCGGTACTTACCGGGCTACGTTGATGTCTACCGAGACGCCTTGGCGCCTCCTGGTACCCGTTAACAGACCGGTGCAACCCGGACGACGCCAGGGCGGTGGGGTCGGGAGGTTGGCTACAGCAGCAACCCCAGCAAAGAAGTTCACATAGCCCCTGGATAGCCCATCAGGGTTGAGAATCGGGGCGATTAGCCCTCTGAACTGCAAAGATAAAGGGTGGTCCCGGCTGGGTTCGAACCAGCGACCCCTCGCGTGTGAGGCGAGTGCTCTTCCGCTGAGCTACGAGACCGCGCGTTGATCCGTGATGGCTGATCAATCGAGGTGAAAGGCTAGCACGAGCGGCCGGAAACACCCCATTCCGCCCGCCTACAGGCCGCGCACGCAAGGGATTTGTGATTAAACCTCTCGTTCGACTACTGTTTCACTTCGCACCGGGTGACGATCTCATCCGTTGCGCGCGGATGTAGCGCAGTTGGTAGCGCACAACCTTGCCAAGGTTGGGGTCGCGGGTTCGAATCCCGTCATCCGCTCGGAGGGTGGACAGTCATCCCTAGCGGTGGAGTGGCCGAGTGGTGAGGCAACGGCCTGCAAAGCCGTGCACACGGGTTCGATTCCCGTCTCCACCTCCATAAAGACCCCGCGCGATTAGCTCAGCGGGAGAGCGCTTCCCTGACACGGAAGAGGTCACTGGTTCAATCCCAGTATCGCGCACCAGCATTACCGCAGCCAAGCTGCGGTTTTCTTCCCGGGAGACTGGGTTTGCGTCCCATGAGCACCACCAGAGCTGTAGGTGCGTAGGGCCAGGGTGAACTTCCGACGAGGAAAGAATCATCCACCTGGCCATCAACTAGATCATTGACGTACCCGGGTCGGCGGTGCCACCAGAGGGGAATTCAATTCGGGGCGCAAATCGGCCAGGTAAGGGTTGGCCTGTTGCGCTACTCGCACCACGTCGGTGTCGATCTCGGCGATGATCGTGCCGGTCCCCGATTCGATGCGGTCGAGCACGCCACCGTCGGGACCGACGATGCTGCTCCGGCCGACATAGGTCGTCGCGTTCTCGATACCGTCGTGATTGATATACGCCACATAGATCTGGTTCTCCCAGGCCCGTGTCCGGATCACGACATCGGCGACGAACTCGAAAGGCCTCATCTGTGCCGTCGGCACCGCAAGCAGGTGCGCACCGGCAAGGGCACTCATCCGGACGTTCTCGGGAAACTCCACGTCGTAGCAAATCATCATGGCGACGTTGACGCCGCGATAGCGCACCACGGTCGCCGGTTGGCTCCCCGGCGTGAAATAGGCACGATCGATCTCGCCGAACAGGTGAGTCTTGCGGTGCCGGCCACACACCACGCCACGCACATCGATAAAGACCGCGTTGTTGTACAGCGCCCCCGCAGCACCGCTCTCCGCCAGCCCCACGATGATCGCAATCTTGTTCCGTTCAGCGATTGAGCAGACGGCACCAAGGTGATCGGCGCTCACGAGCTCCGGTAAACGGTCCCCGATGTCGTAACCGGTGACGAACAGCTCCGGCGTGATGAGCAGATCCGCCTGCCCCGCCAGCCTTCTCGCGACCCGTTCGAGCTCAGCAAGATTCGCATCCGGATTCGCGGGATTCCCGGCCGACTGCAGGCCCGCGACTCTTAGTTTCGTGGAAATGGACCCACCTCCGGCTGTCATGGCGTTTCCACCACTTTGAGGCACAGAGGCCTCTTATGCATCCGAGACGTCCAAAATCGCAGCGCGTCTCAAGAGGCATCGCCACCATGGCCGGACTTATGCGGTGCCGCAACGTAAGGATTGCGTAAACCCAACAGGTATTCGAAGATCGAAAACCATTGCTGTTCAGCGATTTCAGCAAGTTCACAGCAATTCTGTGAGCGGCGTCATAGATGCCGAGTTCAACTGGTAGTTGTACCGTCTCAACTGTCACAAGGACGTGTCGCTCCCGGGTATCAATCAATTCCACTGCTCCTTCAGCCGCAGAGTGATTGGAGTCCCTCGTGCAGTCATGCACTGTCCCGAAAGTTCGTTTCTACAACGGTGTCGACATCCCCCAGCTGGGCCTCGGCGTCGCCGCCATCCCCGATGCAGAGGCGGAAACCATTGTCCGGCAAGCACTTGATGCCGGATACCGGCATATCGACACCGCCACCAGATACGGCAATGAACGCGGCGTCGGTCTCGGCATCTCCCGCTCGGGCGTGCCCCGAGACGAAGTTTTCATCACCACAAAGCTATGGGTGGACGATTTCTGTGATGCCGCAGGCGCTTTCGCGCGGAGCCTTGACATGCTCGGCACCGACTATGTGGATCTGTTCCTGATCCATTGGCCTGCACCCAATTACGGGCAGTATGTGACGGCGTGGCAGCAGATCGTGCAGCTCTATCGCACCGGCAACATCCGCGCCATTGGCGTATCCAACTTCGAACCCGAGCACGTACAGGCCATTGTCGACGCGACCGGCGTGCCACCGGTGATCAACCAGGTGGAGCTGCACCCGTACTTCCAACAGCGAGAGTTGCGGCAGTTCAACGCCGATCGGGAAATCGTCACGGAGGCATGGAGTCCTCTCGCCCAGGGAATCGGCGCCACGGGAGATTCCCCGCTGGCCGCACTGGCCGCCAAGCACAACAAGACGCCGGCACAGCTGATCCTGCGGTGGCATATCGAGTTGGGTCATGTGGTGATCCCCAAGACCTGCTCGCCTAGCCGGTTGGCCGAGAATCTGCAGATCTTCGATTTCAGTTTGTCCCCGGAAGATCTCGAGGTATTCGGCCAGTTCGACCGACCCAATGGCAGGCTGGGGACACACCCCAACGAGGGATTCTCGGCACATCACTCGGCGCGCAGCAGATGGCACCGAGAACAGCTGGCGAGGCGGGCAGCCTAGCGCTCCCCCATCCGGGCACGCCCAGCAGCGACAGCGACTAGTTCGGCCTCGGCCGGCGTGCAGGGGATTGCGGGATGCTGGTCATTGCGCCGCACCCCGTTCAGACACGCCGTCAGGTACACCGTCTGCATCCCTTACCGGTGGATCGGTCCGTCGGTGTCGCTTAGAGCACGCCCCGAGCCTCCCAAGGTTTCCGCGATAATCTGCGCCGCAATGGATATCGCGGTCTCCTCGGGCGTGCGGGCATTGAGATCCAGACCCAGCGGGCTGTGTAACCGCCGCAGCTGCTCGTCGGTGATACCTTCCGCGCGCAGGCGCCTCACCCTGTCGGTGTGGGTGCGCCGCGAGCCCAACGCACCGACAAAGCCCACCGGCACCCCGGTGAGGACCGCCGCCAGCATCGGCACGTCGAACTTCGGGTCATGCGTCAGCACGCACACCACGGTGCGCCCGTCGATGCGCCCAGCTTCTGCCTCGGCGTGCAGGTACCGGTGCGGCCAGTCGACCACCACCTCGTCCGCGTACGGGAACTGCGCCGGCGTCGCGAACACCTCACGGGCATCGACCACCGTCACCCGATAGCCGAGCTGGCTGCCGGTGCGGCTCAAGGCGCGTACGAAGGCGTTGGCCCCCGCCAGGATCATCCGCGGCGGCGCCGCAAACGCCTGCACGAAAACCCGCGGCAACGCGGATTGATCAGGCTCGCAGCGATCGGCGCCCGCCACCGCACTGCGCCCGGCTCGCACCAATGTCGCGATATCGCCGTCGATCTGTGGCCACGGTCCCGACTCTCCTGCATGCACCAGCGTCCAGTCGCACGTTCTCGACAGTGTGCTCACCAAGGCTGCAGGCTCCCCCAGTTCAATACGACTGCGTAGCCGGCGCAGCAGCGGCAACCGCTCGGCACCCACGTATTCGGTGACGACCTCAATCTCACCGCCGCATGTCAGGCCGGGCGCGAACCCGTCGTCGACGCCGAAGCGCTCGCTCGCGCACACGCCGGTTTCCAGAACCTCGCGGGCGGTCTCGATGATCGCGGCCTCCACACAACCACCAGACAACGATCCGATGATCCGCCCCTCGGCCGTCACGATCATCGCCGCGCCGGGCTCGCGGGGAACCGCACCACTGACCTCCACCACACGGGCCAGCGCGACCGCGCCACCTGCCTCGAGCAGTTCAATCAGATCGCCGAGTACGTCTTTCATCGGGGCTCTTCTCCCCCGGATGCGTTGATGGCCCGCCACACTCGTGCCGCGTTCATGGGTAGGCGGCGCATCCGTACCCCGACGGCATCGCGGATGGCGCTGGCGAGCGCGGGTGCCACCGGGTTGTACGGGGACTCACTCATCGACTTGGCGCCCAACGGCCCCAGCGTGTCATAGGTCTCCGCGAAGTAGACCTCGGTATCGGGCACATCCACCGACCGTGGAATGTGATAGTTACGCAGCACCGCCGTGGTGACGAAACCGTCCTCTACCAGGATCTCTTCGTAGAGCGCCGAACCGATGGCTTGTGCGACACCGCCTTCCACCTGCCCGCGGCACTGCTGCGGATTGATCACCACTCCGGCGTCGGCAGACTGCACCGACTGCAGGATCCGTACGGCGCCGGTCTCCGGTTGCACCCCGACCCGGAACGCCTGGACGTTGAAGGCGACCGACCGGGGCGTGCCCTCGTGACGGCCTGATGCCGCCAACGGCTCCGGCGACATGTCTGCAAGATCAGCCAGCCTCAAGAGTTCCTCGCCGATCAGTACGCCGTCCGGCCCCAGCACACACCGCGATTCCGGTACGGCCAGCTTCTCCGCAGCGAGCCGGACAATCTTGTCCCGCAACAGCTCTGCTGCCCGGTGCACGGCCAGGCCGGCAACGGTGGTACCCGCCGAGCCGAAGGCCCCGGTGTCGTGACCCACTCCGTCGGTATCGGCCTGGCGGACATCGACCTGACTCGGTGCGCAACCCAGCACGGCAGCGGCGAGCTGCGCGTGCACGGTGGTGGTGCCGTTGCCGAATTCGGCCGAACCCACAGAGATCCGGTAGCGGCCCCGCGCGTTCAGTTCGGCACGCGCGTCGGCCACATGCCCGCGCGGGGGCACGGTCGCGATCATGGCGACGGCCATGCCCTCCCCCACCTTCCAACCCGCAGGGAGGGTCGACCCGTTGCGTGCCGGATCCGCCACACCCTGCACCAGCGCGTCCTGCGCGAGATCGAGGCATTGGTCCAGCCCGTAGCTGCCGAATTCGAGGTCGTCCTCCTCGATCTCCCAGCTGACGAAGGGATCTCCCGGGACGATGGCGTTGCGGCGACGGAACTCGAACGGGTCGATACCGAGTTCGCGCGCCAGCTCATCGAGGGCCGATTCGATACCGAACAGCACCTGTCCCAGCCCGTAGCCGCGAAATGCACCGGACGGGATGTTGTTGGTGTATACGGCTTGCGCGTCGACTCTTTTATTGGCGCAACGATATTGGGCCATGGACTCGTTGCAGCCATGGAACATGACACCCACGCTGTGATTTCCATACGCCCCGGCATCAGCGAGCACGTCAACGGCCAGGGCGGTCAGTATGCCGTCCGGGCCCGCCGCCGCGGTGACGTTCACCCGCATCGGATGCCGGCACGGCGCGAGGGTGAATTGATCGGTGCGGCTGAATTCATAGACGGCGGGTGCCCCGGTGGCACGCACCGCCAGCAGTACCAGGTCTTCGGTGAGCATCTCCTGTTTAGCGCCGAACCCGCCGCCGACGCGCGGCGCGAACACCCGGACCTGTTCGCGCGCCAGGCCGAAGATATGGCAGAGCTCATCGCGCACCAGGAACGGGACCTGGCTGCTGGTGCGCACAACATAGCGCCCGCGCGCGTCCTGCCACCCCACCGAGCCGTGGGTCTCCAGGTGGACATGCTGTACCCGGGCGGTCTGCCAGCTGCCGCTGACGATGGCGCCGGACTGCCCCGCCCGGGCCAGGGCCGTCGCGACGTCGCCGACCTCACCGTGCACCTCCGCCACGAGATTGCGTGCGGGGTCGGCGATCCTGGCGCCGGCCCCCTTATCGCCGTGCACCAGGTGCACACCCGGCTGCTGCGCCAGCTCAGGGTCGAATATCGTTGGCAGTACCTCGTATTCGATGTCGATGTACTCCAGCGCCCGCTCCGCGATGGTCGGCGAGTCGGCAACCACCGCCGCGACACGCTGTCCCGCGAACCGCAGCACACGGTCGAAAACCAGCGTGTCATCGGGATCGTCGGCGCGCTCGTGGTGTCGTGCGGTGGAGAACGGCACGCCGGGATCGTCGCGATAACACAGCACCGCGCGCACCCCGGGCAGGGCGCCGGCCCTGGCGGTGTCGATCCGAATGATCCGGGCCGACGGATGCGGGCTGCCCAGTACCGCAATATGTCCCACACCGACGGGCAGCTGGTCCATGGTGTACGGCTCGGTACCGGTGACCACCCGCGCAGCGGCCGGGGCACTGACGGTGTCCTGCGGCGGCGCGGCACCGCTGATGGCGGCGCGAATGGGCCGGTAGCCCGTACACCGGCACAGGTTGCCCTTCAGCGCATTCCCCAGGTCTTCGGTCTGATCCTCGGTAAGCGTCGCCGCCGTCAGCACCATTCCGGCAGTGCAGAATCCGCATTGGAAGCCGGCATGACCGATGAAACCACGCTGCATGGGATGCAGGTCACGTTCGTCTCCGAGGCTCCGTATGGTGCGGATCTCGGCATCGGTGACCCGATGCGCGGGCACGATGCACGAGTGTTGCGATGCCCCGTCCACCAACACCGTGCACGCACCGCAATCCCCTGCATCGCAACCCTTCTTGACCTCGGTGTGGCCGTGCTCGCGCAGAAAGGTACGCAGGCATTGGCCGGGCCGCGGGCTGACGTCGATAATCTGGCCGTTCACCTTCATGGGTGCCCGCCCGCCAGCTCTTCGGCGACCTCGCGGGCCAGCCGCGCGGTGACCGCCCGGCGCCAGTCGGCGGCGCCGTGGGCATCGGTGTGAAACTCCACGCCGGGAATGGCTGCCGCAGCCTCGAATACACGTTCCGGATCGGCAGGGACCCGCAGCACGATCGGCCTACACGTCCCCGCGGAGATCCCGAGCACGATGTCCTCACCGTCGAGCCTGCCGGTGACCAGAGCACCGGAGCGGCCCAGCGCGGAGTAAGCGATTTTACGCAGTGCGGTCGGCTGCGCCAGCGCAGTGGCCGGAAAAGTTATGGCGCGCAGTACATCACCGGGCCGCAGCACGGTCTTGTTGATATCGGTCACGAATTCCGTGATGGCGCAGCGCTCGTCGGACCCGTCACGCCGCCAGATCAGCAAGTCGGCGTCCAGGGCCGCGCACAGCGAGATCATCGCTCCGGCGGGTAGGCCCAGGCAGATATTGCCGCCGACCGTCGCGGCACGCCAGATCTTGAACGAAGCCAGCAATGCACGCGCGCACTGGCCGAAAAGGACGGTCGCGCGCCAGCCGGGCGGATACGAGGCGGTGATGAGCCGTTCGATACTGCAGGTGGCCGCCACCTCCAGGCCGGCGGCGTCGACCACGAGATCGGGCCACCGCATCCCGGCCAGGTCCACGAGGCGGCGCAAACCCGGCTGCGGCTGGCTCATCAGCCAGGTGCCGCCGGCCAGCACGCCATCCTGCTCGCCGAGGCCGCGCAGATCAGCGCGGTCCCGGGGAACCATCACCGAATCGATGGTGTGAAGATCCATCAGCGCACCCTGCCCATCAATCCATGATGCGCCGCCTGCACTGCGGCCGCGATCCGATCGGTGTCGACCGTCAGCATCTCCCCGTTCTTGACGATCGCCCGGCCGCCCACCCACGAGCATGCGATGGGCGGCACCTCACCCAACACCAGGGCCGCCACCGGGTCGTCGATTCCGCTGTGTCCCAGCGTGCGCAAATCCCACAGCACCAGGTCGGCGCACTTGCCGACCTCGATCGAGCCGATCTCGTCGGCACGGCCCAGCAGGCGGGCGCCGCCGAGTGTGGCCAGCTCCAGTGCGGTGCGGGTGCTCAGCGCAGTGGGTCCCCCGACAGCTCGCGCCAGCAGCAGCGCCTGGTGTGCCTCCTCCAGCATCCGGCCCGACTCGTTGGAGGCCGCGCCGTCGACACCGAGGCCCACCGGCACCCCGGCGGCCATGAGCTCGCGAGTACGGGCGATGCCCGCACCCAGGCGTCCGTTGGAGGTCGGGCAGTGCGCGATGCCGGTGCCCGTGCCTGCCAACCGGGCGATGGCCGCGTCGTCGAAGTGAATGCCGTGCGCGAACCACACGTCGGGGCCCAGCCAGCCCAGCTGTTCCATGTAATCCAGCGGGCTGCAGCCAAAGCGCTCGGCACAGTAGGTGGTTTCGTCCACAGTTTCGGCCAGGTGGGTGTGCAGGCGCACACCATGCTCGCGAGCCAGCAGCGCCGACTGGCGCAACAACTCCCCACTCACCGAGAAGGGTGAGCACGGTGCCACACCAATGTGCACCATGGATCCGGGCGTGGGGTCATGCCAGCGGGCGATGGCCGCGGCAGTGGCCTCCAGGGCGGTGTCGATCGACTCCACCAGGCTATCCGGCGGCAGGCCACCCGCCGACTGACCCAAATCCATTGAGCCCCTTGTTGGATCGAATCGCAGCCCGACGGCCCGTGCGGCCTCGATCTCTGCTTCCAGCAGATCACCCGCCCCCGAGGGAAATACGTAGTGGTGATCGGTGCTCGTGGTGCATCCCGATAGCGCCAGCCAGCTCAGCGCCCCCTGTGCCGCCACGTGCACGTCGTCGGCGTCGATGCCTTTCCACACCGGATAGAGAGCGGTGAGCCACTCGAAGAGCGTGTGATCGGCGGCCAGCCCCCGCGTGATCCATTGGTAGAGATGATGGTGCGTATTGACCAGCCCCGGCGTCAGCAGGCAGCCCCGTCCGTCCACGCGCTCGACGCCCGGCAGCGCGCGCCACGGGTGCTGTTCGCCGGCCGATAACACCGCGGCGATACGACTGTCCTCGATGACCACGGCGGCACCGTCAAGCTCCCGCCCGTCTTTGTCCACGGTGGCGACGAATACGTTCTCGATCAATGTGATTGGGCTCATCGAGGTTCCCCGCTGCCGCACCTCATGCTGCGCTTACGACGTGCGGTGTGCACTATGGTGCGATGGACCCGATTGCCGCCGCCGTGTACCGCGGGCACATCCTTCACATCACGGGCTCCCCCACGGTGACCGAAGCGGCCGCACACCTGCGGTCGGTGCCCGATGGTGCGCTGGCCGTCGGCGTCGACGGCGTGATCGCCTACTGCGGCACCTACGCGCAACTGCCCCAGGCCTATTCCGCGTGGCCGGTGCACGATTATCGCCCCGGTTTCCTGCTCCCCGGTTTCGTGGACACGCATATGCACTTCGCGCAGACCTACTGCACCGATTCCTACGGTGGCGGCCAGCTGTTGGAGTGGCTGGAGCGCTGCATCTTTCCGGCAGAGGCCCGTTTGGCCGACCCCGTGCTGGCGCAGCGTGCCGCCGCCGCGTTCTGCCGGCGCCGCATCGCCGCCGGAACCACGGCCGCGATGGTGATGGGTTCGGCGTTCCCGCAAGCCCAGGATGCCTTGTTCGCGGCGACGCGTGCCGCGGGCCTGCGGATGGTCAGCGGACGCGGTGTGCAGACCGTCGGCCCCCCGAGCGCCGCACCGCTGCTCACCACGGCGGAACACGCCATCGAGCTGTGTGCGAAAGAAATCGAAGAATGGCATGGTGACCCGCTCACCGATGTCGCCGTGGTGCCCAGGTTCTCGCTGTCGGTGAACACCGACACCCTTGCGGCGCTTGGCGAGCTCTACGACGGGGTGCGGGGTAAGGGTGTCTACTTCCATTCTCATCTCAACGAGAACGCCCGGCCGGGCACCGGCGAGGTGGATGCCACCCTGTCCGCATACGGGGTCGGGAGTTACCTGGATACCTATGACGGTCATTTCCTGCCCGGCTCCCGCAAGGGCGGCGCAACGCTACTGGGCCGCAGGAGCATTCTCGCGCATGCCGTGCACTGCCAGGATGGGGAGCTGGCCCGGATGGCGGAAACCGGAACGTCCATCGCGCACTGCCCCACCTCGCAGCTGTTCCTAGGCTCCGGAACCATGCCGTGGCGCCGGACCGTCGACAGTGGAGTCAACATCGCCCTGGGCACCGACGTGGGTGGTGGCGACGAATGGCTGTTGACGCGCGTACTGAACGACTGTTTCAAAGTCCATATGTCCGAACCGGCTTCGGCCGCGGTATCACTGCACCCCGCCGAACTGCTGTTCACCGCCACACTTGCCGGGGCACGGGCACTGGACCGCGAGGACACGTTCGGCAACCTCGACGCGGGCAAGGACGCGGACTTCCTGATCGTCGACCCACACCGATGGGAACCATTGGCCGACAACCTTTCCCACGGCATCCAATCCGACGACGAGCAGCTGTCCACCGAGCAGACACTGTTTCGCCTGTTGATGGGTCTGCGGGAACCGGCCATCAGCTCGGTGCACGTGCGCGGGCGGGATATCACCGGCTACCTCGACTGCTAGGTCAACCAGGACAGGTGCGGGTCCCAGGCCGGCCCGGCGTCCGGTGCCTCATCCCGAGTCACGATGGCTTGGATCAACCCGTACGGGCGGTCATCGGCATGAAAGACCTCGTTAGGGTTCTCCAATCCAAACGGTGACAGGTCGTAGAGGAAGTGGTGCTTGTTGGGCGCCGAGAGGCGGACCTCGGCGATCACCGGGTAGGTCTGCAGGATCGCCTTGCCGATCTCGTACAACGTCTGCTGCAGGGCAAGCGAGTGCACGGTGGCGAAGCGCTCCAGGATGAGCGCCTTGACCCCGAGGTAGGTTTGATTCCAATCGATCTCGGTACCGATGAAGCGCCACTTGGCCACCAGTGAGGTGGCCATCACCCGGTCGTTGGTGGGCTGCAGGACCGTGTACTTGTCTTCCAGGAAATCGTGGAACTCCGACCCCGTCGATTTCAGCACCACAAGGTCCTTGAGACCGCCGACCACCCACGTCCGCTGTGCCGCGCCCACACCGTCGACGGTGATCTCGGCGGTACGCACCTCCTGCCCCGTGCGAACCCAGGCGTGGTCGTGTTCGCGCCCATCGACAACGACCCTCTCCCAGGCGTATTCGTCAATCTCGATGCGGGCTCCGGTTACCGGCTCGTACTCGTCCACGAAGTGGTACGCCAGATCCAGGCCATACCGTTCGATGGTCTCGATGCCCTTCTCCTTGGCGTAGGCGTAGATGGTCTGCTTCTGGCTGTCGGTGGGCAGCACCTTGCGCTGGTCACCATCGGTGTAGGCGGCGGCGAAGTCCCCGCGCAGTGCACTGCCGACGTTGAGGTCCTTGATCTCATGACGCGGAGTGTCCCGGTAGATCCGGACGACTCGATTCTCGGCCTTGCCGTACTGGTTGCCTCCGAGCACGATTCCCATGGATGCGTTCCTTTCTCAGCTGCCGCGATAGGTGGAGTAGGCGTACGGGCTCAGCAGCAGCGGGACATGCAGGTGCCCACTACCGTCCGCCCGGAAACTGATGATCACCTCCGGGTAGAAGCCGTCGATCCCGTTGTCGGTGAACCAGCTTCCGGTGTCGAACACCAGCCGGTACTCACCGGCGGCTAGCACCGCCCCGGCAAGGTCGGCAATCCGTCCCCCGGAATCGGTTGTGCCACTGGCCACCGCAGACTCTGCAGCGTCCAGCAGGGTCACCCGCACACCCTGCGCCGGCCGCCCGGATACCGCGTCCAATACATGGGTACTCACACCCGCCACTATCCATCCTCCGTCTCGATCTCATCGGCATGCCTGCCTGCCGGGCCCAGCATCCGCGCCAGACGGCTGCGATTGATCTTGCCCAATTCCATTCTCATCACACGGCGTTCGTTCTGCGGGTCATTCTTGAGCCGCTCCTGCAGGATCGCCAGCAGTTCCGCGGCGGGTCTGCCATTGGCGAACACGAGATACACATAGCCAAAGCGCTGCTCGTACTCGGCATTGCATTCCTTGAGCCGGGCCAGCACCGTGGCGTCGGCACCGGCCACCCCGGACTGTTCCTGGCAGGAGGCCGCGTTATCGGGCCGCTCCCCGATCCTCGGGTGTCCGTCGAGGGCCTCGTCCAGGTCCGAGTCGGTGAGCTCGGCGAGGATCAAGTCCGCACGGTTGTACAGCGCCTCCTCATCGCTGAACGGGCGCCCGGCCGCCACCCGCACCGCCCATATCCGCGAGGTGCAACACTCATAGAGCCAGTGGATCGCCTGGTTATCGGTGAGCTCGTTAAAGCTCTCGATTCCCCGCCAGTCAACGCGCCGCATGGAAATCCTCGTAACGCCCAAAGCGGGCGGCCGTGATGGGGTTGGCATCGGCCACCAGATCCTCGAACCGGTAATTGGCGATCTTCGCGATCTCGATGAGGGCGAAAGCACGCTCGCTGGTCGCCGAGTTCTCCATGCGGCTCCACCCGTTGCGCAACACTCGTTCGTAGCGCTCGGTCTCACGTGCGCAGATCACCAGCGGGAAGCCGAAGTGTTCGCGATAGGCGTTCGCCAGGCTCACCACATTGTTCAGCTCACCCTCGTCGAGGGTCTGCAGGATGGTGTGGTCGACGGCCGCCATCTCCCCAGCTTCGTCCTCGGCGCCCAAATCCGGGAACGATCTGATGAGTTCGAGTTGCTCCTCATCACTGCCGGTGAGCATCGCCTCCTGGAACGCGCTGCGCAGATCGTGTGCGTCGGCAAAGGGCCGCTGTCGGTAGGCGCGGTCCACCACC
This sequence comes from Mycobacterium sp. NGS15, assembly GCF_059813245.1. Classification (NCBI taxonomy): domain Bacteria; kingdom Bacillati; phylum Actinomycetota; class Actinomycetes; order Mycobacteriales; family Mycobacteriaceae; genus Mycobacterium; species Mycobacterium sp. NGS15. The sequence continues at coordinate 578,696 of NZ_JCALEF010000005.1, read as the reverse complement.
CAGTGCACGTCCTGGACCAGGCTGCCGAAGGTGTGGCGAAACGCGTCGAGGGTCATCTCGTTGACCTGCGCGAGCCGAATGGCGCCTCCCCCGGCCACCGCCACGCCGCGGCTGCCGGTATGGAAGAACAGCAGGTTCAACACGATCGCGGTGATGGCGCCCATGGTGATGCCGGTGCTGAACGGGATCTGCAGCAGCCCCGGTACGGCCTGGTCGATTCCCGGGAGCGCGGGAACGGCGACGCCACGCCCGTGGTCCAGGACAGTTGACGGGCCCGAGGATTGGGAAAACTGCACATACATCCCCATGGCCAGCGAGGTACTGGCGATGATCAGGTTGCGGTGGTCGTTGAAGTCGACCTTGCCGAGTGTCTGGATGCCGACGACGGCCACCGTCGCGAACAAGGTCATCGCGGCCCCGCCCAGCACCGGTGCGGGGATCGATTCCACGATCTTGGCGGTCTTGGGCAGCACACCCAACACCATCATGATCACCCCGGCGGCCGCTACCACCCAACGACTCTTGACGCCGGTGAGGCGCACCAGCCCGACGTTTTCCGAGAACGCCGTGTACGGGAACGAGTTGAAGGTGCCGCCGATCATGGTGGCAATGCCATCGGCGCGGACCGTGGCAGCAATATCCGCCCCGCGTACCCGCTTGCCGACGATCTCAGCGGTGGCGAAGACCGCGCCGGTGGATTCGACGGCGGTCACCATCAGCACGACCATCAGCGACACCACCGCAATGACATCGAAGCGCGGGGCGCCGAACGCGAACGGCGAGGTGAACCCGATCCAGCCGGCCTCACCCACCCGAGTGAAGTCGGTATCCCCGGCAAGCCAGGCGATGGCGGTGCCGGAAACCAGTCCGAGCAGCACCGCGATGGTGCTCCAGAAGCCCCGGAAGAACCTCTGCATCAACACGATCAGCACGATGGTGCCCACCGCGTACATGAGCCAGCGCCCGTTTCCGGGATCGTGTGCGGCCACCGGGCTGTGTGGGTTGCGGACGGCGTCGCCGATGCCCACTGGCAGCAGCGATACGCCGATGATCGTGATGACCGAGCCGGTCACGATCGGCGGGAAGAACCGGATGAGGCGGGCGAAGAACGGCGCGATGAGAAACGTAAACGCGCCCGCGGCGATGACGGCGCCGTAGACGGTGAGCAGCCCCACCCTGCCGCCGCCGTGATCGTTGGCGATCTTGATCACCGGGGCCAGGGTCGCGAAGGTGACCCCTTGGAGCAGCGGCAGTCGCACGCCGATCTTCCAGAACCCCACCGCTTGCAGGATCGACGCGATACCGCACGTGAACAGGTCGGCGGTGATCAACATGGTCAGCGCCTCGGCGTCCAGGTCGATGGCCCGCGCGATGAGCAGCGGCACCAGCACTGCGCCGGCGTAGAACGCGATCACATGCTGGATGCCCAAAGTGATGAGCTTGCCCGCTGCGGGCACCTCGTCGACGGGGTGGACTCTCCTCATCGCAGAACCTCCCTGCCTCGGTGCGCCCGTGCTTACCTGCCGACCGCGGAAGCGACGCTAGATCGAACGTGTTGCGGCCAGGTTGCCGGATGTCTATATCTTTCCAGCGGGTCACCTCGCTACGTTTCCGCGATTACGTCCAATTGTCCTGCGACAGCGACTATCACCGACTCCAGGCGGTCGTGGTGGGTGGTCGCCACGGTCAGCAGTGCCTCGGTATCGTGCCTTGCCACCGCTGTGATCATCGCCTCATGGTCTGCGTGTAGCTGCAGCTGATCCGAGGCGGAAACCGTGCGCATCACCTGAAACGGCTCGGTCAGATTCCAGGTGGCCTCGAACATGTGCAACAGGCGGTGCATGCCGCAGGGCATCACCAAGGCGCGGTGAAAACGCCGGGAATGCAGGTGAAAAGCGCGCGCATCGCCTTCGATGGTGGCCTGTTGCAGCCGCTCGTGTTCGGCCAGTGCGCGATCCAGGTCCTCGGACGTTGCGAGCGCCACCGCCTGTGCGAGCGCGGCACGCTCGAGAACACCTCGGGTGAAATAGATCTCACGAAGCTCCGGAAGCGTGAGCTGAGCTACCCGGTAGACCCCATTGGCACGATGGTTGACGAGCCCCTCGGCGACAAGGGTCTTGAGCGCTTCTCGTACCGGGATGGGGCTGATTTGGTACGTGTCGGCGACCTCGCTGATGGGGATCATGGAACCCGGCGGCGCGGCACCGTCGAGGATGGCCCGCCGCAACCCGTCGAGCACGCTCGTCTGGTCATGCCCTGACCGGTTGGCGCGCAGCTCGTTGATCAGCCTCCGGTAGCGGAACGTACGTGACATTCGCCCTCCATCGCCGTCTGCCGAACCCCGATCTTGTCAGTGGTCGCGGCCGGCCGCCATTGCTGGCGACACAGAGTTAACGCGAACGTTTCATGACGGGGCGTCCGCGACAACGTCGCACCCCACACCCGCCGCGGCCGACGTACCCTGTCGGCCATGCGCATACGCGTCATCAACCCCAACACCACCGAGGCCATGACGAAGGCCATCGAAGTGGTAGCGCAATCAGCGGCCTGGCCGGGAACCAGCATCACCGCCGTCAACCCGGCGATGGGGCCGGTCTCGATCGAAAGCCACTACGACGAGGCGTTGAGTGCGCCCGGTGTGCTGGCCGAAATCCGCCGCGCTGAATCCGAAGGCGCCGAAGGGTACGTGCTGGCCTGCTTCGGTGATCCCGGCCTGGATGCCGCGCGAGAACTGGCCGCCGGGCCGGTGGTCGGCATCGCCGAAGCTGCCATGCACATGGCCAGTCACCTCGGCCGGGGGTTCAGCGTGGTCACCACATTGGAACGCACCGCCGGCCGCGCCTGGGATCTGGCCGAACGCTATGGAATGTCCCGCTTCTGCCGGGGAGTGCACGGTTGCGATATCGCGGTGCTGGACTTGGAAAGAAACCCCCAAACCAAGGACATTCTCATCGAGCACTGCCGACGCGCGGCGCGCGATGACGGCAGCGATGTGGTCGTGCTGGGTTGTGCGGGGATGGCCGGGCTGTGCCGGGACATCTCATCGGAGATCGGGCTACCGGTGATCGATGGTGTGGCAGCCGCGGTGAACCTGGTGCAGTCGTTGGTGTCCATGGGCCTGCGCAAGTCGGGGCGGGGCGAGTTCGCCTCACCTCCGATCAAACCCTATGCCGGACTGATGGATTCGTTCGGCTCGATATCGGCGGGGTGAACCCGACGCCAATGTTCGGCGATGTCGATGCGTTTGGCGATCCACACCCCCTCATGGGCCTGCACATGATCGAGGAACCGCTCGAGCGCGACAGTTCGCGCCGGCCGGCCCACGAGGCGGCAGTGCAGGCCCACCGACAGCATCTTCGGGCTGCCCGCCTCCCCCTCGGCGTACAGGCAGTCGAAGGCATCACGCAGGTGCGTGAAAAATTGTTCCCCGCTGGGGAATCCAGCCGGTGAGGCAAACCGCATATCGTTCGTGTCGAGGGTGTAGGGCACGACCAAATGGTCGGCCGCGCCGCCGTGAGCAGGCACCCGCACCCGGTACGGCAGGTCATCGGCATAGGAGTCGGAATCGTAGGCGAAGCCCCCGTGCTCGACCACCAGTTTCCGGGTCTGTGGGGAATCACGGCCGGTGTACCAACCCAACGGGGCGGCTCCGGTGAGATCACGCAGAATCTGGACCGCCTGCGCCATGTGCTCACGCTCGATATCCGGGGACACCAGCTGGTAGGACTGCCACCGCAGCCCATGGCAGGCAATTTCGTGCCCGAGCTCGCTGAATGCCGCCACCGCCTCCGGGTTGCATTGCAACGCCCGCGCCACGGCGAAGATCGTCAGGGGTAGGCCCCGGCGCTCGAAAACCCGCAGGACCCGCCAGAGCCCCGCGCGTGAACCGTATTCGTACAGCGATTCCATGCTCATGTGCCGATTCGTGAACGGCTCCGCCGGGACCATCTCCGACAGAAATGTCTCCGAGGCGGCCGATCCATCCAGGACGTTGTTCTCAGCACCCTCTTCATAATTGAGCACGAACTGCACCGCGATACGGGCCCCACCGGGCCAGCGCGGGTGCGGCGGGGTGCGTCCGTAACCCACCATATCGCGGGGTGTTGCCTGTCCAGCCTCGTAAGGAGCCATCGTGCGCACGATAGTAGGCCGCCCGATTTGCCGCACAGAATCACGTTCCGGTGGAGGAATTCTGGCCTGGGAAAATATTGTTTCTGCGCAACACGATGGCAACACCGACCACTTAACTTCGGGTCACCAGCTTTTCTGGCTGGTCGACGATTCGCAGGAGGTTACGTGACCGGCGTACTCACGGCTGATGCCATCGCTCCCGCCAGCGGGCACAGCGCCGCCGGGGACAGCGTGATCAAACCCGGATACGACCCGGCGTTGACCAACGGCGACCTGGCCCCGCTGCGGACACAGAGCTGGACCAGCTACAACTTTTTCGCGTTCTGGATGTCCGATGTCCACAGTGTCGGCGGCTACGTCTTTGCGGGAAGTCTTTTCGCGCTGGGAATCTCAGCCTGGCAGGTGCTGCTGGCCCTGACGATCGGCATCGTGGCGGTGTACTGGCTGTGCAATCTGGTGTCACGACCTTCCCAGCAGGCCGGCGTGCCGTACCCGGTGACCGCCCGCATCGCGTTCGGGGTGCGGGGGGCCAATCTTCCCGCTGTGATCCGGGGCCTTATCGCCGTCGCCTGGTACGGCATCCAAACCTATTTAGCGTCAACGGCATTCGTACTCTTAGCGGTGAAGTTCGAGCCCTCCCTCGGTCGTTACGGCAATGCCGGCGAGTACGGATTTCTGGGGTTATCGCTACTCGGCTGGGGCGGCTTCCTGCTGATGTGGGTGCTGCAGGCCGCCGTCTTCTGGAACGGCATGGAGGCGATTCGTAAGTTCATCGACTTCTGCGGGCCCGCGGTGTACGCGGTGATGCTGGCATTGGCGCTCTATCTCGTCGTCGCGGCCGGCTGGGAGAACGTGCATTTCGGCCTGGCGTCGGGTCCGCCGAAAACCGGGTTCGCCGCGGTGGCGACTGTGTTGAGCGCGATCGCGCTGGTGGTGTCTTACTTCTCGGGGCCCATGCTCAACTTCGGCGATTTCTCGCGGTACGGGCGCAGCTTCGAGGAGGTGAAGCGCGGGAACTTCCTGGGATTGCCGTTGAACTTTCTGTTCTTCGCGGTGTTGGCGGTGTGCACGGTGTCGGCAGGGGCGACGGTCATCGGCCGCGGCGAGGACGGCGCCATCATCACCGACCCGGTGCTGATCGTGGACAGAATCGACAACACCACCGCGGCGGTGCTGGGTGTACTCACCTTCGCGATCGCCACCATCGGGATCAATATCGTGGCGAATTTCGTCTCGCCCGCTTTCGATTTCTCCAACCTGTCCCCCACCCGGATCAGCTGGCGGGCCGGCGGCATGATCGCGGCGGTCGGCTCGATTCTGATCACCCCCTGGAATCTCTACAACAACCCGGACACGATCCACTACACACTCGATACGCTCGGCGCGGTGATCGGCCCGCTCTTCGGAGTCCTCATCGCCGACTTCTATGTCGTGCGCAATCGCACCATCGAGGTCGACGGCCTATTCACCCTGTCCCCGTCGGGCGCGTACTACTACCGCGGCGGGGTCAACCCAGTGGCGGTGGCCGCGACTGTCACCGGGGCGCTTACCGCCATCGCGATGGTGGTCTGGGGCAGCGCCTACCTGGCGAGCTTCACCTGGTTCGTGGGTGCCGGAATCGGCTTCGGCGTCTACCTGCTGGGCATGCGGTACGTCCCGGCACGTGTGATCTATGGCCGGTAGTCCCGGTCTGCGCCGTCACCCAGGTGATCACACGGCACCTCGATCACATCGGCGCGTGCGGCCAGGTACGGCCCGGCTCCCCGGTCGCACTCCAGTGCGCCCAGTACCGGGCCGAAATGTTCCGAGCCGATGTACACGGGATGGCCCGGCCGACCTTCGAATATCGCGCGTGCCAATGCCGAGCGCCGACGCCCACTTGCGCACAGCACCGCGCGTATCACCTCCGGACCCACGGACGGCAGGTCGACCAGATGGATAAGAACTCCCGCCACATCCGTTCGCGGGCGCAGCAGTTCCAGCACCGATCGCACCGATTCCGATGCGCCGCCGCGCCACCGGGTAACGTCGATACTCCTTGCAGGCGAAGGTATTTCGGTGTGCGCGGCACCCTGCGTCACGTAGATCTCGTCGCAGCCCCCACGGTCCAGCGCGGTCACCGCCAGCGCGAGCCAGCGCCCCTCCTCGGCAAGGATCTTCGGCATGCCGTAGCGGGTACCGGCTCCTGCCGCGAGTACCGCGCCGGCAACAATATCTGCCGTGGCATCGGGCGCGGCAAAGGTCATAGCCCTATCGAACCCCATGACCGCCACCCGCGTAATACGCGCTGCATCCCGCGTTCACATGCGTTAAACAGGCCGTCGCTACGGTCGCGCCCATGACGGCCGCGATCGAGATACCCGCCAGCGAAATGGTGCGCCTGGCGAACAAGCCGCCCTGGTACCGGTCGCTATTCGTCCAGCTGCTGGTGGCCATCGTCGCGGGTGTGCTGATCGGCTGGCAGTGGCCCGGGCTCGGTGCCGACCTGCGCCCACTCGCCGACGGCTTCATCAAGCTGATCAAGATGCTCATCGCGCCGATCATCTTCTGCACGGTGGTGCTCGGCATCGCTCACGTCGGGGATCTGAAATCCGTCGGCCGGATCGGCGTCAAGGCGCTCATCTACTTCGAGGCGGTCACCACCTTCGCGCTGCTGTTCGGTCTGTTGGTGGGGAATCTCGCCAAGCCGGGGGCAGGATTCCACATCGACGCCGGGACGCTGGCGACGGGCGCTGATGCCATCGCCAAGAAGACCAATAATGGCGAGCTGCCGCACACCGTCGAGTTCCTGCTCGGCATCATCCCCTCGTCCATTGTCTCGGCCTTCGCCGAGAACGCCTTGTTGCAGGTGCTGTTCTTCGCAATACTTTTCGGCCTGGCGCTGGCCAAGTTCGGCGAATCGGGGCCACCGGTGGTGCTGGAGTTCATCGAGCACCTCAGCCACATCTTCTTCACCATCATCGGGTGGATCATGCGGCTGGCGCCGCTGGGCGCGCTCGGGGCGATGGCCTACATCGTGGGCCAATACGGGATCGGCTCGCTGGGCAGTTACGGCAAGCTCATCGCCGCCTGCTACGTGGCCGCGCTGCTGTTCATCGGGGTTCTGGCGGTGATCGCGCGGCTCTTCGCGGGAGTGAACCTGTGGAAGTTCGTCGTCTACATCAAGGACGAGTTGTTCCTGGCCCTCGGCACGGCCTCCACCGAAGTGGTGTTGCCGCGCATCATGACCAAGCTGAATCACGCGGGGTGTTCCACGACGACCACGGGACTGGTCGTTCCCACCGGGTACTCCTTCAATCTCGACGGAGCCACCCTGTACCTGTCGATCTGCGTGCTGTTTCTCGCGCAGGCGCTGGGCGTGGACCTCAGCATCGGCGAACAGATCACCGCCGTGCTGGTGCTCATGCTGACCTCCAAGGGCATGGCAGGCGTGCCGGGTTCATCGTTTCTGGCGCTCTCGGCGACCGTGGCGGCGATAGGCCATGGCGCCATCCCGGTGGCCGCCGTCGCGCTGCTGCTCGGCGCCGACCGGATCATGGACTCGATGCGGGTATCGGTGAACCTGCTGGGCAATTGCGTCGCGACGTTCGTGGTGGCCAACTGGGAGGGCCAGCTCGACAAGGACCGCATGCGCACGGTTCTCGCTGGTGAAGAGGCCGGTGAACAGATCGCCGCCGAGCCCGACGACGATACCGCCGCTGCGCACCGCTGAGCGCTGCCGAAACGAGTCTGCGAGCATGGGACCCGTGTCCGCGGCATCCACGTCCCACCCGTCAGATGCCGGCAGCCCCGGCTGGCTCGGTCCCATCGCGGAACTGTTGGCCGCCGCCGACGCCGGCCTGGCATCTGCCTATCCCGACGGCCGCGGCGAACCCCAACCGATCCACACCGCGTACGTCAGCGCGGCACTGGCTGACGTCCAGACACCCGAGCAGTGGGGGGCCTCCGCACTCGAACTCGCCGGGCGCCATGAGCAGACGCTCACGGCACTCGATACACAGGGCGTCCTCCCCCGCGTCAAGGAGCGGCTTGCCACCGCCCCGATTCAGGACCTACGGCTCGATTTCGAGGACGGTTACGGCTGGCGTGTGGACAACACCGAGGACGCCGACGCCCGCAAGGCGGGGCGCACCCTGCGGGCGCTGTCGGTGGCGGCGGATCCTCCTGCGGCACTGGGCATCCGAATCAAAGGTCTCACCTCCCTGCATCTGCGGCGCAGTGTGCGCACCCTGGAACTGGTGCTCGACGGGGCATCGGGGGTGCCGCGGGGATTCGTGACGACCATTCCGAAATTCCGCGTGCTGGCCCAGGTCGAGGCCGCCCTGCAGCTGTTCGACGAGCTCGAGCGAGTACACGGATTACCCAGCGGCTCACTGCGTTTCGAGCTCCAGATCGAGAGTCCGCAAGCGGTACTGGGTGCCGACGGCACCGCCACCCTGGCCAAGGCCATACACATGGCGCAAGGACGCCTTGTCGCATTGCATTACGGGACCTACGACTACAGCGCAGCGTGCGGAATCGCCGCGGCACATCAGTCGCTGGAACATCCCGTGGCCGATCACGCCAAAGCGGTGATGCTCGCCGCCGCGGCGCAGACCGATGTCTGGGTATGCGACGGCTCCACTCAGGTAATCCCCGACGGCACCCTCGAGCAGCAGGCCGCCGCGATCACCAGGCACCATCGGCTGGTCACTCGGTCCCTCGAACGCGGCTACTGGCAAGGCTGGGACATGCATCCCGGGCACTTGATCACCCGGTGGCTGGCCACCTACGCATTCCACCAGCGGGCGCTCGCCACCGCCGGGCCCCGCATCGATGCCTACCTACGGCGCCAGGGCGGCGCGATCGTCGACGAACCGGCGACGGCGCAGGCACTGGCCGCCGGAATACTGCGCGGCTTGGACTGCGGCGCCTACTCCCCCGACGAGGTCGTCGCCGTCGCCCCCGGATGCGACCGCGCGGTACTGGACCAACTCGTGCAACGCACCACAACAGGAGATACCAACCAGCAATGACCAGCAATACACCCGCAGGGCTGCCCGATTTCACGATGCTGCCCGACTTGGCGCTGCGATCCCTGGGCGGAGCGGTGATCTGGGCCAACGACGACCTGTTCGCCGAGAAGGAGAACCTGATCAAGCCCGGGCCCGCGGACTACCGGCCCGCAACTTTCGGGCACAAGGGACAGGTATACGACGGCTGGGAGACCCGGCGCCGGCGTGATCCGGCGGGCGAGCCCGGCCACGACGCCGCCATCGTCAGGCTCGGCGTCCCCGGTGTGATCGCGGGCATCGTTGTCGACACCGCGTGGTTCAAGGGAAATTACCCGCCGGAAATCTCGGTGGACGCCGCGCAGATCGACGGGTATCCGCCGGCAGCCGACATCGCCCGGAACACCGCCTGGCACAACATCATCGGGCGCACGAAGGTCTACGGCGACACCCGCAATGTGTTCGACGTTCACTCGACGCAGCGGTGGACACACGTGCGGTTGACGATGCACCCGGATGGCGGGGTCGCACGGTTGCGCGTGCATGGCCATGGCCGGCCCGATCCGCGATTCCTCGACGCCGGCCAGTTCGACCTGGCCGCCATCGAGAACGGCGGACTGGTGACCGATTGCTCCAACCGGTTCTACAGCTCACCCCAGAATCTGCTGTTCCCCGGGGTCGCGCGGGTGATGGGCGACGGATGGGAGACCGCCCGCCGCCGCGATGGCGCCAACGACTGGGTGCAGGTGCGACTCGCCGGCGAAGGAGTGCTTCGGCTGGCCGAGATCGACACCTCGTATTTCGTGGGCAACAGCCCTGGCGCCGCGGGGCTGCAGGGCTTGAGCGCCCAGGGCGACTGGGTTCCGCTCCTGCCGCGCATCCCGCTGCAACCCGACACCCGGCACCGGTTCCTGCTGGAGAGTTCGCAGCCCGTCACCGACGTCCGCCTGGACATCTACCCCGACGGTGGGCTGGCACGCTTACGCCTCTTCGGTGACCTCACAGCGGCGGGGCGGGCCTCCGTCGAAGGCGGCTGAACGGTCCGCGCCGCGCACGCCGTATCGGACGTCAATAGACTCCCTTGACGTGATCGAACGCCAGAAGACGGATTCCGCACCGACCAAGGCCGCGGGGGCCGCCCTCGACGTGGAAGGCTCCGGCGTCCAGCCCCCGGTCTCCGACCGGATACGCCGGGCTTTCTGGTGGTTGGAGCGCTTCGCACCGGCCATCGGATCCCGGTGGGCGGTCGAGCTGTGGTGCACGCCGCCGGTCATCGAGTCAAGTCTGCGCATGCCGCCCGGCGTGCCCCCCGGCGAGCCGCTGGAGGCCCACTGGGACGGGCACCGGGTTGCGGGTGAGTCATGGGGCGAAGGGCCGACGGTCTATTTGGTCCACGGCTGGGGCGGGCAGCGCACGCACCTAGGGATCTTCATCAAGCCTCTCCTGCAGGCCGGTTACCGCGTCATCGCCTTCGACCTGCCCAGCCATAACGAATCCGCCCCGGGGGCGCTCGCACCGGGACGCACCACGCTCATCGAATGTGCGCACGCGGTGGCGGCCGTCATCGAGGAGCACGGGCCCGCCCACGCGGTAGTGGCCCACTCCCTCGGAGCCAACGCGACCACATTCGCCGCTTCCTATGGCGCATCCGTGGGCCGTTTGGTGTACCTGGCGCCGATGGGCGATTTCCCGCTGTACCTCGACCTGTTCGCGGCGCGGCACGGCTTCGGCCCACGGATACGCGCGGGACTGCAACGGCAGCTGGAACGCCGTATCGAACTGACGCTGCCCGAGACCGAGCTGGTTCGGGTCGCCGCCAGCGCCGGCCATCCCCCGCTGCTGCTCATCCACGACCCGGACGACCCGGACACTCCCTACACATCGAGCGAACGCCTGGCCGATTCATGGCCCGGAGCCCGTTTGATGGCGACCAAGGGACTCGGGCGCCTGGCGCACTTCCGAATCCTGCGGCACCGCCCCGCGATCAACGCCGGTCTCGAATTCATCGGTCCCGCCTCGGAGCCGCAGCCAGCCGACGCCTAGAGCATCCCGAGCAGCTCCATATCGGTGACGTACTTGACGATGTTCGCCGCCGAGACGTGCGGGATGTCTGGGTTGTCGCTATCGGGCCCAATCTTGGCTTCTTGCACGGCTGCGCGGAATCGATCGGCCGGGGCGAATGAACCGACGGTCGGCACAATGGGGCTCACCCGCTCCGGGTCCTGCACCAGCGTCAGATACATCTGCAGCACCGAGTTTCGCCGATGCTTGTCCGGCAGCGCCTGCAGGCTTGTCCCGAACCGCTGCAACCAATCCTGGAAGTCGTCAATCCGCTCGATCGGGTACCCGGCCTCGATCAGCCAGTCGACGTACTCATCAAGACCGATGCCGTCGTCGTGCGGGTTCATCACGTGATAGGTCTGGAATCCTTCCACCACTTGAACACCCAAGGTGGTGATCGCCTCGGCAACGAATTCCACTGGTAGCCCGTCGAAGTGCGCACGCCTCCGATTGCCGTCGGCATCAAGGCGGTAGAACGACTTGGGCGCCAGGCCGGTGGTCACGATGCTCAGAATCATCTTGCTGAACACATCCGAGGCGTTCAGCTGACCCGCATAAGTGGTATCGGCCAGGATCATGTCGCAGCGGAAGACACCGATCGGCAGCCCACACAGATCATGGGCCTCCCGTAGCAGCACCTCTCCGGCCCACTTGCTGCTGCCGTAGCCGTTGGCGTAAGCGTCCTTGATGGCACGTGTGGCACAGATGTCGCGGATATCGGCGTCCTCGGTGAAGGCCACCCGTTTTACCGGGTCACCCACATTGGCCGTCGACACGAACGTGAACATCTTCAGCTTCGTGGTGAGCGCCAGCCGGATCAGCTCCGCGGTGCCCGCCACATTCGGTCCGAACAACTCGCCGTAAGACAGCGCACCGCTCACGACTGCCGCCGAATCCACAATCACATCAACGGTATCGGCCAGCCGCTGCCAGGTCTCCCCGGTCAAACCGAGGTCTGCTTCACCCTTGTCACCGGCGATAACCTCCAAATGGTCCTCGGCGAGTTCGTGGAAGTGCCGCAACAGTTCCGGGTCGTCGCTATCGAAGATCCGTTCCAGCCGACGCCGGGCCTCGTCGTCAGATGAGGCCCGTACCAGGCAGATCAGCTTGCCGTCGAGCAGCTCGAGCTTTTCGAGCCATTGCAGCACCAGGTACCGACCGAGGAAGCCGGTCGCTCCGGTCAGCAATACGGTGCGTGCCTTCCCGCAGGGCTTCGGCAGTGTCCTAGCGACGCTGAGGGTTTCCGCGTCGATGAACTTGTCCAACGTCAGGTCGGCGGCGCGTACCTCGGCGACGTCGGAACCGTGCACGGCGACATAGCGCGGGTCGCTGGCATGCTTGTCCAGCTGACCGCTCAAGCTGCTCACCGTGGGGGTGTCGAAGAGGGCACGCACGGTCAGGTGCGTGTTCATCGATTTGTTGATGGCGGCGATCAGGCGCATGGCCGACAGCGAGTCGCCGCCCAGATCGAAGAACGACTCGTCGACGCCCACGCGCTCCAGGCCGAGCACGTCCGCGTAGAGACCGGCCAGGATCTCCTCGACCGCGTTCGATGGTGCGCGGTAAAGAGTTTCCTGGTACTGCGGCACCGGCAAGGCACGGGTATCGAGCTTGCCGTTGACCGTCAGCGGCAAAGCGTCGATGGCTACCACGGCCGCCGGCACCATGTAGGCCGGTATCCGTTCGGCCACCGCCGCGCGCGCTTGGGCCGGCTCAACGGCCCCGGTGACATAGCCGACCAGGCGCTTATCGCCCGGACGATCCTCACGCACGATCACCACCGCTTGCTCGACGCCATCGAGATCGGCTAGCGCCGTTTGGATCTCGCCGAGTTCGATGCGATAGCCGCGGATCTTGACCTGATCATCGGCACGCCCCATGTAGTGCAACTGCCCGGCTGAAGAACCTGGGCCACCCCACCGCACCAAATCCCCCGTGCGATACATACGCTCGCCTGGGGCACCGAACGGGCACGCCACAAACCGCGACGCCGTCAGCCCTGATCGGTGCAGATAACCGGCCCCAAGCCCGTGGCCCGCGATGTACAGCTCACCGACCACGCCCACCGGAACCTGCCGCATCCAAGGGTCCAGCACAAACAGCGCCGCCCCCGCCACCGGAACACCAATCGCGGGCGTTCCCGAACCGGCGGCCAGCGGCGGACTCACGGTCACACAGAGTGTCGACTCGGTGGGGCCGTAGGCGTTGACCATCAACCGTCCCGGCGCCCACCGGTCCACCATCTCCGCCGAGCAGGCCTCGGCCGCCACCACCAGGGCCATTCCTTCCAGCGCCTCCGGCGACAGCGCGGCCGCCGCCGAAGGTGTCTGATGCAACACGGTGACGCCCTCGGAGACCAGGAATTCCTGGAAGTCTTCCGGGACCAACGATTCGGGGACCACCACGAGAGAGCCGCCGTGTAGCAGCGGACCCCAGATCTCCTCCACCGAGGCATCAAAGGCGTACGAGTACCACTGGGACCACACCTGCCCCGGCCCCGAGGGCACACCGAGGTGCTCATACCCCAGCACTTGCGTCACGTTGTGGTGAGTCGTCGCGACTCCCTTGGGAATACCGGTGGTACCGGAGGTGTAGACGATATGCGCGATATCGTCGGCGGCCGGCCCCGCCAAGGCGGTACTGGGCTGGGCGCCCACCCCGGGATCGCTGATATCGATGATCGGCAACGTGTACCCCTCCAGCCGTGAACGCAGCGCCGCGCTGGCAATGGCGGCGATCGGACCGGCATCGGTGATCATGAATTCGATGCGCGAGTCGGGAACCGCCGGAGCGATCGGCAGATATGCCGCACCGCTCTTGAGTACCGCAAGAATCCCGATGATCGCCTCACCACGGCGTTCCGACAGCAACGCCACGCACTGCCCTGGCCCCGCGCCGTACTCAATCAGCAGGTGCGCCAGACGATTCGATTCCTCATCGAGGTCTCGGTAGGTCCACGAACGTTGCCCACATCTGATCGCTATCGCATCTGGGTGGGAAACCACCTGTGCTGCAAACAGTTCCGGTATCGATGTCGGCGTTACGGGTCCCGATAGCACCGCACGGTTACCCAGCTGGTCCAGCCGGGCGCTCTCCGCCGCGTCGAGCACATCTACCGCCGACAACCGCTGCGAAGGATTGGCCGCAACCGCCTCCAGTACCCGCTGCAGCCGCGCGATCAGCGACTCGACACTCGCGAGATCGAAGACATCGGTGCGGAACTCGACCGCACCGCCGAGACCGGCAGGCTCACCGGCCTGGTTGAAGCGCTCGCCCAGAGAGAACGTCAGATCCATGCGGGCGGTGTTGGTGTGCACCGGTATCTGGGTGATCAGTAGATCGCCCAGCCCTAGTCCGTCGGCATCCTGTCCGGGAAGGTTCTGCCAGGTCAATCCGACCTGTACCAGGGGGTGGCTGCTCCGGGACCGGATGGGATTGAGCCTCTCCACCAGCACCTCGAAGGGAACGTCCTGGTTCTCGAGCGCTTCCAGACTGCGGCCCCGGACCTGCGCCAGCAGATCCGCGAAGGTCGGATCGCCACCGGCATCGACGCGCAGCACCAAGGTGTTGACGAAGAAGCCCACCAGCTCGTCGAGGGCGGGCTCGTCGCGGCCGGCGACCGCGAACCCCACCGCCACATCGGAGGTGGCGCTGATCTTCGAGAGCAGCACGGCCAGCGCCGCCTGGATCACCATGAAGCTGGTGGCCCCGTGTTCACGTGCCAGCGCACGCACTGCGTGTTGCAGCTGCTCCGGCCATTCCAGATCCACACTGGCGCCGCGATAGTCGGCAACCGCCGGGTAGGGCCGGTCCGTGGGCAGCGCGAGATGTTCGGGCATCCCGGCGAGCGCACCATGCCAATAGGCGACCTGGGTGGCGATGGCGCTCTCGCTGTCTTCAAGGTCGCCGAGCTGATCACGTTGCCACAGTGTGTAGTCGGCATACTGCACCGGCAGCGGTGCCCAATCGGGTGCATGCCCACCACACCGTCCTGCGTAGGCCACCGTCAGGTCACGCATGAGTGGCGCCACCGACCAGCCGTCGGCGGCGATGTGATGCACCGTAGCCACGAGAACGTGCTCGTCACCGGACACCGTGAAGAGTTTGGCGTGCATGGGGATCTCGGCGGCCAGGTCGAATGTGTGGCGCGCCGCGACGCCGATCGCCTCGTCCAACTGTGCGGGCGACCACGCGGTGGCATCGACCACCTCCCAGCCGAATTCCGCACTTTCGGCTGCCAGCACCAGTTGGTACGGCACACCTTCCTCATCGCGGAACACGGTGCGCAGCGACTCGTGACGACTCACCACGTCGGACAATGCCGCACGCAATGCATCCAGGTCGAGCTGCCCGCTCAGCCGCAGCGCGACCGCCATGTTGTACACCGGTGAGGCACCGTGCAATTGGTCCAGGAACCACAACCGTCGCTGCGAGAACGACAGCGGAATCACGTCGGGCCGTGCGGCGGGCAGCAACGGTGCCCGCCCGCCCGAATCCGTCCGCAGCCCAGGGGCCAACTGGGCGATCGTGGGGGTGTCGAAGAGAGCGCGCACGGTCAGATGCGTGTTCATCGACTTGTTGACGGCCGCGATCAAGCGCATGGCCGATAGCGAGTCACCGCCCAGATCGAAGAACGAGTCGTCGACGCCCACACGTTCCAGGCCGAGCACATGCGCATAGATATCGGCCAGGATCTCCTCGACCGCGTTCGATGGTGCGCGGTAAAGAGTTTCCTGATACTGCGGCACTGGCAAGGCACGGGTATCAAGCTTGCCGTTGACCGTCAACGGCAGGGCACCGACCACCACAACCGCGGCCGGGACCATATACGGCGGTAGCCGCTCGCCCAGCGCCGCACGCGCTCCGGCGGTATCGACTCCACCGGCCAGCTCTGCTTCAGGAGACTCGGTGACGTAGCCGACCAAGCGCTTATCGCCCGGTCGGTCCTCACGCACGATCACCACCGCCTGCTCGACCCCGACCACGTCGGCAAGGGCGGCCTGGATCTCACCGAGCTCGATGCGATACCCACGGATCTTGACCTGCTCATCGGCGCGGCCCAAGTACTGCAGGTTCCCGTCAGCACGCCAGCGCACCAAATCCCCTGTGCGATACATACGCTCGCCTGGGGCACCGAATGGGCAGGCCACAAACCGCGACGCGGTCAGCGAGGACCGGCTCACATATCCGAGCCCCAGCCCGAGCCCGGCCACATACAGCTCGCCGACCACACCGACCGGCACCGGTCGCAGCCAGGCATCGAGCACGAACAGTGCGGCCCCCGATACTGGCCCGCCGATCGTCGGCGTCCCCGAACCCGCGGCCAACGGCTTACTGACCGTCACGCACATCGTGGTCTCGGTAGGCCCATAGGCGTTCGTCATCACCCGCCCGGGCGCCCAGCGGTCCACCAGCTCCGCCGAGCATGCCTCGGCGGCCACCACCAGCGCCACAGACTCCAGCGCCTCCACGGACAGCGCCGACACGGCCGACGGAGTCTGGTGCAACACGGTGACATGTTCGTCAATCAGCAAGGCCTGGAACTCATCCGGACCGATCGACTCCGGGATAACGAGTAGCCGCGAACCGTGGAACAGCGCACCCCAGATCTCTTCCACCGAGGCGTCAAAGGCAAACGAATACCACTGCGACCACACCTGTCCCGGCCCCGAGGGTAAACCGACATGCAACGACTCCAACAACTGCGTCACGTTGTGGTGAGTTGTCGCAACTCCCTTGGGAATACCGGTGGTGCCCGAGGTATAGATGATGTGCGCGACATCGTCAGCAGCGGGTAGCGGCAGCGATGCGTCGGTCTGCGCATCGATGGCCGGGTTGTCGATGTCGACAACCACGACATCATGTGCCCCGAACCGGCCGGCCAGCGTCGCGGTCGTGACCACCGCCACCGGTTTCGCGTCACCGACCACGAAATCGATCCGGGCATCGGGCACCGCCGGGTCGATCGGCACGTATGCCGCCCCGGTCTTGAGCACCGCCAAGATCGCGATGATCCCCTCGGCGGACCGTCCGAACATCACCGCCACACAGCGGCCCGGACCGGCACCCAAGCCAATCAGAAAGTGCGCCAAACGGTTCGAATCACGCTCAACCGCAGCGTAGGTCCATGACCGGTCCCGGCAACTCAGCGCCACCGCATCGGCGGTCCTGGCCACCTGAGCCCCGAACAGTTCCGGAATCGACACCCCCGTCGCCCGCTGATCCAGCACCGCGCGGTTGCCCATCACGTCCAGAAGCACCCGCTCGTCGGCACCCAAGACATCCACCGAGGACAACCGCCGCAACGGGTCGGCCACCATCGCCGCCAGCACGAGTTCTAACCGACCGGCCAACACCACGACGCTCTCGACGTCAAAGACATCGGTGTCGTGTTCGATGCTCAACACCAGTTCGTGGCCCGGCGTCACCTGCAGGGCCAGCGGGTAGTGGGTAGCTTCCCGGCTGGAGAAGCCCGCGATGGCCAATTCGCCTGTCCCCATGACCGTCCCGAATGCCTCCGGGTCGATCGGGTAGTTCTCGTACACGAACAGGGTGTCGAAGAGCTGGTCCTGCCCGGTGACACGGTGGATCTCGGGAAGCGCGACGTGCTGGTGCTCCAGCGTCCGGTTCGAGGCGCTCTGCAGCTGCTCCAACAACTCGGCGGTGGTGGTCGTCGCGGCGATACGTGCGCGCACCGGCACCGTGTTGATCAACAGGCCCACCATCGATTCCGCCCCTGCCACCTCGGCGGGACGGCCCGAGACCGCGGCGCCGAAGGCCACATCATGTTGGCCGGTCAACCAGACCAACAGCTGCGCCCAGCCCGCCTGCAGAACGGTGTTCACGGTGGTGTGGTGGGTGCGGGCGAGTTCGGTCAGCGCGCGCGTGGCCTGCCCCGACAGTCGCAGCGATTGTGTCTCGCGCCGCCCTGATCCCAGCTTGTGCGACGGACCTACCAACGCGGGTGTCTCGAATCCGGCCAGCACGTCCTGCCAAGCAGCAAGAGCCGCATCCCGATCCTGATCGGCCAGCCACGTCACAAACCTGCGGTAGGGCACGGCTGGCGGCAGGCTGTGCCCTCCGTAGCCCGCGAAGATCTCTTGCAACAGGATGGGCAACGACCAGCCGTCGAGGACGCTGTGGTGACTGGTGAGAACAAGGCGGTGTTGGTCGTGACCGATTCCGATCAGCGCCACCCTGAACAGCGGCGGATTGGTCAGGTCGCATACCGCTGCGCGTTCGGCAGCACACCGCTGCGCGATCTGGCCCTCGATATCGGTGCCCGCGAGTTCGAGGTACTGCCAAGGAGTTACCGGGTCTGCCGGGATGCTCTGCACCGGCGGATCGAACTGCGCATGGAAGCGGGCGGCCAGGTTGGGGTGCCGGGCCACGACCGTCTGTACCGCGTCGCGCAGTCTGGGTGCATCGAGCGGGCCTGCGAGGGTGAGGTCCAGCTGCACCGCGTACACGTCGTCACTGCTGGCGTGGGCGGTGGCATGGAAGAGCAGCCCCTGCTGCAGCGGCGTCAGCGGCAGCACATCGGCAACCCGGTGCAGCCGCTCCAGTTCGTCGATCTGCTGCTGGGTGAGATGTGCGGGCACGATGTCCGACGGAGTCAATCCCCCGCCGCCGCCACGCACATGCACACAGATACCCGTCAGTGCCTCAGTCCAGAGCTGACCCAGCCGGGTGATGTGCCCATCGTCCATCGAGGAGGCCCAGGTCCAATTGGCCTGCAGATAGGGACCCGTGCCGGTGCTTGATTCCAGAACGCCCGCATTCAGAGTCACGACATGTGCCAGCGCCAGCGGCACCGCGGCGGCCACCGCGGCCGCCGACACGGCGTCGGGGCTCGGCAGCCACAAGTCGCCGCCGTGTTCACCGACGCCGCCCAGCCGTCCCAGATAGTTGAATCCGATAACCGGTTCCGCCCCAGCGAGATCCACCTCGGGATTCGCATAGCGCAGCAGGCCATACGTGATGCCGTCGGGCAGCGCGCGGAGCTGTTCCTTGGCCTCCTTGATCATCACGCCCAGTGCGGGGTCGCCGGCCCTCACCTGCGCCCAGTCCAGTCGGCCGAGGCTCAAGGCCACCGGGTACTTGCTGGTGAACCATCCCACCGTGCGTGAGAGGTCCACCGGTGAATTCCCACTGGCAACCAATTCCTCCTGGCGCCCATGGCCTTCCACGTCAATGCCGACCGGCGCACCGGTGTTTCCCGAGAGCTGTGCGACTGCCATGCCCAACGCGATCAGCAAGATATCGCCCACCCCGGCATGGAACGCCGCGGGTGCCGCGCCCAACAAGATGCGGGTGGTTTGGGCATCCAGCGACGCCGACATCGTGTGGGCGGTGGCGTACGTGTCCAACGCTGGCCGCACGGCCGGCAACAGTGCGGGGGTCGCTTGCACCCGCTTCCACGCTTCGACATGTTCGGCCACCCCGGCGGTGCGCGCTTGGTCGTCGATCAATGCCGACCACCGGGCGAAGGACGTGCCGCCAGGCGGCAGGGCAACCGGTTGTCCGGCGCGACGCTGGGCCCAGCCGATGTTCATGTCTTCCAGCAGGATTCGCCAGGACACTCCATCGACCGCGAGGTGGTGAATGACCAGCGCCAACTGTGCCGTGGAGCTGGCCCACAGCGCGCTCAGCATCGTCCCGTGGGCCGGGCTCAACCGGGCCCGGGCCTGTACCAGAGCCTCGTCGGACAACACATCCACAGATTGCAGGCAGTTGCGCGCGTCCACCGCATCCGCGTCGGGAACGGTCAACGACCACCCTCGCGCACCGTTGTCTTCGGCACGCAGCCGCAGCATGGGATGGCGGTCCAGCAGGGCCTGAAGCACCACTACCACATCGGCTTCGGTCACCGCAGCCGGAATCGTCAGCACCATCGTCTGGTTGAACTGGTCGGCCTCGCCCGGTACGCCCTGCAGCCATCGCATGACCGGCGTCGCGAGCACCTCGCCCAGTCCGTCATCGTCCACGTCCACGTCGCCGATGACGGTGGTGGCCACTCGAGCCAGCCTCGCCACGGTCTGCTCAACGAAAACATCGCGAGGCTGGCACAGCACCCCGGCAGCGCGGGCCCGCGACACCACCTGCATGGACATGATGCTGTCTCCGCCGAGATCGAAGAAGGAGTCGTCCACGCCGACCCGCGGGAGCCCGAGGACCTGGGCGTAGACGGCGGCCAACGTCTGCTCAACCTCGTCCGTCGGCGCGCGGTACGCACCGGCGACGATCTCGGGTACCGGCAGCGCGCGCACGTCGAGCTTGCCGTTGGCGGTCAGCGGAAGCGCGTCCAACACGATGATCGCGGACGGAATCATATAGGCAGGCAACCGATCACCGAGTGCGGCGCGGGTCCCCGCCGCGTCGACGGCACCGGTGACATAACCCACCAGCCGCCTATCGCCCGGACGGTCCTCGCGGACCATCACCACGGCCTGCTCCACTCCGTGTACACCGGCGAGCACTGTCTGCACTTCGCCGAGTTCGATGCGGTTACCGCGGATCTTGACCTGCTCGTCGGCGCGGCCCATGTACTGCAACGCACCATCGGCGTTCCAGCGCACCAGATCTCCGGTGCGATACATGCGCGCCCCGGACGGCCCGTACGGATTGGCCACAAACCGTTCGGCCGTCAGCACCGCCCGGCCCACGTAACCGGAGGCCAACGCGGGACCGGCCAGATACAGCTCGCCCACCACACCGATGGGCGCCGGGTTCAGTCCGGCGTCCAGCACCAGGGTGCGCATGCCCGGAATCGGTGCGCCGATGCCGACCGGCTGCCCCGCCGTCATCGGCGCGGAGGTGGCCCAGATGGTGCTCTCGCTCGGGCCGTAGGCGTTGACCAACCGCCGGTCCGGCGCCCAGTCATCCACCAGCTCGCGCGGGCAGTCCTCCCCCGCGGTGACCAATGTGCCCAGACTGTCCAGCCGCGTCCGGTCCAGCGACGACAACACCGTCGGGGTCAGCACCGCGGCGCTGACTCGCTGGGCCTGCAAAAACTCCGTCAACGCATCGGTGGCGTACACGTCTCGCGGTGCCACCACCAGCGTGGCCCCTGCGCCGACCGCCCACACCACCTCGAAGACCGAAGCGTCGAATGTCGGCGAGGCCACCATCAGCACCCGCGCATCGCCACCCAGTTCGAACAGATCACTTTGCGCCGCAGCCACTCCCGGCAACCCGGCATGGCCGACCGCCACACCCTTAGGGGTGCCGGTGGAGCCCGATGTGAAGATCACATACGCGGTATTCTCCGCCCGCAGCGCTGCCGATCGATCGGCGTCGGTGATCGTTTCGGCCGACAGCCCGGACACGTCGCAGCCGTCGATGCGCAGCACCGGACGAGCACCGGCCCCCGAAACCTCGTCGGAGCCGCAGGTCAACACACACACCGCCGCCACCGAGTCCAAAACCGTGGCAACCCGCTCGACCGGATGAGCGCTGTCCACCGGCACATACACCCCGCCGGCCTTGGCCACCGCCCACCACGCCACCACCAGCTCGGCACAGCGGTCCATCGCCACACCCACCGCGCGTTCCGGGCCTACCCCGGCCGCGATCAGCACCCGCGCCCATCGCGTCGACCATTCGTCCAACTCGCGGTAGGTCAACTCTCGGCCACCATCGACCACCGCCACCGCCCCGGGGGAAGCGGCTACCGCTGCGGCCAACAGTTGCGGCGCCACACCAACCGGCGCCTGTACGCCCGCACCGGACCACTGCGATAGCACCAGATCACGTTCCCGCTGATCCAGCAGCGGGACCTCGCCCACGACCACCGAGCGCTCGGCCCCCAGAAGACGCCCCAGGAGTGATTCCAAACGGGCTATGTGCCTATCGATCTCGGCAACGGTGTACCTGTCGGGATTCCACGCGAACTGGATGCGCGACGTGCCGCCGCCCGGGCGCGGATAGATATTGATCGCGATGTCCTGGACGGGGAAGGTGGTCAACACGTTGACCACCGCCTCCGACGGTCCGAAGAAGAACACATCCGCGAAGTCGAAAACGTTGATTACCTGGCCGAATTCGATGTTGGTGTCGCGACGTCCCGCATCGAGGACCAGCTCCGGCCAGCGCCGGAACTGCTGATGGCGCAGCGCGCCCACCACGGCCTTGGCGACCTGGTCGTCCAGCGCTCCGATGGTGTCCCCATCATCGACGGTGACAAACAACGGCACCAGATTCGACACCATGCCGCCGCATCTCTTCAACGCCGCCGTCGTACGCCCCGACACCGGCAGCGACAATGAAACACCTTGGCGTCCTGTCGTCTTCGCGAAGAAGGAGGATAGCGTCGCGACGACTCGGGCCACCTCGAACTGACCAAGACCGTTCTGCGACAACAGCTCATCGCACACCAGGTCGCGCACCAGAGGGTGCCGCGGCGTGACGACACGCTCCATACCCGCGAGGTCAGCCGTTTCCATCGGACGGGATAAGACGTTCTTCCAGTACTCGAAATCCGCATCGCTGCGCGCGGACTGCTGATATTTCTGATCGGCCTCGCGAATCACGGAAAACTCCGAGAAATCGACATCGGTCTCGGCCGCCACCGACCCCGAGTACACATCCGCGATATGCCTCAGCAGATTGTTGGTGGCATACCCGTCCAAGAGAACGTGATGTGTGCGCATGTAGAAGTACGACACATCGTCGGCTATCCGCAGGAGCACGAAGTGCGTGAGACGCTCACTGAGCAAGTCGATGGGGCGGCGGTACTCCTCGTCCATCCAGTGGCGAGCAGCAGCGACAGCATCACGCTCGGCGCGTAAATCAATGCAGGGCATGATCTCTGGGAACGAACGATCGACGACGAAGACCGGTTCGCCGTCCTCGATGGACAGCCGTGCGCACGGCGTACCGAACCGTGCGGCCATCGATTCGCAGGCCACCATCAGCTTTTCGGCGTCCACGTCGTGATCGATCGTGACAAATCCCGCAAAGTTGTAGGGAACCTCGGGACGCAGTTGTTGCGCGACCCATATCGACCGCTGCGCGGCTGTCAGAGGTCCAAGAACATCGGACTGCGTTCCATAGTTGAGCATGAGGACAACGAACTCCCTACCTGGGCCTGCGTACTGGCGTCTGAGAAATCAGCGCTGAGATACCTTGTTGTGCAAGGAAATAGGCCCTCTACGCGAGTCTTTGGCGTAGGTCCTTCGGCCGTATGTCGGGCCATTGCTCATCGATGTACTCAAGGCACGCCGCACGGCCGGCATGTCCGTAGACCGCGTGCCAGCCCGACGGTGCGTCGGCGAAGGACGGCCACAGGCTGTGTTGTTCCTGGTCGTTGACCAGGACGAGAAAGCTGCCACTGTCATCGTCAAAGGGATTGGTTTGCATCGATTTTCCTCATCATCACGATCCGAGCGCAACGGCGCCGCATTCAGCACCGGTTCTGCCGCCTCCGGATCACGTGTGGCTGTTGAGATATCCCCCGCGCCGGAAGTACTCTTCGCCACTGCGCTCCGCCCCGTCTGCGCAACGAATACGAGTGATCACCAAGCCGCGGTTGCCAACGCGGTACGCATCGGACCCACACACCACCACGCCGCCTTCCTCCTGGACGATCACCCGGCCCGGCGTCCCGCCGTAGCGGGCCTCGGAGATCCGCGCCTCCAAAACCTCGATCCGTTCACCGTCGTAGAAGGTGAAGGCGCGGGGGTACGGGTCCGACAATGCACGGACAAATCGTTCGAGATCCTCGGCAGACCATGTCCAATCCATCGCGCTGTCCCGCTCTGAACGCTTGTGGCAGTATGTCCGTTCGGCCTTGTTCTGCGGCCGCCAGACAGCGTTGCCGGACTCCAGCGCACTGAGCGCTTCGGACAGCACGCCCGGAATCAGGTCCATACCCCGCAGGACCAACTCGGTGCCGGTGTCCGCGGGGCCGATCGGAAGCGAATGCTGCACCAGAATGTCACCGGTATCCAACCCGCTATCCATGCGGTGCACGGTCAACCCGAATTCGGACTCGCCGCTGATCAACGACCATAAAACGGGGGAAAATCCGGTGAATTTCGGCAGCAACGAATCATGGAAGTTTAGAGTGCCGTGTGGAGGAAAATCATAGAGTTCGACGGGCATCCGGTTGTACCAGCTATTGACAACGATGACGTCGGGCTCGGCACCCTTGACCAAATTGATGGTTTCGGCATCGACCCGCTTCGTGAAATGCACAGGAATACCATGTGCGCGTGCGAGTTCGTCGACCGGCGCCGACCAAATCGCCTTGTACGACTCCTCGCTGGCCGGGTGCGTGACAGCGAGGACGACCTCATGCCCAAGGTCAATCAAGGCCTGCAGGGTTCGGTAGCCCCAGACCTGATATCCGAACGACACAATGCGCATGTACGACCCCTTAGCTCTTAAGCGCTGGTCAGGGGCTTATGCCCACAAATTGAATACCACTGGCAGATGAGCTTAAGGGGTTTCACAGGTTACGCAAGCCTTCCCTAACCTGAGGGAAGCGACGCGGGAACCGGACATCAGGCCTCTCACCTGCACGAGCACACGGAACGCAGCGTGGCGAAAGTTCTCAGGCGTCGGCGCCCACCATCAACTTCCTCGGTAGAAAAACCGCCGGAATAATGGTGAACACCGCTAATAAAGCGGCCACTAAGAATACCGCCGTGTACGCGTGCGAAAGCCACTGAGGCGCATTTATCGCAAAATCTGAAGTGGGATTCACGACCGAGCTACTCGATATTCCACGATTGACGGTTTCTCCATCCGCTATGGACAACGGATCGACCTCAATTCCGCCTCCGGCACGATTGAACTGATTGGTCAACAGCGTTGCCATCAACGCGGCCCCCACAGATCCGCCCACCTGGTCGTTGACGCTCAGCAGCGTGGTGCCACGCGCGATCTGGGACGGCGCCAGCGACTGGACGCACGCCGCCGACAGTGGCGTCGACGTGCAACCGACCCCCATACCCATGACCATCAACCCGGCCAGCAGCATCGGCGAGAAACCTGCTTGTCGCGCCACACCGAATGTGAAAATGCCCAAGCCCACCGCAATCAACGGGAGACCAATCAGCACAATCGTGCCGGGCCCGCGTCTGTCCATGAAGATCCCCGCGAGGGGCATGGTCAGCACGAGGCCGACTCCCATCGCCACCATGGACATCCCGGACTGCATCGGCGTTTGATGCAGCACCACTTGGAAGTAACTCGGCACAAGCAAGCTGACGCCGACAAAGGTGGCGGCGAAGGCGAACTGCGTGATGTTGGCCCACTTGACCACACGGTTTTCGAACAGCCGTAGGTCGACAAGAGGATGTGCGGCACGGTTCCTGGTGTGCACAACGAACGCAAAAATCAGTGCCGCACCGATGATTACGGGCAGCAGGACATGTCGGTCGGCCATGCTGTCGTGCCCGGGAATGGCTGACATCCCCACGAGCAACATCGCTACGCCCGGTGAGAGCAGCAGTGCGCCCACCACATCGAGTTTCTCCGAAGGCTCGGGGTTATCCCCGGGAAACATGAGGGCCGCCAACATGATGGCGCTCAACCCGATCGGCAGGTTGATCAGGAATATCCATTCCCAGCCGTAGCTGCCGATCAACCATCCCCCCAGGATCGGCCCACCGATCGGGCCGAGCAGGAAGGGCACCGCTCCTATGGCGACCACTCTGCCAAGGCGCTTTGGGCCCGCCTCGCGGGTCAAGATCATGAAGCCCAGTGGCATCAACATGCCACCGCCAATGCCTTGAATCACACGGAAGATGATGAGCAGCAAAATGTTTGGGGCCACTGCGCACAACAACGAGCCAACGGTGAATACCAGGACGGCACCCATGAACAGGCGTTTCGTACCGAAACGGTCGGCCGCCCATCCGGTCATCGGGATCACTGTTGCGAAGGCAAGCATGTAACCGGCGATGGTCCAGGACACCACGGCCTGACTGGAACCGAACTCGGCGACAAAGGTGCGCTGAGCCACCGCCACAGCCGTACTGTCCAAAAATGCCATGACGCTGGCCAAACCACAGATGCCAGCGATCCGCAGCAGTGCGGCGTCGAGCTTGTCAGGGTGCCCCGACTCGTTCACACCACGCCGCTCAGCCGACCCGCTCGGCGCCGAGAGGGCGGTAGGCACGCTGTCCATAGGTCGGCGAGTATATCCACGCAGAGGGGCCAGTTGGGGTCTACCTCAACGGGCCCGTCACCGCTTCTACCGGAGCTTCCGGACTCCGGCCGCGGCTCGAATACCAACGGTAGTAATCGTTCTGAACCCGGCTCACGATTCCCGGTAGAACGCGGTAGGAGTCGCGGTACAGGATGCCCAGGGGGTTGTTCACCTCGCGACTGCGCCGCCTGATCGCGTCGACGACCATGTCGACGCCCTCCTCCAACGTGAGCGATGCGTACTGGCTCCAGTCCGACGGGGCGATCATGTCGGTCGTGACCAGCGGGAGATGAACATTGCTGACGCGCACTCCGTCGGCACGGCTCTCGATGCCCGCGATGCGCAGCACCGCATCCATGGCTGCCTTCGACCCGACATAGGCAGAGAAATCCGGCAGGTTACCCAGTACTCCAATCGACGAGCTGTGCACGATATGCCCCGAGCCGCGGGCACGCATACCCGGCAGCAGGCGCAGCACCAGGCCCACACCACCCAGGTAATTGATCGCTACGGTTCGCTCGTAATCGTGCAGCCGGTGTTCGGAGTCCGCGAGCGACCGCATGATCGATCTGCCCGCGTTCAGCACCAAAATATCGGGTGCCGCAAAGCGTTCGAGCACCTCGTTGGCAACCGCATCCGCGCCGTCACCTGTCGATAGATCGCCGGGCACGGCGTGCGCGACGCCACCTCGCGCAGTGATCTCGCGCACGACGTCGTCGAGCTCATCGGCCCGGCGTGCGGTGACAATCGCACAAGCGCCCGCATCCGCGACCCTCTCGGCCAGCCGCCGGCCGATCCCGCTGGAAGCACCGGTGATCAACACCGTGCGGCCACCCACACGCTCGGACAGCGTCGGTGTCCATGGGTAGCTGATGCTGACCGGTTTCGTGAGAACGTTGATCAGGTGTCTGACGGCCCGCATCGGGTCTCCCATAGCTTGTGTGCTGCTGACTGTTTCGCGTTGCACCGGCAGAGCCGGGGTCTGTCGCCACGAGCAATGATCATGTTGGCATCATTCGTTGTCAAGCTGCGGCCGCGATGCCAAGTTTCCGCGTCCCGCCTTCCTACTGCTTGCTATCGTTGCTGATGGGCGCAAGTTTTGGGGGTCGTATGCGATTCAGCGCGACAGTCATTCTCGTTGCCGCACTCGTCTGTGCGTGTGTGTCCCCCCGTAGCTCCGCCCGGCATGACGAATGGTCTTCGCTCGTGTCGATGCTCGCCGACCAGCAAAAGGCTCTGCACGACAAGGACCCTTTGTACGGCCTTCCCGGCACACTCACACCGACGACTCGCAACAACATCCGCGCAAGGGAACGGCAGTGGGGCCTGTACCTCGATGCCGACCACCGGGAACTGCTCCAGATATCCGACGGCCTGCGCGCCTTCTGTGGCTTCGATGACTTGTTCTCACTCGCCGATTCGGCGCCCGGCTCGAGGAGCTGGGACGACATGAAGGCGTACATCGAAGGGGCATCGCTGACTCCCGAACACTTCGGTGCCCACTCCTTCAACCAACTGATTCCGGTTCTCGGCGCCGAGGACGACTACGTCATGATCATCGCGGTAGCCCACTCATATTTCAGTGACGAGCCGGGCACCGTGTTCGAGCTCGGCGGTACTGGCCCCAACGGGATCGGCCAGTACCCCACCCTGATGGACGCGGTGAGAACCAAGTCGGAGTGGTACCAAAGGGAACTCCGGAGCACGCATCCGTAAGCGCACCGGGGAACCACAACGCGTGCGCGATCGTCTGACCTAACAAGAGGGCTTCCGGGGGGACACATGACATCAAGACGGGGCTTGTCCGCACGGCACCCGCTAATAGCCGTCGCATGCCCCGATTTCCCCGGACGCACCCGATAACCACGGTAACCAGATAGGTTGAATGCCATGTCCGATCTGCCTACTCGCACCTATGCCGAGTTTCCCGGAATCAGCACCCGCGCCTGGGAACACCCGGCTGACCGGGCTGCCCTGCAAACACTGCGCGGCCTCAAAGGCTTCGACACCATCCTCAAGGCACTGGCCGCGTTACTGCGGGAACGCCAGCACCGGCTGATGTATCTGGCGACCGCCATCCGCGTCGATGATCGACAGTTCACGTCACTGCACGACACTCTCAACGACTGCGCCCGCGTCCTTGACGCCCCCGAAACCCCGGAGCTCTACGTCATTCAGGGGCCATACGCCAACGCGTACACCATCGGCATGGACCAACCGTTCATCGTGCTGACCTCGGCCCTGCTGGACCTGATGAACGAGCAGGAGCTGCGCTTCATCATCGGCCACGAACTCGGGCACGCACTCTCCGGGCATGCGGTGTACCGCACCATGCTGATGCACCTCATGCGGCTGGCGGGGAACCTCGGCTGGATGCCGATCGGCGGATGGGCGCTGCGCGCCGTCGTCGCCGCGCTCATGGAATGGCAACGCAAGTCCGAGCTCTCCGGAGACCGCGCCGGAATGCTCTGCGGTCAGGACGTGGACACCGCGATCCGGGTGGAGATGAAGCTGGCCGGGGGCTCACGCCTCGACGAGATGGATACGCAACGCTTTCTGGCTCAGGCGGCAGAGTACGAGCGCACCGGAGACATGCGTGATGGCGTACTCAAACTGCTCAATCTCGAACTGCAATCGCACCCGTTCTCCGTATTGCGGGCCGCCGAGCTCAGCAAGTGGATCGACCGCGGCGAGTACGGCACGATCCTCAGCGGGGACTATCCGCGACGTGAAGAGGACGCGCAGGCCGATCTGGGTTTCGAGCTCCGCTCCGCGGCAAGGTCATACAAGGAGAATTTCGATTCCTCGACCGACCCGCTGATCTCCGCGCTGCGCAACTTCGGATCCACGCTCGACGGCGTCGCCAATGTCGTCGGCCAAGGCGTCACCGATGTCGCCACCGATGTGCGACGTCGGTTCTCACAGTGGCGCAACAGTTCCGACGACGAGCCACGCGACGGCGACGCCTGACCGATCCGAACTCGACACCCCATGACATCGGCCCACGACCCACATGTACTGCGCACAACCATGCGCACCGATCTCACCGCCGCAATGAAGGCCCGCAATAGCCTAGCCGTGAGCGCACTGCGGACGGCAATCGCCGCGATCGACAACGCCGAGTCAATGGACGACGCAGGGCAAAGCACGCCGAACAACACCCATATCGCCGGTGCGACAAGAGGTCTCGGGTCGGCCGAGGTGCCGCGCCGGGTGCTCTCCCCCGCCGACGTGCGTGCCATCCTGCAGGCACAGATCGATGACCGTGCCACCGAAGCCGAGCGCTATGACACGCTCGGTCAAGCGCAGGCCGCCACGCTGCTGCGCGTGGAGGCCGCGGTCATCGCCGGGTACCTATAGCGACCCGTAGCGCCGCGCGATGCCGTCGCACAGGATCTCCACACCCTTGACGATCACTTCACGCGGATTGGTCACCTGCGGCAGGTCGCCCACCCCCACCAGCGCGGCCAGCCGCGGCGACTCCGGCAGCTCGGCGTTGCCGCCGATCAGTTCGGAGAGACCCGAAAAGTCGGTGCGTGCACCCGGGGACACGAGCTGCCCACCGACCGCACCGAGGCCGACGCCCTGCGAGTAGCTCCACACCTGAAACGCCAATTCCGCAGCCTCGGGCACCGGAACCCCAAGATGACCGAAGGCCTCTAGCAACCAGTCGAAACACACCAGGGTGTCGGGCTGCATCCCGTTGCGTGGCACCGCGTACGCCAACAACACCCAGGGATGGGTGCTGTACAGATTGAAGTCGTATTCGACGGCGACGCGCACCCGCGCACGCCAGTCAGGGTCACCCAGCATGTCGGCGGGGTAGGCGAATCGGCGGGTGACCTCCGCGGTCATCTCGACCAGGAGCGCATCCTTGTCGGCGACGTGGCGGTATAGCGACATGGCGCCCACTCCGAGGGCCTCGGCGATCTTGCGCATGGACACACCGGTCAGGCCTTCCGCATCGGCAATCGTGATGGCCTTGGCAACAATCGATTCCAGCGTGAGACGCGGATCGGTCACGATGCTCCCTCCATAACTCGATTGACCGGCTTCGCCAATTTGCGTACAGTGTACCCAGTCTACTGCGTACGCCGTACGCGCCCCAATATCACCGGAGCGATACCCCATGACCAGCTGCAAGAGCACTGCGCCCGAAAACGCGACGCCAGAAGGCGCCCGCGCTGGACGCCGTACCTGGTTCGGGCTGGCCACTCTCCTGCTGCCCGTGTTCCTGGTGTCCATGGACGTCTCGGTGCTGTTCCTGGCGATGCCACGGCTGTCCGAGTCGCTGAATCCGTCGGCGGCCGAACAGCTCTGGATCCTGGATGTTTACGGATTCCTGCTTGCCGGACTGCTCATCACCATGGGCAACCTGGGCGACCGGTGGGGGCGCCGGCGTCTCATGCTCTGGGGTGCAACTCTTTTCGGCATCGCATCGGTGATCGCCGCATTCGCACCCACCCCGCTGGCACTGATCGCGGCACGCGCGCTGATGGGTATCGGCGGAGCCACGCTGCTGCCCGCCAGCCTGGCGCTCATCGGGGTCATGTTCCCGAACGCCCGCCAGAAGGCGCTCGCGGTCGGCATCTGGGCCGCAGCCTTCTCATTCGGAGCCGCCGTCGGGCCCGTCATCGGCGGCCTACTGTTGCACCACTACTGGTGGGGCTCGGTGTTCCTCATCAACGTTCCGGTGCTGATCGTGCTACTACTCACCGCCAACGCACTCATCCCCGAATACCGGAACCCAGTTTTGGAGCCATTCGACCTCGCCGGCGTCGCGCTGTCGATGACCGGAATCATGACCTTGGTATATGCCGTGAAAGCCGCCGCTACGCATGGCCTCTCGCTATCAGTCGCGATCACCGGCGTGATCGGCGTCGCCACCCTGGCGGTGTTCGTCCGGCAGCAGATGCGCTGCCCGCACCCACTGCTCGCGCTGGACCTGTTCCGCAACAGGACCTTCACCGTGGCAATCGTCGGCACTGTCGCCGCGATGGCGACGTTCGGCGCCACGACCTACCTGACCGGGCTCTACCTGCAGTCGGTACTCGGCTTCGATGTGCTGGCCGCCGCCTTCCTGGGACTGCCGATGGCACTGACCGTCGCCTACTTCTCGATGGACGCGGCGCGTATCGAGCGTCTACTCGGGGAGCGCTGGACGTTTGTCGTATCTCTGCTGGCCATGGCCGCCGGCAACGCGGTACTCCTGGCGCTGGGCCCGCACGGGCCGGTGGGCGTCTACATCGCGGCGACGGTGATCGTCGGCGCCGGTGCGGGTGTCATGTTCACATTCGTCTCGGCCGTGGCACTCAATGCCGCCCCGACCGAGCGGGCTGGGCAGGCCACCGGCATCTCCGAGATGAGCTTTGAGCTCGGGACGGCCTTCGGACTGGCATTGTTCGGTGCCCTCGCCTCGGCGATCTTCGCCGCGCGCACCCATGTGCGCGAGACACTCGGGCAGGCGATGGCGCGCGCCAAGGACATCGGTGGTGAGGCGGGCGCCGCCGCGGCCGAGCTCGCGAGGACCGGGTGGACCGACGGAATCCACGCGGTGGCTGGGGTATCGACGCTGGTCCTGGTGGCCACCGCGATCACGGCCGCCGTTGTGATGCGTCACAGCGACACCTGATCGGGAACCTTCGGCGCGCCGGACTCGTACAACACATATGACCCGCGAGATCCGAGACCTCGACTCCACCAATGAGGCCGTTGCCCACCGGGTGATCGCCACGGCATTCGCAGACGATCCCGTGGTCCGATGGGTGAACTCCGACCCCCGGCGTGACCAAGGGATATTCCGCGGGATCTCGCTGGCCCTGCACGGCTCGGGCCAAGGCGAGTACCTGCTGTACGAGGACGGCGTGGCGGTCGGGGCCGCGCATTGGGATCCCCCGCGCTGGGAGCCGCCGGGCGCGCAGAGGATGCGGGCCATCCCGTTGCTGCTCGGCGCGGTGCGGCTTGGCGTCTTCCGCGGTATTGCCCTGGCGCGTGCTGCCGCGGCCGTCCGGCCCAAGCACCCGCACTGGTATCTGGCGACCATCGGTGCCGCCGTCCCCGGCAGAGGCATCGGCTCAGCGCTCATCAAACATCAGATCGACCAGATCGAAGGTCCGGCGTATTTGGAGAGCTCCAATATCCGCAACAACCCGCTCTACGAACGGTTCGGTTTCACCGTGGTCGACGAGATCAAACCGGCGCCCGACGGCCCGACGCTGTGGGCGATGTACCGGGACTGATTGCGCGCCAACGTCGCTGATGGCGCACCCATCGGATCGCTGAGAATCGGTAACGACCCCGACTACCCTGGCGATGGAATACCTAGAGTTCGGTGTGTATTGGTGCTGATAGTTGTCTCCGCCCGGTATGGCGGGGGCGCCGGTAGTGCAGAGGGTTTGACATGACGATTGTTCCGCCTCCCGTCGAGGACACGGCGATGCGGGCTTGGGAGTTCCCTGAGGGCGACCCCGAACCACCCGCGCAATGGAGCCAGTACGTACCCGGTGAGTCACAGCTGCGTGCCGCGGCTTTCGGGACACTGATCGGCCTGCTGGTAGCGGTGGTTATGGGCGCGGCCTACGGCGCCCAACCCGGCGAGTCGTTGTGGGCGTTGAACAGAACCGTCTTCACCGGCCACTCCCAGGACGTCGCGGTGCGTGCCGTGGTCTCCCCACTCAAGAAGGCCCAGGACATCTTGGGCAACGGTAAGCAGCCCTCACCCGATCAGCTCACCGAGGCCCGGACCTCGCTCAACGAGGCCAAACGGGGGTTGGAGTTCGTCTCCGCCTCCAATGAGCGCACCACGCTGCAGAACCTCTATCTGCAGCTCACTCAGCAGCTGCGCCAGTACACGCCGGAACAGGCCCAGCAGCTTCCCGCGCTGCCCGCGCCGCCGGAGGTGAATACCGACGCGAATTTGGCCGCCAACGTGGGACCTGTCGCTTCGGCCCCATCGCCGCCGAGCTGGGGTTATGCCACCGCCGCGAGCGCACCCGGCCCCGCACCGCAGTCCTATTCGGCCCCCCCGCCTCCCGGAATTCCTGTCGATCCCGTTGCCGACTGGCCGGCTC
The DNA here is from genome assembly GCF_059813245.1 of Mycobacterium sp. NGS15. Lineage (NCBI taxonomy): Bacteria > Bacillati > Actinomycetota > Actinomycetes > Mycobacteriales > Mycobacteriaceae > Mycobacterium > Mycobacterium sp. NGS15. Next base: position 545,286 of record NZ_JCALEF010000005.1, on the reverse strand, counting down.
CCGTCGCGCCACCGTTGACGCCCAACCTGCTCGATCTGGGCAGCTATGACCCGTCGTGGTCTCTGCTTTACGGATACAACGTGTTGGACTGGTTCAACTGGGGTCTGTCCGGCTTCAACCGGTACGGATTCGACTTCATGGGCTTCGATCGATGGGGTTATGACCGGTGGGGTTATGACCGGTGGGGCTATGACCGGTCGGGTTACAACTGGGACGGCTATAACTGGTCGGGTTATAACCGCGACGGCCGCGATCGAGACGGGCGCAACGAGTGGGGACAATTCCGTGACGACGACCCCCGCGACCAGGGCTGGTACGACAGGTACCACCCGTATCGGGAGTACTACGAGTGGAAGTTCCAGAACACCAACCCGGTGTACAGCCGCAACCTGTGGGATCAGGCGCATGGGATCGATCCCACTCAGTACCGGGATTGGAACCTGAATCGCAGCTGGGACAACCCCTTAGAGCGGGACTGGTCACCCGTAGCCAGCACCGCCCGCGTCGCCGACCACCCGGCGCTGGCCGAGCCGGTGGTGAACCTCGATGCGTCACTCGCGCAATTCATCACCGACGACAAGTCGGCACGCCCATCCGGGGATCTCATCAAGGATCTGTCGACGAAGTCGGTCCGAAACTTCAGCAAGGAACTCGGCAATCCCGCCCCGGCTCCTGAGAAGTCTCCGACACCGGCATCCCCTGCCGAGGTAAAGCCCTCCGCTCCACCGGTATTGACGGCGCCAGCGCCTACCGTGCCGCCTAAGCAAGTGCCCGAGGATTTCACGCCCCCGTCACTGCCGACAGTCCCGCCACTGACGCCGGCCCCATCCACGGAGCCGCGCGCGACGTCCAGCACCTCAAGTCCGGCCCCGTCGACCGAGCCGTCACACGCACCGGCCCCGACATCCGGGCCTTCAGTCAGTGCTACCACCAGCGCGCCGACTTCGGCGCCTCCGGCACCCACGCCGAAGGACGAGACATCCGCACCCGTGACGACATCGGCGGCTCCGACTCACGAAACGCCGGTGACGACTCCGCGTCAAACGGCCACCACACCACCATCGGAGACGCCCGAACCGTCGACTGCTCCCGAACCGACCAAGCAGCGCAGCACGCCAACCTATGAGGCCCCGACGTCCGAAGCACCCGCACCGCGGGCGACAGCAGAGCCGGCTCCTACCGAGGCTCCGACGAAGCAGGCACCCGTCGAGCGGGAGACACCTCCCTCACGTGCGTCGGCGCCCGAACCCGCCCGGGAGGCCCCTACGCGTGAGGCACCATCGCGCGAAGCACCGACACGGGAGGCACCGGCGTACAGCACGGCGACACAGGCACCCAGTTCGGGCGGCAGTAGCGGCGGTGGCGGCAGCGGTGGCGGCCACCACTAGCGAGAGCCCCACCCAGGCATGAAATAAGGGTACCCTTATTTCATGGCTACGACATGGATGGACACCGTGGTACGCCAGGTGCGCAGGGTCGGCGACTTCCCGTTTCCACACCAGGCGGCCTTCATGCTCGATAACCCGATTCATCGAAAGTTCGTGAATCCCGCGCGCGTCGCCGAGCAGTTAGCGCTACGCGGCGACGAACGAGTCGTGGAGATCGGCCCCGGGCCGGGAATCTTCAGCGTGCAGATCGCCCCCCGACTCCCTTCCGGCCATCTCACCCTGTTCGACGTGCAGCCCGAGATGCTGGAGAAGGTAAGACACAAGCTCGACCGGGCCGGTTACCGGAACGCGGGATTCCACTCGGGCGACGCCAGCAAGGGACTTCCCTTCCCCGACAAGTCGTTTGACGTCGCCTTCCTCGCCAGTGTGCTCGGCGAGGTCCCCGATAAGGGGGCGTGCATCCGGTCTTTGCACAAGGCGCTCAAGCCCGGCGGACGGTTGGTCTTCCAGGAGATCTTCCTCGACCCCGATCGCGTGGGCATCTCCGAACTGCGCGCGCTCGCCGAACCAGCGGGTTTCGCCTTTGCGTCCGCGACCGGAAGCCGGTGGCGCGACATCGTAGAGTTCACCCGAACCTGACACCGAGGACCTCTGAGTCCCAGCCAGCTCTTCACTCAGACCCTGGAGCGCTCGGCGCCCGGTCGATTCTGGTCAGCAACCTCTGCATGAGCCATGACACCTTCCGCCATGGCTCGTGGCGAGATAATCCGTCGCATTGGCTGACATGTGCGCAAACCGTCCTCACGTCGAGGCTGACGGTGCATGCGCCTCCCGGACAGTGGGAGCCCGTGTGAGGAATACCATATCGGGAGATATCGTTAGTTTAGGTAATCTACTTTTCAGACTTCCAAAGAACACCCTGTTGATGTGAGGCTGCCCATGACCGTGACCAACGAGACCGACCCGCAGCTGGAGCAGCTGGCCCGTCGTATCGAGAATCTGCGCGAGAGCGATCCCCAGTTCGGTGCCACCCAGCCCGACCCCGCGGTCGCCGAGCAGGTGCTGCGCCCAGGACTACACCTCTCTGAGGCCATCGCAACGTTGATGACCGGATATGCCGAGCGCCCCGCATTGGGCGAACGTGCACGGGAATTGGTCACCGACCATGACGGCCGGACCGTCTTGCGTCTGCTCCCCCGTTTCGACACCACCACATATGGTGAATTATGGTCCCGTACAACGTCTGTCGCTGCATCATGGCACCATGACCCGATCCATCCCGTCCGGGGCGGCGATCTGGTGGCAACCCTGGGGTTCACCAGCATCGACTACACCGTCTTGGATCTGGCGATCATGATTCTGGGTGGGGTCGCGGTTCCTCTGCAGACCAGCGCGCCGACTTCGCAATGGACCACCATTCTTGCCGAGGCCGAGCCCAACACCCTGGCAGTGAGCGTCGAATTGATCGGCACCGCACTGGAATCCGTACTCGCCACCCCGTCGATCAAGCAGGTCGTGGTGTTCGACTACACCCCCGAGGTCGATGCGCAACGCGAAGCCTTCGACGCCGCCAGTGCACAGCTCGCGGGAACCGGAATCGCCATCGAGACACTCGATGCGGTGATCGCCCGCGGCGCGGAGCTTCCCGCGGCCCCGCTCTACGCACCCTCCCCCGGCGACGATCCACTGGCGCTGCTGATCTACACCTCCGGCAGCACCGGGGCCCCCAAGGGTGCCATGCACAGCGAGAACATCGTGCGCCGCTGGTGGATTCGTGAAGACGTCATGGCCGGCACCGAGAACCTGCCCATGATCGGCCTGAACTTCATGCCGATGAGCCACATCATGGGGCGCGGCACACTCACCTCGACCCTGTCCACCGGTGGACTCGGGTACTTCGCTGCATCCAGTGACATGTCAACGCTTTTCGAAGACATGGAGCTGATCCGCCCCACCGCACTCGCCCTGGTACCCCGCGTTTGCGACATGGTGTTCCAGCGGTTCCAGACGGAGGTGGATCGTCGCCTCGCCAGCGGTCACTCCGCTGATCCGGAAGCGGTGGCCGCCGAGGTCAAGGCCGAGATCCGCGACAACCTCTTTGGCGGCCGCGTGCTGGCGGTCATGGTGGGCTCCGCACCGCTGTCCGAAGAACTGGGCGAATTCATCGAGTCCTGTTTCGAGCTGCGCCTCACCGACGGTTATGGATCCACCGAGGCCGGCATGGTGTTCCGCGACGGAGTCGTGCAACGCCCGCCGGTTATCGAGTACAAGCTCGTCGACGTGCCCGAACTGGGCTACTTCTCCACCGACAAGCCGCACCCGCGCGGCGAACTGCTGCTGAAGACCGACGGCATGTTCCTCGGCTACTACAAGCGTCCCGAGGTGACCGCCGGCGTCTTCGATGAGAACGGTTTCTACATGACCGGCGATATTGTGGCCGAGCTCGCACCCGACAACATCCGGATCATCGATCGCCGCAACAATGTGCTCAAACTGTCTCAGGGCGAGTTTGTCGCGGTTGCCACGCTGGAGGCCGAGTACGCCAACAGCCCTGTGGTGCATCAGATCTACGTGTATGGCAGCAGCGAGCGGTCCTACCTGCTGGCTGTCGTGGTGCCGACACCGGAGGCCGTCGCGGCCGCCCAGGGCGACGAGGCAGCACTCAAGGCGACCATCGCGGACTCGTTGCAGGACATCGCCCGGGAGAACCAACTGCAGTCCTACGAGATCCCGCGTGACTTCATCATCGAGCCACAGCCCTTCACCCAAGACAACGGCCTGCTGACCGGTATTGCCAAGCTGGCGCGCCCGAATCTCAAGTCGTACTACGGCGATCGGCTAGAGCAGATGTACGCCGACATCGCCGAGCAGCAGAGCTTGGAAATGCACCGGCTGCGCTCCGATTACGATCCCGAGAAGCCGGCGCTGGAGACGGTGCTCAAGGCCGCACAGGCCCTGCTGGGTGTCTCTTCGGCTGAACTCGATGTGCTGCCTTCGGATGCACACTTCACCGACCTGGGTGGCGATTCGCTCTCTGCCCTCTCCTTCTCTGATCTACTGCGCGACATCTTCGCCGTCGAGGTACCCGTCGGCGTCATCGTCAGTGCCGCCAACGACCTCAGTGGCATCGCGAAGTTCGTTGATGAGCAACGTCATTCCGGCGGCAACCGGCCGACCGCCGACACGGTGCACGGAGCGGGGCATACCGAGATCCGCGCCGCGGACCTGACCCTGGACAAGTTCATCGACGAGGCCACGCTGCGGGCGGCCCCCTCTCTCCCCAGAGCTGTCGCGGTCCCGCAGACCGTGCTGTTGACCGGGTCCAACGGATACCTGGGCCACTACCTGGCACTGGAATGGCTTGAACGCCTAGATAAGACCGACGGCAAGCTGATCGTCATCGTTCGCGGCAAGGACGCCGACGCCGCCTACCGGCGCCTTGAGGAGGCGTTCGACACCGGCGACACCGAACTGCTGGCGCATTTCCGGTCGCTGGCCGGAAAGCACCTCGAGGTGCTCGCGGGTGATATCGGTGATCCGAACCTCGGACTGGAGGCCGATACCTGGCAGCGCCTGGCCGACACCGTGGACGTCATCGTGCACCCCGCGGCGCTGGTGAACCATGTGCTGCCTTACAAGCAACTGTTCGGCCCGAATGTCGTTGGTACCGCCGAAATCATCAAACTGGCACTGACCACCACGATCAAGCCCATCACCTATCTGTCGACGGTCGCGGTCGCGGCATATGTCGACCCTGCCACCTTTGACGAAGAGTCCGATATCCGGCTCATCAGCGCGGTGCGCCCCGTGGACGAGCTGTACGCCAACGGCTACGGCAACAGCAAGTGGGCCGGGGAGGTGCTGCTGCGAGAGGCACACGACCTCTGCGGCCTGCCGGTCGCGGTGTTCCGCTCCGACATGATCCTGGCCCACAGCCACTACACCGGCCAGCTCAACGTCCCCGACCAGTTCACCCGCCTGATCCTCAGCGTGGTCGCCACCGGCATCGCCCCCGGCTCATTCTACCAGGCACAGGCGACGGGCGAGCGCCCGCGCGCGCACTATGACGGGCTGCCGGGTGACTTCACCGCCGAGGCGATCACCACGTTGGGCACGCAGGTGCCGGAGGGCCCCGAAGCGTATGTCACGTACGACTGTGTGAACCCGCATTCCGACGGCATCTCACTGGACAACTTCGTCGACTGGCTCATCGACGCCGGCTACCCCATCCAGCGCATCGACAACTACAGCCAGTGGTTCGACCGCTTCGACACCGCTATCCGCGGCCTACCCGAAAAACAAAAGCAACACTCCCTGCTCCCCCTGCTGCACGCGTTCGAACAGCCCTCCGGCGCCGAAGACCACGGGGTTGTTCCGGCCAAGCGTTTCCAGCACGCGGTGCAAGCGGCGGGACTCGGTACGGTCGGGCAGGACGGCACGACCGACATTCCCCACCTGTCGAGGCAGCTGATCGTCAAGTACGCCAAGGACCTCGAACAGCTCGGTCTCCTGTAGGTCCAGGCGAGCCCGCGCGCTTACAGAATCTACGGTTTCGTAAGCTGCCCGATATGACGATCGACGCCACCGCTGCTCATACGAAGGAAGCACGTCGTCAGCGGTTGGGTGACCGCGTGAGGCGTCTTTTCACCGAGGATCCACAGTTCTGTGCCGCCAAACCCGACACTGCGGTGGACGCCGCCGTCGCGGTGCCCGGTCTGCGGCTTGCACAGGTAGTCGCCACCATCATGGACGGGTACGCCGACCGCCCCGCCCTCGGACACCGGGCCCAGGAGCTCGTCACCGGCGAGGCGGGGCGCTCGACGCTACGTCCGCTCCCCGAGTTCGAGACCGTGACCTACGGCGAGCTGTGGGGTATGGCCCGTGCACTGGCTTCCGCCTGGTATCACGATGCCCTCGCTCCGGTGCGGGCCGGCGATTTTGTTGCGATGCTCGGCTTCACAAGCGTCGACTACACCGCGGTCGATCTCGCGTGCATCCATCTGGGCGCTGTGGCGGTACCGCTGCAGACCAGCGCACCCGCATCCAATTGGACCGCGATCCTTGCCGAATCCGAGCCGTCAGTACTGGCCGTGAGCGCCGAGTTGTTGGACGCGGCAACGGAATCGGCACTTGTTACGCCGTCCCTGCGGCATATCACGGTCTTCGACTACCACCCCGGTGTCGATGCGCAGCGCGAGAGCATCGAATCGGCTCGGCACCGGATCGCCGAAGCCGGTCTGCCGATTTCCGTTGACGTGATATCCGCGGTGGTCGGGCATGGGCGCGCCCTGCCGGAGGCTCCCCTGTTTACCGCCGCCGAAGGCGACGACCCGTTGGCTCTCGTGATCTACACCTCGGGAAGCACGGGCACCCCCAAGGGCGCGACATACACCGAGAAGATGGTCGCCAAACCCTGGCTGAGAGCCGATACGCTGAGCTCGAAGGCCGAAATTCCTTTGATCAACCTCAACTTCATGCCGATGAGTCACGTGATGGGACGCGGCAGCCTGGTGACGGCGCTGGCCTGTGGTGGCCTCGCCTACTTCGCGGCGTCCAGCGATATGTCCACCCTCTTCGAAGACATCACCCTTACCCGCCCCACGGTGGTGACGCTCGTTCCCCGCGTGTGCGACATGCTCTTTCAGCGTTACCGCAATGAGGTCGAACGCCGTGCCGGGGTGGATCCGGCGGCCGACCTCGACGACCTCGACGCGGAGGTCAAGGCCGAGATACGTGAAAACCTTTTCGGTGGACGCGTTTTGACCATCGTCTGCGGATCGGCGCCGCTGTCCGAAGAGCTCGCCGCATTCATCGAATCCTGCCTGGATGCCCGCATCACCGACGGTTACGGATCCACTGAGGCCGGGGTCATTGTGCGCAACGGACGAATCCAGCGTCCGCCCGTCATCGACTACAAGCTGATCGATGTGCCCGAGCTGGGCTACTTCTCCACCGACAAGCCGCACCCGCGCGGTGAGCTGCTCGTCAAGGCCGAGTCGGTGTTCGGCGGCTACTTCAAGCGTCCCGACGTCACGGCCGATGTGTTCGATCCGGATGGGTACTACAAGACCGGCGATATCGTCGCCGAGCTTGAACCCGACAAGATCCAGATCGTCGACCGGCGCAACAATGTCATCAAGCTGTCGCAGGGCGAGTTCGTCGCGATCGCCAACTTGGAGGCCGAGTATGCCAACAGCCCACTGGTGCACCAGATTTGCGTCTATGGAAGCAGCGAGCGATCGTACCTGTTGGCCGTGGTGGTACCGACCTCCGAGGCGTTCGAGCTAAGCCACGGCGATGACGAACTACTCAGACGCCTGATCGCCGAGTCACTTCAGCAGGTGGCCCGCGATGCCGAGCTCCAACCCTACGAGGTGCCCCGCGACTTCCTGCTGGAGACAGAGCCGTTCACGGCCGCCAACGGCCTGTTGACCGGTATCGCGAAGCTGGCTCGCCCCAAGCTCCACGAGAAGTACGGTGCCCGTCTCGAACAGCTGTACTCCGATATCGCGAGCGCCCAGGCGCTCGAACTTCAGGCGCTGCACGCGGCCGGACACGAGGGCAAGCCAGTCCTCGACACCGTGCAACGTGCGGTGACGGCGCTACTGGGGCTGTCCGCGGCAGAGGTTAGCCCGGACGCGCATTTCATCGACCTCGGCGGCGATTCGCTCTCTGCCCTGTCATTCTCGGATCTGCTCCGCGACATCTTCGCCGTCGACGTTCCGGTCGGCGATATCGTCAGCGCCGCGAACGATGTGACCGCCATCGCGCGCATTATTGACAAACGCCGTGAAGCAGACGGGAATTTGGCCCGGCCCACCGCCGAGACGGTGCACGGCGCCGGGCATACCGAGATCCGCGCCGCGGACCTGACCCTGGACAAGTTCATCGATGAAGCCACGCTACGGGCGGCCCCCGCGCTCCCCCGAGCGGTCGGAGTCCCGCAGACCGCGCTGCTCACCGGAGCCAACGGCTACCTGGGGCGGTTCCTGACACTGGAATGGCTTGAACGCCTGGACAAAACCGGCGGCACGCTCATCGCCATCATCCGCGGCAAGGACGCCGACGCCGCCTACCGCCGTCTGGAAGAGGCATTCGACAGCGGCGACGCGCAGCTGCTGGCGCACTTCCGGGCGCTGGCCGAAAAACACCTGGAGGTACTACCCGGCGATATCGGCGACCCGAACCTGGGGCTCGATGCGGACACCTGGCAGCGCCTGGCCGACACCGTCGACGTCATCGTGCACCCCGCGGCCCTGGTCAATCACGTGCTCCCCTATGGCCAGCTGTTCGGCCCGAATGTCGTTGGCACCGCGGAGATCATCAAACTGGCGCTGACCACCACGATCAAGCCTGTCACCTATCTGTCCACTGTCGCCGTGGCCATGTCGGTGGATCCCGGGGTCTTCGATGAGGATTCCGACATCCGCACCATCAGCGCGGTCCGGCCCATCGACGAGGGGTACGCCAACGGCTACGGCAATGCCAAGTGGGCCGGCGAGGTGCTGCTGCGGGAAGCGCACGACCTCTGCGGCCTGCCGGTCGCGGTGTTCCGCTCCGACATGATCCTGGCCCACAGCCACTACACCGGCCAGCTCAACGTCCCCGACCAGTTCACCCGCCTGATCCTCAGCCTCATCGCCACCGGCATCGCCCCCGGCTCGTTCTACCAGAAACAGGCGACGAGTGAGCGTCCGCTCGCCCACTATGACGGGCTGCCAGCCGATTTCACGGCATCAGCCATTACCGCCCTCGGCACCGCGGTTGGGTCGTCTGAAGGATTTCAGACCTACGATTCGGTGAACCCGCATTCCGACGGCATCTCACTGGACAACTTCGTCGACTGGCTCATCGACGCCGGCTACCCCATCCAGCGCATCGACAACTACAGCCAGTGGTTCGACCGCTTCGACACCGCCATCCGCGGCCTACCCGAAAAACAAAAACAGCACTCCCTGCTCCCCCTGCTGCACGCGTACCGGTACCCGCAGCACGCGCACAACGGGGCTTTCATACCCGCGACCAGATTCCGCGAAGGCGTCCAGGCCGTCCAGGACATCGACATCCCCCACCTCACCCAGGATCTTATCGTCAAGTACGCAACGGACCTCGAACAGCTCGGCCTACTGTAGTCACGCGAATTTCTGTGCGCCGCTTTCAATTCCGGAGTGATACCGGCAAAAGCCCGGATTCGGATTCGTGACCGGTGTTAGTGTCCCGCCATGGGACAGTGGTCACGCGACGAGCTGCAGAGCATGTTCGACCATCACCTTCGGGTGGTCGATGAGATAGGGCCCAAGGGTGAGTGGGCCACATACGCCGACCTGTTCGCCGAAGACGCCAGCTATATCGAACCGACCTACGGAACGTTCGAGGGCCGCGAGGCCATCCGCGAATCCATGGTCAAGACCATGTCGGAGTTCCCCGGGGCCGAGATGCCGCACTACTTCTCCAACTGGCATGTGGTCGACGAGGAACACGGCTGGGTCATCTGCGAGCTGGTCAACCGGATGAAGGATCCTGGCGACGGAAGCATCTGGGAAGCAGCGAATATCAGCATCTTCCGCTACGCCGGCGACAACCAATGGGCCAACGAGGAAGACGTCTACAACCCGATGCAGTTCATGGTTGCCATCCAAGGTTATGTGCAGCGCAGCAGCGAGCTGGGCTCACTGTCTCCGGCGGCCGAGACCTTCGGGAAGAACATGGGCTGGTTGAGCTAGCTCGCGGCCAGGAACCGGCCAGCCTTGACCGTGCTGCCGAAGCCCTCGACGAAGGTGCCGTAGGAGTACACCCGCTGCCCACCGACGACCGTGGCCGCGATCGCCTTGTCATTGCGGCACACCTGCCGGGACACGCCAAACTCGTCCATGTACCGCTCGTGGTACTCCTCCAGCGAATCATCAAGGCCCGCAGGGTCGATCACAGCAATATCGGCTGTGTCCCCGACCCGCAGGCGGCCGGCGTCCAGGCCGTACCACCCGCCGAGCTCGCCGGTGAGCCGGTGCACCGCCGCTTCCAGCGGCATGAAGGACACGCCCGCCTCGCCGGCCTCCTTCACACGCTTGAGTAGCCGCAGCCCCGCGTTGTAGAAAGACATGTTGCGCAGGTGCGCACCTGAGTCGTTATTGCCCAGCTGGAAGTGGCGGTACTTGATGGCCTCGTTCAGGACGTCGGTTCGGTCATTGGCGATAGTGGTATGCCAGCGCACCTTCCCCGGGTACTCGGACACCAGGTCCAGGAAGGCGTCGACAGGCTGCACCCCACGGTCGTCTGCCACCTGCCCAAACGACTTGCCTACCACCGATTCGTCGGGGCAGCCAACGATCTCCGTGTCGTACATATCGCGATTCCATGCCACCACGCCGTACTTCTGAGCCATCTCCTTGCGGAACCGTCGCCGATATCCCTCGTCCTTGATCAGATCGACCCGCTGGAGCTGATCGCGGATATCCAATGCCGCGGTGCCCGAGGCGAACTCCTCGAAGATCACCAAATCCATGCCGTCGGAGTACAGATGGAACGGCACCGCCAGCAGCTGGAAGTTGACCTGCGAGCGCAGCAGCGGGTTCAGGGCACCGGTTGCCGCCTTCAGAAGCGTGATCACCGACCGGTTGCTCTTCAGGTCGAAGGCCGCCAGCAGCGTGGTCTTGAGCGCACGCCGCCAGGGCCGAGCACCGCTGAGCAGGAAGTGCATGACCGTCTCGGGCCGCTTCTCCACGTCGAGGTTCGATTGCACCACCGCGCCGCGCCGGCGCACCACGTCATAGAGCGCGCCGTACTCACGCCAGGTCGCGTAGGTGGACGGCAACTGTCGACCCGCGAACCGGGTGCCCTCCAGTTTGGAGAAACGCAGCCTGTCGGTGGACAGGCCGACGAAACCGGCGTCGAGCGCATCGGCCACCATGGCCCGCATCCGGGCCAGCTCCTCGGATGTGGGGCGTTCGTCGTAGTCGGTCGCACGCGCAAGACCCATGACCGCCGCACGGATATCTGAGTGCCCGATCAGTGTCGCGACGTTGGCGCCCAATGGAAGTGACTCGATGACCTTGCGGTATCCGCGTGGTCCGTCCCAGTCTTTGTGCTCCTTCAGGGCTGAATGAACCGCATCCCACGGCAGGGCCTCGACCCGGGCGAAGAGATCGGCGACATCCTCTGGATCCGCATACACCGCCGACATCGAGCAATTGCCGTAGATGACGGAGGTGACGCCGTGTCGCACCGATTCGCCGAGCCCCGGACTGACAAGCACCTCGGCGTCGTAGTGGGTATGCACGTCGACCATTCCGGGGATGACCCACTTGCCGTCGGCATCGATGACCTCGTCGGCGTCGGCACTCGACAGCCCAGGCTCCATGGCCACCACCTTGCCGCCACGAACCCCGACGTCCAGAGTTTGGCCGGGTGCACCCGTCCCGTCGAACACCAGGCCGCCACGCACCAGCAGGTCAAATGTCGCCATAGTCGATCCACCTCATTCGATCAGCAGATACCTAGCTTATCTGTGCTGATTCATGCCCACCTGTGAAGGCCCGGCTGTGCCTTCACGGGCGCCACAAGGCGCGAGGTCCCTGCTCACGCGTCGAAGAAGATCTGCACCCGGTCAGATTCCGGCAGCGTCTGGCAGGCCAGCGTGAACCCCTCGGCCACCTCGCTGTCGATGAGAGACTCGTTCATCAGCATCCGCGTCTGACCCGATTGCACCGAGCACATGCAGGTGGCACAGGCCGATTCGCGACACACATAGGGTGCGTCGATCCCCGCGTCCAGGAGTACGTCGAGCAGCTTCTTGCCCCTCGGCCAGTCCAAAACATGTGTGCTGCCGTAGATCTCAACCTCCAGGACCGCGTTCCCGGTCGTGTCGTCGCCGGTGACCCGGATGGCTTCTGCGGTCACCGGCCCACCGCACGGCGCCCCGGCAAGCGATCATTGAGCTCACCCTCGGAACCGAAAAGGATTCCCTGCCATGTCTTGAGCAGCTCTTCGGTGTCGATGTCATCAGGATGAAATCCCGGACGCATGTATTCGGCGATATCGCCCATCAAACCCTTCACCAGCGGGCCGCGGTACAGATCCATGGTCTGCCGCAGCACCGCCGACGGCTTCCAGCCACTCGGGTCGGTGAGAATGGACGTCAAGACGGCCAGGGTCATCAAGGGCAGCGTGCCCGCCCAAATCAGTGACATCACGCCAACGCGCACCGACTCTGGCCCGCCCACTGCGCGGTATACGTCGAAGGCGACCGACTTATGCTCCAGCTCCTCCATCGCATGCCAGTTCAGGAGGTGGTGAACCTCGTCCGACATCGGAATCTCTTGCAGCTCAGCGCTGGAGAGCACTCGCTGCGCGAGCACCGCCGTGTAATGCTCGGCGGCAGCAGTCATCGCCAGATGCGCGATTTTGGGGACACGTTTCTCCAGCGCGATGACGAACTTCTCGCGCCGACTGCCCTCCTCGAAGTTCATGATCCGGACCAAGGGGTAGCCCATATCGATGATCTTCTCGTTGAGTTTGCGGTGCTCGCGGCCGTGCATGGCCTCCTGCCCGATGAAAGCCGCCACCCGCTTCTTCAACACCGGGTCGGTGATCTGGTCTGCGTAGTTGCGCACGGACCTGATGAAGGACTCCTCACCGGGAGGAAACGCACCGGAAAGCAGCGACACCAAGTGACTGAAGACGATGTCGCCCTCGACGTAGTGCTTCTTCATCGGGGCCGGCTCACCGAACCGGAAGTTCATCCGGCGCACCTTGGGCAACTCGCGTGCCGCAACTCCCCGCCGCCCCTGCTCGACAACAGCCATGACGGAACTCCTTCCTGGGACGTCTCCATTGACGTCTGACCTGGCGATTTCTTACTAGTACTCCGAGTACTACTGGTAGTATCCATACCGCACGGCGGTAGCACAATAGGCAGCACATGTGTGTCCGGCCCGAACTGGCGAACCAGGGGCCGGGCACACGTACCATCACTGGTGATGAGAGGCGTGGAAAGCGTGAGCACAGCCATCGCGTCGAAGGTCGGCCCTGTCGCCGCCCGGCGCGGCGACCGCCGCAAGGTCGCCCGAGAAGAATTGTTGGATGCCACGTTTCGCGCCATCGACGCCATCGGCTCCACCGTCAGTATGGACGACATCGCCAGGGAGGCCGGGGTCGCCAAACCAAAGTTGTACCGCTATTTCGAAGACAAGGCCGATCTCCACAGTGCCGTGCTGGAACGCGTACAGGACATGGTCTGGAACGCGGCGATGGATCGGATCAATTTGATGGCCGACTCGGCCCGCGAGTTAGTCGAGCATGGCGCCAAAGAGTACGCGCGCATGATTTCGGATCACCCGAATGTGTTGCGCTTCATCGTCCATGGTCATTTCGTCAATTCCAGTGACGGTACCGAGCGTTTGGTAGAGACCGCACAGCAGATGACGCACGATATCGCCGAAATACTGTCGAATGCGATCGACGACGAGACGGTTGACATCGACGACGCCGACCTGGCGGTCAGCTCTGCCGCGGGTGCCATCGGCACCGCCACCGAATGGTTCCTGGGCCCCAATCAGCAACGTGCCCAACCGATGCCCATCGAGAGATTCGTGGAGTACCTGACCACCGTTCTCTCCGGGCTCGCCGCATCGATCGCCGAGTTCAACGGCCTGACCCTTGATCCCGACCGGCCGCTGCACCTGGCGTTCACCAGCACGCACGGCGGCACCGCATGACCGACGGGGTTCCCCTGGCACGCATCACCCGTGGACGTGCGCTCGGCAAGTTGGCGGCCGGGCAGGCGGTACGCACCGCGAGCAGTCGACTGTCCATGATCGGGCGATCCGAAAAGGCGCGCGAGCTGCTCGCAGAACGTTCTACGCTGCAGGCGGCCGATCAGCTCGTGACCGTGCTGGGCGGCCTCAAGGGTTCGGCGATGAAGCTCGGCCAACTGCTTTCCATGCTGGAAGTGGACATGGTGCCGGAGGCTCATCGCGAGCGCTTCCGCCAGAAGCTGGCCCGTCTGCGCGATCAGGCGCCGCGCGAGCCGTTCTCGGTGATGCGCCCGATCATCGAGTCCAACCTGGGCTTGCTGCAGAAGAACTTCCGTGATTTCGACGAAACTCCGGTCGCCGCCGCCTCCATCGGCCAGGTGTACCGAGCCGTCCTGCACGACGGGCGCGAGGTCGCGGTCAAGGTCAAGTACCCCGGGGTGGACGAGGCCGTGCACGCGGACATGCAGAACCTCGCGCTGTTCACGAAGTTTTGGCGTAAAGCGCTACCGACGCTGTCGAATTCGGCCTTCATGGACGAAATCTCCATGAATTTGGAAAGCGAGCTCGACTATCCGCGCGAAGCGCGCACGCAACACGAGATCGCCGAACGCTACCGCGGGCATCCGTTCATCGTCATCCCCCATTGCGTACCCGAGATGTGCACGTCACAGGTTCTCGTAACAGAGTTCATTGACGGGCAGTCCTTTCCCTTCATGCAGACACTCGACGACGACGAACGCGACCGGATCGGTGAACTGATCTTCCGTTTCTATATCGGGTCACTGTTCCAGGACAACGACTTCTGCGGCGACCCCCATCCGGGGAACATTCTGCGCGCGGCCGACGGAACTCTCGGATTCGTGGACTTCGGGCTGTACAACCGAATGAACCCCGAACACGTCGACTTCGAACGGACGATCATGCGCGCCGCCACCGAGGGCCGCGCCCAGGACATGTACGACGCGATGGTGGGACGCGGGGTCGTCGACCCCCATTCGGACGTCACCCCCCAGGACTGTCTGGAGTACTGCCATGCGGCCTCGGGGTGGAATCTTGTCGACGAGGAAATGACCATCACTCCGGAAATCGCTTCGAGCGCCATGATTCTCGCGGTAGACCCACGTTCCAGTGAATTCGCAGGAATGCGCAGGCAAAACCTGCCTCCTGAGCACATCTTCTCGCGTCGCGCGGATTTCTACACCTTCGGCGTGCTCGGCCAACTCAATGTCACCGGAAACTGGCATCGCATCGCCCGCGAGTGGATCTACGACGAGCCGCCGGCCACCGAAGTCGGGCGCATCATTGCGCAGTGGCGCGAGTCTCGCCGATAGCGTCGCGGCCACGTGCCGGTGCGGCGCCTACGAATTCGCGAATGATCGCGCTCACCTTGCCGGGAGCTTCCATCATCGGCAGATGACCGCACTGGGGCAAGAACTCCACACGGTCGGGGCGCAACGTCACGTTGAGCGCACGGCCGGCCGCGGGTGAGAGCCCCAGGTTGGACGCACCCCACACCACCGCGAAGCGTGGAAAGTCCGTGCCTGGCCGGAGCCGGTCGACCGCTCCGAGCGCCGACGGGTTTGCGAACATCTCGGCCATCGAGGCAAGCCGGCCGCGGACACTCCAGCCGCGCCCGGCTGCTCGCATACCCGCAAGCGGCGAGCGGATGGCCCGCAACCAGTTTCGCGGGGCGCACTGAGCGACGACAACCAGGTTGGTGAGCATGCGCGGAACCCACACTCGCCGCGCGATCGCCATGGAAAGCTTCGGAAACCGGGCAGCGACGGGCATGACCCACCCGATAACACCCCGGCGCGCGGTGTTCTCCGACAGCGGATTGATGAGCACCAAGGAATCGAAGACCTCGGGGCGTTGCTCGGCCAGCAAGAGCGTCATCGCACTACCCATACAGGTACCCACGACCGAAATGCGTTCGTATCCCAGATGATCGATGAACGCGGACAGCCGGGACACATAATCGCCAATCGTGTACCCGGTCTCGGGCATATCGGACTCTCCGAAGCCCAGGTGGTCCAAGCAGATCACCTCGTATTGACCGCTGAGCGCCGCTACTTGCTCGGTCCAGATTTCCTTTGAGGTGCCGCCATTGTGCAGGAAGAGTATTGGCTTGCCCGCACCCGTACGGGTGTACGCCATACTCTGTCCGTCAATTGTGAATCGCGACAACATCTCAGATGCTCCGTTCGACGGACGGCTCGTCCAGTGAACCAAGCCCACGGGCAGATTTCACATTATTTCCTGTCTGCTCCGGCACCAACGTCAGGAACCTTGATGGGGCCGCGAATTCGTAGTCATCCGCAGGGAAGCGCCGCGACGCCCTGCGTGCGGCAAGGATCGAAGTCGCACGCAGGATAGGGATCTCGCCCGCACTGTTGACGAAATACGAGTGCACCCCACGGTTCAGTTCGGTGAAGTAGTACCGGAGGTTTTCTCCGTTGCGCCACATCAGGTCCATGAACCGGCGTAGCGCGTCTCGCCGGACCTCCATCCGGTCGGCTCCCCGCTGTCGAGCCAAGCCGATCGCCCGCACCGCGTGCCGCACCGCATTCTCAGCAAGGCCATGCCACCCGGTGCCGGTCCACGAATACGGACCAACGATGATCCATCGATTCGGGAAGCCGGGCACCGCCACCGACTCGTACGCTTGCATCCCGTTCTCACCCCACCACTGGCCCAGATCCACACCGTCGACGCCCACCACACGCCCGGACGGATATGTCGCAGGTTCGCTAAACAGTTGCCACCCGGTGGCACTGATGATGCAGTCGCATTCGAAGACTGCCCCGTCAACTGTCCGTACGCCCCGCGGAACAACCCGGTCGATCGGCACCGTCACCAAGTCAACCCCCGGCTGGTTGAAGGCCCGCGGAAATGTTGAGTTCAATGTTGGACGATTGCCGAAAAGCCCGAAGGTGGGGGCCAGTCGGTCAGCGGTGAGCGGATCGTTCACGACGGCCCGCAGATACTTTCGGTATAGGCGCCGCGCGCCGGAGTCGAATCCGCGCATGAGCGGTCGCATAACCGCTCCGGGGATATTGAGCAGCAGCCACGACAGAACGTGCACGATCCCCAGCCCGATCCCATGCATCCCGGTGCTCACGCCCGGAATCCGCAGTGCCGTGCGCAGCCACCGTGGAACGGCGAAGTCGGGTTTTGGCACGCAGTAGACGGGAGTCCGCTGGAACACCGCCATCGCTTGGACCTCATCGGCGATATGACCCGCAAGCTGCACGCCGGTCGCTCCGGTACCGACCACGGCAACACGCTTTCCCCGGACCTCATAGCCATCCGGCCAGTGCGCGGGTAGAAGCACGTCGCCCTCGAAGGCCTCGAAACCCTCGATGCCGTTGCCGACCGGCTTGGGATTGATGAACGGACCCAGCGCGGAGATCACGAATCGCGCGGTAAGGGTGTCCCCTCCCTCCAACTCCAACCGCCACCATCGCTGTTCTTCGTCCCAGACTTCCGACAAAACCTCACGGCCGAAACGGAAGTGGGCGCGGATTCCGAAGTGGTCGACAACGTCTAGGTGATAGGCGTGCACCTCCGCGCCTGGGGCAAAGACGCGGGACCAATTGGGGTTCCGATAGAAGCTGAATTGGTAAGCGATGGACGGGATATCGACCGCAACGCCCGGATATGTGTTGTCGCGCCATGTTCCGCCGATATCCGCGGCCCGCTCGATGACCACGAAATCGCTGATTCCAGCACGTTTCAGACTGACTGCTGCCGCGATACCGCTGAGGCCACCGCCGATGACGGCAACTTCGACATCGGGCTGCGGGCGTTGACCGTTCCCGACCACTAAGGTGACTCCTTTGTCTCGGTGCGACCAATCGCCGCGCGGAGGCGGGTTCGCCTTCGGACGAGCCTGCGCAGGCCCGGGCGGATCGACAGCGTGAAGATCCACCGCATGATCGGCTCGGTCCACCTCAGCGGCAGCCCGCCGATGAGAATGGGCGTCCACCAGACTGTCCAGGTCAAGCTGCATGACGTCGGTGATGTCGGTTCGACGACGTACTCCTCGACCCATAGCCGTAGCAGCGGCCATGTGGCTTGTGTCGCTTCGTATTTGACCCGCCTGCCCGCCTCATATGCCGTGAATACTTCGTGCTGGCGCCACACCCACCGCAGTGGCCGCCGAACGGCACCCATGTGGCGCGTCATCCCCACACCGCGACGCTCCCCCTCGTGGGAGGGCGTGAGGTACTGGACCCCACAACACGGCGCCAGCCACCGCCAAGCCTCGTCGCTATCGATCGCCTCGAACACCTCGTCCGAAGTGAACTCAAAATTGTGCACGGTCTTGACGACAATCGCCGCACCGTCCGTCGCGCCCACGTCGCCCTTCAGACGTATCTTGAACATCAATTCAGACCTCCAACATCGTTGTTGCCATGCCGTGCTACTGCTCCAGCAGTCGCCGGTGTTCGGCGATCTATCCACGTGCTTGCCCTAGTGCAAAGCGATAGACGAATCTGAAGATGGGACCGAGATAGTGGCCGAGTCTGAACACACCACGCAGCTTCAGCGCGATCTGCCATGTGACACGCGTGCGTCCGTCAGCTGTGTCGTCGAACCAGAGATGTTCGGCATACTGCCGCACAAAGGCGTGCTGCATCCAGTTGCTGCTCACCACGCCGTAAGACACGCGCGTGTACGGTTCGTACCGCCAGAACCTTTCGTGCTCGATCCAGCAATTGCGCCAGATGCCATGCACACTGCCCATCTCACGGATCGCTCCGACACCGCGTTCCGGCGTCAGGTATTTGACGCCCGCGCCGCACAGTTGCAGCCATGAGAAAGGCAGCCATTCCCACGCCGCATCGCTGTCAAACACTTCCCACACAACGTCGACCGGGGCATTGAAGACGACCTCGGATATAAAGACCAGCGGCGCCGATTCAAATGTCGAGTCATCGACCGGTTCGGTCGGCCAATGACGCTGCAGAATACCGGGAGATGCCATGGCTTCTTCCGACGTCACGTGTTCGCTACGAGTTCGGTTGGGCCCCAATGCTCGACCGCGACCTCGTAGCGGTAGTCATCGAGCGGGAACCTACGATTACGTCGGCTGGCCTCGAAGAAGCCCGCCGGGCGCAGATACGTCGTGTCCCCTTGCGAGTTTCGGTAGTAGGTCGGTACGTGACCATTGAGTTCGGCCATGTAGTACCGGAACCCTTCGGTGCGCGCGAGCGTCTCGTGGTGGTAGGCCTGCGCAGCATCCCTGCGGATCTCGCAGACGGCGGCACCCCGCCGTTGCGTCTCGGTGATCGCGCGTATGGCGTGGTCGGCTGTCATCTCGACGAAGGAGTGCCAGCCCGATCCGGTCCACGAGTACGGCCCGACGAGCGTCCACCGGTTGGGCAGCCCGTGCACCGAAACACTCTCGTAGGCTTGCAGTCCTTCTTCCCGATAGAACATTGCCAGATCGAAGCCGTCGCGACCGACAATCGTTCCCGGACGGTAGGTCTCGGGATCGGAGAACACCTCGTAGCCGGTGGCAAGGATCAGGGCGTCGCACTTGTGCAGCGCGCCGTCACGGGTCTTCACGCCGGTCGGCGTGATCTTCTCGATCGGATCGGTGACAAGCGAAACATTCGCCCTGTTGTAGGCCTTCAGGTATGTGCTCGACATGGTGGGGCGTTTGGCGATGGCCCCGAAGTTGGGCGTGAGCTTGGCGGCCGTTGCGGGATCGGTCACCACCCAGTTGACGTATCGACGGTAGGCGGCAATCGTCAGCGCATCGAATTTGTCCATCACAGGACGAATCACCGGCATAGGTGGTTTGGACACCGCCCGGAAGAGCAGGTCCATGACCACGAGCGCGCCGCCGTGAACCACCTTGACCAGGCCGGGAATGGACAGCACACGCTGCAGATACCGAGGAACCACGAAGTCCGGCTTCGGAATCGACCATACCGGGGTGCGCTGGAACACGGTGAGGGAATCAACCTGGAGCGCAATTGACGGAACAATCTGCACCGCGCTGGCTCCCGTGCCGATGATGCCGACAGTCTTACCACTCAGGTCATAGTTGTCGTCCCACGAACTGGGCCGCAACACCTTGCCCTTGAACGATTTTGCACCTGGTATGCCAACATCCTCCTTAGGGCGCACGAAGGCACCTACCGCGCTGATGAGGAAGCGTGCGGTGACGGTTGTTCCGTCGTGCATGTGCAGCGTCCAGAAACGCCCCGCGTCGTCCCAGACCTCGCGTTCGACATTGCAATTGAAGCGTGTGCGCTCATACAACCCGAAGCGATCCGCGACGTCTACGTGATATTGCTTGACCTCGGCGCCGTATGGAAAGAACCTGGACCACTTGGGGTTCCGTGCAAACGAGTACTGGTACGCAATTCCCGGTATATCGACGCCCAAGCCGGGATAATGGTTCTCATGCCAGCTACCGCCGACGTCCTCGGAACGCTCGATGATCACGAAGTTGTCGATACCGGCCATTCGCAGCTTCGCCCCTGCGGCAATACCGGCCGGACCGGCACCGATGACTGCGACTTCATACTGTGGCTCTTGACTAGCTTCGGTCATACAGTCCTACCTCCGATGAGTTTCTTAGCCGTATCAGTTCGTTGACCCGACGACGGCCGATTGCCTGTCGGCCGAACCATCGGTACCGGAGGCCAAACGAGCATATGAGTAGTGATCGAACGGGAAATGCTTATTACCCCACCACATTTCGAGATGAGTACTCGGCCGTATCGCGGCAGCATCACCCTGATAGTTCACGTAGTACGTATTGGAGCCCTCGCACGCCGGTGACAGCCACATGGTCTGCTCGGCACGGCGACGACTCTTCTCGTAGTAGGCGTCGTGCGGCTTCTGCTTGATCTCTACCCGTGTTGATCCCCGGCGTCGGGTTTCCGCTATCGCACGCGCCGCATGCCGGCTGGTGCATTCGATCATCGCAAGATACGACCCGGCGGCGAACCCATAAGGGCCGGTGATCAAGAAGAAGTTCGGAAACCGCGGCACCGACACGCCTTGGTATGCCTGGTAGCGGTTGTTGTGGAAGTAGTCGCTGATATCGAGACCGTGGACACCACGGACAGGGAAGGGCGGTGTGTAGCCCTTGGCCATAACCTTGAATCCGGTGGCGCACACCAGAACGTCGACGTCGTGCACCAGCCCGTCCTCGGTGATGACTCCGGTCTCGGTAATCTCGCGGATGGGCTCGGTGACGAGGTCTACATGGGGCCGCGTGAAGGTCTGGAGATACCGGTTGGACACCGACGGCCGTTTACACCCGGGCGCGTAACTCGGTGTCAGCTGCTCGGCAAGCTGGGGATTGCCTTGCAACCATCGACGGTATCCGGCCGCTCCGCCACGCCGCAGGGCATCGACCACGAACGGTACGCGCTCGTGAAACACTCCGATACCGGTAAGACCAAAGTCGATGGCAAGAGTGACGACCGCGCGAATCCCCCGTCGTACCAGCGGCATCCGCAGCAATGCGGCGCTCACGATGTCCGGTATCGGGAAGTCGGGCTTCGGCGCAACCCAGATCGGCGTGCGCTGAAACACCGTGAGGTGTCTGGCCCGGTCCGCCAGCTCGGGAATCAACTGCAGCGCGGTGGCTCCCGTGCCGATCACGGCAATCACCTTGCCCCGGTAGTCGAAGTCGTGATCCCAGCTCGCGGTATGAACGATCTTGCCTCCATAGGTGCCGACCCCCTTGATGTCCGGCAGATTCGGCACTTCCAGCGCCCCGACCGCCCCTATCACGAAGCGCGCCACCAAGGTGTCGCCAGAGTCCAACTGGACCCGCCACACATGTTGGTCTTCATCCCAGTCCGCGCCGATAACCGCCGTCTTCAATCGAATCTTGGGGCGCAGGGCGAAGGAGTCTACGACCTGTTCTGCGTACTGCTGCACCTCGTGACCCGGCGCGAACATCCGCGTCCACTTCTTGGGTGGCTCATAGGAAAAGCTGTAGTAGATGGATGGGATGTCGACCGCCACACCGGGGTAGGTATTGGCCCACCAGGTACCTCCGATGCCGGCGTTCTTGTCGATGATGAGGAAGTCGTCGATTCCCTCCTTGGTGAGCTGCACGGCGGCGCCGATACCACCGAAACCCGCTCCTACGATGAGGACCTCATGGTCGATGTGCTGAGTCATGCGCGTGACCCCCTGCTGCCGATGCGATGGATGATGGGCCGGGCGCGTTCGAGCAAGCCTTCCAGAAAATCAAACGAAAGATGCGTGGTGACAAAACGGATGACACCCGGTGAGAGCCGGATCACGTAATAGCCAACCCACGCCTCGACATTGACCGGTACGACTACCCAATTGCGCCGCACCGCGCGCTCGATGACACGGGCGACCTTCTCCGGCCCCGCCATCGCCAACCCGGTCTGCACCGAAGCCATGTCCGCGCGCCACTCTTCTCGCCGGTCCCCGGTGAGGCCGTGCCGTTCGCCGTGTGCCATCAAGTTGGTGCGGATGGCTCCGGGACAAATCGCGGTGACACCGATGCCGTGCTGTCGCAGCTCTACCTGCAGCGACTGCGATGCCATCAGTACCGAATGCTTGGCCACGCCATATGCGCTGATGAGCTTCGAGGGCAGGAAAGCCGCCCCGGAGGCGATGTTGACGATATGACCCCGCACGCCGTGATCGATCATCTGCCGCGCGAACACCTTTGACCCGTAGACCACACTCATGAGGTCAATATCGATCGTCCGCTGCCACTGCGCCGCCGAGGTCTCCACGAAGCCACCGAGGTCCATCACTCCGGCGTTGTTCACGAGCACGTCTGCGGTACCGAACTGTGTCTGGACCCAGGTGCCGAAGTGCTCCCACTCGCTTTCGCTGCTCACATCCAGTCGGTAGGGCACGGCATGACCATGCGCGGCCTTGATCTCGGCGGCGGTGCTCTCCGCGCCCGCCTCGTCTATGTCGGCGATGATGACTCGGTTGCCCTTGCGGGCGAACAACTTCGCGGTTTCCTTGCCGATCCCCGCCGCACCCCCGGTGATGATGACAGTTTTCATCGCTTGCCTCCCAAGACCTTGTCGGAGAATTCGACCGCTTTGTCGGCCAGGGACATTCGGATCAGCGAACTACTGCGGCGCACGAGTGCCGGGGACAAGCGGTAGAGGAACCAAATCAGCCATGCTTCTGCCCCCACCGGTACCGTGGCGAGGTTGAACCGCACCGCGCGATCGATCGCGGCGGCCACCCGAGAAGGAGGTCGCACCCAAAGACGATGCGCAGCAGCGAGTTTTGCCGACCATGCCTCACTTTCCAGACGGTTCGTACCACCCCGGGTTCCGTTGGCACCCAAACTGGTTCGGATGAGTCCGGGGCATATGGCACTGACGCCTATCCCCTGAGGGGAAAATTCGGAGCGCAGCGCCTGCGAGCCAAACCACACGCCGGCCTTGGCCGTGACGTAGGACGGCGCGATGGCGTTCGGCAGGAAGGCGCCGACCGACGCCACGTTCACGATGTGCCCGCGAACTCCCGCTTCGACCATGCGCTCGACGAACAACCGGGAGCCGATTAGGGGGCTCATCAGATTGATCTGGGTCATACGGCGCCAGTCATCCCCGGTCTGCTCCAGGAAACCACCGCCAATCAGAATTCCGGCATTGTTGACCACGACGTCGGGCACGCCGAACTCGGCGCACACCCACGCCACGAAGGCCTCCCACTCCTGCACATTGCCCACGTCGAGGCGACGGAATACCGCGTTGCCGCCTTTTCCCCTGATCAGCTCGACCGTTTCGTTGCCGGTCATCTCGTTGATATCGGAGACGATCACGACAGCCCCCTTGCGCGCGAAACGCTGCGCGGTTGCCCGGCCAATCCCGCTCCCGGCACCCGTTATCACTGCCACGGTCATTCAGGACTCCCTCGTCATGTGTACGTGATCGCTCCCCACGGACAATAGCGCCCTTCGGATAATCATACAATCCGGATTACTAAGTTTTTTGAAATCTCGAGGCCTCCTACCGTACGACCAACACCGACCTACGCACGATTGGCCGCGAAGGTGGCAGCATGCAGGCCAATGCGCAGGTTCCGAGGAATTAGTCCGCTCTATGGCAGCAATGTTGCGTAAACGCAACGACGGACGGCGGGGCAGAGCCGCGCGAGATGCGACCACATCGGGCAATCCGCCGTACAGATCATGACATTATCTGTATAACTGCACTATCCAACTCGCCGTAGGCGCCGAAGGCCGGCTCCTCGATCAATGGAGATCCGCCATGACCCATTCCACCGACCTCCCTGCCGGACTGCCACGGCAGTGGGTCACCGCCGAGGTTCCGCGCCGGGCCAGCCTGCGACTCCGGATGCTCGGCGCTGCGCTCTACGCGACCGCCCGGCGGTTTATGGAACTCGCCGTCTGGATCGACGAGCATCAGCTGGTACCGACACAAGCGCTCGTGTTCGTGTGCCGATTCGCAGACCCGGTGCTCTACCCTCTGCGGCCGCGCCGGGGAACCCGACTACGCCGTGTCACATTTCCGAACTTTCGTGCCGAATGGGTGTGGGACAAGGAGACCGCCGACCCCGATACATCACAGGAATCGGCGATTCTGTACCTGCACGGCGGCGGGCTGATCGCCTGCGGGCTCAATAGCCATCGCCGCCACGTTGCACGAATCGCACGGGAATCCGGGGTAGCGCTGCTGAACGTGGACTACCGGCAAATACCGCAGGCTCACGTTACCGAAACCCTCGAGGACTGCCTTGATGCCTATGTATACCTTCTCGCTCAAGGCTTTCCCGCCGAGCGCATCGTGATCGCCGGCGATTCGGCGGGCGGCGGGCTGGCATTTTCGCTGGCATTGGCCCTGCGTGACCGCGGGTTACCGATGCCTGGCGGTATCGCTGCGCTCGCTCCCTGGGCAGACTACGACTCAGCTGCGCGCATCGCGCACCCGAACGACCGCACCGATGCACTGCTGCCTGCGCGCGCCTATGCGCTGCCGGTCAAATGGGGCGTGGAAATCGAAGGTGTACTCGACCCCGCCTGGTCTGCGGTCAATCACCAGATGGCCGGCCTACCCCCGGTGCTGATCCAGGTCGCATCCACCGAGGTGCTTAGGGTGGACGCCGAGCAACTCGCACAACGGTGCGCCGAGGCGGGCGTGCCGGTCACATTACAGATATGGGACAACGCGTTTCACGTATTCCAGGTTGCTGCCGACGTCATACCGGATGCACGTCAAGCGGTGGCAGACATCGCCGCGTTCATCAGAGATCGCATCGGCGTGCCACGTGCCGTTGACCCGAACATGCGGACTTCGGCATGAAGGTCTCACGACTCCTGCCGGATGCGATCGATCCACATTCGAAGCGTTCCGGCCATCATCGTAGCCACCGCGTCGCCGTCGATCAGGCCTGCGGCCCTACTGACGCCCAGGCCAACAGCCGTTGACAGTGTGCTGTTAATCCCCTCTTGCACTAGCGGATCGGATACAGCCACATCGTCCGGGAGTGCGTCCTCAATGATCACACCCACCGAACCCCTGATGCGATCGAGGAGTTCGCGGTTGGCGGCAGTCTGACCCTCGTCGCTGAAGGTGCTGGTCAGATATTCGGCCGTGAGAATCACAAATCGCGTCTCATCGGTCAGTTCTGAAATCCATGACGTCAGTGCGGCAAGTCGCCCTTCCACCGAGCCATCGGACTCGGCCACCTTGCTCATGAATCGGGTCAGCTCGTTCAAATATCTGGACTTGAGCACCTCCAAGCACAGCTCTTCCTTGTTATCAAAATTGCTGTACACCGCCCCGATAGTGCGGCCCGCCTCGGCCGCGATGGCAGAGATCGACGTCGCGTGATAACCCTTCTCAAGAAACAGAGCCTCGGCCGCATCCAGCAGCTCATGCTTGGTCTGAGCCTGACTTTCAGCACGTGTCAGGACCTTTCGAGTAGCCAACAGCATTCTCCAATCCTCGACAGAGGCGAAGCGATCTGCCCGTCCCGATAATCTAGATAGCGATATTATCTGGATATGACCGGCTACGCACGTGACTAGACATGCAGCAGGCGGTCGATCGCGCGACCAAACATCCACTGCCCGCCGACCTGTGCCAACCGGTCGAAGATGCGCGGCAGGCCTCGAATGCTCACCTCCTCGGTCCAGACGACGCGTGAGCCATCGCCCTGCACCTGCACTTCGATCTCAGCCCACCCGAGGATCAGCGTCCCCGTCTTCTCCAGTCGACAACGACTAGGCTTCTCCTCCTGTGGCGGCTGCCACTGCGTCACCGTCATCGGGTCGTCAAAACCTATGCCCGCCAGCCCTGTTCGACCCACAAACGTGGTGCCCACTCCCGTGGGTGGATCGCTCGTCACGGATACTGTCGTCAGGGGAATGTGCTCGCTGTGCCGGGCCCAGTCGGTGATCCGCGCGAATGCCTGGGCGGCGGACAGCGCACTGGTGCGCTCTATTCGGAGAAGGGCCATAAGCCAAACAATCTCGAGGCGGTCTTCTGGCTGCGCAACGCGACAATGGTGTCCGCCAACGTTTCCCGTGGGTCGCGGTAGGCAACGCCCAGTTCGCGCTCGCTGGGTGAGTCATCGGACGCGGGCATCTGCGTGTAGTACTGCATGCCTGCCTCTGTCATCGGGGTTCCCAGCGGCACGTATCGGCCGATCTGGTCCATCACCGTCCCCGCCGCGCGCAGCGCGAAGTCGGGCACCGGGACGGCCAGCACCGTACTGCCGGCCGCATCGGTCAACAGATTCACCAGCTCATCCACTTCCAGCCGATGACCGCCCGCGGTGTACCGCCGCGGACCCCGCCCAGGCTGCAGCAGTGCGGCGTGCACGGCGGCAAGATCTCGGACGTCGACCACCAGCCATGCCGCACTGCGTCCCGGGACCGACCGCATCAGCAGGACCCAGCGCACGCCCTCGGCGGCCTCACCGAATTGATCGCCGACGGGCGGACCCAGCACCATGCCGGGGTAGGTGATCGTCACCGGTGCACCAGACTTCTGCAAGTCGCGCACGTACAGCTCGACCTTCGCCTTGGACCGGCCGTATCCGTCGCTACCGCCGGCCGCGGGCAGGTCGGCCTCGAAGGTTTCCAGACCGGGCCGAAACAGCGCGGTGATGCTGGAAACGTGCACTATCGGATCGAGGCCCCGGTCGACAGCCGTCCCGAGAACGTTCTGGGTGCCCTCAAGATTTACGGCCATCATCCGGTCGGCTTCTTGGGGATCCGTACTGACCATGGCCGCGCTGTGCAGCACCGCATCGCATCCCTCGAGCGCGGCCTCGACCGAGCCCCGATCGGTGATATCGCCGACGGTGTAGTCGGATACGTCGACCCCGAGCGTCGCCACCGTGGTGTGCAGGCGAGCTTCCTTACGCACCAGAAAGCGGGCCTGGTGTCCGGCATCGGCAATGGCCTTCGCCGTCCATCCGCCCACGAATCCGGTACCGCCAGTGACCAATACGCGCATACTTCACGTCCCCTCCGGTGTGGCGGACCGCTCCCATCAGGACATCGTAGGTTGTCAGCGCGTTCCTACCGGGCGAATGCCGAAGAGCCATGCCGCACCGGCCGGGGCACGACGTGTGCCAAGATCGCTGGGTGCGTCTACGCCCTGCCTTCCAGCTCATCGCCGTGCTCACCGCCATCGCCCTGGCCTTGGCTCCGACGGCGACCGCACAACCCGAGCGGGCGGCACCCATCGGGCATATCGGCGAGACGCTGCATTTCGACTACGGCACCATCGGCGCCGACGTCACCGTGCACAACATCGAACCCACCGGTGTCCCGGCCGGAATGGCTCCCCCACGCGGCATCATCTGGAAGGCGTACGTGACCATCCGGCCGACCAAGGTACCCAACGCGTATGCGTTGTTGATGGCGCTCAAGCTCGGCGGCGTCTCACCGGAAACCGGGGATGCCTACGAGCCCCAGCGCACCGACGAGCCCGACGATCTGAACTATGCCCTGCGAAACGCGCCACAGGGTTCGAGCGTGAGCGGGGCGGTGTACTGGGACGTCTACCGCGGACCGGTGCGCCACATCGTGCTGCGTTCGTCGCAGACCCAAGTCCACCTGGCGCAGTGGGACCTCTGATCTCTCAGCGGGGTTGGAACAGGTAGTTCCGGAAGTTCTCGGTGACCTTGTCCACGGGCCGCCAGGAGTCTGCGCTCCATACCGACATCCGATAATCCCGCGCCGTAAACCACGCGACGATGTCCTCGGCGGTGCGCCCGAACCGCTCCATGTGGCGATCCTCTACCTCCAGCATCATCGCCGGACGGGTCCGCTCAAGGGTCTTCTCACCGCTGACCAGAACGTCGAGTTCGGCACCCTCGACATCGATCTTCACGAAATCGATCCGCTTGATGCTTAGCCGGTCGCAGAACCCATCGAACGTCTCGGTATCCACGACCACCCGGATGTGCTCATCGAACTCGGCATTCGACCCCAGCCCGTCGGCCCCGGCATCGACGAAGGACCGTCCGGTGATCGGCTTGCCGTTGCGCAGTGGAACGCTCATGACCTGTTCACCCGGGTTGGTGCCGAGCGCCACGGCGTGACGGCGCACATTCTGTGCGCTACGCAGCCCCAGGGCCGCCGACGACGTGGCGTGGGCGAACCGCAGCGGCTCCAGGCTGTATACCAGGCCGTCGGCGCCCACCAGACGCGCCAGCTCCGCGGTGTAGAAGCCGGCAGCGGCACCCACATCGAGGCACACGTCCCCGGGCTTGACCACCTGCGCGATACCCACCAGCTCGGTTTCCACCCACGGTGTGGTGCGAGCGAGAGTGCGCAGGCCCTGCCCCACCACGGCGTCACGAATCTCGCCGAAGGCCGTCACGCGCCGCGTCATATGGTGCTCCTCAGGGTTGGTCAGCATGGTCGCAGTCTCGGAACCGCGCCAAGTATAGGTAGCGTGCCGGTCATGCCGATTCAGGTCAGCAGCGCGACGGCTGCCGACAGCGCCGAACTCGCCACCGTCGCCGCCCGCACCTTCCCCCTCGCGTGTCCCGCGTCGTCGACAGCGGAGGACATCGCGGCATTCATCGCGGCCAATCTCAGCACGGGCAAGTTCGACGAGTACATCCGCGCGCACCGCGTGCTGGTGGCACGCGAGAACGAGGTCATCGTCGGGTACTCGATGCTGGTCAACGGCGTGGTCGAGGATCCCGACGTACAGCGGGCCGTCACGCTGCGGCCCGCGATGCAGCTCTCCAAGATGTACGTGCTGCCCGAATTCCACCAGGCGGGCGTGGCGGGCGCGTTGATGACCGCATCCCTTACCGAAGCCGCCGCCTGCGGGGCGATCGGGGTCTGGCTGGGTGTCAACCAGGAAAATGAACGTGCGCAACGCTTTTACGCCAAACACGGCTTCAACCGCAGCGGCACGAAAACCTTCCAGGTGGGCGAGCGCCTGGAGAACGATTACGTCATGCAGTGCCGGATCAGTGCCGGATCAGTCGCGGCCAGGTAGCGGAGCCGCGCTGAGCGCCAGCAGCCGTGAGGTGGCACGCAGGTACTTCTTGCGGAACCCGCCGGCAACCATCTCGTCGTCGAAAATCGTGTCCAGCTTCGCCCCCGAAGCCTCCACCGGGATACCCGCGTCGTAGAGGCGGTCGGTCAGGGCAACGATCCGCAGCGCCACCGCCTGATCGTGCACCTGCTCCACGCCCGCAACGAAGACAGCGGACACGCCTTCAATCAGCGTCAGATACCGCGACGGATGCATGCTCGCCAGGTGCTTGCACAGATCGTCGAACTGGTCGAAGGTGGCGCCGTCGATGGAGGCCGCCAGTTCGCGAAGCTCGTCATCGGTGTGCGGCTCGGGGGCCGGCGGCAGGTCGCGATGGCGGTAATCGGGGCCCTCGACGCGCACCGTGTTGAAGATCGCCGACAACGTGTTGATCTCGCGCAGGAAGTCCTGTGCCGCGAAGCGGCCCTCGCCCAGTTGCTCGGGCAGCGTGTTGGAGGTGGCGGCGATCGACACCCCGCGCGCCACCAGCTCCGAGAGCAGCCGCGACACCAGCGTCGTGTTGCCCGGGTCATCCAATTCGAACTCGTCGATGCACACCACCGTGTAGTCCGCGAGCAGCTCGATGCACTCCAGGAAGCCAAAAACCCCTGCCACCTGCGTCAGTTCACCGAAGCTGGCGAATGCTTTCGGGCCGGGCACGGTGTGATAAATCGACGCCAAGAGGTGGGTCTTACCGACGCCGAACCCGCCGTCGAGATAAATCCCGACCCCGGGCAGCACCTCGCGCTTGCCGAACAGCTTCTTTTTGCCCGCCCGGCGGGTGGTCGCCTCGTGCGCGAAGGCGCGGCATGCTTCCACGGCCGCAGCCTGCGTCGGCTCGTTGGGGTCAGGACGGTACGAGTCGAAACTCACCGACGTGAACGTGGGCGGCGGCACCAACTGGGCAATCAGCCGCTCATTGGAGACTGTGGGGTGCCGGTCGGCAAGGTGCTGCGGGTTCCCGGGCGAGCGAAGCGACGGGGAATGGCCCGGAGCGGCACTCGATTGCGGATCAGTCACACGGGCAGCGTAGCGGCGTGTTGAGATCTCCTTGTGGCCCACAGTGACGGTGAACAGGCGATTCGGCGCCCGGCTGGGATACAGCTCACACAGCTGACCACCGGGGCGCCGGTGGATGCCGGCGACCTGGTCGACCTTTACGATTACCCGCGAGCCGATGGACTCTGCTTGCGCGCCAATATGATTGGCAGCCTGGACGGCGCCGCAACACTAACCGGTTTGTCCGGCGGACTCGGCGGCGAGAGCGACCGGGCCGTGTTCGCGGCAATGCGTGCCAATGCCGATGTGATTCTTGTCGGGGCCGGGACCGTGAGGGCCGAGCGCTATCACGGCGCGCATCTGCCGGCCGGTCTGCGCCAGCGCCGACAGGGCCGCGGGCAGAGCGAGGTTCCGGTGATTGCCGTGGTCACGGCCTCGGGCGCGGTAGACCCAACCATTCCGTTGTTCACCGAGTCCGAGGTCGCGCCGGTCGTGGTGACCTCGGCCTCCGGGGCAGCGAACGTCGTGTCCCGGGTGTCGGATCTGCAGGTCCTCGTCGCCGATGACGCCGGGAAGGTCGACCTGCGCGCGGCGCTGGCGCAGCTGCACGGCCGCGGGCTTTCCCGCGTGCTGTGCGAGGGAGGCCCGTCTCTGCTGGGCACCCTGCTGACGATGCGGCTCGTCGACGAACTGTGCGTAACCATCGCGCCCACCACGGTCGGCGGCGGCAGCAGCCGGATCACGACAAGCCCCGCCGAGGTGCCCACGTCGTGGCGGCGAGTGTTGCTGCTCGGCGATGCCGACGGCTACCTGTTCGCGCGGCACGTCCGGGCTTGAGTGAGATTCACCCGATACTGTGGTCGGCATGCGTGCACGGCTGATGGGGGCGATGGCGGTTGCCCAGCTGCTGACCGGGGTGCTGGCTGGGTGCGCTCCCGGCCCCTCGGCGGGACCGCATTTCGCCATGGACGACGGCCGCGGAAATGTGGGCCCCGCCACGGCACCGCCGCCGAGCGGCCCGCCCTCGATCGACAAACCCAAGGTCGACCTGTCGTGGCAGGACTGCACCCGTGAGGTGCTCGGCAGCGCCAACATCACCACATCGCCGACGTTCACGCTCGAGTGCGCCGAGTACAAGGCGCCACTGGACCCGATCAACGGAGCGCCGGGCAGCGTGACGCTGGGCGCGGTGCGCGCCAAGACCTCCCAGACACCCGCCGATGCGGGCCCGCTGGTATTCACCACCGGCTCGGATCTGCCGTCCTCGGTGCAGCTGGCAACGTGGCTCAACGGCCCGGGCGCGCAGGTGCTCACGCAGCGCCCCGTGGTGGCCGTCGACCGCCGCGGTATCGGGCGATCCGATGCGATCACGTGCCGCGACACCTGGGACCTGCGGGATATGCGTGACCTGGCGCAGAACCGCGGCGGTGACGATCCCGTCGCAAGCCTGGGCAAGATCGTCGAGACCGCGACCACCAACTGCACCGACACCATCTCCCCCGGCGACTCCGCGTACAACGACGCGCATGCCGCAGAGGACCTCGAGGCGTTGCGTGCCCAATGGGATGTGCCCGCCCTCGCGCTACTGGGCGTTGGCAGCGGCGCTCGAGTTGCCCTGGCCTACGCCGGATCCCACCCCAACAAGCTGGCCCGGCTGCTGCTCGACTCACCGGTCGCCGCTGATATCGCCGCCGAGGCGGCCGCCGAGCAGCGGCTCAAGGGCGAGCAGTCGGCATTCGACGCGTTCGCAGCACAGTGCGTCGCGAACAACTGCCCGCTGGGGCCGGATCCCGCGGGGGCCGTCGGCGACCTGCTGAACCGCGCCCAGAACGGCGGACTGCCGTGGTCGCGGGCGACAGTCGAAAGGGCTATCTCCACCGCACTGGCGTATCCGGTCGGCGACGGTACCGCCGTCGTGCAGAACCTTGCCAACGCACTCAACGCGGCGCGCGGTACCGACCGTGAGGCGCTCACCCCCCTGGTGGACCGGGCCAACGCGTTGCGCGATTCCGATGGGCAGTTCGTCAATTCCTGCAGCGACGCGCTGGCACGGCCCACCCCCGACCGGGTGCGCGAGCTGGTGGTGGCCTGGGGCAAGCAGTACCCGCTGTTCGGGCGCACCTCAGCCCTAGAACTGGTGAACTGCCTGCAGTGGCCCAGCGGATCCAAGCCGAACCCGCCACAGGACTTGAAGATCAACGTGCTGATCCTCGGCGGACAACACGACCCGATCTCCGGCAGCGAGGGAGTGTCGGCGACCGCCGCGGCGATCATCAACGCCAAGGCCGCGAGCAAGCGCGTCATGTGGCAGGGCATCGGTCACGGTGCGATTGTCTACACCGCATGCGCACAGCCGCCGGCCCTCGCCTACCTGAACGACGGAAAGCTCCCGGAGACCGACACGTTCTGCCCGGCCTAGTCGTACTTGCCGGAACTGCGCCGGGCGCTCAAGGTACGGTGCCTGCGTGGTGTCAGTCGATACGTCCTTTTCAAGCCTGATGGACGGCTTCAAGAACTCTGTCTCGCGGGCACTGAAACCTCCGACTGCACCGCCCTCGGTCGCGACCATTCTGCGGTCGGTGCTGTGGCCCGTCGCCATCATGGCGGTCATCCACCGCAGTTACGTGCTGGGCACCAACGGCTACATCACCGACGACTTCGGGCCCGTCTACCGCGCCGTCATCGCCTTCAAGCGGCACCTGCCGGTGTACAACGAGAACTTCGGCTACGTCGACCCGCATTACATCTACCCGCCGGGTGGCACGCTGCTGCTGGCGCCCTTCGGATATCTGCCCGTGGACGCATCGCGGTACTGGTTCATCACCATCAACACCATCGCGATCGTGATCGCGGCCTACTTCCTGCTGCGCCTGTTCAACTTCACGCTGGCCTCTGTGGCCGCGCCCGCACTGCTGTTGGCCATGTTCTGCACCGAAAGCGTGACCAACACACTCGTTTTCACCAACATCAACGGCGTGGTGCTGCTGCTGGAGGTGCTGTTCTTCCGCTGGCTGTTGGACGGGAACAAGCACTCCGAGTGGTGGGCGGGCGTCGCGATCGGCCTGACGCTGGTCATCAAACCGCTCTTGGCTCCCTTGCTGTTGCTGCCGCTGTTGAACCGGCAGTGGCGGGTCTTCGCCGCCGCGATCGGTATCCCCGCGTTCTTCAATGTCGTCGCGATGTTCGGCCCCCACAAGGTCAGGATCGTCGACGGCTGGGACTACTTCCGGCGCACCATGAAGTACCTGACGGTGACCCGCGACTACTTCAACAGCTCGATCGCGGGCAACGGCGTGTACTACGGGCTTCCCGAGCCGCTGATCGGCTTCCTGCGCATCGCGTTCCTGCTGATCGCCCTGGTGAGCGTGTGGCTGCTCTACAAGTACTACCGCCGGCGCGACCCCCGGTTCTGGGCACTGACCACCGGCGGTGTGGTGCTGACCGCCTCGTTCCTGCTGCTGGGGCTGGGCCAGGGCTACTACTCGATGGCGCTGTTCCCGTTCGTCATGACGATCGTGCTGCCCAACTCGGTGCTGCGGAACTGGCCGGCCTGGCTGGCGATCTACGGGTTCTTCTCCATGGACCGCTGGCTGCTGGGGCATTGGCCCACGACGGGCCGCGCCCTGGAGTACCTGAAGATCACCTACGGATGGTGCCTGCTGCTGATCGTGGTGATGATGGTGCTGGTGCTTCGCTACCGCGATGCCAAGGCCGCTGGCACACTGGACAACGGGCTGGATCCAGACTGGATGAGGGCTGGGATAGGCACTAAGGAGTCAGCGACCGATGACGACATCGAACGATCCGAAGGTGAACCTGACCGACGAGCAGTGGCGGGAGCGCCTGACTGCTGAGGAGTTCGCGGTGCTGCGCCGCGCGGGCACCGAACGACCATTCGTCGGCGAGTACACCGACACCAAGACCGAAGGCGTGTACGCCTGCCGGGCGTGCGGGGCCGAGCTGTTCCGCAGCACCGAGAAGTTCGAATCCCATTGCGGCTGGCCGTCGTTCTTCGACCCGGCCGACTCGGATGCGGTGATTCTGAAGACCGACGATTCGCTGGGGATGCGTCGCGTCGAGGTCGTGTGCGCCAACTGCCACAGCCACCTGGGGCATGTGTTCGAGGGCGAGGGATATCCCACGCCGACGGATCAACGGTACTGCATCAATTCCATCTCGCTGACGTTGCAGCCCGCCCGATAACCCCTAGGGAAGGCGCGCGACCAGCTCCTCGGCCGAGACACGCGGGCCGGTGTAGAACGGCGTCTCCTCCCGAACGTGCAACCGCGCCTCGGTGGCACGCAAATCGCGCATCAGGTCGACGATGCGGTGCAGCTCGGGCGCCTCAAATGCCAACAGCCACTCATAGTCGCCGAGTGCAAAGGCGGGCACGGTGTTGGCACGCACATCCTTGTACGCACGTGCGGCGATGCCGTGATCGGCGAGCATCTTGCGCCGCTCCTCATCGGGCAGCAGGTACCAATCGTAGGACCGCACAAAGGGATACACGCAGATGTAAGCACCGGGCTCCTCCCCCGCGAGGAAGGCCGGGATGTGGCTTTTGTTGAACTCGGCGGGCCGGTGCAGGGCCGCGTTGCTCCACACCGGGGTGCAGGCCCGGCCCAGCGCGGTGGTGCGACGGAAGTCGCTGTACAGCGCCTGCAGCTTCTCGATGGATTCAGCGTGCGACCAGATCATGAAGTCGGCATCGGCGCGCAGCCCGGCCACGTCGTAGATGCCGCGCACCACGACACCGTCATCTTCATGCCGTTTGATCAGGGTGGCCACCTCGTCGGCGGCGGCATCGCGGTCCTCGCCCAGTCCCTGGCCGCGTACCTGAAACACCGAGAACATCAGGTAGCGAATGGTGGAGTTGAGGGTGTCGAAATCGAGGCTAGCCATGTCCCCATCGTGCCACGGTGGCTCGCACCGCTTGAGAGGCGGAGGCCACACATGCCGGCACCCCGATCCCGTCCAGGTACGAGCCCGCCACCGCGATTCCCGATGGCAGCCCGGCGCGGATCGCGTCCACGACCTCGGTGTGGCCGGGACCGTACTGCGGCATGGCGTCGATCCAGCGGGCCAGCGCCGAATCGATCGGCGTGACGGACGCCCCCAGTACGGTTTCCAGGTCGACAACGGCCCAGTGCCGTAGTTGATCATCGCTGGTGGCCCGCGCCACCGTGTCGCCGAAGCGCCCATAGGACAACCGCACCACCTGGGTACTCCGTCCGCGCAATCCCCATTTGCCGGTCGAGAACGTTATGGCCTTGGTGTGCAAGGCTTCTCCCGATGCGACAAGCACACCGGAATTCGCGGGAATCGGGGCATCGGCGGGCAGCGTCAGCGCGACGACCACCGAGGAAGCGATCGGAATGGTCCGCGCCGCCGCCGCCGACTCGGGTGCCACCGCATCCAGAATCCCCGCGGCGCGGGGCGCCTGCACTGCGATGATGACCGCGTCACAATGATCGGCCGTAGTGTCCGCGTGTTCGCCGCAGACAACCGCCCACCCATCGCCATCACGCGCGATACCGGTGATCGCGACCTGCCGATGCTCGGCACGGGCGCGGCGCCAAAGTTCCTCCACTAGCACCGTGTAACCGCCATCGATGGCACCGAAGATGCCGGTGTCCGAGATCGGCGGCAACGCCTGCCGGGCCGCGGCGAGCAAGCTGCCCGCCCCCTCATCGAGCGCCCGGGCGATACCGGGCGCCCCCGTACGCAGTCCCGTCGTCGCGGCCGAACCCGCGTACACGCCGCCGAGCAGCGGATCGACCATGCGCGCGACCACCTGCGGCCCGAACCGCAGCGAGACCAGGTCGGCGACGGTGGGTTCGGCCCCTATGGTCCAGTGCATATCGCGGTGGGGCTCGCTGTCGATGCGTGCCACGGTCTCGTCGTCGACCAGCCCGACCACCGATGACGCCGAGGCCGGGATGCCGTTCACCGTCCGCGTGGGCAGCGGATGCAGACCGCCCCCGGCATAGAGCAGGGGGCGCGCGCCAGTGGTGTCGAGCTTGCGGTTGGCCAGTCCCAGTTCGTCCAGCAGGTCCAGCACCTCGGGGCGGCGCGTGATGAATGCCTCGGCACCGATATCTATCCGGTGTTCACCGAGGGTGATGGTCCGAAGGATCCCACCCAGCTGCTCGGCGGGGTCGTACACGGTGATGCGCGCACCATCGCCGAGCTCGCACCGCAGCCGGTACGCGGCCGCCAGCCCCGAAATACCGCCCCCCACAATGGCAATGGAGGGAGAGGCCGACGACGCCGCGGAGGTCACAACGAATGCACCAGCGCCACCGCATCGGTCAGTACCGCCGGATCGGTATCCGGCAGCACTCCGTGCCCCAGATTGAAAATATGCCCGGCGGCACCGTCGGCCACGGCCTGGCGCCCCTCGCCGACGATGCGGCGCACCTCACGCTCCACCACCGGCCACCCGGCCAACAACACTGCCGGATCGAGATTGCCCTGCAAGGCTTTTCCGGCGCCAACCCGGCTTGCCGCGACATCCAGCGGAGTGCGCCAGTCCACACCGACCACCGTGGCGCCGGCCTCCCCCATCGCGCCCAGCAGCTCGGCGGTGCCCACGCCGAAGTGCGTCATGGGCACGCCGGCACTAGCAAATTCATCGAAAATCCTTGTGCTGTGCGGTAATACCGCAGATCGATAGTCGGCCAGCGACAGTGCGCCCGCCCACGAATCGAACAGCTGCAACGCGTCCACGCCGGCGTCGAGCTGTGCGCGCAGGAACGCGATGGTGATGTCGGTCAGCGCCGTCATCAGCGCATGCCAGGTCTGGGGATCACCCTGTAGCAGCGCCTTCGTGCGCTGATGGTGACGGCTCGGGCCACCCTCGACAAGGTAGGAAGCCAGCGTGAAGGGGGCACCGGCGAAGCCGATCAACGGGGTGGCGCCCAGCTCGGCGACCAGCAGTCGCACGGCATCGCTGACCGCCTCGACCTGTCCGGGCTCCAGGCGCGGCAGCCCCGCCACATCGGCAGTGGTGCGGACCGGGTTGGCGATCACGGGACCCACGTCGGGAACGATGTCCAGATCGATCCCCGCGGCCTTGAGCGGGACCACGATGTCCGAGAACAAGATGGCGGCGTCAACCTGGTGCCGGCGGATCGGCTGCAGCGTGATCTCGCAAACCAGTTCAGGCTTAAAACACGCGTCCAGCATGGCGTGATCTGCGCGCACCGCCCGGTACTCGGGCAGCGAACGCCCGGCCTGCCGCATGAACCACACCGGAGGGTGGCTGGGAGCCCTGCCCGCGGCGGCCGCGAGGTAGGGGGAAAATGGCAGCTCACGACGGGTATTTCTCTCCGTCGCGCGATCTTCGTTCAATCCGGTCATCACTGCCCATGCTGCCATGGCAACCTCCTACGGCGCGCCTTCGGGAGCATGTCGGCCCGGCGCGCTACCGTCCATTGCTGTGACGTCTGCCGAACCAGCCCCGTTCCGCGCGGCGGTCGACGCGATGAACTCCGTGACCGCGCGTCCGGAGATCGAGCTGGGCACCATTCGTCCCCCGCAGCGGCTGGCTCCGTTCAGCTACGCGCTCGGCGCCGAGATCAAGCACCTCGATACCGATAACGTGCCCGAACAATCCGAAGGCGACGCCTTCGGCAGGCTAATCCTGCTGCACGATCCCGAGGGTGATGAGGCGTGGAACGGCACCATGAGGCTGGTCGCCTACATCCAGGCGGACCTGGACGCCTCCGAGGCCGTGGACCCGTTGCTGCCGGAGGTCGCGTGGAGCTGGCTGGTGGACGCGTTGAATACGCGCACCCCGGATGTGACGGCGTTGGGCGGAACAGTGACCGCAACCACCTCGGTCCGCTATGGCGATATCGCCGGGCCGGGGCGCGCTCACCAGCTGGAGCTACGGGCATCCTGGACCGCCACCGGCACCGATATCGGAACCCACGTCGAGGCGTTCTGCGAGGTGCTAGAGCATGCGGCCGGCCTGCCGCCGGTGGGTGTGACCGATCTGGGGTCGCGCCACCGCGCCTAGGGCCTACGCTGCTGATTCAGATATGGACACCGACTCTGAGCTTCCCGAACCGACGCCGCTGCTTCGTCCCGCCGAAGGGGTGCCGCCACTCACCGCCTCGACGGATGAAATCCGCATGGCTGCAAAACGTTTGGCGTCCGGAACCGGCGCCTTTGCCGTAGACGCCGAGCGAGCCTCGGGATTCCGGTACTCCAATCGGGCCTACCTGATCCAGATTCGCCGGCGTGGTGCCGGGACGGTGCTGCTGGATCCGACGAATGTTCCGGACGCGCTGGGACCGATCGTCGAGGTGCTGGGCGCCGACGAATGGATCTTGCACGCCGCCGACCAGGATCTACCGTGCCTGGCCGAATTGGACATGCGACCGCCGTCGCTTTACGACACCGAACTTGCCGGCCGGCTGGCCGGTTTCGAGAAGGTCAATCTGGCCGCAATGGTGCACCGACTGCTGGGTTTGGGGCTGGCCAAGGGACACGGCGCCGCCGACTGGTCCAAACGCCCCCTGCCGGACGACTGGCTCAACTACGCGGCGCTGGACGTCGAAGTGCTCATCGAGCTGAGTGAGAAGGTCGCCGAAGTTCTCGCCGAGCAAGACAAGACCGAATGGGCTCGGCAGGAGTTCGAGTACCTCGCGCATGTGCCGGCATCCGCGACGCGACGGGACAATTGGCGTCGCACCTCCGGGATCCATAAGGTGCGCAAACCCGCACAGTTGGCCGCGGTCCGCGAATTATGGCTCAGCCGTGATGAATTGGCGCGTGCACGCGATGTTGCACCCGGCCGGACGCTGCCCGATTCGGCGATCGTCGAAGCCGCGATGGCCGATCCGAAGACACGTAACGAACTGATCGCCCTCCCGGTCTTCGGCGGGCCCCGGCAGAAACAGCAGGCCGACCGTTGGCTCGCGGCGCTGGCGAAGGCCCGCGACGCTGCCACCCCTCCGCCGGTCAACGAACCTACGGTCGGGCCACCGCCGGTATCGCGATGGTCGCGACGCAAACCCGAGGCCTACGCGCGCCTGGAGGCCGCGCGCGCAGCCCTGTCGGCGCTCTCCGAGCAGATCACGGTGCCCGTGGAGAACATCGTCACCCCGGAGATCGTGCGCCGGCTCTGCTGGGACTGGGACGGAAACGGGGATGTCGAGGAACTGCTCGCCGGCCACGGCGCACGCGCATGGCAACGAGAGCTGGCGGCGCCCATCCTCACCGAGGCGCTGGCCGACTAACCAGTGCGATCTCGCCGCCGGCCAAAACTGAGTTGCACGGTCTCGCGGGACACGCTCTGCTGGTCTCCATGGCGACACTTGAACTCATCGATATGCAGCAGTGGCCACGAAACGAGTGGTTCACGCACTATCGGGACCGCTGTCCCACCTACTACTCGATGACAGTAGAGCTGAACGTCACCGACCTTCTCAAGGCGATTCGCGCAGCCGGCCGCAAGACATATCCCACACAGATCTGGGCATTGGCGACCGTCGTGAATCGTTATCCGGAGTTCCGCATGGCCCTCGACGATCAAGGAAATCCAGGAATCTGGGACATCGTGGACCCGGCATTCACGGTGTTCAATCCCGATCGCGAGACCTTCGCGGGTATCAGCGCCAATTACACCACCGACTTCGACGCATTCCACACCGAAGTCGTCGACCTCCTGGCCGAATATCGTTACTCCTCAACGCTTTTCCCACAAGGATTGCCCCGGCCCCGGAATGTATTCGACATCTCTAGCATCCCATGGACGAGCTTTTCCGGCTTCACGCTTACCATCGCCCCCGGCTGGGAACATCTGGCTCCCATCTTCACCGTCGGCAAGTTCCACGAGCGGGACGGTCGCACCATCATGCCGCTGGCAGTGCAGATTCACCATGCGGCGGCTGACGGATTCCACAGCGCGCGTCTGGTGGAAGACCTGCGCGAAATCCTCGCCACTCCGGACTGGGTGCGGGGTTAGTCGACCTGCTGCGTGGCCGGGTTCACGGTGCTGTCCCCGAGCTCGCGGCTCATCGCGGCCACCCAACCGGTGATCTTTCGGGCGATGTGCTGGTCGGTCAAACCGAGCTGCTCAAGGACCTGCCCCCGGGACGCGTGGTCCAGGAACTGTTGCGGCACACCGATACCCCGACTCGGCACGTCCACATCGGCGTCTTGCATCGCCTTGGTCACTGCGCTACCCGCACCGCCGTGCACGCCGCTGTCCTCGAGGGTCACCACCAGCCGATGCTGGCGGGCCAGCCCGACAACATATTCAGGCACCGGTAGCACCCACCGGGGGTCGACGACGGTGACCCCGATCCCCTGCTTGCCGAGCCTCTCTGCCGTCGCCAATGCCGTCGACGCGAACGGGCCGACCGCAACCAGCAGCACATCGGCGTGCAAGCCGCCTGCCGGCCGGGCCAACACGTCGACGCCGTCGCGGCGCTCGATCGCCGGGATATCGTCGCCGACGTCACCCTTCGGAAAACGCAGCGCGGTCGGGCCATCATCGATTGCCAGCGCCTCGGTCAGCTCTTCACGCAGCCGCGCGGCATCGCGCGGCGCGGCGACCCGCATTCCGGGCACCACGTTCAGGATCGACAGATCCCACATACCGTTGTGGCTGGCACCGTCGCTTCCGGTGATTCCCGCCCGGTCCAGCACGAATGTCACCGGAAGCCGGTGCAGCGCAACGTCCATCATCACCTGATCGAACGCGCGGTTCAGGAAGGTGGAGTAGATCGCCACCACGGGGTGCAGGCCGCCCATCGCGAGCCCGGCCGCGGAGGTGACGGCGTGCTGCTCGGCGATACCGACATCGAACAGCCGATCGGGGAAACGCTCGCCGAACTTGCTGAGCCCGGTCGGACCCGGCATGGCCGCGGTGATCGCCACGATATTGCGGTGCTCGCTGGCCACGTCGATCAGTGAATCGGAGAACACTGACGTCCAGCCAGGAGCCGAAGCCTTGATGGAGCGGCCGGTCTTCGGGTCGATGATGCCGGTGGAATGCATCTGCTCGGCCTCGTCGTCCTCGGCAGGCGCGTACCCCATGCCCTTGCGGGTAATCACGTGCACGATGACCGGGCCGCCGTAACCGCGGGCACGGCGCAGCGCATCCTCCACCGCATGCTCGTCGTGACCATCAACGGGCCCAACGTATTTGATCCCCAGATCGGTGAACATCACCTGCGGAGATACCGCGTCCTTGACCCCCACCTTGAGGCTGTGCATCAAGGCGTATGCCAACGGTCCCACCACCGGCATACCGCGCAGCAGCTTCCTGCTCTCGTCAAGCACCTTCTCGTAGGTGGGCGTGAGCCGCAGCCCGGCCAGGTGCGAGGCGAGCCCACCGATGGTCGGTGCATAGCTTCGCCCGTTGTCGTTGACGACGATGATGATGCGCCGATCGGCGGCGGCAATGTTGTTCAGAGCCTCCCAGCACATGCCGCCGGTGAGCGCGCCATCGCCTACCACCGCGACGACGTGGCGGCGGCGCTGCCCGGTCAGCTCGAATGCCTTCGCGAGTCCATCGGCGTAGGACAGTGCCGTCGACGCGTGGCTGGATTCCACCCAATCGTGTTCGCTCTCGGCCCGACAGGGGTACCCCGACAAGCCGTCCTTCTGGCGCAGCGTGTCGAAGTCTCCGGAGCGTCCAGTCAGGATCTTGTGCACATACGCCTGATGACCGGTGTCGAAGACGATCGGGTCATACGGGGACTCGAACACGCGATGGAGGGCCAGCGTCAATTCGACAACACCCAGGTTGGGTCCAAGATGGCCGCCGGTCGCGGCGACCTTGTGGATCAGGAACTCGCGAATCTCGTCCGCGAGCAAGTCCAGCTCTCGCTTCGAGAGACCCTGCAGGTCACCCGGTCCTCTGATGTCGTCAAGCATCAGGTCAGTCTACGCAGCGATTCAGATTCGGTCGCTTGAAGCGGAGCCAAAAACGTCGGGCACTCCATCGTGGTCGGCATCAAGGCTCTCCTTGGCCTCGATGCGCTGATACGCCCGGTTACGCAGCCTCAGCACGACCGAGGCCACGGCCGCCGATGTCAGCGATCCGGCGAGCACGCCGACCTTGACGTGCTCGGCGGCCGACCCCGCACCGAACGCCAATTCGCCGATGAGCAGCGACACCGTGAAGCCGATCCCCGCGAGCAGTGCCACGCCGGCGATATCCATCCAGCTCAGATCGTCATCGAGGCTGGCCCGCGTGAACCGCGCCAACAGATACGTCGTCAGGAAGATCCCTATCGGCTTGCCCACCACCAGGCCCAACACCACGCCCAAAGCAACGGGG
Organism: Mycobacterium sp. NGS15; assembly: GCF_059813245.1. Taxonomy (NCBI): domain Bacteria; kingdom Bacillati; phylum Actinomycetota; class Actinomycetes; order Mycobacteriales; family Mycobacteriaceae; genus Mycobacterium; species Mycobacterium sp. NGS15. The sequence continues at coordinate 502,328 of NZ_JCALEF010000005.1, read as the reverse complement.
TCCCGCAGCGCCTGCCACAGCCCGGCGAAGCCGCCGAGGGTGACACCCGCAGCGAAGAACGCGAACACCGGCACCGCGACACCCGCCGACAACGGTCGCAGCCGATGCTCGAAGCGCTCGGCCATCCCGTGCACATCGGTACGACCATCTCGCCTCAAGACGGGAACAGTGAATCCCAGCAGCACACCCGCCACGGTGGCGTGTACCCCCGAGGCGTGCACCAATGCCCAGGTGGACAGTGCCAGTGGCACCAGCAGCCACCATTCTCGGCGGCGGCGCTGCACCGCCAGCGCGAACAGCCCAAGGGGAATGAGTGCGAGGCCCAACGGCCCCCAATGCAGCTCATCGGTGTAGAAGACCGCGATCACGATGACGGCCAGCAGATCATCCACCACCGCCAGGGTGAGCAGAAATGTGCGCAGCGCGGACGGCAGATGCGTTGAAATCACGGCGAGCACGGCGAGCGCGAAGGCGATATCGGTGGCGGTGGGGATTGCCCAGCCGCGCATCGCCTCGCCACCACCGGAGGCATTCACCGCCAGATAGATGGCGGCCGGCACGACCATGCCGCCTATAGCAGCGACAATCGGCAACGCGGCGCGGCCAGGATCCCGCAAATCCCCCGCCACGAATTCGCGCTTCAGTTCCACGCCCACCACGAAGAAGAAGATCGCGAGCAGCCCATCGGTGGCCCAGCCCGCGAGAGTCAGGTTCAGGTGCAATCGCTCCGGCCCCACGGTGATGGCACCCAGCCGGTAGTACCACGCACTCCACGGCGAGTTCGCCCAGAGCAGTGCGATCAGCGCCGCCACCACCAGCAGCACTCCGCCGACGGTTTCTTTGCGCAGAATCCCGGCGACGCGAGATGACTCCGCCCACGATCCGCGGGTGAAGACGCGTTGGCTCAGGCGCATGGGTGCGTGTCCATTCTGCTGGCAGGGCAAAGTACCGCCGACCAGACTTCCCGGCACACCCGAAGAGTTACCTTATAAGATCTTTACGACTGGCGCCGTCTCATCGGGTGAGCAGCGCGAAGCTCTCGATGTGATGGGTCAGCGGGAAAGCATCGAAGAGCCGCAGTTCACGCACCCGATACCCGCGCTCCAGATACAGGCCCACATCGCGCGCGAATGCCGCTGCTTCACAACCGATATGGATAACTCTCGGCACGCTGGCATCGGCGATTCGCCCGATGACCTCACGTCCGGCACCCGCCCTGGGCGGGTCCAACACCGCGACATCGGCCTTACCCAGGTCGCGCATGGCGTGCCGTACCGAACCGCAGATCATGGTGATCTGCCGCAGATCTCCCAGCGCACTCTTGGCGCTACGGAACGCTGGACGTGAGGTGTCGACGCTGACAACACGTCCCGTACGTCCCACTGCCTCCCCCAGCACCGCGGCGAAGACCCCGACGCCGCCGTACAAATCCCAGGCATTCATCCCCGGCTCCAGCTCAGCCCATTCGGAGACCAGCCGACTGTACGTGCTCGCCGCGTCGCGGTGCGCTTGCCAGAAGGCCGTAACCGGCACCAACCAGTGCCGGTCCCCCACCTTCTGAACCGCAACGTCCTCGCCCTCGACAACCGAACGGCCGCGCACCACATGTCGGCGTCCCTGATCGTCCATCACCGCGTGCAGCGGGCCCTCGGAACCGAGATCCGGCTCATCCAGCCCATCGAGCAACCCCGGCACGACCTGTGCACAGCGCAGGTCCGTCACCAGCTCGTCGCTGTGATACCGATGAAAGCCGGGCTGACCCAAGGCATTCACGTCCAAACGCACCCGAGTCCGCCACCCCGTGGAGTCTCCGGCCCCAACCTGCTCGGCCACACCCTGCCAGTCGTACTTGCCGAGCCGAGCCAGCTGCTGGCTCACCACATCGCCCTTGAGCTCACGCAGATACCCCGGGTCGACGAAAGAGAGGTCACAGCAACCAGATTCGCCACTGCCGTGCGCGATGGGGCATATCGGATCGATGCGGTGCGGCGACGGGTCGAGGACGTCGATGGCAGCGCCATGCCAGAAGCTGGCTTGCCGGTCGTCGGTAATCTGGACACGCACCCGCTCGCCCGGTAACGCGTATCTGACGAAGATGACGCGTCCGTCGTGCCGGGCCACCACGCTGCCCCCGTTGGCAGGCCCGCCGGTCTGGACCTCGAGGATTTCGCCGATTGCCATTTACGAGTCGAAACCGCGACGCGAGTCGCCGGGTGCGGATTGCTCGTCGAGCTCCCGACGACGTTCGGATGAGTCAAGCTGCCAGGGAACAGACGTGACCATGACATTGGGGACAAAGAGCAGACGCCCCTTGAGTCGCAGCGCACTCTGGTTGTGCAGCACCTGTTCCCACCAATGCCCCACCACATACTCCGGGATGAAGATGCAAACGACCGTGCGTGGCGCTTCCTTGCTGATGCGTCTGACGTAATCGAGGATCGGCCGGGTGATTTCACGATATGGGGAGGCGATCACCTTCAACGGAGTGCTGAGATCGCTTGTCTCCCAATCCCTGACCAGCTCTCGCGTGTCCCGATCGTCAACGCTGACGGTGATTGCCTCCAGCACGTCGGGCCGGGTGGCACGGGCGTAGGCGAGGGCGCGCAGCGTCGGCTGATGCACCTTGGAAACAAGGACGACCGCATGGGTGCGGCTGGGCAGCACCACCTCTCCCTCGTGGTTGTCCAGCTCGCGGGCCACCGTGTTGTAGTGCTTGTGGATCATCTTCATGAGCACGAACAGCAGGCCCATTGCCAGGATCGCGATCCATGCTCCGGCAAGGAATTTGGTGACCAGGACAACCAGCAGCACCGCCCCGGTCATGATAAAACCGATGGTGTTGATGACGCGCGAGCGGATCATCTTGCCGCGTACCGCTGGGTCGGTCTCGGTTGTGAGCAACCGGGTCCAGTGCCGCACCATGCCGATCTGGCTGAGTGTGAAGGACACGAAGACACCGACGATGTACAGCTGGATGAGCGCGGTCACCTCGGCCTTGAAAGCCACCACGAACAGGATCGCGACGGCCGATAGGAAGATGATGCCATTGGAGAACGCCAGCCGGTCGCCGCGCGTGTGCAGCTGACGCGGCAGGTAGCGGTCCTGCGCCAGAATCGATCCGAGCACCGGGAAACCGTTGAACGCGGTGTTGGCGGCCAGCACCAGGATGAGCGCCGTCACCACGGTGATGAACAGGAAGCCGATCCGGAAGTCACCGAACACCGCCTCGGCCAGCTGGGCGACCAGGGTCTTCTGGTGGTAGTTGGCGGGGGCACCCACCAGCTGCGTGGCGGGGTCCTCGGCGATCTTGGCTCCGGTGCGTTCCGCCAGCAGGATGATCCCCATGAAGAGGGTGATGGCGATGCCGCCCAGGAGCAACAGCGTGGTGGCCGCGTTGCGTGACTTGGGTTTCCGGAATGCCGGCACACCATTGCTGATCGCTTCCACACCCGTCAGCGCCGCACACCCCGACGAGAAAGCCCGCGCGACAAGGAACACCAGCGCGAAGCCCAGGATGCCGTTGCCTTCGCCATGCATCTCGAAGGAGGCCGACTCCGCCTTCAGCGGGGTATCGAGTACGTAGATCTGGAACAGCCCCCAGCCCAACATGAGGTACATGCTGACCATGAAGGCGTACGTGGGAATTGCGAACGCGGCGCCGGATTCGCGGACACCGCGCAGATTCATCGACATCAGGATCACAATGGCGACCACCGCGAAGGTGACCTTGTGCTGCGCGACAAGCGGAATAGCCGAGCCGATGTTCGACATCGCCGAAGACATGGAAACGGCAACGGTCAACACGTAATCCACCAGCAGGGCGCTGCCGACCGTCAGGCCCGCGGTAGGCCCGAGATTGGTGGTCACCACCTCGTAGTCGCCGCCACCGGAAGGATAGGCGTGCACGTTCTGCCGGTAACTCGCGACCACGACCATCATGACCGCGGCGACCGCTAGCCCGATCCACGGCGTCAACGCATAGGCAGACATGCCCGCGACCGAGAGCACCAGGAAGATTTCCTCGGGCGCATACGCCACCGAGGACAATGCGTCGGAGGCGAAAACCGGTAGCGCGATGCGCTTCGGCAGCAGGGTATGGCCAAGGCTGTCACTGCGGAACGGGCGGCCGATTAACAGACGCCGAGCCGCCGTCGACAGCTTGGAAAGCGTAGACACGAACGCCAACATTAGGCCACGCGAGCAATCGCGGTACGGTCTCACTTGACATCGCTGTGTCGGGTGCCGTGACGCGGCGTTCGGCATTGCGTCAAGTACTGAGACGAACGCCTATCCAGAAGGGTCTACCGGTGCGAGTAGTGGTGATGGGCTGCGGGCGGGTAGGTGCCGCGCTGGCGGGGGGCCTGGCCAGGATTGGCCACGAGGTGGCGATCATCGACAAGGAGGCCTCCGCGTTCAACCGGCTCAGCCCCGAATTCACCGGTGAACGCATCGTCGGCATGGGATTTGATCGCGACGTCTTATTGCGGGCCGGGATCGAGCGGGCACAGGCATTCGCCGCGGTCTCCTCAGGCGACAACTCGAACATCATCTCGGCCCGGGCGGCCCGCGAGACTTTCGGCGTCGAGCGCGTAGTGGCCCGCATCTACGACGCCAAACGCGCCGCCGTCTACGAGCGCCTCGGTATTCCGACCGTCGCCACCGTGCCGTGGACGACCGATCGTCTGCTGCATGCCCTCACCCGGGAAAGCGACACCACCAAGTGGCGTGATCCATCCGGTTCGGTTGTCGTCACCGAGCTCGCGCTGCACGAAGAGTGGATAGGCAAGCGCGTCACGGCGCTGGAGACCGCTACCGGTGCGCGGGCGGCCTTCATCATCCGGTTCGGCACGGGCGTGCTTCCCGACGCCAAGACGGTCATCCAGGACAGTGACGAGGTATACGTATCAGCGGTGTCCGGACGCGCCGCCGAGGCCATGGCGATCGCTGCGCAGCCGCCGGGCGAGGACGCCGACGATGACCACGGGGGTGCCCGATGAAGGTCGCCATCGGAGGTGCCGGCGCTGTCGGGCGTTCCATCGCACGCGAGCTCATCGAGAGCCGCCACGACGTCACCCTGCTGGAACGCAATCCCGATCACATCGATCCCGAGTCGGTGCCCGAGGCGCATTGGCGGCTTGGGGACGCCTGCGAGATCAGCCTGCTGGAGGCCGAGGAACTGCACACCTTCGACGTGGTGATCGCGGCTACCGGCGACGACAAGGCCAATCTGGTACTGAGCCTGCTGGCCAAGACCGAGTTCGCCGTGGCACGCGTCGTGGCCCGGGTGAACGATCCGCGCAACGAGTGGCTGTTCGACGATGCCTGGGGCGTCGATGTCGCGGTGTCGACACCGCGCATGCTGGCATCCCTCGTCGAGGAGGCCGTCGCCGTGGGTGACGTGGTGCGGCTCATGGAGTTCCGGCGCGGTCAGGCCAATCTGGTGGAGATCACCCTTCCCGACGACACCCCCTGGGGCGGTAAGCCGGTCCGGAAGCTGGATCTGCCCCGCGATGCGGTGCTGGTGGCGATTCTGCGCGGATCGCGGGTCATCCCGGTACAGCCCGACGAGCCTCTCGAAGGCGGCGACGAGCTAATCCTGGTGGCCACCGCGGATATCGAGGACGAGCTACACCGCGCAGTCCTGCCGCAGTAGTCGGCGACTAGCTGCCCGCCGGGGATTCCTCGGCCGCATTGTCGGTGTGGCGGCGCACATAGCGAATCACCAGCAGGGTGATGAGGGCACCGACGGCCGTCAACGGCCAGCCCATCGCGATCTTCGCACCGCCCAGCCAGGCCGTGTTACCCGCGAGGTACAGCCACTCCTGCACGACAAATCTGGTGGCGAACAATGCGATCCAGGCCACCGTCGCGATATCGAAGGCGGTCAGGATGCGCCGGTTACCGCGCCACGACATATCGCCACCGGTGGCCCAGCTGTAGGCGTAACCCACGATCGGGCGGCGGATGATGATCGATACCAAAAACACCGTGCCCCAGAAGAAGTTGGCCCAGATCCCGATGAGGAAGTAGCCCTTGGCCTCCCCCAGCAGGTAGGCGATCAGCGCGCTGATGCCGACGCTGATGAATCCCGAGACCGCCGGTTGCAGCGATTCACGCCGCACCAGACGCCAGATCAAGACCAGGGTCGCGGCGGCCAGCGCGGCGATGAGCGCCGGCATCAACGAAGAGACGCTGACCGCGACAACGAAAACGATCACCGGGATCGACGAGTAGACGATTCCCTGCCATCCCCCGGCCTGGTGCCACATCTCGTGCAGCGGAGAGCTTCCCGGCTCCTCGGGTTTGGTCCCGGGCACACTGAACTTCAGCTGCGGGCCCTCCGCGGTGTCCGAGCCGACATGTGCGCCGCCCGAGCCGTCGGGCTCGTGCGATGAGGTTTCTGGCACTTAGCGCTGAATCTCGTAGTACGGGTTGTGGATCACCTTGCCGCCGTTCTCAAGCTTGCCGAGCCGACCGCGCACCAGCAGGGTGCGGCCCGATTCGATACCGGGGATGCGGCGCTGCCCCAGCCATACCAGCGTCACCGTGTCGGTGCCATCGAACAGCTCGGCCTTCACGCCGGCTACGCATCCCTTGGAGTTGGTCTCCACGGTGCGCAACGTTCCGCACATGGTGACCTCTTGGCCGCGCTGACAATCGATAACGCGCTGAGCACCGGTGGCGGCGGCGTCGTCACCGATCTTCTCGGCGTCTACTTGGTCCAGGTCCTCTGTCAGCCGACGAGTCAGTCGACGCAGATAACCGCCGGTGGTAGCCACTTCTAGTCCTGGCCTCTCAACATGCCCGATCGTGTGATCGCTCGTGGAGTCACTTGGCGCAAGCGGCTCATCGGTGCAACCGCCACGGTAGACCTTTGCACGCCCCGATGCCAGGCGGCCCCCGGGGTGTCCCGCACACCGGGCAAGATCAGGTGCGTGACGCCCCTCGACGGTCCTCGCGCAAGCGGCATATCCCCAGAACTTGATGGCCACACGGCTGTTCTCATGCCCGGTACGGGCTCCGACGACGACTTCATCACGCGGGCCTTCGGGCCTGCCCTGCGCAGTGCGGGGGCCACCCTGGTCGCGGTCCGTCCGGAACCGAACGACCTAGTAGGCGGCTATGTGCGGGCGCTCGATCGGGCCGCGCGAAGTGGGCCGATCGTCGTCGGCGGGGTGTCCATCGGGACCGCTGTCGCCCTGACGTGGGCTCTGCAGAACCCCGGAGCAGCGGTGGCGGTGCTAGCCGCCATGCCTGCGTGGACCGGCAAGCCGGATAACTCGCCGGCCTCGGTATCCGCCCGGGTCACTGCGGAGTCGCTGCGCTCCGACGGATTGGCGGCAGTGACCGCCGCGATGCAGGCCAGCAGCCCGGCCTGGCTTGCGGCAGAGCTCACCCGGTCGTGGGCCGGGCAATGGCCGGGCCTGCCCAATGCCATGGAGGAAGTGTCGGCCTTCGAGAACCCGGCTGCCGACGATATCCGCGGCTTGACCGTGCCATTGGCGGTGGCAGCGGCCACCGATGACCCGATACATCCGCTCGCTGTCGGCCAGGACTGGGCGTCCTGGGCTCCCCGCGCGGCACTGCGCACCTTCACTCTCGATCAGCTGGGAGCTGACCCGTCCTGTCTGGGTCAGGCGTGTGTCGGTGCGCTAAACGACATCTGAGTCACAGACCGCGGGCCGCGGGATCGGCCGTGGCCTCGATCTTGAGCACCAGGCCGTCGCGCACCGACAGGGTGACCACCGCGAACAGCCTGCGCTGCGCGAAGGCGAGTAGAACTGGCTGCCCGAATGGTCCACCGACCAGCGTGGCGCCGTGGCCCAGGTAAACGAGCAGGTTGGTGGCGACATCGGTGCGTCCACGGTTCACCTGCGGAGGGAGCGCGGGATCTCCGATGATGGTGCCGACCCCCCAGACGCTGGGGTCCAGAACCGCCATCAATCCGGTCAGATCACCGTTGGCGCACGCGGTGACGAACTTTTCGATCAGCTGCTGGTGCTGGGCACCGGTGACATCGCCGGTGCGCGACGCGGACTGCTGGAATCTAGTGCGCGCACGCCGCGCGAGCTGGCGGCACGTGCCCACCGGACGGCCCACTGTCGACGCGATCTCCTCGAACGGGACGCCGAATACGTCGTGCAAGACGAACGCGACTCGCTCGCCGGGACTCAGCGTGCGCAGCACCTCCAGCAGAGCACCACGCACCTCGTCGTCCAGAGTGACCCTGTCCGCGGGATCAGCACTCACGGAAATATGCAGCGGTGCAGCGGATTCCACCGTCGATGCGACGCCCGTCTGCTCGCGGCGCATCCGCGCCGAACGCAGCTGGTCCAGGCACAACCGGCCGGTCACCACCGATAGCCAGGCCCGCGGCTCGTCGATCTCCGTCTCGTCGGCGCGCGCCAGCCGCACGAACGCTTCTTGAGCGCAGTCCTCGGCATCCCCGATGTCTCCGAGCATTTGATAGGCCAGATTCACCAGGTAGGGATAGTGCTCACGCCAGGCCGCGGCCACCAGCGCATCGCGCGAAGACGAGGAATCCATGTCACTACGACGATTCCGCAGCCCGAAAAGTTACCGACCGCATCAGTAACTTTTCGCGCCCGCGCCCCGTCGTACTCATGTGGCCGAAATATCGAAAGCCATCCGAACCTCCCGAATTGGAGTAACCGACATGACAATTCTCGTCACCGGCGCAACAGGCAATGTGGGGCGCCCGCTTGTGGACCTGCTCAGCGCGGCGGGCGCCGACGTACGCGCGGTCACCCGTCACCCTGGGCACGCAGACTTCTCGCCCCAGGTGAAAACAGTCGAGACGGCCCGGGCCGGTCTCAGCGGTGCCACCGCCGTCTTCCTGAATTCCCGTGCACTCGGCGAGGATCTGGCAGATGTTGTGGATCAGGCTGTACGCGAAGGGGTTACCCGCCTGGTCGCGCTATCGGCGATCAACTGCGATGACGACTTCTCCCGGCAACCATCACGGTTCCGCGGCGACCGGAACAAGGAGGTGGAACAGTATGCCGTCGGTTCCGGAGTGGAGTGGGTGAGCCTGCGTCCGTCCGTCTTCGCCTCCAACTTTCTCGGGATGTGGTCGGGCCAGCTCACGGCGGGCGATGTGGTCCGCGGACCGTACGCGGCCGCCTCTGCCGCTCCCATCGCGGACCGGGACATCTCCGAGGTCGCAGCACATGCTCTGCTCGGCGACGATCTCGTCGGTCAGTGCATCCCGTTGACGGGTCCGCAGGCATTCACCAATGCCGACCTGGTCGCGGTGCTCGGGAACGTTCTGCATCGCCCCTTGGAATACCAACAGGTTTCCGACGACCTCGTCCGTCAGCGCTTCGCCGGCCTGGGCTTTCCGGCGGGATTCGCTGACGCGTACCTGGCCATGCAGGCAGCCACGGTGACCGTGCCTGCGGTTGTCACACACGAGGTGGACCGGATACTCGAGCGTCCCGCAGAGACATTCGCGGCATGGGCCAACAGATTCCGGGCCACGTTCGCACGTGCCGAGTTCGCACCTCAGAAGGGATGACGGCAATGACCAGTAGCCCACCGTGGTGGCTCACACCGATGAACAAGGTGGTGCGGGCATTTCACCGTCTCGGCATACCCACTGGTCCGGCGATGGTGCTGACCGTCCCCGGCAGAAAGACGGGACATCCTCGCCCCACGCCGATCACACCGTTCGAGATGGACGGTCACCTCTATGCCGTGGGCGGCTATCCGGGCGCGGATTGGCCACGCAATGCCGCCGCGGCCGGTTCCGGGACTCTCACCCGACGAAACCGTGTCCAGCACGTCAGGATCATCAGCGTGCCGCCCGAGACGGCGCGGCGCGCGCTACGCGAATTCGCCCTGAAGGTTCCGGTGGGCGTGCGGTTCGCGAAAAGTGCCGGGCTGGTCCGTCACGGGACCCCGGACGAGTTCGAAGCCCTGGCCGGCACGCTGTCGGTGTTTCGGTTCGATCCCGACTAAATCCCCGAGGTCGCTCGGTACCGCCCGTGGAATCTAGCCGCCGGTGATCGTGGACCGCAGCTGCTGCATGGCCGACCCGGAGACACTGCGGCGGGCTACGGGGGTCGGATCATCCTGCGGAGCCGGTTCCTCGGCGGCGGCCTCGGCCTCTGCCTGGGCCATCGCCTGTGCCTGAGCCGCCTGCAGCTGCTCCAACATCGGTTCGGGCAGCACGACCGGCAACGGGGTACGCACCGGGTAGGGGCTGTCATCGCGGCGGACGACGGTATCGGCGACCGCGTCGCGCGCCTCCTGCGCCAGAGCGTCGAAGGTCTCGGCGGGCCCCTGCAGCACACAGCGAATCATCCACCGGTAGCCGTCGACCCCGATAAAGCGCACGGAGCCTCCCTCGGCGACGCCGACGACCTCTCGACCCCACGGACCGTCGGCGATGGAGACCTCGGCAGCTTCCTTGCGCAGCGATTCAGCCAGTTCGCCCGCGATCTCGCGCCACAGTCCGGCGGATTTCGGCGCGGCGTAGGCGGCTACCGAGTAGCGCCCGTTGGGTGTCAGCACAAAGACCGCGCCCGGAGTACCGGAAGCAGTCAACTCGACCTGGATCTGTCCGGCTTCGGGTACCGGGATGAGTACCGAGCCCAGGTCCAAGCGCCCGGTTCCCGCGTCCTCCGGACTGTCGAAGTCCTCGATTTCGTATGGGCCGTCAAATGTTTCGCCTGAAGCCGACGATTCCGACGAGGCATCGGCTGTGTCGTCCAGGTCGTTGAGACCACCACTTCGGTGTAAAGCCATCACAAACTCGCATGTCCGCCGCTGGACCCGTGTCCGCCCACACCGCGGGTGGTCACGGCCAGACCGGCCTCGTCAAAGGAATCCACTTCAACCAGCTCGGGTAACTCAACCTGCTGAACCAGCAACTGCGCGATCCGGTCGCCACGGGCGATGACGATCGGGGTCTCTGGATCCATATTGATCAGGCTGAGCTTCACCTCGCCACGATACCCGGCATCGATCGTGCCAGGGCTGTTGACGATTGAAAGGCCCACGCGCGCAGCCAGGCCGGAGCGCGGATGCACCAATCCGACCATCCCTGTCGGGATGGCCACGGCAATACCGGTACCCACCAAAGCCCGGCGCCCGGGCTCGAGCACGACGTCCTCGGCGCTGTAGAGATCGACCCCCGCATCGTCGGCATGCGCACGGGACGGCAGGGGAAGCTCTCGATCGAGGCGAACAATCGCCAATCTCGTAGGTGTGGGCACGATCGCCCAGACTACCCTTGGCCGCGTGACGGCCTCCCCCAACAACACGACCGATATCCGCTACCTCGAGCGGCTGTGGGTTCCGTGGTGGTGGACGCTGCCCGGCTTTGGTGCGGCAACGCTGCTCGGGCTGGAAATCAATCAGAGCATGCGGCAGCTTCCCAGCTGGGTGCCGTACCCGATCCTGTTCGCGATAGTCGCGGGAGTCTTGTTGTGGTTCAGCAGGATCCGCGTGGAGGTTGCCACCGGACCCGATGGTGCGGCCGAGCTGCGCGCCGGATCGGCACATCTGCCGGTCAGTGTGATCGCCAAGTCCGCGGCAATTCCGGCCACCGCGAAGAGCTCGGCGCTCGGCCGTCAGCTTGATCCGGCGGCCTTCGTGGTGCACCGAGCATGGATCGGCCCGCTGGTCTTGGTGGTACTCGACGACCCGGAAGATCCGACGCCGTACTGGCTGGTGAGCAGCCGCCATCCCGATCGGGTACTGGCTGCCCTACGGAGCTAGTACGCGGCCAAGCCGCGACCAGCCGCGACTAGCTCCACTCTCAGGCCGCGCAGTCGGTGCAGATCAGCTGGCCGTTCTTCTCACTGGCCAGCCGGCTGCGGTGGTGCACCAGGAAGCAGCTCGAACAAGTGAACTCGTCGGCCTGCTTCGGGATGACCCGTACCGACAGTTCCTCACCGGACAGGTCGGCACCTGGTAGCTCGAACGATTCGGCGGTTTCCGCCTCATCGACATCGACCACCGCCGACTGTGCTTCGTTACGACGAGCCTTGAGCTCCTCTAACGAGTCCTCTGACACATCGTCGGCGTCATTTCGCCTCGGAGCGTCGTAGTCGGTAGCCATGCGTCCATCCCCAATCACCATCTCGTCTTCAAGCTTCTGCATTAGGCGCAGCAAGGCTTTGTACCAGGCTGAAACGGACACCACAAACTATTAGTGCCCGGATCCCGCCGGTTCTTTGTGTGATTTGCATCACACGGCAGTGGACATCTCTTCTATTTCGTCGTCTGTCGCGCAGAAGTCAGCTGGCCTAGAGTGCCATCCGTGGTCGCAGACATCACCGAGGGCACCTCGGTAGACAAGGACGGGCGCCCGTTCCGCCGCCGGAACTATTTGCCAGCCCTCTGTGTGGGAATAGTGCTCCTGGTCGTCACGGTGTTCGTCTGGGCCTCAGCGCTCACCCGGGAAGCACCGGTCAAGGAAGCGACGGCATGCAACCCGCCCGCCCAGCAGACCGAGCCCGGATCCGGGACCATCGGTAAGCCGGTATCACGCTCCTCGCTGTCGGGAACCACGCCGGCCACGCTCAACGACGTCAAGGCACGCGTCCTCAACGCCAACGGCCAGGCCGGACAGGCCGGGGACGTATCCACTGCGCTGCGCGATCTGGGATTCCCCTCACCGAGCGCCGATAACGACCCCTTCTACCCCAGCGGCTCCCGTCTGAACTGTGTCGGACAGATCCGCTTCGGGGAATCCGGGTACGCGAACGCCCTGACGCTCTCGCTGGTGGCGCCGTGCGTCGAGTTCATCGAGGACAAGCGATCCGGCGACTCGGTGGACCTGGCGCTCGGCAGCGAGTTCACCGAGCTTGCCTCCGGAAACGCGGTGACCTCGGCGCTCAACAGCCTCAAATCCGGTAACCAGGCCAATTCTGATTTCATCCTCAAGGCGCGGCAGAGCACCTGTTAGCCGGGAATCGGCGCTGTCGCTCCGATATCGGTCAAGAGCTGCCCGAACTCCTCGGCGATACCGGGTGCCATGGCTGCGATCAGGGCGCCCTCCGGGCTCCGGGCGTCCGCGTCGGGCAACACCAGCACCGCGCCGGCCTCGCGGGCGATGAGAGCGCCGGCGGCCCAATCCCACGGCCCCAGCCCATGCTCGTATTGGGCATCTACGCGCCCCTCTGCGACCCCGCACAGGTCCAGCGCTGCCGAACCGATCCGCCGCACGTCACGCACCCTGGGCAAGAGCTGCGCGACCAATTGAGCCTGACGTTCTCGCCGCACGGTCGAATATGCGAAGCCTGTAGCCACCAGAGCCAGCCGCGCTTCCCGGACCGGATTACACGCCAAGGGCCACTGCAGGCCATTGGCCTCGCGCACGGTGGCGCCAAGACCCGAGGCCGCCGAAAAGACGCGGTCTGCCGCGACGTCGGCCACCGCGGCCGCCACCGATACCCCGTCCACCTGAGCGGCCACCGACACGGCATACGCGGGAATGCCGTAGACGAAATTGACCGTGCCGTCGATCGGGTCGATCACCCAGCGCACGGGCGCTGAGCCGCGGGCGCCGCCGGTGGTCTCGCCGTCCTCCTCCCCCAGGATCGCGTCCTCGGGGCACAGCGCCGACAGACGTCGGCGCAGCAGCCGTTCGCATTCGGTGTCGACGAGGGTCACAGGATCTGTTTCGGAGCTCTTGGTCCGCACGGAGGCCGCCCAATCGACGGTTCCGCGACGATGACGCACGAACTCGGCGGCCTCGGACGCCAGCCGCACCGCTACTGAACGCAACGCTTCCGGTTCGGTTCCCACGCCTCTATCGCAGCACAGCCACAGGCTTCACGCGCGGCGTCCCCCGGGGCATTAGGGTGTCACTCGCATTCAGTCTGTTCCGGCTGTGTTCGACCGTGTTCGCCAGCCATGTAGACCCAGGGCCAAGGAGCGCCGATGACCGCCACCGAATCCGGACCGTTCGCACCCGCGACGGGAGCCGGCGAGACCGTGCAGCGAGCGTTCGGCGTCGACGTCGGCGGCAGCGGCATCAAGGGCGCGATGGTCGATCTGACAACCGGCGAGATGATCGGCGAACGGGTCAAATACCCCACTCCCCAGCCCGCCACGCCGACCGCCGTCGCGGAGACCATCGCCACAGTCGTGCGTGATTTCTCCTGGACAGGGCCCGTCGGCGTCACCTATCCGGGCGTGATCGTGCACGGCGAGGCGCGCACCGCCGCGAACGTCGACAAATCATGGTTGGGCGTCAACGTCCACGACATCATCAGCGCCGAATTAGATGGCCAAACCGTCACCGTGCTCAATGACGCCGATGCCGCCGGGATGGCCGAGGACCGGTACGGCGCGGGCAAGGATCAGTCCGGCGTGGTTGTCCTCTTGACGTTCGGAACCGGGATCGGCTCCGCCGTTCTTCATAACGGAATCCTGTTGCCCAACACAGAGTTCGGGCATATCGAAGTCGGCGGTATGGAAGCCGAGCATCGTGCGGCGTCGTCCGTGAAGGAAAAGAACGATTGGAGCTACAAGCAGTGGGCACCCGAGGTCACCAAGGTCTTGGAGGCCGTGGAGAACGCGCTGTGGCCCGACCTGTTCATCGTGGGCGGCGGCATCAGCCGCAAGGCCGATAAATGGGTGCCGCTGCTGACGAACCGAACCCCGGTGGTGGCCGCTGCATTGCAGAACACGGCGGGGATCGTCGGCGCGGCGATGGCCGCACACGCTGGCGTTTCACCTTAGCTTTTTCACAGGTTCTGCGCTGTTGTCGTTACAATGGCAGTCAGATAGCCGCACGCAGGGCCACGCAGGTGTTCCCCGGCAGCGACGAACATCAAGCAGATAGCCAAATTCTCGATTTTGCATGCCCATGCGCGTCGAAGAAGCATCCAGGAAAGGGCGTACGTGGCAGCCACGAAAGCAGCGCCGGTAAAGCAGGCCACCGCCGCGACACCTTCGAAGTCCACCGCCGCGAAGGCGCCGGCCAAGAAGGCACCCGCGAAGAAGGCACCGGCCAAGAAGGCACCCGCGAAGGCCGCAGCCAAGGCACCCGTGAAGAAGGCTGCGCCCGCCAAGAAGGCACCGGCCAAGAAGGCGGCTGGCAAGGCACTCGATCCCGCTCTCGAGCCGCAGGGCACCCCCGAGGACGCCGAGGTCGAGCCCGGTGAGGATATCGAGCCCGACCTCGCCGACGCCGATATCGAGGCCGACCTCGCCGAGGTTGCCGTAGAGCCCGAGCCCGAAGCGGAAGCCGAAAGCGACGAGCCTTCCGAGAAGGACAAGGCATCAGGCGATTTCGTCTGGGACGAAGAGGAATCCGAGGCGCTGCGACAGGCCCGCAAGGACGCCGAGCTGACCGCCTCCGCGGACTCGGTGCGCGCCTACCTCAAGCAGATCGGCAAGGTGGCCCTGCTCAACGCCGAAGAGGAAGTTGAGCTGGCCAAGCGGATCGAGGCCGGTCTGTACGCCACCCAGATCGTCACCGAGCTGACCGAAAAGGGCGAGAAGCTCCCGGCCGCGCAGCGCCGCGACATGTCGTGGATCTGCCGTGACGGCGATCGTGCCAAGAACCACCTGCTGGAAGCCAACCTGCGCCTAGTGGTGTCGCTGGCCAAGCGCTACACGGGCCGCGGTATGGCGTTCCTGGACCTCATCCAGGAAGGCAACCTGGGCCTGATCCGTGCGGTCGAGAAGTTCGACTACACAAAGGGTTACAAGTTCTCGACGTATGCCACCTGGTGGATCCGCCAGGCCATCACCCGCGCGATGGCCGACCAGGCCCGCACCATCCGTATCCCGGTGCACATGGTCGAGGTCATCAACAAGCTCGGCCGCATTCAGCGTGAGCTGCTGCAGGACTTGGGCCGCGAGCCCACGCCCGAAGAGCTGGCCAAGGAAATGGACATCACGCCGGAGAAGGTGCTGGAAATCCAGCAGTACGCGCGTGAACCCATCTCGCTGGACCAGACCATCGGTGACGAGGGCGATTCGCAGCTCGGCGACTTCATCGAGGATTCCGAGGCCGTGGTCGCCGTGGACGCGGTGTCCTTCACCCTGCTGCAGGATCAGCTGCAGTCGGTGTTGGAGACGCTCTCCGAGCGTGAGGCCGGCGTGGTGCGCCTGCGGTTCGGCCTGACCGACGGCCAGCCGCGCACACTCGATGAAATCGGTCAGGTGTATGGCGTGACCCGTGAGCGCATCCGGCAGATCGAGTCCAAGACCATGTCGAAGCTGCGCCACCCGAGCCGTTCACAGGTGCTGCGGGACTACCTCGACTAAACCTTTCACGCTTGGCTGGGACGGGCACTGCGGGAGCTCACAGCGGGTTGACAGACAAGTCGCAGGTTTCGCTCACGGTAAGAACAACTGGCGAATTCGGAAGCTGTCACCTCTACTGTCGAAACTCCTGCTAGACGCATAAATACCCGCCAGGAGCCCTGCCGTGATCAAACTTCTCGTCTTTACCCTTGTGGGTGTTGGCGCCCAGATCGTCGACGGGACGCTCGGTATGGCGTTCGGGGTGACGGCGACGACCCTGCTGGTTTTTACCGGTGTCGGTGCCGCCCATGCGAGCGCCGCGGTGCACTTTGCCGAGGTCGCCACGACGCTGGCCTCGGGTGCCTCCCATTGGCGGTTCGGCAATGTCGACAAGCGTGTCCTGCTGCGGCTGGGCATACCCGGCGGCATCGGCGCGTTCCTCGGGGCCACCGTGCTGTCACGGTTGTCCACCGAGTCCGCCGCCCCGATCACGGCGGGGATCCTGCTGGCCATCGGCGTCTACCTCATCTACCGATTCAGCACCAACCCGCCGCGTGGAAACTACGCGCCGACGACACCGTTCTCGGCGAGGTTCCTGGCCCCGCTGGGCCTGTTCGGCGGATTCATCGACGCCTCCGGCGGCGGTGGTTGGGGGCCCATCACGACCAGCACCTTGCTCACGAGCGGGAGGGCCGCTCCCCGCACGGTGATCGGCTCGGTCAGTGCCTCGGAGTTCATCGTCGCCGTCTCGGCGAGCATCGGCTTCCTGTTCGGGCTCGGCTCTGAATTCTTCAACAATTTGATCGTGATCGCCGGGCTCGCCCTGGGCGGTGTGATCGCCGCGCCGATCGCGGCCTGGCTTGTCTCGCGCGTCAACTCGGTGGTGCTCGGCACCGCAGTCGGCGGTGTACTGGTGCTGACCAACACCCGCACACTGCTGCGGTACTTCGACACTCCCGACTCGGTGCGCACGCCCATTTACCTGGTGATTGTCATCGCCTGGGCCGCGCTGGTCGCGTACACGTGGCGCAAGGCCACGCTCACCTCCACCGAAGCCGCGGGAGACTTCAGTGAGATTGCAGCGAGCGCGGAACCCCAACGGGCGCTGGCAGACACGCCCGGCGACGATATCGCTGCCGCACCGAAGTAGCAGCTAGTAAGCGGGCCCGCGGCGATCGAGGCGGGAATGGAGTAGCCCGCTACGCATGTCGAGCGGATGTCCGCGCGCACAGCATGGTGCCAACCCGGTGACAGTCATCGGGCTGGAATCGAAGGACACACCATGACCGCAACACTCGACACAGAAGTGACCGCGCCGCCGCCCCTGGACGGTGAGGTGGCCGATCGACGCAGCAAGTTCCGCAAGCTCACCGCCGAGAGCAGCAAGGACCCGTACGCAGAACGGGCGTTCCTCGCATCGAAGCTGGCTGTGCTGCAATCACATCCGAAGCTCTCGGCGGCCACCCGCCGCGAGGGTGAGGCAACGCTGGCCGAGGCCGCGGGGGTGGCGGACATCGCTGAACTCGCCGCCGGGATAACCCCGCCTCCGGGCGGAGTCGGCTACGGCATGTTCTACACGAACAGCTTTCGCACTCGCTTCGCGCGCGGCACCTCGTTCTACTACGAGATCGTCTGCCCACACCAGCCCGGCGGGAACGTGGCCGACTACCTGTATCTGACCGCCACCAACCGGGCACAAAAAGGTGTCGAGGCGTTCGTGTCCTACCACGCGCAGGACATCGCCCGATTCAAGGTGTTCGACTGGGCGCGCTCGGATCACTGGCAGACCGATATCCCGTTCGCGAATCTGACGTCGTACCTGCGCAGCACTTCATCACACGGGTGGGGCCTGCAGACACTGCTCGTGTGGAATCAATCGTTCGAAATCGCACCGAACCGGTGGCGCAACGAGGTGCTGCTCCACAACCGTGCGGCGAACCGTTGGGATCTCGTGTACCGCTTCGACTATCAATCCTCCACCGCCGAACAGACCTCCGGCTGGGTCGGCAGCTGGGGCCCGATCGTCGAGACATTCCAGAACAGCTACACCAACACGCGTTGGCTTGGATTTCTCAACACGATGCTGGTGGGCCGCGATGCGGCGGGCAACTGGGGACCATGGGCGCTGTTGCGTGCGGCCGACTCGACCATACGCAATGACGGACATGGATTCTCGCCACTGTTCCTGGACCCGAATTACTCTTTCGTGGTGAAGAGTTGACCGAGCGAGGAGCAGCCGATCATGAGTGATGACGGATCGCCTCCCCCTCCCGGTAACGGCCCCATCGCCGACCGGCGGCAGGAGTTCGAAGAACTCAGCCGCCGACACCGGGAGGGAGCGGATGACCGCGCGTTCATCGAGCACAAGATCGAGATCGTCGCGAGCGATCCAGATCTGACCGCCGAGGAGAAGGCCGCCGCGATCGCGGAACTGCGGCGCACGTTGGAATGACGGCGTGACACCCACGGCGCGGACCCACCGGCAAGAGCAACCTGTCGGTGGGTCCGGCCATACTGGGCAGCGTGAGCACCGTGGGCCACTGCTTCTTCGACACCGCCATCGGCACCTGCGCCATCGCGTGGAGCGACAACGGCATCGTCGCATTGCAGCTGCCCGAACATGACGATGCTGCCACCCTGGCCGGGATCCGGCGTCCCGCGGCAAGCGAAGTGGCGCCGCCGCCCTTCGTGGCCGAGGCGATCGACGGCCTGAAGCGCGTCCTGGCCGGCGAGAACGACGATCTGCAGTGGGTTCGGCTGGATCTGGACGGCGTCACCGATTTCGATCGCGAGGTATACGCGGCAACCAGGGCCATCGGTCCCGGCACGACCCGCAGCTACGGTGAGGTGGCGGCAGCCGTCGGTGCGCCGGGCGCCGCGCAGGCTATCGGACAGTCGTTGGGCCGCAATCCGATTCCACTCCTCGTCCCCTGCCACCGGGTGCTGGCCGCCGATCACAGCCTGCATGGCTTCTCCGCCTACGGCGGCGTCGTCACCAAGCGCGAACTACTCAGACTCGAACACACCCCCGGTTTCGACGACCCCACACTGTTCTGACGCGAAAGACACATCGCGGGTCTACGCTCTAGCGCATCAAGATCCGGCCAACGCATCGGGAGACCTCATGACCGGTTTGTATGTAGCTGCCCTTCTCATCGGAATCGTCGCGGGTCTGCGCGCGATGACTCCGCTTGCCGTGTTGAGCTGGGCAGCATTCGCCAAATGTCTTCTGGTGGAGGGTACCTGGGCGTCATTCTTGGCCAGTCTGGTCGTGGCCATCATCGCGACGGTGCTGGCCGTGGGCGAGATCGTCAACGACAAACTGCCCAAGACTCCGAGCCGCAAGGCGCCGCCCGCGTTCGCGGCGCGCGTAGTACTCGGCGCCTTCTACGGAGCGGTGTTCGGCACCCTGGCGGGCGGCACCTACCCCGGACTTCTCATCGGCCTTCTGCTCGGTGCGGTCGGTGCGGTGATCGGCACGCTCGGCGGGGCATGGGCCCGCGGCAAGCTGGCCGGGGTCTTCGGTAAGGATCTGCCCGCCGCGCTGACGGAGGATGCGGTCACCGTCGCCGCGGCTCTTGCGATCACCCTGGTGCTCGCCACGTGAGCACGCATTTTGACGCCGTCGTCGTGGGCGCCGGCCAGGCGGGCCCCTCCCTGGCCGCCCGGCTCCGTGGCGCGGGGATGACGGTGGCCATCGTGGAGCGACATCTGTTCGGCGGTACCTGCGTCAACACCGGATGCCGCCCCACCAAGGCGCTGGTCGCCAGCGCACATGCTGCCCACATGGCGGGCGACGCGGCCCGGTGGGGAGTAGTCGTCGACGGCCCGGTGAGCATGGACATGGCCCGCGTACGGGAACGCAAGGATTCGGTGATCCTCCCGTCGCGCAACGGTGGCGAAAAATGGCTCAAGGACCTTGGCTGCACGATCTACCACGAGCACGCACGCTTCATCACTCCCACCCAGCTCGCGGTGGGTGACGACATCATCTCCGCCGAAAGAATCTTCCTGAACGTCGGCGGCCGGGCAGTGGTTCCGGATTGGCCCGGTGCCGACGAGGTTCCGCTGCTCACCAACAGCTCACTCATCGAGTACGACGGAGTCCCCGAACATCTCATCGTCATCGGTGGCAGTTATGTCGGATTGGAATTCGCGCAGATCTACCGCCGGTTCGGCAGCAGGGTGACGGTGGTGCATCGCGGCCCGCGGCTCGTCGAACGCGAAGACCCTGAGGCCTCAGCCATCATTCAGAAAGTCCTGGAACGTGAGGGAATCTCCTTTCGCCTCAACGCCTCCTGTATCAGCCTGTCCCGCGGAGACGACGGCGTCGGAGTTGGCGTCGATTGCATCCGGGGTGCCCCAGAGGTCACCGGCTCTCACGTACTCGTCGCGGTGGGGCGCCGACCGAACACCGACGACTTGGGCCTGGCGAATGCAGGCGTGACCACCGACGACCGCGGGTACATCACGGTGGACGATCAGCTGCGCACCAATGTGCCGGGCATCTGGGCCTTGGGCGACTGCAACGGTCGCGGGGCCTTCACCCATACCTCGTACAACGACTTCGAGATCGTCGCCGCGAACCTGCTCGATGACGATCCACGACGAGTCACCGACAGGCTGCCCTGCTACGCCCTATACACAGATCCGCCGCTGGGCCGGGTCGGCATGACCGAGACGCAGGCGCGCGCCTCGGGACGCTCCGTACTCGTCGGCCGCAAACCGATGAGCCAGGTGGGCCGCGCCATCGAAAAAGGCGAAACCGACGGCTACATACAGATTTTGGTCGATGCCGACACCGATCTCATTCTGGGCGCGACCATCCTCGGGGTGGGCGGCGACGAAGTCGTGCACTGCCTGCTCGACACCATGCAGTACGGCGTTCCCGCGCGACAGCTTCAGCGCACCATGCACATTCACCCCACGGTGGCGGAGTTCTTGCCCACCGTCCTCGGCGAGCTCCAGCCACTCGTTTGACCTCAAGTGCGCGTGAGCTCCTAGCATCCGGGTATGAAGATTCACGATGTGCGGATCACTGCTACCGACGTATCCGGCGCTGCGCGCTTCTACTCCGAAACTCTTGAATTACCAGTACAACTCGATCACGAGCGGGCGACGGTCTATATTGGGGACAGCACGCTCACGATGGTTTCGGGCCCCGCGTATCACGGCGCGCATCACATTGCGTTCACCATTCCCGCGGGAAGCCTGAGCGCGGCCAAGGCGTGGCTGTCGCAGCGCGTCACCCTGCAGACCGATGACCAATGGCACGACGAATTCGGCTGCGCGCCCCATTGGCAGGCCCGCAGCATCTACTTCACCGGTCCCGACAATGCTGTCCTCGAGCTCATCGAACGCAACATCCTCGATAACCGGATCGACCACCCCTTCGGTGCCGGCGACATCCGTTCTCTCAGCGAGGTCGGTGTGGGGGTGTCCGACGTGCCGGAAACCCAAAGGCTCCTGTGCGACACGCTGGGCGTACTCCCCTTCGGTGAACCCGCGCCAGGGTTCGGCCCGATGGGTGACCACGACGGCCTGTTCATCCTGGTGCCCTCCGACGTCACGTGGCGCCCGGAGAATCGGATCGCACCACCTGCCGCGCCCACTGTGGTGACGGCCGATGTACCCGCCGCACGGGAGATCGGCGAGTACTGCCTGATTCAACCGCTAGGAGCGTGAGTCGCGCCAGGCCAGCGGCGCATCGAGCACCGACAGGTCGTAATCGTTGTCGGCATCGATCCCCACGGTGAACAATCTCGCACCCACGTCGGCATAGGCGTCTGCTTCAGCCGCCGTCAACCCTCGTTCGGGATCCAGCCCCCAGCTGGTCGAGCGCTCGATCTCGTTGTGATCGCGGCCGATTCGTTCGGTCTCGGCGATGAGGATGTCGTTCTTGCGCCGGTAGGTGTCGATATCGGCGAACGCATGCCAAATATGGGCGTGCCGGGCCACCAGTGGAATGGTGCGCTTCTCTCCCCCGCCACCGATCAGGATCGGTATCGGGCGCACGGGCGCGGGTAGCAGCTGACCCAGCCGGTTCTCGATCCGGAGCAGGCTCTCCTCGAACAGGTCGAATCGCGAACCTGCCGTACCGAACTCATATCCGTATGTGGTGTAGTCCCTTTCATACCAGCCGGCACCCACGCCGAGAATCAGCCGGCCATCGCTGATGTGATCGACGGTCCGGGCCATATCGGCCAGCAGATCGGGGTTGCGATAGCCCACGCCGGTGACAAGAAGCCCGATCTCCGCACGCGAGGTGACCTCAGCCCACGATCCCAGCGCGGTCCAGCCCTCGAAATTGTTGACATCGGGTTGCACCTCATCGAGCACCACTCCCTGACTGCTGAGGGTGCCGGCGGGCCAATGGAAGTGGTCATAGCCGAAGATGACATCCACTCCTTTGTCCTCGGCGCGCAGCACGGCGTCGCGCCACTGCTTGTAGTTCTGCGCCTTGGCGGGCCGCAGCTGAATTCCGATGCGAATGCGTCCTGTCACATCGCAGTCCAATTATTCGATCGCCGCACGTATTCCCGCCGCCTACGCTGCCCGCCATGGAACGGGTGAATATTTCGTCGCACGGTGAATGGGAAGCCGCGGTCGGCTACTCCCGCGCGGTGCGGGCCGGCGGTCACGTCGCCGTCGCCGGAACCACGGCGGCACGCCAGGGCCAGTCACCCGTCGGCGGGGATGACATCGCCGAACAGACCCGCGAGGCACTGCGCCGCATCGAGTCGGTGCTTAGCCAGGCGGGTGCCTCGTTGCGCGATGTCATACCAACCCGCATCTTTGTCACAGATATCGGGCGGTGGCGCGAGGTCGGTTTGGCCCACGGCGAGTTTTTTGGCGGCATCCGCCTGGCAGCCACGATGGTCGAGGTCTCGGCACTGATCGATCCGGCGCCGCTGGTGGAGATCGAGGCCGAGGCCATCGTGGAGTAAATTGGTCAGACCACTAGACCTCCTACCAATCGTGGTGCTACCGTCGCGGCATGGCACTGCAGCCGATCGCCCGTCAGTCGATACCCGATGAGATATTCAGTCAGCTCGCAGCGCAGGTTCTGACCGGTGACCGCACTCCCGGCGACACCCTGCCCAGTGAGCGAGCCCTTGCCGAGGCCCTCGGGGTGTCTCGCACCGCGGTCCGCGAAGCATTGGGCCGCATGGAGCGTTCGGGCCTGATTCACATCCGCCAGGGCGGGTCGACGGTGATCCGGGACTATCGCAGCAACGCCGGTTTCGACGTACTGCCGTTACTGCTTGCCTATGGCGGCGATGTGGACCGCCGCACCCTGTCCAGCGTCATCGAAGCTCGTGCCATCATCGGCCCGCAGGTGGCCCGATTGGCCGCGCAGCGGGCAGGACAGAACCCGGGTGTTGCCGACCGCCTGCACGCCATGACGACCGAGCTGGAGTCGGAAAACGATCCCTTACAACGGATGTGGCAGGCACTCGAGTTCTGGGAACTGGTCATCGACACCGCCGACTCGATTGCCTTCCGCCTGGTCTTCAACACCATGCGCGACTCATATGTCCGGGCCCTGGACGTGCTCGTCAATGTCATGGCCGCTGAGGTCGGAGACATCGGCCACTACCGGGCACTCGCCGACGCCATTGCCGCGCTAGATCCCGACGCGGCACAAGAGGCGGCCGCCGCGATGCTGGCCTTGGGCACCGAGGCCTTCGACAAACTCCTGCGCGAAATGGGGGGCCAGAAATGACCCGCACCACCCGCAAGGGGATGACGCTGCGCGATGCCCTTGCCGAATTCATCAAGCACCCCACCCCATGGATGCTTCTGGCATGGTCTGCCACACTACTAGGAGCTCGAATCACGTTGGGCGGCTGGACAATCGACGATGCCATCACGCCCATTGCACTCGTGGTCATCTCCCCTTTCGCCGAATGGCTGATCCATGTCGGGATCCTGCATTGGCGCCCGCGCTCGGTGGGGCCGGTGAAACTCGACTCGCGCCTGGCCCGCGACCACCGTCTGCATCATCAGGATCCGCGGGATATCCCGCTGGTGTTCATCCCGTGGCCAAGCCTGGTCGTGGTGATCACCGGATTGACCCTGGCCGCGCTGTTCGCATTCCCGCGCACCGGACTTGGGCTCACGTTCGCGCTCACCGTGGCGTTGTTCCTGATGTTCTACGAGTGGACGCACTACCTCGTCCATACCGATTACAAACCGCGTCACGCGATCTATCGGGCGGTCTGGCGAAACCACCGGTACCACCATTTCAAGAATGAGAACTACTGGTTCACCGTCACCAGCTCGGGGACCGCCGACCGCCTATTAGGAACGTACCCGGATCCACAACAGGTGCGGTCGTCGCCTACGGTGCGAAATCTGCACGCTCCCAGCATAACCGGCTAACTTCCGCCGCCACAGCTTCCGCCACCGCAGCTGCTGCCCCCGCCACAACCGCTCGAGCCGCTGCCGCAGCCGCTATGGCCACTGCCGGAGTCGCTGCTGCCGCCGCCACAGCCGCTACCCGAGTAGCCGGTATATCCGCTACTCGAGGAACCATCCCCGCTGCGTGGCCGGCTTCCGGAACTGGCTGACACGACAAAAATGGCTACGCCGATCAGCGTGACTATCACCGCCACGATGACGATGATGGCGACGGTCACGCGTCAGCCCGCTCCGGCCGTAATGCGAAGTACCGCAACTTCTTTCCAAATGCGATTTGAAGCTCCCGACGGCCACCGCGACGCACCAGGGCGATACGACGAAGCCCCTCGGCGACCTCACGATCCATCATCCAGTCGCGCAGATGTGGGAGCTCATAGGCGTACTCGCGGAATTCCTTGGCGTCGCATAGTACGCAGCACCGCATCGCGTGCACCCGCGCGTACCGCTCGAACTCGTGCTCCCAGTTGGGCATCTCCGCGAGCCACGGCACCGCCTTGGCCATGTCGAAGCGTCGCTTGATCCGCAGCTGCGCACCCGCGGTCAGCGCCGTGTATTCGTCGAATCCCGACGGGGCATTACCGGCAAGCAGGTCCGAGAGCACCGACAGCTGACGGCGCCGCAGCATCTCGCGGTTGTCAAGCATGCACAACACCCGCCTTGATCGCCTGCCGCACCACCGAAAGATCGGCGCTCACACTAGCTTCGTCGATCGACCCGTCACGCTCGATGAGCACACCCAGGGCGCGGCCGGCGGTGAGCACCACGAGCTCGGTCAGCAGATCGGCCACCGGATCGATGATGGTGTCGGAATGGGTATCCCAGTACAGATCCCCCTCGAACCGGCCACCCGCGATGTGCACGTATGCGACGCGCTCAACGGGGAAACGGCGCAGTAGCGCGACAGGGTCGGTCCCCGAGGCCACCGCAGTCGCGTAAAGGTTCGCGACATCGAGCACCAGCCAGCAGCCGGTGCGCCGGGCAAGCTCACGCAGGTAGTCGGGCTCGCTGAGTTCGTTTTCGGGCCACTGCAGGGTGGTGGCCACGTTCTCCAGCGCCAACGGCACCCCGAGATCATCCTGAACGCGAGACACGTTGTCCACCAGGACATCCAGGGCCAATGTGGTGCGCGGAGGAGCTACCAGGTGACCCGCCTCGAGCACACCGCTGTGCCGCCCGTTCTCAAAGCCGGCCCGCACAAACGCCACATGCTCGCTGACCATCGGAGCGTTCAGCTCCGCGGCCAGAGCGGCCAGGTGCTTCACGCGCTTGGCGTCGGGCAGATCGGCCCCGGCGAGGCCCAGAGACACGCCGTGCGGCACGACAACGGTGCCCGACTCACGAAGGCGCATCAGTTCGGCGGGCAGCTGTCCGGGGCGAAAATTCTCAGCGACGATCTCGGTGAAGGCGAGGCTGAGGGTGTCGTCGGTGACGGCACCCTGGTTGAACATGGCAGCAAGCTCGGGACGCCATGAGGCACCGACTACGGGCTCGTCGGCCAACACGGTCGTAAGCGGGTGATTTGAAGAGGCCACCGCGGTTACCCCCTTATCTCAAGACCGACGAGTTAAGCCAGTCTAGCTACCACGTTGATAGCTTAGGAAGTGCTAGGTGCCAGCGGCTTAAAATAGCCGTCCGGTCCCGGCCGGAAACTCGCCGCAGAAGTAACTGCGGCAATCGGCAGCGGTCCGTACAAGTGAGGAAACAGCATCGATTCAGGGTCGCTGGGCACACCTGGTTCCCAACGTACCGGAGAGTCGAGCAGATTCGAGGCAACAGACAATACGACCAGATCACACCGCCCGCGATACAAGCGGTTGGCCGGAAGGTGAACCTGGTACGGCGCAGAAAGGTGAATGAATCCCGTTTCTTCCAGTGACGTGGGCCGATGTTCCCCCTGTTCGCGTGCCAACGCCCACTCCTCGACGGAACAGATGTGAACGAGTTCGGCTTCGCCCGGCACCATCGACTGCATCACACCAGTATCTGATCCTCTTCACCCAAGCTGCACGTGTGGGGTCTCATCGGCCGCCCTCAGCCCTGTAACGCCCCGGACGTGAGCCGCGACACACCGGACACACATGGGGAACAACCGAAACCCCCCAAACGTCTGACAAAGTACATACATAGGCGCCGAGCGGTTCACCGGACCGCAAAGCTCAGGAGAGATACGGAGGAGCCATGTACGCAACTCTGACCAGTCCAGAGCTGACGAAGGCTGACCGCTGCGATCGTTGCGGAGCGGCTGCCCGGGTCCGCGCCACACTCCCGTCCGGAGCCGAGCTGCTTTTTTGCCAGCATCATGCCAATGAGCACTCCGAGAAGCTCAGCGCCATGTCGGCCGTGCTGTACATCAGCTCCTCCGTCGAGGATTAGTCACCGCGGTTTCACCCCCGGTAACGACCGCTGACCATCCCATCAGGAATGCTGGTGTGGCCATGAGTGAGAAGCCACGCCATGTTTCGACAGGTCGAGACGTCTTGCACGTGATGCGTCGTACCGCTGTAAAGAGTTGGGACGACTCGATTTTCGCGCAGTCGGCCCAAGCCGCTTTTTGGCAGGTGCTATCGCTACCACCTCTGCTATTGGGCATCCTGGGGAGCTTGACGTTCGTCGGGCCGCTGTTCGGACCGGACACGCTGCCCGAGATCCAAGAGCGACTCCTGCGGGTGGCCAACAGCGTTTTCAGCAAGAGCGTGGTCGCCGAGATCATCGAACCCACGATCATCGACATCATGCGTGACGGGCGTGGCGAGGTGGTGTCCATCGGATTCGTCATCTCGCTGTGGGCGGGCTCCTCGGCGATATCGAGCTTCGTGGACTCCATCGTCGAGGCACACGATCAGACACCGCTGCGGCACCCCGTTCGTCAGCGGTTCTTTGCGCTGGGCCTATACGTCGCCGCGCTGGCGATGGCGGTGGTGACATTGCCGGTGATCGCCCTCGGACCCAAGCGGATCGCCGAGGTAGTACCCGACTCGTGGAACGCGCTGTTGCGGTACGGCTACTTCCCTCTGCTGGGTATCGCGCTGGTCGCCCTGGTGACGCTGCTGTACCGGGTAGCTCTACCCAAACCGCTGCCGTCACACCGTTTGTTGATCGGCGCGCTGCTGGCGGTGACGTTCTTTGTGATCGCCAGTCTGGGGTTGCGGTTCTACCTGAACTGGATCACGCGGACCGGATACACCTACGGCGCGTTGGCCACCCCCATCGCGTTCCTGCTGTTCGCGTTCATGCTCGGCTTCGCGATCGTGCTGGGAGCCGAACTGAACGCCGCCATCGAGGAACACTGGCCCGCCGGGGCGACGCACGCCCGTCAGCTGCGGGAATGGCTGAGCCCACAAAACGGTCAGAACGGTGCCGACAACGGCTCTGACGAGGCCACTCCCGACAGGACAGCCGAGGGCCGCTAGTCGCCCTTCTTCATCATTTCGTAGATGCGCTTGCAGTCCGGGCACACCGGAGAGCCGGGCTTGGCGGACCGGGTAACAGGGAAAACCTCACCGCAGAGGGCGACCACATGGTTTCCCATGACGGCGCTCTCCACGATCTTGTCCTTCTTGACGTAGTGAAAGACCTTCGGCGTATCACTGTCTGTGCTCTCGTCGACGGTGGTGTCCGGACGCTCGATCGTCTGCGTGTCCATCCCTACATTGTGACATTGTGGAGATATGAGAAAAGAGCTGTCGTTCGATGACGACGGCCACCCCATACTCATCACGGCGGCCGCGGTCTCGGTCGAAGAACAGCACCGCGCCCGGGTACGCCGCTATTTGACGCTGATGGCGTTCCGGTTTCCGGCGCTTCTGGGCGCCGCCTGGGCCTACAGCGTGTGGCACAACGGGTGGATCTCGCTGGCGATCTTGGCAGCATCGATCCCTCTGCCCTGGATGGCGGTGCTCATCGCTAACGATCGCCCTGCCCGCAAGGCCGAGGAGCCACGCCGGTACGGACCCCAGGAACATCGTCACTCGCTGTTTCCCACGGCTGAGCGCAGAGCGATTGATCCCACTCCTCCGCCGCTACCGCCCACCCCGCCGGAAGGGTCAGCTGGCCCGTCTTAGGGACAGCTATGTCAATTCTCAGGACATTCTCAGCTGCCGACGGCGAATCCGCAGGTCAGTGACCGCGTCGTTTGGGAACCTCAGGAACTTTCTGGGCCAACCAAGCGTTGCAACACATGAGACTTACGGATCAACTAGGAGGCAGCGATGGCAAACGCCACCACCCGTCCGGCTCGTACCATCGAGTCCGAGGATCTGGACGCCCAGAGTCCAGCCGCGGACCTTGTGCGGGTGTATTTGAACGGCATCGGCAAGACTGCGCTGCTGACCGCGGAGGACGAAGTCGAGCTCGCCAAACGGATCGAGGCGGGGCTGTACGCCCAACATCTTCTGAACACCAAGAAACGCCTCGGTGAGGCCCGCAAGAAGGACCTGGCCGCCATCGCGCGCGAAGGCAGCGCGGCACGCAGCCACCTGCTGGAGGCCAACCTGCGCCTGGTCGTCTCCCTCGCCAAGCGCTACACCGGTCGCGGTATGCCGCTGCTCGACCTCATTCAGGAGGGCAACTTGGGCTTGATCCGCGCGATGGAGAAGTTCGACTACGCCAAGGGATTCAAGTTCTCGACCTACGCCACCTGGTGGATTCGCCAAGCCATTACCCGCGGCATGGCCGATCAGAGCCGCACCATCCGCCTTCCCGTGCACTTGGTGGAGCAGGTGAACAAGCTGGCCCGTATCAAGCGCGAACTGCACCAGCGGCTCGGCCGTGAGGCCAGCGACGAAGAACTGTCGGAGGAGTCCGGCATTCCCGTGGAGAAGATCGGAGATCTGCTGGACCACAGCCGGGATCCGGTGAGCCTGGACATGCCGGTCGGCACCGACGAGGAAGCACCTCTGGGTGACTTCATCGAGGATACCGAGGCCATGTCCGCGGAGAATGCCGTCATCGCCGAGCTGTTGCACTCGGACGTGCGCAGCGTGCTGTCCACTCTCGACGAGCGTGAGCAGCAGGTCATCCGGCTCCGGTATGGACTTGATGACGGACAGGCCCGCACACTGGATCAGATCGGCAAGCTATTCGGACTGTCTCGCGAACGGGTGCGTCAGATCGAGCGCGAGGTCATGACGAAACTGCGCCACGGCGACCGCGCGGAGCGCCTGCGTTCGTACGCGAGCTAGTTGACCTACTACCCTGCCCTCGGGGCGCTGCGTTCCGGAAGCGCAGCGCCCCGATTTGCGTTGTAGGTCGGTAGACTGAGCACGACCGTAAGGGGCGAGTAGTGAACGATCTTGTCGATACGACAGAAATGTATCTGCGGACGATCTACGACCTTGAAGAAGAGGGCGTGGTGCCGCTGCGTGCCCGTATCGCCGAACGGCTTGAGCAGAGCGGCCCGACCGTCAGCCAGACGGTGGCGCGGATGGAGCGCGACGGCCTGCTGAACGTCGCCGGAGATCGCCACCTTGAACTCACCGATAAGGGCCGCGCCCTCGCGGTCTCGGTAATGCGCAAGCACCGGCTCGCCGAGTGCCTGTTGGTCGACATCATCGGACTGCCGTGGGAGGACGTACACGCCGAGGCGTGCCGCTGGGAGCACGTCATGAGCGAGGACGTCGAGCGTCGGCTGCTCACAGTGCTCAACAACCCCACCACCTCACCGTTCGGCAACCCCATTCCCGGCCTGTCCGAGCTGGGTGTCGCCAACGACCGGTCCGAGAGCGCCAGCGCGGTGCGGCTCACCGAGATCGCCGGTGGCTCACAGGTTGCCGTGGTGGTGCGCCGTCTGGCCGAGCACGTCCAGGCCGATACCGATCTGCTGACGCGTCTCAAGGACGCCGGCATCGTGCCGAATGCCCGCGTCACCGTGGAGTCCTCCCCCGAGGGCGTCATCATCGTCATTCCCGGTCACGAAAGTGTCGAGTTGCCGCATGAGATGGCCCATGCCGTCATGGTGGAGAAGGTCTAGCACACTCGTCCCGATCGCTCGATGCTCCTGGGCGGAAGGCTGATTTCCAACTCATGAGCGAGCCGGAAACCGGTATCGGCAAGGGTACGAATCTCATCGGGGCGCATGCCGGCGCGCAACGCGGACATCAGCAGCTGCCCCAGGCGATGATCCGGCTCGACCGTGAGCGCGGCCTCCAGCGACACACCCGCCAGCGGACCGTCGCCCCGCACATAAGCGCTAAAGCCAAACAACACCAACGCTTCTGCACGCCAGGGAGCAGGCAGTAGTCGGCTCAGCGCCAGCCACAGCCGTTCCGCATCATCGGCCAGCGCGCCGACAGCCAAGGCACACACCGTGTCTCGAACGCGTACGACCGTCAGAGAGCGAGCGATGGCAAGCAACTCGCGGTTCGAGAGCGGACGCAATTCCGCCATCCGGCACGCCGCCCGCATCACTCGATTCACGGCGCGCCGGTCGGCCGTGGCATTGTCGGCCCGCCCCTGAGAGGGGCGCCGCAAGGAGGCAGCCAGCGCGCAGGTGCGGCGAGTGTCGGTGGGCGCGATCAGCGCCACGAGGTCCTCGCGGCGGCGATGTACGGTCCTGCCCGCCAGTACCGCGGCCGCGGTCAGCGGCGAGCACTCCGGATCATCTACGGGCCCGCCGGCACCGCATCCGTCATAGCAGCGCCACCATCCTTCCAGGCCGACCCGGTCCACGGTATGGCCGGCGATCAACGAAATACCTTGATGCTCAAGATGTTTAGCCAGCCGGCGAATGATGTCGCCGGAATCCCGCTCGTCCATGTCCGCGCTGATGACCACCGCGATCGCCGCCTCGGCCGGCCCGGGACTCAACACCTCGGCCAGTACCTCGAGCGCCGCGTTATCAGCGTCGTCCAGGTCGTCCAGATCCCGGCGCAGTATCGCCTCGACCAGCCCATTGGCGAGCGTGACGACGACGAGGGAGTCTTCGGGAATGAACCCCAGCATCGCCGGTAGTGCGGCGATCAGAGCCGAGGGCCGGTTCAATCGAAAGTCGGGGCGACCAGGGGTCCCGGGAATCAGCGATGTCATGCCCGCACCGTGACAGCGAGGACCGTCACCGCACCGACGGCGACCTCGCATTGTGAACGTGCGGCCGGGGATCTGTGGATACCGCCGCAATTGTGGACAAGATGCCCATGTCCGCCGACGGAAACAGGCCCGGTCATTACAGATCGGGTACTATTAACACGTCGGTAATCTTGCCGACCCTCAGGGCAGACCACTCGCTGGACGTTGGGTTTACCGCCCCGCCTCGATCCCGTCGCCTTCTCTGAGACTTCTCAGAGGATCTTATGTCTTCACTCGCAAGCGATACCCCCTTTCTCGATGCGTCCGAACGGAGCGCAGGGGTCCTTCTGGCAGCTCCCTTCCCGATGCCTACTGGTTCCACCGCGGTCGTCTACTGCGAGGGCCAGTTCGGCGAGCAGGACGGGAAGACCGCCAACGGCCTGGTCAGGCACTCGGAGAAGTACGAGATCCTCAGCGTCATCGATAGCGTCCGGGCCGGAGTAGATGCCGGGAAATTCCTCGACGACGCCGCGAACGGCATCCCGGTGCTGGCATCGCTCGCCGAGTCCATCGCGCATGCCGGCCGTGTGCCCGACTATCTGATCTGTGGGCTGGCGCCTGCCGACGGCCTGCTGTCGAACGAGCAGCGGCTCGTTCTGCTCGACGGCATCGCCCGCGGGATGCACATCATCAACGGTCTGCACGAGTTCCTCAACGACGACGCCGAGTTCGTGGCGGCCGCCGTGATCGCCGGCGTCACCATCACCGATGTCCGCCAACCGAAGGCCAAGCGCGACCTGCATCTGTTCTCCGGCCGGATCTTTAACGTCACCTGCCCCAGGATCGCGATCCTCGGCACGGACGGGGCGATCGGCAAGCGCACCACCGCCACCTTGCTGGTCCAGGCGCTGAACGCACGCGGCATCAACGCGGTCATGGTCGGCACCGGTCAGACCACCTTGATCCAGGGCGGGAAGTACGGCGTCGCGCTGGATGCGCTGGTCCCCCAGTTCTGCTCGGGTGAGGTCGAGCACCAGGTTGTCGCCGCGTTCGAGGGTGAGGACCCCGATGTGATCGTGGTCGAGGGCCAGGGCGCGCTCAGCCACCCCGCGTACATCACCTCGGCGCACATTCTGCGTGGCAGCCAACCGGCCGGCGTGATCGTGCAGCACGCCCCGAAGCGCAGAGTCCTCGGCGACTTCCCGATGGTGGCGATGCCCACCGCGGCCAGCGAGATCGCCCTGATCGAGGCATTCGCCGACACCCGTGTCATCGGGGTCACGATCAACCACGAAGAGATGACCGACGACGAGCTGAGCAAGGCCATCGCCGAGCATCATGCGCAACTAGGCGTCCCGGTCACCGACCCCCTGACGCGCCCCGCGTCGGATCTGGTCGACATGGTGCTGACGGCCTTCCCTGCGCTCGCGGCGAAGCTCGCAGGGAAAGCCGACGCGACCACCCCGGCGTGACGCTTCGGATCGAAACCGATCTCGACAAGGTCGAGCAGAACACCCGGATCCTGGTTGACCGGCTTGCCGCGGCGGGCATCCGGGTGACCGGGATCACCAAGGCTGTGTTGGGCTCGCCGGGAATCGGTGCGGCGATGCTGCGTGGCGGCGCCCGCGGCCTCGGTGATTCCCGGGTGCCGAACCTCGTTCGGCTGAGCGGGCTCGACCGAGCACCGCTACGCACATTGATCCGCTCTCCCATGCTCAGCCAAGTCGCAGAGGTCGTTGACGTCGCCGACGTCAGTCTGAACACCGAGGCCGTGGTGCTGGCGGCGCTCGATCAGGCCGCGTCCCACCAGAAGCAGATGCATGCCGTCGTGCTCATGGTCGAGCTCGGTGACTTACGCGAGGGCATCGCACTGGACGACGCCCCCGAAGCCGTACGGGCCGTCCTCGCTCATTCCTCCCTCCGGCTCGCCGGGCTGGGCGCCAATCTCGCTTGCCAGAACGGTGTCGTGCCCGATGACCAGAACATGAGCATCCTCACCGGGCTCGCGGACGATATCGAGGCACTGCACGGGATCTCGCTCGACATCGTCTCGGGCGGCAACTCGGCCAACCTGAACTGGGCGCTACACACCCACGACGTCGGCCGGATCGATGAGCTCCGACTCGGCGAAGCCATCCTTCTCGGCGTCGATCCGCTGTACCGAACACCACTTCCCGGCCTGCACACGGATGTCTTCACCCTGACCGCCGAGGTCATCGAGGTCGCCATGAAACCGGCCCAACCCTGGGGAGACCGCGCCCAGGCGGCCTTCGGCGAGACGCCAGTCCGCACCGGCAGCGGGAGCGTGCACCAAGCAATCCTGGCGCTCGGTCGCCAGGACGTGGACCCTGATGGTCTACAACCACCTGCGGGCATCACGATCCTCGGGATGAGCAGCGATCACCTGGTAGTGAACCTCGGCGATCACCCCGCCGCGGTCGGTGACGAGATCCACTTCGGTGTCGCCTACGGCGCACTCGTGCGGGCCATGACGTCGCCCTTCGTCACCAAGATCGAGCACCTAGGCCTTTCCTCCGCACCCCAGGTACCCGTACCGATCCAGGTCTCGACCGCCCGCTAACGCCGCACAGATACAACTGCACCGGAGCCACTATCAGCGGAAGTTGTCGTGCACCTTCAGTACTGCCGCGGTGAAGGCCTGATCCAGGAGCACGGCATCGGGTTCGATGCCCTGAAAAGTCATGTAAGTGGCCTGGATTCGGATATCGGCAATCTGCGCGATGAGCGACAAGGTTGTCTGTGTGCCGCTCCCCGTCGCGGCCGGGGCCACCGTTTGATTGACCGCAACGGAATCATCGGCATTGATGGGCGGAGCAACGGCCTGAGAAGCCGTTACCGTGCTCGGGGTCTGACCCGGGCCGGTGAAGGTGAACGAGGTACAGCGCTCCAACTGGGTCTTGTACGTGGCCAGCGGCTGCGGCACGCGAAGCACCGCCACCGTGATGGTCGAACTATCGGACTCGTTGGTGCCCACCGCCACCGCCGCGTCCTGCGGCACGGCCGGAAGGGGTCCGGGTGCGCAGGTATTCGGGGCCACCGTCGCCCCGTCGGGCACACCCCGGATATCGCGGAGCGCGAGTCCGGCCGCATTCGGATCGAG
Organism: Mycobacterium sp. NGS15; assembly: GCF_059813245.1. NCBI lineage: Bacteria > Bacillati > Actinomycetota > Actinomycetes > Mycobacteriales > Mycobacteriaceae > Mycobacterium > Mycobacterium sp. NGS15. Next base: position 467,548 of record NZ_JCALEF010000005.1, on the reverse strand, counting down.
CGTGGTGGCGGGGTACTGGTGCGGGAAATCCGCAGGCGCCAGTAGCAGCGGGCCCACGGGCCCCGTCGGCGCCTGAAGGGCTGTCGTGGTGGCGGTCAGCGGGGACGATGTACCACCTGATGCCTCGACGGCTGAGCCGTCGATCTCCCGCATGCACGCGGGAGCTGACGCCGCACAGCATCCAGCCACAACTATCGTCGCTACCAGCCGCGATGCCGCCACGGTCACATGCTGCCATCGGCACACCCAGGGCCCCAGGAGGCGCGCGCGAGAATCGGCGGGGACAACTGTTCATGTGGTCGTGACACGCACGGCATGCACGATTCGGTGGATCGGCGTATGAGTACAACCATGACCAACGGCCTTCGCACAAGCGGCTCATCCAGGGCCGACACGCCCAGCTATGACCTCGTCGTCATCGGCTCCGGTCCCGGCGGCCAGAAGGCCGCCATCGCGGCGGCAAAGCTGGGTAAATCGGTCGCGGTGATCGAGCGCGACAACATGCTCGGCGGTGTCTGCACCAACACCGGAACGATCCCGTCCAAGACCCTGCGCGAGGCCGTGCTGTACCTCACCGGCATGAACCAGCGCGAGCTGTACGGCGCGAGCTACCGGGTGAAGGCCAACATCACCCCGGAGGACCTACTGGCGCGCACTGAGCACGTCATCCGTAAGGAGATCGAGGTGGTGCGCGCCCAGCTGATGCGTAACCGCATCGATTTGATCACCGGCATCGGGCGGTTCGCCGATGCGCACACCGTCATCGTGGAGGAACCCTCCCGCGGCGAGCGCACCACTTTGCACGCCGATTACGTCGTGCTGGCCACCGGCACGAAACCCGCCCGTCCTTCCGGTGTGGCCTTCGACGAGCGGCGCGTCCTCGACTCGGACGGCATCCTGGACCTGCGTTTCATCCCGGGGTCGATGGTCGTGGTCGGCGCGGGCGTCATCGGAATCGAGTACGCCTCCATGTTCGCCGCCCTGGGCACCAAGGTGACCGTGGTGGAAAAACGCGACTCGATGCTCGACTTCTGTGATCCCGAAGTCGTCGAGGCCCTTCGCTTTCATCTGAGGGACTTGGCGGTGACGTTCCGCTTCGGCGAGGAGGTGACCACCGTCGACGTCAATGACTCCGGCACCATGACCACATTGGCCAGCGGCAAGCAGATCCCCGCGGATACCGTGATGTACTCCGCGGGGCGGCAGGGCCAGACCGATCAGCTGGACCTCACCCAGGCAGGGCTGGAGGCCGACAACCGTGGCCGAATCTGGGTCGACGCGAACTTTCAGACCAAGGTCGATCACATCTACGCGGTGGGCGACGTGATCGGTTTCCCGGCGTTGGCAGCGACCTCGATGGACCAGGGCCGCCTGGCCGCCTACCATGCGTTCGGCGAGCCGTCGAAGGGCATGACCGACCTGCAGCCCATCGGCATCTACTCGATTCCCGAGGTGTCCTATGTGGGCGCCACCGAGGTTGAACTCACCAAGAACGCCATCCCCTATGAGGTGGGCGTCTCGCGGTACCGCGAGCTGGCGCGCGGCCAGATCGCCGGGGATTCCTACGGCATGCTCAAGCTGCTGGTGTCCACCGAGGACCTCACGCTGCTCGGGGTACACATATTCGGCTCTGATGCCACCGACCTGGTTCATATCGGACAGGCCGTCATGGGCTGCGGCGGCACCGTCGAATACCTGGTCGATGCGGTTTTCAACTACCCGACGTTCTCCGAGGCCTACAAGGTTGCCGCACTCGACGTGATGAACAAGATTCGCGCGCTCAACCAGTTCAAGGCCTGAGAGATTTCGCGTTGAGCGAATAGCGCCCGTCCTCCTGAAGAAACCGGAATTAGCATCCCGCCTGGGCCGTTGAGACGGTTAGGTGCATTCGCCGTTTGCCTGCCGGTAAGGGACACTGGTGGGACGAGGGCGAAGGGAGGCGAACATGGCAAGCAGTAATGACGGAGAGCAGCAGCCGTACAGACCGGATCAGAGCGGCATGTACGAGTTGGAGTTCCCGGGTCCGCAGCTGGCATCCGCTGACGGCCGCGGCCCAGTTCTGGTGCACGCGTTGCAAGGCTTCTCCGACTCCGGCCACGCCGTGAAGCTGGCCGCAGCGCATCTGCGTGAGACGTTGCAGAGCGAGCTCGTTGCCTCCTTCGCCATCGACGATCTGCTCGACTACCGATCTCGCCGGCCGGTGATGACGTTCAAGAGCGATCACTTCACCGAATACGCCACCCCCGAGCTCAACCTGTACGCGCTCAAAGACACCAAGGGCACACCGTTCCTGCTGCTGGCCGGGCTTGAGCCAGATCTGAAGTGGGAACGGTTCGTCACTGCGATCAGGCTCCTTGCCGAGCAGCTGGGTGTGCGTAAAACGATTGGACTGGGTGCAATTCCGATGGCGGTTCCGCATACTCGCCCCCTCACCCTGACCGCCCATGGCAACGACCGCAAGACGCTCGATGAACATCCCGGCTGGATCGATGAGGTTCAGGTGCCGGGTAGCGCATCCAACCTGTTGGAATTCCGGCTAGCCCAGCATGGTCACGAGGTCATCGGCTTCGCCGTCCACGTGCCGCACTACCTGGCGCAGACCGACTACCCGGAGGCCTCGCAACGCCTGCTGGAAGAAGTCGCAAGGACCGGCGAGCTGGACCTTCCGTTGCAGGAGCTCACCGAGGCTGCCGCCAAGGTGCGTAACCAGATCAACGATCAGGTGGACGGTAGCGAGGAAGTGACGCAGGTGGTCCATGCGCTCGAACGCCAATACGACGCCTTTGTCTCGGCGCAGGAGAACCGTTCGTTGTTGGCACGCGACGAGGAGTTGCCGAGCGGCGACGAGCTGGCCGGAGAATTCGAGAGATTCCTCGCCGAACAGGCCAAGTTCGGTGAAGACCCGCCCACGGACGGCCCGATTCTCTGACCCGGTTATGCGCTCGCCGCGCAATATTTGCCGCGACGGGTCAAAATACTCCACATGAATCCACCACCGCGGCTCCTGCGTCCGGTGCCGGATACCGAGCACGCCGACGGTGACGACACAGCCCAACCCGCTACCAATACGACAACGCGGCCCCGGATGGCGTTCCGCACCATCCACGGTTACCGACGCGCCTTCAGGATTGCGGGATCAGGACCTGCGCTGCTGCTGATCCACGGGATCGGCGATAACTCGGCCACCTGGGACAGCGTGCATGCACGGCTCGCCGAGCATTTCACCGTGATCGCCCCGGACCTACTGGGCCATGGGCAGTCTGACAAACCGCGCGCCGACTATTCGGTGGCGGCCTACGCCAACGGGATGCGGGACTTGCTGGCCGTCCTGGACATCGAGAAAGTCACCGTGGTCGGGCACTCGCTGGGCGGCGGCGTCGCGATGCAATTCACCTACCAGTTCCCCCATCTGGTCGAACGGCTCATCCTGGTCTCGCCGGGCGGGGTAACCAAGGATGTCAACATCGTATTGCGTTGCGCATCATTGCCCTTCGTCGGAGATGCAATTGGGCTGCTACGGCTACCGCTGGCCATGCCGATGATCCGGCTCGGCGGCGCGGTAGCACGCGCGACGCTGGGAAGAGCAGGAATGGCCCGCGACATCCCCGATGTTCTGCGCGTTCTCGCCGATCTACCCGAACCCCGGGCCTCGGCCGCATTCACCCGGACACTGCGCGCCGTGGTGGATTGGCGCGGCCAGGTGGTGACCATGCTGGACCGATGTTATTTGACCGAATCTGTTCCTGTGCAGCTCATCTGGGGCAGCGATGATCTGGTGATCCCCGTTAGCCATGGCCATCTGGCACACGCCGCGATGCCCGGGGCAACATTGGAGATCTTCGACCGCTCCGGACATTTCCCGTTCCATGACGACCCCGAACGATTCATCGCCGTCGTTCGCCAATTCATCGCCTCCACCAAGCCCGCCGAATACGACGAGGATGAATTGCGCCGATTGTTGCGCACCGGGGTGACCGAGGGCACGATCAGCGGCGCCGCGCGCACGCGGATGGCGGTGCTCGATGCCATGGGCACGGACGAGCGCAGCGCCACCTAGCCACGAGAGCTCAAGCGCTATCAGAGGTTTGCGCAATTCACGGGGTACCCGAGTGCGCAGCGCCCGAGGGACGTAGAGTCGGGGAATGAGCGTTGATGTCGCGGTTGTGCGCGTATTCACCGACGAGACAGGCAACTTCGGAAATCCTCTGGGAATCGTCAACGGTACCGACGTTGCCGCGGCGGACCGCCAAGAGATCGCCACCCGGCTAGGTTTCAGCGAGACGGTTTTCGTCGACCTCCCTGCCGAAGGGTCCAACACCGCACACCTGCGGATTTTCACCCCGGCCTCCGAACTGCCCTTCGCCGGACATCCGACGGTGGGATTGGCGTGGTGGCTACGCGAACGCGGGACACCGGTCAACACCCTTCAAGTTCCCGCGGGCGTACTCCAGGTCAGTTATGACGACCGCACGTGGATACGAGCCCGGTCCGATTGGGCCCCGGAGACCGATTTCCACGAGCTGGACTCCCCCGGCGATGTGGACGCCGCCGATCCCTCCGACTACACGGACGAACTGCTGCATTGCGTATGGGCGTGGCAGGACCGCAACGCAAACCTGGTGCGATCACGGGTGTTTGCCTTCGACCTGGGCGTCAACGAGGACGAAGCGACCGGGTCTGTCGCGGCACGGATGACCGACTTGTTGAGCCGTGACCTGATCGTCAATCAGGGCAAGGGATCGCAGATTCTTACGCAGTGGAGCCCGGAGGGCTGGGTGACGATCGGTGGCCATGTCGTCGCCGATCAATCGCTGACGTTGAGCTAGCACCGCGTGACCCTCGACCTGGGGTCAGGATCCAGTCGGCGCGTCCCGATGCGCGCGCAATGCGGCGATCTCGCGTTCAAAGTCCTCGGCGGAGCTGAATCCGCGATACACCGAGGCGAAGCGCAAATATGCGACCTCGTCCAGATCGCGCAGCGGGCCGAGAATAGCCAGACCCACCTCATTACTGGGAATCTCTGGTGACCCGGCGGCCCGGACCGCATCTTCGACCTGCTGGGCAAGCAGATTCAGCGCATCGTCGTCGACGTCGCGGCCCTGACAAGCCCGGCGCACACCCTTGATGACCTTGTCCCGACTGAAGGGCTCGGTAACACCACTGCGTTTCACAACGGCCAGCACCGCGGTTTCCACAGTGGTGAAACGACGGCCGCACTCCGGACACGATCGCCGCCGACGTATCGCCTGACCCTCATCCGCTTCACGAGAATCGACAACGCGTGAGTCAGGATGGCGGCAGAACGGACAGTGCATTACTGCTCCTTCGCCGGTTCTGGACTCCAAGTCACTGGGCTGAGCGGGTTGCCGCACAGTGCAGCGCGCCCAGACCGGTCTTGAGGATACCCGTGCTCCCACACGTTCGAAGGTCACGTCCGTCCGCCGATCAGCCGACGGGGGAAACCAGCGTCTGACCGGCTTGTACTGTCGCCGAGTCAAGTTCGTTGAGTTCACGGATCTTGGACACCACCGCCGAGCGCGGGGCATCCGGCGCGACACGCGACGCCACGTCGGCCAGAGTCTCTCCGGGAGCGACCTGGACGACCGCAACGCGATCCGGCACGCCAACTCCCCCCATTCCGGCAGCGCTGACCTGGCCAAGCATCAGCAGCCACATTGTCGCCACCGCGGCACCCACCGAGACGACAATGGTCGCCTTCAGGCTCACCGGACGACGGCGATGCACCCGATGCGGCACTACCGAGAGTCGGATCCCGGTGCCCCTGTACGCGACCGGCCGGCCGGCAGGCCTCCGGTAGGCGACGGTGCGCACCGGTAGCGCCCGACGCTGAGTCAGCGGGTACTCCGCGCTATAGGCACGTGCCTGCGGGGCGTAATCGCGTGACGCGTACTCGGCAGCGCGAGAACGCGGCGTGGTGAGAACGTTTGTGCTCATCTGTGTGCCCTTCCTGTCCTGTCGATCGGGAGGCCCGTTCGCTCTTATGTTCGAATGTACTCGATCATGTGTTCGATGTCCGAACATGTGATCGATTTGTAGCATCCGCCACCGACAAGTGGCTCTGAGCTGCATAAATCTGATCCACCACCAGCCCATCAGGCGCTATTTGCGACACGCATCGAACACATGTTTGATAAATGTCGTCGACAGGTCTAGATTCGGGCCCATGAGCGATACACCCAGCAAGGGACCCGCCACCGGTTCACTGACCGAGCGCCAGCGGACCATCCTGGAGGTCATCCGCGCGTCGGTGAATGAGCGGGGCTATCCCCCGAGCATCCGCGAAATCGGAGACGCCGTCGGGCTAACCTCGACATCGTCGGTCGCCCATCAACTACGCACTCTCGAACAGAAGGGTTTCCTGCGGCGCGATCCGAATCGTCCACGCGCCGTTGATGTTCGAGGAATGGATGATTCCCGCGGCCCATCGGCCACCACCGACGTGGTTGGCTCCGGCGACCTTCCGGAGCCCACGTTCGTACCCGTCCTGGGACGAATTGCCGCCGGTGGTCCCATCCTGGCCGAGGAGGCCGTCGAGGATGTGTTCCCGCTCCCCCGCGAGCTCGTCGGCGAGGGGTCACTATTCCTACTGAAGGTGGTCGGCGAATCGATGATCGACGCCGCGATCTGCGATGGCGACTGGGTAGTGGTCCGCCAGCAGAACGTTGCCGATAACGGCGACATCGTTGCGGCGATGATCGACGGCGAAGCGACCGTCAAGACATTCAAACGGACCGCCGGTCAGGTCTGGCTGATGCCACACAATCCACTGTTCGAGCCGATCCCGGGCAACGACGCCGCCATCCTCGGCAAGGTCGTCACCGTCCTCCGCAAGATCTAGCCGTCACCTGGCGGCGGCCCGGGAGCACTCTCGTCCTCTGCCCCGCCGTCCAGGGACGGCAAAAACAGCTGGAAATGCGCCACGTCGTGCCAGCTGCCCAACTTGTAACCGATCCGCCGGTAGAGCGCGACCTGCTCGAATCCCATTGCCCGATGCAGCTTTTCACTCGGCGCATTGGGAACTACGACGACGGCCAGCACCGTGCGATAACCGAGAGAGCGCAGCCGGTCCAGTAATGCCGTGTACAACTGTCGGCCGGCGCCGCGCTGCCGGCGCGTACCGTCCACATACACACTGACCTCACACGCCCACTGGTATGCGGTGCGTGACTTCCACGGCACCGCATAGGCATACCCCAGAATCTCTCCGGAGTCGTCGGCGACCAGCCAGGCATGGCGGTGCGCCGCCGTCTGGATGCGTTCGGCCAGAACGGCATCCGACGGCGGCACCTCCTCGAACGAGATGGCCGTATCCGTGACATACGGCGCGTAGATTGCCGCACAGGCAGCCGCGTCATCGGCGGCTGCGTCGCGAATGATCATGAGGCGCTAGAGCGAGCGCCCGATGATCTCCTTCATGATCTCGGTGGTTCCGCCGTAGATCGTCTGGATACGCGAGTCCATGTACGCCCGGGCAACCGGGTACTCGCGCATGAAGCCATACCCACCGTGCAGCTGCAGGCAGCGGTCGATCAGGTGAACCTGCTTCTCGGTGCTGTACCACTTGGCCATCGCGGCCTGCTCGACGCTCAGTTCCTTCTTGTTGAGCAGCGTGATGAACTGGTCGACCATGATCCGGATCATCGTGGCATCGGTGGCGAGCTCGGCCAGCACAAAGCGGCTGTTCTGGAAACTCTTGATCGGCTTGCCGAACGCCTTACGCTCGGATGTGTACTGGATTGTCGACTCAAGCATGGTTTCCATCGCCGCGGCCGCTACGACGGCAATGGACATGCGCTCCTGGGGCAGGTTCTGCATGAGGTAGATGAAGCCCTGGCCCTCTTCACCGAGGATGTTGGCAGCGGGCACCCGGACATCGGTGAAGGACAGCTCGGCGGTGTCCTGTGCGTCCAGGCCCATCTTGTCGAGCTTGCGGCCGCGCTCAAAGCCCTCCATGCCACGCTCCACGACGATGAGGCTGAAGCCCAGCGCGCCCTTCTCAGGATCGGTCTGGGCGACCACGATGACCAGGTCTGCGTTAATGCCGTTGGTGATGAAGGTCTTGGACCCATTGAGAATGTAATGATCGCCGTCCTTGACCGCGCGGGTCTTGATGCCCTGCAGGTCACTTCCGGTGCCCGGCTCGGTCATGGCGATGGCGGTGATCAACTCACCGGAACAGAAGCCGGGGAACCAGCGAGCCTTCTGCTCGTCGTTGGCCAGATCCCGGAAGTATGGACCAGCGACATCGTTGTGCAGAGTGAAACCGATACCCGACTGGCGAGCCTTGGTGATCTCTTCGCCGATGATGGCGTTGTAGCGGAAATCGACGAGTCCACCGCCGCCGAACTCCTCGGGCATGTCAGTGCCCAGGAAGCCCTGTTTGCCCGCCTCGACCCAGAGAGAGCGGTCGACGATCTTGTTCTCGTCCCATTCCTCCCGGTACGGCTCGGCGTGCCGTTCCAGGAAGGTCTTGAACGACTCACGGAACAGTTCGTGCTCGGGTTCGAAAATGGTGCGTTTGAACTTAACGGCGCCGGCCATGATCACCTTCCGGTTTGGATTTACGTACTCGGCAGAATGTATACCAACCCACTGGTCGGTCGATACTCGCCTACCGGGTTTCGACGGACAGAAAGCCTAGGCTGACTGGGGTGACCAAGCTGGCGCTTTCCCACACTCACTGGGGCGCATTTACCCCCGAGGTCCACGACGGCGAAGTGATTGGCGTCACACCCATCCCGACCGATCTGGACCCCTCCCCACTGCTGCAGAACATTCCCGGATCGATCCGCCACCCGGCCCGCGTGACCGCGCCATCCGTACGGCGCGGCTGGCTGCGAGACGGACCCGGCCCCAGCACAGCGCGTGGCGCCGACGAGTACGTCGAGGTGTCCTGGGACGAGCTCACCGAACTGCTGGCCGATGAACTGCGCCGCATCGCCGACACCCACGGCAATGAAGCCATCTACGGAGGCTCGTACGGCTGGGCCAGTGCCGGACGATTCCACCACGCCCAGAGTCAGGTGCACCGTTTCCTGAAACTGCTTGGTGGGTGCACCTTTTCACGTCATTCGTACAGCCTGGGTGCAACCGGGGTCATCATGCCGCACGTCGTCGGCACCCACGACGAGCTGTTCAAGAGGTCGACGTCATGGGACGTCATCGTCGAGAACACCGATCTACTGGTCTCGTTCGGCGGAATCGCCCTGAAGAACACTGGTGTCAACCATGGCGGCACCACCGCGCATCCGGCTCGTGATGCCCTCGACAGGTTCCGCGCCCGCGGTGGGCGCATCGTGTCATTCAGCCCGTTGCGCGATGACATCGACGGCGAATGCGAGTGGCACGCGCCCGTTCCTGGGACCGATGTCGCGGTCATGCTCGCTCTGGCCCATGTGCTGGCCAGTGAAGGTCTCGCGAATTTGGCCTTCTTACGCACCTACTGCACCGGTTACGAACGGTTCGAGCGCTATCTCCTGGGCGTCGACGACGGTGTGCCCAAGACCCCGGAATGGGCAGCAAGCATCAGCGCCCTGGACGCTGACGAGCTGCGTACGCTGGCGCGGCGCATGGCGGCCGGACGCACTCTGGTGACGGTCAGCTGGTCGCTGCAGCGGGTGCGCCACGGCGAACAGGCCCCGTGGATGGGGCTCACCCTGGCTGCGATGCTCGGCCAGATCGGTCTTCCCGGAGGCGGTTTCGGCCACGGCTATGGCTCGATGAACGAGGCCGGGCTGGCGCCGGTCAGCTGCCCACTGCCGACCTTCCCCCAGGGCCCCAACCCGGTCGAGACGTTCATCCCGGTGGCGGCCATCAGTGAGCTGCTGCTGCGGCCCGGCGAAACACTCGCCTACAACGGTCAGATCCTCACTCTGCCGGACATCAAATGCGTCTACTGGGCGGGTGGCAATCCGTTTCACCACCATCAGAACCTGCCGCGACTGCGCCGCGCGCTGGCACGCGTCGACACCGTTGTGGTCCACGATCCGGTGTGGACGCCGATGGCCAAGCACGCCGATATCGTGGTGCCGTCTACCACCAGCCTGGAACGCGACGACTTCTCCGGAAGCCGCAACGACCCACTGCTGGTGGCGATGAAGGCCGCAGCACCGCCCTACGCCAACTCGCGCGATGACTACACGACATTCTCGGCGCTCGCCGAGAGGCTCGGGTTCGGCGAGCAGTTCTCCGAGGGACGCACCGCCGCGCAGTGGCTACGCCACATCTACACCGAATGGGCCGGCGCCCGCGATTTCGCGGTGCCATCCTTCGACGATTTCTGGGAGCAGGGCTATCTGCAGTTGCCGACCGATCCCGGTCTGACTCTGCTGTCCGACTTCCGCGAAAACCCAGACGCGCACCCGCTACACACTCCGAGCGGGCGCATCGAGATCTTCTCGGAAACCATCGACGGTTTTGGATACGCCGACTGCGGTGGACACCCGCAGTGGTACGAACCGGTGGAATGGCTGAACGGCGAACGCGCCCAAGACTTCCCGCTGCACCTGATCGCCAATCAGCCGCGGACCAGGCTGCACAGCCAGCTCGATTTCGGCGCCACCAGCCAGGCCTCGAAGGTGCAGGGACGCGAACCCATCCGCATACATCCGGCCGACGCCGCCGAGCGTGGCATCGGCGACGGCGACGTGGTGCGGGTGTTCAACGACCGCGGTGCCTGCCTGGCCGGGGCGGTTCTCGACGAGGGCGTACGGCGCCAGGTGGTACAGCTGGCCACCGGCGCGTGGTACGACCCGATCGATCCTTCTGATCCGGATTCGGCCTGCGCACATGGCAATCCCAATGTCCTCACCGACGACTCGGGAACCTCGTCCTTGGCACAGGGCTGCACCGGTCAGCACGTGCTGGTGCAGATCGAGCGGTTCGAGGGATCACCGCCTCCGATCCGGGCGCACATCCCGCCGCGGATCGTTCCGCACGATTAGAGCCCGGCGAGGAGCGCGGCCAGCGCCCGAGGCACCCGGCCCACTACACGCGTGCCTTCTGCCAGATGTTCGGTGGAGTGCACCTGACCCTCGGTATGGATTCGGGCCACCAGTTCACCGCGGTCATAAGGGATGACCACGTCGACGGGCACGTCTGCGCGAGGCACCGTCTCGGCAATGGCCTCCCGGAGCTGGGAGATCCCGTCACCGGTGTGCGCCGACACGAACAGCGCCTTGGGCAGCGCGCGACGCAGCTGCGCCAAAGCAAGATCACCGGCCGCGTCGATCTTGTTGATCACCAATAATTCTGGAGACGACGAGCTTGTGTTACCCAAACTGTCGGCGATGACGTCGCTGATCACCGCGCGCACCGCCTCGATCTGGGCCAGCGGCGCCAAATCTGAGCCATCCACCACGTGGACGAGCAGGTCCGCGTCAGCCACCTCTTCCAGAGTGGACCGAAAGGACTCCACCAACTGGGTGGGCAGGTGCCGCACGAAACCGACGGTATCGGTGATGACGAATTCGCGTCCGTCATCAAATGTTCCGCGTCGCGTCGTCGGTTCGAGCGTGGCGAACAGCGCATCCTGAACCAGTACCCCAGCGCCGGTGATCGCGTTCAGCAGGCTCGACTTACCGGCGTTGGTGTAGCCGACGATGGCAATCGACGGAGCATCGCTCTCGAGTCGACGGCTGCGCTTGGTGTCACGAACCGTTTTCATTTCACGGATCTCACGACGCAGCTTGGACATGCGTTCGCGGATCCGGCGCCGGTCCGTCTCGATCTTCGTCTCACCGGGGCCACGAGTACCCACACCGCCCCCGGCGCCGCCGGCACGGCCACCGGCCTGGCGCGACATCGATTCACCCCAGCCACGCAGCCTCGGCAGCATGTACTCCATCTGCGCCAGGGACACCTGTGCCTTGCCTTCGCGGCTGGTGGCGTGCTGGGCGAAGATATCCAGAATCAGCGCGGTGCGGTCGATGACCTTGACCTTCACCGCCCTCTCGAGCGCTACCAGCTGCGCCGGGCTGAGTTCACCGTCGCAGATCACGGTGTCGGCACCGGTGGCCAACACGATCTCACGCAGCTCGATCGCCTTGCCAGATCCGATATATGTTGCCGGATCAGGTTTTTGACGGCGTTGAATCAACGCTTCGAGCACCTCGGACCCGGCGGTCTCGGCGAGCGCCGCCAGTTCAGCCATGCTGACGTCGGCCTCATGCGAGGTTCCGTCGGTCCAGACCCCTACCAGCACAACCCGTTCCAAGCGCAGCTGCCGGTACTCAACCTCGGTGACGTCGGCGAGTTCGGTGGAGAGCCCCGCCACACGTTTAAGTGCGGCGCGGTCTTCGAGGGCAAGTTCGCCGTCGGTGGGTGTCGGAAAGGATGTCGAATTCATGTCTCTGCTGTCTGCTCTTCGCGCACGTCGCTCATCGCGCACTGATGCTCCCACCTGTGGCTCATCGATCGCATCCCCATTATCCGCAGGCGCCAATGCCGCCCCACCATTCGTCGGAGATTTCGCCGTCGGCAAGCAGCATCGAAGGCCCGCGCAGGAAGCTGGACTCAGCGGTGACCGTCACCCGAACCTGTCCACCGGGGATGTTGACCACAATCTCGCCGGTCGACTGCCCGAGGTGCCGCAATGCCGCATAGGCGGCCGCCACGGTTCCTGTTCCGCAGGAACGTGTCTCGCCGACGCCACGTTCGTGGACCCGCATCTGCACCGCGCCGACGGAACCGTCAGTGCCGTTCACGGGGGCCGTCAGCACCTCAATGTTGACCCCGTCGGGAAACAGCTCTTCGCCGAACTCCACCGGGGCACCCACGTCGAGCAAGCGCAGATCCTCAGCCGTCAGATCAGCGTCCACACAGGCCAGATGCGGATTACCCACATCAATGGCCAGACCGGAGAACCGTCGGCCGCCGACACTCGCCTCGCCGGCGCCGAACTCCTTCACCGGCCCCATGTCGACGGTCACATCGGCCGCAAGCTGGCTCCAGGAATTGATACGCACCGGCCGGGGACCGGCCAGCGATGCGACAACGAACTCGTCGCGGTGTTCCAGCCCCACCGACCGCAGATAGTGCGCGAACACCCGGACACCGTTACCGCACATTTCAGCGATCGAGCCGTCAGCATTGCGGTAGTCCATGAACCAGTCTTCGCTGCCAACCCCGACCGGCTTCTCAGCCAGCACCCCGCCCTCGAGTGCAGCGCCCACGGTGGTCACGCGCAGCACGCCATCGGCGCCAAGACCGCGTTGCCTGTCACACAACGCCTGGACGGCGGGCACCGACAGATCCCGTTTGATGTGGACGTCCGGCAGCACCACGAAGTCGTTCTGGGTGCCGTGGCCCTTGGTGAACTTCACGTATTCGAGGATAGGCGCCACCGCGACTCGATTTCGCCGCAGAGTCCGGCTGCGTCACCGCCGCCGCCCGCCAGCCACATGATGCGGTGATCGCGGCCAAACCACGATCGCTGACGGCGCACATAGCGCCGGGTGCCCACGAATGTCAGTTCACGCGCCTGTGCCAGATCGTCGGAGCCTCCTCCGGCGTCCAGCGCCGCGATCACCTGGGCGTATCCGATGGCCCTCGATGCGGTGACGCCGTCACGTAACCCGACATCCAGCAGCGCCTCGACCTCGGTGACCAGTCCCTGCTCGAACATCAGATCCGTGCGCCGTGCGATCCGTTCGTCGAGTTTCTCCGTGTGCCAGTCCAATCCCACGATCAATGTGTCCCACCGCGGAGGGCCGATCGTCGGCGCCGAGGCGGCGAACGGCTGTCCGGTGAGTTCGATCACCTCCAGCGCCCGCACCGTGCGACGCCCGTCGGTAGGCAAGATGACCGCCGCCGCCGCCGGGTCGCGTGTGGCGAGTTCGGCGTGCAACGCGGCGACGCCAATCTCCGCCAGCCTCTGCTCCCAGCGCGCCCGTACCTGCGCATCCGTTGCCGGAAACGTCCAATCATCAAGCAATGCTTGGATATACATCATCGACCCACCGACGATCACGGGCACGTGTCCTCGTGCCCGGATGGCATCGATGGCCGCGACGGCCTCCCGTTGGTAGGTCGCGACGGTGGCAGTCTCTGTCACATCGAGCACATCGAGCATGTGGTGTGGAATGTCCCGGCGTTCCACCGCCGGCACCTTGGCCGTACCGATATCCATACCGCGGTACAGCTGCATGGCGTCCGCGTTGACGATTTCGCCGCTCAATCGCTCGGCGAGATCGAGCGCGAGCGCCGACTTGCCGGTGGCGGTGGGGCCGATGACAGCGATGGGTCGCATCACGAAACCCGCCAGGTGCCTGCGAAGTAACCAACCCCATACGGGGCTCCTTGGTAAAGGCACCGGGCCTGAACGGCATCCGAACCCACCAACCCGGCAAGTGCCTGATAGACGGCGCCCCCGCCGATGACGTGTGATAAATGGCGCAATGAGGCCGCATCCCCCTGCGCGAGCGCGTCGACAAGTCCCTGCTGCGCGGCCCCGGCCTCCGGCCGATACCCCCCGGGCGCCTTGTCGGTGAGGGTGTTGGCACCGTCGGCGATGACAAGTACACCCGGGGGTGTCGGTAACGCCTCGATCTCGTCACGCAACGCGCGCCCACAGACGGCGCCGTCCGCGTCGGAGACACCGACAAACCGCACCTGTACCTCCGCGGACGCCACACGTGCCCGTAACCACCCGGCGATGAGCGCCGCCAATGGCAGGTCGACGGCGGCGGCGGGCATCGAGGAGAGCGAAACACGCACGTCAGCCCCGTATCCGGCGAATGTGCCCGACACGTCGCTGCCGTACCGGCCATCCCCTGCTCCGATCGCGATCCATCGGCTGGGCAGGCTTCGCGCCGCCGTGATCGCCGCCTCACGCAGGTCAGCGGTTTCGTTGGCAGCCTCGCCGCCCAGCTCGGGCACCAGCAGCGGGGTCGATGGGCAGATCGCTATCGAAAGGTCCACGACGCTAGGTGGCCTTCGGGGTAGGAGGCACAGCATTTCCCCTCGCTCGGCCCGGCCCGGGATACGCTGGCCACCGGTGGACGACCTGCTGGATGGCATCGCCAAATGCGTCGCAGGCAGGTGCTCCGACGGCGAGTGCCGACGCGATATCCGTCTCGGACATCGCGGCCTCCTCGCGGAATCATCTGGCATATGTTCGCCCGTGCGGCGATGACACCTGTTTGAATGAACGGTGTAGTGAGCTTAGGGCGCCGTGTTGCGCGGCAACAATTGTAGGAAGAGGTTTCGATGCCGGATCAGTCACCACAGCAAGAGAACGTTGCTCCCGTCCACCAGCCCGGAGCTGCCCCCGCCCCCCGGCCGGGGCCGAAACCTCATCCGATACCGCGGCGTCCCGCGGCATCGGCGCCCGCTCCCGCGGCCCACCATGTTGATCCGCACAAGTTCGGCCGTGTGGATGACGACGGCAGCGTGTGGCTGATCACATCCGCCGGTGAGCGTCAGATCGGGTCGTGGCAGGCTGGAGACGCCGACGCGGCCTATACGCATTTCGGCCGTCGGTTCGAAGACCTTGAGACGGAAATCCAGCTACTGGAATTGCGGCTCAGTTCGGGTTCCGGCGACGCTCGCAAGATCAGGACTGCCGCTGAGCACCTCGTAGAGACGCTGCCCACCGCCGCCGTCCTCGGCGATGTGGACTCACTCTCGGCACGATTGTCGGCACTCCTGGAGTCCGCGGACGCCCAGGCCGCCGCGGCGCGCGCGCAGCGTGATGAGGCCCGCTTAGCGAGTATCTCGCGCAAGGAAGAGCTCGCCGCCGAAGCCGAGGAGCTCGCGAACAATTCCACACAGTGGAAGGCCGCCGGTGATCGGATCCGGGCCATCCTCGACGAGTGGAAATCCATCCATGGCGTCGACCGCAAGACCGACGATGCCCTGTGGAAGCGGTACTCGACGGCACGCGAGACGTTCAACCGCAGGCGCGGTGCGCATTTCGCCGAACTGGATCGCGAACGCGCCGGGGCGCGGGAGAAGAAGGAAGAACTCTGCAAGCGGGCCGAGGCACTTTCGGACTCCACCGACTGGGGCGCCACCTCGGCGGTATTCCGGAATCTGCTGAACGACTGGAAGGCCGCCGGCCGGGCCCCCCGGGAGACGGACGACAACCTGTGGCACCGCTTCAAGGCCGCTCAGGACAAGTTCTTCGCAGCCCGCAATGCCGAATCCGCCTCCCGCGATGCTGAATTCGTGGCCAACGCGGATGCCAAGCGTGCGCTGCTGGTCGAGGCCGAGAAGATCGATCCGGAGACCGACGTGGACGGCGCCCGGGCGGCGCTGCGGGCCATCGGCGACAAGTGGGACGCCATCGGAAAGGTGCCGCGTGAGCAGCAGACCGATCTGGAACGGCGGCTGCGTGCGGTAGAGAAGAAGGTGCGCGAAGCCGGCGAATCCGGTTGGGGCGACCCCGAGGCGGAGGCACGAGCCGAGCAGTTCCGCAATCGCGCGCGCCAGTTCGAAGAGCAGGCCGCCAAGGCAGAGGCGGCGGGCAAGACCAAGGATGCGGAGAAGGCTCGTGCCAGCGCCAAGCAGTGGCAGGAATGGGCCGATGCGGCGGTGGCCGCGGTCAAGAGCCGGTCGCGCTAGTTACTGCGCGTCGCCGTCGTCCTCGAAGGCGTCGTCAAGGAAAGTGCGCTGATCGCGCTTGGCGGCCTCACGCCGCTCCTGCTCGGCCGCAAGCTGCACCGCGGTACGCGACCACACCACCCGCGCCCAGTGGAAGGTCAACAGAATGACGGCGATCCAGGCGACCACCAACCCGATCCCCGGACCGGGATGTCCGGCCCCGGCGGTCTGACGCGTCCAAATGGCGAGCATGCCAATCACACTGGCGACGAACGACCCCGCCAGCGCGATCCAGGACAGCACCCAGCGGCGGGTCAGTAACGCCAGCATGGAAAACCCGACACCGAAGACCATCGCGAGCCACACGAAGATGCGGGAGGGCACCCGCACAGATTCCTGGTCCGCTATCGCCCCGTTGAACAGAACGTCGAATCCCCTGGCATGCCCGGTGTGCGGCAGTACGAAGGTGAGAAGCAGTACGAAGACCAGGACGGCCACCACGAGGGCTCGGGCGCCCGGATCGATCTCCCCCGCGACCTTCTTCTCGGCCGCGTCGATGTCCTTGTGAAACGCCGCGAACTCCTCCAACTCGGGGTCTTCTTTTCCGGATTCCGCGTCACTCATAGCCCGCACCCTGCAACCTCAATCTGCTCTGCCGCCTTCGGGACTCCAATTGCGGGCATGCCCAAGCCAATTCCTGATGTAGACGGCTTCTTGCCGGTTTCGTGCGCGTCACCGGCCCGGGTGCGCCGATGGCTCAGCACTCCCCCGTCGGCAATCAGGTGATGCGGTGCCGCGCCGGTGACGTCGAGGGTGATGACATCGCCGGGACGCAGCTCCCCGTCGAGCTGTCCTTGCGGCCGGAAGTGCACCAAACGGCCGTCACGGGCGCGCCCGCTCATGCGTGCGGTCTCGCCGTCCTTCCGGCCCTCACCGGTGGCGATCAGCACCTCGATCTGTCGACCGATCTGCTTCTTATTCTCTTCCAGCGTGATGGACTCCTGCAGCACGATGAGCCGGTCATAGCGTTCCTGTACAACGGCTTTCGGCAGTTGATCGGGAAGGTCGGCCGCCGGGGTGCCCGGCCGTATCGAGTACTGAAAGGTGAAGGCACTGGAGAAGCGTGCGCGACGCACAACCTCAAGTGTCTGCGCGAAGTCCTCTTCGGTCTCGCCGGGGAATCCCACGATGATGTCGGTGGTGATGGCGGCGTCCGGCATGACCGCACGCACCTTGTCGATGATCGACAGGAAGCGCTCGGACCGGTAGGACCGGCGCATAGCCTTGAGGATGCGGTCAGAACCAGATTGCAGCGGCATATGCAGCTGGGGACACACATTCGGAGTCTGTGCCATGGCCTCGATGACGTCATCGGTGAATTCAGCCGGATGCGGGGAGGTGAATCGCACCCGTTCCAGTCCCTCAATGCGGCCGCAGGCCCGCAACAGATCGGCGAAAGCACCTCGGTCGCGGGCGATGTCGGGACCGGCGAAGTTGATCCCGTAGGCGTTGACGTTCTGACCGAGCAGCGTCACCTCCAGCACACCCTGATCCACCAAAGCCTGTACCTCGGCGAGGATGTCACCGGGTCGACGGTCGATCTCCTTGCCGCGCAGGGAGGGAACGATACAAAAGGTGCAGGTGTTGTTGCAGCCCACCGAGATCGACACCCAGGCCGCATAGGCCGATTCGCGGGTGGCGGGCAGCGCCGACGGAAAGTGTTCGAGGGCCTCGACGATCTCGACCTGGGCCTCGTTGTTGTGACGTGCCCGCTCCAGCAGCGTGGGCAGCGATCCTATGTTGTGCGTGCCGAAGACGACGTCGACCCACGGCGCCTTTTTGAGCATGCCCTCGCGGTCCTTCTGGGCGAGACAGCCGCCGACGGCGATCTGCATGTTCGGGTTGGCGGCTTTGCGTGGTGCCAGATGGCTGATGTTTCCGTACAGCTTGTTATCGGCGTTCTCACGCACCGCACAGGTGTTGAAGATGACGATGTCGGCATCGGTGCCGTCGGGGGCCTTGACGTATCCGGCCGCATCCAGGAGACCCGACACCCGCTCGGAGTCGTGCACATTCATCTGGCAGCCGTAGGTGCGGACCTGGTACGTCCGGACCGCCGATACATCGGAAGTCACGGTACTGGTCACCGGCTTATGGTACGTGCCCGCGTTCAGGCGGTTTCCGTCGCCAATTGACGACGTTTCCACGACCGCTTCTTCATCGTGTCCGCTCTGGCACGTGCCAGCCCTGCCACCAATCGTCGATGCCGTAGACGGCATTGACGCCCACCCACACGCACCAGCCGGCCCACACCCACGATTCAGGAAAGCCGGGCTGGACGAACGCTTCGCGAACGGTCATGACGACGATGCCCCCGATCAGCCCGATAACGATCACGAACGAGATATCTCGCCTGGGCCGTGGTCGCTCGAGAATCTCACCGTCGCGGAAGTGCAGCCCCGCATTGACCGTCACCTGCCTCGATGGCGTGGCGAAACGCATTAGCGAGCTGGGCAGTAAGCACAGCCCGAAAACCAGCCCGAAACTTGCCATAACCCAGCCCCAGGGCGTTGCCCCACTCAACACCGCGACGGGAAACGACGTGATGAACAGCACAGATGTGATGACACGCGCGAAGGCCTTGATTCGCGGACCCTCATAGGAGGGCCGCCGTCGCGTCCACATTCACCCAGTATGGCAGATGTTTGCTGAACCCGATCATACGGTGCGTCGAATCACATATCGCCGAATGCGCGTACCCGCTCGTTCCACGCTGCAAATGTGTGGGGAACCCGTATTGTCTGACCATGCCGGTGAGCACCGACACCTCAACGAGTGGGGAAAACACCCCCGCAACAAGCGTCCCGATGATCTCCCTCGAGCATGTCGACAAGCATTTCGGCGACCTGCACGTGCTCAGGGACATCACCCTCGAGATCCCCCGTGGGCAGGTCGTCGTCATCCTGGGCCCCTCCGGCTCGGGCAAGTCGACGCTGTGCCGCACCATCAACCGTCTCGAGCCCATCGACACCGGCACCATCCGAATCGACGGCAAAGCACTCCCCGAGGAGGGCCGCGCGCTGGCCAACCTGCGCGCGGAAGTGGGGATGGTTTTCCAGTCCTTCAACCTCTTCTCACACAAGACAATTCTCGACAACGTGACCCTCGCACCGATGAAGGTGCGCAAGAAGAACAAGGAAACCGCGCGCAAGCTCGCAATCGAACTGCTGGAACGCGTCGGGATCGCCAGTCAGAAAGACAAATACCCGGCGCAGCTATCCGGCGGGCAGCAACAACGCGTCGCGATCGCGCGATCCCTGGCCATGGGCCCCAAGGTCATGCTCTTCGACGAGCCCACCTCCGCGCTGGACCCCGAAATGGTCAACGAGGTTCTCGATGTCATGGTGGCGCTGGCCAAGGACGGCATGACCATGCTGGTGGTCACCCATGAGATGGGATTCGCCCGCAAGGCCGCCGACCGGATCATCTTCATGGCCGACGGTGCCATCGTCGAAGACACGGACCCGGAGAGCTTCTTCACCAACCCGAAGTCCGAACGCGCCAGGGACTTCCTCGGAAAGATCCTCGGACATTGATGAACCGCTTGCGCGACGAAGCTCAAGCACTGATGCGACGGCACACCGCACTGGTGGCGGTTGTGGCCTTGGCGGCCACCCTGATCAGTTCCTGCGGCAGCACCGAGCCACGGCAACTACTCGGATCGATTCGGAGCGGCACCGTCATCCTCGGGACGAAATTCGATCAGCCCGGGGTTGGCCTGCAGCACCCCGACAAGAAGATGAGCGGATTCGACGTCAAGATTTCCGAGTACGTCGTCAACGCCATCGCCGACGAACTCGGTGTCACGCACCCGACCATCCGCTGGTATGAGACGCCGTCGGCACAGCGCGAGCAACTCATCGACAACGGCACCGTGGACATGATCGCCGGGAGCTACTCGGTCAACTACAGCCGAGGCCAGAAGGTGTCATTCGCCGGCCCGTATCTCATTACCTACCAGGGACTTCTGGTGCGCAAGGCGGATGACTCACTGACCACGTTGGACGACCTGAACCGGGGCAAGAAGCTGTGCTCGGTATCCGGATCGACGCCCGCGCAGAACGTGAAGAACTTGCTGACCGGCACCCAACTGCAGGAGTTCGACTCATACTCCTCCTGCGTGGAGGCGCTGCGACGGGGCAAGGTCGATGCCCTCACCACCGACGAGACGATCCTGGCCGGGTACGCCAAGCGCTATGAGGGCGAGTTCAAGCTGATTCAGATGAACTACGAGCTGAGCAAGCCGTTGTGCATCGGGAAACCCAAGAAACAGAAGAAGAACGGCGACCCGTTCTCCAGGGAGGTGTACGGGATCGGTCTCGCAAAGGGTGATACCGCCGCCATCGAGGCCATCGACCGGGCGCTCGACAAGATGATCGCCAGCGGGGCCTGGGATGCCGATCTGCGGGAGGCCCTCGGCAACAGCACCATCGACGATTGGGAGAAGCGCGCCGAGAGCGGCACCTACGGCCTGCTGCCCGACCCCTCACTGGCCGCGATCGAGAAGATCACCAGCGCCAAGCCCGTCGCCGACAAGGCTTGTGAGGCCACATGAACGTGCTGTGGGCGAACATGGGGCCACAGCTGTGGCCCGCGTTCTGGACAACCCTCAAGCTGACATTCTTCTCGGCCGTCGGCGCACTGGTGTGGGGCACACTCCTGGCGGAATGCCGGGTCTCGCCGGTGCCGATCATGCGGATCTTCGGCACCTGGTATGTCAACCTGATCCGGAACACCCCGCTGACCCTGATCATCCTGTTCTGTTCGGTGGGGCTCTACCAGAATCTCGGTATCGCACTGGCGCCCGAAAACTCCAACTTCATCAAAAACAACAACTTCTGGCTATCTGTTCTTGGGTTCTCCTTGTACACAGCAACTTTCGTGTGCGAGACATTGCGCTCCGGGTTCAACACTGTTCCGCTGGGCCAGGCCGAGGCGGCGCGCTCCCTAGGCATGCCGTTCTGGAGGGTTTTGACGCTCATCGTGCTACCGCAGGCCATGCGGTCGGTCCTGGCACCCATGGGCAGCGTGCTGATCGCGCTGGTGAAGAACACCTCGATCGCCTCCGCGATCGGGGTCGCCGAGGCCGCCCTGCTGATGCGATCGGAGATCGAGCTGTTCGCCGACCAGATTGTCTGGATCTTCCTCGTCATCGCGGCGGGCTACATGGCGATCACGCTGACGATCGGGTTGACCTTCGGATACTTCGCGAAGCGGTTGGCGGTGAAGCGATGACCGGCAGTGCCACCGTCATGTATGACGCACCCGGCCCGAAGGCCCGTGCGGTCAATCGGATTATCGCTGTCGCGTTCACGGTCGTGGTGGGCGGGGCTGCGGCCTGGGTGATCTGGACCCTCGTCGCCAATGAACAGCTCACGGCCGAAAAGTGGTCGCCCTTCCTGCATCTGGACACGTGGACGACGTACATCCTGCCCGGGCTGTTCGGCACCATCACCGCGGCCGCGTTGTCGATCGTCTTCGCGCTGATTCTCGGTGCGGTGCTCGGCATCGGCCGGCTCTCCGAACACCGCGCGGTGCGGTGGATTTCGAGCGCCCTCGTCGAATTCTTCCGCGCGATCCCCGTGCTGATCTTGATGGTGTTCTCGTACTACCTGTACGGGCAGCAGGCCATTTTTCCGTCCGAGTATCTGGCATTCGCCGCAGTGGTGACGGGACTGTCGCTGTACAACGGCTCAGTTATCGCCGAGATCCTGCGCTCGGGCATCCAGTCGCTACCCAAGGGGCAGTCCGAGGCCGCCGTGGCACTGGGCATGCGCAAGTCGCAGATGATGCGGCTGATCCTGCTCCCCCAATCGATTGCGGCGATGCTGCCCGCTCTCATCTCCCAGATGGTCATCGCGCTGAAGGACTCTGCGCTGGGTTATGCATTCGGCTACATCGAGGTGGTGCGTTCGGGCATCCGCTCGGCGTCGTACTACGGAAACTATCTGCCGGCGCTCGTCGTGGTCGCGATCATCATGATCGTCATCAACTTCGCGCTGTCGTCACTGGCCACCAACATCGAGCGGCAGCTACGGGAAGGCCGCAAGAAGAAGAGCCTCTTGGAGGTTCCCCACGCACAACCCGAACCGGGGTTGGCCACCAAAGATCTCCTCGAGACACGCGGTGTGGATCCCGCACACACAGACTTGCGACGGGACTACGGCGAGTAGTCACCGGATCGGTAGTGGCGATTCGTCACCGGCCGGGCGGGGGCCGAAGATGCGGCGTTCTTCTTCGGCGAGCCGAGTGTCATTGATGCTGGCTTCGCGCCGTGACATCAGCCCTTCCGCGGTGAACTCCCATAATTCGTTGCCGTAGCTGCGCCACCACTGCCCGGTCTCGTCATACCACTCGTATTGGAAACGCACCGCTATCCGGTTCTCCCGGAACCCCCACAGCTCCTTGCGCAGCGCGTACCCGTTCTCCTTGGCCCACTTACGGCTCAAGAAGGCAACAATCTCAGCGCGCCCGGTGATGAACTCGTCGCGGTTTCGCCACACCGAATCCTCGGTGTAAGCGGCCGCGACGCGCTCGGGATCGCGCGTGTTCCAGGCATTCTCGGCGGCCCGCACCTTCTCGCGGGCGGAATCGATGTCGAACGGTGGCAACGGTGGGCGCATGATGTGTCTTTCCTTGTCAGAGAGGCGGATTAGCGGGTGAAGGTTCAGCTTCGCTCCAACGCAATGGGCTGGCATTGACGGTCTCGACAACCTCGTCGATGGTGAAGTCAACGGAGCACTGTGCACCCGGGGCGAAGGTGCCCTCGTCCCAATTGAGGCGCGCGGTCCCCGTGAGCTGCAGGGTCGATCCGGTGTGCCAGTTCGGGATCAGCAGACCACACCGGGGATCGACATGCAGGTTCCCCAGTGTCATAAACATCGAGTTCCCCACGTAGTCGGGCCAGCGTAGTTCGTTCGGCGAAAGCACCTGCAGGAAGCCGGAATTCCCGCCACGATGCGATGCGTCGGCGTTGCCTTCTCCATCGGCAGTGCCGACGATGAAGGTGTCCGTTGTCACGACCGTCCCTTGCTGCTCGTTGTTTAGCGCGGTCGTGTGGCGCGGCGACCCGGGCAATCCGGCGCCGATCCCGGAGACGTCGCGGCGCGCGATGTACTTGGGGCAGTTGGAATACACCTGTTCGGTAGTGAGGATAAGGCCCCGTCCCGCCGGCACAGCCGTACCGTTGACGCGCATCCGGCGCCGCCGTTGCGGCTGCAATGCGATCATGCCGATCTTGCGCTCCGAGCGAAGTGGCTCGGCCAGTGGGTCGCCCGGGACAGGCACACCGTCAATCGCGATGGTTCGGGCGTCGGTGGCATGCGCGAACCCCGGCGGCCCCACGATCTGACTCGCCCACATCCTGCCGCCGTCGTCCCGGGCCGACACGAACACCAGCGGCTGAGTCGCAAGAAAGGCCGCCGCAACCTCGGTGATCTGCGCCGAAATTATCCGGCCCACTCGAATGGCGCTGTCCGACTGCCCCATTCGATGCTGGACGGCAAGCTCGCCGGAGTGATAGATCATCTCAGAAGAACCCGCACGTCGGCGCATCGGCCGTAGGTGCCTCATGCCGCTCGACCCCTGTTGCCGCGAACACCTCGAGACGGATCCCGTCGGGATCGGCGAAGAAAATCCCACCCGATGACGCACCTTCCTGATGCGCCACCACGCCGTCGCGTGCGAAAACCGTCGACAATTCCTTCAGTACCTCCTCCACGTCCTGCACCTCCTGCACGGAATCCACTTGGAAGGACAAATGGTGCAAGCCCGGTGTGGCCGCCGAGAATTCCCCACTGCTCTGCTCCCAGAGCGTAAGCACCGGGGTGCCGTCGAATCCGAGAAACGCGAATCGCTGTGCGCCGTCGATACTCGCCGCGAGCTGGTCGAATCCGAACGCTCGCCGGTAAAACGCCACCGATCGCTCCAGATCGCTGACGTTGAGTCCGACATGACCGGTGACGACACGGGGCGTGATGGCGGCTCCCATGAAAATCCTCCCTAACCAGTAAATATATATTGACGGTTAGACCGTAATTCTCACGAGTCCGCTTTGTCAACCATCTATTTATCTTTACCGGTTAGAATGTGGGAGACGCGCCCACCCAGAAAGGAGGCGGCTAGCCTCAGGCCATGTCCGATCCACGTCCCCACCTCGGCGAACCGCTCGCACTGGATCTGCTGAATACCCGGTGGATGAGCGGCGATGGACCACAAGATCTGCTCACCACTGCCAACGGTCTACCAATCTGGTTGCACACCAACAATCTTCACGAGCGGTGCGTGGCCAACGACAAGACCCGAGAGGCCTTGGTCCTCGCACGTGACGCCATCTACCGCGCGGTAAAGGATTCCCAGATCGATGGAATCAATACGGTGCTATCCCACGGAGCGATCCGCCGTCGCCTGACCGCTGACGGACCGGTCGATACGGCTGAGGTTCTCGCATCACATTGGCTTCCCGGCTGGCTCGCCGCCGACAACCTACTCACCTTGCTGGCCGAGTCTCCCGATCGGATTAAACAGTGCGCACACCCGCAGTGCGTGTTGTTCTTCTACGACACGTCAAAAAACGGGGCTCGCCGGTGGCACTCCATGGCGACCTGTGGGAATAGGGCAAAAGCCGCGCGCCATTACGCCAAAAACACGTGATCAACTTTCACAGCTGCATCACAGGGCCGATTCTTACTCAACTATCACAATCCAAGTATTACGTAACAGGTATCACTTCGTTACCATAAGTCCCATGCGAAACATCGTATTGGCCGTTGGCGTGTCTGCCGTTTTCGGAGCGGCGTGCGCGGGGGCGGCACTCACGGGTGCGCCGGTGGCCTACGGAGCTCCGTTGAACTTCGACTGCCTGCAGGTCGCGACGCCGGTCGGAATGAATCTCACCTGTGTGAATCCGACTCCGTTCACCATGGACGCACACTTCAAGGGGAACTGCGGTCCACTCCCCATGCTGAACGAAGACACCGAGATCGGGCCATTCAAGACGATCTCCCGGCAGGTCCCGTGCCTACCCGGTGTGCAGTCGCCGACAGCCGAAGCATCGATGAGCATGCGATCCAACGCACCGGATGAGGGCGACCCCCCGCCCAATCCCCCGGCTCGCCCGTTCGGCCTCTAAGACGGCGCCGTCAGTCGTCACCCGACGTTACGGCGGTCCTGTTCGGAAGCAAGGGCGTTCTTCACCACGTCATAGGCCATGGATTGGCCGTATCCACGGCGCGCGAGCATGGCCACTAATCGTCGCGCCGCCTTGATTCCGCCGTCATCAAGGCTTTCTGACCGAAGTTTCTTGGCGACAAGCTGCGCCGCGCGCGAGCGCTCTGCGTCTCCGTCAATCTGCGCGAGTGCTGCGGCGGCGTTCTCGGCAGACACTCCCTTGGTCCGAAGCTCTGCGGCCAAGGCACGCTTGCCTTTTCCGGCGTAGGTATGCCGGGACTGTACCCATTGGGTTGCAAAGTCGGCGTCGTTGATCAGTCCGGCGGCGGCTAGCCGTTCCATAACTCGATCGGAAACCTCATCGGGGTACCCGCGCCGAGTTAGCCTTTCGGTCAGCTCGGCGCGGGTACGCGCCCGACTTGTCAACAGGCGAAGGCAATATGACCACGCCTGCTCGTCCCGCGAGTCAACCGGTTCACGCGTCGGGGCTTCGGGTACCGACGCGACCCGGGATCGCAGTTCGTCTAGGGATTCCCTGGCAGGGGAATCAGAAGTCGACTGGGGCCGGGACAACTTCGTCATCGGTCAGCACCGCTCCGATACCGAGCTTCTCCTTGATCTTCTTCTCGATCTCGTTGGCGACATCGGCGTTCTCCAACAGGAAGTTGCGGGCGTTCTCCTTGCCCTGGCCCAATTGCTCACCCTCATAGGTGAACCAGGAACCGGACTTGCGGATGAAGCCCTGCTCCACGCCCATATCGATGAGCGACCCCTCCTTGGAGATGCCCTTGCCGTAGAGGATGTCGAACTCGGCCTGCTTGAACGGCGGCGACACCTTGTTCTTGACCACCTTGACGCGAGTGCGGTTACCCACCGCATCGGTGCCGTCCTTGAGCGTCTCGATACGACGCACATCAAGGCGAACCGACGAGTAGAACTTCAAAGCCTTACCACCCGTGGTGGTTTCGGGCGAACCAAACATCACACCGATCTTTTCACGGAGCTGGTTGATGAAGATCGCGGTGGTGCCCGAGTTGCTGAGTGCACCGGTCATCTTCCGCAGGGCCTGGCTCATCAGGCGGGCCTGCAGACCGACGTGGCTGTCGCCCATCTCGCCCTCGATTTCGGCGCGCGGTACCAGCGCGGCCACCGAGTCGATGACGACGAGGGAGATGGCGCCGGAACGCACCAGCATGTCGGCAATTTCCAGAGCCTGCTCACCGGTATCCGGCTGGGACACGAGCAGCGAGTCAGTGTCGACACCGAGGTTCTTGGCGTATTCCGGGTCGAGCGCATGCTCGGCGTCAATGAATGCGGCGATACCGCCAGCGGCTTGCGCATTGGCGACCGCGTGCAGCGCGACGGTGGTCTTACCGGAGGATTCCGGCCCGTAAATCTCGACCACACGGCCACGGGGCAGGCCGCCGATGCCGAGTGCCACGTCCAGCGCGATGGATCCAGTCGGGATCACGGAGATGGGCTGGCGCACCTCGTCGCCCAGCCGCATGACCGAGCCCTTACCGAAGCTCTTGTCGATTTGTGCGAGCGCGAGTTCGAGAGCCTTCTCGCGATCCGGTGCCTGCGCCATGGTGTTCTCCGTTTCGTATCGGTGTGTTCGAAGATCGGGTTCCCGATCGGTTGAGGGAGACGCTAGGCAAGGGGTCCGACAAGTGAGCTTGACCTGCCCAAACCGCCTTTGGTTCGCATAACCATCGTGCTCGAACATGACTACCGTAAAGCGAACACCTGTTCGATTCAAGGAGGCGCGCCGAATGGCGTGTCGCGGCCCGCACGAGTCAGGCCAGGACGACCACACCGCGACGACAGACGGATGGGGGCGATGACACCGCGGCTGCGGATTCCGCACCGAAACGGCCTGGCCGTCAGTGCCGGCGAGATTGGCCGAATGTCACCACTGATCACGCGGGACGTCGAAGTCGGCACATAGCGCCCGCCACACGTCACGGGGTTCTGCCCCGTCTTCGACGGCCTGCGCCGCGGTGCGTCCGCCCATCGCGGTCAGCACGTGGTCGACCAGCACGGACGAGCCGTAGACCGCACCGAATCGACCGGTGACAAGCTCATGAAATTCCGTCAGACGCACACGGTCACTTTAGGGCCGCCACCGCGTCCTGGCACACCCGTACCGGATCCTTGACGTCGACGGCACCAGCGGCGGCCCGGCGAGCGGCCTCGGTGTAGCGCCGCTCCCCCAGAACACGGCCAATCGACTCGACCAGTGAATCTCGGTTGAGCGGACGGACCAGCTCGGCACTACCTTGCCGGACAACACGATTCGCCAGTTCCCACTGGTCGCCGCCACCGGGAACCACCACCGCGGGCACTCCAGCCAGCAACGCCTTACTCAGAAAGCCATGTCCCCCACCACAAATGGCCAGGTCAGCCCCGGCCAGCAGTAGGTCTTGACGCGCTAGCCCCGCGATGGCCCACGGCGGCAGTCCCGACGCCGGCGGCTCAAGCGCAGAGACAACCACCCGCGCGCCCGCCGATCCCAGGGCTTGCAATGCCAGTTCGGTCATCCCCTCCGCCCCGGTAAAGGCCGTCGACGGTGCGATCACAACCACCGGTCCCGAGCCCGAGGGTGGCTGCAGCACAACCTCTGTGGGCTCCCAGTGCAACGGCCCGACCAGTACCGCCTCCTCCGGCCAGTCGGGGCGCGGCACCTCCAGTGCCGGCAGCGTCGCGATCAGCCGTCGCACAGGCCCGGGATCTCTGGCGGACAATCCGATGCCGACCCGCGCCTGGGAACGTTGACGCAGTCCCTCGTTGATCGACTTCTGGGTCATCTTGCGCATCAGCACATCGCGCAGCCGGCCACGCAGCCCCACCCCGGGAGACAGCCCACTTCCCAATGGCGGCAAAGCTTTTGACGGTAGATATAGCGGATGCGGATTCAGCTCCACCCACGGCACACCGAGCAACTCGGCAGCCATGCCACCGCAGGCAGTGATCACGTCGGAGATGATCAGGTCCGGCGATAGTTCACCCAGCTGATCAACATTGGCCGTCGCCATGTATGCGGCACGCTGATGGATCTTGGTTCCGGAGTCCAGGTCGTCGTCCCCGGCCCGCGGCTGCAACCCCAGAAGCTCGACCGACTCCAGACCTGCCGAACGAGCCTGATCCAGCCACCGAGTACCCGTCAGCAGCACCGGATCGTCACCGGCGGCGGCGAATTTCAGGCACAACGCGACGGCAGGAAAGGCATGCCCGGGATCGGGACCGGCGACCACGGCGACACGCACCGCCCTACCCTGTCACAGCGATTCGGACTACCGTGAAACGCATGACCTACAGCACGCTGGAACTGGCCGCGCTCACCCCGGCACAGACCGTCACCCGCTTCCTGGAAGCCGCCCAGAACGGTGACACCGAGTTCGCAGAAAGTGTCCTGGCCGAGGATCTGGTCTACCAGAACGTGGGCCTACCGACGATCAACGGACGTCGTGCGGCGCTGAAGGTGTTCGAGCCGCTCAAACGCCCGGGGTTCGGTTTCGAGGTGCAGATCCACCGCACCACCACCAACGGGAACACCGTGATGAACGAACGCCACGATGCGATCGTCCTGGGCCCGCTGCGCCTGCAATTCTGGGTCTGCGGCGTCTTCGAGGTCTCCGACCAGGGCACCATCACCCTGTGGCGCGACTACTTCGACATGTTCGACATGTTCAAGGCCACGCTCCGAGGATTGGTGGGCATCCCGTTTCCCGCACTGCGGCCAAGTTTCTGACCGCCCAAGTTTCTGACCGCTAGGCGGCCTACGAACCGGTCCGACCCGCCTTGGGCCGCAGCCCGATATCCCGCCACACCCCTTCTCTAATCCGCGGTGCGTGTTTACCGTTGCCCCATGACGGACACGCCCAGCACCACTGCCCCCATCCGGATTGTCGAGGGATTCTGGGACGCGATGCGCCGCAGCGACCTCGCGGCCCTCGATGCGCTGCTCGACGACGCCGTTCGCTGGGAAAATGTGGGCCTGCCCACGGTCCGGGGGCGCGCCACGGTGATGCGGGCACTGTCCTCGCTGAATCTGCCGGGCGCCGGTTTCGACGTCAGGATTCACCGGATCACCGCCACAGACAACACGGTGATGACCGAACGCACCGACGTCGTCATCGTGGGCCCGGTGCATATTGCGTTCTGGGTCTGCGGTGTCGCCGAGCTCTCCGACAATGGCAAGGTCACGCTCTGGCGTGACTACGCCGACGTCTGGAACATTGCCAAGGGCCTCGTCCGCGGCATCCTCGGAACCGTGCTCCCCGCTCTGCGCCCGAAACTCTGAGCCTCATGGCAGTTGAGTCTTGTCCGCATCCGCCACCGCGCGGTACAGCATCACACCGCCGAGAATCAGCACACCCACCACCAGTATCGGGACCAAGAGCTTGAAGATGGCGCCCACTATAAGGAATGCCAGCCACACGACCAGCAACACGCCAATGATCTTCCACAACACGGATACCCACCGTTCTCTCGACTTGCTGCGATAGAGCAAGCCTGGCAGGCGAATTGGTACCTGAGGAACCCCGGAACCCGAAGATCAGGGAAAGATCGGGGATTACCCTGACAGCTGGCCGAGCTCGTCGAGCGCCCCCGCCCAGCCGGTAAGGCGATCGGTGGCCGACACCAGATCTTCGAAGAGCGGGCCGCGCGACATCGGCGATGCCATGACCGCCCCGCCGTTTCCGGCCGAGACCAACTGCGCTGCCGCGGTGACCAACTCGTTGTATTGCCGCACACCCGTGTCGAGCTGTGCGGTGAACGCCTTGATGGTCGGTTGCAAATACTCCCGGGTGTGCGGCGCCTCAGATGCGGCCCGCTCCATCGACACCACTTCCTTGGCGGTCGCGGCCATCACGTACGCAGCCTGGTTGGCCGCCGCAAGAATCTGCCGCCCCTCGCTATCCGGAATCATGTTGCCGCGCTCCACCACTCCAAGTAGCGAGAACAGCCCACGCTCGGCGGCATCCAAAGCGGCCATGGGCGGGCGTGCCGCCGAACCCAGCGGCGGCAGCCGTCGCTCCACTCCGGGACGTGGTGGCGGCAACGGCTCAGCCTTGAGGAAGCGGTACCGCACAAAGAGATACGTCGCCGGGATGGCACAGCCAGCGGTGAGTAGCGCCGGAATGATCAGCAGCCATGGGGGCGCACCGGTAGTGGCGAGCACCGTCGTGACAAGCAGGCCGGCCGCACAGGCCAGCGCCCAGCGGATACTCCAGCGCTTGGCCCGCAGCCGTTTCCGCAGCAGCTTCTCGCGTTTGTCGGACATCGCACGCATGCGGGCGGCGAGTTCCTCGCCAAGGTCATTGACGTTGTTGGCTACGCGGCGCAGCAGCTGCTCCCAGCCTCCTTGCACCGCGGCGCGGCGGGGCGGCGGGGGTGTCATGTTGACATTGTGCCCGAAAATTTCGCGGTCGCCGAGTACGAATATCCCCTATAACAAAATCCGCCGAGTGCGAGCGACAACGCTCACACTCGGCGGACGGAAGCCGATTGAAGAAGAGAAGCTACTACTGGCCCAGGGGATTGGCCGGGTTGGCCTGCTCGGGTGCCGTCGCGGGCGCCGGCGTCGCGGTGCCACCCGCGGGAAGGGCCTCACCCTTCATGGAAGCGCGGATCTGCTCCAGGCGCGAATGCCCGGCCATCTGCACGCTGGCCTGCTGCACCTCGATCATGCGTCCCTGCACCGAGTTCTGCGCCAGCTCCGCCGAGCCTAGAGCGTTGGCATAGCGGCGTTCGATCTTGTCGCGCACCTCATCCAGGCTCGGAGTGTTACCCGGGGCAGCCAACTCACTCATCGACCGCAACGAGGCGGACACCTGCTCCTGCATCTTTGCCTGCTCCAGTTGGCTCAGCAGCTTGGTCCGCTCGGCGATGCGCTGCTGCAGCATCATCGCGTTCTGCTCGACGGCCTTCTTGGCCTGGGCCGCGGCGGCGAGCGCCTGGTCATGCAGCGCCTTGAGGTCCTCGACGCTCTGCTCTGCGGTGACCAGCTGGGCGGCGAACGCCTCGGCGGCGTTGTTGTATTCGGTCGCCTTCGCGGCATCACCCGAGCCGGTGGCCTGGTCTGCCAGAGTCAGGGCCTGACGAACGTTGACCTGAAGTTTTTCGACATCAGCGAGCTGACGGTTGAGCCGCATCTCCAGCTGACGCTGATTCCCGATCACCGACGCAGCCTGCTGCGAGAGCGCCTGGTGGTTCCGCTGGGCCTCCTCGATGGCCTGCTGAATCTGCACCTTGGGGTCTGCGTTCTCGTCGATCTTCGCGTTGAACAGTGCCATCAGGTACTTCCACGCCTTGACGAACGGGTTAGCCATGAGATCGATCCGCTTTCTGCTTGGATGCCGGTAGTCGTCGCTGCCTACGACTGCGTGGGTCCCAACCTATCTGTTGCACGCCGATCCCCACACCCCCTACGGGGGCGCAAAACAATGCGACCGCCACAGTAGTTAGGCGGCCGCCATTGCGCGAACCTGTGGAATGACCACCTTGGTAGCGACATCGATCCCGCTGAGCGAGCGGGCTGCCGATGTCGCCGCGGGCTGTGGAGCCGCGGCGGGTGCCTCGCGACGGGCCATCCGCTCGCTGACCTCGGATAACACCGCTGATAGCGGGACCTCAAGCGCGCCGCAGATCGCGGCCAGCAGCTCGCTGGAGGCTTCCTTGCGACCGCGTTCCACCTCGGACAGGTATCCGAGGCTGACACGGGCGGAATCCGACACCTCACGCAGGGTCCTCCCCTGCCCGGATCGAGCGTGCCGCAGGGTGTCGCCGATGGCCTCTCGAAGCAACAGCGCCATGTCCTTCTCCTTTGCGTCCTGAACGTCGGCGTCCATACCGCGTAGTAGTTGAGTCTGCCTTGCTCAACGTTGCCGCGCACGCGGAGGTTCCCGATGTCAATAGTCATGAAGGTCACGTGACCTATGTCTCCGAACCTATGTGGAGGCCAGTTTCCCCGAGCTAGTCGCCGGTGATAACCTTCTGAACATGTTCACTGAACATGTTCAGTCTAGGTCCGAGAAGCGGGAGTCGACGCGCCTCGGGGTGCTCGCTGCGGCCGAAAGACTCTTTCGGGAGCAAGGATTCGGCGCGACCACCGTTCGCCAGATCGCAGCCGATGCGGAAGTCAGCACGGGGACTGTCATGGCAGTGGGCGATAAGGCCGCGCTACTCGTCGCCATTTTCGACGGTTGGATTGGCGCCGTGCACGATGGGCGGAGCGCGAACCGTCGCGCTGTCCGCGGCTCCGGTTCCGTTCTGGATGCGATGGACGTGTTTGAACCGTTCATCAACTATTTCGCACGTGATCGAGAGCTTTCAGGTGAATACGCAGCGATTATCGCTCGCGGCTCGCACGAATCAGCGATCTTTCAGAACCTCGCGGAATCCCTCGTGGCCGAGATCGAAGAGGTGCTGTTGCGCACCGGGCTCACCCGCGCTGAGGCCGAGCAAGGCTCTCGGGTCATCTATTTCGCGTATCTGGGAATCATTATGACCATGAACAACGGCGCCGTCGACATGCAGACATCGATCGACCGGCTACGAGATGTCGTCGGTTTTGTCATCTCACACACAGGAGGAAAAAAATGATCGGAACACCTCACTTCTGGTGGCTCACCGCACTGTTGGCGCTCGCCCTCTTCGGCGATGCCCTGATATCAGTCCGGCCGCCAGTGTTCATTCAGAAATGCCTTGATGGAGTGGGGTTTCCGCGCGACTGGTGGTGGACACTCGTCGTCATCAAACTCTTGGCTGCCGCCGGTCTTGTTCTCGGGCTGAAATACCCCGGAGTCGGCTTCGCCGCGAACGCTGGAGTTGTCGCCTACTTTGTGTGCGCTAGTTACGCCCATTACCGCGCCAAGTTCCTCAAACAGGAGTTCTGGCTGAATTGCCTGAGCATGCTTGGGTTTTCGATAGTTGTCTTGGTGGTTTCCTACGCGTTCTGACCGCAGTCAGTCAGGCACAAAGCGGCAGGGCCGCGACGATCGCCGTACGCTGCGAGTATCGACCTTTTCACCTGTGCGCGACTGTCAACTCCACGTGTCGCGTCACATCCGTCCATCCACCGCCGGTGCGTGAACCGACGGGCTGCCCAGGTCCAGACCTATGGACTACACCTAATTACGGATCGCCCTCGGTGTTCACCGAATCCGAGGTGACCATCGGGCCGGCTGGGCTGGCTGTCCCGGCAACGCTGTGCCTCCCTAGCTGCGATGCGCCGGTGGCAGGTGTCGTCCTACTGCCGGGTTCAGGGCTCACCGACCGCGACAGCACCATCGGTCCGAACAAGCCGTTCAAAGACCTCGCCTGGGGCCTTGCCACCCACGAAATTGCCACCCTGCGCTTCGACAAAGTCACCTACGTCCACCCTGCTACGGTCGCTGCTCAGTCCAGCTTCACCGTCGCCGACGAATACCTCACTCACGCAACAGCAGCGATCGCGTTTCTGGGTTGTCATCCCGCCCTCCAGAGTCGGCGAATCTTCCTTCTAGGACACAGCCAAGGCGCCACAGTTGCGCCCCGCATCGCCCTGCACCACCCCGTTCTCGCAGGCCTGATCTGCCTGGCTGCTGCCGCGCAACCCATCCACCATGCTGCCCTTCGCCAACTGCAATACCTCGCCAGACTCGACACCCCACCCAATGCCGTCATTGAACAAATGGTGGCCGAGCTCATCCGACAAGCCGCCATCGTCGATGACGAGAACCTGTCCGAATCGACACCGGCCCGCGACCTGCCCTTCGCGGTTCCGGCGGCCTACTGGCTCGATCTACGCGCCCACGAGCCCCTCAGCACCGCGGCTCAGCTCGAACTGCCCATGCTGTTCCTGCAAGGCGGCCGCGACTATCAAGTCACCACAGAGGATCTGCGTGCATGGCAGCGCGCGCTGGCTGGCCATCCCAACG
The DNA here is from genome assembly GCF_059813245.1 of Mycobacterium sp. NGS15. Taxonomy (NCBI): domain Bacteria; kingdom Bacillati; phylum Actinomycetota; class Actinomycetes; order Mycobacteriales; family Mycobacteriaceae; genus Mycobacterium; species Mycobacterium sp. NGS15. The sequence goes on along the minus strand of NZ_JCALEF010000005.1, from coordinate 432,833 downwards.
TGCGGATGTGTATTTACCCTGACTGTGATCACTACTTCTTCACCGGAACACAGATCTCCACACCGGCCAGCTACCGAGAACCACACCACGTCGACGCACAAGTCATCAATGACGTCGCCGACTGGATAACCCAAACGCCCCCGAGTGCCAGATGACCCTCTCGGCGAGGTGGCTGGGTTCCCCGTGGCCAAGTTCGTGAGAAACCCAGGCCCGCAAGTCACCACTGCCGTGAGAACCTACAGACGGGTTAATCCAGTGGGGTATCGAGTGTTCCGGCTTTCCCAGCATGAATACCGGACGTCGCCCCTCCTCCGATCACCGACAAGAGCTGCAGCTTCTCGTAGCTCTCACTGCCCGGTACCGCCGTGTAGACGAGCAGCGAGGTTGACTCCACCGGGTCCAGCAGGATTTGACAGTTCAGTTCAAGCAATCCGACGTCACGGTGTTGAAATCGCTTGATTTCCTTCGGTGTAACACCGATCTCGTGTTCTTTCCAGAGGGTGCGGAACTGCTCGCTCTGAGCGTTGAGTAACTCCGCGAAGCGAGCGGCTCTGGAGCCGGGGCCACGCATCGCCAGGACTCGCCGAAGCCCCGAAACGTACATGCGCGAGTAGAACAGATGATCCTCGGGCGGATGCACGGCGCGTACTGACGAGTCGGTGAACCACCGGTATCCGATGCTCCGCGCTGGACCGGCGTACCGGGTCAAGTCCCCGACGAGGGCCATGCCGAGCGGCGTCTGCCGCAGCGTCTCGCCCAGCTCTGTGACGATCTCGGCCGCGGTATCGGCAGCGAGCCTGTCGAAAATTCGCATCAAACCGGGGCTGATGTATTGGCTGTCCGCGCCCGGCAAGGGCGCCTGATGTCCGGCGAGCCGGAAGAGATGATCGCGCTCATCACGTGACAAGTGGAGCCCTTGCGCTATCGACGTGATCATCTGTTCCGAGGGCTGCGGACCGCGTTCCCTCTCCAAGCGCGCGTAATAGTCGGTCGACATGTGGCACAGCGCCGCAACCTCCTCCCGTCGCAACCCGCGGGTCCGACGACGCTGCCCACGAGGAAGCCCCACATCCTCCGGCTGTAGCGCCTCGCGGCGAGTACGGAGGAAGTCGGCCAGTGCCGCGCGATCGATCATGCGTGCATTTTCTCCCGCACCGCGCCGCTGAGCCACTGATCATCAGTCCGTGGATAACTCGCGTGACATCAGGGACGCTCGTCTCAGGTGCCAGAACAGGTCCACATCACAGGTCAACGTCAGGAGTAGCCGTGCCTCAGAAATCGTCCGATATCACCATGCCCAATCTCTCCGGGCAGCGAGCGGTGGTTACGGGAGCGAGTGACGGAATTGGACTCGGAATCGCGACCGAACTCGCCGCCGCAGGTGCCGAGGTGGTCATGCCGGTCCGAAACCTGAGCAAGGGCGAAGCGGCCGTCGCAACGATTCGCGAGCTGCATCCGGAGGCGAAACTGACGCTAGAGCAACTAGACCTGTCCTCGCTGGCGTCGATCGCTGCCCTGGGACAGAAACTGCGTGCTGCTGGAGCTCCGATCCACCTGCTCATCAACAACGCGGGTGTCATGACTCCACCCGAGAGGCAGATCACGGCCGACGGGTTCGAGCTACAGTTCGGCACCAATCATCTGGGCCATTTCGCTCTCACCGGACACCTCTTCCCTCTTCTGCGGACCGGGCGTGCGCGCGTGGTCTCTCAGACGAGCATCGCGGCGCGTAGCGGCGAGATCAACTGGGACGACCTGAATTGGGAGCGTGAATACGACGGCATGCGCGCGTACCGGCAATCAAAGATTGCGTGCGGGTTGTTCGGTCTCGAGCTCAGCCGCCTCAGCGGCGCCGCGGGATGGGGGATCGCGAGCAACATCGCTCATCCAGGCGTGGCCCCGACCAGCCTCCTGGCGGCCCGGCCGGAGGTCGGACGCGCCAGGGACACCACAGAGGTGCGCATGATTCGCTGGCTCTCGGCGCGCGGACTCGTCGTGGGGACCGTGACAAGCGCAAAACTCCCCGCCCTGATGGCCGCCGTCGCACCGGATGTCACAGACGGCGGTTTCTACGGTCCGCAGTGGCCCGGAAACGCGGGTGGCCCTCCTGGGGCGCAAAGGCTGTGGAAACCGTTGCGCAGCAATGAGAACGCATCGCGGCTATGGCGGGTGTCCGAGGAGCTGACTGGTGTCACATTCGCCTGACTGAGCCCGGGTTATGCAGATTTGGGACGAGGACGTAGCGCCTGCACCAGGTAGTCGATGCCGGTGATAACGGTGAGGACCACTGCCAGCCCCATGAGGACCACCGCAGCAGTGTGCCAATACCCGGTCAACGGCACCAGATAGCCGGCGATGGCCAACGACTGGACCATGGTCTTGAGCTTGCCGCCCCGATTTGCCGGGATCACGCCATGGCGGAGCACCGAGAAGCGCAGCACCGTGATCCCGATTTCACGCACCAGGATGACCGTGGTCACCCACCACGGAAGATCACCGAGCACACTCAGTCCCACCAGCGCCGCACCAATGAGCGCCTTGTCAGCGATCGGGTCGGCGAGCTGGCCGAAGGGTGTGACCAGCCCGTAGCGACGGGCCAGTACGCCGTCGTATCGGTCGGTGGCGATGGCCAGCGCAAATACGCCGAAAGCGGCAATGCGCCAGGAAGATTGGTGCCCGCCCTCGGTGAACAGGACGACGATGAACACCGGTATCAGCACGATGCGCAGCACCGTCAGGATGTTGGCAATGTTCAGCAGCGGCACCGGCGCAGCCGAAGCCTCGGAATCAGGCTGGGTTTCCGGTGGCATCGGCACGTCAAACACCCTATCTGTTCTGGAGCTGGCTACTGTTCACGCATGAGCGCTGATGGCACATCCGGCATCTCAGGGAACCCGGATCACACGGCCCCCCCAGTGACCGTTCGCCGGTCCCGCACCTCCGATGTGCCCGCCATCAAGGCCCTTATCGACGTCTACGCCGGGCGCATCCTTCTGGAGAAGAACCTGGTGACGCTGTATGAGGCGGTCCAGGAGTTCTGGGTGGCCGACCTCAACGGGGAGATCGTCGGCTGTGGCGCCCTGCACGTGTTGTGGTCGGATCTCGGCGAGGTACGCACCATCGCGGTGCATCCCCGCCTCAAGGGTGCGGGAGTCGGGCATGCGATCGTGAGCCGCCTGCTCGATGTCGCGCGGGACCTGGAACTCAAAAGGGTGTTCGTGCTGACTTTCGAGGTCGACTTCTTCACGAAACACGGATTCCGCGAGATCGACGGCACTCCGGTGACCGCCGAGGTATACGAGGAAATGTGCCGGTCTTACGACACCGGTGTGGCCGAGTTCCTCGACCTGAGTTACGTGAAGCCGAACACGCTGGGCAATACCCGGATGCTCGTCCACCTTTGATTCCGCGTATCGGCGCCTTCTGGGCACGATCGTCGGCCATGATCGAGGCATGCCACGACTGCGCCAAGTGTCCCGCGCCGAAACCGACGACCGACTTGTCCATCGCATGTACGACCAGATTTTCGGTGACCGCGATCCGGTCACCGCTCCGGGAACCACCACCGGCACACCGGGTGACTGGTGGACGGTTTTTGCGCTGGTACCCGACGCCCTGAAGCATTCGGTCCAGGGTTTCGCGTTCTACCGCAGCCCCGATCGCAAGCTGGACCCGGTGCTGCGTGAGCTCGGGCAGACCCGGGCCGGCTGGGCACGCCGCAGCCAGTTCGTCTTCTCCCAGCATTGCAAGTCGTGCCGCATTGTCGGCATCACGGAAGAGATGATCGCGGCGATCCCGTCGTGGAGCACCGCCGACTGCTTCACCCCGGTGCAGCGCGCCGTGCTGGCCTACACCGACTGCCTGGTGCTGGACGGCGGCCGAGTACCCGACGGGGTGTTTACCGCGCTGAAGACCCACCTCTCCGACGAGGAGATCCTGGAGCTCACCTACATCACAGCCATGTACGAAATGCATGCGGTGATGAGCACGGCGTTGCGTTTGGAATGGGACAACCGCGACGAGCCGATCGTGGAGATCGCCGCGCCCGAGGGATTCACGTCTTTCGACGTGGGCGATGCCATCGCATTGCGGCGAGACGAGTAGTGACTCAGCGTCGTATCTGTGCGTGCTCGGCGAGCACCGCCACAACGTCGGGGTGGCCAGGTACCCACTGACCCGACATCGCATGTGTCGTGGTGACGCTGGCTGGCTCCTTGACTCCTCGAGTCTCCATGCAGCCGTGGGCAGCGGTGATGAAGCAGGCGGCGCCGACCGGTGAAAGTTCTTCTTGCACTGCGGTTGTTACCTGGTATCCGATACGCTCCTGCACCTGCAGGCGCCGCGCATAACCGTGGACCACCCGAGCCAGCTTCGAGAGGCCGACAACCTCGCTACCTGTACAGGGCCGGTAGGCAACAGTCGCGACCCCGGTGATGGGCAGCAGATGATGTGCGCACGTGGAGACGAGCCGTATCCCAGCCACGATCACCAGACCGGGATCGCTCGGCGCCGGAAAGCGCCGGCGCAGGTGGACGGCGGGGTCCTCGTCGTATCCGGCAAGCGATTCCGCCCAGGCCCTGGCCACCCGTCCTGGAGTGTCCTCCGTGTGCTCGTCATTGCCGACTCCAGTCGCCAGCAGTAGATCGGTAACGGCGGATTTCACCTTCTCCACATCGATCATCGAACTGTGCTCCCCTCTCTATTCATGCGCTCCACGACGGCGACTCGGTCAATTCCGCGGCATTGACATGTGTTTCCGTCACCTTGACGCGGTGGACCGTGACATTCGACCAACCGGCTTCGGCGATGAATCCCGCGGTGACCCGGGCCAGCAGTTCGGATACGTTCTCGACCGTGGGCCACTCCAAACCGTGCGATGGGGCATCGAGGCCAAATCGAAAGAGCTTCGATCGCTCTGCGCGCAGTGCGGGCACAAGCGGGTCCGCGTGTCCGAGCATCGCGCCGTGATCAAGATTGGCGTCGATCCAGTCCCGCAGCCGCGCCTTGAGTATCCCGAAGTCGACGAGGATCCCTTCCTCGTTCAGTGCCCCGGCCACCGTAATCTCTGTCCACCAGGAATGCCCGTGCAGGTTGACGCACTTTCCGCCGAGGATGGGCAGCCGATGCGCGGTCTCGAAATTATGGCGCACCGTAACGGTCCGCGTCGTGGTGCGCCCACTAGCCTGGAATGGCACCAATTCCCTTGAACCAGAATGTAAGTCTCGTATTTGCGCAAGCTTGGCGACCTGCAACTTGCACCATGGTGACACCGGGCGGGTACCGGCGAGCACTTCGTCGCACAGCTGCGTCCACGGCAGCCATCGGTAACCGGCCACTTCGTCCGGGTTCAGAGTCGGGACCTCTGCGATCGTGCCCACATAGACCGGGCAGACTTCGTTCTCAACCACGCCGTTCTCCATGGCTGCCCGATAACGAAAGTCTGGCAGTGCCAGCTGCGGCGCTGACATCTGGACACCGAGCTCGTAATGCACCCGCTCAATGACCGATTCGGAGATATCCGCGCCCGGAGGCGGATGTCCGCAGCAGCTGTTGGACCAGAACCCCGGCCAGGTCCGCTTACTCCAGGCGCGTTGGGTAAGGAGCACGAACCGGTATGACGGATCAAACAGATAGCAGGAAAAGGCAAGGTGCAGTGGAGTGTTGTTGTCATGCACGGTCGCCTTGGGTGCGATGCCGCACGCGCGCCCCGCGTCATCCAGAAGCACCACGTCGTCAGTCATTGCTGCGCCGTTCCCAACGAATCGGCAAGGCGTCGCGAATGTTGACCATCGGCAGAGCCGCCCGCCACGTGGCCGGGTCGGGCAGTACTGGGCAGGCAAATCGTTGCATCAATGCCACCAGTGCTTCCTCCAATTCGATTCGGGCCAAGCCGGAGCCGAGGCAACGGAATATCCCACCACCGAAAATCAGTTGGCGCTTCTGGTGTTTGGCCAGAATGTCGAAGGTGCCCGCACCGTCATACGCTCTCGGATCCCGGGTCGCGCTCGGCGGGCAGAACATGATGAACTGGCCCGGTTCAAGGGTGAGGTCACGGTAGTCGATCCGCTCCGTGGCGAAGCGGAAAATCGCACGGATCTGCGGCGCAAAACGCAGCACCTCGTCGACCGCCTGGCCGATCAGATCCGGATTCCGATGAACCAACTCCCACTGCCGCGGGTGGCGGTGAAATGCGATCAGCGCCCGACCCAGCTGACGGGCCACCGATTCCTGACTGGCCCAGGCGATATCCAGGACAAGCCCCTCCGCTTCTGCCCTGCTCAGCAAGTTCGTTCGGGAAACCTCTGCGGCAAGGAACGATACGAAATCCTCACCAGCCTCGCGCAGACGAAACTCAAAGAGACCATGGATGTACTTCTTGAGCTGCTCAATACCCTGATCAATGATCGGCAACACCGCAGGCAGGTCACTCCACACGAACACCAGACCGGCATCCTTCGACACCAATCGGAACATCTCATGATCGCCATCCGGAACACCCAGCAAGCGCGCGATTGCCCCGCTGGCATAGGGGGATCCGAATCGCTCCGCGAAGTCGACGATCTCGTCGCCCGGCATATCCTGAGCCAGGTTCTGTGCCAATGTCCGCAACGCTGGGCGCAGCGCCTCCACTCGCTTGGGGCTCAAGCCCGGAGCGGCCACGGACCGTAGACGCAGGTGGTCTTCCTGTGGGGTGTTACGCACCGTCGCGATCCACCAGTCATACATCGGACCTGACGTGACCCCGTTCATACGCAGGAATCGGCGACCGTCAAGCCCCAGGCGAGGATCTTTGAGAAGCTCGGCGCATTCTTCATAGCGCAGAACAACCGGACCCTGTGGACTCTGCGCGAACCAATACTGCTCGCGGGCCCGATCAACCTCATCCGAGGCGAGATCGAAGTCCCGACTCAAGAGGTCGAGAAAGGGCACCGACGGTGCTGTAAGCATGGTGTTCTCCTGCGTAACTATCTGCTGATGAGGACGTAGGCGGCGGGTATCACGGTCGACCAGGCCAGAATTGGCGCATAGTACGGCAAGTACTTCGTGTATGAGCGCACCACGTCGACACCGTCGGCGACCGGCTTACCGATCACGCGCCGCAAGATGCTGGCGTTGACCCCCAACGCAATACCGACACCGAGTCCATACGGCGGCAGCGCCCACGAGAATCCGCCAAGCTCGAGCACCGCCCACGTGACCAGACCGGCGCCAAGACCTACCAGAACGGTTCCTAGCACGAACGCACGGGTAAGACCAAGAGCGCGAACAGAAGTAAGCACACCAAATTGCTCGTCCTCGGGAATGTCCTCGGCTGTTTTGGCCACCATCACGCCGTTGAGAGTCAGACCCATTCCGAAAATCGCCACAAGCGTGAACCATTCGATCGAGTACGGCAATGAACGAATGACGATCAGCCCAGGCACGATCGTGAGGGTGATGTTCAGCACGGGAATCTGCCAGATCCCCCGGCCTTTCAGCCGTAGCGGCGGCAACGAGTACTGGGTTCCAAAGAACAATGCCACCAGGCCAATACCAACCAGATCCCAGTGCCGGGTGGTGAACATCAGGTACAACCCGAGCGCTACGCAGAGCACAATAGTGGCGTTGATTTCACGCCGTACGCGCGTTTCACCCAAACCGAACACCGCAGTGGCCTGCCGCGACTTGTGCGCGAGGTCTTGGTCGCGGTCAGCCAGGCAGTTCACCATATTGCATATCTGTTCGCCCTGAATGACCAGCACCGCAGCAGCCAAGAATGGCAGGGACACTAGGTCCGTCCACGAATGTGCGCTGAGAAACCCGGCAACCAGAATGGTTGCGACGGTGCTGGAGAGGAACTCTGGACGACGGATGTGTACGGAGTACCGCAGACGAGTACGCCATGATGTCGGCGCCTCTTCGTGGGCGAGCTGAACCATTGTGTGATCACTCTCCTAGCGCGGGCATCCGTTGCGGTTATGCGACACGAGTCGCCATATGCTGAATGAGATTCGAAAATGCCTGGCGTGCAGGATTTTCCGGAAGTTGTAACAAGTGGCTCTGCGCCTGGCCGCCCAGTTCAACAAGCTTTTGTGCAGCGAGTTTCACTCCTTGCGCCTCATTAATGAGAAACAGTGCCTCATCGACGAGACGCGGGTCGTCGATCGGCCCGTGGAGTACCTCACGCAGCCGCCGGCCGGCAGGGCTGTCATCACGCATGGCATAGAGCATCGGCAGGGTGATGATCCCTTCCCGCAAGTCAGTACCGATGGCTTTGCCTGACTGCTCGAAATCAGAAGAGACGTCGATGATGTCGTCGGAGATCTGAAACATCGTTCCGAGCAGATCGCCAAATCGGTACAGACAGTCGACATGTTCCTTACGGGCACCGGCAAACTGCGCGCCCAACTGACCTGCGGCCGCAATGAGCACGCTTGTTTTGCGCCGAATGGTGATCCAGTAATGGGCCTCCGGATCTGACTCCGCAGGAGCCCCCATCGTCTCCTGCATCTGCCCCGCCACCAGCTCCGTGAAGGTCACACCGATGATGTCCATCGCATGCTCCCCCAAGGCGGCCGCGATCCGCAGTACACGACCAATCAGATAGTCGCCTGCGAGAACCGCGATCTTGTTGTTCCACATCGCATTCGCTGAATCCACGCCGCGGCGCGCCAGCGCGCCATCCATCACGTCATCGTGATAGAGCGTCGCCAAATGAGCGATCTCGATCATCGCCGCCGCTAGCACCACCTGAGGATCGTCGGCACCGGGTCCGAACTGCGCCGCCAGTAACGTGAACAGAGAGCGGAAGCGCTTCCCGCCTGCCCGCGAGAGATGCGACACTGCGTCCAGGACACGCCCGTCGTAGTCATCCAGCTCAATGGCGAACCGCCGCTCCACATCCTGGAGTCCTTGCCGCGCGATCTGTGTAAGCACCGGATCGCCCAGATCAATGCCGCCCACCAAGACGCCGCCGCTAACCGACATGGATGGCTCCCGTCAACGACCTTCTTGGGGATATCACCAGGCGCATACCATGTTTGGGGCGGAGCGTTATCTTCGACAACATCTCCACTCGGTGCCCGGAGTCGTGTTCGAACCGATAGTTCTGAATGAGCGCAGCCAACACCAGCTGGCCCTCCATCAATGCGAAATGCTTACCTATGCAGACATGGGGGCCACCGCCAAACGGCGCATACGCACGGTGGTGAACCCCAGCTGGTTTGTCTCCAATGAAACGAGCAGGGTCGAACTGTCCGGGGTCGCGCCACTGCTCGGGATCACGCCCGATATTGAAGACGCTGATCAGTAGCCGCGCGCCCTTGGGGATCCGATAGCCCCCGAGTACGGTGTCCTGACTGACCAGCCTCGGCAGGATTGGCGCAGAGGGATAGAGCCGCAACGCCTCGCTCACCACCTGCTGCACGTAGGGCAGGCGCGCCAGGTCATCAAGCGTGGGCAGGCGGCCGCCCAGCACGCTATCTACTTCCGCCTCCAGCACTTCGCGCGCATTGTCGTTCTGCGAGAGCAGATATAGCGCCCAGGTCAGGGTCTGTGCCATCGTCTCGTGGCCCGCGGCGAAGGTCGTGATCACCTCGTCCCGGATTTCGATATCGCTGAGCCCCTCTCCGGTGTCGGCATCCCGCGCATTGAGGAGCATGTCAAGCAGGTCACCTCCCGACCCAGGCCCCCGCCGCCGCGACCGAATCAGCCCATACACAAAATCGTCGAAAGAACCCATCAACTCCCGAAATCGCCGATTGGCCGGAGTCGGCACGACCAACGGGGGACTGAATGGATTCTGCTGCCGGTTGAATGCGTAGGTCAGGATCTCCTCGACCGATTCCGGTGTAACGATAATTTCAGCATCGGCTGCCCTCATGCCAAACATGCAGCGCGACACAATATCCAGGGTCGTCCGGGTGATGACTGGATGGATGTCCACGGCAGCTCCACTTCGGGAAACCTCCGCCAGATCGGCAAGCATGGCCTGCACGCACTCAACCATCGTGGAGTACATCCCCGCGATGCTGGGCCGCGAGTAAAGGGGTTGCATCATCCGGCGATTGCGTTTCCAGTGCTCATGGTCGGCGGTCGTCAACAACCCCTGCCCCAACACCAAACGCAGCGGGCTGGTGTTGCCGAGCTTGCCGTAAACAGCCGTGTTGGCAAGTACTTCGGCGGCAAGCTGGTGGTCCGAGACGCAGTAAACCTGCAATGGGCCAAGACGGTAGCGGACCACTCCCCCATAGCGTTCCCACCCGATCCGGGTCGCTTCGAGAATGTCCCGGCGGAACGCAGGGATGCTCCCTAACAGGGGGGATCCGGGAACTAGCGGCGCCAGCGGGCTGTCCGCCCATCCGCCATCGGCTGCATTAGCTGCAGATTTGTCCAGACGCGATCTCGAGAGCCTCATACAAGCAGCCTTCCACTATGGCGAGAACCACATGTCAGCATCCGTGCGATCTAAGTCACACGCCACTCGGGGAGGAACACTCCCACAATGTCAGCCGCCATCCAAGGGAATTTAATTTGCTGAATGGTGTGTCAATCGTCACTCCGCCGAGGCCTTGACAGCGGGATTTATCCATACTACAAGCGCTCTGATCGTCTCACTGAGTCGGCAACGCAATAGCACAAAACTAGATTTATGCCTATTTAGCTGTGTAAATGAGAAACTCACGATCGCAGGCGCAGCCGCCCTATGGCACCGGAATTTCTCGGACAACAGGGATAGCCCATTGGTTAGAAGTTGCTGATGACTCGGAAAAATAGTTACTGCCGCCGCGCCGACCCGCGCAATTGTGGCTAATGTCCGTATCCAGTCCTGCGTGATGAAAACCCAACAGGCTCCCCGCCTACCGGAGCACGTTACGCACACTCAGGGAAGCACTCGCCAAGGTCTCCTTTGTTGCTATAGCAATGGAGGAGACCGTCGTCGCCACGCCCGGGCTCGCACAAATCGGCACCCAGGAAAGACACCCGGGACCTAGAAGTCTTCGGGCACTCCGCCGTCGTCTTCGTCCTCCTCGTCGGCTCCCCCACCGCCACGGATCGAGGCCATCACGCTGCCGAGATCCTCGGGTTTCACCATGACCTCGCGCGCCTTGGATCCCTCACTGGGGCCGACGATTCCGCGCGTCTCCATCAGGTCCATGAGGCGGCCCGCCTTGGCGAAGCCGACCCGCAGCTTGCGCTGCAGCATCGAGGTCGAGCCGAATTGACTCGACACCACCAGCTCGACGGCCTGCAAGAAGGCGTCCATATCGTCACCGATATCGGGATCGACGTCGTCCTTACCGGGGCCGCCGCCGACCTTGGCGGCAGTCACGCCCTCGGTGTAGTCGGGCTCGGCCTGTTCCTTGGCAGCGTTGACGACTGCCGAGATCTCCTCGTCGGTGATGAACGCGCCCTGCATGCGGATGGGACGCCCCGCCCCCATGGGCAGGAACAATCCGTCGCCCATACCGATGAGCTTCTCGGCACCGGGCTGGTCCAGGATGACGCGACTGTCCGTCAGCGATGATGTCGCAAAGGCAAGGCGCGAGGGCACATTCGTCTTGATCAGACCAGTGACGACGTCCACCGACGGGCGCTGGGTTGCCAGTACCAAATGGATTCCGGCCGCGCGTGCCTTCTGGGTGATGCGCACGATGGCGTCCTCGACATCACGGGGCGCCGTCATCATGAGATCGGCGAGCTCGTCGACGACGGCGAGAATGAAGGGGTACGGACGATACTCACGCTGGCTGCCCAACGGTGTGGTGATCTCGCCGGAGCGCACCTTTGCGTTGAAGTCGTTGATGTGCCGGACCCGGCTGGCCTGCATGTCCTGGTAGCGCTGCTCCATCTCCTCCACCAGCCACGCCAGGGCGGCGGCCGCCTTCTTCGGCGAGGTGATGATCGGGGTGATCAAGTGCGGAATACCTTCGTAGGGCGTCAGTTCCACCATCTTCGGGTCGATCAGGATCATCCTGACCTCTTCCGGGGTGGCGCGTGCCAGCAGCGAGACCAGCATCGAGTTGACGAAGCTCGATTTACCCGAACCGGTGGAACCGGCCACCAGCAAGTGCGGCATCTTGGCCAGGTTGGCGGAAATGAAGTCGCCCTCGATGTCCTTACCCAGGCCGATCAACAGCGGATGGTGATCCCTGCGGGTCTCGGGTGCGGTCAGCACATCGGCCAGCCGCACCAGCTCCCGGTCGGTATTCGGCACCTCGATGCCCACCGCGGACTTACCGGGGATCGGCGCCAGCAGGCGCACGCTGTCGGTGGCCACCGCGTACGCGATATTGCGTTGCAGCGCGGTGATCTTCTCCACCTTGACACCGGGTCCGAGCTCGACCTCATAGCGCGTGACGGTGGGGCCCCGGTTGAAGCCCGTGACCGCGGCGTCGACCTTGAACTGCTCCAGCACTCCGGTGATCGCGGCGATCATGTCGTCATTGGCCGCGCTGCTCTCCTTCGGCGGGTCTCCCGCGATAAGTAGATCCAGGGAGGGCAGCACGTACGGGCCTTCGACTACCCGATCGACAACGGGCATCTGCGGTTTCGGCTTGGACTTCTTGGTCGGCTTGACCACAGGCACCGGCTTGGGTGCCGGTGCAGCGGGCGGCTCGGGGGCCGCGGCTGCGTCTTCCTCCAGCGGGTAGTTCTCCATCGGCGTTGCCCCGCGCGTGAATTCGCGAGTCGCCTCATAGTCGTCTTCCGGCTCCTGATCCTCCTCGTCCCAATCCGAGTCCAGATCTTCCTCATCCCACTCGTCATACTCGCGGGGAGAGAACATGTTTCGGAGCGTGTCCGGGACGTCGCGAATCGTGGTGCCCGTCAGCAACAGTACGCCGAAAACGATCGCCATCACGAGCAGCGGGGCGGCGATCCACGCGGTGAGGCCTTGCGCGAGCGGTCCGCCGATCACGAAGCCGACGAATCCGCCTGCGGCTGAGCGACCCTCGGGAGAATCGGGGGAACCCGCGAACAAATGCCACAAACCGAGGATCGGCAGCGCGACCATGGCGAAGCCCAGTAGCAGGCGCGGACGCTCCTCCGGGTACGGCTCGGTGCGCATCAAGAACACGGCGATGACAAGAGCGACGATCGGAACCAGCGCGACACCGGAACCCACGACCGCACGGAAGACATCGTCGATCCAGCCGCCGACCGGCTTGGCGGCGTGGAACCATGAGCTCGCACCCACCACGAAGGCCAGGCCCAGCAACGCTAGCGCGATACCGTCGCGCCGGTGCCCATGCTCGATGTCACGAGCCCGGCCCACCGACCGGAACAACGACCCGACACCATGGGCGCAGGCATGCCACCCCGTGCGCGCCCCGCGCCCCAACGCCACCAGCGGCGTCGTCCAGTGCTGGTTACGACGCTGATTGCGGCGGCGCGGTGCCGGACGACGGGTCGGCGCGGTGTTACGCGACCGGGGTCCCGATTTGGTGTTCCGGCTGCGCGAACGGCTGACAGTCTTACTCGCCATGGGCGACAGCCTAGTCGCAACAGTCACATCCGCACCATCTGCAACACGGCTAAAACCGCTAGTAAGCAAATGTTTTGTCACCTACGCGAGGCCGCCCTGAGACCGCCTCGTGACCTGAGAACCCGGCCTAGCGGTCTGGACGCGGCTTGGTCTCGCCCAGCCAGGACTGATTCGCGGCGATGTAGAACTGGTCGCCGTTGTAACTGCTGGCCGAATGACCCCGGAAGCAGTAAACGCCCTCGTCCTTCGTGACGGCACATTTGACGGCACGGTAGTTGAAGTAGTTACCCGGTGTGAGCACCGGCGGACGTGTCGCCGGAGTGAACTGCGGCTCGCTGGCCGTGTCGAAATGGGCACGCCAATCGCCCGGGAACCAGGCCACCTGGTTGGTGCCTACGGGTGCCCCGGGGAAGGAACCGTTGCATCCGAAGCTCCCGTCGATCCAGATCGCACAGGTCAACCCGCGCGGCGTCGCGAACCACGCCCCGTCCGTGTCATCACGCAGGAAGGGCTCGAAGTCGGCCTGTTTGAACTTGGTGATGTTGTTGACGTCGGGATACGGATTCGGGTCCCCCGAGATGTCCGGATCCGCCATCGCGGCGGCCGACGATCCGACGATAAATCCCAGCGTCAGCGCGATGATGCCCGCCAACCGAGTCCGCAGCCGCATTCCAACCCCTCCCGATATTCGTGGTTACTGAGTCAGCAAAATAGCGAGGCCGATTGTATTGACGCCGTCGACTCGGCGTGGGAAAACCGGCCAGACACTTGACAATGAGTGTTGCCAACATGCCCCGGTGCTCGCTAGCCTGTCCTCATGAGTGGCAACGGCGCCCTATCGACGACCAGTACGCACCCCAACGACTACTACTGGCGGGCAGGCATGGATCTACGCCCTGCACCTGCGCGCTTGCGATTCGATGCCATGTGGACTCAATCGCGCAGTGACATCCTGACCCCGTGGATGGACTTCCATGAGATCCCCCACGAGACGCCGCGCACCCGACTGCTCGCCGACCACCTCTGGCAGGGTGATGAACTGATGGACGCGGTCGTGGACCGCATCCGCAAGATGCCCGCTCGCCAGGGCCGGGCGATGCTCACCCGGGCCCTGGACCATGGCATTGAATCGGTCGAGAATCCGCCCGCAGAGTTTGTCGCGCTGTTCGAGCAACTCGACAATCCACCCGCGTGGTATGACCCGGCGCTCTGGGAACGCGGGCGCCAGTTGTGGAACAACTCCTCGCTGGCGGCCAAGTTCGGTATGGGCTTTGGAGATACCTTCGGCACGTTTGTGGGCGATGAGGTCGCCTACGCCACCGGCGCGACCGGCAGATTCGTCAACGACACCCTGCGCCGCAACCTGGAAACCACCGCGTGGTTCCGAAAGATGACCTATCGCGGTGCTCTGGAACGCTTTTCGCAGCCATTCAAGGAAACCGTCCTGGTGCGTCTGATGCACGCACAAGTACGTGCCGGACTCCGGCGCTCCTGGGGCGACGAACAATTCGCCCACCACGGCAACCCGATTTCCAATTCCATGATGATGGGGGCCGCGATGACCTTCGGGCTCATCCCGCCGCTGATCGACCATCAGCACGGCCGCACTCGTAGCATGGCCGATCTTGAGGCCGCCGTGATGTATTGGGCGTACATCGCCTACGTCTTCGGTGTAGCCGAGGAACTGATCCCCAAGTCCGTGACCGAGGGGATGGAGACGATGGACTACATGGTCGCCTATGCCGGTGGCCCCTCCGAATGGACCGACGTCATGATGAGTGCGGCATTCGGCTTCGTGGACAAGGGAGTTGCGGGACGCATTGGCCGGCTGGTCTTCACTCCGGTTCTCGGGATCGCCGCCTACTACGGCGGTGAAGATCTGGTGCGAGCACTCGTGCGCGCCACTCCCCTGCACGACGCCCGGCTGCAACCGTGGACCACGCTGACGGGCATAGCGGTGCACGCCAATGTCCAGTTCCGGCGCCTGACAGACAGACTGCCCGGCGCCAAACACCGTGCACGACAACGCAATGGCGAGCTGCTGTGGCGGTCGGCGACGGTGGTCAATCAGGCATTGGCCACGTTGGGCGGGATGACCGACACGTCGTACACCCACCACGATGCGACGGCGGCGACACCGGCGGGATGCCCGGTGCCGCACGCCCCACGCGTCAGCGCCTAATTCTGGGCGCCCAGCCAAGTCTTGCCGGGTGACACCATGAACTGGTTCGAGTAACTCGCATAGTTGCCGCCACCGGTGCAGTACACGTTGTTCTCCGGCGTCGTGGCGCAGCGGGTGCTGCCGAGTTCGATGTAGTTGTTGGCCGACAACACACGCTGTGCCTGCCCCGACGAGAACCGCGGCTGCCCTGTGTTATCGAAGTGCGCCGCAGACTCTCCCCTGAACCAGCCAACCTGGTTGGCGCCGCCGGGGGCACCCGATATGGCACCTGTGCATCCGAAGCTGCTGTCCTCCCAGATCCCGCAGTCCAGGCCGAACGGCGTGGAGAACCACAGGCCGGGCTTGTCGGCGATACGGAACCCCTCGAAATCCAGCTTGGCGTACTTGCTGGTATCCGGGTACGGATTCTTCGGCGGGTCCGCCGCAGCGGGCAACGCCGCCCCCACCGACATCGCCAAACCTGCTACCGCGCCCACCATCGCAAACCACTTTTGCGACATCGCTTGTACCTCCCCTGTTTCCCAGTATCGCTGCACTACGCATTTCGCGTGCAGTACCACTTGATAAATCATACACAAATAGTTAACTGAAAAGCCCATCCAAATAGGCGCAGCTACCTTTGAGCTTTCACCGTCCCCTCGCACGTAGATTCATCTATGGTCGGATACATGACCGAGAAGGTCTCCCGTCATGACTACTTCACTGCCGCGTTCGAACTACTGGCCGCGGGCGGGAAACCTGCGCTCACCACGACGGCGGTATGTCGAAGGATCGGCGTGACAACAGGCTCGCTGTACCACCACTTCGGCAGCGGCGCCGGCTTCTACCGGGCCGTCATCGACTACTGGGAGAACGACGTCGCTACCGCACAGCGCCGACGCGTAGACGAGGTAGCCAACCCGCGAGAACGGCTGGCCGTACTGGAACAAGCCGCGCGCGAAGCAGATCACGAGGTCGAGAAGGCCATTCGCGCCTGGGCGATGGCGGACCGCTATGTCGCCGCGGCACAGCACCGCGTGGACCAGGTACGGCACAAGCATCTGACCAAGCACTACATCGAGGCCGGGTTCGAGCCCGGCCGGGCGGACACACTGGCCCGCATCGGATTCAGTGTCCTGGTCGGGGCCCAACAGATCGGCACGCGTGTCGATCGCGAGCGTCTCAATGCCGCACTCGACGAGTACTCGGTCTGGGTCAATTCGTCGGTGCCAGTGGAGGCGACCACTTCCCCGTGACCTTGGTGTAGCGGGACATCAGCACGAGTGCTTGGTCGGGAAACAGTTCACGGGGGAAGGCTTCACGTGTTCCCGGCCGAGCCGAGAACAAGATGCCCACAGCGTTGTCGTTCACCACCACGTTCTTGATCTCGGCGTAGTCACGCAGGATCATGAGCCGAGTGGTCAGAAACGATTGCCCGAGTAGGGCATTCGTCGTTGGACGCAGTACCCAGAACGTGAAATCCGACACTCCGAACTCGGCGCGCTGCACCGTCCCGACAGGTATCGCCTGCATGGAAAGCCGAGTACGAAAGCGAATTCTCGACGCGATGAGGGCTGCCGCCGCAACCACGACGATCAGGATCACCACACCGGCGGGAACCGCAACAAAAACGAAGAAGAAGGCCACGTACAGCACGGCTACAACGAGCAGAATCCAGATGCCCCGTGAACGTGCCACCGTGTGGAGGGCCCCCTTTGCAAGTTTGCCCCGCCCGTCCTCGGTAAGAACAATTTCGGTGCGGATCGGTAGCCCTGTCGCAGGGTATTGATCGGTCATATCCCTCCCTTGATACCCGCACAGCCTATCGACCGACGGCCACTCGACACTGTTTCGGTACGGTGGAATTCGATCGACTCCCAACGACGAGAGGTGTTCCATGCCCACTGTGGTGGCGTTCCTGTATCCCCAGCCGGACAAGCGCGACGACGTTCGCACCGCGCTTCTTGAGACCATCCCCCAGGTCCACGACGAGCCGGGCTGCAATCTCTACTCGCTGCATGAGGCACATGATCGCTTCGTCTTCGTGGAATCCTGGGCGAGCAACGAGGCGCTGGCCGAACACGGGAAAGCGCCCGCCGTCACCGCGATGTTCGGCAAAGTAGGTCCGCTGCTCAGCCAAGCTCCGGAAATCGTTGTCGCCGAATCACTTCCAGCAGGCGATCCCGCCAAGGGCGATCTGACGCACTGATATGGGCAAGCTAGACGGCAAGGTCGCCTTTATCACCGGCGCGGCTCGCGGACAGGGCCGCGCCCACGCGATCAAGCTGGCTTCCGAGGGAGCCAACATCATCGCGGTCGATATCTGCGCACAGATCCCCTCGGTCGAGTACCCAATGGCGACCACCCAGGATCTCGACGTCACGGTCAAGGAGGTCGATGCCCTGGGGCGCGCCATCTCGGCGCACGAGACCGATGTGCGTGACCGGGCTGCGCTGCAAGCGGCCTTCGATGCCGGTGTCGAGGCCCTCGGGCCGGTCGACATCGTGGTCGCGAACGCGGGCATCGCCACCCTGACTCCCGAGAGCGGCGAGGAGGGCTGGACCGACGTGCTCGACGTCAATCTCACCGGGGTCTATCACACGATCGAGGTCGCCCGGCCGTCGATGGTGGAACGCGGAGCCGGCGGTTCGATCGTGCTGACCAGCTCGGTGGCCGGCCTGACCGGCATGGTGATGAACACCCCCGGCGGGCTGGCCTACACCGCCGCCAAACATGGGTTGGTCGGGCTCATGCGGTCCTATGCGAACATGCTTGCGCCACAAAATATTCGGGTAAACACGATTCACCCGGGAGGTGTCGCGACACCCATGCTGGTGAACCCGGTGACGGAGGAACTGTTCGCCAACGGCGCGCCCGAAGGTATGTCCGATACGGGCCACGCCTTGCCAGTGGTTCTCATGCCTCCCGAGGACATGGCCAACGCGGTGGCCTGGCTGGTGTCTGAGGACGCCCGGTACGTCACCGGTGTCGCGCTCCCTGTCGACGCCGGGTTCACCAACAGGCGCTAGACATGACACGGACAAACCCCGCAGCACAGACCGCATACGGCCCCATGGCCATCGTGGCGATCGAGCAGCACGAGCCGCGCGAGTCCCGGATCGTCGATGACGATCTGGCGGCACGGATCCTGCCCGCCGGATTGCGGTGGTTTGTCCGTGCCACGGCATGGACGGGGCTGCGGAAACTGTTGATCGGGCTCGGTGAACGAAGCGGCCAGGGCGCCTGGTCGATCTTCGTGTGTCGTAAGCGCTACATCGATGACCAACTCGCTTCGTGGACGGGCACATTGGAAGCGATTGTCAATCTGGGTGCTGGAATGGACACCCGGGGATGCCGGCTGGCCCGAGCCTCACCGATACCGGTGTTCGAGGTCGATCAGCCGGTGAATATCGCGGCCAAGCGGCGCGCGATCCAGCGGGCGGTCGGCACGCTACCGCCGTCGGTTCACCTCGTTCCTGTCGAATTCCAGCACGACAATCTGGCCGACGCGCTACGCCGGGCCGGGCACGATGTCACCGCCCGCACCTTCTTCATCTGGGAGGGCGTCACGCAGTACATTCCCGAGCCCGCGGTCCGGTCGACACTCGACTACCTGAGCACAGCGATACCGGGTAGCCGCCTCGCCTTCACCTATGTGCAACGCGATTTCATCGACGGTTCGAACCTGCACGGGAACACCATGCTGTACAAACGGTTTCGGATGCGCAGCCAGGTATGGATGTTCGGCCTCGCACCCGGTGCGGTGGCACCCCTGCTCGCCGAATACGGCTGGCGGGTGCTCGAGGATGTCAGCGGTGCCGATTTCCGGGAGCGTTATCTGATACCCGCCGGACGCGGCCTCTCGACGACCGAACTGGAACGGACCGTGCTCGCCGAAAAGATCTAGCCGACAGTCAGCACGGTCGGCACGATCATCGGCTGGCGACGGTACTTCTCGCCGACCCACTTGCCCACCACGCGCCGCACAGCCTGCGCGATGCGGCCGGTATCGGTAACCGACTGTTCGGCAAGTGAATTCAGCTCCGCAATGACGAGTTCGGTCACCGGGTCGAGTGCCTTGGCGTCATCGGAGAAGCCGCGCGAGAACAGCTGCGGCCTGCCGACGGTACGCCCGTCACTGCGCACCGCGACGGTGATCGCAATGAATCCCCCGCCACCCAGGGCCAGGCGCTCCCCCACAGTGGCATCGGATACGTCTCCGTCTACCAGACCGTCGACAAACATCTTGCCCACCGGTACCCGGCCGGAGATGCGGACGCGCTCATTGTGCAGGTCGACGCTCACACCGTTCTCCGCCAACACGATCCGGTCATCATCCACACCGGTCTTGACGGCAAGCCCCGCATTGGCGCGCAGATGCCGCCAGGTGCCGTGCACCGGCATCACATTGCGTGGCCGCACCGCGTTGTACAGGTAGAGCAGCTCTCCCGCGTAGGCGTGGCCCGAAACATGTACCCGCGCATGCGTGTTCGTTACCACCCGGGTGCCCACCTTCGCGAGGGAATCGATGACGCCGTAGACCGCTTCCTCGTTGCCGGGTACCAACGAGGAGGACAAGATGACCAAATCATCGGTGGTGAGTGTGATCTGGCGGTGGTCGCCTCGTGCCATTCGTGACAGCGCAGCCATCGGCTCACCCTGTGTACCGGTGGTGATCATCACAACCCGTTGCGGCGCAAGCTCGTTCGCAGCCTCCACGTTGATGAGATGGCGGTCATCGACATCGAGAAAGCCCAAATCGCGTGCGATGCCCATATTGCGCACCATCGATCGGCCCACGAGTGCGACGCGACGGCCGTGTGCCACCGAGGCGTCGATGATCTGTTGCACCCGCGCCACATTGCTGGCGAAACACGCAATGATCACTCGTCCGCGGGCGGTCTCGATGAGCCGGTTGAGCGTCGGGGCGATCTCACTCTCGGACGGGCCCACCCCCGGAATCTCGGAGTTGGTGGAGTCGACCAGGAAGAGGTCGACTCCGCGGTCTCCCAGCCCGGACAGTCCAGGTAAATCGGTCGGGCGGCGATCCGGGGGCAGCGGATCGAGCTTGATATCGCCGGTATGCAGGACGGTTCCGGCCTCGGTGTGCACGGCAATGGCGAGGGCGTCCGGAATGGAGTGGTTAACCGCGAAATACTCACATTCAAAGGCGCCGTGGGTGGACCGCTGCCCCTCGGCAACTTTCACGAACCGCGGGGTGATGCGGTGTTCCCGGCACTTGGCTTCGACCAGTGCCAGCGTGAAAGCCGAACCGACAACGGGGATATCGGGACGCATTTTGAGTAGAAATGGGATGGCCCCGATGTGATCCTCGTGCGCATGCGTGAGGACCAGCGCCTCGACATCGTCAAGGCGATCTTCGATATGGCGGATGTCCGGGAGAATCAGGTCCACGCCGGGCTCTTCATGGCCCGGGAAAAGCACTCCGCAGTCGATGATGAGCAGCCGGCCGCGCAACTCGAAAACCGTCATGTTGCGGCCGATTTCGCTGATGCCGCCCAGTGCCGTGACGCGCAGCGCACCATCGGCGAGCACTCCGGGCGCGCGCAGGTTCTCGGGTGGGGTGAGAGCCACCTACAACACCCCGGCAGCGCGCATATCCGCGGCCAATCCCTCGATCTGCTCCGGGCTCGGCGGGACATTCGGCAAGCGGGGATCGCCCACCTCGATGCCCTGCAACCGGAGTCCGGCCTTCACAGCTCCGACGGCGCCCAGACGCCTACAGGCCTCGGTCACCGGCGCGACCTGTGCATTGAGTTTGCGGGCGGTCTCGACATCGCCGGCGTTGTAGGCAGCGAGCAGCTCGCGCAGCGGACCCGCGACGAAATGCGATATGACGCTGACGAATCCGACTGCTCCCACCGACAGCCACGGCAGGTTGAGCGGATCGTCACCCGAGTAGTAGACGAGGTCGGTACCGGCGATGATCTGGGCGCCCCCGTGCAGATCGCCCTTGGCATCCTTGACCGCCACGATGTTCGGGTGTGCGGCGAGCTCACGGATGATGTGGAAGTCGATCGGGATGACCGAGCGCGGCGGAATGTCGTACAAGATGACGGGCACGTTCACCGCGTCGGCGACTGCGGTGAAATGCGCCAGTAGTCCCGCCTGTGAGGGCCGCGAGTAGTACGGCGTGACGACCAGCAGCCCATCGGCCCCGGCGGCCTCACACTCACGGGAGAGCTTGACGCTGTGGGCGGTGTCGTAGGTGCCAGACCCGGCGATGACACTCGCGCGGTCGCCCACGGCGGCCACCACCTCGCGCAGCAGTGTCAGCTTCTCGGCGTCGGACGTCACGGGAGACTCACCGGTGGTGCCGGAGAGCACGAGGCCATCGCACCCGGCGTCGACCAAGTGCGCGGCCAGCCGGACCGCGGTATCGACGTCAAGGGCGCCATCGGCATCGAAAGGAGTCACCATCGCGGTGAGCACGGTGCCGAGCCGCGTCACTGTTTCACCTGCTGTCACGGCATGAGAATACCCGCCGCAACCAAGTGAATATGCCGTGACCCGTGTGTCTTATCCCTCGTAAACCAGCGGGGAGATGGCGACCTCGGTGCCATCGGCGAGGTTTGCGATGTCGAAGTCGCCAAAGATCGACGGCGCCAGGTCAGCGAGCTGCCGCAGGCAGGCGATCGCCAGCCGGCGAATCTCCACGTCGGCGTGCTCGCTGGCGCGCATCGCGATGAAGTGCCGCCAGGCCCGGTAGTTCCCAGTGACCACGATGCGGGTCTCGGTGGCGTTGGGCAGTACCGACCGGGCCGCCTGTCGCGCCTGTTTGCGCCGTAACACCGCATTGGGGACGTCGGCGAGCTTGGATTCCAGCTTCTCCAGAAGCTCCACGTAGGCCGCACGGCTGGCATCGGTGGCCTTGCGCAGCAGCTCCACCAGCTCTGGATCGTCCTCGACGGCAGGCGGCAGCACCACGTTGGAATCCGCCTCGGGGACAAATCGCTGCGAGAGTTGCGAGTAGGAGAAGTGGCGGTGTCGGATCAGCTCGTGCGTGCACGACCGGGAGATTCCGGTGATGTAGAAGGTGACCGAGGCGTGCTCGAGCAGCGAGAGATGTCCCACCTCGATAACGTGGCGCAGATAGCTCTCGTTGGTGGCGGTGCGCGGGTTGGGCTTGGACCAGCTTTGATAGCAGGCCCGGCCTGCGAATTCGACAAGCGCCGGGCCGCCATCGGCATCGGTGCTCCAGTCGATATCCGGAGGTGCGATGAAGTCGGTCTTCGCTATCAGCTGCACGCGCAGCGGCACGATCTCTGCCACGCGCCACACCCTATCGGCGGTCGTGGCCAACCGATCACCGGCACAAGTCCGCCGACGGTCTCGAGATGCATTCCGCAACGCCCCAAGCTAGCTTTGACGTGTGCGCATCCTCGAATGGCAAACTGGCGATCGAGATGAGCTGCGGGGCTTCATCCGCCAGTACCTCGTCGCCGGCTTCTGGTCACGAGACCAGGTAGAAGAGTCTGTCGCCGAGTGGCTGGACGATTCCGGCCAGGTCGATCCGGACGAGGCGGCGGCACTGGTGCACGCGATGTGGAACGAACGCCTCGCCGAACAGGCGACGTGGGCCGACACCGGCGACTACGGCCGGCTCCAGTACACGTTCACCCAGCTGGAAACCGAGGGCATCCTCGCGCGCATGTGCTTCGCCTGCTGCAGAACCTGCGCCACCTCCGAGATCGACGGCGAGCGCACCATCAATCCGGACCCGCCCGATTGGTACGGCTACCACCAATGGGCGTACACGTATTTCCACGAGCAAGATGCGCTGCGCCTTGCCGCCGACAATCCGATTCTTTACTTGGGGTACAGCGCGTTTCGCGCCCACCCTGGGCTGCCGACAGGCCTGCTGGAGGCGTATCAGCGCGGCGACCCGGGCGCCGAGGCCCAGGTTCACGAACGTACCGATGCGGTCGTGGGCCGCCGCATTGTGCAGCTGGCGCAGCACTTCGGCCTGAACACGTCGTGGTCCGGGTCGGGGAAGGCCAGGATCGAAGTGCACGCCGATCAGTGGCGCAAACCGCTGCCGGTCGGCTCCCGGCCTGCCCGATAGGCGGCACCCTTTACGATCGGCCGGTGAGCTCCTGGACACTCGGACCCGAGCACGGCACGCTGACCCTGCGCACCGGCGTCACCGGGCGCGCGGCACGCATGGGTCACCGCCTCACGATCGTCATGGACTCCTGGACCATCTGCGTCGACGAAACCGACGGCCAGCCATCCTCCGCCCGCCTCGTTGTCGACGTGAACTCCCTGCGGGTCGACAGTGGCGAGGGCGGACTGACTCCGCTGACCGTGCCGGAGAAGGCGGTAGTGCGGGCCAACGCGCTGAAGACACTAGACGCCAAGCGATTTCCCACTATCGAATTCCATGCCGAGAAGATCACCGAGGCGGCCGAGGGCTACCGCATGCATGGTTCCCTGACCATTCATGGAGTAACCCACGTTGTCGATGTCGGCCTTGCCGTTGCCGAGGACGGCGACAGCCAGCAGCTGAGCCTCACCACGGAGGTATCACAGCGGGCCTACCAGGTGAAGCCGTTCTCGATGGCGATGGGATCGCTGAAGGTCACCGACCTGGTCACCGTGTCGTTCGAAGGATCCCGCCAAGAGGCTTGACCAGGTCACCGCGCTTCCCGACGGCGACGCCCTCAAGCCCCAGCCAAGACGCCATCGTGCGGAGCTGTTCGGCCAAAGGCCCGGCGATGCGCGACGGATCCTGCCCCTGTTCCGCGAACGCCCCGACGACATTGAGCGTCCCGGCCGTCCGGTCGGCCTTGAGGTCGACCCTGCCAACGAGATGCCCGTCGAGCAGAAACGGCCAGACGTAATAGCCAAACTGCCGCTTGGGTGCCGGTGTGTAGATCTCGATGCGATAGTGAAAGTCGAAGAGCCGCTCGACCCTGGGACGGAAGAAGATCAGCGGATCAAAGGGGCACAGCAGCGCAGTGCCCCGGTCGACGCGTGGAATCGTCTGCCCGGCAGCCAGATATGCCGGCGCAGTCCATCCGTCTACGACCACCTTCTCCACGTCGCCCGCGTCGGCGAGCGCGGCCAGTGCGGGTTTGATCTGTCCCGCCGAGAGCCGGAAGTAGTCGCGAATGTCAGTCTCGGTCCCCAAGCCCAGCGCGCGCACCGCGCGGCGCGTGAGTTCCAGCACTGCCTCCTCGTCGGAGACTTCGCGCTGGTAGATATCGGCGGGAATCACCTTGTGCGCCAGCTGGTAATGCCGCGAGAACCCAATACGTTTGTCGGTGGTCAGCTCACCCGAGGAGAACAGGGCTTCGGCGATCCACTTGGTCTCGCTACGGTCCCACCATGGACCCTTGCGGCTCGGTGCTTCTCTTTCTAGGTATGCCTCGATCTGTCCGGCCGTGCACGGCCCGAGCTCGGCGACGGCGGCGAGCACCTCGTCGACCAGGCGCGGATTCTCCTCGACAAACTTTCGCGCCCATCGCCCATGCCGATACTCACGCATACGCCATCGCATCAGCGGCCAGTCCTGGATGGACATCAGCGCCGCCTCGTGTGCCCAATACTCGATGAGCAGCCGTGGCACGCGCGCGCTGTGACTCCAGGCGGCGTCGTCGAGAAGCGTGCGATCGTAGGGCCCGAGCCTGCTGAACACCGGCGCATAGTGGGCGCGCACCGCGACCGACACCGAATCCAGTTGCAGCACCTGAATTCTGGAGATGATCTTGCGCAGGTGCGCGCGGGTTACCGAAGTCACGGGCGGTCCGGCGAAACCCTGCGCCGCGATCGCGACGCGACGCGCCTGCGCGATGTTCAACGTCGAGCGGCTCACCGGGCTCCCAGGAGGCGGGCCAACCAGTCGGGGCCGGACGGGTCAACCATCTCCCCCGAGCTGTCGACGACGCCAGGTACGCCGCCCAGGCCGTGGTCTGCCAGCTGCTGCTCATTGCCCGCCGTCCGTTGGCGATCGGCGTCGGTGACCTGAAGAGATGAAATCTCGCGCAGCACATCGCCCGTCACTCCGGCCCCGCCGGCAATGTCACTGATCTGCATATTGGTGAGGTTCCCGATGCCTTCGGCCGGTTGTCTTCGGAACATCTCACCGATGAAGCCCAGGATCACGGCGTCCGGGGCGCCGGACTCGTCGATCAGGAACAGGGCGGCCGCCGCCCGCGACGAGTAGTCGCCACTGGCCGAGATGGGGTCCAGAAAGCTCACCGGTCGATAGACCACCTGCAGCCGCCCTTCGGCGACATACTTCGTGATCTCCTCGCCGTATTCGGCTTCGAATCGCTGACAGAACGGGCATTGGAAATCGACGAACACGGTAATTCCCGCTGCCACGTCACCGGCACCGCCGACCGTCACGCCAGCGCCCTGACTGCTCCCCCAGCCCGCGGCTTCCGCGGGTGCCGATGCGGTTCCGTCGACGACGCGACTGCAGCCGGTGAGCATCAGCACCGCGGTGGCCATCAGGATGGCCACCCCGAGGAGCACACGCCTCACACG
This sequence comes from Mycobacterium sp. NGS15, assembly GCF_059813245.1. Classification (NCBI taxonomy): domain Bacteria; kingdom Bacillati; phylum Actinomycetota; class Actinomycetes; order Mycobacteriales; family Mycobacteriaceae; genus Mycobacterium; species Mycobacterium sp. NGS15. The sequence goes on along the minus strand of NZ_JCALEF010000005.1, from coordinate 406,692 downwards.
TCGACCTTCCGGTAACTCAGGAACTGGTATCGCAATCCGGATGCACTTGTCTGCCATTCACTTTTGTCACCAGCGCAATCCTCGACCACCCAGCTCTCGTCGAGCTCCGGCGCAAGGGCATCGCCCGGCACATCCGCGTCCACCACAGTCACCTCGCATCGCCGCGCCAAGGGCAGGAACAGCCGGTAGATCTCGCCGCCTCCGATGACCCAGGGAGCCTCATCGGAAGCAGCCAGCGCGGCATCGGCGCATCCGACGGCCAACGCGCCATCCGGTTCGAACAACGCATCCCGAGTCAGCACGATATTGGGCCGACCTGGCAGCGGCCGCACACTGGGGGGCAGTGACTCCCAGGTCTTGCGCCCCATGATCACCGTGTGCCCCATGGTGATTCGTTTGAAGCGCGCCTGATCCTCCGGTAGCCGCCACGGTATGGCGCCACCCGCACCGATGACGCCGTCACGGGATTGTGCCCAGATCAGCCCGATGGTTCCCGTCATACCGCGACAGGCGCCTTGATGGCCGGATGATGCTGGTAGTTCTCGACCGTGATGTCCGCATATTCGTAGTCGAATAGCGAATCACGCTGCGCCAGAATCAGTCTGGGATACGGATAAGGGTCGCGACTGAGCTGTTCGGTGACCTGCTCCACGTGGTTGTCGTAGATATGACAGTCACCACCGGTCCACACGAAGTCGCCCACCCCGAGCCCCGCCTGCGCCGCCATCATGTGGGTGAGCAGCGCGTAGCTGGCGATATTGAACGGAACACCGAGGAACAGGTCGGCACTGCGCTGATACAGCTGGCAGCTCAGCTTGCCGCCGGCCACATAGAACTGAAAGAACGCGTGACAGGGCGGCAGCGCCATCTGTGGGATCTCGCCGACATTCCAGGCCGAGACGATATTGCGGCGCGAATCGGGATCGGTGCGCAGTAGGTCGAGCGCAGCGCTGATCTGGTCGATGTGCTCCCCCGACGGGGTGGGCCAAGACCGCCACTGCACCCCGTACACCGGGCCCAGCTCTCCTGCCTCCGATGCCCACTCGTCCCAGATGGTGACGCCGTGCTCTTGGAGCCACCGGACATTGGATTCGCCGCGCAGGAACCACAGCAGTTCGTAGATCACCGATTTCAGATGCACCCTCTTGGTGGTGATCAGCGGGAAGCCGTCGTCCAGGCGGTACCGCAGCTGGTGGCCGAAGACGCTGCGAGTGCCGGTGCCGGTGCGATCCGACTTCGGTGTGCCCTGGTCGAGCACGAGACGCAACAGGTCCTCGTAAGGAGTGGGTACGGGCACGCAGCTAGCTTACTTCGCGGCTACGACGATCCCCGGTCCCCGACGCACCGAGAGCACCCGGCACACAGCACCTCCTACTGTTTGGCAAGTGCTTCCACTCGCGCGACGATGTCTGCGCGCAGCGCGCCCGCCTGTGCATCGGTAAGCGATCCGGCGGGGAATTTGCACACGATGGTGAACTCGTCGCCGATGGAGTAGACCTCGTAGCGGGATGCCTGCGGCACGGATGCACCACCCGTGTTCGTGGTTCGCGGTGTGGTCAGCTGGGCGTCGAAGTCTTCCAGGATCAGGTCCGTCGGCAAGGACGGGATGGGCAGAATTCCAGGATTGGTGATCCGGATGAATGGCCCGAAATGGCCCGCCAGGAATCCGTCACCGATGTGGTGCACGCTTTGCAGCAGAAATCCGCTGTCAATATCCTCATTGATTTGACGCGCCACGTCGGCGCCGATGCGCACAGGGTCATCGTTCACGCGGACCGTCACTTGGCTTCGCGCGATCATGATTCCGTTGGCAATCTCACCGAGTTCGGCGGGAGGTGTCAGGTGCTTGCGGTAATCCACGAGCGATTCGAATCCCAGGTTCACCGGCTCGTCGTCGCCGGCAGGGATCAACGCGCGTTCCGCGAGTGCGATGACACCGGTGATGAGCGTGTTCACGGTCGTGTGACGTTGCCGCGCTGCCGCACGTAACGCGGCGGATACCTCTGAATCGAAGCGTTGCTTCCACCCCAGCACGGTTCGCGGCGCGGTGGGGCCTTTCGGCTGCTGGCCGCCCCAGACCGTGGCACCGAACCAGTGTTTGTCCGGAAGGGCCGTTCGCCGCAGGCCCCGACCCTCCATTGCGGATTCCGGAGAAACGGGCATCGGCTGGCGCTGCGTTTGGGGAGCCTCGCCTGTCATCACGATCCGGGTATAGAGCTCCCACAATTCGTAGAAGTACACATAGGTCAGGCGTGCGTCCGCGATCGAATGATCCACTCCCACCGCGACCGCGCTGCCGGCTTCCCGCGGATGGACCAGGACCGCGAACGTTCCGTCATCGAGCGAGAGCACTGGCAGTGTTGCGACATCATCGAGCGGCTCAGCCCGCACGGACACCACGGAGGCGCGGACGGACTCGGTGGTGACCCGAAAGCGGCGGCCGACGGGATCGACCCGTGCCGCAAGGAAAGGGTGCTTGCGTTGTAAGGCCGTCGCTGCCGCACTCAATGCGGCCACGTCCAGGCCACCCCGCAGCCAGGCCACGTACCAGATGGTCGTGTACTTGCGCAGGTGGTTCAATTCCGACTCTGCCGCCGAGAGCATCCGCTGAATGTCAACGGTTTCGGCCGTGCGTAATGTGGCGTTCAAGGCGAATTCCGATTTCGTATGGACTGAATAGACAAGCCATACTCTATGTCCACCAGGTGGATATTCCGAATATCCAGAGATTCGGCTTTATTAATATCGCGTAATCTCCGATGGCCGATTTAACAGACTATTCCGAATATGACAGATTCGAATTTGCCACCGGATGACAAGCCCGCCGGCTATGGGGTTTCCGAGGATCCCTGAGATCGATGTCGCAATCTTCCGCCCAGGACCTGCAGGCCTCGCAGCGTCGTGCGCAGTGCATAGAAGCCTGCCACTAGGGTCAACGCCAGCATCACCAGGAACATGACCAGCCAGTTGGTCCGGGTGTGCTCGATGTTCCACCAGATCACGGTGAACAGAACAGCCCCGACGAACACCAGGATGTCGCGCCAGCTGCCGCCGTAGGAGAGAGCGGCCTCGCGCAGCGAACGGCCCCGATCGGTGCTGGCGATCAGATCGTCGATCCGGTGATCGATGGTGCGCTGGAATGCGGCACGACGTTCGGTCTGCTCCTCGGGAATGCGATCGAGCAGATCGAGGTCTTTGGCGATCAACGCGCGGAAGTCCGGGGGCTTGAGATTGCCGGCTACCGCTCCCAGCAAGGCACCCCCGGCGATGGGTGCGGCCCCCAGGGCGAGTTCAGCAAGTCCGGGCATGCCAGTCTCCTCAGTGCATCAAGATCGCGGCGAGCGTGCCGCCAAGGTTATAGGCCTGCTCGCGCACGGATGCGTCGATCGGCCCAACCACCTCAAGCACATCGGCCGCCTTCTCCAGCGCCAGCCCGGTCGCGATCTTGTCCACCGCGGACGCCGCGCCCACCGTGTCGTTGTTGCCGTGCACCCACAGGCCGTAAGGGCGTGCGGCGACATGGTCCAGGCTCGGGTAGTAGACGGTGTCGAAGAAATGCTTGAGGGCACCGGACATGTACCCAAAATTCGCGGTGGTGCCGAACAGGTAGCCGTCGGCGTCCAGCATGTCGGGGATCGTCGCGGCAAGAGCGGGCCTGGTGACCACCTCGACCCCGGTGATGTCGGGGTCCGTCGCACCCGACAGCACCGCATCCAACAGCTCGCGGGTAGCCGGTGACGGGGTGTGGTGCACCACCAGCAGACGGCTCATCCGGCCGCGTCCTGCTGCATCTGCACGGCGGTGCGCATGGTCTCGCGCGCGCGGCCCCGGTCCCCTGCATAGTCATACGCGCGCGCCAGCCGGTACCACCCCACCCAATCGTCGGGTTCTTCCTCGACCTCTGCCTTCACGGTCGCGAAGAGTGCATCGGCGTCCTCGCGATTGACGCGCCCCGACGGCGTCCTGCGCAGGGTGCTCACATCGAGATCACGCCCCATCTCTGTGGCGAGGCCTGCGAGACGCTGATGTGCGAAACCCGCACGGAGAGTGGCGATCATCGCCCACAGACCAATGAACGGAAGAATCAGCACGCCGATACCCATGCCGATCGCCGCGGGCTTCCCGGCCTGGATCAATGCGACACCCATCCGACCCAGGATCAGGAAGTACGCGATCATCGCCGCGCACATGAGCGCGATGAGGATCTTGATCCGGGCTGCGGCGGACACTACAGCTCCAGCAGGGGCTCGATGCCGATCGTGAGGCCGGGCCGAGCCGCGACATTACGCACCGCCAACAGCACACCCGGCGCAAAAGACGACCGGTCGATGCTGTCGTGGCGGATGGTCAACGTCTCACCGGTGGTCCCGAACAGCACCTCCTGATGGGCGACGAGTCCGGCGACTCGCACCGCGTGCACCCGTACCCCATCGACATCGGCGCCGCGAGCTCCCTCGATACCTGTGCTGGTGGCATCGGGGCTCGGCGGCAATCCCTTGCGCGCCTCGGCGATTAAACGTGCCGTTCGCGTCGCTGTCCCCGAGGGAGCGTCCGCCTTGTTGGGATGATGCAGCTCGATGACCTCCACCGATTCGAAGAATCGGGCGGCCTGCTGGGCGAATTTCATCGACAGCACGGCACCGATCGCGAAGTTCGGGGCAATCAGCACCGCCGTTCCCGGGCTGTCCGCCAACCAACCACGCACTTGGTCCAACCGCTCGTCGGTGAAGCCGGTGGTGCCCACAACGGCATGAATACCGTTGCCTATCAGGAATTTCAAATTGTCCATGACGACGTCGGGATGGGTGAAGTCGATGACGACGCGTGCCGCAGTGAGCGCCTCCAGCGAGTCGTCCTTGTCGACGGCGGCCACCAGGTCCAGATCGTCCGCCGCCTCAACGGCCTCACACATGGCCTGGCCAACCTTGCCCTGCGCTCCGAGCACTCCGGTCGCGATATTAGTCACGCCGGTCACCCTAATCCTCGGCGCTAAGACGGCAGATGCGGCGCCCGACTATGCGTGCCGAAACCGACGGCATCAGGACGCCCATGTTGCCGAACCGGCGGAAGTTCACCGGGACGCCACTCGGCATCTACTCGAGCTACGAAATGTCTATCACTCGATCGATTTGCCAGGCACCGATGTCAACTCCTGGTTGAGCCTTTTTTTGGGTGCGCAATCGGGTGTAATCCTCCTCGGCCGAGCAACCAGTTGTGATGGTGGTCACCGCTCTGGCAACCATTTGCCGGGGTCACGCCGCACTCTCAGGTTCCTCTCAGAAACATATCCCTAGCTGCGATACGTCCAGTTTGAGGCATCCACTGGTACTCTAGAACCCATGTCGGGCCGCAAGCGATACGCGCGTCTGGGGGGCGTCGCCATCGCACTCCTTGCGGCCCTCTGCTTCCTCGGACCGGCCACACATGGGCAGATGTTCGGGTGGCGAACGGCGGTCATCGGAACTTCGCCAGCATCGAACCTGCTACCCGAAGAGGCCCATGAGCACGTCAAGAGCCCGCTGACCGCGACCGCTACGCGGATCCGCCATCAACCCAGCTCGATACCGGTTCCGGCCGCACTCGTCATGACGGCGCTGTTAGGTGCCACCCTGTTGGCACTCTTGGTCTCACGGGGCTTCGTATTCTCACGAGCGCCCGATAATTTGGGACGACAACGCCTTATCACCCTCGGGATAGATCGACGCTGAGCCGTGCCCGTGACGGCAACGACGCCGTCATACGCGTCTCGTTCACTGATCTATCCACTTGTCGCGCACGCCCGTTTAGCTGCAGCTGCCGCGACCCTTCTTCCCGATAGGGCTTACTGTCATGACGACTTCCGTCACCGAGCAGGCTTCGAAGCCGTCGTTACTGCAGAATCTGCGGCACGACCTCCCGGCCTCCCTCGTCGTATTCCTCGTCGCGCTGCCGCTTTCGCTCGGTATCGCGATCGCCTCCGGAGCCCCGCTGATGGCGGGTCTCATCGCGGCTGTGGTCGGCGGCATCGTCGCCGGCGCCATCGGCGGTTCACCGCTTCAGGTCAGCGGCCCGGCCGCCGGCCTGACCGTCGTAGTGGCCGAGCTCATCAACAAGTTCGGCTGGCAGATGACCTGCCTGATCACCGTTGGTGCGGGCCTGTTGCAGATCCTGTTCGGACTGAGCCGGATCGCCCGTGCCGCGCTCGCCATCGCACCGGTCGTGGTGCACGCCATGCTCGGCGGCATCGGCGTGACCATCGCACTACAGCAGATACACGTCCTGATGGGCGGCACATCGCAGAGCTCTGCCTGGCAGAACCTCAAGGCGCTGCCCCAGGGCGTCCTCAACCACCATCTGCCCGACGTCATCATCGGCGTGTTGGTGATCGCGATCCTGCTGCTGTGGCCCAAGCTGCCCCCCAAGATTCGCATGATCCCCGGCGCTCTGATCGCGATCGTGACCGCGACCGCCTTCGCGGTCCTCACCAACTCGCCGGCGGAACGGATCTCCCTGTCGGGTGACTTCTTTGACGCGCTCAGCCTGCCGACCCTGACAGGACCAGCCAATGGCGACTGGGCCGGAGTGCTCTTGGGTGTGCTGACCATCGCCCTCATCGCGAGTGTCGAGTCACTGCTGTCCGCGGTCGCCGTCGACAAGCTACACACCGGACCCCGGACCAACTTCGATCGGGAAATGATCGGCCAGGGCAGCGCCAACATGGTGTCCGGCTTCCTCGGCGGCCTGCCCATCACCGGCGTGATCGTCCGCAGCTCGACCAACGTCGCCGCGGGCGCGAAGACCCGCGCCTCGGCCATCCTGCACGGCTTCTGGGTATTACTGTTCGCCTCGCTGTTCAGCAGCGTGGTGCAGCTCATCCCCAAGGCCGCGCTCGCCGGGCTGCTGATCGTCATCGGTGTGCAGCTGGTCAAGCTGGCTCATATGAAGCTCGCTTGGCGCACAGGCGATTTGGCTGTTTACGCCATCACCATGATCAGCGTTGTGTTCCTCAACCTGCTCGAAGGTGTCGGCATCGGGCTCGTGGTGGCCATCGGCATCCTGGTGGGCCGGGTCATGCGGGCGCACATGGACGCCCGCCCGTTCGGCACCGAGGGATCGCGGCAGTGGCATGTCGAGCTCGACGGCACGCTGAGCTTCCTGTCACTGCCCCGGCTGACCAAGACGCTCAGCACAGTTCCGCCGGGTGCACACGTCACGCTGGCGATCAATGCCGACTACGTCGACCACGCCATCTCGGAGGCCATCTCCGACTGGAAGCGCGCCCATGAGGCCGCCGGCGGCACCGTGATGATCGTCGAATCCTCACACGCCAAGCTGCACCACGCCCACACCACCCGACCGCAGCGGCATTTCGTTTCGCGCGCTGTTGGTTTGGTGCCGTGGCGGTCGTGGCGTCGCAGCGAGAACGACGGCGCGGGCGCATCGATCATCGATGGCATCAACGAGTACAACAGCCGCGGTTCCGGTGCGCTGCGACCCCATGTCAGCGAGCTGGCCGACTACCAGGATCCCGATGCGCTCTTCCTCACCTGCGGCGACTCGCGCATCCTGCCCAATGTCATCACCGCCAGTGGACCGGGCGACCTGTTCACGATCCGCAATGTGGGCAATGTGGTGCCTACCGATCCCGCCGATGGCTCGGTGGACGCGTCGCTCGACTTCGCGATCAACCAATTGAACGTGAGTTCAGTTGTGGTGTGCGGGCATTCGTCATGCGGGGCGATGAAGGCACTGCTGACCGAATCGACCGATACGCCCACCACTCCGGTGGGACGCTGGCTCGACTACGCCCGCGACAGCCTCATCGCATTCCAAGAACACCACCCGGCACGAGCCAGCGCCGAGGCACACGGGTTCAACGAAGTCGATCAGCTCGGCGTCGTGAACGTGGCAATCCAGGTGGAACGCCTCGTTCACCACCCAATCCTCGCCGGGGCCGTGGTGTCCGGGCGGGTGCGTGTGGTCGGCACGTTCTTCAACATCGCCGAAGCGCACGTGTACGAGGTGGATGAGAACGGGATCGTGGGCCAAGACGGCAACGCCAATGATGTTGTCGAGGACCCTGCCCCGGCCATCAGCTGACCGGCGACGTCTATAGCGGAGCTCCCCCGCGTAGATGCTCGAAGATCAATGACGTCTGCGTGCCCGCGACATCGGGCTGTGCGTTGAGTTTCTCAACCACGAAGGACCTCAGGTCCTCGGTGTCGCGGGCCGCCACGTGCAGGATGTAGTCGTCGGCACCCGCCAGGAAGTACACGTCGATAACCTGTGGCAGCTCACGGATATCCCGGATGAACGTACGAATCTTTCCCCGCGCGTTGGCCTGCAGGCTGACCGAAATCATCGCCTGCAGTGGTCGGCCGACAGCGGCCGGGTCGATGTCGGTGAAGAATCCACGGATCACCCCGGTTTCCTGAAGACGCCGAACCCGTCCGTGACAGGTGGATGCCGCGATTCCCACTGCCTCGGCGAGCGCGCTGTTGGGTATTCGTGCGTCGTCGTGCAGTTCCATCAGAATGCGGCGGTCCACGTCATCGAGATCCGCCCGCCGAACATCATTCGGCGCGGGTGGCATGTCGAACCGAGATTCCGGTGATTTTGCGGCCATTTTTGCAATATACCGAATCTTCCACACAAATATTGCGCCTTTATCGACGCTTCTTCACACTTGAACGTGAGACTTAGTTTTGAACAGGAGAAGAAGATGCGCGTAGGAATTCCGACCGAGATCAAGAACAACGAGTACCGCGTAGCCACCACTCCGGCGGGTGTGGCCGAGCTGACCCGCCGCGGCCACGAGGTGATCATCCAGGCCGGCGCGGGCGAGGGCTCCTCGATATCCGATGTGGACTTCAAAGCCGCTGGCGCACAGGTCATCAACGGCGCCGAACAAATCTGGGCCGAGGCCGATCTCCTACTCAAGGTCAAGGAACCGATCGAACCCGAATACGCCCTGATGCGCCGCGGCCAGACTCTCTTCACCTACCTGCACTTGGCCGCATCATTGCCATGCACGGAGGCGCTGCTGAAGTCGGAAGCCACCTCGATCGCCTATGAGACCGTGCAGACCGTCAGTTCAGACGGATCGGCCGCACTCCCCCTGTTGGCCCCGATGAGTGAAGTGGCCGGACGGCTCTCCGCGCAGGTCGGCGCCTACCACTTGATGACTCCGGTGGGCGGCCGCGGCCTGGTGATGGGCGGCGTCCCCGGTGTCGGACCTGCCGACGTGGTGGTCCTCGGCGGGGGTGTCGCCGGATACAACGCCGCGCGGATCGCCGCCGGAATGGGTGCTCACGTCACGGTTTTCGACGTCAACCTCAACAAACTGCGTGAACTGGATGCCGAGTTCGGGAGCACCGTCCGGACTCGGTACTCGTCCACTTTGGAGCTGGAGGGCGCCGTCAAACGAGCCGACTTGGTGATTGGCGCGGTACTCATCCCGGGCGCCAAAGCACCCAAACTCGTATCGAATTCACTTGTGGCCCAGATGAAGCCGGGCTCAGTACTGGTGGACATCGCGATCGACCAGGGAGGCTGCTTCGCCGACTCGCGTCCCACCACCCACGACGAACCGACCTACTCGGTACATGACAGCGTGTTCTACTGCGTGGCCAACATGCCCGGCGCGGTGCCACGGACATCCACCTTCGCCTTGACCAACGCCACCATGCCGTATGTGCTGGCACTGGCAGACAAGGGCTGGCGGCAGGCCTGCCGCCAGGATGCCGCACTGGCTAAGGGACTCTCGACACACGAGGGTGCACTGCTGAACGCGCATGTCGCCGAGGATCTTGAGCTGTCCTTCACCGACCCGGCGGAACTGCTGATTTAGAGCTACACCGCCGTCTCGGCAGTGAGGTCGTTGGTCCATGTCGGCGTCTTGATCTTCTTGCGATACGGCACTTTGTCGTTGAACCTATTCACCGCGCGCCCCACCTTATGCAGGGGATGATCGAAGTCGGTGAAGTAGGTGCTGTTGACAATGGGGTACCGCAGCACCCGGAAGATCGGCAACCGGCTGGCGTTGCTGCTTTTCCGGCCGCCCGACTCCGCATAACGATCGAACGCACGCTGAATCAGAATCGTGTCGATACCCATGTTCCTCATCGCGTCACCCACCCGGGTCAGGAACCCCGCGAACCGGATGACGTGAGGATTGGCCAGCCCGACAGCACGGACGATGGTCACCGGCTTGAGCAGCGGCGCCACATCCTCCACCAGCATCCTGGAGAACTTGCGGGTGCCCAGCATGTCCATGACCGCGAAACCGATTGCCAGGTGGCGTGATTCGTCAGAGTTGATCTTGGCGAACACCTCGTGGAACAGCGGATCCTCCACCTCGCCGGATAGGAATTTCAGCACGGCGCCATCGAGTCCCACCTCGAAGAACGGGATGACGGTGGCCATGTAGACGAATGGGAGACGCCGGTCACCCAGGTTGTCGAACCCGCGTAGCGCCTGCAACAGCGCCTTGATATCCCCGGATTGCGGCGGAATTTCACCCTCCTCCAGCATGCCCCACCGGCGCATCAATGCGATCTCGGCATTGGCGTGCCGCTGTTCCTCGGCGTGGAAGTAGCTGTAAATCTCCCGCAGCGTGTCACTCGGCGCGGTGATACCGAGTGTGCCCATCATCCGGCCGCCGATGTGCTCGATCCACACCAAATCCGACATGAACTGCTTGAGATCGTCAAACTGCTCGGGGTTGATGGTCTCGGCCCCGGGCTTGTCCCAATCGAAGTCCGCCAGTGTCCACTGCCTGGCCTTGATCTTGACGAGAACATTCTCAAAGAACTCGTCGTTCTTCGAGATGTCCTTGGTGTTCTCTCTGGTCAGCTCGTCTGGGAGTACGGCGGTCATTGGGCTACCCCTAACTTCGCGGAATTGACGGAATCGAGTTCCTGTTGGGTGAGGATCTTGTAGTCGGCGGCGTCGACTTCGGCTAGCGCGCGCCGGAATTCACTTGTCGTGCCCGGGAAGAGCTCGCTGGCAACGGTTTCAGCAGGCTTGTACCAGCGGAACGCGCCATCGCGCCAGGTGGTTCGATCGAACCGTCTCGTCGCACCCGCCTGCTCACGTTCAAGAGACTCCCGGCGTACGTCGATGGAGACAAACGCCAATGAATCAACCAATGACAAAGACGCTGTCACATAATCGATTTGCGCCTCGATATGCGAAAGGCCTGCCAACGCGTTGGACCCGGAACCGGGGCCGCTGAGCAAGAACAGATTGGGGAATCCTGGCACGTTCACACCGCGGAAGGCCTTCGGCTGGGAACCCCAATGCTCATCCAGTGTGGAGCCGTCCACCCCCCTGATGGCGAAGGGCGCTTCGACAAGCACCTCGGGCGCATCGAGCGCGAACACCAGGCAGTCGGCCTTGTGGGTCATGGCATCGGCCGACCGCACCCCGATGGCGCTCACTCCCGTGACGGGCCACGGCACCAGCTTGCAATTGTCTTGCTGCACCGCCGAATAGAAGTCATCGGAGAACAGGATCCGGCGGCTGCCGGCACGGTACGCCGGCAACAGGTTGCGACGCAGCCAAGGGTCCTTCACATTGCGGTTGAGGTGGTTTTCGGCCACCGCCTCCACTAACCGGGTGCCCACGCCGCGCCACACCAGACCGCGGCGCAGCGCCTCGTGCGAGCGGCTCGCCACCCGTCCCGCAATGGATCCCGACGCGCGGGAGAGGAGGCGTCCGACCGCGCTCGACGATTCACCACCCCAGCGTGGCAGCACCCAGTCGGGGGTGCGCTGAAACACCCGCACGCGCGCCGCCTTCTTGACCAGTTCGGGCACCACATGCACGGCACTGGACCCCGCCGCGATCACCGCGACATTACGGCCGGTGAAATCGAAGTCGGGGTCCCAGTCCGCGGTGCTCAAGACGGGGCCGTCGAACTGCTCGATACCGTCGAGTTCCGGTGGCACCGGTGATGTTCCGGCGCCAATCGCCAGGATGACGCGCCGTGCGACGATCGACTTCTTACCCGCCACCGTGATCCGCCAGGTGGCCTTGGCGGGTTCGAAGGCAAGTGCCGTCACGCGATGCCGCAATCGCAGCACCGGCTCGAGGTCATGCCGCGCGATGAGGTCGCGCTGATAGGACAGCACACCGTCGCGGCCGGCCCACACCGAACGGGAGGACGTGTTGGGTGAAAACGCATACGACTGCTGGACGGCCAATTCGTCTCCGATGACGGAAGCGAATGAGCTGCGCTGCCAGTAACCGCCAACCTCAGGCGCCTGTTCGAGGATCAGCAGGCTTTCCATCCGGGCCTGGCGCAATCTGGCGGCCATACCCAGGCCCGCCATGCCCGCTCCGATGACCACAACGTCAACAGGGTTATTGACTGCCATGTGTGCGGATACCACCCTCATTTTCGTTGACGAATTACTAAGTTACGTCAACGTTAGCAGGCTGAGGGCGTGATACGACAAGGGACAAGTTAGTCACAGCTATGGCAAGTATGTGATGTAAGTCACAGCATGCTGCGCTGCCGTAGCGTTACCGGGGCTTGAGCTGCTCTTCGAGTACACCCTGGTAGCGGCGCATGCCAGCGATCCATCGGCCGTAGTCGGCACCCTTCTGCCGATACATGTCGAGCACTTGCGGATGCGGCAGCACTAGGAAGGTGCCCGCACGGATCGCGTCGAGTGTCATCGCCGCAACCGCCGCCGGTTCGAGCACCTCGCCTGCGGCAGTGATCGAGGTTCCTGCCACTTGCACATCCGGGTCATCGGACTCGGTGAGGCCGTCCAGTAGCGCGGTTTTAACCCCCATCGGGCACAAGCAGCTCACTCCGATCCCCTTGCCGCCATAGGTGATCGACAACCACTCAGCGAACCCGAGGGCCGCGTGCTTGGTCACCGAGTAGGCGGGTGAACCGATCTGTGTCAGCAGCCCGGCCGCCGACGCAACCGACAGAAAGTAGCCGTGTCCGCGTTCCAGCCAACCAGGAACCAGCGCAGTAGCGGCCCTGATATGCGCGCGCAGGTTCACGTCGATGGTGAGATCCCACGCGGCTTCCCCGATATCGAGACCGAGCCCACCGGCGACACCGGCATTGGCGGCGTAAAGGTCAACGGGGCCAAATTCCTTCTCCGCCAAGGCGACCAGATTCTCGATATCGGCGACGGAACTGGCATCGGCTTGTTGTCCGATGATGTTCAACGGGTCCGCCACGGCGGCGGTACGCAGAGCGGCATCTCCGTCGATATCGGAGGCGACGACCTTGGCACCCGCATCCGCCAGACCCCAGGCGAGAGCCTGTCCGATTCCCGAACCGGCTCCGGTGACAATGGCGACGCTGCCGTTGATATCCATGCCCGAACCCTATGGGACGGCCGCGAAGATCCCGACCGCGGCAGCCGTCACCATAAAAAGGACCGCAAGAATCCGTGCCGTCCGGCGGGGATACCCGGTGAATCGCTCCCACGTGACCGCAACCGTCAACGGCACCATCCACACGAGGTGCGCCGAGGGCGCCACCGCCATCGTCAGCATCATGGCCCAGCAGGAGCGGATGCACGCCCACCCACTGACTACACCGAACCGCATGAGGCCCTTGGCCGCCGGCCATCCGCCGGGCGTCAGCGGTGTCGACCGGTGACAATCGCCGAGCGCCTGGCATTTCACGGGGGTGAGCTGCCAGACCGCAGCAATCAGGAGCACACCCGCGAAGACCCACCATCGGTTGGCGTTGGCGGCCGCCGGTAGCGCGAGGGTGATGAGGAGGCCAACGGCCGTCCACAGCGAGAGCCAGACTGCCGCGTAAAGCGCCAGCGCGCGCCCACGACCCCGCGGAGTGTTCTGCTCGACGTACTGGACCGCAGGCAACGTGGCCGGTCCCATCATCGCGACGGTCATGACGATCCAGGAGACCATCGCGACCCACAGCGCAGGCTGATGCACGATCGGGGTGGCCATCGGTGCCATGCTCGCGTGGTCCATGCCGTGCATATGCTCGGTAGTGGGTGTTTGCGTGTGGCTGGTCCCATGTTGCGGGAGGAACGCGAAACCCAACCACGACAAGAGGATGACCGCGGCCGCGATCCCCGTGTATCTGCCAGCCGCCAGTTCTCTGACGCGCTGGATCGCGTTGACGGCCATCAGCTAGAGAATATCTTGCCGATGTTCACCTAGCGTGCGGATTCAATCATCGTTCGCAGTGCGCGTGGCAACGTCCGCTTGGACCGATAGGGGCCCACCACCGCCGCCCCCGCCGAGCTGCTGAGCAACTGACGAGCGATGCCATTGACCTCGTCGGCCGTCACGGCGGCGATTTTGTCCAGGGTCGCCGAAATTGTGCGGTGCTTACCGTTGTTCAGCTCACTGCGGCCCATTCTGTTCATACGGGATGCCGAATCCTCAAGCCCCAGAACAAGTCCACCCGCCAGGGCGCCCTTGGCCCGGTCGATCTCCGCTGCGGTGAAACCGTGCTCGACCACCGACCCCAGTACCTGCGAGGTCACCTTGCACACCTCGTCGAACCGCTCCGGCGAGCAGCCCGCGTACACCGACAATGCGCCGGTGTCGGAGAAGGTATCCACCGTCGAGTACACCGCGTAGACCAGCCCACGCTGCTCACGGATCTCTTGGAACAGGCGAGAACTGAGCCCGCCGCCCAGTGCGCTGTTGAGCACCGACAGCGCCCATCGGTATTGCCAACCACGTCCCGGAGTACGCACGCCCAGCGACAGATGCACCTGTTCACCATCGCGCGATACCAATTCCAGTCCCGGCTTGGCCGTGACTCGGCCGCTCCCCTTGCGTGGCGCCACCGTTGTCACCGATGAGTCCAAATGCGACTTGAAGTACTTGCGCGCCAACCGCACTACGCGATCGTGCTCGACATTCCCGGCCACCGCCAGCACCATGCGTTCGGGCCGGTATCTCCGTACGTGAAACGAATGCAATTGTGCCCGTGTCATCGTCGATATCGATTCCGAGCTGCCGAGCACGCTGCGGCCTATCGGATGGTCACCGAACAGCGCCCCGAGGAAAGCCTCCCCCAGCAGGTCCTCAGGGTCGTCGTCACGCATCGCGATTTCTTCGAGCACGACGTCGCGCTCGACCTCGACGTCCTCACTCGCGCATCGCCCGCGCAGCACCACGTCGGCAACCAGATCGATCGCCAGCTCCAGGTCGGAGTCCAGCACGTGTGCGTAGTAACACGTCTGTTCGCGTGCGGTGAATGCGTTCAGCTCACCGCCGACGGCATCAATCGACTGTGCGATATCGGCCGCCGACCGTGTGGGCGTGGACTTGAACAGCAGGTGTTCGAGGAAGTGCGCCGCACCGGCGACACTGCGCCCCTCATCGCGTGACCCGACGTCGACCCACACCCCGACGGACGCCGAGCGCACCGAGGGCATTGCCTCGGTGACCACTCGGAGACCACCAGGAAGGACCGTGCGGCGTACCGCGTTCGGAACGCTACTCCGCGACGGCATCTGCCGGCTTGGCCTCGGCCACACCGTTATTGCTGGCGGAAGCGTCCGCGGTGTCATCATCGCCGACCGGAACCAGCGAGATCTTGCCGCGGTTGTCGATGTCGGCGATCTCGACCTGAATCTTGTCGCCGACCTTGACCACGTCCTCGACCTTGGCAATCCGCTTGCCCTTACCGAGCTTGCTGATGTGCACCAGTCCGTCACGGCCCGGCAATAAGGAAACGAAAGCTCCAAAGTCAGTGGTCTTCACCACCGTTCCGAGGAAGCGCTCACCAATCTTGGGCAGCTGCGGGTTGGCAATCGCGTTGATCATGTCGATCGCAGCCTGCGCTGCCTCGCCGTTGGAGGCGCCCACGAACACGGTGCCATCATCCTCGATGGAGATGCTGGCGCCCGTCTGCTCGGTGATCGAGTTGATCATCTTGCCCTTGGGCCCGATCACCTCACCGATCTTGTCGACCGGCACCTTGATCGTGGTGATACGCGGTGCGAACGGGCTCATCTCGTCGGGAGCGTCGATGGCCTCGGCCATCACCTCGAGGATGGTGGCGCGAGCATCCTTGGCCTGCGACAGCGCGGCGGCCAGCACCTGCGACGGGATGCCGTCGAGCTTGGTGTCCAGCTGCAGGGCCGTGACGAAGTCCTTGGTGCCGGCGACCTTGAAGTCCATGTCGCCGAAGGCATCCTCGGCGCCCAGGATGTCGGTGAGTGCAACGAAGCGACGCTGGATTTCTACGCCGGCCGGCCCTTCGACTTCTACGTCATCGGACACCAGGCCCATGGCGATACCCGCCACGGGAGCCTTCAGCGGCACGCCGGCATTCAGCAGTGACAGGGTCGAGGCACAGACCGAACCCATCGAGGTGGATCCGTTGGAGCTCAACGCCTCCGAGACCTGGCGGATGGCGTACGGGAACTCCTCGACGCTCGGCAGCACCGGCATGAGCGCACGCTCGGCGAGGGCACCGTGCCCGATCTCGCGACGCTTCGGCGAGCCGACGCGGCCGGTCTCACCGGTCGAGAACGGCGGGAAGTTGTAGTGATGCATGTAGCGCTTCGAGGTTTCCGGCCCCAGCGAATCGATCTGCTGGGCCATCTTCACCATGTCGAGGGTGGTGACGCCCATGATCTGGGTCTCGCCACGCTGGAACAGCGCGCTACCGTGCGCCCGCGGGATCACGGCGACCTCGGCCGACAAGGCGCGGATGTCGGTGACACCGCGGCCGTCGATGCGGAACTGGTCCTTCAAGATGCGCTGGCGCACGAGCTTCTTGGTGAGCGAACGGAATGCCGCGCCGATCTCCTTCTCGCGGCCGTCGAAGCCCTCCTGCAGACGGCCGAGAACCTCGACCTTGACTTCGTCGGTCTTATCGTCGCGCTCAGCCTTACCCGCGATGGACAGGGCCTGGGACAGGGGCTCGGTGGCCACCGCCGCGACGGCGGCGAACGCGTCGTCCTGGTAGTCGGGGAACAAGGGGTATTCACCAACGGGCTTGGCGGCCTTCTCGGCCAGTTCCTGTTGTGCGGTGCACAGTGCAGCGATGAACGGCTTAGCGGCCTCAAGCCCCTCGGCGACCACGCTCTCGGTGGGAGCCACCGCTCCGCCTTCTACAAGAGCGATCACGTTGTCGGTGGCTTCGGCCTCGACCATCATGATGGCCACGTCGTCGGCAGTCTTACGACCGGCGACCACCATGTCGAAGACTGCCGTCTCCAGCTGCTCGACTGTCGGGAAGGCGACCCACTGGCCGTCGATCAGGGCCACCCGGACACCGCCGACGGGGCCGCTGAACGGCAAGCCGGCGATCTGGGTGGATGCCGACGCGGCGTTGATGGCCAGCACGTCGTACAGGTCGGCAGGGTTCAGGCTCAGCACCGTCACCACAACCTGGATTTCGTTGCGCAGCCCGCTGACGAAGGTCGGGCGCAGGGGCCGGTCGATGAGACGACAGGTCAGGATGGCGTCGGTAGAGGGACGTCCCTCACGGCGGAAGAACGAGCCGGGGATGCGGCCCGCGGCGTACATGCGCTCCTCGACGTCAATGGTCAACGGGAAGAAGTCGAAATGGTCCTTGGGGCTCTTGCTGGCGGTCGTGGCCGACAACAGCATGGTCTCGTCATCCAGGTAGGCGACGACGGAGCCGGCGGCCTGCTGGGCCAGCCGCCCGGTCTCGAACCGGATGGTGCGGGTGCCGAAGGTGCCGTTGTCGATGGTCGCGGTGGACTCGAAGACGCCTTCTTCAATTTCTGTAGCAGACATGGGTTCTGAAATACCTCTCATACGTTCTCAGTTGGCAGCACGTGGCTGTATTTGGGCATATGCGCCATCACGCGGTCAGCGCGCGGACGTACCAGCGCGAAGTGGACCCGGAAGGTGATCGGCCACGGCCGTTCGATCGAAGCGGCCGGGGTATCGATGAACCACGTGCGCGAAGCGCACAAGCTCCGAACCCGGCAGCCACTACCGAAGACCGCCCGTTACCCGGCGGGACCAGCATGACAACCCAGACACCCTATCACCTGCGGCGTTTGCGGCCATGCAGCTTGATCAGGGCAGTTCCTCCACGCACACGGTGAAGTTACGGTCGACGTAGGGATAGCCAAGTCCGGTGATGCACTCGTCGGCCGTCGAGACTTCCTGCAGGACTTGGGTGACGCGTTTCCTGTTCTGAGCGTTGCCGTCGTTGCAGTCAACACGCACGGGGTCACCGTCCCCCTTATCGGGGACGCTCATGCAGCCGCCGACCGCCCAGTCGATGTCCAGACACAGAGCCTGGCTCTTGCGACCGAAACCGCGCTTGGCGTAGTAGGAGGAGTCGGCATCACGTGGGCAATCCGCATCCGTCGCAGCCTTGGCAAAGACCTTGAAATTGGACTTGGGACTGCCGCACGGCTCCTTGATCATCTTGGCGTGCTGATCGGAACCACTGAGGTCGACGCAGTCGCCGACCGCCAAGTCATCGGTGGCGGCTGCCATCGAACATGCCGACAGCAGGGCCGCGCCGACAACGATAAGAGCGATGGATATCGCACCTGAGATTCCAGAGCGACCCAGTCGAGGAGAAGCCAAAGTCAGCGGCGCAGGCCCAGGCGCTCAATCAGCGAGCGGTAGCGCGCGACATCGACCTTTGCGATGTACTTGAGCAGACGGCGGCGACGGCCGACCAGCAGCAGCAGCCCACGACGGCTGTGGTGGTCGTGCTTGTGAGTCTTGAGGTGCTCGGTCAGATCGACGATGCGCTTGGTCAGCATCGCAACCTGGGCCTCGGGAGAACCGGTGTCGGTCTCATGCACCCCGTACTGAGTGAGGATTTCTTTCTTCTGCTCGGTAGTCAATGCCACGGCAAGCTTCTCCATACACTGGGGTTCGCGTCGAATGTTTCTGGTGGGCCACCGCGAACTGCAGCTCACACCGAAGTTGGAGTCTACCGGCGGGTTAGCCCCGCGCCAAAATCGTGCGGGCTTTCTGGGCGTCGCGCCCCATTTCTTCCACGAGTTCATCCACCGAAGCGAACTTCTCCATGCTGCGCACCCGTGCCACAAAATCGACGGCCACATGCTGGCCGTACAGGTCTGCCGCGGTGTCCATGATGAACGCCTCGACGGTGCGGGCCTTGCCGGAGAACGTCGGGTTGCTCCCCACCGAGACGGCCGCCTGGTAGCGCTCACCGGGGACGACGGTGCCCATGGTCGGTCCGTGTCCCAACAGCGTGAACCAGGCCGCGTACACGCCGTCGGCGGGAATGGCGGCGAACATCGGCGGCGCCACGTTGGCTGTCGGGAACCCCAGTTCCCGACCTCGCCCGTCACCGCGGACCACGACGCCTTCGACCCGGTGGGGACGGCCAAGGGCTTCGGTGGCCGCCACCATGTCGCCGGCGTCGACACAGGACCGGATGTATGTCGAGGAGAAGGTGACCGCATGCTCGGTTACGAGGGAGACGGCGTCGACCTTGAAGCCGAATCGCTCGCCCGCCTTCTTGAGCATGTGGACGTTACCGGCGGCCTTCTTGCCGAAGGTGAAGTTCTCCCCGACCACCACCTCGGCCACGTGCAGACGCTCGACCAGCAGCTCGTGGACGTATCGCTCGGGTGAGAGCTTCATGAATTCGGGCGTGAACGGCACCACCAGGAAGACGTCGACGCCCAGTTCCTCTGCCAGCTCAGCGCGCCGGGTCAAGGTCGTGAGCTGGGCAGGATGGGCTCCGGGAAACACCACTTCCATCGGGTGCGGATCGAAGGTCATCAGCACGCTCTTGAGATTGAGCTCACGTGCGGCCTTCACCGCGCGTCCGATGAGTTCTGCGTGGCCTCGGTGTACACCGTCGAACACACCGATCGTCAGGACGCACCGACCCCAGTCGGACGGGATTTCGTCTTGCCCGCGCCAGCGTTGCACGGCCTAAAGCCTACTTCGGAAGATGCGAGAAGGCCGACTTGCCTTTCGTCTGTCGCTGCCTGGTTAGGCTAAGCATCGTGAGCCCCACTCGATCCGACCGGCCCGCCGGATCCACTGATATCGACCTGACGACGGTCGCGCAGGACTACCTCAAGGTGATCTGGACCGCGCAGGAGTGGTCGCGCGGGAAGGTGAGCACCAAGATGCTGGCCGAACGCATGGGCGTGTCGGCTAGCACCGCATCCGAATCGATCCGCAAGCTGGCCGACCAAGGTCTGGTGGATCACGAGAAATACGGCGCCGTCACGTTGACGAGCCAGGGACGGAAAGCCGCGGTACTTATGGTGCGCCGGCACCGGCTCCTGGAGACCTATCTGGTCAACGAACTCGGCTATGGCTGGGACGAGGTGCACGACGAGGCCGAGGTACTCGAGCACGCCGTGTCGGATCTGCTGCTGGCCAAGATCGACGCAAAGCTCGGTCACCCCCAGCGCGATCCGCATGGCGACCCGATTCCCGGCCCTGACGGGCAGGTGCCCACTCCCCCCGCCCGCCAGCTGTCGGACTGCGCCAACGGCGACACCGGCGTGGTGGCCCGGATCTCCGATTCAGATCCGGAAATGCTGCGCTACTTCGACACCGTCGGGGTGGCACTGGATGCCCGTGTGACGGTCGACGAGCGACGCGACTTCGCCGGAACCATCTCAGTGTCCATCGATGACACCAACGGCGAGAAGAAGCTAGAGCTGGGAAATCCTGCAGCGCAATCAATTTGGGTTGTACTCGACTGAAATGGCCGATCACACGGCGTGTGAGTGCCTTCTGTGCGTCGACTACGGCGACCGCCACGGCTACAACGACAGCGATCGTGACATTATCGGTAGTGTCACCGAATACGGTTGGAGCGCACTGGGAATCGGCCCCACATCGTCGGAGGAAAGCCCGCCGTTCGCGTACACCGTGGGGTTGTGGCACACCATGCGCCTGCCCGAGCTCGCGATCTACGGAGTCAACGACATCACGATGATGCAGCGCGCCCTCAATGCTGTTGCCAAGCAGGCACGAGAAGGCCGGGTTCTGCAGATCGGGGAGACATTCGAGGATGTCCTCGCGCTGCCCGAGGTGGACGACTACCAGGTGAAGCTCTCCCCCATCGATCCGAGTTGGTATCACAACGAATTCGGGTTCGGACTGTGGTTCAACCGGACCAACCACGTGCGGTACCTGCAGATTCTCTGGCCCGATGGCGAAGGCCGCTTCCCGGGTAACCCCGAGCTGGATCCGCATTTCGCCGACCGGCAGCCCATGATGTGGATGCCCAGGGAATTGCACCCGCCGAGCCGGTGGATCCGACCGACCGACTGACCGCTACAGATTCGCCGGGCGTAGGACCACGACCGACGTAGTCCGAGAACCCTTATCCGCCAACAACGCAATGACCCGATTGTCGGAATCCACCGCCGCGTAGGTGCCCTCGATACCGGCGGCCGACAGCGGCCTCCCGTTGCGCACCGAGTCGACCTCCGCGGCACCGAGATCACGCCGGGGGAATCCCTGCCTGCACGCGGTATCCAGGTCCAGGGTCAACGTCGCGTCCGCAGCCAACTCCTCGAGCGTGCGCGCACGCTCCAACATGAAATCGCCGACCCTGGTACGGCGCAATGCCGTCAGATGTCCACCTACACCCAACGTGGCACCGGCATCGCGGGCCAGTGCCCTGATATACGTCCCCGAGGAGCAATCGACTTCCACGTCCACATCGACATACCCAGCATCCTGCCGGCGTACCGACAGCACGTCGAACCTCGAGATATTCACGGGCCGGGCCGCCAGCTCGACCGGCTGCCCCTCCCGCGCCAGCTTGTATGCGCGCTGTCCGTCGACCTTGATCGCACTGACCGAGGACGGCACCTGCTCGATGTCCCCACGCAGCTGGGCCACGGCCGCCTCAACATCTTCATCGGCGACATGAGAGGCCGAAACCGTTTGCAGCACCTCACCTTCGGCATCATCGGTGCTGGTGCTCTGCCCAAAACGGATGGTGGCCGCGTACGACTTGGTGGTCAGCGTCAGCAGTCCCATGATCTTGGTGGCACGTTCGATGCCTATCACCAGCACCCCCGTCGCCATCGGATCGAGCGTCCCGGCATGCCCTACCTTGCGGGTGGAGAACAGTCGCCGGCACCGCGATACCACGTCGTGGCTCGTCATCCCGGCGGGCTTGTCGACAATCACGAGGCCCGCACGATCCAAGGGATCGGTCACGGCACCACAATCGCGGTCAAGATCAAACCCTTGTCGATGATCCATCGCCCGTCGAACACCGACAACACACTGCCATCATTAGCCCTGCCGTCTATCAGGATTCGCGATGTGAATGTCCCATCAGGGTCAAGCGTGATGTGAGCGTCCTCAAAGCCGAGCCAGCGAGTTGTCAACGGGAACCACGCCTTGTAGGTCGTTTCCTTGGCACAGAACAACAATCGGTCCCAGTGCGTACCCTCGGGCAATACCGCGAGCTCCTCACGCTCGACCGGCAGGGTAATCGACTTGAGCACACCGTTAGGCAGCACGTCGTGCGGTTCGGCGTCGATCCCCACCGAACGCACCTCCCCCGCGCGTCCCACCACCGCACCGCGGAATCCCTCCGTGTGCGTCATGCTGCCCACCACCCCATCGGGCCACAGTGGCTGTCCCTTGTCCCCCTTGAGGATCGGCCCTTCGGGCACGCCGAGCACCGAGAGGGCCTGCCGCGCGCAGTACCGCACGGTGATGAATTCGTTGCGCCGCTTGGCCACCGATTTGGCGATCAGCGGTTCCTCTTCGGGCAGCGGCTCCAATCCGGGCGGATCCTCATACAGCTCGGCCGAGGACAGCACGTCGGGAACCACCGCGGCGATCAACTGGTCAGTATTGTCGCCTCTTCGCGCGAGAAGCTCATCAGTCACTGGCACGCTCCTTGGCAAGCCGTTCACGGAACCGCTTGGCCGCCACTCTCATCTGCTCGGTGATCTCGAAATGACCTCCGAACTCGTTGAGATAGCCGGGCGGATAGTGCGGGACAGGAAGAATCTGCCGAAGCCATGAATACGGTTTGCGCTGTGCCCATTCCCGCGGATATCCAACCGAGACCTCTTCGAAGCGCACCTCGTCATACCAGCTGGTCCGCGGGATGTGCAGATGGCCGTACACAGAGCACAGCGCGTTGTAGCGAGTGTGCCAGTCCGCAGTCTCGGTAGTGCCGCACCACAGTGAGAATTCGGGATAGAACAACGCATCACAGGGTTCGCGCACCAGCGGAAAATGGTTCACCAGGACCGTCGGCGTCATCCAGTCCAGATCATCCAACCGCTTCTTGGTGTACCGCAACCGGTCCCGGCACCAGGCATCACGAGTCGCGAAAGGTTCACTGGAAAGCAGGAACTCATCGGTTGCCACCACATTGCGGTCCCGGGCGATCTTCAGTCCCTCGGCCTTGGTATCGGCCCCCTCCGGCAGAAATGTGTAGTCGTACAACACGAACATCGGCACGATGGTCGCGGGACCACCTTGTTCTATCCACACCGGATATGGATGCTCCGGTGTGACGACGCCCATCTCGTCGCACATGTTGACCAGATAGTCGTAGCGGGACTGCCCGAATATCTGCATGGGATCGCGCGCCGTCGTCCAGAGCTCATGGTTTCCCGGTACCCAGATCACCTTGGCGAACCGGCGCCGCAGCAGATCCAGCGCCGCCCGGATGTCGTCGGTCTTCTCGGCGACGTCACCGGCGACGATCAACCAGTCCTCGGGTGAGGCCGGATGTAGTTCTTCGAGAACGGACTTGTTGGCCGACTGTCCGACATGCAGGTCGCTGATGGCCCATAAGGTGGGCTCACGTTCCTGCGTCATCCGGCCAATGTACCTACAGGTTTATCTTGCAACTCTGCCCCACGTCGAGAACCCGGAGTGCACGTCCGCTTCCCACCCAGAAGGCGCAGGACAATGCCAGGTCGGTCAACAGCCCGTCGTCGAAGTGCTCGCGCGCCCGCTCCCAGAATTCCTCGTCCTCACGCAGCCCCACGTGATCGGTCGCGAAGCGGTGCGCGAACTCGGCGGCGATTCGCTCCGTCTCGCTGTACCGGGGCGAGGTGCGCCACTGGTCGGCGTCCGCATAGAAATCGCCGTCCAGCTCCCCACTCTGAACGAAGCGGGTGTTCTGACAGACGGAGCATTCATTCGCGAAGGCCACAGCCATGCGTGCGAGCTCTCGTACGCCGAGCGGAAGCCGGCTGCGGTTGTACACCGCGTCCGAAAATCCGGCAAAGCCTGGCGCCATCTCCGGTGAACCCATCAGCCAGCCGGCCACATCGTCGTCCGCGTAATTGCCAATTCGTGCCATGGCGTCACGCTACTCCGAGACTAGAACGTGTTCTAGTGTTTTCGGTGTTCCGTAGGAGACCGCGATACGCACGGCTAGACTTCGGCGCACCGCGGGCAATCAGATTGAGGTGGATTCGTATGGGCCAACGGGTAGGCCTTGCCCGAGTTGGAGTCGGCGCTGCCCTGATGGCATTGGTGCTGAGCGGTCTTGCGGTCTTGCGCACCGCCCCAGCCGACGTCTCGATGAGCGCACCGGTTCAGTTGCGTTTCTCCACGGCACCCATGACCGGCCCCGCGAACACCGGGGCCACCACCACGATCAAGTGGCCGGTCGTCCCGGTGACAGATCCTCGCCCGTTCGATCCCTGCTATGACATCCCCGGCTCGGTCATCGCCGCAGCGGGCCTCGATCAGACGCCGCCCGCTCCCGAAGAGGGCCTGCGCTGCCGGTACGACTCGCGCAACAACTACCAGTTGGCCGTCGAGGCGATCGTATGGCGCACCTATGAAGACTCACTGCCTGCCGATGGCGTGGAGACGACCATCCAGGGGCACCGCGCGGCCGAGTACAACATCATGAAACCGACGGACTGGAACAACCAGTGGTGGGTGTCCTGCATGATCACCTTCAAGACGAGTTACGGCGTGGTCCAGCAGTCGCTGTACTACGCATCTCAGAAGTACTCCCCCGACGGCCCCGGCTGTCTCGTGGAAAACCGCCGGGTCGCAAACATTCTCGCGCCCGCCTATCGCTTCTAGCCGAGTCGGCGCTCGGCGCGCTAGCCCCGCGCCGCGATGCGGGCCTGTACCTCCGGACGCCGCAGCGGAGGCACCGTCTTGGGCGGCTGCCGACGCGCCGGCAATGACGCCAGCAGACGCATCGTCGTGGCCGTCACCTCCTCCACCGCGTGCTCAAACGCTTCCCTGTTGGCATCGGAAGTCTTCTGAATCCCGCTGATCTTGCGGATGTATTGCCGCGCCGCCGCCTCAATCTCCTGGTCGGTCGCGGCAGGTTCCAGTCCACGTAGTTCGGTGATGTTCCTGCACATATCTATGACAGTAGGAAGACAATGCGGAAGACGCCATGCCCCACCCACTGGTTAGTTTGCATGCGCGTGTATACGTAAGTCATGCCAGTGACGTCATCGGAGCCGTCTAGCGCGGGGTCCCACGCTCTTCACACGAGCGGTTCATCGCAACGCGACCGGCTCGCCGCCGCCGCGCACGAGGTTCTCGCCACACATCCCCCTGCCTCCACCCCGGTCACCGAGCTGCTCGGCGCCGTCTACGACGCGGGCCTGGCCTGGGTCCACTTCCCGGTTGGCCTGGGCGGTCTCAACGCACCACCCGCGCTGCAATCCGTCTCCGACACCATCCTGCGCGCAGCGGGCATGCCAGACCCGTTGTTTATCAACGTGATCGGGTACGGCATGGCTGCCCCCACCGTGCTGGCACACGGACAGCCCGAACTGACCCAGCGGATTCTGCGTCCGCTGTTCACCGGTGAGGAGCTCTGGTGTCAGCTGTTCAGTGAGCCCGGTGCCGGATCCGATCTCGCGGGCCTGGCCACCCGAGCGGTGCGTGACGGCGACGATTGGGTCATCAACGGCCAGAAGGTGTGGACCTCGGGCGCCCATCAGGCGCGCTGGGCGCTTCTGGTGGCGCGAAGCAATCCGGACGTGCCCAAACACCGCGGCCTGACCTACTTCGTGGTCGATATGACCGATCCCGGCGTCGAGGTCCGTCCGCTGCGCCAGATGACCGGTGACGCCGAGTTCAACGAGGTGTACCTCACCGATGTCCGCATCCCGGACGCATATCGCCTGGGCAATGAAGGCGATGGCTGGCGGGTCTCGATGACGACGCTGATGAACGAGCGCAGCGCGCTGGGCGGGGCGTTCGACCATGGCCGTGGCGGCGGTTCGATCGGCAACGCGCTGAATCTCTGGAAGCAGCGACCCGATCTGCACACCCCGGAGCTACGGGCCAAGCTGACGAATCTGTTCGTGCGCTCGGAGGGAAACCGCTACGGCACACAGATGCGGATCGCCGCCCAGGACGACGCCCCCATGGGACCGGAGGGGTCGATCGGCAAGCTGATGGGCGCAGAGCTCAACCAGCAGATCTACGACTTCTGCGTCGAGCTGCTGGGCATTGAGGCAACCCTGTACGCCTCCTACGACATGCGACGCGTCGTTGAGGACGATCGCCGCGCCGACACCATGTGGGCGTTCCTGCGGTCCAAGGCCAACACCATCGAGGGCGGCACCTCCGACGTGATGCGCAACATCATCGGAGAACGCGTTCTCGGACTACCCGGCGATATCCGGGTTGATACCGACAAAGCATGGAAGGACGTGCCCCGCGGATGAGTGAATTCGAGTTCACCGAAGAGCACGGCGACCTGCGTTCGCTCGTGCGTAGTTGGTGCGAACGTGTCTGGACACCCGAGCATGTGCGCCAGATCGCCGAGGCCGGCACCGTCGACCTGGACGCCTGGCACACTCTGGGCTCCGAGCTGGGCGTGGTGGGACTGAGCCTGCCCGAAGAGCATGGTGGCGGTGGCCTGGGTGTTATCGAATTATCCATCGTTGCAGAGGAATTCGGGCGCGCGCTGGCATGCCTGCCGTGGATATCGAGTGCGGCGCTGGGCGCCACCGCGCTGGCGGCCAGCGGCGACGGTGACGCCCTTGCCGAATGGGTGCCCGCGCTGGCCTCCGGCGACAAGACGATCACGCTGGCCGGTGGCCGCACCCGGCTGGCCGACGCGATCACCGTGTCCGCCGAGTCCGACGCCGACGGATGGAAGCTCACCGGCGACACCGAGCATGTTCCCGACGGGGCCACCGCCGACGTGATTCTGGTGCTCGCCGATACCGACTCGGGTCCAACACTTTTCGCAGTCGACGGGAACGCACCGGGTGTCGACCGGCACTCCCTGGCCACCCTGGATCTGACCAGACGTCAGGCCAACATCCACTTCGACTCCGCTTCCGCTCGCGTCGTCGGCGAGCAGGGTCGAGGCTCGGATGTCGTGACCAAGGCATTCGATGTGGCCGCAACCGTACTGGCGGCCGAACAAGCCGGAATCGCCGCCCACATGCTGGATGTGACAACCGAATACGCCAAGTCCCGAATTCAGTTCGGTCGGACCATCGGCTCGTTCCAAGCGGTCAAACACCGCCTCGCCGATATGGCCGCGGCGGCGGGGAACGTGCGTGGTGCCGCCTATCACGCAGCCTGGTCACATGACGATCCGAACCTTGACGATCCCGCCCTGGCCACCAGCATCGCCCAACAGGTGGCATCGGCGGGTGCGGTAGAGGTAACCGCCAAAGCCATCCAGAGCCACGGCGGCATCGGATTCACCTGGGAACACCCCGCCCATCTGTATTACAAACGAGCCGTTAGCAATTCGGCACTCTTCGGAGGCCGTTCCGTCCACGCAGAACGTATCGCCAAGGAGGTTATCGACGCATGACCGAACAGATTCTCTTGACGCAGACCGAAGACCGGATCTGCACTATCACGCTGAACCGGCCACAGGCCCGCAATGCACTGAGCAAGGCGCTCGGTGAGGAGATCGTCAAGGCCGTCACCGCGGCCGACGCCGACGACGATATTGACGTGATGATCCTGACCGCCGCCGACCCGGTGTTCTGCGCAGGTGTCGACCTCAAGGAACTGGGCAGCGGCGACCGTGCCGACACCCTCGACCCGTGGTGGCCAGAGTTGTCCAAGCCCGTCATCGGCGCCATCAACGGAGCCGCCGTCACCGGTGGCCTGGAGCTGGCGCTGGCCTGCGACATCTTGATCGCCTCGGAGAAGGCACGTTTCGCCGATACTCACGCACGTGTGGGAATCCTGCCCACCTGGGGGCTGACCACCCTGCTGCCGCTCTCGGTGGGACGTGGGCTGGCACGGCGGATGAGCCTCACCGGCGACTACCTGTCCGCCGAGGATGCGTTGCGTGCCGGCCTGATCACCGAGGTGGTTGCCCATGAGGAGCTATTACCGGCGGCCAAGCGGCTCGCCGCGACAATCGCCGGTAACAACCAGCCCGCGGTGCGTGAACTCCTGGCGTCCTACCGCCGCATCGAGGCCGAGCTGGTCGGCAACGGGTTGCAGGTGGCCCTCGACGACGCCCATCGGTGGATCGAGCAGAACTCCATCGCCGAGGGCGTGGAAGAACGTCGCGCGGCTATCATGGCGCGCGGTCGCAGCCAGAACACCTAACGTTCGAAGCGATACAGGGCGATCCGGCGGTCCGGCCGAATATCGAATTCGCCCATCCCAACCCACCCGAGCCGGGTGAGTACCTTGCGGATCGGGGGGTTGCCGGCCGCTGGTTCTGCCATCATCCGGCAACATGCGGGGTCGGCGGCGAACACCGCGAACGGCAGTAGCCGGATCCACTCGGAGATGACGCCGCGCCCCAGGTGTTCGGTGGACGCTGTCGCTATGTGAAATCCGGTGTCATGCGGATGGGAGTCGTAGATCCGGGCGATCTCGTCCCGCGCGGCGCGGTACATCTCCACGTAACCCGCCTCGACGCCGTCCACCGAGAGAATGCAGGGCCGCGAGTAGTGGCCGGCCAGCCGGTATGAGGAATCCTCCTGCCACTGCATGACAGACCACGGCTGGTCCCAGGTTTCCCGCAGATGCGGACGGGAGAACCATTCACTGAGCAGCTCCGGGTCCGTACCCTCGGGATCCACGGGGCGTAGCCCGTAGCGGGTGCCGGCGAAGGACGGCAGCGGCGGCGGACCGGCCGCGACGACCTCGGCCGCCACCTCCGTGATCTCACGAACGATGCGGAAACCGGCGGGGATGTTCATCTGCCCGGCGGCTCCGTTCGATCGATACTGCGCATGGTCAGTCCACATTCTACGAACGTCCGCCGAGGCGGCCCGTAACCCCTACATCAGATGCGGGGTCTCCTTGTGGACTTTGTGGTCGTGGTGCACCGTGCCGCCAACCACCGCGAATCCAAGGCCTGCGGTGACCAATAACGCGATGGCGGCGACCATTCCCCAGCCGTGGTGTCCGGAGGCCAACGCCGCCAGCCCCAACGCGGTGATCGTCACCGATACCAGCCCAAGGAAGTAGCCGGTCCACACGGCAAATCGATCAAGATTCATTCGAAACACCTCCTCATCCAGCGTGTCCCAGAATACTCCGCAAGTGACCTGGATCACATAGCCAAGTGCTGGCAAACCCCGGATATCATCGGGTGAGCTACACGACCAGGGGGAGAAATCATGTCGTATCCACAGCAATATCCGACCGCTGCGCCCAGGTACTTTCAGGTGCGGCTGACCAAGCACACCGGGATGCTGATCATGTTCAGCACCCGGACGTACACGATCACGGGAACGCTTGAGCAGTGCGAGGCCGCCTACAGCGACGCACAGACCCACAATCTGGCCGCCGGGTGGTGGAGCTTCCTGTCCATCCTGGTCATGAACTGGGTCGCTATCTTCGGAAATATGAGTCAGATCAAGCAGATTCGACGTTTGGCTGCCCAGCC
The DNA here is from genome assembly GCF_059813245.1 of Mycobacterium sp. NGS15. NCBI lineage: Bacteria > Bacillati > Actinomycetota > Actinomycetes > Mycobacteriales > Mycobacteriaceae > Mycobacterium > Mycobacterium sp. NGS15. Next base: position 376,943 of record NZ_JCALEF010000005.1, on the reverse strand, counting down.
GCCGGTATACCAGGGCTACCCACCGGCCGGATACCCGCAGCCGCAGTATCCGCAGTACCCGCCGGTGAGCTGATCACAAGCCGGTGCCCGGCACGGCCCAGCGACCCGACGCTGTGCGCCATCCGACCAACAGCAGCCGCAGCACCAGGAAAAGGGTGAGCCCGGACCAGATTCCGGCGAGCCCCCATCCGAAGGCCAGCGACAACCACACCAGCGGCAGGAACCCGCACAGCGCGCTGGTCATGGTGGCGTTACGCATGAACCGAGCGTCAGCAGCACCCAGCAGCACCCCATCCAGCGCGAACACAAGACCCGAAATCGGCAACTGGCACACCAGGAACCACCACGGCACCTTTATCTGATGCAGCACAGTGGCATCGGACGTGAACAGTCCCGGCAAGACCGGAGCGCCGACGGCAAGAAGGGCCGCCAGTACTGCCGCAAAACCCAGCGAGAACGCCGTCACCCGCCACGCCACGGACTTGGCTTCCGGTACCCGACCGGCTCCCAGCGCGGCACCGACGAGGGTCTGCGCCGCGATGGCAAGTGAATCAAGAACCAGCGCAAGAAAACTCCACATCTGCAAGACCACCTGATGCGCCGCCAGCGCCGCCGCCCCGAACCGTGCGGCCACCGCCGCGGCACTGATGAAACAGGCCTGGAACGCCAGACTACGCACCAGCAGATCACGCGCCAGCACCAACTGCGCGCGCAGCACCGGAGGATCCATCCGGAGCCGAACATGCTCGGCGTACAGGGCCCACAAGAAGAGGATCGCGGCCAGCCACTGCCCCACCAGGTTGGCGACGGCAGACCCTACCACACCCATTCGTGGCACCCCGAGCAGTCCGTAGATCAGCACCGGACACAGCACTGCCGAAACCGCAAAGCCGACAATCACATACCGCAGCGGCCTGACAGTGTTCTGCACTCCCCGCATCCATCCGTTGCCGGCGAGCGAGACCAGAATTGCGGGCGCCGCGAAGATGGCGATACGCACCCATGTCAGACCCTGAGCGGCCACGTCGGGTGCCGCGGCGATGGCACGAACCACCGGTGCGGCCACCACATTCACGATGAGGACCAGGGCTGCCCCGATAAGGAGTGCCAACCATGTCGCCTGCACACCTTCGTGGACCGCGCTCGGGCGATCGCCCGAGCCGAACAATCGTGCAGCGCGGGCAGTGGTGCCGTACGACAGGAAGGTCAACTGCGTTCCGACGAGCGAAAGCACCAGGCCGCCGACGGCCAAACCCGCCAAGGGCACCGCCCCCAGACGGCCCACCAGGGCGATATCGAAAAGCAAATACAGCGGTTCGGCCGCCAACACACCCAACGCGGGCACCGCCAAAGCGATGATTCGACGGGCCAGCCCAGACATTCCGGCCGCGCCGGTGGCGTCAGTCAAGGGCGCGAACCAGCGCCGCCACCACCTCGTCGACCGGGCCGGTCGCCGAGAACCCGGCGGCCAGCCGATGTCCACCGCCACCGAAGGTGCCCGCTACCGCGGAGAGGTCCACCGCGGAACGGGCCCGCATCGATATCGACCAATGCTCGGGCTCGATCTCCTTGAACACCACCGCGACCTCAGCTTCGGTGGTGGTGCGGACGATGTCGACGATCGACTCGACTTCCTCCGTGCGCGCGCGGGACCACACATCATGGGTGACAACGGCATACACCAGTCCCGCGCCCCCGACCGCATCGGGAATCAGCTGCGCGGTGCCGAGCACGCGCGACAAGATCGGCAGCCAGACGAATGGGTGTGAATCCATGAAGGCCCGGGTGATGTTCACACCGTCGGCACCCAAGTCCAGTAGCCGGGCCGCCAGCCGGTGCCCCTGCGCGGTGGCCCAGCGGAAAGACCCGCTGTCGGTGACCAGACCGGCGTACAAACAGTGCGCCATCTCGGGGGTGATATCCACCCCCCAGGCATCGAGCAGTCGAGCCACCATCATCGTGGTCGAATCAGCCTCGATATCAACGTAATTCGCCGTACCAAAGAGTTCATTGGACACGTGGTGATCGATGACCAGCACCGGTGCCGGGCCCTCAACCAGTTGGCTCAGCTGACCGAGCCGCCGCACGCTCGGGCTGTCGACCGTGACCACCAGATCCGGGTCTCTGCGCAGCTCGTGCGGCGGGACCAACAGCTCTGCCCCGGGCAGGGTTCCCACCGACTCCGGAGGCGACGCCGGTGCTCCGAAGCTCACCTGGACGTCAACGCCCTTGGCCACCAACACCTGTCCGAGTGTCAACCCGCTGCCCACGGTGTCGGCGTCGGGGTGCACGTGGCAGATGATCACCACCCTCCTGGCCTTGGCCAGGAGCGCCACGGCGCCCTCTACGTCGACGCGTGCCCCCACGGCACCCGTCTCAATCGGGACGGCGCTCATCGTCCTCGTCGGGTGCGGGTTCCTCGGAGGGGGACGCCTTGTAGGGATCGGCGTCACCGGCATGCACGGCTCCGTCCCGGACCTCGGCGAGCGCGGCATCGGCCGCACGCGTCCGGTCCAGCAGTTCCTCCATATGCCGCGCGGTATCGGCGATGGTGTCGAGCACGAAGGTCAGGGTGGGCGTGAACCTCACCCCTGTCCCGGCACCCACCTTGGTTCGGAGCACACCCTTTGCCTTTTCTAGCGCAGCCGCCGCGCCGGCGTAATCCGGCTCGTCGGACAGAGTCTGCCCCATCACGGTGTAGTACACGGTCGCATCGTGAAGATCGTTGGTCACCCGGGTATCGGTGACCGTGACCATCGTCAGCCTCGGGTCTTTGATCTCGTACTCGATCGCCGAGGCGACGATGGCCCCGATCCGCTTCGCCAGTCGCCGTGCGCGAGCCGGATCGGCCACCTTAGACCCGTTCCTTCTCGCGGAGTTCGTACGCCTCGATGACGTCGCCTTCCTTGATGTCGTTGTAGGTCAGCGTCAAACCGCACTCGTAACCGTCGCGGACCTCCGTGACGTCATCCTTCTCCCGCTTGAGCGAGGAGATGGAGACCGTCTCGGCGACCACGATGTTGTCGCGCAGCAGTCGGGCCTTGGCGTTGCGCCGGATGATGCCCGAGGTGACCAGGCAGCCGGCGATATTGCCGACCTTGGACGAACGGAACAGTGCCCGGATCTCGGCGCGGCCCAGCTCGACCTCTTCGTAGACCGGCTTGAGCATGCCCTTGAGCGCGCTCTCGATCTCGTCGATGGCCTGGTAGATCACCGAGTAGTACCGGATGTCCACGCCCTCGCGGTTGGCCAGCTCGGTCGCCTTGCCCTCGGCCCGCACATTGAAGCCGATGATGATGGCATCCGAGGCCGAGGCCAGGTTGACGTTGGTTTCGGTGACACCACCGACACCGCGGTCAATGACCCGCAGCTGCACCTCGTCGTCGATCGCGATACCGAGCAGCGCCTCTTCCAAGGCTTCGACCGTACCGGCGTTGTCGCCCTTGAGGATCAGGTTCAGCTGGCTGGTTTCCTTCAGCGCGGCATCCAGATCGTCCAGGCTGATTCGCTTGCGGCTACGGGCGGCCAGCGCATTGCGCTTGCGCGCACTACGGCGGTCGGCGATCTGCCGGGCGATGCGATCCTCGTCGACGACAAGCAGGTTGTCGCCGGCACCGGGCACCGAGGTGAAACCGATGACCTGGACCGGACGCGATGGCAGCGCCTCCTCGACGTCCTCGCCATGCTCATCGACCATGCGCCGCACGCGGCCGTACGCATCCCCGGCGACGATCGAGTCGCCGACACGCAGGGTGCCGCGCTGAATGAGCACCGTGGCCACCGGACCGCGACCGCGGTCCAGATGCGCCTCGATCGCCACACCCTGGGCCTCCATATCGGGGTTGGCGCGCAGGTCCAGTGCCGCGTCCGCGGTCAGCAGGACGGCTTCCAGCAGGGCGTCGATATTGGTGCCCTGTTTGGCCGAGATGTCGACGAACATGGTGTCGCCACCGAAGTCCTCGGCAACCAGGTTGTACTCGGTGAGCTGTGCCCGGATCTTGGCCGGATCGGCACCTTCCTTGTCAATCTTGTTGACCGCGACCACGATCGGCACATCGGCCGCCTGGGCGTGGTTGATGGCTTCCACCGTCTGCGGCATGACGCCGTCATCGGCGGCGACCACCAGGATTGCGATATCGGTGGCCTTGGCACCACGGGCACGCATGGCGGTGAACGCCTCGTGACCCGGGGTGTCGATGAAGGTGACGAGCCGCTCGTTGCCGTCCAGTTGGGTCAAGACCTGGTAGGCACCGATGTGCTGGGTGATGCCGCCGGCCTCGCCCTCGCGGACGTTGGCCTGCCGGATGGTGTCGAGCAGTCGGGTCTTGCCGTGGTCGACGTGGCCCATGACGGTGACCACCGGCGGACGGATCTCCAGATCCTCTTCGCCACCCTCGTCCTCGCCATAGGTGAGGTCGAAGGACTGCAGCAGCTCGCGGTCCTCGTCCTCGGGGCTCACGACCTGGACGACGTAGTTCATCTCGCCGCCCAACAGCTCCAGGGTCTCGTCGCCCACCGACTGCGTGGCGGTCACCATCTCGCCGAGGTTGAACAGCGCCTGCACCAGCGAAGCCGGGTTGGCGTCGATCTTCTCTGCGAAATCGCTCAGCGAAGCACCACGCGCGAGGCGAATGACCTCGCCGTTGCCGTGCGGCAACCGCACGCCCCCGACGACCGGCGCCTGCATGTTCTCGTACTCGGCGCGTTTTGCCCGCTTCGACTTGCGACCACGCTTCGGGGCACCACCGGGACGGCCGAACGCACCGGCCGCACCACCGCGCTGACCGGGACGGCCACCACCACCGCCGCCCGGGCGACCGCGGAAGCCACCGGCACCAGCGCCGGGAGGACCACCAGCTGGAGCGCCGCTACCGGCACCGCCGCCGCGGTAGTTACCGCCGCCGCCACCACCGGGACCACCGGGACGACCACCGCCGGGACCACCGGGACGGCCACCACCGGGACCACCCGGACGACCACCAGCGGGACGCGGCGGGCGCGGACCCATGGAGCCGGGAGACGGGCGCGGGGGCATGTTACTTGGCGAGGCTCCACCGGGACGGGGAGCTCCGGGACGCGGCGCCGGAGGACGCGGTGCCGGACGCTCGACCGGCTGTGCCGAGGAGAACGGGTTGTTGCCGACGCGCGGCGCCCGGGGAGCGCCGGGCTTGGGGCCCGGCGTCGCACCTGGACGGGGTGCCGGCGCAGGTGCTGGTGCCGGTGCGTCCGCTGCCGGCGGCGTCGCGGCACTCGGCTTGGGAGCCACTGGTGCGGCGGGTGCAGGTGCGGATACCGCCGGAGGTTCCGGCGCAGGGGGCGCCTCGACAACCGGCTCAGCAACCTTCTTCGGTGCCGGCTTGGGCGCTCCGGGCTTGGGACCGGTCTTCTCGGTCTTCTCGGTCTTCTTCGGAGGGGCCGCCGTCTCGGTGGACGCGCCATTGGATGCGGCGGCAGCGGGCTTATCGCCACCACCGAATGCCTCACGAAGACGCCGCGCGACGGGGGCTTCCACCGTCGAGGATGCGGACTTAACGAATTCGCCCTGATCGCTCAGTCGGGCGAGAACTTCTTTACTGGTCACACCGAGTTCTTTAGCTAACTCGTGTACCCGGGCCTTGCCTGCCACTGCTCTCCTGTCTGCGAGGCAGCGGCTTCAGGCGCCGTGCCTCGTGTTAGCTGTGATGGACGATCATCATCGACGCTTCACGGTGTGCTCATTGTTTGTCGTTGCCAATCTCTTGGTATTGCTCAACAAGTTCGAAAACCGCGGAGGTATCCGGGTTTCCGCTGATCCGGAGCGCTCGCGCGAACGCTCGCCGCTTTACCGCCAGGTGGTAACACTGCTCCGACCGATGCAACCACGCACCCCGGCCAGGCAGTCTGCGACGGGTGTCGATAACAACGCGTCGATCATCCGTAGCAACCACACGAAGCAGATCTGCAGCCAACTCTCGTCCCCGGCAGCCAACACATGTCCGTACCGGTTTACCGGTCTGGGCAGGTGCGAACACCGAAGTCTCGCGCTGGATCACGGCTTAGTCTACCGTCCGCGACACCTTATTTATGAATCGGGCCACAGCCTCGAATGACAAGGCTGTATTCCGGTCATCGAACCCCTGCCGCGACGAGCACCACCACACCGATCAAAACCAGCGCCTTGATGCACTCGGCCGCGACATAGGCCAGGTGTAAGCGGCTGCGCCCGGCATACTCCGCTCCCTCGCGGATCGCATCGGTTCGTCGCATCATGGCCGGCCGCACAACCACCAACTGGATGGCAAGACACCCGCATGCCGCGGTTACCGCGGCGACTGCAGCGGTGGAAAGATCGCCCACCACCATCAGCACTACCAGGGCCGACGCCAGGACACATTCCGCCGCGTTGAGCGCACGGAACACCACCCGGCCTATCGCGAGTCCCACCTGGATCGTCAACCCAGGCGCCCGGAATTTCAGTGGCGCCTCGATGAACGAGATCGCCACCACCAGGCCCAACCAGAATGCGGCAAGCGCGGCTACAACAACGTCTATGCGTGTCATGCCATAGCCGAAGCCAATGGTCCGAACAGCTCGTGATTGATCTGCTCCTGCGGGATCCCGAGAGACACCAGGTCTTCATTGATGGCCGACATGAACGGCCGGGGGCCGCAGACGAACACCGTAGATAGCCGGTTGAGCGGCAGTCGGTCCAGGCTCATGCGACCGATGCCGTGCGGGGAAAGCTCCACATGTGCCCGTTCGTACCACGTGTGCAGCCGGCCTGCGGGCAGTCGGCCCACGAGATCTGCCAACTCGTGTCGATAAGCGTGCGCGGCCGCCGACTGGTCGGCGTGCAGGACCACGACCTCTCGCGGCGACCGCATGGCCACGAGCTCTTGCAGCATTCCCATGATCGGCGTGCAGCCGATGCCTGCGGATACCAGGACCAACGGATCCGTCGAATCGTCGAGGGTGAACTCGCCCATAGGTACCGACACCCGCAACTGCTGTCCCTCGAAGACATTGTCGTAGATGAAGTTCGACACCTCACCCGCAGGAGTATCACCACCACTGATTCGCTTGACGGCAATACGCCAGTCACCCTCATGGGTGCCACGCGACAAACTGTATTGACGAATCTGCCTCGCGCCATCCGGCAACGTAATTTGTACCGAGACATACTGTCCCGGAAGAAAACTCGGCAAGTCACCGGAAACCGCACGTAACTCGAACCCGGCCACATCTGCCGATTCCAGCTGGCGGCGTACCACCCTGACCTGCTGCCACACTTTGCCCGGCGCAACCCCCGCAGCGCCGTACAGCGCCATCTCGCGCGCGATCAATTCATTGGCCATGAGCCAGTAAAACTCGCTCCAGGCCTTCGCAACCTCTTCGGTCACCGCGTCCCCCAGCACCTCGGCGATCGCGGCGAACAGATGCTCGTAGACGATCGGATACTGTTCGGCAACAATTCCCAACGAGGCATGTTTGTGAGCGATCCTGTCCAGCACCGAATCATATTGGGCACCATTACCTTCCAGTACCATCCCGGCGAACGACGCGATGGATGCGGCGAGCGCCTTCGGCTGCTCCCCCGCCGCCTGGTTGCCCCGATTGAACAGATCGCGGAGCAGTTCCGGGTGCGCCGCGAACATCTTGGAGTAGAACAACGGTGTGATCTCGTCAATCGCCCCCGCCACCGCGGGGAGGGTTTGACGGATGACTGCCAGTGTCTCTGCTGATAGCACGTGGCTACTTCCTTTCCATTGTTGGACCGGCGATTTCGGCTACAGTCCACTGATCGAGTTCGGCGAAGAATGCCTCTTGCGCCGAGCGGAGCGCACCGCGCAAGCGACAGTTGCGCCGGAGGGGACAGGGCACGGGGCCCTCACAGTCGACGACCTCGCCGTCGCGCTCCAATTTCCGGGCCAACGATCCCACCGGGCGGTCGAGCCCGCCTTGCGTGATGCGCACTCCCCCATGGCGTCCGCGGATGGACTCAATTGCGCCCATTTCCGAAAGCCGGGCAACGACTTTCGTGGCATGCGTATAGGGCACGCAAAGTTGGGCGGCAAGATCACCGGTGTGCAGCTGAGCGCCAGGCCCTTCAGTGGCCAGCCGCATGACAATGCGCAGACCCAGGTCGGTGAATCGCGTTAGTTGCACATAACTTGTATACGAGATGCAAGTTATGTGCCGATAGGGACTTTGGTCAGTACCTACCGCTATGCAGTCCTACGCGGTGCTAGTTTTCGGGGTCTGCGTCACTTCTGATGTCGATGCGCCATCCGGTGAGACGCGCCGCGAGCCGGGCGTTCTGCCCCTCCTTGCCGATCGCCAGGGACAGTTGGAAATCGGGGACGATGACGCGGGCAGCCTTACCCGCCTCATCGATGACCGACACCGACACCACCTTGGCGGGTGAGAGGGCGTTCGCGACGAACCGCGCGGGATCCGGGTCGTAATCGATGATGTCGATCTTCTCGCCGGCGAGCTCGCTCATGACGTTGCGCACCCGCTGCCCCATCGGTCCGATACAGGCACCCTTGGCGTTGAGCCCGGAAACCTTCGAGGCCACGGCAATCTTGGACCGGTGACCCGCTTCACGGGCCACCGCGACAATTTCCACAGAACCATCGCTGATCTCCGGAACCTCGAGCGAAAACAGCTTGCGCACCAGATTCGGGTGCGTCCGCGACAGCGTGATCAATGGCTCACGCGCGCCCCGGGATACGCCAACGACATAGCAGCGCAACCGATCTCCGTGGCGGTAATCCTCGCCCGGCACCTGCTCGGCCGCCGGGATGACCCCCTCGGATCCCTTGGTCTCGCTACCCATGCGGACTACGACAAGCCCGCGCGCATTGGCCCGGGCATCGCGCTGGATCACTCCGCCGACGATCTCGCCCTCGCGCGTGGAGAACTCACCGAACTTGTGCTCGTTCTCCGCGTCGCGCACACCCTGCTGGAATACCTGCCGTGCGGTGGTGGCCGCAATCCGGCCGAATCCCTCAGGCGTGGCGTCCCATTCGGTGATGAGATTGCCGTCTTCGTCGGTCTCGCGGGCCAGAACGCGGACCACACCCGTCTTGCGATCGAGTTCGATACGCGCGTTGGGCTCATGCCCGTCGGTGTGGCGGTAGGCCGTCAGCAGCGCCGATTTGATGATGTCGATGGCCTCATCGACTGTGATGCCCTTATCGGCAGCCATCAGATTTACCGCTGCGGGATCGATATTCATGCGCCACCTCCAGTTTCGGCTGCCCCAGCCAGATTGAGTTCCTGCGGGTTGGGCGTTGTGAACTCCACCTGCACGACGGCGCTCTCGATGTCGGAGAACGCAAGATCTCGCACGGTCCAGCCGGTGCCCTTGACCGGTTTACGCACCACCACTTGTATCCCGTCATCGTTCGCGATGCCGATGCGGCCGAGTAGATCGTCACCATCGGCGAGGCGAATCTGCGCCAGCCTGCCGTGGGCGCGTCGAAAATGCACCGGCGTGGTCAGCGGCCGGTCAACTCCGGGTGTGGTGATTTCCAGCTCGTAGGCTTCCCAGCCTGTGTCCGCCTCGTCCAACAATGCCGATGCGGTGCGACTCAACGCGGCGACCGCGTCCAAGTCCACCGGGGAATCCGAGTCGACAACGACCGTGATGCGGGCGGGAACCGTCATTTCATTGACGACGGCACTCTCGATGTCGACGCCTGACCGGGAGAACTCGGGAACGAGCAGCTCGATCACCTGGTCATCGGATGGCAGCCCCATGGCGTTTGTGGCTCCTCATCTTGAGTTGTCGGGCGGTTCAGCTTGCACACACTAGCCGGACTCTCGTCCTGACCAGCACTCCACCTTACGCCCGGCGAGGGCTGTCATGCGCTAACCGCGCGCACTGGCAGGATGAGCGAATGCCCAGAAGCCTGTCGCGCCGCGACCTGTTGATCGGCGGCGCTGCACTCGGCGTCGTCGTCGTGGCTGCCGCGTGCCAGCAGACTCCCGATGCCAAACCCGAGGTGGACGACCTACTCGCCCAGCTCGAGCTCGCCCAGCGCGATGCCACATCGGCGGCCGCCGCGGCCACCGCCGATGCCGAGCTGGCCCCGGCGCTGACAGCCGTCGCGGCAATCCGTCGCGCGCACGGCGTCGCGCTGACCAAAGAGCTCGCCCGCGTCCCGGGCGCGTCCACAACCACGCCTGCGGCCAGCACCACGACAACATCGCCGGCAGCACCGCCGCAGCTCGAGCAGATCAAAACCCAACTCAAGGGCTCATCGAGATCAGCGATGGACCTGGCAACCAAATACAGCGGATATCGCGCCGGACTGCTGGCTTCGATCAGTGCCGCCTGCGCCTCGGCGGCCGGGGTTGACCTGCCATGACAACGACCGAACCCACACCGCAGCCGGCTTCCTCGGCCGACGACACCGCATTGGCCGACGCCCTGGCCAACGAGCACGCAGCCATCTACGCGTACGGGCTGGTGTCGGCGCACTCGGTGCCCGACAACAACTGGCTGGTCACCGAGTGCCTCATCGAGCACCGGCAGTGCCGCGAGGAGTGCATCGCCAAGCTGCATGGCCGCTCCGTGGCCGCACCGGTAGCCGCAGCCGGCTACACGGTTCCGTTCCCGGTGAACACCCCCGCCGATGCCACCAAGTTGGCGTTGCAGGTTGAGGCGGACACCGCGGCGCGCTGGCGCGCGGTCGCCGAGCAGGCCGACAACGGCGACGACCGCGGATTCGCGGTACGGATGCTCACCGAAAGCGCGATCCGCGCGGCCCGGTGGCGAGTGGCCGCCGACATCACGCCCGCCAGCGTCGCGTTCCCGGGAGGGCCCGAAACCTAGGCGAAATGTTTCTGGGTGTCGGTGATCAGACCGGACAGCCCGCGACGGATCACCGGCTTGAGGTGGCGGGTGAAGCCAAGGGACGGCTCGATGAAGAAGCTCCAGGTGAACAGCGAGCCCGTCGCGGTGCCCACCACCTCGTAGAGCTCACCGAACCGTTTGGTGCCCGGGAAGGTCGCCGTTTCGACGGTGAACGCATTGCGGTACCGCTCGGGACTCTCCTCCCACAGGACGAACCGCTCGTTGACCGCGGCGCCGGGAAGCGCGAGCTTGGCGGTGCGGGTGGAGCCCACGCCCCGCGGCTCCGGCGAAGTCCAGCTGATCTTGTTGATGGCCTTGCACCAGTGCAGCGGGCTTTCACCATTGAGTTCGGCCCACACCGTTGCCGCGTCTCTCGGCAGCGGCGTGGAGAACGTATACACGAAATCGCTTGTGTCGAAATCGCTTTCGACCAACGGGGCAAGCTTAAAAGACGGCATGACCAATACCCTATCGCCTACCGAATCGACGCCGTGACCGACGCCACAGCATCGGCCACCGCGATGGATTGCGCCTCGCCGGTGAACCGATTACGCAGCTCAAGAGTGCCATCGGCCCAACCGCGGCCGATCACGACGATCCAGGGCACACCGAGCAGCTCGGCATCCTTGAACTTGACCCCAGGAGAAGCGGTGCGGTCGTCGAGCAGCACCTCATGACCCAACCGATCCAGGTCGGCGGCAAGCTCCTCGGCCCCGGCCCGCGCGGCCTGGTCCTTGTTGGCGATGACGACGTGCACATCGAACGGCGAGACGGCGGCGGGCCACCGCAGCCCGAGCTCATCGTGTTGCTGTTCGGCGACGACGGCCACGAGCCGCGAGACGCCGATGCCGTAGGAGCCCTGGGTGAGCCGTACCGGTTTGCCGTTCTCACCGAGCACGTCAACAGTGAATGCGTCGGTGTACTTGCGGCCCAACTGGAAGATGTGGCCGATCTCGATCCCGCGCGCCGACATCAGCGGCCCGGCACCGTCGGGCGAGGGGTCACCGTCACGCACCTCGGCGGCCTCGATGGTGCCGTCGGGGGTGAAGTCTCGGCCGGCGACAAGGTTGACCACGTGCTTACCCGGCTCATCGGCACCGGTAATCCAGCTGGTGCCCTCCACAATCCGCGGATCGACCAGGTAGCGCACACCGTTCGCGATCAATCCCTTCGGTCCGATGTATCCGCGCACCAGGAACGGATGCTTGGCGAAATCCGCATCACCGAGCAGTTCGTACTCGGCGGGCTCCAGCGCGGCGCCGAGGCGCTTGTCGTCAACCTCACGATCCCCGGGCACACCCACGGCGAGCAGCTCCCACTCGCCACCGGGCTGACGCACCTTCAGCAGAATGTTCTTGAGAGTGTCGGCCGCCGTCACGGACCTGCCGAGATCGGCCGAGTTCGCCCAGTCCACCAGCGTTGCGATGGTCGGAGTGTCACCCGTCTCATGCACGACGGCTTCGGGAAGTCCCTCGACGGGCCGTGCCGGCGGTGCCGGTGTGACGACCGCCTCGACGTTGGCGGCGTATCCGGATTCCACACACCGTACGAAAGTGTCTTCCCCGGTGGGGCTTTCGGCGAGAAACTCCTCGGACGCGCTACCACCCATGGCTCCAGACGTGGCGGCGACGATCACGTAGTCCAGGCCGAGCCGGCCAAAGATCCGTTGGTACGCCTCGCGGTGGGCGTGATAGGCCGTCTTGAGCCCGTCGTCGGAGGTATCGAAGGAGTAGGAGTCCTTCATGACGAATTCGCGCCCACGCAGGATGCCCGCGCGCGGACGCGCCTCGTCCCGGTACTTGGTCTGGACCTGATAGAGGATGACCGGGAAATCCTTGTAGGAGCTGTATTCCCCCTTCACGGTGAGCGCGAACAGCTCCTCGTGGGTGGGGCCGAGCATCATGTCGTTGTCGCGCCGATCCTTGAGCCGGAACAGCGAATCGCCGTACTCGGTCCATCGGTTCGTGGTCTCGTAGGGCGCGCGCGGAAGCAGAGCGGGCAGCAAGATCTCTTGGCCGCCAATGGCATTCATCTCTTCGCGAACGATGTTCTCGATCTTGCGGAGGACCCGAAGGCCGAGCGGTAGCCAGCTGTACACACCCGGCGCGATGGGGCGCACATAGCCCGCGCGGATGAGCAGCTTGTGGCTGGGAACCTCGGCGTCGGCCGGGTCGTCGCGCAGCGTGCGTACGAATAGCTCGGAGAGCCGGGTGATCATTGATGAGCCTCTCGGGCGAAGAACGTCAGTTACGGTTGCACAGCATATCGGCGCGCCGCCGAAGCCTCCGGCTAGCATCGAGCGCATGCGTGCGTGGGCGATCATTCCGGCAGTGGCGATGTTCGGTGTGGGAGTCGCGGCACCGGCCGACGCCGCCCCTGTCACCGTCAAGTACTCGTTGTCGGCCATCGGCATCGGCAATGCCGACTTCACCGTCTCGTACCAAGACGGGAATCAGCTCCGGGAGGAGTCCGGACACACGTTCGCCGGGTACTACTGGGAACGCACGGTGACACTCAACGGAGCTCCGCCGGTGCTTCGCGTGACCGCGGCCGGGCCTGCGAGCGTGTTCCGAATGTCGTGTCACATCACCGTCAATGACGGCATCCCCGTCACCAACGGATTGTTGTTCCGCGCCGGGGACTACACCCCGCAGGACTGCTAGGCCGGTAGTTCTTCGTCCAGCCCCTGGTCGTGCGCGCTCTGCGCCTTCTGCGCATGCGCGACATCGGCAGCGCTGTAGCTGATGAACAGCGCTGCCACCCCCACCAGCACGGCTGTCCCGGCAATCCACAGCATGCCGTAGGTGTAGCCGTGGTCAAGGGCGTGCAGCTGCGCTTGGTTCATGTTCTGCACCGGGCCCTTGGCGCCGCCCAAGTAGAGCGTGCGCGAGGTGATGATCGCCTGGATGATCACCAGAACGATTGGCCCACCCAAGTTTTGCAACATGAGGGAAATAGCGGACAGCGGCCCGATGCGGTCGGCATCCACTCCGGTGATGGCGGACAAGATCACCGGCACCACGATGGTGCCGATACCGAGTCCGCCGACGAAGATGGCCGTCGAGAAATCCGGGAAGTACGCGATGGTCCGGTCGATTGTCGAGCCGTAGAGCATCGCGCCGAACACGACGACCCCACCACACAGGATCAGCACCCGCGGCGCCAATCGGGTGACAAGCTGGGAGGACAGGCCCAACCCGATTCCCATGCCGACGACGAACGGAATGGCAGAGATTCCAGTCCGCAGCGGGCTGTACTTCATCAGATCCTGCATGTACAGACCGATGGTGATGGTGAGGGTGAACAGCACACCGCCGGCCATGAAGATAGCTGCAAACGTCGCGACCCGGTTGCGGTCCGTGAACAGGCTGAAGGGCAGCACCGGGTTCTCGGCGGTGCGTTCCACGAAGAGGAACGCGATCAGGAGCACGGCGGCGACGATCAGCGACACGATCGTGTACGGCGAGTCCCAGCCGCGGTCGGGCCCCTGGGTGAATCCGAACACCGCGGCGGTACAGCCGAGCGTGGCAAGCACGGAACCTGCCACATCCAGCTTCATCGGTTCACGCTCTGTCTCGGTCAGTGACCGCACGGCGAGGTAGATCATCAGCGCACCCGCCGGCACGTTGATCAGGAAGGCCAAACGCCAGGAGACCTCGGCCAGCGCGCCGCCGACGATCAGTCCGGCGATCGAACCCACACCCGTCATGGCGCCGAACACCCCGACAGCGGCAGTACGCAGCGGCCCCTTGGGGAAGGTCGTCGCAATGAGCGCCAGCGCCGTGGGCGATGCAACGGCCGCGCCCACACCCTGGATGAGACGGAAAATGGCCAGACCGATGTCCTCCTGCGCGAGGCCTACCCCGATCGAAGCGAGGGTGAACAACGCGATGCCGCCGATGAATACCCGCTTACGGCCGAAGGTGTCACCAAGCCGTCCGCCGAGCAGCATCAGGCCGCCGAAGGACAGCATGTATGCGGTGATGACCCAGCTTCGGGTGGCGTCATTGAGGTGCAGCTCGGCCTGAATCTTGGGCAGCGTGACAACCGCGATGGTGCCGTCCATGGTCGCCAGAAACTGCATACCGGCGATCGCGATGACCGCATACAGATAGTGCCGGGAAGGCAGGAATTCTCGCGCCTTTTGAGTGAGCTGCTCGACGCTGAGGGCAGGCATGGAGGACACCTTACCGTCCTCTTAACGTGCCCTTAGGTCACATTCTCACGCCGAGGGGGTGCCGTAAGCAGCAACGGGGCCGATGACGATGATCGCCGGCGGCCTAATACCCTGCGAGCGAATGCGCTCCGGCGCACTGGCAAGGTCCGCACGTAGCACGCGTTGCTCATCAGTAGTGCCGTGTTGCACCACCAATACCGGGGTATCCGCAGGTCGTCCCCCCTCGATGAGAGCCTTCGCGAACTGCTCGATGCGCTCGACGGCCATCAGCAACACAATGGTCCCCTTCAAGGCAGCGAGCGCATCCCAATTGACTAACGATTCCGGATGTCCCGGCGCGACGTGTCCGCTGACGACCACGAATTCATGGTTGACCGCACGATGGGTGACGGGCACCCCGGCCGCCGCCGGAACAGAGATTGCGCTGGTCACACCGGGTACGACGGTCACCTGGACGCCGGCTTCGGCGCAGGCCAGGACCTCCTCGTAGCCGCGGGCGAAGACGAACGGATCTCCGCCCTTGAGACGGACGACGAACTTGCCGGCCTGTGCCCGTTCGATGAGCACCCGGTTGATCTCCTGCTGGGCCATCGCGCGGCCGTAGGGAATCTTCGCGGCGTCGATGACCTCGACGTGGGGACCTAGATCGGCGAGAAGTTCGGCGGGCGCGAGGCGGTCGGCGACAACCACATCGGCCTGGGCCAGAAGCCGGCGCCCACGCACGGTAATGAGATCAGGATCACCCGGTCCCCCGCCGACGAGTGCCACGCCCTCCGGTCTGGTTTCGGCAATTTCGGTGATGAGCCCGCGCTGCAGCGCCTCGTGAATGGCCGACCGCAGGGCGGCAGACCGCTTGTGCTGTCCACCGGTCAAGACACCGACCGCGATGCCGTCGTGATTGAAGGACGCAGGAGTGACGGCGGTGCCCTCCCGGGCGGAATCGGCCCGGACACAGAAGACGTGACGCCGGTCTGCTTCGGACACCACCGCGGCATTGACGGCCGCGTCATCGGTGCAGGCAATGGCGTACCACGCCCCCTCCAGATCGCCGTCCTGGTACGGCCTGAGGTTGAGGGTGATCGAGGCCATGCCTTCGACAGCCGGAGTGGCGCTGGGGGCGATCACGTGGACATCGGCGCCGCTGGCGATCAGCAGTCCGAGGCGCCGCTGCGCGACGGATCCGGCGCCGACGACCACGACCTTGCGTCCCGCGAGGCGAAGGCCGACGAGGTAGGCGTCATGAGTCACCGCGCGAGTTTACGTGGACGTGAATCACGGGGCTGGGTTAGCCATGCTCTAATCGGTCCCAGTGCAACCGAACCGTATGCAACCCGCGGAATTGGCCCAGGCCGCGATGACTGCTGCCCTCATGGGGGCCATCGCCGTGGTCTCCATCGTGCTGCCGGGTGCGGTGGTGTTCGCTTGGCTGGGGGCCGTCCCGATGGGAGTGCTCTGTTACCGGCATCGCATCCGGGTGGCGTTGGCCGCATGTGTCGCCGCTGGCCTCATCAGCTTTCTGATCGCCGGTTTCGGCGGGCTGGTTTCGGCGCTGACCTGCGCATACATGGGCGCGATTGCCGGTCAGGTCAGGCGCCGAAATCGCGGTGCGGCAACCATGTTGGCTGTCGCGGCGCTGTGGGGTGTGCTGGTCTCGTCCTTCTGCGTCGGCGTGTTCGCGGCTTTGAGAAATCTGCGTGAGGTTGTTCTGGGTGCGGTGGCCGCCAATGTTGGCGGGTTCGCGACGCTGCTGAGTGGCGTTCCCCTTCTCGGCAGCGCCGCAATGGGATTGGATCATGCCGTGCAGGGCTGGATCGTGCACTGGCCCTGGTTCTTTGGTGTCTCGGTATGGCTCATCGTCATCTTCGGTACCTCGTTCGGATGGCGGGTCCTGACTCCTGTCTTGCGCCGGCTCGAGGAAGTGACCGACCTAGCATCGGTGGGCACGCTGCCCGCTCCACACGAGGACGCTCCGCCCGGCCCGCTGCCGACCGTGCTCACCGACGCCGGCTATCGATACGCCGGAGCCGACCGGGATGCCCTGGCCCCGGTCTCTATGAGCGTCGACGTCGGCGAACACATCGCGGTGACCGGCGCAAACGGCTCCGGCAAGTCCACCCTCATGCGCATTCTGGCGGGCATCACCCCCACCACCGGGAGGATCGAACGCCCCGCGGGCGTCGGGCTGGGCCAGGTGGGTGGGACCGCGTTGGTCCTGCAGCACCCCGAGAGTCAGGTGCTCGGGCTACGTGTGAGCGACGACATCGTCTGGGGGCTGCCGCACGACCGCGAGATCGATATCGAGAGCCTGCTTGGCGAGGTGGGTCTGAGCGGGATGGGTGATCGGGACACCGCAGGTCTCTCAGGCGGAGAGCTACAGCGGCTCGCGGTCGCCTCGGCGCTCGCCCGGGAACCCGCTCTCCTGATCGCCGATGAGGTGACCACCATGGTCGACGACAGTGGCAGGCAGACACTCATCAACGTGCTCGACGGACTTACCGCCCACCACCGTCTGGGGCTGGTGCACATCACGCATTACCCACAGGAGGCGAATGCCGCCGATCGGGTGGTGTCACTCGGGCGCGGCGGCAACGCGGGCACCCGTGAGCCTGCGGAACGCCCATCCCCCATCGAATCTGTCGGCGCTGAAACGATTCTCGATGTGCGGGGAGTTTCTTTCGACTACGCGGCGGGGACCCTGTGGTCACAATCCGTCTTGCGAGACGTCTCATTTCAGGTTCATGCCGGCGACGGGATACTGCTCTGCGGCAGCAACGGTTCCGGCAAGTCCACCCTGGCCTGGATCATGGCGGGCCTGCTGGATCCCTCAACGGGACAGTGCCTGCTCGACGGCCGGCCCGCCTCGGAACAGGTTGGTGCGGTGGCGTTGTGCTTCCAGGCCGCCAGACTGCAACTCCTGCGTGGGCACGCCGGGGCCGCGGTGGCCGCACTGGCCGGATACTCGGCCTCCGACACCGGCAGCATTGCTCGGGCCTTGGCCTCGGTCAGTCTGGATCCGAACATTGCCGGGGTGCTTATCGATCGGCTCAGCGGCGGCCAGCTGCGGCGGGTCGCCCTGGCCGGACTGCTGGCCCGCTCGCCACGGCTGCTGATTCTCGACGAGCCGCTGGCGGGTCTGGATGTCGACGCACAGGCCGACCTCATCGATCTGTTGGTGCGCATCCGCAACCAGGGGCAGGCGGTCATCGTGATATCCCACGACACCGACAGCCTGTCCCCGCTGTGTCCTCGCACCATTCGTCTCGAACAGGGTGAGTTGGTGACCGCTCAATGAGCCAGCGACGCCCGTTGATGCTGATGCGGCCGGTGCCCGGACCGTCGCCCGTCCACGCGCTCTGGGCTGGGACGAAACTCATTGCCGTGTTGGCGATATCGTTGTTGCTGACCGTCATGCCGTCCTGGACGGCGATCGGGCTTGTTGCCCTGCTCATTCTCGTCACGGCCGGGCTCGCCGGGATCTCCCCCACCTGCATCCCGTCGGTTCCGCGCTGGGTAGGGCTGCTCGTCGTGGCGGGCAGCTTGTTCACGATCGTCAACGGGGGCGCTCCCGAGCTGAAGCTCGGGCCCGCCACCATCGGCGTCGGCGGCTTTCTAGATTTCCTGCGCGTCACATCGCTGGGCCTGGTCCTGATCGGCCTCGGCGCGGTGATCTCGTGGACCACCCAGGTCGCCGATATCGCTCCCGCAGTAGCGCTTTTGTGTCGGCCGCTGCGCATCCTGCGGGTGCCTGTCGATGATTGGGCGGTCACCATTTCCCTGGCATTCCGGATGTTCCCCATGCTGTCCGAAGAGTTCCGGCTGTTAGCAGCCGCGCGCAGACTCCAGCCGCCGCAGCCGGAGAAGCCCTCTCGGCGTGCGGAAGTCATCGATCTCTGCACCGCCGCGATGGTCGTCTCGCTGCGCCGTGCCACTGAGATGGGTGACGCCATCACCGCACGCGGCGGTGCGGGCCGCATCTCCGCGCACCCCATCTATCCCGGGTGGCGTGATGCTCTTGCCGCGGCGGTGCTCATCGGCGTCTTCGCGCTCGCGGTGCTGCTCGGCTAGATCCAGCCGTTCGTGACTCTCCTCTTGGTCGCTAGCGGGGGCGCCTACGTCTGGCTCGTAGCTAACCAGCATTTTGCCGAGGTGTAGTAGTGTCCAGTTAAGTAGCTCACTCACTGCGGAGGGGACGTATATGGCCGGGCTAGAGGTGAATCCTCAAAATGTTAACGCTGGCGCTGCCACCATCGACGGGGCGAAGACGGCGGTAGCGGGCATTCAGTCACCGGATACCTCAGGCGCCAGCGGCGGGCTGGGCGGATTCGAGACAGCCGGAGCGCTGACAGGAGTGAAGGAATCGGTCACTGATTCGCTGGGTGTGATCGGAGGCCGTTACGAGAAGATGGCCGGTCTGATCCGCGGCGCGGTGACCGCATTCCAGTTGGTTGATCAAATATTTCCGCCTGCACAGCGACAGGAAATACTGACGAAGCAGGTGGGCAAGTCGATGACGGCGATGGGCGATCTCAACTCGGCGACATGACGCGCCAGGACTTTGACTACTGAACTGAATTGGTAACTGGGGAGGACACGCGGTGGGGCGTCCGCAAAAGAGCAAGGTGTACGCGGCGAACGCGACCCCGTTGGGCGATTTGGCCGCCCCGACGCGCGAGGTCGGCCGCAAGATGCTGGAGCAGGCCGAGAAGGTCCGCAACGCCGTCTACGGGCTGGATTGGAAGGGCGACACCCAAAGGGCTTGTGATGGGCGTGCGGACCGCGAATTAGCGCAGGACCGCAAGATCGCAGCCGGGTATGAGGCGCTAGCCAAGGCCTACGAGAACGGCAAAAACACCATGCAGCCGATGATCGACAGCCTGCGAACCCAGGGCAAGGGCTTCGAGGACGACAATTTCGATGTGTCAGAAGACTGGAAGGTCACCGACAAGTTCAACTACGACATGGGCAAAACGGTTCTGATGCTTGTCGGCTGGACGGACGAAGATGCCCAGGCTGAGATGGACAGGCTCAAAAAAGAGCGAGGCAACGAAGCAGACACCGGAACCACGAATCTGCAGAAGCTCGCCAATGAGCTTGGTACCGCTGACACGAACACCAAAAATGCGATTGTGGCCGCCAAGAACGACATCAGCGCGTCGGCTCCCCTGCAGGCCGGATTGGTGGGCGGGCAGCAAGCCATCGATGATGGCAAGGCCATCGCCGATGGCAAGGCTACGCCGCAGCAGATTGCCCGGGCGCGGGCGGCGTTGACGGGATGGACACCCGAGCAGATAGCGGCGTTGGCCGAGGGTAAACCGGCCGATATGCCGCAAGGCCAGTACGACTACCTCAAATCGTTCATGGAATCCATGAACGGCAAATCGGTGCAGGACATCAACTCGGCGATGGAGAAGTACGGGTTGCAGGGCGCCATGGGTGACGGTATCCGGATGATGGGCAACCCCGGCTTGCAGACTGCATTGGGCAGCCATGGAGGCTTGGATACATTGCCCGACAAAGTGCACGGTCTGCTGACCAACGACATAAAGCCCGGCACCAGGGTACTGATGGTGCCGCTATCGGAGTTCAACGCATTGAACAAGATGCTGGACCCCAGCAACAAAGCGCTGGCGAAAGGTTCGGATGTTGATCGAGCGCTACTGAGTCAGTCTGCGAAGATTTCTGGCGCCATGAATAAGGGTGTCGATGTCATCGACATGGCCCAAAACAATGGGAAATCAGCCGATGGCTGGACACCCAACAATGAGGTCAACAAGGTCCTCAACGGCATGATTACCAATGCCAATGTCGATCACCAGGCGGTGACCGATTTCCTGACCGCTGCCGATCACGCCCAAACCGCACCGGGTGCGGTACAGGACCCGGAGGTTCGTGCCCGTCTGGAGGCCGGTGCGGCGGCGATGAGCCGAGCCACCGACGGCCATTTCGGCGGCAACCAGGCGTTTCTGGATTTGGCCACCCACAAGTTCGAGGCCGGCCAGACCGGGGTCAAAGACATGTTCGGCTGGCAAGGAGCAGCCGCGCACACACCGGGCCTGGAAGGGCAGAATGCGGCTGCCTCAGCCAGCGCCACCGCCCATCTGTTGTCCGAGAACGTCAAAATCTTGGGCGTTGATGGGGGCGATCACGCGTTGGGCCGGGTCAACCCCGAATTGACCCGCACCATGGTCGCGAACCTGACCCCGTTCTTCGGGAACCTCGTCGATGTACAGGCACCCGGCATCCATGGCGGCACCATCGACGCGTTCGATACCACCCGCGATTTGACGAACCTGGCCAAGGTGTTCAACACCGACCCGGTAGCCTCCAAAGCTCTACACGTGGTCGCTGCCGGGTGGGAAAACTATTTCGCCCACGAGTACGGAGAAAACCCGCGATCCAGCCTGGCCCAGGCGGCGGGCAACATCACCCAAGCCATCAATACCGCCGATGTCGAACATTTGAACACCCTCAAAGATCAGCAACGCTGGCAAGACATCCAGAACTTCGGCAACGCAGGCGCCGACTGGGACAGCACAAAAAACGTCATCACCAACGGCTTGAAACTGATTCCGGGAGTCGGCAGCGAAGCGGCCTCGTGGATCAATCTGGGGATCGATGCGGTAAACCCGCAAGCCAAACTCGAAGTACTCGGCAGCCTGGGCCCCGGTGCCTCCGACAACGAATGGCAACAAGCGATGACCGCAGTCCAAAACGACTTCAAGGGCACGGTCGGCGGACCGTATCACCAATACAGCCTTACCAGCGGATACCTCGCAACCAACCCCGACGCCATCGGGCAATTCCGCAATGTTCCAACGCCCGGCGGGCCTGTCGATTTTGTTGACCCACAAGGAAAACCCAACTGGGACACCATCAACAAATACAACGATGCCTTCGCCGACAAGTTCAATCAGCTGCCGCTGGGCGATTGGAATAACGGCACCAACGGATATCAGTGGGGACTAACGGAGACCAACATCGAAGAGCCCTACAAGGCCCCGCCATTGCCCGTGGATCGGCCACCGTCCATCGAACCGCCGCGCTGATGAGAACCCACGCCCCCCGTATGCTGCTGGCCGCGACAATAGCGCTCGCATTGGCTGTCGTCTCCGGCTGCACCGGCTCCTCACCCACTAGCACACCCGCGGCGACATCCACGTCGCCGACGCCGCCGGGGTATCAGGTGCCGGATCTGGTTCAGTTTTCCGAGCATTGGACACCCAGCCCGGCAGTGGATTTGATGAGCCCCGATGGCACCTTCATCCGCGCCTTCATGGAGTCAGAGCAAGTACAGCTTTTCAGCCGACCCGAAGATGCCCCCTACCCGGGCTACCGGCAAGCTGACCGCCAGACCAACGGTAGAACCTTAGGGGTGTACCAGCCCTATTACGGATACACCACACGGCGGGTGCTGAGCTTCGAGGAACACCCCGATAACACCGTGACCGCCTTCATTTGCTCGTACGTGTCGATCAATCCCATGAAGGAAGACGCACCCGGCATAACTGGGATCACGTTGCGTTATCACCGCGTGGGTACTCCGCCCCCGACAAATCAGAAAGGCCCCGCCCGTGCCCCCTCGGTGCCGGTGTTCGGGGATTGGTACGCCACCTACAGGGGCTATGACGGTGACAGCCACGCCGCCGACAACCGATGCATTGAACGCCAGCCCGTGATCGACAAAAGCCCGGTATCCACGCCAGGCTGGCCCGCACAGGCGGTGTAGGGATGGCTGATCTTTCACATCTGCCCGATGATGTGGTGTACGCGCTCCGCCACGGAAAGCTGCCGCCGAGTTTGGCAGATCCCCAAGCGGAGCTACAGGAGTCTAAGGACGCCGAGCGTTTCCGGGAGCGATTTCACGCCTTGGTTGCTGAGCGGGTCGTCGATTGGCTCGATGAGAACCCCGACTACGGCAATAGCGTCCCCGCCGACGTACAAAGGCGCATCGAGGAAGACTGCAACCGCCAGATCCAGCACGAGTGGCGCAACTTTGTTCAGCAGAGCGATGACCCCGCGGATGACGAGGATGACGACTACCGCAACCCATGGTGAGTAGCGGTTAGCAGCCGTGCTTCTCCGGGGGAACCGATTGCGTTCAAGTCGCTCAGCGACTGTCCGCAGTTGCTGAACTCCGTGATGAGCCTGTCCTCTGGTGTCACGCCCGAAGAATCCCGATCGCTCCTAGAGTGAGGATGATCAGACCGAGGACTGCCACAATCCCCGCGACGTCGATCCGTCGGCGCGACCGAACCCAGGTGTGCAGGGACGACACCATCTCGTAAGTCCGTGCCGGCATGGCCGCATAACTCAGCAGCGGCAGCGCGACCATCGAGAAGGCCACCGCGTTGAAGAAGAGCAGCGCCATGGACTGTATGGGCTGCGTGGCGCCCGAGGCATGGATCAGTGCGATCACCGCGAGAAAGTCCGCCGACGGCAAGGCAATTCCCAGTCCACTGACCCCTGCCACCCACAATGAGTTGTTCCGCAAGAAGCCACGGACTCGCGTCGTCAGCTTCTCCGCGAAACCTGACCGCGGCGCACGTGGCGCCGCGGCGGGCCGATGCATCGAAGCCGTGATGGCCAACACCGCCGCCACCAACAACGCGAGCACACCAAGCGCGACTTGGATGTAGGGCCCTGAGACGTCTGAATTACCCATCGGTGACACGCGCAGGACAAACAGCAATGTGAGCCCCAGGCTTAACCCCATCACAAAAGCACCGCAGAGAAAGACGAACAGCTGCAACAGCGGTCTCGGCCTGTTGAGCATCACGACCGTCAGTCCCAGCCGGGTGGGCTCAACGCTCACCCCCAGTGCCATCAACAAAACGATGGTCCACATGACTACCGCGCGGGCACAACGTCATTCTGCTGGCAGACCCGCGTGAATATGGACTTCACGAGGTCTACGTAGCGGGTGATCGATTCCCGGGCGATGGGGTTTTCCGGGTACGCGATCATCAGCGTCGTCTCCGTCGGGAAACGCGAGATAAAGATCGTCAGCTGGTAGACCGACTTGCTCTCCGCGTAAAGTCCGATGGGATTACTGACCAGCAGCGGGTTGGTGAACAACTGCGAAAGTGGCGGAGCGCCACCATCGAAGAAGTTGATCATCGGGTGGTACGGCCGGGGCCAGTTCAGCTCCGGCACCAATTCCAGCACCCGGTAGAACGGAACATTCACCAGCTGCCTGCCGCGGTCAAAGGATTCCTGTGCCGCCACGGCGGCAGCACCGAACGTCCCGTCAACCGGCACCGCTATCGGGACCAGCCCCGTGAACCAACCCGTCGTGAACATATCGGCTTCCGCCCGGGCGTCACTCGGGGTGATCCCATAATACGTATCGGTGCCGGTCAATTCACGCTCGGCGAATCCGAGCGCCGCCATCACACCGCCGATGAACCGGGCACCCGCCTCCACACAGATGGACTCGAACGTCAGCGCCTGCTGCTCGTCCAACAGCTGTTCGGTGATGATCGAGGTCCCGGAGGGCACCGAGTGATCCCCCAGTGGCAGAGGGAAATCCGGGAGGCTGCCACGGTTGTTCTCGGCGAACCGAACCCAATCACGCACAGGCTCGGAGTCGGGGGTCAATCCGGAAAGGAATTCGTGCTGGCGGATGCAGTAATCGTCATAGCTGCCCGCGGGCGGAAGCTCGATCGGGGCGCCGCCCTGGACCAGCGCCTTGTATCCCATCAGGATCTCCATGATCAGCAGACGCGCGAAGGTCGCGTCCAGGTGCAGATGGTCGACGCTGAAATAGAAGGTGAAATGGCCTGAGCTCTGGACGATTCCAAAACGGAAGCAGTCCCACCGGAACGGGTCCGGGGTCTCCGAGACCACCAACTCCCGCACTTCGTCGGAGGTCATCTCACCCAGTTTGACCTGAACGAACTCCACGTCTGCCGGATCGGCGATCGTGCGCCGGACGATGTTCTGTTCCTCGTCGAGTGAGAACCAGCTCCGGTACGTATCGTGGCGCCGCAGGTGCGCGTTGATCACGTGACCCATGGCGCGCTTGTCGCACCGGCCCGGCATATCCAGCGTGAAAACGAGCACCCTCGAGAAGTCGAGCCCCTTCGCCGCCTGCCGCAGGTACGTGCGCAAATGCTGCACCTGCATGAAGCTCGGCGGTATCTCGCTGACCGGCGCTTCGAGTGCCTTCGCGTATGACGCCGGTGAAGGCTGCCAGGTAATCACCGACCCCGAGGAGGGTTCCCACTTGTCGGTCAACGACACCGTTACTGGTCCACCACGCATTTTCAATCCCCTTATGACGATGCGACTTCGGATTCCTGCTCGGCCAACTTGTCGTACAGATGCGACGCCAATGAGCGCACTGTCGACACATCGGCCGGACCGATACGGACGCCGGTGTCCGCCTGGATACGGGTACGAATTTCCAGATTGCCCAACGAGTCCAGGCCGTAATCCGGAAGGGACCGGTCCGGGTCGATGGATCGACGCAGCACCAGGCCAACTTGCTCGGCGACCAATTTCCGGAGCCGAGTCGGCCACTCCTCACGTGGCAGCGCGTTGAGCTCGTCGAGGAATTTGTTTGTCTCCGTTTGAGTTTGACCTGCATCCCGGAATGCCTGCGCAAACGGACTGCGCTCGACGAAGTCTGCCAGCCACGATATCCCGGCCATCGGCGCATAGGCGGTGTAAGCCCGGTTGTGCCGAAGCACCGTGTCGAAGGCGTAGGCTCCCTCGTCCGGCCGGATGGCCGCGTCCGCGTTCTCCGCCAGGTGGGTGCCCTGCCCGATCTCCGACCAGGCACCCCAGGCGATGACGGTTGCCGGCAGTCCTTGTGCACGTCGCCAGTGCGTGAATCCGTCGAGCCAGCTGTTGGCCGCGGCGTAGGCACCCTGCCCCGGTGAGCCCACCAGCGCCGCGATCGACGAGAAGGAGCAGAACCAGTCCAGCGGCTGATCGGCGGTGGCCTCGTGCAGGTTCCAGGCACCATGCACCTTGGGCCGCCAGTCACCACGGTCGATCAGCTCGTCGGTGATGTTGGCGAGCGTGGCATCGTGCACCAGCGCCGCGGCATGCAGCACGCCGCGCACAGGCTTCCCGGTCTCCGTGGCGGCAGCCACCAGACGCTGTGCCGTCTCCGGCTCCGCGATATCACCGAGCACCACGTCGATCTCGACGCCGCTGTGCCGGATCTGCTCGATGGCGTCCAGCGCTTCGGGCTTCGGGGCGCTGCGACCGTTGAGGATGATCCGCCCGCACCCGGCCGCTGCCAGTTTCCTCGCCAGGAACAAGCCCAGTCCGCCGAGGCCACCGGTGATCACGTACGCACCCTCCCGGCGGAACGCCGGCGCATGCGACGCCGGGATCACCGCGTCGACCTCTCCCGCCTTCGGCAGGTCCAGAACGAGCTTTCCGGTGTGTCCCGCGGCACCCATCACACGGATCGACTCGGCGGCGTCCTGCAATGGAGATGAGGAGATCTCCGGCAAGGGGAGCACGCCGTCCGCCATCTGCTGATACAGAGCGGTGAGAGTGCGGTAGATCGCCTCCGGCCGCGTCTTCGCGACGAGGACGAGATCGACGGCGTGGAACGACAGGTTGCGGCGGAACGGGAACAGCCCCAGCCGGGTATCTCCGTAGATGTCGCGCTTGCCGATCTCGATGAAGCGTCCACCGAAGGTCAGCAGTTCCACACCTGCCCGCTGTGCGGCGCCGGTGAGCGAGTTGAGCACGATGTCGACCCCGTAGCCGTCGGTATCGCGGCGGATCAGCTCGGCGAACTCCGTGCTGCGCGAATCGTAGACGTGCTTGATTCCCCAGCTACGCAACAGTTCCCGTCGTTCCGTGCTGCCCGCGGTGGCGTAGATCTCTGCCCCCGCGGCACGCGCGATGGCAATCGCCGCCTGCCCGACACCACCGGTGCCGGAATGGATCAGCACCTTGTCGCGTGCAGAGATCCTCGCGAGCTCGTGCAACCCGTACCACGCGGTGACATGCGCACCCGGGACAGCGGCCGCCTCCCTATCGGGCACCTCCGCCGGAAGGGTCGCGGCAAGGTTCGCATCGACCACGACGAAACTTCTCCAGGCGCCGGTGGTCGTCATACCGCCGACCCGGTCACCGACGTGATGCTGGGTCACTCCCGTGCCGACAGCCGTCACCACGCCCGCGAAGTCGACGCCGAGCTCTTGCCGGCCTTCGAAACTCGAGTATCGGCCGTACACATTCAGCACGTCGGCGAAGTTGATGCTGGTGGCCGTGACCGATACCTCGATCTGTCCCGGCCCGGGCGCGACCCGGTCGAATGCGACGAATCCGAGCGACTCCAGATCACCGGGCGTACGAACCTCGAACCGCACGCCTTCGTTGTTCGGTGTCGCAACGGTACTGCGCCAATCGTCGGGGCCGAGCGGACCCAGGTTCAGACGCGCCCGGTACCAGTGGTCATCACGCCACGCGGTCTCGTCCTCCTCCGAACCGGAGACCAGCTCCCCCGCCACATTCTGGGCTGCCGTGTGGCCGTCGACATCGATGTGGGTGACACGCAAGTGTGGGTACTCGGCGCCGATGACACGCACCAAGCCCCGCAATCCGGCCTGCTCCAAGTTGGTCACATCGCCGGGTGCGACGGTCTGTGCGTTGCGCGTCACCACATACAGCCGTGGCGGCTCGCCGGGCAGGTCCACCAACTCCCGGGTTATCCGCACCAGATGGCGAACCTGGTCCGCACCTTGCATGGCGAGCCGATCCGCACCGCCATCGACCTCCGGGGCCGTCACGACGAGCACGCCGTCGAATCCACCGGCCTCCAGCTGGTCATACAGAAGCTTCAGCGCCGCAACACGATCGGTGTTCGGGCGCCACTGGATCAGTGCCACCTCGCTGTCGCGGAGCTTGAGCGAATCGATCAGCTCCGTCGCCCACGGGTCCACGGTCTCACCGGTGCTGACCAGCAGCCAGCGGCGCGGCGCGTTCGATACGGCCTCGGGCAAACGCTGCTGCTGCCACTCGATCGCCAGCAGCCGGTTATTGAGCAGCTGGTCACGCTGCTCGTCATCGGAGGCTCCGGCGCCAAAGCGGAAGCCCCGCACGGCAACCAGGACGGCGCCGTGCTCGTCCAGCAGATCGATATCGGCTTCCACTTCATTCCCGGTCACCCGGGTCACCCTGGTGTAGCAGTACCGGGTGGAACGCGCAGATTCGTATGCGTGCAGACTGCGCACACCCTTGGGGAGCGGCAGCGCGTTCTTGCTGGCTTCCTGGACATCCGGGAGCGCAATCACGGATTGGAAGCAGGCGTCCAGAAGTGCGGGGTGAACGATGTAGCTGCCTTGTTGCGCCCGAACCGACCGGGGCAGCGAGACTTCCGCCAGCACCGACCTGACGGACTCGTCGCCGCGGTATGCCGCGGCCAGGCCCTGGAACGCCGGTCCGTATTGGACTCCCCTGTCGTCGAACGATTCTCGCAGCTCGTCGCCCGCCGCCTGATGAGGGTGCTCCGCGCGCAAGACCGCCAGGTCGTATGTCACGGGTGTGTCGGATGCGCCGCCACGGCCCAAAACTGCCGTGGCGCGTTTGGCGGTATCACCGTCGTCATGGGTTTCCACCACGAACTCGATCACGTCCGGGGACTTCACCGTGCCCGTCGCCGAGATCGGCGTCGCCTCTCCCAGCGTCAGCAGTTGCTCAAACGAAACATCCTCGACCACAGCGTCTTCACCGAACACGGCGGCCGACGCCGAGAGCGCCATCTCGCAGTAGGCGGCACCTGGGTACACCGCGACATGACGGACCTGATGGTCGGCGATCCACGGCTGCGCCTCCGTGCCCACATCGGCCTGCCAGATGTAGCGCTCCGGCTCCTCGGTCAGCCGTACATGTGCGCCGAGCAGGGGGTGAACGGCCACGGTGTGACCGCCCTGGCCCGGCTGCGTCTGTGCGGACAGATCCAACAGATATGACTGGCGGGTCCAACTGGGCAGCGGCACATCCGCCAGCTGCCCGGACGGATACAACACCGAGAAGTCCACCACGGCGCCCGCCGCATACACGTCTCCCACGAAATCTCGGAGGCCATGCGGCAATTCCTGCCCGCGGCGCATAGCAGCCAACGCGACCATCGGGATGTCCACGCTGCGCGCGGTCTGTTCCGCCGGATACACCAGCAGCGGGTGCGGTGCCAGCTCACCGAAAACGCGATACCCGTCATCCAGCGCCGCCTGCACCGCAGCTGCGAAGCGGACCGTGTGACGCAAGTTGTCCACCCAGTAATCGGCGTCCATGATCGGCTTTTCGCGCGGGTCGAATGCGACGGAAGAATACAGCGGCACAACGGGGGTCCGCGGTGTCAGATCTTCGAGGGCGTCGGCCAGGTCATCCAGAATCGGATCGACTTGTGGTGAATGCGATGCGACATCGACGGCCACCTCGCGGGCCATCAAACCGCGATCCGACCATTCGGCGATCAGCTGGCGAACCGTTTCCGTGGCTCCGCCCACAACTGTGGACTGCGGCGAAGCGACCACGGCCAGCACCACATCGTGAATCTCCCGATCAGCCAGCTCGGAGACGACCTGCTGAGCCGGCAGGTCGACGGACGCCATGGCACCGGCGCCCGAGATCCGCAGCATCAATTGGGAACGACGGCAGATGACCTTGACACCGTCTTCCAGCGACAGCGCTTCGGACACGACGGCCGCGGCGACCTCGCCCATCGAATGCCCGATCACCGCTCCGGGCTTCACACCGTAGGAGGCCATCGTGGCGGCCAGCGAGACCTGCATGGCGAACAACGTCGGCTGGACACGATCAATACCCGTAACCGTCTCCGCCGCCGAGACCGCCTCGGTCACCGAGAATCCGGATTCCGCAGCGATCAGCGGCTCGAGGCGGGCGATGGTCGCGGCGAATACCGGTTCCTTGCTGAGTAATTCAGCCCCCATGCCTGCCCATTGCGAGCCCTGTCCCGAGAACAGCCACACCGGACCGCGGTCATCCTCGGCAACTGCGGCCTGATGGGGAGCTTCGTCGTCGGCTACCGCGCGCAGCGCGGCCACCAGTTCGTCGACGCCGGTGGCCACCACGGTGGCGCGTACCGGCCGGTGCGCCCTTCGGCGCGCCAAGGTGTACCCCACGTCCGTAATCGCGACGTCGGCGCGCTCGGCCACCCATTCGGCCAACCTGCCCGCAGTTCGGCGTAGCTCATCAGCAGACGTCGAGGACACCGGGAAGATGAGCTGCGATCCGAGAGGCGATTCCACTACAGGAGCCACAGAAGGCGCCACGGATGGTGCCTGTTCCACCACCGCGTGGACGTTCGAGCCCGACATTCCGTATGCCGATACCCCCGCCCGCCGAGGGCCTTCAGTCTGGCCCGGCCACGGGGTGGCCGATTGCGGCACAAAAAGGTTTGTCTTGAGTCCGGTGAGCTTGTCGGGAATCCCCGTGAAGTGCAGGTTCGGCGGCACGATGCCATGCTCCACCGCGAGAACAATTTTCATCAGCCCCAGCGCACCGGCCGCCGACATGGTGTGTCCGAAGTTGGTCTTCACCGATCCCACCGCGCAGGGCCCGTCAACTCCGTACACCTGAGCCAGGCCCGTGTACTCGATGGGATCACCCACGGGCGTTCCCGTACCGTGCGCCTCGATCAGCCCGACAGTGTTGGCGTCTATGCCCGCGGCGGCCAGCGCCGTGCGACATGCGGCCGCCTGTGCATCCGAGGATGGAGTCGACTGATTCACCGTGCGCCCGTCCTGATTTGATGCCGTACCGCGCACGACCGCCAAGATCCGGTCGCCGTCCCGCACCGCATCGTCCAGCCGCTTCAGCAGGATCATGACGCAGCCCTCGGACATCACGAAGCCATCTGCCTCCCCCGTGAAGGTGTGGCAGCGTCCGGTCGGAGACAGCATGCGCTGCTGCGAGGCCCCGACATACCTGCGCGGCTCCAAGACCAGGTTGACTCCGCCGGCCAGTACCAGATCACTTTCGCCGGCCGCCAAGCTTTGGCATCCCATATGCACCGTCGCCAATCCCGCGGCGCATCCGGCGTCGACCGTCAACGACGGTCCGTGCACTCCCAGTGCGTACGAGATACGGCCCGATGCCATGCAAAAGTTCGTACCCGCAAATCCATAGGCACCGCCGAGATCTCCCGCGTCCGCGGCCACAAGCTGGTAGTCGTTATGAGTCACCCCGACGAACACCCCGGTCTGCGAACCCGCGAGCGTCCGAGGGTTCAAACCCGCATGTTCCACTGCCTGCCAGGACGTTTCAAGCAAAACGCGATGTTGAGGATCGATCGAGACGGCCTCACGCTCGTTGATGCTGAAGAAGTCCGCGTCGAAACCACCCACGTCTTCCAGGAAGGCACCCCACTTGGAGGGCGACTTACCCGGTACACCGGACTCGGGGTCGTAGTACTCGCTCAAGTCCCACCGCGCGGGAGGCACCTCGGTAATGAAGTCCTCACCCCGCAGCAGCGCCTGCCAGAACTGTTCGGGTGACTCGATCCCACCCGGGAGCCGGCACCCCAACCCGATAACTGCAACTGGGGTCACAGACGCGTTTTTCATCTTGCTACGTCCTCCTCGCACACGACAACCTGCCTGGTAGTAGAACCGGAGACAACTAGCAGTAGAACCCGACAGATCTAAAGATAAGGTGCGCGAAAGTAATTCGCGACTCGGGAGATCAGGATCACATTGCCCCGCATCAAGCCGTCTCGCGACATCGCACAATGGCCTCTTTCAAGCGCCCACTTCCCGCCGCATTAACAGCCCATTGATAGCCGGGAAACAAGAAATTCACAATTGAAACAGAGTCCGTAACTATTCGCCACATCGACATTTTCCGGCGATACAGCCGACATCGCGGCGTCCACTGTTACACCTGTTATGTTGATAACAAACATCTTTCATGCACTCCGGCTCTGCTGCACAGAATATTCACAGCGGTTTCCATAGTTTGCGAACGGCTCACATTAGGAGAATATTTAGCGTGATCATCTCTATGAAATATTTATGCTATTTACTCACCGTGAGCCTAAATTCCCCGCCCCCTTCCGTCGATCAAGATCCAATACGGCGCCGGATCAAGATCCGCGCATACTTGTCATTATTTTTGTGACTGGTGAGGTGACCAGGCGCCCCAAGATCCCGGCGGCGTTCACCTCACGCCGAGTCCCCGCGCAGCCTCCGCGGGCATGCCGCGGCCGCTGGGGGAATCAGGACGCTCCGCGCAGCCCCATAGTTAGCTCGCCCGTGTCGCGCGCCGAGCCGAAGTGGGGTACCGTCCCGACCATCACGCGGAACTTAAGTTCCGCGTGGGGCAATGACGCCCATCTCGACCAGCTGCGGCAGTCCCAAAACATAAGACCGTCAGTGCTGTGCCAATCATATTGAGCGCAAAGGGGTTTGGGATGCTTCGTGTGATACGACGGATCTGGATGCCACTGCTGATCGCCGCGATACTGGCGGTGGGCGGATTCGCGGTACTCCGGGTCCGCGGGATTTTCGGCTCGGACTCCTTCATCTCCTCTGCCGACAACAACGCGAAGGATGCCGTCCCGTACAACCCAAAGACACTCGTATACGAGGTATTTGGAGAACCTGGGGCCATGGCCGATGTGAACTACTTCAACGAGGACGCGCAGCCGACACGCGTCGACGCCGTGCAGCTGCCCTGGTCGTTCAAGATCGTCTCGATCTTGCCGTCATTGAGCGGAAACATCGTCGCCCAAGGTGACGGCGACCGCATCGGCTGCCGAATCATCGTCAACGGCGAGGTCAAGGTGGAACGAGTTTCCAACGAGCACAACGCCTACATCTACTGCCTGGTGAAGTCCGCATGAGGCACGGCGGCGGCGATCACGCCGTGCGGCCTCCACGAATCGCGCGGATTATCCGAACCTTGTCGATCCCGATCATCCTCTTCTGGCTGGGCATTGCCATCATCCTCAATGTCGTTACGCCCTCCCTTGATGAAGTGGGCAAGGCACATTCGGTATCCATGTCTCCCAAGGACGCTCCCTCGATGATCGCGATGATGCACACCGGAAAGGTGTTCGGGGAGTTCGACTCCGACAGCTCAGTGATGATCGTGCTCGAGGGAAAGCAGGAGCTGGCGGACGAGGCGCACCGTTTCTACGACGAGATCATCAAAAAGCTGAAGGCCGATCCGGCTCACGTGCAACACATCTCCGACTACTGGGGTGATCCACTTACCGCCTCCGGGGCCCAGAGCGCCGACGGGAAAGCCGCCTACGTTCAGGTGAACCTGGCCGGAGACCAAGGCACCACCCTGGCCAATGAATCTGTCGATGCCGTCCGCACAATCATCGCCGAAACCCCGGGCCCAGATGGTGTACAGGCGTACGTCACCGGTGGCACTGCCGCAAGCGCGGACACGGGAACGGCCGGCAACAAGAGCATGCAGAAGACCACGCTCATCGCAGTGGGCGTCGTCGTCGTGATGCTGCTCTTCGTATACCGCTCGGTGATAACGATGTTTCTGGCGCTGGTGGTCGTCGCGGTGGAACTGATGGCGGGCCAGGGAGTGGTCGCCACGTTGGGCAATCTCAATGTGATCGGGCTGTCGACCTATGCCGTCAGCATGGTCACGATGCTGGGCATCGCCGCAGGCACCGACTACGTGATCTTCCTGTTGGGCCGATATCACGAAGCACGCCAGTCCGGAGAAGACCGGGAGAAGGCCTTCTACACCGCGTATTCCGGCGTGTCGCACGTGATCTTGGGATCGGGGTTGACAATCGTGGGCGCGACCCTGTGCCTGAGCTTGACGCGCCTGCCACTCTTCCGGTCCATGGGCGTGCCCTGTGCGCTGGTCATTTTCGTGATCGTCGCGGCGGCACTCACCCTGGCTCCCGCGGTACTGGCGGTCGGTAGCCGCTTTGGGCTCTTCGAGCCGAAACGCAAACACGACGAGCGCAGCTGGCGGCGTATCGGTGCGGCGGTTGTACGCTGGCCGGGGCCGATTCTCATTGTGACCATTGGGATTGCACTCATCGGGTTACTCACTCTGCCGGGATACACCCCGGGCTACGACGACCGTCAGTACATGCCGGATAACGTGCCCTCGAAGGTCGGCTACGCCGCCGCGGAACGGCATTTCTCGCCCGCCCGGATGAACCCCGAAATGCTCATGATCGAAGCCGATCACGATATGCGCAATCCGGCCGACATGTTGGTCATCGATAGAATCGCGAAGACCGCATTCCATGCCCGCGGGGTGGGCCGAGTCCAGGCGATCACCCGGCCGCTGGGGACGCCCATCGAACACAGCTCGATACCGTTCCAGATCGGTCTGCAGGGCGCAGGACAGATCCAGAATATGAAGTACATGAAGGACCGCATGGCCGACATGCTGACCATGGCCGATCAAATGGGAACCTTGATCGGCACCATGGAACGTGTGTACGACATGATGCGCGAACTCACCGACATCATGCACGACATGACCGGACAGATGAAGGTCATGCAAGGCAAGATGCACGACATGCGCGACCTGATGGCCACTTTCGACGATTTCTTCAGGCCGATTCGCAACTACTTCTACTGGGAAAAACATTGCGCCGATATCCCGATCTGCTGGGCGAGCCGGACGGTGTTCGATGCCCTCGACGGTGTCGACGCGATGG
Organism: Mycobacterium sp. NGS15; assembly: GCF_059813245.1. Taxonomy (NCBI): domain Bacteria; kingdom Bacillati; phylum Actinomycetota; class Actinomycetes; order Mycobacteriales; family Mycobacteriaceae; genus Mycobacterium; species Mycobacterium sp. NGS15. Next base: position 342,284 of record NZ_JCALEF010000005.1, on the reverse strand, counting down.
TGGAAGATATGGACGGCATGCTGGTGAACATGGACAAGGTCGATGTCCTGATGCCGCGCATGCTCGCTGAGTTTCCCCCCATGATCGCCATCATGAAGTCCATGCACGGCACGCTGTTGACCATGCACAGCACCATGTCCGGAATCATGAATCAGATGGATGAGAGCACCAAGAACTCCACCCTGATCGGTAAATACTTCGACCAGGCCAAGAACGACGACTCGTTCTACCTGCCGCCCGAAGTGTTCGAGAACGCCGACTTCAAACGCGGATTGAAGATGTTCCTGTCCCCCGACGGGAAGGCCGTCCGGATGACCGTCTCCCATCAAGGGAACCCGGCCTCCGTGGAGGGAATCTCGACCGTCGGCAATATCAAAGAGGCAGTGGCGGATTCGATCAAGGGCACTCCGCTGGAGAACGCCAAGGTCTACTTGGGAGGAACCGCCGCCGCAAACAAGGACCTGCAGGAAGGAGCGAAGTACGACCTCATCCTGGCCGGCATCGCGTCACTGTGCTTGATCTTCATCATCATGCTGCTGGTCACCGGCAGCGTCGTCGCGGCGCTCGTCATCGTCGGCACGGTGGCGGTGTCACTGGGCGCATCCATCGGGGTGTCGGTGCTGATTTGGCAAGATCTATTGGGTATGGACTTGCATTGGTTCGTGGTGCCGTTGTCGGTCATCATCCTTTTGGCCGTGGGCTCGGACTACAACCTGCTGCTGATCGCACGCTTCAAGGAAGAGCTGCATGGCGGGCTCAAGACCGGATTCATCCGGGCCATGGGCGGCAGTGGCAAGGTGGTGACCAACGCGGGCCTGGTGTTCGCGTTCACCATGTGCGCCATGATCGTCAGTGACCTCCGCATCGTGGGGCAGCTCGGAACGACGATCGGCCTCGGACTGCTCTTCGACACACTGATCGTGCGGTCCTTCATGACCCCGGCCATCGCCGCACTGCTGGGCCGCTGGTTCTGGTGGCCGCTCAACCTCCGCAACTACACCACTGCGCGAACACCATGACGAAAAATACTGCTATTCAACGACAACGAACTCCCGGACGGCTGAACAGGTCGTTGGACCTCGCTATCCTGGAGGCGGCATTCATCGTGCTCGCCGAGCAGGGCTACGACGCGATGAGCATGGACGTGATCGCGGCCCGTGCCGGTGTGGGCAAGGCAGCCATCTACCGGCGTTGGTCGTCGAAGGCTGCGCTCACCGCCGATGCCATCCTGCACGGGCGCCCCTCACTCGGGAAGCTCGACGACGTTCCGGATACCGGGAGCTTGTGCGGCGACTTGCATGCTCTCTACGAGGCAAGGGATTTTGGCGACAACGACATCCTCACGGGCAACTTGCTGGCCGGTATCATCGCCGAGGCCGTCAACGACTCCACATTGGCGGCGGCGTTGGACGACCTGCTGGTGTCGCAAACCCAGAAGCGGATGGAACTCGTCTTCGCCCGCGCCGTCGAACGCGGCGAGATAGCCCGCGACCGCGACCTCTCACTGGTCTACGACATACCGCTGGGCCTCAGCCTCACCGCCGCCCTCAAAAGAACTGTCATCGACGAGACGTACATGCGCCGCATGGTCGACGACGTAATCCTCCCCCTGGTTCAGGGCCCTACCGGCCCCAGGTAGAGCTTTGAATCCCTTCTGGCACAATTATTTCTAACTGAAAGTCAGGGCGCTGCGGGAGGTGGATCCACCGGCGGCTGCCGGTGTTGCGTCGACGAGAGCGAACGGCCAGAGACGAGTTCATAGCCGATGAGGCGGGAGCTGTTGGTGACGACCGCGACCGAAGACGCGTTATGCAGTATCGCCGCGAGAACCGGCGAGAGCGCACCTCCGGCACCCACCACCAGCCCGATCGCGTTGACGGCGATCGACATCGCGTAGTTCTGTCGGATAACGGTCACGGCCCGGCCGCCCAGAGCGCGCACGTCAAGCAGCTTACGCAGGTCGTCACTGGACAAGGCGACATCAGCGGTTTCCACTGCCACATCGGTTCCGTTGAGTCCCATGGCAATTCCAATATCGGCCGCCGCCAGTGCGGGCGCGTCGTTGATACCATCGCCGACCATCGCCACGACATGCCCGTCACTGCGCAGCCGGCTCACGGCCTGGAGCTTGTCCTCGGGAAGCACCTCGGCCTGCCACTCTGCGATTCCCAGTTCCTCCGCCACGGCACGCGCCGTCTCGGTGTGGTCGCCGGTCAGCATGACCACCCGCTTGACACCCGATGACCGCAGTGCCGCCAACACCTCGGCGGCCTCCGGACGGATCTCGTCACGCAGACTGATGAGCCCAACGAGGGCGCCGTCCACCGCCAGCAGCAGCGGGGTCTCGGCGCGGCGGCGCAGCTTGGCCACCCACTCGTCGGCCTCCGGGGTCACCCGGACGTTCTCCTTGCTCAGCAGCGCAGGGCTGCCCAACAGGAGGGTGCGTCCGTCGGCACGGGTCCGCATCCCCAGGCCGACCAACACCTCACACTCCTCGTGCGGCGGGATGACGATATGGCGTTCCTCGGTCGAGCGAATGACCGCCTCCCCCAAGGGATGCCGAGCGTGGATCTCGGAGCTCGCCGCGTACGCGAGCACCTGCTCCGGTTCCCAACCCTCTTTGAAGGCGACGATATTCGTGACCACCGGCCGTCCGATGGTCAACGTCCCGGTCTTGTCGAACACAACCGCGTCGACTCGTCCGGCCAGTTCCAGATGCGAACCGCCCTTGATCAGGATTCCCCTGCGGGCTCCGTTGCCGATGGCCGCACTGATGGCGGTGGGAGTGGACAAGCCCACCGCACACGGGCAGGCCACCAAAAGCATCGTCATCGCGCGCCGCACATCCCTCGTCACCACGAGGGTACCGAGCGACAGCAGGAACGAGGCCGGAACGAATCGTCGCGAGAAGTTCTCCCCGACAGTCTGAATCGGGGCCCGGTCACGCTGCGCCTGCTCCACCCGGGTGATGATCCGGCCGATGATCGTCTGTCCGCCGACGGCTGCGGCGCGCACGACGATGCGGCCGCGCATGACGACCGAACCCGCATGCACCTGTCCCCCGGCCACGACACTGACCGGCAAGGTCTCGCCAGTGATGGCCGACTGGTCGACGATGGCATCACCATGCACTATCGTGCCGTCGACGGGAATGGCCACCTGCTCGTGCACCACCACCTCATCGCCGACCACCAGTGATGCCGTGGCGACCTGGACCTCGGTGCCATCGCGCAGAAGCACCCACGAGGTGTCCTGGCTGCCCGACAACAGATCCGCGATGGCGCGACGGGTACGCCGGAGCGTGAGATCCTGCAGATACTCGCCGATGTTGAGCAGCCACAGCACGGTCAGGGCAACTACATTCTCGCGCAGCACCAAACTGGCCACGGTGGCCGCCGACACCAACAGGTCTGTGCCTGCCGATTTGCCGCTGCGTAGTGCGGCAAGTGCACCCCGCAGGAACGGATAGCCGCTGAAAATCGTGACTGCCGTTGCCAATAGCCGGCCCGTGGGCCCCAGCAGCGGCGGCCGCCGCAGCGGATACCGACGGACTCCCAGCACCACGAGGGCCGCACCGCCTACCGCCATGCGCAGCACGTCACCATTGCGCACATCGGACGAATGCGGTTCCCGGGTCAGCGATTCCGGTAACGGGGCATCGAGGGCACCGGCCAGTGCGGCGATGATGTCGTCGGCCGAGCCACTTGCCTTCGAGTACCACACCACCACCGCGGCCGTGCGCGGGTATGCGTGCACGGCACGCACTCCCTGCACATGCTGCAGCGTATCCTCGATCAGCACGGCCCGCCGCACATCGCCGCTGAGCTCGGTCGCGATAGCACGCAGACGTCCGGCCGCGTCCGACACGACGGTGACCATGTGCGGCTCAGTGCTCGTGGTCGTGACCGGCTTCCCCCACCACCGGCGGCGGCGCCTCTTCCCCGATGCGCTCCCGCGCCTCCGCGACGACATCGCCGATCGCCAATCGTGCGCGCTCGGCGCCTTCCTCGGCCTTACGCACACCCCGCAAACCCCAGGCGGTGACGACGACACTGGCGTCGCGGACCGGAACCTTGGCCGCGGTCTTGCGCATGACTTCGTAGGCGGCGACTCCCACCGCACCGGTTGCCACCGTTGATGCGGCCTTCACTAACAGTCCGTGCCATACCATCAGCCAATCGCCTTTCCGCTCAATGTATTTGAGTCACGTTTCATCGCGCGCCGCGGCTCTTTAACGAAACTTACTCTCGATCACGCATCGAGGTGGCCGGTTGAGCCATGATGGTAACGGTTTTCATTATCGATCAGTATGACAGACAGTCCGCTGATTGGCGCGCCGACGTAGCCGCAACACGCGCCTACCGACGAGACCAGCTGCAGGATGTCAGAGCAGAGGGCTCACCTGACCAACATTCAGGGTCTACCCAGCTTCCCGTCTCCGAACCCAGCGCTCACCTTGACCCCGCCGGATGCTCCAGCCCCGTCCAACCCACCGGACATCTGCGGCCCACGCGACCCCGACATCGAAGCCGGCAGCCGGGTCCCGCGCGACATGTTCAACGCAGGCAACTGCCCTGGAGCGACAACCGGGCCATAGGGAGCAGGATGAGGCGACGGCAGCTCCGCCGATGCAGGTGTGGTGGGCACAACGGCAAGCCCGATGAAGATCGTGGCCACACATAATGCTCGAATCATGGAGCCGTTCCTTCGCTTATCCCACGCGGGTCCTCCAACTGCCCGGATGTCATCCCGGCGCCGATTCGAGCGGTATACCCCGTGCCGAGCCCCGCCGATATCTTGGTACCGCGCTGTGGCGGAGGCGATAGTCCAAAGGATGGCTGCGACGGCAGGGCCGCATGATTATTGGGTGCACCCCCGGGCACTGTTACCGGCACGGCGGGCATCGGGTTTATCGGCAGCGGGTCCGCCGCAGCTACCGGTGTCCCGCACAACGAACATGCCAATACTGCTGCCCCGCAGATGAATTTCATCATCAGATCTTGATCGGGTCGCCATAGATGGCGAATTCGGTGTGACCGGTCTCGGTGGACACACGCAACGAAGCAAAGGACCGGACCGTGACATCCCCTCCGCAGGCATCCGCCTTCACATGGACGTTGTCCAAATCCAACGCTGCCGTATTACCCCGCGACAGAACCATATTGCCCAGCGGCAAGTTCACAATGACGCCCGGTTGCACCACGGTTTGCACAAATCCGCTCACTCCAGCGCTGCCTCCCACTCCGACCGTTTGCAAGGGAAGCACGCCGACGTTCACCGACGGTGCGACACCGGCGGATCCGCCGATCTGCAATCCCGATGACACATCGGATTGGCAGCCGAGCTGGTAGCCGATGAGGAAGAGGCTGTCCGTGATCGGGTTGGTGCCACCGGTCGCGGTTGCCGTGCCCGAGAGCGTAATGAAGGCCTCGCGTGAGTTCGTGGCCGCCGCCAGGTTGGGCACGGAATTCACACGTTCGTTGTCCAGCCGGATCTCCAGATGCCATCCGTCCCGGGTGACCCTCGAGTATTGCTGCGGCGCCATATCTTTTGGCTCTGCGAAGGCCGTGGCCGCATCTGTGAGCCCACATGCGGCCATGAAGAAGCCTGTACTTATGAGGCGGGCAATCATGAAATCCGCCATTCCATGCGCAAGCGGGATGCCACCGGGGAAGGAGAGGGAGGCGCCAGCACACGGTGTCGCACGTTCACAAACAACGAGGGTCTATAGACAGGGGCAGAAGTCGCCACAAGAACCGGTCCAATCAGCAGATACGGAGCCGCCCATGCACCCGGTAACGGGCGTCGCACGGCTAGTGAAGGTTTGATACACGCAAGACGGCAGCAATTGCCGTCTCAGCGGCCCCTCAGCGCCGATTGATCCCCAAATACAAAAGTCGTTGCCAGCCAGCATTATCCGAAGCATGCGAAAGTAACGCGCTACGCCGTGTCATCAACAGGACCAGCAGCGCCGCGCCACCAAATGCAAAGACCGACACGGTGAGCGGCAGCCAGACCGGCTGCACAACCAGCCCGTAGCGAGCACGGGTGATGGCCATGCCGTGCTGCACCGGTTCCCAATGATGAACCTCGGCAGTGTCATACAACGATACCGAGGTCGCCGCTTGTACTAAGTCCGAACTCTCGCTGGACAGCAAGCAAGCGCCCCCGGCGAACAAGCACAGGATCGCCAGCACGACCGCGGAGCACAGTCGGTATTTGGGCACCCCGCAACCTTGCATGTCAACGATGGTACCAGGCAAATTTACGCAGCTCCGGGCTCCGGACCCGCTGTCCCCGAAACACCTTCTGTCACAGTTATTTCTGCTGCCACAAGCAGATTGAGGCGTATGCGTCAGCGGTATGGGGGCGTAATCCGACGATTGTGTTCTTCGGCAGCCGTGTAGGCCCAGACCATGCCGCCGATCCAGGTGAAGAACCATAGGATCCACGCGAGACCAGCCGAGAGAAACCCCAGTATGAAGATCATGAAGTTGACCCCGAGCATGATCAGTCCACCACTGACCGTCGAATAGAGCATCCCAAGTGGCCCGAAGAGGAACGAGAGCAGGATCGCGACACCCGAACTCTTCCGTGGGATCGCTGGGCCGTACATCGCGATGTTGACTGCGGGCGGCGGGTAGGGATATCCGGGTGCGCCGTATGGCGGTTGATACTGCGCCGGGACGGGCGCATAGTGCGGAGGTGGCGGGTAAGACAGACTCTGATAGGGCGGGTAGCCCGGATGTGGAATCTCTGGATTCTGCGGATCTGTCACGATGCCCCCTCGGCTCAGAGTCGCAGTCTATGCCCCTACCTCGTCGCCCGCGACACAAATCTGGCGACCGCCTGAGGGTGCGCTGCCGGATGCGTGTGCAGATATGAGGCGTGGATGCGGCCATCCCCCGCCACCACGCCCTCACGACGGATACCGTCGGAGGTGCTCCAGGCCCAGGCGCGATACGCAGCGTCGTCGTGGTAGTCGACCGTGGTGCGATGAAACTCGTGCCCGCTCAACCGTTCTCCCTCGTCGAACAGGACGGAGCCGGTGACAGCCACCGCGTCTCGGTATCCGAGGGAAAGTGAGTCGGTGAAGCGCGCATGCGCGTCGATCACCCCACACATCGGCACGCCATCGAGGTCGTTACACAGGTAGGTGAGCCCCGCGCATTCGGCGTGAATCGGCCCCGGCATGTCACGAACCTGCTGGCGTAGTGATTCATTGGACGACAAGTCGGCGGCGAACTGTTCCGGAAAACCACCCGGCAGCACCAGGGCCGAGGTCTCGTCGGGAAGCGCGTCCCGGCGCGGGTCAAACTCGGCCACCGCCGCGCCCGCCGCAGCCAACAACTCGCGATATTCGGCGTAGCCAAAGGTAAACGCCTGACCGGCGGCCAGCGCTACCACAGGCTCCCCGACCACCCGGGCGCCGACGGCCTCTCCCGGATCCCACGCGGGGGCCGTCACGTCACTGCGGGCGGCGGCGACAATCGCGGGTATGTCGACATGGGCGCCGACCAGTTGTGTCATGGCCTCGATCGCGTCACGTGCGGCCTGGCCATGCTCGATAGCCGTCACCAGTCCCAAATGTCTTGATGGAACAGATATCTCCTCGGTACGCGGCAACGCCCCGAGTACGGTAAGTCCGGCACGGTCGGCTGCCGCCGTGAGGATCTCCCGGTGCCGCGGTGACCCGACCCGGTTCAGAATGACACCGGCGATCCTGATCCCCGCCTCGGCTGCATGCGCCACAAAACCATGCAGAAGTGCAGCCATGCTCTGGCTGTATCCCTTCGCGTCTACCACCAGCACCACCGGTGCCCCAAGCAACGCCGCGATCTGGGCCGTAGAACCCTCCGCATCGCCGATCCGGCCGTCGAAAAGCCCCATCACTCCTTCGATTACGGCGATGTCAGCGCCGTGACAGCCGTGCCCGAAGAGTGGTCCGATCAGATCGCTGCCCACAAGCACGCTGTCGAGATTGCGACCCGGCTTGCCGGTCACCAGGCTGTGATATCCGGGATCGATGTAATCCGGCCCCACCTTGAACGGCGCCACGCGGTGCCCCGCGCGCCGCAGCGCGCCCATCAAACCTGTGGCCACCGTGGTCTTTCCGCTGCCCGACGCGGGCGCGGCGATCACGATCGCGGGAACGCTAGTGGCCACCACGCCCTACCGTCCGATCACCATTCGATACCGCGTTGGCCCTTGCGGCCCTGGTCCATCGGATGTTTGACCTTGGTCATCTCGGTCACCAAGTCGGCAGCATCCACAAGCTGCTGTGGTGCATCACGTCCGGTGATCACGACATGCTGCATGCCGGGGCGACTCCGCAACACCGAGACCACCTCGTCGATATCGACCCAGCCCCACTTGAGGGGATAGGTGAATTCGTCGAGCACGTAAAAGCCGTGTTCCTCCGCGGCCAGTCGCCGCGCGATCTCGGCCCATCCGGCGGCGGCATCGGCGGCGTGGTCGGTTTCGGTACCTGCCCGACGTGACCAGGACCAGCCCGACCCCATCTTGTGCCACTGCACCGAGCCGCCGATCCCGTGCTCATCATGCAGCTTGGCGAGCTCACCGAAGACCGACTCCTCCCCCACTCGCCACTTTGCACTCTTGACGAACTGGAACACCGCGACGTCCGCACCGTGATGCCAGGCACGCAGTGCCATACCAAAGGCAGCGGTGGACTTGCCTTTTCCGGCGCCAGTGTGCACCGCAAGCACCGGGGCATTACGGCGCGCCTTCGTGGTGAGCCCGTCCTCTGGCACCACCAGCGGTTGTCCCTGTGGCATCGAGCCTCCTCCGCTATCTCACGCGGCGGCAGTGGCGCCGCGGACCACGCCGGCAAGCCGGTCGGCATTCAGATGGTCCAGCTGGATCACCGGTGCATCAAGCTGTTGAGCCAGCGTTACCGCCAAATCCATTCTCACGAAGGATGTCTCGCAATCGACCACCACGCAAGCGACCTGCTCGGCGCGCAGCATTCCCGCAGCGCGACGAGTCCGACCCAAAGGGTCCGGACCGCCGGTAGCGCGTCCGTCGGTGAGCACCACGACGAGGGCGCGGCGATGCGGATCACGGCCACGCTCGCGGGAGACGAGATCGCGCGCCGCCAAAAGCCCTTGTGCCAGCGGCGTTTTACCGCCGGTATCGAACTGTTGCAGCTTGCGCCCCGCGATATGCGTCGAACTTGTCGGCGCCAACAGCATCGCCGCTTCCTGACCGCGGAAGGTGATGACCGCAACCTTGTCACGTCGCTGATAGGCATCTCGCAGCAACGACAAGGTGGCTCCGCTGACCGCCGACATCTTCTGGCGTGCCGCCATCGACCCGGAGGCGTCGACCACAAAAATCACCAGATTGCCTTCGCGCCCTTCCCTGATTGCCCACTGCACATCGGAGAGCACCGGTTTGGGTAGCCTGCCAGGCTCGGTCACCCGGCCCGCCGCGGACATCAGCGTGCCGATCACGTGCACCCCGAATCCCTCATCGGGGCTCGGCGCGATCACCTTGCCGGTGCGGTTGCGCGCCGCGGAACGTCGTCCCGGGGCGCCCATGCCAACACCCGGCACCCGGAACGTCTTGGCGCGAAAAGTCGCCGAGGGCGCCGGGCTGGGCCGAGACGGCGCCGGCGTAGACACTGAATCCTGCTGGGAGTCATCGGCTTTGGCTGGATCCGAGGAAGGCTCGGGTGCGCCACCACCGGGACCATCCGGATCGGGGTCTGGGTCATCCCCGCTGGGATCCTGATCCTGCGGCGGCGCGCTATCGCGCATCGCCTGGTCGAGCTGCTCCGGATCCAGGCCCGGCTCGTCGAACGGATCTCGGCGCCGCCGGTGCGGCAGCGCCAGCTCAGCGGCCACCCTGATATCGGCCTCGCCGACCACCTCGGCACCACGCCATGCCGCATGCGCGACGGCGGCACGGGCCACCACCAGATCGGCGCGCATCCCATCCACATCGAAGGCCGCACACAGGGCCGCAATGCGCTGTAACTCCGCGTCGGGCAAGGCGACCCGGGGTAACAACTGCCGGGCATCGGCGATCCGCGCCGCCAGCTCAGCCTCCTCCGATGCGTAACGCGAGACGAACCCGGCGGGGTCTGCCTCGTACGCAAGTCGCCTACGGATGACCTCGGCCCGCACCGGCACCTCCCGGGACGCGTGTACATCCACCGCGAATCCGAAGCGATCCAGCAGCTGCGGCCGCAACTCCCCCTCCTCGGGGTTCATGGTGCCGATCAGTACGAATCGCGCGTCATAGGAATGGGATACGCCGTCACGCTCCACGTGCACCCGCCCCATTGCCGCCGCATCGAGGATCACGTCGACCAAATGGTCGTGCAGCAGGTTGACCTCGTCCACGTACAGCACGCCGCCATTGGCCCGCGCCAAAAGCCCTGGGGAAAAAGCGTGTTCGCCGTCGCGCAACACCTTCTGCAGGTCAAGCGATCCGACGACCCGGTCTTCGGTGGCGCCAATCGGGAGTTCCACCAGACGCCCGCCATCGACAGAACCCAGCACCGAGGTCAGGGCGCGCACCGCCGTCGACTTGGCCGTACCCTTCTCTCCGCGGATCAGCACTCCGCCGATATCGGGGCGCACCGCAGAAAGTACGAGCGCCAACCGCAACTGGTCGTGCCCGACTATCGCGCTGAGCGGGTATCCGGGAACGCCTGTGGTGCTGGTCATTTCCCGGCCATCCAGGTCATGGGCACGTGCGGTATCCCGTCCTCGAGGAATTCGTCACCGGAGACCACGAAACCCAGCTTGCCATACATATCCCTCAGGTGGGCCTGCGCATTCAATCGGCAGGGCGCATCGCCGATCTCGGCCAGCACAGCACGGACCAATCGCGCCGCATGCCCACGGCCACGTTCGCCGGCCGCCGTACACACCCGGCCGATCCAGAAGCCCCCGCCCTCTGGATCCACAAGCACCCGCAGACCACTGACGACATCGTCGTCCTCGTTCGTGATCCAAAAGTGCCGAGTCTGTGGTTCGAGATCGCGACCGTCGAGATCTTGATAGGCGCAGTTCTGACCGACGATGAACGCCTCGGCGCGCAGCCGCAGCAGTCCATAGAGCGTCGTGGCGTCCAGGTCAGCCGACCAAGACCACCGCGGTTGTGCCGGCACGGCCGGCGGCGTCACGACTCCAGGCCGAGAACCTGTGTGCCCCAGTCCCATACCTCACCGAACAGCGAGGGCTCATCCGACAGGCTGATACCCAGCGACGGGATCATTTCCTTGAGCTTGGGCATCCAGTTCGCGAACCGGTCAGGGAAGCAACGCTGCATGACGTCCAGCATGGCCGGCACCGCGGTGGACGCACCCGGAGAGGCGCCGAGCAAGCCGGCGATGCTGCCGTCGGCCGAATTGAGCACCATGGTGCCGAACTCGAGCGCACCACCCTTGCCCTTGGCCGGCCGAATGACCTGCACACGCTGACCTGCGGTGATCAGCTCCCAGTCGGAACGCTGTGCCTTGGGCGCGAATTCGCGCAGCATGTCGATCCGGTCATCCGGAGTCAGACGCAGCTGGCTGAGCAGGAAGGTGGCGAGCTTGAACTCGGTGAGGCCAACGCCGATCATCGACGCAAGGTTGTTGGGCTTCACCGATGCGGGCAGGTCGGTGATCTTGCCCATCTTGAGGAATTTGGGCGACCATCCGGCGAACGGCCCGAACAGCAGCCATTCCTTTCCGTTGATCACACGGGTGTCCAGGTGCGGCGCCGACATCGGCGGAGCGCCGAGCGGCGGGAAGCCGTACACCTTGGCCTTGTGTCCCTCGGTGAGGTCGATGTTGTTGGTGCGCAGGAACGCGCCACTCACCGGGAATCCGCCAAAGCCCTTGGCTTCCGGGATCCCGGCCTTCTGCAGCAGACCCAGCGCCCCGCCACCGGCCCCGACGAACACAAACTTGGCCTTGAGTTTGCGCTTCTCGCCCGTGCGTCCGTTGACCAGCTTGAGGATCCATCCGCCGTCGCTTTCGCGGCTGATATTGCGAACCTCGGTGCCGAAGATCGCACCGGTGCCGCTGCGAACTCCGAAGCCGACCAACTGCTTTGACAGCTCGCCGAAGTCGACGTCGGTGCCATCCTGGCTCCAGTTCAATCCCACCGGATCGGAGAAATCGCGTCCGGCCGCCATCAACGGCAGGCGCCGCGCGAATTCGTCGTCGTCGTTGATGAACTCCATTTTCGCGAACAGCGGGTTACCAACCAGGGCGTCGTGACGCTTACGCAGGAACTCGACCTTCTCGGCTCCGTGCACGTAGCTCACATGCGGGATGGGGTTCAGGAACCCACGGACGTCGGGCAGCACACCGTTCTCCACGGCGTACGCCCAGAACTGGCGCGATACCTGGAACTGCTCGTTGACCGTGACGGCCTTGGTGATGTCGATCGAGCCATCCGCCTTCTGCGGCGTGTAGTTGAGCTCGCAGAGCGCCGAGTGACCCGTACCCGCGTTGTTCCACGGGTCGCTACTTTCGCTAGCGGCCGCATCGAGGCGTTCGATCAAGGTGATCGACAGGTCCGGTTCGACCAACCGCAGCAAGGCGCCGAGCGTCGCGCTCATGATGCCTGATCCAATCAGGGCAACGTCTGTCTGCTCCACCTGCGCTTTTGACACCGTTCACTGTCCTTTTCGAATCTGATGGAGTGGCAACGCTTCGCCACTACCGGGGAGTACACACAGGTTATCGCGCGGGTAATTAAGTCATTCCTTCAACTAGGCTATGCCCGTGACATGGGAATCCGATGTCCTCGATGGCTACCTTCGTCAGACCATTGAACTGGGCATTGACCCTGACGGCGAAGGTGTAATTACCGCCACACTGGTGCGTCCTGAACGTCAGCCGGATACCGGACGTGCGGTGCTCATGGTGCACGGATATACCGACTACTTCTTCCACACCGAGCTTGCCAAACATTTCCTGGCGCGCGGCTATCGCTTCTTCGCGCTGGACTTGCGCAAATGCGGACGTTCTCGCCACGCGCACCAGACGCCGCACTTCATCAGCGATCTGTCGCTCTACGACGCCGAACTCAACGCCGCGGTAAACATCGCCACCGGGGAGATCGAGGGACAGAAGGCGGCCGCACCGCTACTCGTCTATGGGCACTCCGCCGGCGGTCTGATCGTCTCGCTGTGGCTCAACCGTCTGCGGATGGCCGACGGCCTTGGCGATATCGCGGGCCTCGTTCTCAACAGCCCCTGGCTGGATCTTCAGGGCCGTGCCCTTCTGCGCAGCGGCGGCACCACCGCGGCCGTCAACGCGATTTCGCGGTTTCGCGCCAAACAGGCGATCCCGCTACCGCACGAGGGCGCCTACGGCGCGAGTCTGCACAAGGATTTCCACGGAGAGTTCGACTACAACCTGGAGTGGAAGCCAATCGGCGGGTTCCCGGTGCGCTTCGGGTGGATCAGTGCCATCCGGCGTGGACATGCCGAGCTACACCGCGGCCTGGATGTCGGCGTGCCCAACCTGATCCTGCGCTCGGATCGCAGCCTCCCCGGGGATGTCGACCCCGCGGCGGCACTGCACGGCGACGCGGTCCTGGATGTTCGGCAAATTGCGCGCTGGGCGGGGTGTATCGGCAACCGGCAACGGGTCATCCCCATCCCCGACGCCAAACACGATGTGTTCCTATCGGTCATGGACCCACGCGCACGGGCCTACCAGGAGCTGAATTCCTGGCTGGACTGGTACGAGGCGAGCAGCTAACTCACCATGAGCTGCTGCGCAGCACCACCTCTGCGGCCAGCTCCGGAGTGAGGTCGCGCGTCGCCGAGCGGCGCCCCATCAGTTCGACAATCCGGTAGTCGCCGTATACGAAGCGCTGGCTGGCGCGGGCGATGGCCCGGGTGGCGTCCGAGGTGACCAAGACCGTGGTGTTGATCTCCACCGGCGGGCAGTGCTTATCGCGGATCAGCCCGGCACGGTCGGCCACCCGCGGATGTCCGCGGTCGATCGCCACCAGACCGATGAACCTGTCAAGTTTGCTGGCCGCCAGATCCCAGGCCAGTTCACCGCCGGCACGGTCCCCCACCAAGAGCGCCACCTTGACGCCGATATCGTCGAGCACTCCGGTGATGGCCTTGGCGTGGAGATGCGGGTCGTGACCGATCACCGCGGTACGCAGGCCCGCGGTGTGCAGCCGCTCGCATACCGAGCGATAACTGAGCGCGAAGTGCCCGGCCGCGGCCAGCATGACGACGGTGGTTCCCTTATCGGGCCCCGACACATTGACCTGCACCGTTCGGCCGTCAATCGTGACGACCTGATGCAACTCACCGTCGCGCGCAGGTGGGGGCCCCGGGCGCGGGCGACGAAGCTCAGGCGTCGGACTCATCGATGAGCCGCTTGCGCGAAGACCTTGGGCATGGGCGCACGGTACCTGAGTACGACCGATCCGGTTGGGCTTTTAACCAGCCCTTTCACGAAACTTTCGCCCGAACCTGTTAAGTGCGTTCAATCTTGTCGACCTGTTTGGCCACGATATCCAGGAATGTCTGGGGCATGGTGGCAGTGGCCTTGACCGATGGATCGCGCAGGTCGAAGGATGTCGCCACCATCGCCACCCCCTGGACATTCGCGAACGCCATGTACCGGGACGTGCTGCCCTTGGGCATGATCATTGTTTGCTTGTAGGTGAGGACGCCGACGGGCCCGCCCTGTACCGGCTCGGTGATCATCTGCGTTCCGGGCGAATTCTTGTCGAAGAACACGTCGTATTTCGCGCACCGGGCCGCCACATCCTTGACGTTGGCCAGGTCGATGGTGTCGCGCAACAGGCTGATGATGATGTTCGCGCCGTTGAACCGGGCGATATACCGCGCGGTGTTCTCGGGTCCTGCTCTGCCGGCGTTGGCCAACCTGGGAGACAAACCGTCCGCGCACCCCTGCGGATTCGAGGGCATTGCACCGACAACCTGCTGGTTGTTGACGGTCACGGGTCCCAGATCGGCGACGACCCTGTCGTACTTGGTGCCTTGCGGCAACTCATCGGCGGTGAGCAGCGATTGCGCGATCCGCGCCCCCGGCCACGTGGCCGTACCCGGCACCGTCTGGGTGCAACCCGCAAGCGCCAGCGTGGATGCTGCGATAGCTGTGATGTTCCTGAGGCCCCGATGCACCCGCACAGGCTATTCGACCCGCGCCGCAATTACCGGGTATGACGGGCCAGAATGCGGACGCCCGGATCCTTCCCACACCGTTTGGAGAGCACCTACGTCGACGTGGGTGGCGACGAGATCAGCCAATCTGTCCAGTTGAGCTGCGCGGCAGTCGCCGACATTGGTGTCCGCCGCGACAGTGAATCCGGAACGTCCCGCCGCGATTGCCGCCTCGGTGAGCCATGCGCGCCGGAACTCGTCGTTGTCCAATACCCCGTGCCAATGGGTGCCCCGGATCGCACCGTCGACGGCGCCCTCGTTGTAGTCGGTCAGCCACGGCGCCACTGCTGACCGGGTGACGATTCCGTGGTGGATCTCGTATCCGGTCAGGCCCGGCGGCTGCCAGCGGCGCAGGGTTTTGGCAGGTTCGAAGGCAATGTCGACATCGAGCAGGCCCAGCCCTTCGACGGTGCCGGCGCCGGACTCGACGCGATCGTCGATCGTGGCGGCGAGCATCTGGAATCCACCGCAAATACCCAGCACCGGCCCACCCGAACGGGCGTGTGCGACAACCGCATCGGCGATGCCGTTGTGCCGCATCCAGGCAAGATCTGCCACGGTGGCCTTGGTACCCGGGACCACCACCACATCGGCGTCGGCGATATCGGCGGGATCGGCCGCCCACCGGACGATGACCCCCGGCTCGCACGCGATGGCCTCGATATCGGTCGAATTCGAGATTCGGGGCAGCCGTACCGCGGCCACCCGCAGCCATTCCTGCCCGACCGGGGCAGCGGGGCGCCCCACGTGGGCCGACGCCACTACAGACACCGAATCCTCCGCATCGAGCCACAATTGGTCGTCGTAGGGCAGCACACCATACGTGGTTCGCCCAGTCAGCACAGCGAGCTGCTCCAGCCCCGGCTCCAGCAGCGTGGGATCACCGCGGAACTTGTTGACGATGAATCCGGCGACGAGTCGTTGGTCCGCGGGCTCGAGCACGGCCACCGACCCGAACAGGTGCGCCAATACACCACCCCGGTCGATATCGCCCACCAGCACCACCGGCAGCCCTGCGGCCTGCGCCAGGCCCATGTTGGCGATATCTGTTGCCCGCAGGTTGATCTCGGCGACCGAGCCGGCGCCCTCGCAGATCACCACGTCGAATTCCGCACGCAGCGCCCGCAATTCCTCGGCGACCACCTGTCGCAATTCCTCGCGATGCTCAATATAGGAACGAGCACTGACGTTTCCTGTCGCCTGCCCGCGTACTACCAGCTGCGAGGTGCGGTCACTGCCGGGCTTGAGGAGCACCGGATTGAACCGCACCGATGGTTCCAGCCCGCACGCGCGCGCCTGTAATGCCTGGGCGCGACCGATCTCGCCGCCGTCCGTCGTCACCACGGAGTTGTTGGACATGTTCTGCGCCTTGAACGGCGCGACACGAATCCCCTTGCGGGCCAATAACCGGCACAGGCCGGTGACTACCAGACTCTTACCGGCGTCGGAGCTGACGCCCCCCACCAGCAGCGCGCCGGATGTTGCGCCGGACACGGCGCAGGTCATGGCAGAGTCAGGATCTCTACTCCGTCGTCGGTGACCACCATGGTGTGCTCAAACTGCGCGGTCCATCGCTTGTCGGTGGTCGCCACGGTCCAGGTGTCATCCCAGATCTCGTAGTCCAGCGATCCGAGGTTGATCATCGGTTCGATGGTGAACGTCATGCCCGGCTCGATGACGATGTCCAGGTTGGGGTCGTCATAATGCGGCACGATGAGTCCGTTGTGGAACGTCGGGCCCACGCCATGACCGGTGAAGGAGCGAACCACGTTGTATCCGAACCGTTTTGCGTAGGCCTCGATCACCCGGCCGACGACGCTCAGGGCCCGGCCCGGCTTGACGGCGTTGATGGCCCGCATGGTGGCCTCCCGGGTCCGGTCGACCAGGAGGCGGTGTTCCTCGGAGACATCCCCGGCCAGGAACGTGGCGTTGGTATCTCCGTGCACACCATCGATATAGGCAGTGACATCGATGTTGACGATGTCGCCGTCCTCGATCACGGTCGAATCCGGTATCCCATGGCAGATGATCTCGTTGAGCGATGTGCAGCATGACTTGGGGAATCCCTTGTACCCCAGGGTCGACGGGTATGCACCCTGGGAAACCATGTAGTCGTGCGCAATCCGGTCCAGCTCATCGGTGGTGACGCCAGGGGCGACGGCCTCGCCGGCGAGCGCCAGTGCCTGCGCCGCGATCCTGCCCGCGACGCGCATCTTCTCGATCACCTCGGGTGTCTGGACATACGGCTCCCCGATGGCTTCCGCGACCTCGGACTTGCCCACGTACTCGGGGCGGTCAATCGACACGGGAACCTGGCGCTCGGGGGACAGCGTTCCCGGACGCAGTGCGGCACGCGGCGATGAGCCACCCGCGCGAAGAGAATCAGGCACAGTCATGAAGGCAGCGTAGCGGGCCCGTAGAGACCCCTACGCGTTGATGACGATGGGGTCGCCGATGCCGACGGTGTTGTAATACCAGGACGCGTTGTCGGGGCTCAGGTTGATGCAGCCGTGGCTGACGTTCGAATTACCCTGCGCTCCTGTCGACCACGGGGCACTGTGCACGTAGACGCCGCCCCAGGTGACCCGGACCGCGTAGTAGACGGTCAGCTTGTAACCCTCCGGATCGTTCAGCGGAATGCCGATGGTCCGGGAGTCCATGACCACGGGACTCTGCTTCTCCAGGGCCGTGAACGAACCGACCGGTGTGGGGTGCTTGGGCTTTCCCATCGATGCGGGCATCTCGCGCATGACGGTGCCGTCGATCTTGACCGTGAAGGTATGGGCACTGATGCTGCCGATACCCAGCACCTCCGAACCGGTCTGGAACTTGTACTTCATCCCACTGACACCGTTCACGGACACGGTGATGGTCGAGTGCGCGGGCCAGTACTCGCTGGGAGTGAAACGGACCGTCGCATCGTCGACCCAGCTGAAGACCCCGGCCGGAACCTTCGACGCGGAGAAATTGATGGTTCGTTCGGCGGCCGGCCGGTCAGCGACAGGGGCCGCGAAATGAATCGTCACGGGCATGGCCACCCCGACCGTCTGCCCCGGCGTGGGTGAGACGGACGCCACTCCGCTGGACGATGCGGCCGCTGCGTGGCCGAGGGTCGCTGGTGCGGTGATGGCCATGTTCATCAGGAGGCTGGCGAGCCCGGTCACCACAAGCACACTCCGAAATGCTCTGCGCAAGCTCTCGATCCTCCCTGGATGCTGTTTTACTACATGGTAGTTCGTAATCTTCTGGCGGAACGTTAGCGACAACGCGCACAATCGGCTTCATGGGCTTGTCCACCGGACTCACACTAGAAGCGATTGTGATCGACTGCCATGATGCGGCCACACTGGGCCGATGGTGGGCCGACGCGCTGGAATGGCCATATTCGATCGACGGCGACGGAGACGTGGAGGTCTTCCAGCCCGACCGGCATCCGCCCTCGTTGTTCTTCCTGGCCAACCCCGATCAGAAGGTGGCCAAGAACCGATTGCACCTGGATTTTCGGGGTGACGACCAGCAAGCACTGGTGGATCGGTTCCTGGCGCGGGGCGCGGCCCCGATTGACATCGGTCAGGGTGATTCGAGCTGGATTGTGCTCGCCGACCCCGAGGGCAACGAGTTCTGCGTCCTGGCGTCGAGTCCCGGCTAGGCCAGGTAATCCGGCGGCAGCGACTGGAACATGACCCGGGTGGCCCGCACCGCGGCCTCCGAGCCGCCGCCCCCGACGATCAGTGTCGCGAACGCCATATCACCGCGATACCCCGCGAACCAGGCATGTGATCCGCCCGGGAACTCGGCCTCGCCGGTCTTCCCGAAGACCGAACCCTCGCCCTTGAGATCCATCGCGGTACCGCTGAGCACCGTCTCGCGCATCATCCCGCGCAGGCCGTCGATCATTGTCGAAGTCACTGCCGGCCGCTCACCCGTGATTCCGGTGGTCTGACCCGAAATAAGCTGCGGTACAGGCGTTTTACCATTGGCGACGGTCGCGGCGGCCAACGCCATGCCGAAGGGCGTGACCAGCACCTTGCCCTGGCCGAAACCGTCCTCGGTGCGTTCAGCCAGATTGACGGTGGGCGGCACATCCCCGGAGATGGTGGGGATGCCCGCGACGTCGTAGTCGGGACCGATGCCGAATTGCGAAGCGGCGACGGTCAAACCGTCCAAGGGCATCTCGCTGGCCAGTTTCGCGAAGGTGGTGTTACACGAATTCGCGAAGGCCCGCCACATGGGCACCGTACCGAGATCGAACTCGTTGTAGTTGGGGATGCTGCGATCTCCGATGGTTACTCGCTTAGGACAGCCCAGCATGGTGTCCGGAGTAGCCATCCCGCGCTCGAGTGCGGCACCCGCGGTGATGATCTTGAAGGTGGATCCGGGCGGGAACAGCCCTGTGGTGGCCAGCGGTCCATCCGCATTGGCGGCAGCGTTCTGCGCAACCGCCAGAATCTCCCCCGTCGACGGCTTGATCACCACCATCATGGACTTCTGACCGCGCGAGTTGACGGCGTTCTGCGCGGCATTCTGCACGGCGCGGTCCAAGCTGATCGTCTTCGACGGTGCCGGAGTGGGTTTCACTTCGTTGAGCACCGCGGTGTCCACACCGTTCTGGTTGACACTCACCACCCGCCAGCCGGCCTCACCGTCCAGCTCGTCGAGCACTGCCTTCTTGACCTGAGCGACGATATCGGGCGCGAAGGTGTCATCGGTGGGCAGCAGGTCGGCAATCGGCGTCATCACGACACCGGGCCGCAATGCTCCCGGCCGGGTCTCCAGCGCAATGGACACCTTGTCCCAATCATCCTTGCGCAGCGTGATGATGTTCATCGGCGAGGTTTGCGCACTCGCCTGCTCGGCGAGGGACGCGGCGTTCATTTGGTCGTCGTAGGGCCGAATCGCGTCAGCCAGTGCGGTGGCGGTGCTCATCAGCGATTTACCGGCCTGCGACGCATCGAATGAGATCTTGTACAGGTTGGCCGGGGCCAGGACCGTTGTGCCACCCGCCTCGTTGACCGTTGCCCGCTTGGCCGGATCCGTACGCAACGAGAGCAATTGGCGCTCACCGAGTTTGGGGTGCAGATCGCTCGGCGCCCAGCGCACCTGCCAACTGCCGCCGGTACGCAGCATCTCCAGGCGCCCGTTGTAGGTCCAGGTGCGCTTCTTGGGCAGTTGCCAGATATATGTCGCATCGGCGCTGCCCGTGTCCTGGGTGTATTGCGATCCGTTCACGGCGGCCTTGAATGACGTCGCCTGCAGGCCCGAGAATGCTTGATCCAGACCCACTTTCGCGCCATCCGGATCGTCGGTCAGTTTCGCGGCCGAGGCGGTGTCACCACTGGCCAATGCCTCGAAAAACTTCTCTGCCACCGGCCCGGGCCCATCCGGGCGTGGGGTACACGCAACCGCCCCGGCCACCAGTAGCGCGGTGCCGAACAACGGCAGGGACCAAACACGTCTGAACATCGGGTCGATGCTAAGACCGGGAGGCTTCAAAACCTCGCAGGCACACGGGTGTAAGGGGGATTAGCTAACGAGAACCGTCGCGAACGTGCCGATACGGGTGAATCCCGCCCTGGCATAGGACGCACGGGCCACCTCATTGAAACTGTTCACGTAGAGGCTCGGGATCCGCCCGCCGCGGCGGACCGCCGCAGCTACCGCCGCCACTCCCGCGGTACCGAGTCCGCGGCCACGAAACTCGGGGTCAACCCACACACCCTGAATCTGGCTGACGGACAGCGATTGCGATCCGATCTCAGCCTTGAAGATGACCCGTCCATCCTCGAAACGTGCCCACGCCCTGCCCGCCTCGATGAGACCGGCCACCCGCCGTCGGTACCCGCGGCCTCCGTCGCCGTTACGCGGGTCGACACCCATCTCGCCGATGAACATCTGAATCGACGCGTTCAGATACTGGTCGAGCTCCTCAGCACGCACCTGTCGTACGGCGGGGTCAACGGCACTTGTCGGCGCATCGAGCATCGCCAGGAGCGGCTGACAGGCGCGAACCTCGCGCGCAGGCCCCCAGACCGGGTCGAGATGACACCACATGTCGAGAACCACATCGGCCGGGCCGACCAGGGAAGGGCAGATCCGGTGCTGCTCGATGGCACGTTCGGCGAACAGCCGGGTGGCCGCGGGCCCACCCGCCAACGGAATGATCGTGGTGCCGACGAAGCACAGCGAGTCCGTCAACGCTCCCGTCGACCAGATTTCGCCGCCGATCGCCGTGGGATCGGCGCCCCGGGCCTCCACGCGAGCGGCAAGCATGCAGGATGCCACCGGGTCGAGATCCAGGACGGCACGTACCGCCTCGGTATCGGATAACCCGAGCACACGAACCGCGTCGGACGACGCTGCACCGGGCGCTCCAGGCGCCGGCAGTGTTGTCGTCATCGGCAATCGCTCCCGTGTGTCCCGTTACGCCGAGCTTCGTCTAGCTTACGGTGACGACCGGCTGGCCTGTAGGAGTTCCGTCGGTTCCGATCTCCGTGCCGTTCTCCAGGCCCATCTCCTCGGCCAGACGCATGGCTTCGTCGATGAGCGTCTCGACGATCAGCGCCTCCGGCACGGTCTTGATGACCTCGCCCTTCACGAAGATCTGCCCCTTGCCGTTGCCGGATGCCACGCCCAGGTCGGCCTCGCGGGCCTCCCCCGGTCCGTTGACGACACAGCCCATGACCGCCACGCGCAGCGGCACATCCAGCCCCTCCAAGCCTGCGCTCACCGCGTTGGCCAGCGTGTAGACGTCTACCTGCGCGCGTCCACAGGATGGGCAGGACACAATTTCCAGCCCGCGCGGCCGCAGGTTGAGCGACTCCAGGATCTGGTTGCCAACCTTGACCTCCTCGGCGGGGGGCGCAGAAAGCGATACCCGGATGGTGTCGCCGATGCCCTTGGACAACAGCGCGCCGAACGCCACGGCCGACTTGATGGTGCCCTGGAATGCCGGGCCGGCCTCGGTAACACCCAGGTGCAGCGGGTAGTCGCACTGCGAGGCCAGCAATTCATAGGCGGCGACCATGATCACGGGGTCGTTGTGCTTGACGCTGATCTTGATATCGCCGAAACCATGCTCCTCGAACAGGCCGGCCTCCCACAGTGCCGACTCGACCAGCGCCTCCGGCGTGGCCTTGCCGTACTTACCGAGAATGCGCGGATCGAGCGAGCCGGCGTTCACACCGATGCGGATCGGGATCCCCGCGTCACCGGCGGCCTTGGCGACCTCTTTGACGCGGCCGTCGAACTCCTTGATGTTCCCCGGATTCACGCGCACCGCGGCGCAGCCGGCGTCAATCGCGGCGAAGATGTACTTGGGCTGAAAGTGGATATCGGCGATCACCGGGATCTGGCTCTTGCGCGCGATCTCGGCGAGCGCGTCGGCATCCTCCTGCCGCGGGCAGGCGACACGCACCATGTCGCAGCCGGAGGCGGTCAGCTCGGCGATCTGCTGCAGGGTCGAGTTCACGTCGTGAGTCTTGGTGGTGCACATCGACTGCACCGAGATCAGCGAATCGCTGCCCACCCCGACGTTTCCGACCATGAGCTGACGTGTCTTACGCCGCGGCGACAGTGTCGGCGGCGGCGCACTCGGGATGCCCAGGCTGGTCATGTGATCCTCCAATTGGATCGCTATTGAAAAAGTCTAATCGGATTGACGATGTCGGCGGTGATCGTCAGCAGCATGTAACCGACAACCACCACCAGGACGAGGTAGGTCGCCGGCATCAACTTCATGTAGTTGACTGGCGCGCCCGCCGTGAGGCCGCGCGCCGACCGGATCATGTTGCGGATCTTCTCGTAGGTAGCCACCGCGATATGTCCACCGTCGAACGGTAACAACGGCAGCAAGTTGATGGCGCCGAGCGCAAAGTTGAGCTGCGCCAACAGTATCCAGAACATGATCCACATGTCGTGCTCTACTGTCTCGCCGCCCATGCGGCTCGCGCCGACGATGCTCATCGGAGTGTCCATCGCCCGCTCGCTGCCGGTGATCGAGTCCCAGAGGGCGCCGACCTTGGTCGGGATCTTCCCGATGGCCTTCACGGTTTCCACGGCGACCGTCCCGATGAGGTTCCCGGTCGCGGGAACCGCGGTCAACGGGTTGTAGTGCTTCTGCGGCACATAGGTGCCCAGTGAGGCACCGACGGCACCCACCGAGATGAGCTTGCCTGCCTTCTCATCCCAGCGCTGCGTCTCGGTGACGGTCACCAGGAGCGATTGCTGCTTGCCATCGCGGACGATCTCGAACACCTGCGGACCGCGCAGCTCTCGAATGGCGGAAACCATGTCGCTGGATGTGCTGAGCGGCTTGCCGGCGACGGCGAGTACTTGGTCACCCTCGCGCAGGCCCCCGAGAGCCGCCGGCCCTTCCCCGCTGCACGTCGCCATGTCCTTGGGATCCGCGCTCTTTTGCGGTGCCACACAGCTTGTCTGCTTGATCTCCGGATGCGTGGGCGCGTTGTTGTCGGGCAGGCCCCAGAACAGGACGACGCCGTAGAAGACCACGATGCCGATGAGGAAGTTCATGGCCGGTCCGGCGAACAGCACCGCGACCCGCTTCCAGACCTTCTGCTTGTACATGGCGCGGTCGGACTCTTCCGGAGTGAGGTCTTCCACCGAGGTCATGCCCGCGATATCACAGAAGCCGCCCAACGGGACGGCTTTGAAGCCGTATTCGACAACGTCGTTGGCGCCCTGCTTATTCGGCCGGTTGCTCGTGCGCTTGGTCGACCACAGCGTCGGACCGAATCCCACGAAGTAGCGGCGCACCTTCATGCCGGTGGCCTGCGCCACCCACATGTGCCCGCACTCATGCAGCGCCACCGACACCAAGATCGCCAGCGCGAAGAGCGCGATTCCGATCACGTACGCAGCCATCAGGTTCGATTTTCCTCCGCGGAGATGAGTTGCGCAGCCCGCTGGTCAGCCCAGCTCTGCGCATCGAGTACATCGTCAACGGTAGCGGGTTCTGCGGAGGTTCCCTCCCATTGGCTTGCCGCATCGAGTACATCGGCAATTGTTCGCACGATGGACCTGAATCCGATACGTCCGTCCAGAAAGGCGGCCGCCGCGGTTTCGTTGGCGGCGTTGTAGACAGCAGTCATGCATCCCCCTGCTTCTCCCGCGCTGCGGGCCAGCTCCACGGCGGGGAAAACCCGGGCATCAAGTGGTTCGAAATCCCAGGTAGAGGCGGTACTGAAGTCGCAAGCCAGGGCCGCGGCGGGTATCCGGTCCGGCCAGCCCAGCGCCAGGGCGATGGGCAGTTTCATATCGGGCGGGCTGGCCTGCGCCAGCGTCGACCCATCGGTGAACGTCACCATCGAGTGCACGATCGACTGCGGGTGCACGACGACGCCGATCTGCCGATACGGCACGGCGAACAGCAGATGCGTCTCGATGAGTTCGAGCCCCTTATTGACCAGGGAGGCCGAATTGAGGGTGTTCATCGGTCCCATCGACCAGGTGGGATGCGCACCGGCCTGTTCGGGTGTGACGTCCTGGAGCTGTTGTGCGGTCCAGCCCCGAAAGGGTCCGCCCGACGCGGTCAGGATCAGCTGTGCGACCTCACCGCGACTTCCGCCGCGCAGACATTGCGCGAGCGCGGAATGCTCGGAGTCAACCGGGACGATCTGACCGGGCGCGGCGGCC
Source organism: Mycobacterium sp. NGS15 (assembly GCF_059813245.1). Classification (NCBI taxonomy): domain Bacteria; kingdom Bacillati; phylum Actinomycetota; class Actinomycetes; order Mycobacteriales; family Mycobacteriaceae; genus Mycobacterium; species Mycobacterium sp. NGS15. The sequence continues at coordinate 317,447 of NZ_JCALEF010000005.1, read as the reverse complement.
TTGGTGACGAGCGGCCCCCCGGCCACCAGGGACTCCTTGTTGGCCAGCGCCAGTCGTGCCCCTGTCTTCAGCGCGGCCAGGGTGGGACGCAGTCCCAGAGCGCCGACGAGCGCATTGAGCACCACATCGGCCTCGGTGTTCTCCACCAGCTCGGTGACGGCACCTGCCCCACTCAATACGGGTATGCCGAGCCGTTCGGCGGCACTCTCGTCGGCCACCGCGACGTTGGTAACCCCGGTGCCGACGATCTGCTGACGCAGCAGGTCGATGTTGCCGCCGCCGGCCGCCAGGCCGACCACCTCAAAGCGATCGGGGTTGGCGGCGATGACCTCGAGCGCCTGGGTCCCGATGGACCCCGTGCTGCCAAGCAGGAGCACCCGACAGACCTCTGAACTACGTGTCACCTAGATATTGTGCGGCCTGCGCTAGCCCGAGACCCCCACCGGACGGTGCAGTTCGACATCACCGGAGGCCGAGCGCACCTTCACGAGGAACTTCTCGTCCCCCGCCGATGGCCCTTCCACCGAGTCCAGCGAGTTGGTGAGCACCCCGCTGGCGGTGTCGATCTGCAGCCGGGCGGCGGTGCCCGTCGCGATACCGATGGAGGTATCGCCACTGGCGGTGTCGAAGATCAGTCCACCGACAACCGCGGATCCGATGGTCACCGATCCCGAGGACGACGCCGCCGTGATGTTGCCGCGCAGTTCTTTCACGGCGAGCTCCCCGCGAGCGGTGTTGAAGCCGGCATCACCGGTGAGTTCACGGATCGATACCCCACCAGATGCGGTGTTGATGCGGGCATCGCCGGTGATGGTGTCGATCACCAAGTCACCGCTTGCCGATTGGAATTGCACATCGCCGAACGCGCCGTCGGCGCGCACCTCGGCCGAGGCCACCGCGATGTCCAGGATGGACTGGGTAGGCAGTTCGATGATGATGTCGATGGTGCCGGTGCGGAAGGTCAGCCCCTGTGAAGAAAGCACAGTCAACACCCCCTTGGAGAAGGTGACCTTGGTGCGCTCGGCGGTCTTGACGTCCAACGCCTTGGCGGCATCACGTGGCCGGACGTCCACAACAGTAGTGGTGCGCTCGCTCGCGACGATCTGAAGTGTGCCGCGGGCGAGTTCAACCTTCGCGGCGATGGGGTCAAGCGTTTCGAATTCCGGCAGAGCAGTCATGGTGTTCCCTTTCCTTGTTAGCGGACCCAGCCGCTGATGGTGCGGCCTGTGCCGAATGTTGTTGAGCTAGAAGACTTTTTGGCCGCAGCCGCGGCGGCGCGTACCAGCCAGGCATTGAGCGAGACTCCCTCGTTCCCGGCGGCGGACTCGACGATGGCGCGCAGGCTTTCCGGTAGCCGCAGCGTCACTCGCCAGGTGCCGGCGCTCTCGTCGATCGCGACGGCTGGTTCGGCGTGCTGATCCACCGGCCGGCTCACCACGAATTCCGGCTCGCGGCCACGCAGCCGCAGATCGACGGAAGCGGGCGCGAGCTCTTGCGTGATCTGCTCTGCCGCCGCCGACAGCGCGTCCAGCAGTGCGAGCCGGAACGCCGATTCCAGCGGGGCGGTCAGCCGATCCGCGAGCTCCTCCGCCTGCACCCCTCCGGCCCGCGCAGCCACGACGAGTTCCTGACGCACCGCGTCGACATACGGTTGCAAATCCATGATGTCATGGTGACACCATTTTGGTGTCACCACAAGTGTCACTTCTCTAAATCCCCCGTGGCACGGGGGTGCCGCCTGAACCTGGGAGCAGATGGGCGTGGCAGACTATGGGCTGTAGTAGACGTCTGAGATTGGAGGGCTGGCGGTGGCCACGACTGAGGTTGTCAAGCACGACGGAGTCGACGTCGAGGACGTGCCGTCCGCAGCGTTCGGGCCCGGGCTTTCGGGGCAGAACCCTCGCGTCTTCCACATCCTGGGCCTCGCCATCGCGGCCTTCCTGCTGCTGCTGCTCAAGGGCAATCACGTCGGCAAGGTCGAAGACATCTTCTGCGTCGGTTTCGCCGTCATCGTGCTGGCGTTCACTGCGAACGACTACTTCGGCCGACGCTCGGGCCGCATCCGCTAACTAGCGCTCGGACGCCGCCAGTTGGCCACATGCGGCGGCGATCTCCCGACCACGGGTGTCACGCACCGTGCAGGAGACTCCCTGCTCGCGCACGCGTCGCACAAACTCCCGCTCAACCGGCTTTGGGCTGGCATCCCATTGACTACCCGGCGTCGGGTTCAGCGGAATCAGATTGACGTGAACGAGCTGGCCCAACGCTTTTCGTAGCTTCTTGCCCAGCAGGTCGGCACGCCAGGGCTGGTCGTTCACATCGCGAATGAGCGCGTATTCGATGGACACCCGCCGTCCGGTGACATCGGCGAAATAGCGCGCGGCATCAAGCACCTCACCGATCGCCCACCGGGTGTTGACCGGCACCAGAGTGTCGCGCAGCTCGTCATCGGGACAGTGCAGCGACACCGCGAGCGTGACCCCCAGCCCCTCGTCGGCCAGCTTGCGAATGGCCGGTGCCAGTCCCACGGTCGAGACCGTGACACCGCGCTGCGATATGCCGAAACCGTCGGGGGGCGGCGCGGTGATCTTGCGCAGCACCGTGAGTACCCGGTTGTAGTTGGCCAGGGGCTCGCCCATGCCCATGAAGACGATGTTGGACAACCGGCCGGGCCCACCCGGCAGCTCGCCGTCGCGCAACGATGCCGCGGCATCACGGACCTGTTCCAGAATCTCGGCGGCCGACAGGTTGCGCGTGAGCCCGCCCTGACCGGTGGCGCAGAACGGGCAGGCCATACCGCACCCGGCCTGAGAGGAGATACACAGCGTATTGCGGTCGGAATAGCGCATGAGAACCGATTCGACGGTGCTGCCGTCGTGTAAGCGCCACAAGGTCTTTCGAGTGTCACCGGAATCACAGGCCACCTGGCGCAGCGGGTTGAGCAGTGGGGGAAACAGCTCGGCACCCACACCCTCGCGCGCACCCGCCGGCAGGTCCGTCATCGCCGCCGCGTCGCCCACCAGCCGTCCGTAGTACTGGTTCGCGATCTGCTTGGCACGAAACGCCGGAAGCCCCAGGGCCAACACAGCGTCACGACAATCGGCAGCGGTCATATCCGCCAGGTGACGCGGCGGCATGGCCCGGCGCGGCGCGTCGAAGACCAGCGGCAAGGGCTTGTTGTCGGCAGACATAACCGATTCAGTATCCCAGGCCGATGCTAGATCCCCGAACCAGAACGTGCCCGCACATGCATCCGCTCCCCTTGCGGGCCGAAAATATGCAAAACCTCGACGGGTTTGTCGGTCGGATTGCCGAACCAATGCGGGATATGCGTATCGAACTCGGCAGCCTCACCGGCGGGCAGGATCAGGTCCAGCTCACCGAGTAGCAGGCGAACCTTCCCGGAGAGCACATACATCCACTCATAGCCCTCGTGGACCTTCAGATTCGGTTCCCCCTTCGGCGAGTGCGGCGGGATGATCTGCTTGTAGCACTGCACCCCGCCGGGTCGGCGGGAAAGCGGTAGGTAGACCGATCCATGTCGTTTGAACGGTTTGGGATGGATGCGCGGATCCCCCGTCGCGGGTGCGTTCACCAGCTCGTCGAGCGGCACCTGGTGCGCCTCGGCAAGGAGCAGAAGAAGTTCCAGGGTGGGTCGGCGCTGACCGGATTCCAGGCGGGACAGCGTGCTCTCGGAAATGCCCGTCGTTTCGGACAATTGCGCCAAGGTGACCTGACGATGCAGGCGCAAAGCCCGCAGCCGCGGCCCCAGGGCATCGAGCACGGCCTCTAGCCGCTGAATCTGATCGTCCACGCCGACCATAGTGACAACTAAATTGCCACTTTGGCAAGAAAGCTTGCGTGTTTCGCAGATGCGGCCCAATAGTGGTGTCATGAACAAACTCTGGGATGTGGCCATCATCGGTGGCGGTGCCGCGGGCTTGTCGGCGGCCATCACTCTCGCTCGGTCGCGGCGGTCGGTCGTCGTGATCGACGATCACCACCCGCGTAACGCGCCGGCGGATCGGATTCACAACTACCTCGGGCGCGAGTCGACGGCTCCCGCTGAGCTGTTCGGTATCGGACGCGGTGAGGCCGCACAGTACGGCGCGGCCTTCCGCGACGCGCGCGTCACGTCGGTATCCCACGCGGACAACCATTTCGACGTGGCGGTCGATATGCCGGACAGCACCACCACGATGGTCCATGCCCGCCGGGTCCTGGTGGCCACGGGAGCGGTGGATGAACTACCCGATATCGAGGGACTGGCGCAGCGCTGGGGCCGTGACGTCCTGCACTGCGCCTACTGCCACGGTTGGGAAGTGCGCGATCGCGCCATCGTGGTGCTGGGCACCGGCCCCCTGGCGGTGCATCATGCCCTCATCTTCCGCCAGCTCAGCGCTGACGTCACCCTGGTGCGACACAACGATTTTCCCCTGTCACCCGATGACGCCGAGCAATTGGCCCGCCGAGACGTCGGCGTGGTCGCCGGACCGGTGACTCGGCTGCAGATCACCGATGACGCACTTACCGGGGTGGAGCTGGAAGCCGGCGGCACGGTTCCGTGTGATGCGTTGGTCGTCGCGACGGTGGTATCGGCACGCATCGACATGCTTGCGCCCGTGGGACTCACGGCGCAGGACATGCGACTCGGGGATTACCTACTGGGGACGTATCTGCCGGTCACCAGAGGCGCCACCGCAGCGCCGGGGATCTATGCCGCGGGGAACGTCACCGACGTCAAGGCGCAGGTCATCACATCGGCGGCCGCCGGAACCGAGGTCGCCGCCATCATCAACGCCGACCTCGCGGTCGCAGACGCCCAGGAGTTACAACATGTCTGATCACCACAACCCGCCATCCGACGAGAAGTCGTGGGATGAGTTCTATCGGTCGCATGACGCGCTATGGAGCGGCAATGCCAATCCGCAACTGGTGAATGAGATTTCGACCTTGCCGCCACGCACCGCGCTCGATGCCGGCTGCGGCGAGGGCGGTGACGCGATCTGGCTCGCCCAGAAGGGTTGGCAGGTCACCGGAATGGATTTCGCGGAGACCGCCCTGCGCCGTGCCGCAGACAATGCCACCCGGGCAGACCCCGAGCTCGCCACCAGGATCACCTGGATGCAGGCCGACCTGACCACATGGCAGCCGAGTCGTCGATTCGATTTGGTGACATCACATTTCATGCACCTGCCGACAAAGCTGCGTGAGCCCGTGTTCACGACGCTGGCCGCAGCAGTAGCCCCGGGGGGCACATTGCTGATTGTCGGACACCATCCCTCGGACATCCAAGCGGCGATCGGGCGCCCGGACCTGCCCGACTGGTACTTCACCGCCGAGGACATCGCCGACACCCTCGATCCGGAGCAGTGGAGCGTCCTTGTCGCCGAGTCGCGCAATCGCACCTTCACCCGAGACGACGAAGAGTTCGATATAGCGGATACGGTACTGCGTGCGGAGCGTAAGCCCACCGGGTAAACACCCTAGGCGATAGCGGCGGACTCACCCGAAAGAGCCTCGCGCGCAGCATCTTCCACGGCTGCAAACACAGCGGGGTCGAGCCCGCGGCGGCCGACGACCGAGAGGGTCGCCAGGTTCGCCGCGGGCATGGCCTCCACTGGAGCGATGCCGTCGGGCAGCCAACCGATGATGGGCAGCAGCGCCATTCCCAGCCCCGAGCGCAGGCCCGCGTACAGCCCCGACAAATCCGGTGATTCACCGACAACCTGGTACCGATGGCCCAGTGTGTGCAGCGCACTGAACATGGGCGCGCGCAAGGTACATGGTTCGGTGAAGGTCATGATCTGCAGGGGCCCAGCGGAACTCGCCTTGTAACCACGCGCCGCTACCCACTGCAGGCGAACCGTACCCACCGCGTTGGCACGATCGAGGCCCGACCCGTCCAGAATCACCGCCAGGTCCATGCTTCCCCGGTCGACGGACTCGGCGAGATAGACGTTGCGATCGAACCGCACCCGCATCGACCAGTCCGGCAGGTGACTGCGCAGCGCCGTGGTGATGCTCGGCAATATCAAGTCCGCGCCGTGCTCGGTGACCCCGAGAATCAGCGTGCGCTCCTGACCGGCAATCAGGTCGTCTACCGCGGCATCGTGCGCGGCGAGAATGCGACGGGCATGCGCCAGCAGCTGGGCACCCTGATCGGTGAGCACCACACCTCGTCCCGAACGCCGGACCACCGGCTCCCCGATCGCGGCCTCGAGCTTGCGCACATGTTGACTCACCGCAGATTGGGTCAGGTGCAGCACGGCTGCGGCCCGGTGGAATCCGCCGCAATCCGCGACCGCGACCAGTGACCGCAGCGGCGCGATGTCGAGGGTCGAACTGGCCATATCGCCACCGTAGTCCGATCACGATATTTGATCAATATTTCCTCAGTCGCACGTCGAATACCGCTCTGGCGGGTACTGCTGATATCAATCGATCACGTTTACTGATTGATTCTGATCAGTAATTATCGTTGGACATCAACCGTCCGGACCGGCGACCATGGCTGTCATGCAGAAGATGCCGATGTGGTTCGCGTCGATGCTGACATTCCTCTACGCACTGGGCTACCCGCTTGGTGCGCTCGCGGTATCCGCCATGACGCCCATGTTGGTACTGGTCGCGCGTTTCACGTTCGCCGGTCTGATAGTCGCCACCTGGGCCCTGCTGGCCAAAGCGGCCTGGCCGACCGGTCGCAAGCTCGGGCATGTCGTCATCACCGGTTTGTTGATGCAGGCCGTGCAGTTCTGCGCGTTATACGAGGCACTGGAGCATGGGGCGCCAGCGGTACTGGGCGCGGTGGTCATTTCGATGAATCCTGTTGTCACAGCGGTGCTGGCTGCCCTGTTTCTCGGTGAGCGGCTCAACGGGTGGCGAATCCTGGCCCTGGCACTCGGCATCGTGGCAGTGCTGGCCGCGTGCGCCAGCCGGCTGCTGGCGACGGGCGGCGTCGACACGGTGCTGGTGCTGCTCTTGGTCGCATTACTCGGCCTGGCCGCGGGCGGGGTCTATCAGCAGCGTTTTTGCTCCGATGTCGATTTCCGCGCCAACTGCACCATCCAGAACATCGCCGGGCTGGTGCCTGCCGGTGTGTTGGCCCTGCTGACGCCGACCGCTGTGCATGACCCCTGGAAGGCCACCTGGGCAGTCTGCGCAATGGTGGTGTTCAGTGCGGTCATCGGCATCTCCACATATGTCCACGCCGTCAGCAGGTTCGGCGCCTCCGCGGTGGCCATGCTGTTCTGCGTCATCCCGGCCCTATCGGGCCTGTTGTCGTGGGCGATCCTCGGCCAGCGGGGCGATGTCGGCATCGGTATCGGCCTGGTGCTCGGTGCACTCGCCTGCTGGCTGAACGCGCGGGCCAGCCGACCCGCCACGACTCACGAGGACTCCACAATCGAGGTAGTGGCCGCCGCGCCTACCTGTCAGCCGGTGGCGGCCAGCTAGCCTGGCTGCATGCGTGCCCTGTTACTCGGTGGTCTGACCATGCTGGGAGCACTGCTCCTGGTCGCCGGATGCTCGAAGGGGGCATCGGTCTCTCCGACCGCTCCCTCATCGAGTGCGCCGCCATCAAGCAGCACCACAGGCAAGGCTCCCACCTCGACCACCACGAAAACTCCCGTCGAATTACCGGAACCCGTGGCAGGTGCGCCGTATGACGCTGTGGCGCAATGGATTTCCAAGGGCGCGCCGGTGGACGTCGCCAATTTCCACTCGGCTACCAGCCAGGACGGCCAGAAGACCGACCTCGGCGACAACGTCGCGTTCAAGACTCCGTCGGGCAAGACGCGGTGCATGACCAGCAACATCGAGCCGGACACGCTATCGTGCCTGGTCAACCTCACGAACCCGCCGAAGCGGCCTGCCGACACCGAGGGGAACTGGGTCGGCGGGTGGACCGATTTCCGTGGCCACCAGGTCACGGTGGGCGGACTGCACGGCGACCCCGGCCCCTTCCAAAGCGGTGACGGAAACCCACTCGACTACGGTGGCCGCCTGACATTCGGAGACTTCGGTTGCCGCAGCGAGACTTCCGGATTGTTCTGCGAGAACACCAAGACAAGGTCCGCCATCCGGATCAGCGACGCCGGAATCGGGCCGTTCGGCTGCCTGAAAGAGGTCACCCCGACCGACGGGACCGGTCGGGAATTCAGCTGCTAGCCCCGTGAACGGGCGAGGTACTCCTGGCCGCGTGGTGAGAGCCGATAGCCCACGGGCAGGCTCAGGGTCAGACCCAAGTTCTTGAGCTTGCGCACGTGCACCTTGAAGGTCGCCACATCGGGCCACCGCGAGCAGGATTCGAGGTCTTTGGCCCGCACCTGCGGGCGCCGGGCGATCTCTCTCAGCACCTCACGGGTCCAGGGCCCGGGTGTGGCGCTGCGGTCCATCCGATCCAGTCGCGCGTCGATGTCCGCGACGTCGTCGTCCGAGAGCGCCACCGAGGAGGCCAGCTCCGCTCGCGGGTCGGCCATCACGATCTTGTGAAATGCCAAGCGGTACAATGGATCAGATCCACTCGCCCCGACATCGCTTCGCGCCGCCGTGGCCGAGGGATACCCGGCCAACAGTGCATCGGCATCGTCGATATCGCGCGCGGTGATCTCCCGGACGGCATCGACCTCGATGAAGTCGAATTCGGTTATGGAACGAATGCGGTCCGAGCCGACACGGTAACGACCGCCCACCTTCACCTGCGGACGCTTCCAGCGCCGGTAGGCCACCGAAATGGTGTCGTCGTGGATTCCGGCCCGCAGCCTTGGCTCGAACAGCATTAGATCCCCAGGTGTGAACCGTAGAGCCCTTCGAGGGCTCGCCAGTGTCGCTCGGCCGCCTCCTTGTCGTAGGTGGCGTTGTCGGTGACGGCGAACCCGTGCTTGGCGGGATACGTCTCGATGGTGTGCCGCACCGCGGCATCGGTCAGCACCCGGGCCAGCAGCTGCTCCTGCACGGGCGGGAAGGATGCGTCCTCCTCCGCGACGGCGACCAGCACGACACCCGTGATGCGGTCGGCGAGGTAGTGCGGACTGTTCGGGTCCTCGGCATTGGCGAGATTGCCACCGTGGAAGGAGGCCGCCGCACCCACCCTGGGCGCGTGAGTCGCCGCCACCCGCAACGAGATCCGACCGCCCATGCAGTAGCCCGTCAGTCCTACGGTGTTGCCTGTCACCTCGGGCTGCAGGGCGAGAAACTCCAGAAAGGCGCCCGCATCGGCATCGATCCGGTCGGGGGTAAGCGTCCCCATCGTCGCGAAGACACGGGCACGCTCCTCCGGGTCTCCAAAAGCGGTCGCCAGATCAAATGGTTTCCAGTCACCTTCGCGGTAGTAGACATCGGGCACCAGTGCCACGTATCCCAGCGCCGCGAGCCGGTCCCCCATCTCCCGCATGACCTCGCGGGCGCCACCTGCGTCGGGATAGACGATGACGGCGGGTCCGGGCTCATCCGGCACGTGCAGGGTTGCGGGGCATTGCCCGTCAGGCGTGGGAATATAGACATCGCGGCGAGACATATTTCCATCAAACCAGCCACCAGGCTGAGCAGCTACCACACTGGTATCTTGGGCCTCACTATCAGTCAATGACCAGGGGGAATCTGATGGCCTTCACCAGTACGCTGTCGACAGCGTGGCAAATCTTCAAGACATCCGCGAAGGTACTGAGCTCGCGCAAGGAGCTCGCCGTTTTCCCCATCTTGTCGGGGCTCACCGCATTGCTGGTGCTGATCGGGATGGTGGCCCTCGGAGTCCTGCTACTGCCCGCGACGACCGGAGATTCGGTACCGCCGCTCTTTTACCCCGTCTTCGCCATCGGGTACTTCGTATTGATGTACGTCACGACCTTCTGGCAGGCGGCACTCATTTCGCAGGCGAACATTGCGTTGGAGGGTGGAGATCCGGGTGTCGCCGCGGGCATCTCGGCGGCGGCCCAGCGTGGCGGGCGTCTCCTGCCCTGGGTTCTCATCACCGGCGTCGTCTCCTGGATCATCAGCGCCGTCGAGGAAAGGGTGCCGTTCATCGGGCGATTCCTCGAGGTCGCGTGGCGCGTGGTCTCTTTCCAGGTGCTGCCCACGATCGTGCTGCAGAACCTCGGCGCCATCGATGCCGTCAAGAAGACCAAGGAAACACTCAAGAACGCCTGGGGCCAGAACGTCGTGGGCATTGTGGGACTGAACTTTTTCACCGCAATGTTGACCCTGCCCGGAATCGGGTTGGTCTACCTGGGGATCGCGGCGAATGTGAGCGCCGTGACGGGCGTCTTCGCAGCACTGGGCGTGCTGTGGATCCTGGCCGCGTCCATCATCGGTGCAGCGCTGACCGGGATTTTCCAGACGGCCCTGTACCGGTTCACGGTGGACGGTCAGGTGCCGGGACCGTTCGCCGGAGTAGACCTGCGGCAAGCGCTCAAGACTCGCTAAACGTCGTTAAAACAGCACCGGCGCGCCGGGCACATGTCATGCTTCCTTACACCTCACGCGTCACACTGATAACTTGTGTAACAAGGTAACGAATTATCAGGGGACTCGGTGGCTTCATCCAACGCTCTGGCGACATCGTGGGACATATTCCGAATTTCGATACGCCTCCTGCGCCGCCACAAGGCGCTCGTACTGTTCCCCGTCGCGGCCGCCCTCACCGCCATGCTGTTCATCGTGGTTCTGGTAGCCCTGGGCCTGCTGCTACCGCCGAACATCGACAAGACCGCGCCGCAGTTCGTCCGTGCTGCCTTGACCGTCGATTACGCCATCCTCGTGTATCTCGTGATGTTCTGGCTCACGGCTCTCATCGCGCATGCCAAGGACGCGCTGGAGGGCAGAGCGCTGAGCGTTGCCAACGGCTTCTCGACGGCCGTCCACTACCGCAAACGGCTGCTGCCCTGGGCTCTCGTCGATACCGCCGTCACCTGGGGTATAGGTGTCGTCGACGAGAATCTCCTATATGTCGGAAACGTCCTGCACGTGCTCTTCATCGGACGGTTTCTCGACCTCATGTGGCGCGCGGCCTCGTTCCAGGTGCTTCCGGCAATGGTCCTGCAAGACGTCGGCACCGTAGGCGCCATCAAGGCCGCCAAGAACATGCTCAGGCACCTGTGGGCCAAGAACGTCCTGGCCCAGATAGGTCTTCGTGTCTTCACCCTCGTGCTGGTGCTGCCCGGCGTGGGTCTGCTATTTGGTGCAGCCGCAGTGAATGGCGGAGCGCTCTCCGGCGTACTCGGATTGTGCGGAGGGGTCTGCGTCGCGGCCGCAGTCCTTATTGCCGCAACGGTGAGCGGGATCTATCAAACGGAGCTGTACCGACGTGCCGCCGCCGCGAACGCAGCTTAGATAAAGAGAGTCAACACAATCCAGGTGGCGACGGCCGAGGGCAGCAGGGAATCGAGCCGGTCCATGATGCCGCCGTGTCCCGGGAGCAACGTGCCCATGTCCTTGATACCCAAGTCGCGCTTCACCTGGGACTCGACCAGGTCGCCGAGCGTTCCGGTGATGACGAGCATGATGCCCAGGGCAACACCGACGAACGGATGATGCCCGAGCAGAAACGTCACCGCCAGGGTCGACGCGGTCGTTCCCACCAATAGTGAGCCCGCCAAGCCTTCCCAGGATTTCTTGGGACTGATGGCGGGCGCCATCGGATGCTTGCCAAACAAGACACCCGCCGCGTAGCCGCCGATATCGGAGAATGTGACACCGAGCATCAGGCAGAACACCTGTTCCGCACCGTTTTCCGGGTAGACCAGCAGCGCGCCGAATGACGCGAACAGCGGGATCCACGCGGCAACGAACACCGTGATGGCGACATCGCGCAGATAGTTCACCGGCTGCTGGTTCAAGCCGTGCCCAACCAGACGCCAGATCATGCAGACCACGACGGTTGCGCCGAAAGCGCCCAGTGCACCGGCCGTGCCCCACGGCCAGGTCAGCCAGATCATCGCCTGCCCGCCGAAGAACAGCGGGATGAACGGCACCGAGATATCGGCCTGGCGCAGCCGCTTGGTCACCTCCCACATCGCGATCCCGAGGAAGACCGAGATGATGCCGACCCAGATCTCCTTCTGGTACAGCAGCGAGAAAATGATCAGGGCGGCCAGGACAACGCCAACACCGATGGCGGCGGGCAGGTTGCGGCCGGCTCGGGACTTCGCCCCCGAAGGGGGCGCAGGGCTGCCGGGGGCCGGAGCTGCGTCGGTATCTCCCATGGTCGTCATTACCGGGGCCCCTAGACCTCCAGTAACTCGCCTTCTTTGTGCTTCACCAACTCGTCGATCTGGGTCACGTACTGGGACGTGGTCTTGTCCAGGTCCTTTTCCGCGCGGCCCACTTCGTCCTCGCCGGCCTCGCCGTCCTTCTTGATCCGGTTGAGCTCGTCATTGGCCTTACGCCGGATGTTGCGCAAGGTCACCTTGGCGTCCTCGCCCTTGCCCTTGGCCTGCTTGACGAGCTCACGGCGACGTTCCTCGGTGAGCTGTGGGACGGCGACACGGATGATGCTGCCGTCATTGCTCGGGTTCAACCCCAGGTCCGAGTTGCGGATCGCATCCTCGATGGCTTTGAGCTGATTGGCCTCGTACGGCTTGATGACCACCAGGCGGGCCTCGGGCACGTTGATGCCGGCGACCTGCGTGATGGGGGTGATCGTGCCGTAGTAGTCGATGACTACCCGCTGGAACATGCTGGGGTTGGCACGCCCGGTGCGAATCGTCGCGAAGTCATCGCGGGCGACCGCCACGGCCTTTTCCATCTTCTCCTCGGCATCGAGAAGAACCTCGTCAATCACGATTGATCTCCCATCATGGTGTTACCACCGTTTCATGGTGTTACCAGCGTTCCGATCTTCTCACCTGCGACCGCCCTGGCGATATTGCCTTCGGTAAGCAGGTTGAACACCAGGATCGGCATCCGGTTGTCCATACACAGGCTGAATGCGGTGGCATCGGCGACCTGCAAGCCACGGTCGATGACCTCGCGATGCGTGATCTCCGGCAGGAACTCGGCGTCGGGATTGGCGCGGGGGTCATCGGTGAAGATGCCGTCGACCGCCTTGGCCATGAGCACCACCTCAGCGCCGATCTCCAAAGCACGCTGTGCGGCGGTGGTGTCGGTGGAGAAGTACGGCAGTCCCATACCGGCGCCGAAGATGACGACGCGTCCCTTCTCCAGATGCCTTCTGGCCCGCAGCGGAATGTACGGCTCGGCGACCTGCCCCATCGTGATGGCGGTCTGCACACGTGTGACAATGCCTTCCTTTTCCAGGAAGTCTTGGAGCGCAAGGCTGTTCATAACGGTGCCGAGCATCCCCATGTAGTCCGAGCGCGTCCGCTCCATGCCGCGCTGCTGCAGCTGCGCGCCGCGGAAGAAGTTGCCGCCGCCGATCACAACCGCGACCTCGGCACCGCTGCGGACTACCTCAGCAATCTGGCTGGCCACCCTGTGGACCACATCGGGGTCAAGGCCGACGGCTCCCCCGCCGAACATCTCGCCGCCGAGCTTGAGCAGCACCCGCTTATATCCGGTGCGGCTCACATCGCGAGTCATCACGCCTCCTCGGTACGGGTTCGACATAGCCGGTGCACAAAGCACAGCCATCGGGCCTGCTTCCGCTCTTCACGCAAGCGGCTCATCGGAAGGCCGCGACGGCGGTGTCTATCCTGCCCTATTGGGCGACGCTCGTTGGCACGACCCGGCGAACCGAGCCCGCGCCGGTTGTGCTTTCGGTGAGGCCGACGAGGGCCTGCGGCAACGGCGCCACGTGCAGCACCCCAAGACGTTGGGTGGCGCGAGTGAGCGCCACATAGAGCTCGGCCGCGCCTCGCGGGCCGTCGGCCAGGATTCGTTCCGGTGCCACCACCAGGACGGCGTCGAACTCCAGGCCCTTGGTCTCCGAAGCGGGCACCGTACCCGGCACGCCCGGCGGCCCGATCACTACACTCGTGCCATCCCGAGATTCCTCGTCATGTATGAATTCCTCAATGGCTGTTGGTAATTCGTCCTCGGCAAGGCGCCTGGACCAGGGCAGGACGCCACATGAACGAACGGACTCGGGCGGCTGGGTACCCGGCGCGAACTCTGCCAGCAGCGCCGAGGCGACGGCCATGATCTCGGCGGGAGTGCGATAGTTCACCGACAACGGCCGGTACAGCCAGCGTCCCGGTACATACGGAGCCAGGATCGCATCCCAGGAAGTGGCGCCGGCCACCGATCGGCGCTGAGCCAGATCCCCCACCACGGTGAACGAACGACTCGGGCACCGGCGCATCAACACTCGCCAGTCCATTTCGGACAGTTCCTGTGCCTCATCGATCACGATGTGCCCGTATGTCCAGTCCCGGTCGGCCGACGCACGTTCGACGAGGTCGCGGGTATCGCGTTCGGTGAAGCGTTCCGCGAGGTCCTCGGCACCGAGCAGATCGGTGGCGAAGAGGTGATCCTCGTCGTCCATCATGTCCTCGCGGCCGGTCATCATGTCGAGCACACCGGAGGCGTACTCGGCCTCGGCCCTGCGTTCGCGTTCGGCGGCCTCTTCCGCCGCCTTATCGCGGCCCACCAGATCGACCAGCTCATCGAGCAGGGGTACGTCTGAGACCGTCCAGGCGTCACCGACAGTCCGTGCCAGTGCCGGGTCCGCACCGGCAGCGCGCAGCCGTTCCGGTGAGGTGTACAGCTCCGACAACAGCGTCTCAGGTGTCAACGTCGGCCACAGATCGTCGAGCGCGGCGGCGAATCCCTCGTGATCCCCTAATTCGTCCAACAGCTCCGCACGCAGATGCTCCCAGGCCTTGCGGTCCTCACGCGTGAGCCATCCCTTGCCGATGCGCGGGATCGCCCGCTCGGTGAGCGCCCACGTCAGGACATCGGTGAAGACGGCCCGCGCCTCGTTGTGCGGAAGCCTGCTCGCACGCGCCTCATCGATGGCCCACTGCGCGATATCGACGTCGATGTTCACCGCCACGTCGGTGAGCTGGATCCTCAGTGGCTCCACAGGGGTCCGCTGCCTATCCGCAACCGCCGCCGCGAGCACGTCGAGAATCTGCAACGAGCCCTTGAGCCGCGCCGCATCGGCCCCATCCTCTGCCGTGACCTTCAGACCCGGCAACAGCTCTCCCGCCGTCGAGAACACCACATTGGTCTCACCCAGCGACGGCAGCACTCTCGAAATATGGCTGAGGAAGGCCGCATTCGGGCCGACAACCAACACGCCGTGGCGTTCCATCCGCTGGCGCTGGGTGTAGAGCAGGTAGGCGACGCGGTGCAATGCCACGACGGTCTTGCCCGTGCCGGGGCCACCCTCGATGACCAGCACGCCAGGATGATCCAGCCGGATGATCCGGTCCTGTTCGGCCTGAATGGTCGCCACGATGTCGCGCATCCCATTGCCGCGCGGTGCGTTGACCGCCGCGAGCAGCGCCGCATCACTCATGCTCCCGCGTTCACCGTCGCGGTCTTCACCGTCCGGCCGCCCCAGGGTCTCGTCGGCGAACGCGTCAACATGACGTCCCCGAGTCCGGAATTGGCGTCGCCGTCGGGTGTTTTCCGGGTTGGCACCCGTGGCGGTATAGAAAGCCTGCGCCGCCGGGGCCCGCCAATCGATCAGCAGCGGCTCATAGTCGTTCGTCTTGTCGAGCAGGCCGATGCGTCCGACGTAGGAGTGCTCCCCCGTGAGGGTATCCAGCCGGCCGAAGCACAGCCCGTCATCGGCGACATCCAAGCGTTGAGCCTGCCGGGCCAGTGCGCGCACCTCGTCATCGCGCTCGACCATCGCGGCGCCGTTCTGCTGATCGACCGGCCCGCGCAGGGCGCTGCGGTATCGCCCCTTGACGCGCGCACGTTCGGCGTCCAGCAGCTCGTAGAGTCCGGCGATGTACTCCCGCTCGGATTCCAGTTCTTCTTCGTATGTCGTCAACCGGATTTTCCCCGTTTTCGTTCTAATTCATGGCATCTGACATTCAGTCTGCGATATTCAGCCTGCGATTGTGCGGTATGACCGGGGTCTTGCCGCAAGCCCCCCTGTCCGATATATGTTGAAAGGGGCGGGTTATTCATATCGCGTCGGCGACCGCCGTCGGCCGCAGCTCTTTTCGCCAGCTCCACAGGCCGACCGCGGCCATCACGGTCAGGAACGCGTAAAAGCCCGCTGTGAGGTTCAGGCCCTTGAATAGATAGACACCCACCGAGAACGCGTCGGTGACGATCCACAGGGCCCAATTCTCTACCCATTTTCGGTTCATCATGAATTGGGATACGACGCTGAACCCAGTGATGACCGAATCAAGCTGAGGGGCATTGGAATCGGTGAAGGTGACCAGGAATGCGTAGAGTCCCGCCACCAGGACTGCCAAGGACACTGCCAAGGGCAGCCATGCCCATGCCGGCGTCCGCCGCACTGCCACCCCGTGACGACTCTGGCTCCCCCAGCGCCACAGATACCAACCCTGCACGGCGAGCGCAATAAACATGATCTGCAGGGCAGCATCGGCGTACAGGGTCTGCCGGGCAAAGACCACGATGTAGAACAGAGAGCTGACGATCGCCACCGGGAAGGTCCAAATATTCTGGCGGACGGCAAGGACGACGAACAGCACACCGGCCATGCTGCCAATTAGCTCAGTCCAGTCCACCGCAACAGGTTAGCCGAGCACCAGTAAGCTCGCGCCATGGCGACACCGGCCCGGCTACGGAGCTTCTCGTGGCTGGCCGGACTCATCAATGAGAGCGAGCCGCAGTGCGGTGCCGTGCGCGTCGTCGCCGTCGACGGCAGGGGCGCCGCCGGCAAGAGTACCTTTGCTGCGCGATTACACACCGCACTGTCGGCGACAACCCCGTCGACGGTGGTCTTGCACACCGATGACTTCGCGTCCTGGGACACGTTCTTCGGTTGGTGGCCCCGGTTCCAGGAGCAGGTGCTGACGCCCTGGGCGCACGGCAAGACTGCCCAGTATCGACGTTACGACTGGGAGACCCGTGAGTTCGGCCCGCACGAGCAGTGCCCACCACCATCGGTGCTGATTCTCGAGGGCGTCGGGTCCGGCCGCTCGGCAGCTGCTGGCCAGTTAAGTTCGCTGATCTGGGTACAGACCGACCAGACAACCCGCCGTCGCCGCGCCGAGGCTCGCGATGGCGCGGAGCTCCGTGAGTTCTGGCGACTGTGGATTGACGCCGAAGACCAGCACTTCCGCCAGGATCCCACCGCGGAACGCGCCGACATCACCGTCGACGGTAACCCCGAGGTGGTACCGGATGACCCAGACCGCTACTTCCTGCTCAGCGGTTAACGCAGCGGAACCGTCGGCCCCTTCGGATCGAGTGGCGCACAGCTGTCCTGCCCCACCGTCGTCGAGCATTTCGCGGCCGGGATCACCGGGCGATAGCCGGGTGATGTGCCCGCGTCCCGGGTGATCTGTGTGTAGGCCTGGACGGCATCGGTGGGCACTCGCTTCAGCGCCGGATCGCCCAGCGCGTCGACGGTGTACAAGCCGAAACGTGGCCGGTAGCTTCCCCATTCATAGTTATCGACCAACGACCAGTAGTTGTATCCGATGATCGGGATGCCGTCGGCCTTGGCCCGCTGCAGCCAGAAGACGGTGTCGTTGAGGTACTGCGACCGGGTCACGCCATCCGACCGCGGTTTTCCGTTATCGGTGACCATCCCGTTCTCGACGATGTAGATCGGCAGCCCGGGGTATCGCTGCGCGTAATGCCGCGATACGTAGTAGATGTCTTCGGGCTGCAGTTTGATGTTCCAGCGCGCAGCCATGCTCTGCGCCGAGGCGGGGTTATCTGCCGCAGTACCGGTGTAATAGTCGAACCCCAGGTAATCCAGGCTGCCGGCGACCCGGTCGAAGAACGATCCCTCGATGCCCTTCACCCCGAAACCTGCGAACTGCGCCAACACATCCGGCGGGATATAGGCCTCGTTGGTCGTCACCTTGGCCTTGGGGTCCGCCTCGTGAGCGGCCCGGTACACCGCGCGGTGAGCCTCGGCAACCCGGTCCAGGAATCCATCGAACTGGTCGGGCTTGATCGCGCCGGTGCGTACCTCCATCGCTCCGAAGGCCAGCGGTTCGTTGATGCTGACCCACAGCACCCCTTGCCCGGCATAGCGTTTGGTGATCGCCCTGGCGAAGTCCTCGAATGCCCCGACGTTGTTCATGAACCCGCCGCTATCGGACACCCAGCCCGGGTACACCCAGTGCATGAGCGTGATCATCGGCGTCATGCCGTTCTCACGCAGCGTGGCGACAATGGAGTCGTAGTACGCGAGTTCCTTCTCGTCCCACTTGCCCGGCTCGGGCATGACCCGCGACCACTCCAGTCCAAACCGAAATGTATTGACGCCCATGGCATGTGCGTTAGCTATATCCTCGGCGTACCGGTGCCGGAAATCGTCAGCCTGCCGGTACGGGTCGACGGGCCCGTCCGCGAGGGGGTTGGATTTATCGGCCACCGCGGGCATGCCCGCGGTGCGATCGACGTAGCGGCGCCAATTGCTATCCGGGGCACTCCCCTCCACCTGGTAGCCCGCGGTCGCAGTGCCCCAATAGAAGCCACGGTCCCACGCGGAGTCATCCCCCGCGCCCTCCTGCCGCGGGCTGCAGGCGGTCAACCCCACCGCGAACACGACTGCCGATGCCATGACGGCGCTCCACCACTTCATGATTAAAACCATACACCGTATGGTTTTAGTCCAGCAGCTGCTCCCACACCCGGCGCATGTGCTCACCCATATCGATCGACGGGTCCGACATCCATTGGATCTGAATGCCGTCGGCGGCGGCGATCAACGCGGTGGCCGCAAATTCCGCGTCGACATGCGCGGGCACCGTGCCGTCGGCCTGACGGCCCCGCACGTAGTCGGCGATGCGGGCACGCATCCTCTCGTACCGGTCGCGCAGGTACGCCCCGGCCGGATGCCGCGGATCGACGGCCGCGGCGGCCGCCAGCGACAGATACACCGTCCCCGAGCCGGGCTTACTCGCCTTGTCCAGCATGGCCTGCGCCAGCACCTCACCCGGATCGATCTCTGCTGTCGAGTTCCGGTACCGCTCTTCGAATGTGGCATCGGCGCCGCGCTGGATCTCGGTGAGAATCACGTCCCGCGTCGGGAAGTAGTGCATCAGCCCGGCCAGGCTGATGTTGGCCTCCTTGGCGATGACGCGCATCGAGGCGCCCGCCTCCCCGTCGCGCTCCAACACCGTCAGCGCAGCATCAAGGATTTCCCGGCGCTTGGCCTCCCCTTTGGCATATCGCCCGACAGCTGGCATTGCCCGAGGCTAGCGCACAAACAATTCGGCCCCGCACAGGAACGAATCCTGGCGGGGCCGAATATGGTTGGACGAAGCGCCCAAAAAACTAAGCCTGTCCAACCTCGAACCGCGCGAAGCGGGTCACGGTGACACCGGCCTCGTCAAGCAAAGCCTTGACGGTCTTCTTACTGTCGGACACCGATGCCTGATCCAGCAGCACGACATCCTTGTAATAACCGTTGACGCGACCCTCGACGATCTTGGGCAGAGCCTGCTCCGGCTTGCCTTCGGACTTCGCGGTCTCCTCGGCGATGCGACGCTCGTTCTCGACCACATCGGCCGGAACGTCCTCACGCGTCAGGTACTTGGCCTTGAGCGCGGCGATCTGCAATGCGACCGAGTGCGCGGCCTCCGTACCAGATCCGGTGTACTCGACCAGCACACCCACCGCGGGCGGCAGATCCGCTGCACGCTTGTGCAGGTAGGTCTCCACGGTGCCGTCGAAGTACGCCACCCGGCGCAGCTCCAGCTTCTCGCCGATCTTGGCGGAAAGGTCGGCGATGGCTTGCTCAACCGTCCGGCCGTCCTCGACCTTCGCGGCCTTGAGGGCGTCCAGATCGCCGATCTTGCCGGCCGCGGCCGCACCGACGATGGCGTCGGCGAGCCCCTGGAACTCGGCGTTCTTGGCGACGAAGTCGGTCTCTGCGTTCAGCTCGACGAGCACACCGTCACGCGCGGCGACGAGGCCCTCGGCGGTCGCACGCTCGGCACGCTTGCCAACGTCCTTGGCACCCTTGATGCGCAGCACCTCGACGGCCTTGTCGAAATCACCATCGGACTCGGCCAGGGCGTTCTTGCAGTCGAGCATTCCGGCACCGGTCAGTTCCCGGAGCCGCTTCACATCGGCAGCAGTGAAATTCGCCATTTAGCCTTCCTCGGTTGTGGTTTCGGTGGTCTCGGCGCTCTCGGTAGCAGCGGCTTCGGCGGCAGGAGCCTCTGCAGCCTCAGCGGCCGGGGCCTCTGCGACGGCGGAGGCAAGCAATTCCTGCTCCCACTCGGCGAGCGGCTCGGCGGCCTCTGGCTTCTCGTCGCCACCGGCCAGACCGGAGCGAGCCTGCAGGCCCTCGGCGATCGCGGAAGCGACGACCTTGGTGAGCAGCGCAGCGCTGCGAATCGCATCGTCGTTACCCGGGATCGGGTAGTCGACGACATCGGGATCGCAGTTGGTATCCAGGATCGCAATGATCGGGATGTTCAGCTTGCGGGCCTCGGCAACAGCGAGGTGCTCCTTGTTGGTATCCACCACGAAGATCGCCGAAGGCACCTTCTGCATATCCCGGATACCGCCGAGGCTGCGCTCGAGCTTGTTCTTCTCACGCGTGAGCATGAGGATTTCCTTCTTGGTGCGTCCCTCGAAGCCGCCGGTCTGCTCCATGGCCTCCAGCTCCTTGAGGCGCTGCAGCCGCTTGTGCACGGTCGAGAAGTTGGTGAGCATGCCGCCCAGCCAGCGCTGGTTCACATAAGGCATGCCGACGCGGGTCGCCTCTTCGGCGATCGGCTCCTGAGCCTGCTTCTTGGTTCCGACGAACATGACCGAACCACCGTGGGCGACGGTTTCCTTGACGAACTCGTACGCCTTGTCGATGTAGGTCAGTGTCTGCTGCAAGTCGATGATGTAGATGCCGTTGCGGTCGGTGAAGATGAACCGCTTCATCTTGGGGTTCCAACGACGGGTCTGATGCCCGAAGTGCGCGCCGCTGTCAAGCAGCTGCTTCATTGTTACTACAGCCATGATTCCATGGTTCCTTTATGTCGGTTGTCGCCCGGGATCGGGTGATCCTGAGCCCTAGCGCCCGCTGCTTGCCGGAACCCGTCCTCAGAAGCTCAAGAACAGGACCGCCCGGCATGCTGATCACGAAGTCGTGTGCAGACGCGCGAAGTCAACCCGCTAAGCGAGTTGCGGTGATGAGTTTACATGCCTCGACGAGTGCTTTTCGCCACGCGTCGCAGCATCGCGCCAGGGACCCGGCGGTTATCCACAGAGCCGAATCGACTCTTTCCCGCACCGCCACAGTCCGGTCACGATGACATCGTGTGGTTCAGAGGGTTCAGCTGTCCTGTCCTGATCCTCACTCTGGTGGTGGCCGCCACCCCTCTGGCGGCCGCCACCCCGGGGGATGCAGGCGACCGATTCAACTGGCCGCTACGCCCACGAGCTGCGATAACCCGGTACTTCAATGCTCCTGCGGAGCGCTGGAACCGAGGCCATCGCGGGGTAGATATGGCCGGCACCCCCGATCAGCGTGTGGTTGCGGCCGGACCGGGAATCGTGGTGTACGCCGGATCGCTCGCCGGTAGGCCGCTGATCTCGATCGAGCACGCGGGCGGCCTGCGTACCACCTACGAGCCGGTCACCCCACTGGTCAAGCCTGGTCAGCGAGTAACAGAGGGCACGGTCATCGGGAGACTGCTGCCGGGGCATCCGGGCTGCCCCGGGGCGGCGTGCCTGCACTGGGGCGCCCTGCGCGGCCCCGCGTCGGGCGCGGACTATCTGGACCCGCTGGGACTTTTAGCCTCGACACCGTTGCGACTCAAGCCGCTAGCGCATGACTGAAGCCGCTTACGCGGGCTGACAAATATCGACGTGCGCGGGTTTTCCGGTGGCCTGCGACAGCCTGAAAACCGCATCGTGAAAACGGTCGAGCGCGTCCTGCTCGGTCACCACTTGGTAGAACGCGCGCATCTGGCCGCCGTTGGCCATGCACACCCACCACGGCGGATACACATCGGCGAGCGCCGTTCCCGGTGCCATGATTCCGAGGCTCAACACAGCGGCGGTGGCCGCCACCAGAATTCCGGCGCGCATGCTTGGCACTGTAGTCATCGGACCGATACCGACCAGGCTCTTGCCCACAATTCCAGCGGGGCCAGCGCAACGAGTAGCGCCTTGCCCACCGCCGTCAGCGAGTACTCCCCGTCCCGGCTCCGCACGATATGTGCGGCGGTCAATTCCTCGAGACGTGTGGTGAGCACGGCACTCGACACCTCTACCGCTCCTCCCATGTCCCGCCTCAACTCCGAGAAAGTCTTTGTGCCGGAGCGCAATTCCCACAGTGCCAGGATTGCCCAACGTCGACCGAAAAGGTCGAATGCCGCATTGAGTGGCTGCCCGGAACCGGAGCCGCGCACGGGCCTGCCGGGCCGTGGCGCGGCAGCCCCGTCGGGCGACTCCGCCTCGGATACCCCGGCACTGGCGATGATGGTGATCAGCCGACTAGCACGCTCGGCCATCTGCTCTGCACTCTGCTCGGGATGCCGGATCCACCAGGTGATCATGGCGCCGACCATCCCCATCCAGCCCTGCGTGAGCACCCCGATGTCCTGCGGGTCGCGCAGCTGCGTGGCCGCACTTCCCACCGCCGCCACACCCTGGCCGGCCAGTGCGGCCAGCCGTGTTCTGGCGACCCGGGCCGCGGCAAGTGCTTCGCTCTCCTCGGGCAGGGTCTGATCCCAGATGACCAGCCAGTCCGAGGGGCGCGGCGCGAGGGACTGAAACACAGCCTGCAGCACAGCGCGCGGCAACGCGAGTGTGGGCGGGGCTGCCTCCATTGCCGCCTCGATGTGGTCACCCACGATTGCTCCCGCGCGCTGTACGCACGCGACATAGAGCTGCTCCTTGGATCCGAAATACGCCAGCACCATGGGCTTGGACACTCCGACGGCCGACGCCACCGCCGCCAGGGACATGCCCGCATACCCACTGCGACCGAACTCCTGACATGCGGCATCCAGGATCTGTTGCTCCCGCTCGGCGCGGGGCATGCCCTTGGTGCCTGCCCGTGTCACCAGTCCCTTGTACCAGTTCCGAGCCACTCAGTGCCGAGTATTGGTGTGCCCCGCATCACAGTAGACCGATCGGTGTGATGTTGATATGACCAACTGTTAAATTAACGATCGGCCAGTTAACGTCAACGATCACCAACGGACCAATGAGGAGCTCCGAATGCGTGGCGTATGGGTGTATCTGGTGTCGATAGCGACACTCTGTATCGCAGGGGCATACATCGCCCATCTGCGCCTGAGCGAGATCCCCGACCCCGCCATCGGCCATTCATTCAAGCCCCCGGAAATCGGCAAGCCGCGGGACAAGGTCGTCGAGTACCGGCTCGATGGGCCGGCGGGCAGCACGGTCAAAGCGTCCTATCTGGACGTCGACGGTGCGGTACGCGAAGTGTCGGGCACACTGCCCTGGCAGACGACCCTGCACGCGAAACAACTTGTCGTCCCGGTGGGCCTTGTCGCCCAATCCAATTCGGAACAAATGTCGTGCCGCATCACCATCAACGGGCTGATACGTAATCAAAGCGTGGCCGATGCATCGGCCGTCTCCTGCCAGGTGACTGTGGCATGAATCTCCTCGACAAGTTTCGGGTGCAGATATGGGACAGGCTGTGGGCACACCGAGCCGACGTAGCGCCCGCGCCCGCGCGGCCGTTTCTGGCCCGGTTGCTCTACCGGTTCTCGGTACCGGTTCTCGTCGTGTGGCTCGGCGCCGCCGGCATTCTGAATCTCGCTGTGCCCCAGCTGGAGACGGTGATCAAGCAGCACGCCCGCTCCTTCCTGCCCGATGACGCCGCCTCCGTACAGGCCATCTCGAAGATGGGCGACTATTTCGGCGGGGCTGGGACCAACAACTTCGTTTACCTGCTTATCGAGGGAGACTCACCCCTCGGCACCGAAGCGCATCAGTACTACTCATCGATCCTCGACCGGATCAACCAGGACAAGAAGCATGTCAACTCGTCCATGGACCTGTGGTCGGACCCGCAGTTCGCACCGGCCAACGAGAGTGCTGACGGGAAGGCCGCTTACGTCCTGATCAATCTCAAGGGCAATATGGGGACTGCCCTGGCCATGGAGTCCACCGCGAAGATTCGCCAGCTCATCGCCCAATACCCACCGCCCAAGGGAATCACCGCGCACTTGACAGGCCCTTCCGCGGTGGTGAACGACGAACTGGTGTCGATCAACGATTCGATACTGATCCTGCTGGTCGCGTGTGCGGGGCTGGTCGGCCTCATCTTGTTGGTGGTGTATCGATCGCCGATAACCATTGCGCTGCCACTCCTCGTCGCGGGCGCCGGACTCGCCGTCGGGCGCCCGATCGTGGCGTTCCTGGGTGAGCACCAGGTCATCGGGGTATCGATCTTTGCATCGGCATTGCTGGCCGTGATTGTGCTGGGAGCCGGAATCGACTACGGCATCTTCCTTTTGGGCAGATACCAGGAGGCACGCCGGGCCGGCGAAGACCCGGTGACCGCGTACTACACGGCACTTGCCGGCGTACAGCACATCATCATCGCCTCGGGACTCACCGTCGCCGGAGCGACGGCCTGCATGGTCTTCACCCGCTTGGCCATCTTCAGCACATCCGGGCTGCCCTGCACCGTCGCGGTCGTGGTCACCCTGGCCGCAGCACTGACCCTCGCACCCGCAGCACTGGCCGTGGGCAGCCGATTCGGGTTTTTCGAACCGCGCGAAGAGAAGTCACAGCGCCGGTGGAGACGCATCGCCACCTACGTGGTGCGGTGGCCGGGGCCAGTGCTGGCGGGCAGTCTGGCCGTCCTGGCGATCGCATTTCTGATTGTGCCCGGATTCCGGCCCAGCTACAACGAGCGGCAGGCCCAGCCCAGCGACTCCCCTGCCAATGTGGGCTTCGCCGCCGCGGACCGCCACCTTCCGCCGAATATCATGTCGCCCAGTGTCTTCATCGTGGAATCGGATCACGATATGCGCAACTCGGCCGACCTGATCGCCATCGCAAAAATGAGCACCGCCGTGCTGAACATTCCCGGAATCAGCAATGTACAAGGCATCACCCGGCCGCTGGCCGCCCCACTGGAACTGGGGACGCTGCCCGCGCAGGCAGGTTATGTCGGCGGACGGCTGACCCAGATGACCAATCTGCTCAAGCAGCGCATCGAAGATCTCACCGCGCTCAGCGGCCGAGTAGGTCAGCTGTCACTGACGGTGCGGGGCCTTGAGCAGGCGCTGCAGACCGGCACGGTAGGGGCCACCCAGATACATTCGGGTGCAACAGAATTACGCACCAGCCTGGCCGCCGTCGTGCAGAAGGTCGACTCGCTGCGCGGGACCGCCAAACCCGCCGAGGACTTCATCGGCGGGATCCCCAACTGCCGGGATAACGACTACTGCCAAGCCGCACTCACCGGCTTCTCACTCTTCGACGACCTGCACCGTTTCGACGGGCTCGTCGGCAATCTGGTGAACGGAACCGGAGCGCTGGCGCAGACACTTCCGGCACTCGGTTCGCAGCTGCCGGGTCTCAAGGACTTCATCACCCAGGTCAACGCGGTTGTCGCACCGCTGCAGAGCACCCTGCAGGTTCTGCTGCCCCAGGTCACCGAGATCACCGCGTTCACCGATGACCTGAGCAAGAGCTTCACGGCCGGTGACCCGAACAACTCCTTCTTCATACCCACACAGGCATTTGAGAACCCGCTCTTCAAAAGCGCTATGCCGTACTTCTTCTCAGCCGACGGCAAGGTCACGCGGATGGTCGTCACCCCGGAAAGAGAGGGGTTCAGCCAGGAAGCCATGGAACTGAGCTCCAAGATCATCCCGACGGCGCTACAGGCCATCAAGGGCACGTCGTTGGCGGGCAGCACGGTGAGCATCGGCGGGCCGGGCGGCACCCTGCTGAACATCGAGGCGTTCACGCGTGAGGACTTCATCACCAGCGCCGTGGCGGCGTTCGCCTTCGTGTTCTGCGTGATACTGATCCTGCTGCGCAGCCTCGTCGCCGCGATGGTGGTTATCGGGACGGTGGCGCTGTCCTATGTGTCGGCACTGGGCCTGACCGTATTCGTCTGGCAGGACCTCGTCGGCAATCCGCTGCACTGGTCGGTAGCCCCACTGTCGTTTGTGTTCCTTGTCGCCGTCGGCGCCGACTACAACATGCTGTTGGTGGCCAGGTTCCGGGAGGAACTACACGCCGGTATCAAGACAGGCATCATCCGGTCCATGGCCAATACCGGCGGTGTGGTGACGACCGCGGGTCTGGTGTTCGGGTTCACCATGTTTGCGATGATCGTCGCTCCTGCGCATAACATCGCTCAGCTCGGCACCGCCGTCGGCCTCGGCCTGCTCATTGACACGCTGATTGTGCGGTCGTTCCTGGTGCCCGCCATCGCGACCCTGCTAGGCCGCTGGTTCTGGTGGCCCGTGGTGGTGCACGACCGAGCCGGCAGTCGCGACCGGATTCCCGACAGCGCTACGGCCGCGGGTAGGCCCGATCAAGGTCACCTCGTGGCCGCGGGAGGCAGGTGAACCACATGTGCAGTTGTGACATATCGACAACCGTTGGGCCGCACACGTCACTGGAGATGCACCTCGGCACAGGACGTCTCACGCGCGGCAGGTATGAGCTGAACTTTGGCCCCCTGAAGGTTCGCGTCGTCACACCGCACTCTTGGAATCGCGAGTAACAGCCGTGCCCACGGGAGCCGGGTTCGCCGTCGTGCTTCTGCTGTTAGTGGTGCTAGCGCTGTGGGCATCAGGTGGTAACGGATCGATGAGCTACTACCAGCGCGAGGTGAACCGCGTGATGCGCAAGCAATCACGACAAGAGAAAGCGGATATGACGGCCAGGACCCGCCGTACGCGACGGCTGCGCTGGGCGGTTCGCGTCAACCCCGCCCGGATGTGCCGATGGAGAAAGAGGCCACGCGAGACCGCGTGACGCCGTCACGCTCGCGGGTGTGCCTGATCATGGACGGCCCGCAGGCGCGCCACGGTGACATGGGTGTACAGCTGAGTGGTGGCCAGCGTGGAGTGCCCGAGCAGCTCCTGAACCACGCGCAAGTCCGCTCCGCCCTCGAGTAGATGCGTTGCGGCGCTGTGCCGTAACCCGTGCGGGCCGATATCGGGAGCACCGGGCACGGCGGACATGGTTTGGTGCACCACGGTGCGCACCTGGCGCGGGTCGATGCGCCGCCCACGCGCGCCGAGGAGCAGCGCCGCACCAGAACCCGAATTGGCAAGATGTGGCCGACCGCGGTCCAGCCAGGCGGTCAGAGCATCAGCGGCAGGGCCACCGAACGGCACGGTGCGCTCCTTGTCGCCCTTACCCAAGACACGCAATACTTTTCGCGACCGGTCGATATCGTCGACATCCAGGCCGCACAGCTCGCTGACGCGGATCCCGGTGGCGTAGAGCATCTCGACCATCAGCCGATCCCTCAATGCCATCGGATCGTCTTGTTCGGCACCGGAATGCGCTGCCTCCATCGCCGCGGCTGCCTGGTCTTGCCGCAGCACCGCGGGCAGGATGCGACGAGACTTAGGTTGTTGCAGGCGAATCGCGGGATCTGATTCCAGTAGCCCGCGGCGGGTCGCCCAGGCAGTGAAGATTTTCGCCGCCGAGGTACGCCGCGCGACGGTGGAACGTGCCGCGCCCTGCCGAGCTTGCGCGGCGAGCCATGACCGCAGCACGGGCAGGGACAGGTCGGCCAGGGTGGCTTCCGGATTGGCCGCCGACAGGTGATCGAATAATGAGGTGAGATCTCCGCGATAGGCGCGCTGAGTATGCACTGACCGCCCGCGCTCCAGCGCCAGATGTTCGGCGAACTCGTCGAGAATCGCGGTCAGCTGCGGCGTCACTCCCTCACGGTAGCTTCGGCGGCCGCCAGCTCCTGTTTCCACACGCGGAAAGTCTCCTCGGTGCGGCCGCGACGCCAATAGCCCGAAATCGACGCGGCCCATTTTGGTGAGACACCGCGTTCCTTGCGAATGTATGGCCGCAGATTGTGCATGACGGTCTGAGCCTCGCCGTGGATGAACACCTGCACCTGCCCAGGCAGCCACTCCGCAGAGCGCACGGCCGCGATCAACGGGGCGTTATCCCCCGCCAGGTTCTCATCGACCTCGTCGGCACCGGCGCCGCGGTGGACCCAGACAATCTCGACATCACCGCGGGTATCGAGCTCGAGCTCGTCCTGCGGACCGGCAACCTCGATGAACACCTTGGCGCGGTCACCCGCTGCAAGTGCTTGCAGTGCGACGGTGATGGCCGGGATGGCCGACTCGTCGCCTGCCAGCAGATGCCAGTCAGCGGCGGGGTCAGGCGAGTACGCGCCGTGCGAGTCGGTCACGTACAGCCTGTCTCCGGGTGTGGCGCGCGCAGCCCATGGGCCGGCCACGCCGGTATCGCCGTGCACTACGAAGTCGATGGCGATCTCGCGGCGGTCGGCATCTACCCAGCGGATGGTGTAAGTGCGCACCGTGGCCTGCATGTCGCGCGCCTGGTCGATATCCCGTGGACCCGGCCCGTCGTAGCCCTCCGGAAGGAATACCAGCTTGGCATAGCTGTCGGTGTCTGAGGTGGCCTCGAAACCATCAAATCCGTTACCGCCGAGCACCACCCGGGTGATATGGGGAGTCACCTGCTCGGTCCGGACCACCTGCAACTCGTGTAGCGGGCGTGCCATATCGCCTCCTGCGTCGAATCCTCTATGTCAATTGCCTTGACTATACGGAGGAATCACTGCGAATGGGCGCCTCCATCACGGCAACATGCCCCTGACGATCAGCTCGGCGGCGGCTTCGGCGTGAGCCTGAACCTGCTCCGGATCGAACACGGCATCCCCGAACACTGTCCGTGCCAGCGCCCCGCTGCTGAACAAGGCTGCGGTGCCGGACGTGATGAGAAAAAAGCTGGTCTGGAGCGGTACATCACGGAGCTCTCCCGCCTTGACCGCCTCCTCGTAGACCGGGCCGAGCCGTTCCTGCATGGGGATGACATAGGACTGACAGATGTGCTGCAGCCGCTCGCTGTCCTGGCCCGCCTCGATGTCCATGATGCGGATCAATTCGGGGTGTTCGGCAGCGAAGATCACAAACATCTTGATGAATCGTTTGATCCGCTCGGAGGAGCTCAAGCTCTCGTCGTCGTCCGCCAGAACCTTGTCGACGATCGCCTGAAATCCCCAGTCGATGGCGGCGTACCAGAGCTGTTCCTTGGACGAAAACCGTTGATGCAGCAGATTGTGGCTCACCCCCAGCTCGCGGTTGAGGGTGCGCATCGACATGCCCTGATAGCCGTGAGTAGCGAAGGCCTGTAGCGCCGCGGTGAAGATTGCGTCGGCCGACACTCCTTCCCCGCCTTTGCGCGGCCGGCCACGAGGGCGCCGCGTCAGCTCACCGGCTTCAGTCACGAAATCCGCCACATCCTTCCTCTACAACCATCATCCCCCCACCCACCGGCAACCGTGGTGAGGACTTCCGCACAGCGGTCATGATCTTTATCGTGATCGCTAAACGCCACCGTTACGGGCGGGCATACTGACGCGATGGATACCTGGTTGTGGATCTGTGCCGGCGTGCTCGCCGTGGTGCACTTCGGCGCGGGTCTGTTCAAACTGTTCACCCCGCACGAGAGGATCGCCGCCAATCCCAACCTGGCCTGGGCTAACGACTTCACCCCCAACGTCGTCAAGGCGATCGGCGGATTGGAAGTGCTCGGCGCAATCGGCGTGGCGCTCCCTCATGCAACGGGGATCGCCCCGGTATTGAGCCCGCTTGCCGCAGCCGGCCTCGCGGTGTTGCAGGCGGGGGCCTTTGGTGTTCACGTTCGCCGTAACGAATGGAAGCTGGCCCCCGTCAACGTGATTCTCATCGTGCTTGCGGTGTTTGTCGCGTTCGAATGGTATGGCTGACCTGACTCGAAACAGCGTCTAGGCGCTACTCCGGGTAAAAGTGGTGTCCCTGCGATAGTCAGTAGTTGATGCCCCAGAGGGGCCCGAATTTGGCGATCCCCAGCGAGATGAAAAGGACCGCAATGATCATCGCCGTAACGAGGTCGTTCATGCGCTCGATGGGACTGTCCGGCTCGGCCTTCCGGTGGGCGTATATCTGAAATCCAGGCTCCATAACGTGCATCCTTTCTCTAGCTTGATGGAACAACTGATCCGGTACATCGATCAACGGAGCGAAACGGCAAGAATCGCGGCACCGCTCAACCGAGAATGGTCTTTCGGTCGGAGTGGAAGAAGGTAACTAAAGTCGTTGCTCCACAGATCAATCCGACAATGAGTATTACCTTGGACCCGCTATAGAGCGACGCAATGACCCCGCCGGTGGCAGCGCCCAAGATGAAGGACAGATAAAGCATTGCGTACCCAAGCCATTCAAAGACAGAGCCCTTGCCGAAAAGATGCCGTTCGATGCCCTGCCCCAGTTTGACGACCGTCCCCGTCACATAGCTCAAGGGAATAGCCGTTTCGCCCTTCTTGACGAACGATGTATTCAAAGCTCCAATCGCGAAGGCCAACAGCAAAATCGGTGTGAAGTGCACGTCGATGTTCGCCGTGAAACTCCGGTCCTGATAAAAGTCGACAGCCGCCGCAGCGAGAAGACCGAAGGTCGTCAGGACGGTCGCCCCGTGCGGGTGGTTCTTCCAAAATTTTCGCCTGCAATAAGACGCCACGATGACCCCGCACAGGAAGGCCGCGATCATCGAGATGGCGGCAATCGGGCCCGCACCCGCCACTTGCTGTTTGTCCGTGACCTTGAACCACGTCAGCACCGCCCGCTCGGTGTTTCCGGTCATAAACGTGACGAAGTAGCCTGCGCTGTGCAAGAAGGCCACTGCACCAACCATTCCGGCCAGCCCGGAAAGCAACCAGGAGAGCCGCGCTTCGCCACCGACTGCGGCCTCACGGGTTATCACCGCATCGGCAGTCTTGGACGCCGCGTCGCCACCCTTGCGATTGTCGATTTCCATGTCGTCCTCAGGTCCGATCTCTACAGCTGCGGAACCGCTACCGCTCTTCTGACTCATGGCGGCCAACTCAGGGCTTATCGATGTCGCCGACGTGGCCGTGTAGAACGACGCGTCCGTCGGCGAGTTTGTAGGTCAGATACACCAGGGCAAGCTTTTTGGCCTTGACCGCATCGGCCACCACCTGCGAGCGCTGCAGCAGCTTGATACCGGTCTCTTCGACATGGCGGGCCTCGAACTCATCAATCCGGGTCAGCCCGTCCTTGCGGCCACCCAGAATCGAGGGCATCACCCGCACCACCAGATCACGGATATACCCATCCGGTACCTCACCGGTGTCCAGGGCCGCCACCGTGGCGCCCACCGCGCCACAGGAGTCATGCCCCAGGATCGCGATCAGCGGCACCCCCAACACCGCCACCGCATACTCGATCGAACCCAGCACCGCCGAGTCGATCACCTGACCGGCGGTACGCACGATGAACATGTCACCCAGGCCCTGATCAAAAATGATCTCCGCGGCCACCCGGCTATCAGAGCAGCCGAACAACAGCACATGCGGATTCTGACCATTGGCCAGCTCGGCGCGACGCACAACACTCTGACTCGGATGCTGCGGGTAACCACCAACAAAACGCTGGTTACCCTCTTCGAGCGCCTTCCAGGCGGACTTCGGATCAGATCTCATATTTCCTTCATACCCTACCGGGGTATGGGTATGCTGTGATCTTCAACACAGAGTTGAATTAATTCAACCAGAGGTCGACTCGCGAGGGGGTCAGAGCACTTCCTTGATTCGCCGATATGCGCACTGCCGGAAGCGAATTCGTCGGCTTACCAACCCCGCAACCGACCATGACGGCGCCAGCAGACCTCTCCGATGAGCGTCGCAACATTGAAAGCACCCGATTCCAATATGCCTGGAATCCACGGATGCTGCAACGTCAACCCGCAATCAGCTGGCAACCATCCACGGCCACCACAAACTCGAGCACCTCTCGCCTCACCGAGCTGCCGGTACGGTACATCGCCGAAAGATATAGCAGTGGAATCTATTTCACCTGCTGAGTGATGCAGCTGCGCACCTGAATCCCGTATGCCCTGCCGTTCACAGGAAATGCTCAGACTGCGCCGCTTCGCTGCACTGCCCTCAGGTCTGCCGCAACCGGCCGCGGCGGGTGATCTTCCAGTCACCGTCCGAGTCCGCTACCAACTGCTCAAGCTCGAGCATCGCCAACGCGCCCCGCACTCGGGTCGCGCTCAACCCCGATTCGACGACCAGCTTTTGGACTGAGGCGCCACCACGGCCGGGAAGTGCGTCGTAGACCCGCTTCTCGTCCTCGCCCAGCCCGTCGACGACACTGGTGGTTCTTTCCGGATCAGGTGCGAACTCACCCAATCGACCTGCCAACTCGATCACATCCTGGGCGCAGCCAATGAGCCGCGCCCCGCGCTCGGCTATCTCAATATGGGTGCCCGCCGACGCCACCGACGTGATCGGCCCGGGTACCGCACCAACGGGCCGGCCGAGCCCGCGCGCCCAGGCGGCGGTGTTGGCGGCTCCGCTGCGTATGCCGGCCTCCACCACCACGGTCGCACCGGAGAGGGCTGCCACCAGACGATTTCGGATGAGAAATCGGTATCGCGCGGGACGCACGCCCGGCGGATACTCGCTGATCACCAGTCCGTGCCGGGCAATTCGGTAGAGCAGCCCGGAATGACCGGCCGGATACGGCACGTCCACACCCCCCGCGAGCACCGCGATCGTAATGCCCTCGGAGGCCAGCGTGGCCCGATGCGCGACACCATCGATCCCGAACGCGCCACCGGAGACCACTGCCATGTCATGGGCCACCAGACCTGTTGCGAGTTCGGCCGTCACATGCTCGCCATAGCCGGTACAGGCGCGGGTACCGACGAGTGCCGCGGCCCGCGACGTAACCTCTGACAGGGAGTGCTCACCAATTACCCAGAGTGCGAGCGGTGCTCGCCCACTGGGCATCCGCTTGGTGTCGACCATTGCGAAAGCCTGGAATTGCCAGCCCGGCCATTCCGGGTCGTCGGGTGTCACCAGACGCCCGCCCAGCCGAGACAAAACCTGCAGGTCCTCGCGGCTGCGGTCGATATCGTGCCGGGCCCGCACGATGGCCCGCAACCCGTCCGGTACATCTAAGCGCCGGACGCGCTCGGCGGTCTCGTGCGCGCCAAACACCGATACCATGGCCTCAAGTTCCGCACTCGGCGCCTCGGCCACACGTGACAGGTAGGCCCAGTCGGCCGGTGCGCCGCTCATCGCTTGTCGCGGAAGGTCAATGCGAGCTTCACATCCTCGGTGCCCGGGAGATCACGCCCGCCAAGATCGGCTAGTGTCCACGCGACCCGTAGACAACGATCCAAAGCACGAACACTGATGAGCCCGCGCTCCATAGCACTACGTAGCGGCTCCATGACTGTCCTCGACAGTCGAAACTCCTTGCGTAACAGCGGACCAGGGGCATCGGCGTTGACGTGAAAACCGTACTCCGACCATCGACGCGCTGCCCGGTCGCGAGCCAGCACCACACGCTCACGCACGAGGGCTGTGCCTTCAGCAGCCTCGTTCAGAGCGGCTTGGCTGATCGGGTGCATCCTGACGCGCAGATCCACCCGATCCAGAAGTGGACCCGACAACTTACCGAGGTACCGACGGCGCAGCTGAGAGGGACATGTGCAATCCCGTGGATTCGCCGGTGCACATGGGCACGGATTAGCGGCCAGCACCAGCTGAAATCGAGCCGGGTAGGCGACGACACCGTCACGCCGCGCCAACCGAATCTCCCCATCCTCCAAGGGCGTACGTAGCGCCTCCAGCGCAGGGGTCGAGAGCTCGGCACATTCGTCGAGGAACAGCACACCGCGATGGGCTCGGCTCACAGCTCCAGGTTTGGCCATGCCGGAGCCACCGCCGACGAGCGCGGCGACGCTCGATGTGTGGTGCGGCGCCACAAATGGTGGTTGGGTGATCAACGGCTGCTGTGCTGTCAACAGGCCCGCCACCGAGTGGATAGCCGTCACCTCAAGCGCCTCGCCATCCGTCAGCGGTGGCAGTAGACCCGGCAGGCGTTGCGCCAGCATGGTTTTACCGATGCCGGGCGGCCCGGTCAGCATGAGGTGGTGTGCGCCTGCCGCCGCCACCTCGACTGCGAATCGCGCGTCGGTGTGGCCGACCACGTCCGCCATATCCGGAATGTCGGTCTCACATGGCATGTCCACCTGCACTACCGGATCCAACTCACCGTCTGCGCACAGCCAGGCCGTCAGTTGCCGCAAGGTCTGAGCACCCAATACCTCGATACCGTCGACCAGCCCCGCCTCCCCAAGATTCGCCTGGGGTACTACCACGGTGGGCCACCCGTCGCGTTTGGCCGCCAACACCGCCGGAAGTACACCGCGGATCGGGCGGACCCGGCCGTCGAGAGCCAATTCCCCTAGTAGCACGGCCTTTTCCAACCTCGTCGGCGGAATCGCCTTACTGGCCGATAACACGGCGGTGGCGAGCGCCAGGTCATACACCGACCCCATCTTCGGCAACGTCGCGGGCGATAGAGCCAAGGTGAGGCGCGAAGCCGGCCAGGTGAACCCGCAGTTGGTGATTGCCGCACGTACTCGGTCACGGGATTCCTGCAGTGCGGCGTCGGGCAGTCCAACCAGATGTACTCCGGGGAGTCCGGCGCTGATATCGGCCTCGATCTCCACCATCTGGCCGGTTACCGCCTTGACCGCAACGGAATACGCTCTCCCTAACGCCACCTCAACTCACCCCGTGAATGTGAGTGACCTCAGGAGCGGAGCCGCCCAAACAGATTTCGATGACATCGATCCGCACTGATGGCCATGAACCGCCCTGCGCCGCGAGCCAGATGCCCGCCAGCCGCCGCAACCTACGTAGCTTGGCGTGCGTCACCGCCTCCGCGGGCGTTCCGAACGCACGGCCGGTTCGAGTTTTCACCTCGACAAAGACCAGCACCTCGCCATCGGCAGCGATGATGTCGAGTTCTCCGTAGCGGCACCGCCAATTGCGATCGAGGATCGCGAACCCGCCACCTCTGAGGTAGTCGGCGGCGAGATTCTCTCCACGGGTACCGATCTGTGCACGTGTGCTGGTTGTCATGCCATCACCATCCGTACGGATACCGACACATGCTCTGCCCAGATACCTCACGGATGAGGGTTATCCACATTCGGGCATTGATCCACAGCTGCAAGATCTTTTACCCGACTTCGGCCGCGGGCTTTGTCGCAGATGTCTTGATACGAACCGCGATGTCACTCGTCCTCGTGCCGGATCCGGCGTATCACAAGGCCAACATCGCCGAACTAGAGCAATACATCCAGCGAGTCGTCGAGCGCCTCCTGCGCTAGCGCAGCTAGCTCACTAGCTCCACATCTTGACCGGATGGACTACTGGTGCAACCTTGCCTATCGCACCCGACGCGGGCCCAGGCAGATCCTTCGAGTTGGGAGCCGACTTGATCTCGACATCATCCGTCGCGGCGCAGACAGCCTTACTCGCCTTGGACGGCGCACAGTGCACCTGAGGCTCGGACACGGCCGCATCCGGCGAGTCCAGCGGCAGGGCAACCACAATCACCGGTACGACCATCGCCATCGCCCTCATCAGCAAAATACCCATCGGCAGAGAATGGGCCAGGCGCACCACTTTCGCAACTCGAACGGTGTTCCGCTGGATGGTAATTCCCGTCACAGTGGCCAAAATCTGTCAGGTCCAGACGGACCAGTGGCAAGGAATCGCCGCACAACCTAGTCCGGTGCGTTGCCTTCGAGCCGATCAAGGAGCGATTCGAGTGCCTCTTCGAACTCTGTCGCGCTGTGGTTCTCGCTGAGTTGCTTCTGCATCCGTTTCAGGTTCGGATAGTTCGACAAACTCCGCAGAGTCTTCTCCGGCAGCTCGTCTTCCACTGCGCTCAACGAAACTCCGCGCGCCGACACCTCCAGTAGGAGCTGACCCAGCAGGAATGTGGTGTACGCGCGATAGGCGGTCACCGCGCTGCGATCATCGAAGCCGTAGGAGATCAGCGTGTCCAGGAAGGTCTCCATCCACTTCATGCTCCGCAGCGGCGGCCGGACCCAGGGGGCCTCGGGTGGGCGAGTCGCCAATGTCGGAAACAGATGCGGATGCTCGATCGCAATCGCCCGCACTCCATGCGCGAGCCTGACGAGATAGTCCTGCCAACCGTCTTCCTGCCGACGCGCTGCGAGCTGATCGTCGTAGAGCTTCTCCACCAGGTGGTCGACAATTCCGCCGAGCAGATCTTGGCGGCCGTGTACGTGGCGGTACAACGCCATCGCCTCGACACCGCAGGCCGAACCAAGCCGCCGCATGGTGAGCTGATCCAACCCGTCACGGTCGACCAACTCAATCGCGGTATCGAGGATCTCGGCACGAGTCAGCGATCGTGGCCGGCGACCCTCGGGGTTGCCTGCACCTGTTCGGTTTTCCGTCTCGTCCACTGCGTCCGTCACTCCCGCTGGGTATTTCTGGGCCCGGGCCATGACGGCGTCCCCGTGGCGGCTTCGCCGTCCACACGACGGTACCTCTGCCGGCTAAACGCCTGGCCAGCACCTGTTTGTTTACTAGGTAGTTTACGTAGTACACAACCCTTGGTACGGTGGATTTATCGCCTCACCACGAGGTGACACCGGGCGGTTGCACCGCACACACGCACTGACAAGGAGCGACACATGAGCGATGACAACAAGGACAGCGGTATCGAGGCCGGCATCAAGGGCGTCGTCGAAGACGTCAAGGGCAAGGCCAAGGAGGCCTTCGGCAAGCTCACAGACGACGAGTCGCTGGAGCGTGAAGGCCAGGCACAGCAGGACAAGGCCGAGGCTCAGCGCGAGGTAGCCACGAAGGAAGCAGAGGCAGAGAAGGCCCGCGCCGAGGCTTCCGTGCACCAGGCCCGCGAGGACGCCGAGAAGTAGCGCAGATCGTCGTAGCAGCTCGCCCCCACTCCAACGAGAATTAGGAAACCACACATGATTTCACCTATGGCCGCTGATGTTGCGGCAGCCCACCTCGGCTTTGGCATCGGCTGGATCGCATGGATCGTCATCGGCGGACTCGCCGGATGGGTGGCCAGCAAGCTCATGGGCACCGACGGCCAGCAAGGGCTCCTGCTCAACATCATCGTGGGAATTGTGGGCGCGCTGCTGGGCGGATTCCTGTTGAACCTGCTCGACGTCGGCACCTATGGCTTCGGCTGGGTTCTGACATTTGTCACGGCGCTGGCAGGCGCGTGCGTTCTCTTGTTTCTCGTGCGCCTTGTCAGTGGCCGGCGATGAGTAACAACCGATTCCGGCAGTCCACGACAGAAGGGACCCTAGTGATTCCGTCCATATCAAAGAAGCTTGCAGTGGCCGTCGGCATCGCCGCGGCCATCTCGCTGGCGGGCTGTTCCAGCGTCATCAACCAAGGTGGCGACACCACGTGCAAGGAATACCTCACGCAAGACGAGGGCACGCAGAACGAAGCCGTCACCAAGATGCTGAAGGACGAGAACCAGCAAGACCCCAGCGGGCTGCAAACCACGGCAGCGCGTAATTCCGCGATGGCCTATTGCAAGACGCTCGGCAACGAGAACAGCAAGATCAAAGAGGCCCCCCACATCTAGATCGGAAGCGTCAGATGAAAACACGAATAGTTAAGCCCACCAAGGTCTTTGCCGGATGTGTCATCGTCCTTGGCGCGGCACTTTCCGGATGCGGCACCAGCACCGACAACGGTCCGACAAGCACCAGCACGACGACCACCACCACAACCACCACGACGACCATCCCTGCACCCAGCGGTGCACCGGAAGGCACGCCGGCACCCGGCCCGACCGGGGGCGGCGGTCCTGAGGGCGGCTCCGGCGCCATCCCAGGCGGTCCCACAGGCGGCGGCGGGCCGGGAGGCGGGAGCGGCAGCATCCCGGGCGGTCCCACGGGAGGGGGCGGACCCGAGGGCGGCGGAGGCAATATCCCCGGCGTCGGCGGCGGTCACGGCGGCCCCGGTGGCGGCAGTGGGTGCGTCGACAACGTGGGTTGCGTCAGCATCCCGTAAACCACGATCGGCCGAGCTGCGTCTTTCGGAGATCTACTCCGGGAGGCGCAGCTCGGGCTTGTCTACCTCTTCGATGTTGACGTCCTTGAAGGTGATCACGCGCACGTGTTTGACGAAGCGCGCGGGGCGGAACAGGTCCCACACCCAGGCATCGGAAAGCCGGAGCTCAAAGTACACCTCGGAGTCGGTATTCCGCGGAATCACCTCGACGCTATTGGCCAGGTAAAATCGTCGCTCAGTCTCCACCACGTAGCTGAACTGCCCGACGATGTCCTTGTACTCGCGATACAGCGAGAGTTCCATCTCGGTTTCGTACTTTTCGAGGTCTTCAGCGCTCATAGACTGTCCATTATCCCCCCTGTACTCGATTCTCTTCGCGCAAGCGGCTCATCGCTTACCCGATTCTCTTCGCGCAAGCGGCTCATCGCTTACCCGATTCTCCTCGCGCAAGCGGCTCATCGGCGAACTTCCCCAAGGCAGCATTGCGCACGTTCACGAACGACTGTCGATGCTGAATGGACGGTCCCAGACGCTGTAATGCCTCGGTATGGACGGCAGTGCTATACCCCTTGTGCACCGCGAATCCGTACCCGGGGTGATCGGCATCCATGTCCACCATCACTCGATCCCGACTCACCTTCGCCAACACACTGGCCGCAGCGATACACGCCGCTGAGGCGTCGCCACCGATCACAGGCAGAGAGGGCACCGGCAGGCCCGGCACCCGAAATCCGTCGGTCAGCACGTACCCCGGCTTGAGGCCCAGACCTGCGACCGCCCGGCGCATTCCCTCGATGTTCGCCACATGCACACCGATGCGGTCCACCTCTTCTGCCGGCACCGACACCACGTGATACGCCTCGGCATACCGGCAAATGAGCGGAAACAGCGTCTCGCGCATCTTCTCGCTGAGCTTCTTCGAGTCATCGAGTGCGGCAAGGCTTTTCCGCTGGTTTGAACCCAGCACACACGCAGCGATCACCAACGGCCCCGCACAGGCTCCACGCCCGGCCTCGTCGACACCGGCAACCGGTCCCAAACCCACTCTGTCAAGCGTCAATTCGAGGGTCCGCAATCCGGATGCCTTGCGAATCACCGTGCGCGGTGGCCAGCTGGTAGTCATACCGCTAGAGCTACGTCTGGGGATTCACCGATGCGACGCCGCCCCACCGTCCGGGCGGCCATGCGATGAATCGCGCCTTGCCGATGACGTTATCCACGGGCACGGTGCCGATGTTCGGATCTCCGGTGCAGTAGACCCTCTGACGCTCATCGATCCCTGGTCTGGCGTCCCGTTCGAGGCTCTGGCAGTGCGCGCGCGAGTCGCCACTGTGGGTCCGGTTGTCCCCCATCATCCATAGCTTGCCTTCCGGCACCTTGACCGGGCCGAACTGGAAACTCCAGCAGGCGTTGGCGGGGTCAATGTCGCTGCCAGGACCGATGGTCTCCGGATCCAGATACGGCTCGTTGAGCTTCTTGCCATCGACTGTTAGGCCTGTGTCCCAGCGGCATTCCACGGTCTGCCCACCGGTAGCGATGACTCGTTTCACCAAGTCGTTCTCGTCGGGGGGTACTACACCGATGAAGGACAGGGTGTTCTGTAGGTATCGGACGGCGGTGTTGTCCGATCGGATCGACCGGTAATTGCCGTTCCACTCGGGCGGCCCCTTGAACACCACCACGTCACCGGGCTCCGGATCGGAGAACCTGAACACCACCTTGTCGACCATGATCCGGTCACCGGTGCAACCACGGCAGCCGTGCAAGGTCGGCTCCATCGACTCCGACGGAATGAGATACGGGCGGGCGATGAAATTCTGCGTGATGCAGTAGAGCACGAGAGCGATCAGCAGTAGAACGCCGACCTCTTTGAGCATCCCGGAGCCGCTGTCTTCGTCATTCGACGACGCGGCGGACGACGCCTCAGCGGCTGGTTCGGCTTCGGGAGTGTCGGCGGTGGTCTGCGCGGACGATTCAGACGACCCTGATTCTCCGGACACCGGTACTGTCACGAAAGCGCCGACTCGGTCAGCGCTTCTCCTTGATCTTGGCCTTCTTGCCGCGCAGTTCACGCAGGTAGTACAGCTTGGCGCGACGGACCGCACCGCGAGTCACGATCTCGATGTGGTCGATGTTCGGCGAGTGCACCGGGAAGGTGCGCTCGACGCCGACGCCGTAGCTCTCCTTGCGGACCGTGAAGGTGGCGCCCACGCCACCACCGGAGCGACGCAGCACGGCACCCTTGAAGACCTGGATGCGCTCCTTGGAGCCCTCGATCACCTTGACGTGCACGTTGACGGTGTCGCCGGGACGGAAGTCAGGCACATCCTGGCGCAGCGACGCCTGGTCGACAAAGTCCAACGTGTTCATCGGTGTACTTCCCTCTTGGTCTCTCGACTCAATCGCGCGGCCGGGTCGCATACGGGGTATGCACCTCAGCCGATCAGTAATTGCTTGGCTCTGTCTGGTCTTTGGCCAAACGCCAGCAGACAGCTAGTCAATTGTGCCAGACAGGGACCCTTCCAGTGAAATCGCCCACCCGGGTACCCCTTGGGCAGCGGCCATCCAGACAGTACTAGTAAGCTACCGAGACCGGAACACCTGCCACACAGGTAACAAAAGCAAAGTCTGACCGCGGAGGGGGTCTATGTGATGCGCGGCCAGCACCTGTTGGTGGGCTTGACACTCACCGCGGCGACCACCCTGACCTCGGGATGTGTGGCATCGGTACGCAGCGATCCAGCTACCCCTGTGCTGGCGGTCGTGAGCGCTCCCGCCGAACCACCGCCGGTCTTCGCGGTGGAAACCCCTCCTTCGTTCGATACCCTGCCCGAGCGCACTACCACGGCAACTGCCCAGGCCAAGAGTGCCGGCGCCGTGCTCACCGCGGTGATCAAGGACCGCTCCTCCGGCGCCGTGGTCTCCAATGGCAACAACAGCACCATTGCCATCGCCTCGGTGGCCAAGCTGTTCATCGCCGACGACCTGCTGATGCGGGAATCGACCGGCGACGTCACCCTGACACCCGCGGATCGCGTCTCCTTCGACCGGATGCTGCAGTCCTCTGATGACAGCGCCGCCGAAATCTTCTGGCAGCGTGGGGGCGGCAACTCGATCATCACCCGCGTCGCCGCGCGATACGGGCTCGCCTCCACCAACGTGCCTTCGGACGGGATGTGGTGGAACACCATCAGCACCGCAAACGACCTGGTGCAGTACTACGACATGCTGCTCTCCGGCGCCGGCGGCTTGCCTCCCGAGCGCGCGAACATCATCATGGACGACCTCGCCCGCTCAACGCCCAACGGCATCGACGGCTATCCCCAGCGTTTCGGGATCCCGGACGGCATTCCCGGTGAACCTGTCGCGGTGAAGCAGGGCTGGATGTGCTGTGTCGGGTCCGCATGGATGCATCTTTCGACGGGGGTGGTAGGCCCCGATCGGCGATTCATCGTGGTGGTGTCATCCCTGCAGACCGCCAACGATGTGACGGCGCGCAACACGCTAACTCAGGCCGTCGCCGCCATGTTCCCCGGCGGGCGAATCGAAGCCGAGTAGGTCAGGGCGCCGCTGCGCCGTCCGCTGACGTGATTGTTCTGCCCGCCAGGCCGCAATCTTGGCGTGATCACCAGAGAGCAGCACCTGCGGCACGTCGATCCCCCGCCAACTCGGCGGCCGGGTATAGGACGGTCCCTCCAAGAGGCTGGCCATTCCCTCGGAGTGTGAATCTTCTTGCGCGGAAAGCGCGTTGCCCAGCACACCGGGAACCAGTCGCAGCACCGCCTCGATCATCACCAGCGCCGCTGACTCCCCGCCATTGAGCACGTAATCGCCAATCGACACCTCGCGCACCCGCATCCGGGTAGCGGCGTCGTCGGCGACCCGCTGATCGATTCCCTCATAGCGTCCACACGCGATCACCAGATGATCTTCGGTGGACCAGTGACGGGCGGTCTCTTGGGTGAAGGGATATCCGGCGGGTGTTGGCACCACCAAAAGTGTCTCCGGCGTGCAGATCTCGTCCAGGGCATCGCCCCACACCGTCGGCTTCATCACCATGCCGGGCCCGCCGCCATAGGGCGAATCATCGACCGACTTGTGCACATCGTGTGTCCAGCGCCGCAGATCATGCACCGCGACGTCAACCAGCCCTGCATCAATGGCCCTGCCCGGCAAGGACTGCCGCACCGGCTGCAGATAGTCCGGGAAGATCGTGATGACGTCTATCTTCATGCCGGGGTTCTCACGACAGGTCCAACAGGCCTTCTGGCGGATCGATCTCGATCATCTTGTCCACCAGGGAGATCGATGTGACGATCGCGGAGACGAACGGTACGAGAATCTCGTCCTGCCTGTCCCCGCTCCCGGGCTTCACCGAAAGGAGCTCACCACCCGGGGTGTGCAACACCTCGGAAACGGTCCCGATGGCCGCACCGTCCCGAGTCCGCACCGTCAGCCCCTCGAGCTGGTGGTCGTAGAACTCGTCAGGATCCTCGATTTCCGGCAGATCGGCGGTGTCCACCGTGAAAAGGGTGCCGCGCAAGGCATCTGCCGCGTCACGATCGGAGATCCCGGTAAATCTGACCAGCAACCGTCCGCTGTGCTCACGCACCGATTCGATGATGAACTCACGGCTGCCACCGCCACGGGGCAGCCGACCATTCAGCACCGAGCCGGCGGCGAAACGTTCGTCTGGATCGTCGGTGCGGATCTCTACCGCTAATTCGCCGGTGACGCCGTGCGCCTTGGCAATACGCCCGACTACAAGCTCCATCGGAGCTACCGGTCTGTATCCACCACGTCGACCCGGATGCCGCGGCCACCCACACCCGCGACCAGGGTGCGCAGCGCGGTGGCGGTACGCCCGCCCCGGCCGATCACCTTTCCGAGATCGTCGGGGTGGACGTGAACCTCTACCGTGCGGCCGCGACGATTCGTCACCAGGTCAACGCGGACATCATCGGGGTTATCGACGATTCCTCGTACCAGATGCTCGACGGCGTCGACCACGACAGAACTCATCTGAGGTCCTATTCGCTTGCGGCGTCAGCAGATTCAGCAGGAGCCTCGGCGGCTTCCGCGGCCGGAGCCTCGGCAGAGGCGGCGGTCTCGTCCTGCTCGGCCTTCTTCGGGGCCTTCTTCTTTTTCTGCTGAATGGCCTCACCCGTGGGGGCTCCGTCGGCCTCGGCCAGGGCGGCGTTGAACAGCTCCAGCTTGCTGGGCTTGGGCTCCTTGACCTTCAGGGTGCCCTCGGCGCCGGGGAGGCCCTTGAACTTCTGCCAGTCACCGGTGATCTTCAACAGAGCCAACACCGGATCGGTCGGCTGCGCGCCGACGGACAGCCAGTGCTGCGCGCGCTCGGAGTCGATCTCGATGAGGCTGGGCTCTTCCTTCGGGTGGTACCGGCCGATCACCTCGATGGCACGGCCTTCACGGCGGGTGCGCGCATCGGCGACCTGGATGCGGTACTGCGGGTTGCGGATCTTCCCGAGGCGGGCGAGCTTGATCTTGACAGCCATGTCTACAACTTCTCCTTGAGTTATCACGCGGCAATTCGGCGACACGTGCGGACATGCACGATCCGGTTTTGCCTCGCGTGGGTCTGACCGCCGACGGCTGGCGATGAGCGCTTATGCCAAGAGCATCAATGCTGCCGCGTAACGGACGGTTTGCCATTGTGCCAGAGCGTGGCCTACCAGCCCAAATCCTGTCGGCGGTCTAGATCAACCTGTTGAAGCACTTCGTCTCGACGCGTCGCGTCAGCCGCCAGCCGTGCCGTGTCCGCACCACCTCGTCGTCGTACCAAAGTCCAAGAAAAAGTACCTGTTCGGTGTCCCCGCCCGGAACCATCGGGTTGAAACACAAGCTGCGCACGGTGGCCGAGCTCCGCTCCGCGCCGCCCTCGGAGTCGAAACGGATCGAGATGTTTCCCAACATATGTGCATACATCGGGAATGCCGGCAGCACCTGCGTCAACCACGCCTTGACGTCCGGATACTCGCCATCGACGCCACCCATCGCGCGGTAGTCGATGTACGCGTCATTGGTGAACACCTCGTCCAGGTCGTCGAACTGGCGGGTGTCGATGGCGGTCGCGTAATCGACCAAGAGCTGCTGGATCTGCAGGCGGTCGGAAACTTCGTCGAGGGTCCACGCGGATGTCATAGCTTGTGAGCATGCCCACTCGGACCGAAATCATCACGCAATTCGTCCCGAACTCCCCGCTGTGTCAGCATCTCGGCATCGTGCTGACCGAAATCGGCAATGATCGGGCGGTGCTGAACATGCCGTACAAGCCCGAGCTGGCAACCATGGGCCACACCGTGCACGGCGGCGCGATCGCGACCCTCGCCGACACCGCGGCCATGGCGGCAGCGTGGGCCGACGACGCGACACCCGAAAAGCTCGGCGGCTCCACGGCCTCGCTGGCCGTCAACTATGTGTCCGCCGCCGACGCCACCGACCTCACCGCGGTGGGCCACGTGGTCCACCGCGGCAAGCGGCTCTCCCATATCGAGGTCACCGTGTCCGATA
Source organism: Mycobacterium sp. NGS15 (assembly GCF_059813245.1). Classification (NCBI taxonomy): domain Bacteria; kingdom Bacillati; phylum Actinomycetota; class Actinomycetes; order Mycobacteriales; family Mycobacteriaceae; genus Mycobacterium; species Mycobacterium sp. NGS15. Next base: position 272,767 of record NZ_JCALEF010000005.1, on the reverse strand, counting down.
CCACCGGCCAGGTGGTGGCGAAGGCTTTGGCCACATACAACTTCGCTTAGGCGGCTCCCACCTTGTCGCGGGCCAATAGTTCCCGCACCCGCGGAATGACCTCGCCGCCGTACAACTCGACGTTCTGCATGCCCAGGCCGGGTTGCGAGGCCTGGTACACCAGGCTGAACCGGTCAGCACCGAGACCACGAATGGTCTTGGCCACCTTGGCCGCCACGGTGTCGGGCGAGCCGACATAAAGCGAGCCGGACTTCACCTCGGCCAGATACTCCTCGTACCGCGGAGGCTGCCAACCACGCTCGCGCCCGATGGTGGTGCGCAATTCCCGGAACCCCGGCCAATACTGCGCGATCGCCTCCTCATCGGATTCGGCGATATGCCCGGGACTGTGAATGCCCAACGGCATCGGCTCGGTAACCCCCAGCTGGTCCTGGGCGCGACGGTAGAGGTCCACGTACGGCTCGAACCGCATCGGGTCGCCGCCGATGATCGCCAGAATCATCGGTATGCGGTAGCGCACACTGCGAACCACCGATTCCGGCGATCCGCCCACCCCCACCCACGCCCGCAGACCCTCGGCGGTTTTCGGGAAAACGTCCACGCCGTCCAACGAGGATCGCAGCTTTCCCGACCAGGTCACCGGGTCCCCCGGCAGCAGTTTGGCCAAGAGATCGAACTTCTCCTCGAAGAGTTCGTCGTAGTCGGCAAGGTCGTATCCGAACAGCGGAAAGGAATCCGTGAACGACCCCCGACCGAGCACCACCTCGGCGCGGCCATCGGAGATTCCGTCGAGGGTCGCGAATCGTTGATACACCCGCACCGGGTCGTCGGTGCTGAGCACCGTGACGGCGGTCGCGAGGGTGATCCGCTCGGTGCGCGCCGCGATCGCGGCCAGCATCATCTCCGGGGACTCCCCTACGAATTCGGTGCGGTGATGCTCCCCGATGGCGAAGATATCGACGCCTACCTCGTCGGCACGCACGCCTTCCTCCACCACCGCGCGGATCGCTTGCGGATTGGTCATCCCCGCGGGGACATCGGCAAAGGTGTCCAAACCAAACTGAACTTCGTTCGTCATGACCGTATAAACGGACCGCAGTCCGGTTATGTTCCCGATACCCTCCGCGCTAGTCTCGGAGCCGATGTCTTCCTTGCCGCCATTCCTTGGCTATCGCGCATTCGCGGTGTTCAGCGCCCTGTTCCTCGCCCTCGCGGGCGCCAGTGTGGCCCACGCGGATACGGCTGCGACGCCACCTGAGGGGCCGGCGCAGGCATGGTTGGTGGCAGATCTGGACTCCGGCCAGATTCTCGCCGCCCGCGACCCCAATGCGACGCACGCACCCGCGAGCACCATCAAGGTCCTACTGGCCCTGGTGGCGCTCGACGAGTTGCCCCTGGACGCCACCGTGGTTGCAGATGCCGCCGATTCCCACGCCGAATGCAACTGTGTCGGCATCAAGGCGGGGCAGGTCTACACCACCCATGATCTGCTCGCCGGCGCGCTGCTGGAATCCGGCAACGACGCCGCCAACACGCTCGCCCACATGCTGGGCGGCCGCGAGGCGGCCGTCGAGAAGATGAATGCGAAGGCGGCGGCGCTCGGAGCGACGGGAACGCACACCGCCTCCCCCTCCGGACTGGATGCGCCGGGCATGGACATGCGCTCCACCCCGCACGATCTGGCCGTGATTTTCCGTGCGGCACTGGCCAATCCGGTGTTCGCGGATATCACCCGCCAGACGACTGCCGACTTTCCAGGTCGCGTCCTGCACAACCAGAACGAGCTGATGTATCGCTATCCAGGAGTGATCGGCGGTAAGACGGGCTTCACCGATATCGCTCGCAAGACCTACGTCGTGGCCGCCGAGCGCGACGGCAAGCGGCTCGTCGTGGCGATGATGTATGGCCTGGTGCACGAGGGCGGCCCGACCTACTGGGATCAGGCCGCGAGCCTGTTCGACTGGGGCTTCGCCAACGACGGTCAGGTCACTGTCGGTTCGCTCTAAGCCTTGGAATTGAGCACCTGAAGCACTGTTTCGCCCACGCGCACCCGGCACATAGCGATCGCCAGTGCGACGGCGTCCTTGGGTGAGATCTGGGCCACCGCGTTGCCGGCCACGGCCGCCTCCTGAACCGCCGCCATTTTGGCGCCCCCGTCCATCCCCATGAACTCCGAGCACAACACGTCGGCATGCGCCGGCGCAGCGGGCATCACCATCGGCAGGCCCAGGCCCATCATCAATGCCACAGCAAAACGCATGACGCGACCCTATCTGACCTGGCCGCGTAGCACGATGAGGTCCGGCCGCGACAGCACATGCGCACCAGCGCGCGGGTCTTCGCGATACCCCACGAGATCGGCGGGTGCGCCGTGCTCCAGTCCCGGCCGTCCCAGCCATTCCCGGGCACGCCATGACGCAGCGCCCAGCGCATCGGTGGGATCCATGCCAATACGTGTGAGCGCGGCGACCTCATCGGAGATGCGGCCGTGTGCAATCCCGCCGCCGGCATCGGTGCCCGCGTAAATAGGAACTCCGGCGTCATATGCGTTCCCGAAGGTTGAGTGCAGCCCCGCGTACAGGTCGCGCATGTGTTGGGCATAGACCGGGTATTTCGCCGCGGAGTCGGCGATTCCGGGGAAGTTCTCGATATTGATGACGGTTGGAACCAGCGCGGTGCCATGCTCAACCATCAGGGCGATGGTGTCATCGGTGAGGCCGGTGCCGTGCTCGATGCAGTCGATCCCGGCGCGAACCAGGCCCGGCAGCGCTTCCTCGCCGAAGACGTGCGCGGTGACGCGCGCACCGTTGGCATGCGCGGCGTCGATGGCCTGTTCAAGGATCTCGTCCGACCACAGTGGAGCCAGGTCACCGACGGAGCGATCAATCCAGTCCCCCACCAACTTCACCCAGCCGTCGCCCCAACGCGCTTGTAGGGCCACGGCTTCCGGAAGCTGCGATTCATCCTCGATATCGATGGGCAGTCCGGGGATGTAGCGCTTGGGCTTGGCCAGGTGCCTGCCCGCGCGGATGATGCGCGGCAGGTCTTCTCGCTCGTCGAAACCGCGGGTGTCCACCGGGGATCCGGCGTCACGCAACAACAGTGCGCCCACGTCGCGCTCTGTCTCGGCCTGCGCGACCGCCTCATCAAGCGAGGTCGGACCGTGCGGCCCGACACCGACGTGGCAGTGCGCGTCGACCAGTCCGGGCAGCAGCCAACCGCCGTCGAAAATGGTGTCGGCACCCGCGATCGGTTCCCGGCTTATGACGCCGTCATGCACCCACAGATCGATCGGCTCTTCGGACGGAAGAGCTCGGCCCCTGACGTGCAATCGGGCGCACGCGGCCATTAGTTCTTGGGGAACTTCAGCTTCGAGATGTCGATATCGGCCAGACCGGGTGGCAATTCGCCGAGCCCCTCCGGCATCCCGGAGAGATCGGGAAATCCGGCCGGCATGCCCGGAGGCATCCCCGGGAATCCGCCCCGAATCTTCGGCTGGGTGGGACCCCGTGAGCCCTTCTTGCCCTTTTTGGTGTTCTTGCCACCCTTGCGGTTGCTCTTGCGATTAATGGCCCCCATGCCCATACGGCCCGCCATCGACGACATCATCTTGCGCGCCTCGAAGAAGCGGTCCACGAGCTGATTGACCTCCGAGACCGCGACCCCGGAACCGTTCGCGATCCGCAGCCGCCGCGAGGCGTTGATGATCTTCGGATCGGTGCGTTCGGCGGGTGTCATCCCGCGAATGATGGCCTGCACCCTGTCCAGCTGCTTGTCGTCGACGGCGGCCAGCGCATCCTTCATCTGGCCGGCGCCGGGCAACATGCCCAGCAAGTTGCCGATGGGTCCCATCTTGCGGATCGCGAGCATCTGCTCCAGGAAGTCCTCGAGCGTCAGCTCTCCGGAGGTGATCTTCTCGGCGGCGGCCAGAGACTGCTCGGCATCGAAATGCTGTTCTGCCTGCTCAATGAGCGACAGCAGGTCGCCCATGCCCAGGATGCGGCTTGCCATCCGATCGGGGTGGAAGACGTCGAAGTCCTCAAGCTTTTCGCCGGTCGACGCGAACAAGATCGGGGTACCGGTGATCTCACGCACCGAGAGCGCGGCGCCACCGCGGGCGTCACCGTCGAGCTTGGTCAGGACCACACCGGTGAACCCGACACCCGCGCGGAAGGCCTCGGCGGTGCTCACCGCGTCCTGACCGATCATGGCGTCGAGGACGAACAGCACCTCGTCGGGATCGACGGCCTCACGGATCCGGGCCGCCTGGTCCATCAGTTCGGCATCGATGCCGAGACGGCCCGCGGTGTCGACGAGCACCACGTCAAAGTGCTGAGCCTTGGCGTGGGCGAGACCATCGCGGGCCACCGCCACCGGATCGCCGACGAGCGAGCCGACCTCCAGCCCACCGGGCGCGGCGCCCGGGTGGGGTGCGTAGACGGCGACTCCGGCGCGCTCACCGACCACCTGGAGCTGGTTCACCGCCCCGGGGCGCTGCAGGTCACAGGCCACCAGAAGTGGTGTATGTCCTTGTCCCTTAAGCCATTTCGCGAGCTTGCCGGCAAGGGTCGTCTTACCGGCACCTTGCAGACCGGCGAGCATGACAACGGTCGGCGGGGTCTTGGCGAAGGCCAGCTGACGGGTTTCCCCGCCGAGGATGCCGACCAGCTCCTCGTTGACGATCTTGACGACCTGTTGCGCCGGGTTCAGCGCACCGGAAACCTCGGCTCCCTTGGCACGTTCCTTGATGCGCCCGATGAAGGTGCGCACGACGGGCAGCGCGACATCGGCTTCCAGCAGCGCCAGCCGAATGGTGCGGCACGTCGCATCGATATCGGCTTCGGACAGACGTCCCTTGCCCCGTAGGCCAGCAAGGGCATCGGTCAACCGGTCAGACAGCGATTCAAACACGTGGACCAGCCTATCTTGGCCCCGCCGGGACGATGAGTTCGGTGATCGGTCTACAACGTGTTGTCCACGCCTTTTGCTGCTAGGCCTTTTGCTGCTAGCTGGCCGCCTTCTTCGGTTCGGGTGCGGCCGCCGGCAACACCGAGGCGATGGCCGCCTCCAGTACCGCCTGCTCCGGTCCGGTGCTCAGACAGAAAGTGTCGACCACCGAGGAACCCAGCGTGTTGACCCTGGCCCACGCGATATCCACGCCGTGCCGCTCCAGGGTCGCGGTGATGCGCGCCAGCAGCCCCGGCGCGTCCGAGGTGCGAATCTCCACGATCTGCTGATCGACGTTCCCGGCGGGCTCGAACCAGCGGATGCGCGGCGGCGCGGGCGCGTAATTGGTGGGAACCGCAGGTGTGGCATCCCCGACGAGGCCGCTTCCGAACTGGGCGGACTCCCGCTCGCGCTCGTCGAGTGCCGCGATGATGTCGGTATCGCCGTCCAGAGCCGAGATCAGCTGCTGACGCAGCAACCCGGCAGCCGGAGGTGAACCGAACCGCGGCGATACCTCGAAGGTGTTGATCGCCGATCCCGCATGGCTGGCCACCGAGGCCGAGAACACGCGCAATGAGTTCAGCGAGAGCACCCCTGCGGCCTTGGAGAGTAGCCCGCGCTGATCCGGCGCGATCATGCTCACGGTGTACATGTGCGGCGATCCCGCGGGCACTAGCCGTACCTGCACTCCCCCGTCGGTTGCCAACGAAAGCAGTTCCGGGTCAATGGGATCGGGTTCGGGAAGCTGCTCACCGCGCATCACCATCCGGCATTTGCGCACCAACTCCCCGATCAGCGACGCCTTCCAATCGCCCCACACCCCGGGGCCGGTCGCCAGCGAGTCTGCCTCGGCGAGCTGTTGCAGCAGCTCTAACAGCAGCAGATCACCACCGAGCGTGTTGACCACGGTGTCAATGGTTTCCGGATCGGCGAGGTCACGCCGCGTCGCGGTGTTGGGCAGCAGAAGGTGATAGCGCACGATCTTGGACAGCAGCTCGACGTCGGAGGGCCACATACCCAACCGGGTGCCGATCTGCACGGCCAGCTCCGCGCCGACAACGCTGTGATCACCGCCGCGGCCCTTGCCGATGTCATGCACCAGCGCACCGAGAATTAGCAGATCGGGCCGAGAGACTCTGGTGGTGAACGCACTCGCCTGCGCGACCGTCTCGACCAGATGCCTGTCGACGGTCCAGATGTGCACGATGTCGCGCGGCGGCAGGTCCCGCACCGGGCCCCATTCAGGAAAAAGCCTGCCCCACAACCCAGTTCGGTCCAGTGCCTCGATGGTGGCCACCGCGTGACGACCGGCCTCCAGGAGCACCAGCAGGTCCTTGAGTGCCTCTCGAGGCCATGGTGCGCGAAGCTCGGGAGCGGATTCGGCAAGCCGACCCAATGTGGACGCGGAGATCGGTAGACCGGTGGTCGCCGATGCCGCTGCCACACGCAAGATCAGCGACGGGTCGCGTTCCGGGCGGGCGTCACGGGCAAGCACCACCTCCCCGGCATGCTCCACCACCCCTTCATCGATCGGACGTCGGACCGTGCGCCGTAGCACCGAAATACCCCGCCGGGGAATTGCATTGGCGGCCGCGCGCAGTCCGACATCCACCGAATAGCTAATGGTGCGGGCCGCGTCGGACAGCATCCTGGCCAGATCGAACCGGTCGCCGACGCGCAGCGCCGCACCAATTTCGTCGGCGAACTGGGCCAGCAGCTGGTCGCGTTCTCGCCCGGAGACCCGATGCAATTCGGTGCGGACATCCAGGATGACCGAATGCGCGCCGTCGAACGACTTCGCCAGGCCGCTGTCGGTGAGCTGAGCAATGGCCAACGCGCGCAGGAGCTGAACGTCACGCAGACCGCCGCGGCCGGACTTCAGATCAGGTTCGGCGCGGTGTGCGATCTCGCCGCTGCGCCGCCATCGCGCGTGCGTGTATTCGATCAGCTCGTCGAGTCGTGTCCGGATCTGCGAACGCCATTGCTGGCGCACCCCGCCGATCATCAGGCTGGACAACTGCGCGTCCCCGGCGATGTGCCTGGCATCGAGCAGCGACAGCGCCGCCGACATCTCCTGCCCGGCCACATGCAAGGTGTCGGCAACCGTACGGACACTGTGATCGAGCCGAATATTGGCGTCCCACAGCGGGTACCACAAGCCGTCGGCGACCTCACTGAGAGTCTCCGACGCGATGTTCTCGTCGTGCAGGAGTACCAGATCCAGATCCGAGTGCGGCAGCATCTCTCGTCGGCCCAGGCCACCGAGTGCCACGATGGCGAAGCCACTGGAGTCGGTGATGCCGACCTCGGCGGCCTTGGCCGTCAGCCACAGCTCATTGAGGTCGGTCATCGCCTCACGAATCGCACCGGCGTTGAGCCGACTGCCATCACCGAGCAGCTGCGCCCTAGCGGCCACGAGGTCCGTTGCGGCGCCCATGTGATTACCGTTCCGTTTATCGTTTCGAGCGGTCAGAGGGCCCAAGCCCTACAGAGCGTCGGTCCCCCGCTCGCCGGTGCGCACCCGCACCACCGAGTCAACGGGGCTCACCCATACCTTGCCGTCGCCGATCTTGCCGGTGCGTGCGGCGGTCACGATGACCTCGACCACCTTGTCGACGGCGCTGTCGTCCACCACGACCTCGACGCGAACCTTCGGCACGAAGTCGACCGAGTATTCGGCGCCGCGATACACCTCGGTGTGGCCCTTCTGCCGGCCGTAGCCCTGCACCTCGCTGACCGTCATGCCGAGGATGCCGGCCTGCTCCAGACCAGTCTTGACATCTTCCAGCGTGAACGGTTTGACGATCGCGGTGACCAGCTTCATGTCTTCCTCTTTCTCCCTAGTCCGAGTTGCCTGAGCTGCTGTGGCGGCCGATGACCGAACCACTTCCCAGCGCGACAAAGTCGTATGCACCTTCAGCGTGTTGGGATTCGTCGGCGCCTGCCGCCTCTCCCTCGTCGCTGATGCGCAGGCCAATGGTGTACTTCACGATGACAGCAACGATAGCGGTGCCAATTGCCGAATAGAGCAGAACCGCCCCGGCGCCAACGGCTTGGCGCCACAGCTGTTCCAGTCCGCCGCCATAGAACAGACCGGCCACAGCCGCGCCGGTCTCGGGTGCGGCGAACAAACCGATGAGCAGGGTGCCGACGATACCGCCGACAAGGTGCACACCGACAACGTCCAGCGAGTCATCGAATCCCAGCTTGTACTTCAGCCCAACGGCGAGCGCGCAGAGAATGCCCGCGATGACCCCAATAGCAAGGGCGCCAACTACATTCACCGACGAGCAGGACGGCGTAATGGCCACCAGGCCCGCCACGATTCCCGAGGCGGCACCCAGCGAAGTGGCGTGTCCGTCACGAATGCGCTCGGTAAGTAGCCAGCCGAGCATTGCAGCGGCGGTGGCCACAGTGGTGGTCACAAACGTCGACCCTGCCAAACCGTTGGAACTGGTTGCCGAGCCGGCGTTGAACCCGTACCAGCCGAACCACAGCAGACCGGCGCCCAGCATGACGAACGGCAGATTGTGCGGGCGCATCGGCGTACCGGGCCAGCCCTTGCGCTTGCCGAGGATCAGCGCCAGCACCAGACCGGCGGTACCCGCATTGATATGCACGGCAGTACCACCGGCGAAGTCGATTGCCTTGAGCTGGTTGGCAATCCAGCCGCCCTTCTCGGCGGCCGCGCCATCGAATGCGAAAACCCAATGCGCGACCGGGAAGTACACGAGGGTCACCCACAGACCCGCGAACAGCAGCCAGGAGCCGAACTTCAACCGGTCGGCCACCGCTCCGGAGATGAGGGCAACGGTGATAATCGCGAACATGAGCTGGAAAGCCACGAACACCGTGGCCGGGAGGGTGCCCACCAGTGGGATATGGACGGCGGCGACCGCATCAACGGCATTGGCCGGGTCGGCCGCCACCGCGTCCGCCCCATTGCCGCCGATGAGACCCTTCAGCCCGAAGAATTGCGTCGGGTTGCCGAATAGGCCCGAGACGTCGTTCCCGAACGCCATCGAGTAGCCGTAGAGCACCCAGAGCACGGTCACCAGGCCCATCGCACTGATGCTCATCATGATCATGTTGAGCACGTTCTTCGCGCGGACCATGCCGCCGTAGAAGAAGGCCAGGCCGGGTGTCATCAATAACACCAGCGCGGCGCTGGCCAGCATCCACGCGGTATCCCCGGTATTCGGGACACCCATTGTTGGGAAACCATCCACTAGCGGCATTCCTCTCGGGGATCTTGAAGCTTGAACTCTGCCCATGCAGAGTGCGCAGCGGATGTTTCCAAGAGGGCGCGCGTGTGTTTCGCGCCTGTTACCGGTTTGGCGGGCTGGGGAATCTTGCGCGTCCCGAGGCGCGCGAAGCGACCAGGGATGACCGGCGAGCTATCCCAACAGGGCGTCGACGAAGGCCGGCGGCTCGAACGGAGCGAGATCGTCGGGCCCCTCTCCGAGGCCGACTAGCTTCACCGGCACGCCGAGTTCACGTTGTACGTGAAAAACAATGCCACCCTTGGCTGTTCCGTCAAGTTTGGTGAGCACCACGCCAGTGATGTCCACCACGTCAGCGAACACACGCGCCTGCGCCAAACCGTTCTGCCCGATCGTGGAATCGAGAACCAGCAGCACCTCGTCGACTTCGGCGCGGCGTTCTACGACACGTTTGATCTTGCCGAGCTCATCCATGAGGCCGGTCTTCGTGTGCAGTCGTCCGGCGGTATCGACCACCACGACATCGGCGCCCTCCCGGATCCCGGCGTCGACAGCATCGAACGCGACCGATGCGGGATCGGCCCCCTCAGCGCCGCGCACCACCTGAGCACCCACGCGCTGCCCCCAGGCCTGCAGCTGATCGGCCGCTGCGGCCCGGAAGGTGTCGGCGGCCCCGAGCACCACCCGGCGTCCGTCGGCAACCAGCACGCGGGCCAGCTTGCCGACGGTGGTGGTCTTACCCGTTCCGTTCACCCCGACGATGAGCAGCACCGACGGTTTGTCATTGTGTGGCAACGCCTTGATCGACCGGTCGAGGTCGGGCTGCAACTCGTCGATAAGCACCTCGCGCAGCAGTGCGCGTGCCTGCGGCTCGGTGCGCACGCTGCGTGCCGCCATCTCGCTGCGCAGCCGGTCCACGATCGAGGTGGTGACTGCGGTGCCGAGGTCGGCAATCAGCAGGGTGTCCTCGACCTCCTCCCACGATTCCTCGTCGAGGTCTCCGGCGCCCAGCAGCCCGAGCAGACCGCGGCCCACAGCGTTCTGCGAGCTGGCCAGCCGTCCCCGCAACCGATCGAGGCGTCCCGCCACCGGCGCGATCTCGTCGAGTACCGGTGCGGGTTCCGATTCCGGTTCAGGCACGTCGGGTACCGGCTCGGGGGCGGCTTCGGGTTCAGGTTCAGGTTCGGGTTCAGGTTCGGGTGCCGCGACAGGCTCGGGTTCCGGGGCCGGTTCGGGCAGCTCGACATTGGAAATGGTGCGCCGGGGCGCGTCCCGCGGTACTTCGGCGTCATCGCCCACGCTGGGCACCGGGGTTGCTTGCGCACCGCCCTCGCTGAAGGTGATGGTGGAGCCGGCGGTGTACCCGCCGGAACGGTCGGCCGGTGTGGCGCCCTGGGTGATCCCGGTGTTTTTGTCGGAACGTGTCAGGCTGATACGACGGGAGCGGTAACGCACCAGTCCGAAAACCAATGCGGCAACAACCACGACGGCGACGATCGCTACGGCGATCCACACTTCAAGAGGCACCAGGGCATTGTTACAGGAACGCAAGAAGCGCCACATTGACGCCTGCCTGAGCGATCCAGTGCAGTACGTCACTCGAACCACCGGCCTGGAACGACTCGACCTGCCTTATATGGCGTTGCCGAACTCCAACCTCGCCCGGGTTGACCTGTCCACCGAGTTTCTGGGCAAGCGATTAGCCGCTCCCGTCCTCATCGGCGCCATGACGGGCGGCGCGAAACTTTCGGCAACCATCAATCGCAACCTCGCGGCCGCCGCCCAAGAGCTGGGTATCGGGATGATGCTCGGTTCTCAACGGGTGATGCTGGTCGACCCCGAGAGCGCCGGCACCTTCGCGGTGCGAGAGGTGGCACCCGACATCCTGCTCATCGGCAACATCGGGCTGGCGCAGCTCGGCAACATCGCCGCCGCCACGCAACTCAACGACCTGGTGCAGCGGGTCGGGGCGGATGCGCTGGCAGTGCACACCAATCCGCTGCAGGAGGCCGTGCAGCCCGATGGCGATACCGATTTCGCCGGTCAGGTGTACCGGCTCGCAGAGCTGACCCATGCTGTCCATTTCCCCGTGCTACTCAAGGAGGTCGGTCACGGGATCAGCGGGGCCGCAGCGCGCCGCCTCGGCGGATGCCGACTGGCAGCCATCGACGTCGCGGGTGCGGGCGGCACATCATGGGCGCGGGTCGAGCAGTTCGTCCGGTTCGGCACCATTACCTCACCTGAACTCGCCGAATGGGGCATCCCGACCGCTGAGGCACTCGTCGAGGTGCATGCCGAGCTGCCGCATCTACCCCTGATCGGCTCGGGCGGCATACGCACCGGCATGGACGCCGCCAAGGCGATCGCGCTGGGAGCGAGCGTTGTGTCCGTCGCCCTGCCCCTCCTGGCGCCCGCGGTGCAATCACCGCAGGCGGTGATCGCCTGGCTCGAACAGTTCCTCGACGAGCTACGCATCGCCATGCACTGCGCGGACGTCAACACGATCGCGGGTCTCCGGCGAATTTCACTGCGTCCCCGTTCAAGTCCCCGCTAAACGGAGGAAACCCGTCATACACTGCGGGAGTCACTTCTCGTCCCAGGAGGTTCTTGGCATGAATATCCAATTCGGGGGACGTAATAAGTTTCGGGCCCAGGAGGTTCAAGCCCAAAAGGTTCGGGCCCAGAAGGTTCAAGCCCAGCGGATTCGGGCACTGACGAGGACTCTTACGGTCGCCGTCGCTGTGTTGTTGATATCGGCCGGCATCGTCCGAGCGCCCACCGCGCGCGCCGATTCCCTACTCGATTTCACCGGTACCACCGTCTCGGGCGCACCCTTCAACGGGGCCAGCCTCAAGGGCAAGCCGGTTGTGTTGTGGTTCTGGGCCGCGTATTGCCCGTTCTGCAACGGCGAGGGACCGCATGTGAGTGCGGTATCCGCGGCTAATCCGCGCGTCACCTTCGTCGGCATCTCCGGCCGCGGTTCCGTGGGAGATATGGAGGGATTCATCTCGCGCTATAACCTCCACTTCACGAACCTCAATGATGCCGACGGTTCGTTGTGGCGGCAGTTCGGAGTGCCCTGGCAACCGGCGTACTTGTTCATCAATTCCAACGGCACCTCGGACTTTGTGAACAATCCGACGTCATCGATGTCCGAGCAGGAGCTCAGCGACCGGGTGAAGGCACTCACCTGACATCTCTGGCCTTCGCAGCCGGGCTGATCGCGGCACTCAACCCGTGCGGTTTCGCCTTGCTCCCGGTCTACCTCGCACTCGTGGTGCGCGGATCCGGTGCCGAGATCGGGAAGTCGCGGGCGCTTGGCCGCGCCGTCATTGCCACCGTGGTCATGGCAGCCGGGTTCGTCGCGGTCTTTACCGTCTTCGGGTTGTTGACGGTGTCGGTGGCGTCCGTGGTGCAGCGTTATTTGCCTTTTGTGACAGTGGTTTTCGGAATCGGCCTGGTGATTCTCGGACTGTGGCTGCTGGCGGGCCGCGACATCATCGCACTCATGCCCAAGGTGCTCGATGCGAACGCTCCCACCACCCGGCTGGGCTCGATGTTCGGCTATGGCGTGGGATACGCGGTCGCCTCGCTGTCCTGCACTATCGGCCCCTTCCTTGCGGTGACCAGTACCACCTTCGAGAGTGGCTCCCTGTTCGACGGTGTCATGGTCTACCTGGCATACGCCTCCGGTATCACCCTCGTGGTGGGCACGCTGGCCGTGTCCACCGCACTGGCCAGTACGGTGCTGCTCAACGCCATGCGCCGTGCCCTGCCCTACTTGAACCGGATCAGCGGCGCCATCCTCCTTGTGGTTGGCGCCTACGTGGGCTACTACGGCAGCTACGAGGTCAGGTTGTTCCACGCCAATGGCAACCCGGATGACCCGATCGTCAACGCGGCCGGAAAGATTCAGCGAGCGATCTCCGGCTGGGTGTACCTGCACGGTGCCTGGCCATGGTTGTTCGTTCTCGGCTTGGCGGCGGTTGGCGCGGCCATTTGGTGGCGCACCAACGTTTCGGAACCGCCGAGGAATTAGCCCGTCGGGCGTAGCATCATATGCATGACTAGCAATGAGACCGTCGCACCCGAGAAGGCAGGGAGTTGCGACAACCCGAACTGCACCTGCACCGACTGTCAGTGTGGATCCAACTGCACCTGCGGTTCCGACAAGTAGCCCCGGGGAATATCAGCGGCGGGTGAGTGCGTTCGCCGTGAGGTGACCACACCGGAGTTCGCCCCGTACGGGTTCTTCACTCACTACGCGACGGTGGACGCAGATCTTTTGCGCGCCGTCGAAGATCTTGGTTTCGATACCGCGTGGCTGGGTGGTTCGCCCCCCGCTGATCTGCCATGGGTTGAACCGCTTCTTGGTGCCACCGAGCGCATCCGGATCGTCACCGCGATCGTCAACATCTGGTCCGCGCCCGCGCGGGAAGCCGGTCAATCGTGGCAGCGCATCGAAGCCGCTCACCCCGGCCGTTTCATTCTCGGTATCGGTGCCGGCCACCCCGAGATCGACAGCGGCGCCCCCTACAAGCCGTACTCCGGGCTGGTCGAGTATCTCGACGTGCTCGACGAGGCCGGAGTTCCCCGGGAGGGCCGGGGCCTGGCCGCGCTCGCGGAGAAATCGCTCAAGCTTGCCACTGAACGCTCGGCACTCGCACACCCATATCTCACACCGCCGTCGCATACCCGTTGGGCCCGTGAGCTTCTGGGAGCGGGCGCGATCATCGTCCCTGAGCAGAAGGTGGTACTCACCACCGATGCCGAGGAGGCGCGGGCGATCGGCCGCCAGGCCCTGGACATGTATCTCGGTCTGACCAACTACCTAACCATGCTGGAGCGATTCGCGGGCAGCAAGGAGGATCTGGCCAGGCCCGGCAGCGACAAACTGGTGGATTCGCTTGTCGCTTACGGTACTCTGGAACAGATCGTGACGCGTCTGCAGGAGCATCGGGATGCCGGCGCCACCCAGGTGGCCATCCAGGTGCTCGGCGATCCTGCCAAACGCGCTGAGGCGCTAGGTGTCTTGTCCCGCGAGCTGGGTCTCTAGCCCACGCATGCGCTGCGAGACCACCTGCGTGATGCCGTCATCACGCATGCTGACGCCGTAGAGCGCGTCGGCTACCTCCATCGTCGGCTTCTGGTGGGTAATGACGATGAGCTGCGACTTCTCCCTGAGCTGCTCGAACAGACCGATCAGGCGCTGCAGGTTGACATCGTCGAGCGCGGCTTCCACCTCGTCCATGACGTAGAAGGGCGAGGGCCGCGCCCGGAAGATCGCCACCAGCATCGCAACCGCGGTCAGCGACTTCTCTCCGCCGGAGAGCAGTGACAAGCGCTTCACCTTCTTGCCCGGCGGCCGCGCCTCCACCTCGATACCGGTGGTGAGCATGTCATTGGGGTCGGTGAGTACCAACCGGCCTTCGCCGCCAGGGAATAGCGATGAAAACACGCCCCTGAACTCGCGCTCCACATCCGCGTAGGCCTCGGTAAACACCTGCAAAATACGCTCGTCCACGTCGGCAACCACATCGAGCAGATCCTTGCGGGCGGCCTTGACATCTTCTAGTTGTGTGGACAGGAAGTTGTAGCGCTCCTCCAGCGCCGCGAACTCCTCCAGGGCAAGGGGATTCACCTTGCCCAGCTCGCGCAGGTCCTTCTCGGCACGCTTGGCGCGGCGCTCCTGGGTTTCCCGGTCGAACGGCATGGGCTGCGGGGCGCTCACCTGCTCCCCACGCTCACGAGCCTGCTCGTATTCGTCCATCTCCTGCTGGGTGGGCGGCAGCTCGACATGCGGGCCGTACTCGGCGATCAAGTCGTCGGCGGCCATACCGAACTGTTCGAGCACCTGTTCCGAAAGCTGCTCGATACGCAGCGCCGCTTGGGCTTTGGCGACCTCGTCGCGGTGGAGCGCATCGGTGAGACGAGCCTGGGCGGCACTGAGCTCACGGACCTGGTCACGCACGGCGCCGAGCGCCGATGTGTGCTGCGCGCGGGTAGCACTGAGCCGATCCCGGCGCGCGGACGCGGTGGCCACCACATGTTCAAGACGGGCGGCAACCAGACGTCCTGTCTCGGCCACAGCGGCCGCGACAGCGGCCGCCCGCATCCGGGCCGCCGCCGCCCGTTCGGAGCGTGCTCGCGCCTCGCGTTCGGCCGTCGCGGCGCGGCGCAACGAATCAGCTTTACCACGAACGGAATTCACTCGCTCTTCGGAGGTGCGTACCGTCAGCCGCGCCTCGATCTCGATCGAACGCGCCTCTTCCAGCTCGATGGCCATATCGTCGCGATCAATGGGCTCGTCGTCAAACAGGTTGGGCGCCTCTTCGGCATTGCGCAACCGGGACTCGACCTCGGCCAGCTCCTCCATGGTCTTGGCGCGGCCGAGCTCGAGCTGATCGCGTTGCAGGGTAAGTTTTCTCACCTCGTCAGCGGCAAGGCGGGCGTCTTGCCCGACACGGCCCAGCTGCTCGTACACCGCGGAGATGGCCGCGTCGGATTCGTTGAGGGCAGCCAAGGCCTGCTCGGCGTTGTCCTGACGCACGGTCTGCTCGTCGAGCGCGCCGGCCAACGCGGCGGAGATCTCACCCACCTGAATCTCGGTAGCCCGCAGCTCTTCTCCCGCAGCCTCGATGGCGGCCTGGACCTCCAGGGTGCTCTGCTTCTTATCGGATCCGCCGGCAACCCACCCGGCACCTACCCGGTCCCCGTCGATGGTCACGGCCCGCAGCAGCGGGTTGGCCAGCACTACCTCGATCGCGGCGCCGAGCTCATCGACCACCACCACCGAGGCCAGCATCGCCGACACCGCCGTGGCCAGCCGCTCGGGCGCCTCGACCAAGTCGGCCGCCCAGTGCGCACCGGGAGGCAGGCTGACCGCGGGGCGTACCTGCGTGTGCGCGGGCCACTCCCCGAACACGATCGCCGCGCGCCCGCCGTCGGAGGCCTTCAGGGCGGCCACAGCCGCCTGCGCCGCGGCGGGATTCTCCGCGGCCACCGCATCGGCGGCCGGCCCCATCGCTGTCGCGATGGCCCCCTGGTAGCCGGGACGTACCTTGACCAGCTGTGCGATCGACCCGAAAATTCCAGCCCCACTGCGATTCTGGGTAAGCCAGGCCGATCCGTCCTTGCGTTCCAGACCGATGGCCAGCGCATCGATACGCGCCTTGAGCGAGGCGATCTGCCGTTCTGCCTGGCGTTCGGCCGACAGCAATTCTGCGACGCGTTCATTGGCGATCGATAACGCCGAGACCGAGCGCTCGTGCTGTTCGTCCAGCCCGACCTCGCCCTGATCCAGCGCGGCCACGCGCGCCTTGACGGTGTCGAATTCGGTCTGCGCGGCCTCGCCGCGCAGTGTCGCCTCCCCGATTGCCTCGGTGAGTCGCTGCGCCTGGCCGTCAATCGATTCCAGTCTGGTGCGCATCGTGTCGACCTGGCCGGTGAGCCGGGCAAGGCCCTCGCGACGATCCGCCTCGGCGGCGACGGCAGCCAGATGCTGCCGTTGTGCCTGGGCGACCGCGGCCTCCTTCGCGGACAGCTCGGCCTTCGCCAAGGCCAGCTGTTCGGTCACGGATTCCAACTGGGCGATCAGCAACCGCTCCTGCTCGGCGACGCGCTCCGCCTGTGCCTCAAGCTCTTCTGGATCCGGCCCCGTCGGCGCGGCCACCACGTCATCGAGGTGGCTGGCCCGCTCACCAGCGATCCGGACCGTGGCGCTGACGCGTTCGGCGAGCGCGGAGAGCCTGAACCAGGTCTGCTGGGCCAGCTCGGCCTGCGGCATCAGCTCGTTCAGTGCGGTCTCATGCTCGGCCAGCAGCGCGGTCGCCACGTCCAGCTTCTCGGTGATCTCCGAGTGTTGCTTGCGCAGCGTCGTCTCGGCATCGTTGGTTCCGTCGAAATCCGCCCGACGAGCAACCAGGTCATCAGCAGCCAGACGCAGTCGCGAATCTCGCAGATCGGCCTGCACCGTGGCAGCACGGCGCGCGACTTCCGCTTGGCGGCCAAGGGGTTTGAGCTGACGGCGCAATTCGGTGGTGAGGTCGGTGAGCCGGGCCAGATTGGCCGCCATCGACTCGAGCTTGCGGACCGCCTTTTCCTTACGCTTGCGGTGCTTGAGTACACCGGCCGCCTCTTCGATGAAGGCGCGGCGATCCTCCGGTCGAGATTCCAGGATCTGCGACAGGCGCCCCTGCCCGACGATGACGTGCATTTCACGCCCGATACCCGAGTCGGACAGCAGTTCCTGCACGTCCATCAACCGGCAGCTTTGGCCGTTGATCTCGTACTCGCCCGCGCCGTCCCGGAACATCCGACGGGTAATCGAGACCTCGGAGTATTCGATCGGCAGCGCGTGGTCGGAGTTGTCGATCGTCAGAGTGACTTCGGCGCGCCCCAGCGGCGCGCGGGTCGACGTACCCGCGAAGATGACGTCTTCCATCTTGCCGCCGCGCAGGGCCTTGGCGCCCTGTTCGCCCATCACCCAGGACAGGGCGTCCACGACATTGGACTTACCCGAACCGTTGGGCCCCACGACACAGGTAATACCCGGTTCCAGGCGCAGAGTCGTCGGCGAAGCAAAGGACTTGAAGCCCTTCAGCGTCAGACTCTTGAGGTGCACAGCGGGCCAGAATACCGGTCTTAGCGCTAACGCTCGGTAAACCCGGAGATGGGCTCGCCGGACTCCTGCCAGCTATCCACCACAAGATCTACGCGACCTGGCGTTTCCCCGCTGTTCAACCTGGCAAGAAGCTGTTCACACGCGGCCTTGCCCCCCTGCGCGACGACGTGCACCCGCCCGTCGCGCGTGTTGGCGGCATATCCGGTCAGGCCGAGTTCAAGAGCACGGGATCGCACCCACCAGCGGAACCCGACGCCCTGGACGTGGCCGTGCACCCACGCGGATAAACGGATGTCCGACATCTGCTAACCGTCTTCGTCGGAGCGGTCGTCCACCGCGAAGTTCACCTCGGCTCCGGCCTTCAAGGTGCGTCCGACCGTGCACACCTGGTCGACGGCGCGTTCCACGACGGTGAGCACCCGCGCACGTTCCTCGGGCGTCAGTGCGCTCAGGTCGATGACCATCTTCTCGTCGAGTACCGGGTAACGCTCTTGCTCTCGATCGGCGGGGCCGCTGACGTCGATCCGCACCTGGTAGTCCTCGCCGAGGCGGCGTGCGAGAGGCTGGTCGCTGGACATTCCGCTGCAGGCCGCGAGGGCGATCTTGAGGAGCTCTCCGGGAGTGAATACCCCGTCGACGGTCTCCGACCCGATCAGCACCTGCGCACCTCGCGAGCTGTGTCCCGTGTAGCGGCGATTGCCCGTACGCTCTACCCATAATGACGTCACGCCCGCAATGCTATGTAATCGCCGCCGCCATGATGGCCGCGGCGATTAGCGGTGCTTCATTTTTCTTGGCGCCAAACGCTGCGGCAGAGCCCGTGGTGACGCTAGAGTCGCTTCTGCTGCGTCCGTACAGCGAGGTACGGGCGCAGTTGTTGTCTGGTTCCTGGGCTCCCCGCATCGAGGAGCTGGTGTACATCCCGCCCGGTGAGCCCAAGATAGTGCCGACATCGGCGATGCGGCAGACCTATACGGTCGTGGACACCTGCTTCACCAAGCGGATCACACCGATGGGCATCTACCTGCTGCTCGCCAAGCCGGAAACCGTCGAGCAGATCGGCGCGGATCAATTCAAGGCAAGCTACGGCAAGCTGGTCCCCAACTACCGGCCCGGGTGCGATCCGGACGTCCAGCAGATCGACCTCGGGCGTCCGCCCTTCTAGCCGTCTCGCCGCGTCACTCCTGAAAGCGGTATCCCATTCCGGCTTCGGTGAGCAGATGCTTGGGATGAGCCGGATCGATCTCCAGCTTGCGTCGTAGCTGCGCCAGATACACACGCAAATAATGAGTTTCGGAACTGTACGCGGGGCCCCAGACCTCGTGTAGCAGTTCCTTCTGACCTACCAGCTTCCCGCGGTTGCGTACCAGCACCGCCAGCATCGACCATTCGGTGGGCGTCAGGTGCACCTCCCTGCCGTCGCGAATCACCTTGTGCGAGGAAAGATCCACGTCGAAGGTCTCGGTATGGACCACCGGCTCGGCGCTGTCCGGTGTGCCACGGCGCACCGCGGCCCGCAGCCGGGCCAGGAACTCATCCATGCCAAAGGGTTTGGTCACGTAATCGTCGGCACCCGCATCGAGTGCTTCGACCTTGTCTGCCGAATCGGTGCGCGCCGAGAGCACGATCACCGGAACCTCGGTCCAGCCGCGCAACCCGGCCAGCACCTCGGTGCCATCCATATCCGGTAACCCGAGGTCCAAGATCACCACCTCGGGCTGAGTCTCGGCGGCAGCGCGCAGGGCACCCGCCCCTGAGGAGGCCGTCACCACGTCGTAACCGCGCGCCGACAAGTTGATCCGCAGGGCGCGCAGGATCTGCGGCTCGTCATCCACCACCAGTACTCGCGTCACCGGAACCCCCCGGCAGCGGAGAAACCAGCACTGGGTAGATCGACGATCATGGTCAGACCGCCGCCGGCCGTGTCGGTCGCGTTCACCGTGCCCTCCATTGCTTCCACGAAACCCCTTACCACCGAAAGACCAAGCCCCACACCGACTGTGTTATCACGATCGCCGAGACGTTGGAAGGCATCGAAGGCCGCACCGCGTTTTGACGCTTCCAGCCCCTTCCCGTGGTCGGCGACGATCACCAGCGTGCGGTCCTCTACCTCCTCGTAGTCGACCCGCACGTCTGCCTGTGAGTATCGCAGCGCATTGTCGACAAGGTTGGCCAATACGCGCTCCAACAGGCCCGGATCTGCCCGAACCACCGCACCGTTCAAGTCCAGGTGCACCCGCTTGCGGTCGTTCTCGGTGGTACCCAACAGCGCCCGGTGCGCGATTTCCTCGACGTACACCGGCACCGCACGAGGTTTGACTACCCCGGCTGCGAGCCGCGACGAGTCCAGCAGATTGCCCACCAGAGCGGTGAGTTGATCGGTCGATTCCTCCACGGTGGCAAGCAGTTCGGCGGTGTCCTCGGGCGAGAACTCGATATCGGGACTGCGCAGGCTGGACACCGCGGCCTTGACCGCAGCGAGCGGTGTACGCAGGTCATGGCTCACCGCCGACAACAGCGCCCGACGTAACCGGTCGGCCTCGGCCAGAGCCGAGGCCTGCGACGCCTCCTCGGCCAGGCGTGCCGAACGAACCAGACCCACCGCGGTTCCGGCGACCACCTGCAGCACCCGCGCATCGGTGGATGGCACCGGTGGCCCATTGAGCGCCAATGCGTACGCGCCATCGTCCACCCGGAACACCGAGTCGGCCTCCGACTCCCGCGTGGGTGGCTGCTCGCCCACACTCGCAACGGCCGGTCCCTCGGCGCACAGCAGACTCACCGCCGTCTGGTTGTAGGTGGTGCGCACCCGTTCCAGTAGGGCCGAGAGGTCCGAATTCACCAGGACGCCACCGGCGAAGAGCGCCAACAGTTCCGCTTCCCGGGCCGCCCGGCGTGCCTGCCGCGCTCGGGTGGCGGCCGCATCGACCAAGGCCGCGACGGCGACGGCAGTCACCATGATCATCAAGATGGTCAGCGCGTTATCGGTTTCTCCGATGGTGAAGCTGTACCGCGGTGAGACGAACAGGTAGTTGAGCAGCAAGCCGGAGATGACCGCGGACACCAGCGCGGTCGATACACCACCGAGCAGTGAAACACCCAGCACCGCAATGAGAAACAGAGCGCTCTTGCTACCTAACCCGAGCGCGGCGTCAAAGAAGTGAATGAACAATGCGGTGGCCGCGGGCACCAGGATCGCCGCGAGCCAGTTGACCACAAGCCGCTTGCGCCCTTCCGCCGGTACCGACCAGCTGCGCAGCGGCGCCGACCGGGTCTGTCCATGCGTCACCATATGTACGTCGATGGCGCCAGAGTCGCGAATAACAGCCGCGGCCACACCCTCGTCGAAGATCCTGGCCCACCGCGAGCGTCGGGAGGTGCCCATGACCAGCTGGGTGGCGTTGACACCACGAGCGAAGTCGAGCAATGTCTGCGGCACATCGTCTCCGGTGACAGCCTGCACCGAAGCCCCAATATCGTTGGCCAACCGGCGTACCCGTGCCATGACGGCTGTCGACGCCCCGACCAGTCCGTCGCCACGCACCACATGCACCACCAGGAGTTCGGCACTGGATTTGGCGGCGATGCGACTGGCCCGGCGTACCAGCGTCTCCGATTCGGGCCCACCGGTGACCGCGACCACGACGCGCTCACGCGCCTCCCAGGTCTTGGTGATCCTGTTGTCCGACCGGTATTTGGCGAGTGCGGCATCCACCTGGTCCGCGAGCCAGAGCAGCGCCAGCTCGCGCAGAGCCGTCAGGTTGCCTGTCCGAAAGTAATTACTCAGTGCCGAGCCCACCTTCTCAGGCGCATAGACGTTGCCGTGAACCATCCTGCGCCGCAATGCCTCCGGCGTGATATCCACGAGCTCAACCTGCTCGGCACGGCGCACCACTGCATCGGGCACGGTCTCGCGCTGTACGATCCCGGTGATCTGCTCGACGACATCGTTCAGGCTTTCCAGATGTTGCACATTGATGGTGGTCAGCACGTCGATCCCGGCATCGAGGATCTCGTCGATATCCTGCCACCGCTTCGGATTCCGGCTGCCTGGAGCGTTGGTGTGCGCCATCTCGTCGATGAGTACCAGCGCCGGCCTGCGTGCCAGTACCGCGTCGACATCCAGCTCGTGCATAAGTGTCCCGCGGTAGGTCGTCTCCTTGGGCGGAATGAGCTCCAAACCGTCGAGCAGCTCGGCGGTCTTGGACCGGCCATGGGTCTCCACTGTTGCCGCGACCACATCGGTGCCCCGTCCTGCCCGGCGGTGAGCCTCGTTGAGCATGGCGTAGGTCTTCCCTACTCCGGGTGCGGCCCCAAGATAGATCCGTAAAGTCCCGCGCGCGCGAAGACCGTCAGGCACCGTCTCTCCTTCATCGGCAGGGCGGGCCGGTGAGGCCCAGTGCCACGTTCAGCGTGGGGACATTGACGCGCGGCTCTCCCAGGATGCCCCATTGCCGCGAGGACGTGTGTACATCCACGAGCTGTTTCACGCGAGCCTGGCTCAATCCGGTGGCCGCCGCCACCCGCGGTATCTGCAACGCCGCATACTCCGGGCTGATATCCGGGTCCAGGCTCGAAGCCGATCCTGTCACCGCGTCGGCGGGAATCCGTGCGGAATCGACGCTCTCGCGTTGAGCGATGGTGGCACGACGAGTGTTGATATCCACCGTGAGCTTCTCGCTGTTCGGTCCCTGGTTGGACGGCGCCCCCGCGGCGGGATCACCGCTGGCCCTGGTGTGGAAGAAGGGGTCCGCACCCGGCCCAGGGGATCCAGCTTGCGGGTCCACGCCGATAAGTGCGGAACCAACTACACAGCCGTTACCGTCGGTGAGAGGCGAGCCCTCCGCGGATCTGGAGTCGATGCGTCCGAACACCCATACGAAGGACGGGTATGCGATGCCGAGGATCACGGTCAGTCCCAGCAGCACCACCAGGCCTGCCACGCTCTGACGCAGCCACGCGATCACAACCTTGTTCACCAGATCACCCAATTCCCGGTATAAAACGCACGACCAGATCGATCAGCCAAATCCCCACAAAGGGAACGATCACGCCACCGAAGCCATAGATCAACAGGTTTCGCCGCAGCAGCTCCCCGGCCCCCACCGGCCGATATCGGACGCCCTTGAGCGCCAAAGGAACCAACGCGATGATCACGAGGGCGTTGAAGATGACCGCCGAGAGAATCGCTGATTGCGGAGTAGCCAGTCGCATGATGTTGAGCGAGTTCAGTTGCGGGTAGATGCCGCTGAACAGCGCGGGCAGAATCGCGAAGTACTTCGCGAGGTCGTTGGCCAGTGAGAAGGTGGTCAACGCACCGCGGGTGATCAGCAGCTGCTTACCGATGGCTACCACGTCGATGAGCTTGGTGGGGTCAGAATCCAGGTCCACCATGTTCCCGGCTTCCTTGGCTGCCGACGTGCCGGTGTTCATGGCCACGCCCACGTCCGCCTGTGCCAGCGCCGGAGCGTCGTTGGTACCGTCACCGGTCATCGCGACCAGGCGTCCAGCCTGCTGTTCCTTACGCAGTAGCTCCAGCTTGTCTTCCGGAGTGGCCTCCGCGACGAAGTCGTCGACGCCGGCTTCAGAGGCTATCTGCTTAGCGGTCAAGGGGTTATCTCCGGTCACCATGATGGTGCGGATGCCCATGGCGCGCATCTGGGCGAACCTTTCGGCCATACCGGGTTTCACCACATCGGAGAGTCGGATCACTCCCAGCAAGCGAGTGCCTGTGCTGTCATGGTCGGCGACCACCAGCGGCGTGCCGCCCTCACTGGCCACGTGGTCGGCGGACTTTCGTACCGCAACCACCGCAGGGTCGTCTTCCTGAACGCCGGAAAGGCTTGCCACCCAGGTGAACACCGCATCGGAGGCACCCTTGCGGATCTGCCTGCCCGCGACGGTATCCAACCCACTCATCCTGGTGGCCGCGGTGAAAGCCACGAAATCGCCCTCGATCGAATCCTCGCCGCTTCTTTCCCCCGTCGCTTCGCTCGCCTCCGCGGCCAATTCCACAATGCTGCGGCCCTCGGGGGTTTCGTCGGCAAGGCTGGAAGCCCGCGCCGCCTGGGCGAGGGCGTCATACGAAATACCCGGCGCAACAATGAATTCAGTCGCCTGTCGGTTGCCAAAGGTGATGGTGCCCGTCTTGTCCATCAGAAGGACGTCGATATCACCAGCCGCCTCCACCGCGCGGCCCGACTTAGCAAGGACGTTGTGTTGCACCAGCCGGTCCATGCCCGCGATGCCGATCGCCGACATCAGAGCGCCGATGGTAGTAGGGATCAAGCAGACCAGCAAGGCGATGAGCTTGATCGGATCCTGTTGCTCACCACCGTAGTTTCCCATCGGTCCCAGTGCGACGACCGCCAACAGAAAGATGATGGTGAGCGAGGCCAGCAGGATGTTCAGCGCGATCTCGTTCGGAGTCTTCTGGCGCGAAGCACCCTCGACGAGCGCGATCATCCTGTCGACGAAGGACTCACCCGGCGCCGCGGTGATCTGCACGATGATCCGGTCCGACAGCACTGTGGTGCCACCGGTGACGGCACATCGGTCGCCGCCGGATTCCCGCACCACGGGCGCCGATTCACCGGTGATGGCCGACTCGTCGACCGTGGCGATGCCTTCCACCACGTCGCCGTCACCGGGGATCACCTGTCCCGCCTCGACCACGACCCGGTCTCCCGGTCGCAGCACGCTGCCAGGCACCTCTTCCTCGGTCTCGTTACCGTTGCCATCCCCCACCAACTTGCGGGCCACGGTGTCGCGCTTGACCTCTCGCAGGCTCGCCGCCTGCGCCTTCCCGCGTCCCTCGGCGACGGCCTCGGCCAGGTTGGCGAATACCACCGTGAACCACAACCAGGCCGTGATGGCCCACGCGAAGATCGACGGATGGAGCACAGCGAGCACCGTGGTGGCCACAGAGCCGACAGTGACGACGAACATCACCGGATTGCGAGCCATGTGCCGGGGATCGAGCTTGCGCACGGCAAGCGGTAGCGCCTTGACCAACTGGATGGGGTCGAAGACTCCGGTACTTACTACCCTATTTGAGCTCTTGGACACTATAGAACTGCCTCGGCGATCGGTCCCAGCGCCAGGGCCGGGAAGAAGGTGAGTGCGGCCACCAAGAGGACTGTGCCGGTGTGCAATCCGGCGAACATGGGGCCGTGGGTGTGCAGGGTTCCGGCCGATGCCGGGGTCTTCTGCTGGGTGGCAAGCGATCCAGCCAGCGCCAGGGTGAAGATGATGGGCAGGAAGCGGCCCAACAACATCGCCACGCCGAGCGAGGCCTGGAACCAGTGGCTGGTCACCGTGAGGCCACCGAAGGCGCTGCCGTTGTTGTTGGCGGCCGAGGCGTAGGCGTACAGCACCTCGGAGAAGCCATGTATGGACTGTGGGGTGCCCGGATCACCGCTGTTTCCTTGGTACCCGGGCGTCGTGGACAGCGCCACCGAGATGCCCGTACCGATGAGCACGAGCGCCGGCATGACAAGCACGGACAGTGCGGCCATGGTGATCTGGCGCCGGCCGATCTTCTTGCCCAGAAATTCCGGAGTGCGGCCCACCAACAGGCCACCGACAAACACCGCGATGATGGCCAGCACCAGGATGCCGTACAGGCCGGTGCCGACGCCACCGGGCGCGATCTCGCCGAACAGCATGTTCAGAATCAATGCGCCACCACCGGCCGCCGTGAAGCTATCATGGGCAGAATCGACTGCGCCCGTGGAGGTTCCAGTGGTAGATACCGCGAACAATGTCGACGCGGGGATGCCGAATCTGACTTCCTTGCCCTCCATCATGGCGCCGGCCGCCTGTGCGGCGACACCACGCGGGGTGGACTCCGCCCACGTGACAAAGGCCAGCATGCCGCCGAAGAGCGTGGCCATGACCGACAGGACGGTCAGGCCCTGACGCTTGTCCCCCACCATCGTCGAGTAGGTCCGCGTCAGGCAGACCGGGATGATCAGGATGGCGAGTATTTCGATGATATTGGACAGGGGTGTCGGGTTCTCGAAGGGGTGTGCCGAGTTGGCGCCCAGAATGCCACCGCCGTTGGTGCCGACTTCCTTAATGGCCTCCTGCGAGGCGACCGGGGCCAGGGCGATGTGTTGCGCCGCACCGTCCAGCCCCGTCGCCGTGAAGTGCGTATACAGAGACTGAATAGTGCCCTGCGACAACAAGATCAGTGCGACGGCGAACGAGAGCGGCAGCAGGATCCGCAGGCTTGCCCGCACCAGGTCAACCCAGAAATTGCCGAGCTCTCCCCCGGCCGTCGTGCGCACAATGCCGCGAATCAGTGCGACCGCGACCGCCAGGCCCACTGCAGCAGAAACGAAGTTCTGTACGGCCAGCCCGACCATCTGGGTCAGGTTGGTCATGGTGGTCTCGGGTGTGTACGACTGCCAGTTGGTGTTCGTGACGAACGAGACGGCGGTGTTGAAGGCCACCGCGGGACTCACCGCGCCCAGGTCACCCGAGAGGGGCAGGACCCCCTGGATGCGTTGCAGCAGATAGAGGAAGATCACGCTCGCGAACGAGAAACCCAGCAGTGACAGGGTGTAGCCCACCCAGGTCTGCTCGGTCTCCGGATCCACCCGTCCGGTGCGGTAGATAAGACGCTCGACGAGCGAGTGCCTGACGGTCGATGACCCGCCTGCGCGAAGAGAATGAGGGCCTGTGAAGACGCGCGCCATGTAGTCCCCCAATGGGACATAAGCGATGGCGAGCACCAAGATGACGAAGCCGATCTGAAGACCGGCCGCCAGAGCGGAATTCACCGTTAGAACCTTTCCGGGTCGAGCAGCGCGACCACCAAATACACGACGAGCGCGGCCGACAAGACGATCAGCACCGAATCGATCACGGCATTGATGCTCACGAATGCGCCTGCAATCCGCGTACGACGGCTACGCACAAGACGAAGCCCACGACCGTCAGGACCAGGTACCAGAAATCAACCACGCAGGAATCATGATCCCCACTAAGGGCACTACCTGCGTTCTTTACGCGTCCCTGACGGGTCCGTCGGGGCTCTTGACGCGCTATTTACGGGCTTCAACCAGCCGTTGACAGCTCGGGCAGAAGTACGACGACCGGTTCATAAACGCCTCCCGGCGCATAGCACGTCCGCAGCGGCGGCACGGCTCACCCTCGCGTCCGTACGCCTCCAAAGAGCGCTCGAAGTAGCCGGATTCGCCGTTCACATTCACGTACAAATCGTCGAATGAGGTCCCACCCTGCGCGAGCGCCAGACGCATGACGCCCGCCGCGCTATCGAGCACCTCGGTGAGCTTGGCGCGGGTCATGCCATCGGTGAGGCGGCGGCCGTGTACACGCGCCTGCCAGAGTGCCTCGTCGGCGTAGATGTTTCCGACACCGGACACCACGGTCTGATCCAGCAGCGCGCGCTTGATCTCGGTGTGCTTACCGCGTAGCCGGGTAACCACGGCCGATACGTCGAATAGTTCATCGAGCGGGTCCCGCGCGATATGCGCGACCGGCTCGGGAAGTTCGCTTCCGTCGACGGTGACGATATCGGTCACCATCCAGCCGCCGAAGGTGCGCTGATCGACGAAGCTCAGCACCGATCCGTCGTCGAGCGTCGCGGCAATACGTAAATGCTGTGGCCTGGAAATGGGTCCGATGAGCATTTGGCCGCTCATCCCCAGGTGGACCACCAGTGCCTGCCCCTCGCCCAGCGTGAGCCACAGATACTTGCCCCGGCGACCGGTACCGCTGATCTGCTGTCCGGCAAGCAGTCCCGTCAGTTCGACAGCACCTCCAGGCTGCCTGCGCACCGCCCGGTGGTGGTGCACGGACGCGGACGCGATGGTCCTGCCGACAAGGTGATGATGCAATCCGCGGCGGACCACCTCCACCTCAGGAAGCTCAGGCACCCGCCGTATCTTCTACTCTTCCCCCAAGGGGCTCATCGCTACCATCGGCTCTTCCCCCAAGGGGCTCATCGCTACCATCGGCTCTTCCCCCAAGGGGCTCATCGCTACCATCGGCTCTTCCCCCAAGGGGCTCATCGCTGCTAATGGCCGTCCACGCCTCCGCGGCGGCCTTCTGTTCGGCCTCTTTCTTAGAGCGGCCGACGCCCACCCCGTGCGCGGTGTCATTGACCACTACGGTGGCGGTGAATTCCTTGTCATGATCGGGCCCTGTTGAGGTGACGGCATACGACGGTGCGCCCCAGCCCTTTTCCGCGGTCAGTTCCTGCAGGCTGGTCTTCCAGTCCAGACCGGCGCCGAGCTTGGGCGCGGTCTCCAGCAGTTGGCCGAACAACTGCAGTACTACCGTGCGGGCGACCTCCAACCCGTATTCCACGTAGACCGCACCGAGAATCGACTCCATGCCATCGGCGAGAATGCTGGACTTGTCGCGACCGCCGGTGTTCTCCTCACCCTTGCCGAGAAACAAATGTGCGCCCAGCCCGTCATCGGTCAGGCCACGTGCCACCCCCGCAAGCGCCTGGGTATTGACGATGCTGGCACGCAGCTTCGCCAAATCGCCCTCCGGGCGGTCGGGGTGGGTGTGGTACAGCGTCTCGGTAATCGTCAGTCCAAGAACGGCATCCCCGAGGAACTCCAGCCTTTCGTTGGTGGGCAGGCCACCGTTTTCGTAGGCGTAGCTGCGGTGTGTGAGCGCCAGAGTGAGCAGATCGTCACCGACCCGCACACCAATCGCGGCGCGCAGATCGTCGTACCGATCTGCTGGGGCAGAACTCACTGGTCGTCACCGAAGTTGGCGAGCTTCGCCCACCGCGGGTCAATCTTGTCGTGCTGATGGTCGGGTTCGGCTGTGGCTAAAGCGATTCCGCAATCGGGGCAGAGCCCTGGGCAATCCGGCCGGCACACCGGCGTCAGCTCCAGGTCGGGCACGATAGCATCGACGATGGTCTGTTCGAGGTCGACGAGGCCGTCGACGACACGGTGTATGTCTTCTTCCTCGGTGGTCGCCTCGGTCCGACTGTCCGGGTACGCGAACAGTTCGGTGAGGTACGCATCCGCATGGCCAGTAACCGGCCCCAGGCAGCGTACACATTCCCCAGCGAGATCCCCGGCGATCGTTCCGGTGACGAGAACGCCCTCCGAAACCGATTCCACCCGCAGATCCATATCCACGTCCGCGCCCTCGGGAATCGCGATCAGGTCGTTGCCGATGCGCACCGGGCTCGCAACGGTGCGCTCAATCTCCTGCATCGACCCGGGACGCCGCCCAAGCCCAAGGGCCAGGACATCAAGAACAAAAGGTCCCGGCATAGACCTAATATTAACGCTGCACGTAGTCGTGAGTACCAGCGCCGGTACGCAGCTGGTGACGCCCACGGCCCACCGAGCGCAGCGTGCCGTTCAGGTAGTCCTCGAACTCGGCAAGTTTGTTGTCAACGTAGATATCGCATTCGCCCCGCAGCCGGTCGGCTTCGGCATGGGCCGCGTCGATCAGTCGGGTGGACTCGGCGTTGGCCGCCTGCACGACCTCGGTCTGAGCCACCAGGCGCTGCTGCTCCTTGATGCCCTCCTGCACGGCCTTGTCGTAGGACGCATTACCCGAATCGACCAGGCGATCCGCCTCCGCCTTGGCACGGGCGACGGTGCTTTCCTGTTCACGCTTGGCGTTGGCCAGTGTGTGGGCCGCCTCTTCCCGTGCCTCGTTGACGGTCTGCTCGGCGTGGTTGCGCGCCTCGGCAACCATGCGGTCAGCCTGCGCCTTGGCGTCGGCCAGCAGCCGGTCGGCCTCGTTGCGGGCATGGCTGAGTGTCTGCTCGGCATCGGCATTCGACTTGCCGATTACCGTCTCGTGATGCTCCTTGGCCTCACGCAGCAACGAATCGCGGGCGTCGAGGACATCCTGTGCGTCGTCGAGTTCGCCGGGGATGGCGTCCTTGATGTCATCGATGAGTTCCAGGACGTCGCCACGAGGCACGACGCATCCGGCGGTCATCGGAACACCGCGCGCTTCTTCCACAATGGCGCCCAGTTCGTCGAGCGCTTCAAATACTCGGTACACGGCTACACCCTTCACGCGAGTTTCCACTGTTACCAGTGTGCCTGGTGTGACTGCTGTGACCGTGCTAGCTGACCGGTGTGTCGGCTATTTCTGCGCGGCCCGTTTTCTATTGTGCCTGGCCACGCAGTTTCCCGAGAAGTCGTTCATGAACAGACGGAGGCAGCAACGCCGAGACATCTCCCCCGTAGGTGGCCACCTCCTTGGCAAGCGAGGACGAAACGAACGAATAGGCGGGGGCGGTAGCGACAAAAAAGGTATCTACCCCCGCGATGTGCTTGTTCATCTGAGCCATCTGGAGTTCGTACTCGAAGTCAGTGCCGGTACGCAGTCCCTTGACGATCGCGTTGAAACCGCGCTCTCTGACCAAGTCCACCAACAGACCCTGCCCCGATTCAACGCGCAGATTGGGCAGGTCGGCGGCGGCCTCGCGAATCATCTCGATGCGCTCGTCGATGGTGAACATGCCCGCTTTATTGGGATTGACCAACACCGCGACGATGACCTCGTCGAACTGCGCCGCGGCTCGTTCGAAGACATCCAGATGCCCGAGGGTTACCGGATCGAACGAGCCCGGGCAGACGGCTCCCGTCATGCGGACGATTTAGTGGCCGAGCGAATGCCGATGCCGCTTCCGATTTGCAGCACACCGATCACAATGAGCCAGATACCGACAACGAGGGTGAGGGTGACGATCGAGCTGATCGGATAGACGATGAGCACGATGCCCGCGATCGTCGAGATGATCCCGCTGAAGATCTGCCAGCCACGCCCGGGGAGGTCCCTGTCGCCGATGGCCGTGATGGTGCCCGCGATGCCCTGGGCGATCCAGCCGACGCCGATCCAGATGGCCAGTAGCAGAATCGAATTCAGCTCATCTTTGAAGCACAGCACACCAAGGACGAAGGAAATTGCGCCAGTGAGGAACAACAGCACCCGCATGCCAGCGGATGACACCGGCAGGGTGAAGGCAAAGACGACCTGGGCGATACCTGATATCACGAGATATGCGCCGAAAGCGTATGCGGCGACAAGCACGGTGACTTGAGGCCATATCAGTACCACGGCGCCAACGATTACCGCCAGAACTCCTGATACCACCGCCGTTTTCCAGAGATGCTTGACGAGGTCCTGCCCGACACTTGTAGTCATGTCGCTAAGGGTATTCCTCTGCGACGGCGGCGGGGACTTATAGGCGGCGATTCGTGCGGCTCGTTACAGGCTCACGATGATTCTGTTATCTCCTGATTGGGCAGGTGAACTCGAGTTCAAAGGTCGCAGGCGTGCTCAGGCCTGCCGTCGCGGCGCCGGCAATCTTGTAGAACTGCCCAGACTTCGTCACCGTGGGTTCGCTCGCACCATGCCCCGAGTGATAGGTCACTGGGTGGCCATCAATGACACCAAGAGTCAGGCTCTTGAGCGTTGGGGTCCCGCCCGCCGCAAGCGTGGCGGCAATCCCATCGCTCACGCTGCCGATGTTCACGAAGGTCATATCGGCCGCGGTAACGCACTCCACCCGACTCTCCACCGATCGGGCAACTCCATCCACCACAACACGTGGTCCGGCGGCGGGCACACCGGGTGCCGAACTGGATACCGGATTGTTCGCTTGCGCGTCATGCCGCAAGCCCCCGCCCGACGAGCAGCCGACAAGGCACACGGCAGCCAACACGACGCCACCCGTCACCACCGCACCGCCGTAATGCATCTGCACCCTCCCGCCAACGTCTCCGATAATCACGTTCAGACTAATTCGACACCATGATCGGATGACACTGAATCATGTGTTGATCTCTCCTGCAGAAGATTTCGCAGGCCACGTCGGTAGCGCTAATCCCGCCAGAAGCTCCACGTTCGCGCGCCGGTGATGCCCCGCGCGTAGGCGCTCAAGGTGCCCGCGCCCTGATCGATGTTGTCCGGGCAGAACCCATAGTGCT
Source organism: Mycobacterium sp. NGS15 (assembly GCF_059813245.1). Classification (NCBI taxonomy): domain Bacteria; kingdom Bacillati; phylum Actinomycetota; class Actinomycetes; order Mycobacteriales; family Mycobacteriaceae; genus Mycobacterium; species Mycobacterium sp. NGS15. Next base: position 241,019 of record NZ_JCALEF010000005.1, on the reverse strand, counting down.
CATAGCCCACCGGCACCGAAAGATCGGCACCTGGTGGACGCGCCACCTCCACGTCGATCGCATCGAAATCCACCGCCGTCAGCACCGCCCCGAACCGGTCCTCCCACGATCGGAGAACGGCCGATAGCTCCGCTTCGGAAACGTCGTAATTCACACCGTGAGTCCAGCCGAGGGCATTGAGCGCGTCGGCCGGACGTGTCGTAGGCACCAGCATCAGCAGCGAGCCCTGCTCCAGGTGATCCCCGGTCAAAGCGACCGCACGCTGGGGCGGCTGCGTGCGCTGCTCCAGCGTGATGGGCGCGACGGGTACGTCGACGGCCGTAGCCTCAGGATCGGAGCCGGCCGATGAGACCTCTTTGGCAAGGAAGGATTTAGCGTCGACCGCATTGACATCCGCCGGATCCGCGAAGTGCCGCAGGTCGTCGGGGTTCGCCCACGGGCGGCGCAGGTCGCCACTCAGTCCACGGGATGCCAAGGGCCACAGCCCTGTTCGATCGAAACGGCCGGCCAGCCGCAACCACAGCGACTGGATGTCCACCACCGCCGCGTTGCTCACCCAAGCCAGCGAACGGCCTGTCGGACTGACAATCAGGTGCCCTTCGGGCAGTTTGATGCCGTCCACGCTCCACCTGGCGGCATTCTCGGGGCGAGGCAGCTGACCCGCACGCTCGGCATGCACCGGCACCAGAAGTTCGGCGTAAGCGGGCAGATCATGCGCAGGCTCGGGATTTCCCACAATCGCGCGCGTACTCCAGTAGGCCTGACCGAAAAGGTACGACAGCCCGAGCACCAGGACGGCGACGATTGCGCTCAGTGATATCCACCCTTTTGAACCCACTCACGCAGATTAGCTGAGCGGCAAGCTTCCCGTTGATTGCGGCCGGGGGTGAAACGGTGGCCCAGAAACTTGTCAGCCGGAAGCCACCACCTCGCTCGCCTCGTCTATTGGTGCACTTTCTCGCGTGGCACGGCGGGCTCGGCTCTCCCGCAGTGCTCGCTGTGCGGATTCCACGGTGATGTTGCGTGGATCGATCCCTTCCCGCTCAAAGCCCCTCAGCGCGATCGGCAAGTAGAAAAACTTCAGCGGGAGGAGACGCTCAAGAACCGCGTAGGACCGCCGATACATGTCCGTAAAGCGGCGCAGCATGTCCTCGTCCTCGGGGGTCCACTCTAGGTTGAACAGCTCCCGCACATGAGGCGGATAGCTACTGACAACGACTTGCCGCCGCCCCACCAGCCAGGGCCACACAAACTTCTTCATGACCGGAGGCCACCACCGCGGAGCCAGGCTGCGCTCCGTGAATTGCTCCAGCATGAGCTGAGTTACCTGCGAGCTCACCAAATGGTTATGTTCGATGTTTTCCAGATACCGCTCGAAATCATCGTACGTATCCGGCTGAGGACTATCGTCTACCCCCCAGATGCTGTACCACTCCTTGGACTCCTCGAATATCTGCTCCTTCACCGCCCGTGGCATGGCCCCGCCGAAATGCAGACGCTCGGTTACCACTATCAAATGGTGATAAAAGAAGGTCACGTGCGCGAAATAGAAGGTTTCCGCATTCAAAGCGTGAAACGTGCCTTCCTGCAGAGTGCCTTTGACGGACTTGTGCATATTCCGAGTCTTCAGCCCGTACTTCTTGGCCTCTTCCGGAGCGTCGTATACCGAGCCATAAATGTACTCACGGGATCTCTGGCGCCGTTTCTTATATATCTTGGCACGTGCGCCGAAAGAACTGTCACCATTGAAAAGAACGGAACCCGCGGTCGCTCTCCCCATCTGCGGCCATGCCCCCGCAATGGGACCCAGCACGCCGCTGCCGAAATACATCACGTCAAAGCGCCCCCAGTACTTCCATATCAAGGAACCAGCAGGAATCGGATGCTGAAGAAGGTCTTTCCGTGACAAACTGTTATCGCCGGTAAATTCTGTCACTCTGACGTCTTCCGGAATCACCAGCTCTGGATCAAATGTTGTCTGCATGATCTTCTTAAACGCCTTGATACCCCGGACCACCACGTCAAACTCCTTGCGTTGCCGATACCCGTTACTTGGCTAACTCAGCGCACGGCCGTTCACACGCCCAGCCTCGGATAGCCGATCGGCTACCCCCATCACACGATCACCGCCATCTTGACTGTGACTCATTCCATATCGGAAATGTGATGATGCTCCCGGTGCGACCCAAAATCAAGGGTGGGACGGACGTTTCGGAGCAGACCGAATCAAGGAGCGTCCGGATGGTTGTTAAGCGTCTCGATCGGGAATCAGAATGGTCCGCGAAGACAGGAACCGCGCCGCCGCTGGGATTGGCAGTGCAGATTAGCTAAGGGACTAGCTTCCCGGTTGATCGGCCGCCGGAGCCTGATCGTCGGGCGGGACAGTCGCGGGGCACTTGCCGGTGCCGACCGGGCGCTGGTTCTGCATCGACGCCAGCGTGCTGTCCGGGATGACGCCGGCGAACCTGTCCGTCACGGACTTCAGGAGATTGCCGGACCCACAGATCTCGTTGAGCGGTGATACCGGGCTGGTTGGCGAGAGCACGGGACCATCCGTCGACAGTGGGCCACCCGCCGCCGTCAAGGGGCCGTTAGCCGATAACGGACCGTTGGGAGATAGCAACGGGCCTTGCGCGGAGAGTGGACCACCCGGGGATCCCAGTCCCGCAATCGGTGCCGGTAGTCCGGCGGACAACGCGTCTCCGGCATCCGATGGACCTATCGGAGCCCTCGACCCTCCCGGCAAGAGGTTCGCCACGGGCGAGGAAGGCACGGGCGGCGCCGGCGCATCCCCATCATCGGCCAGAGCGAGACTGGCAGCAGCCACCGATACCGCGCCGGAGGCCACGGCGACAACTACCGCTCTACACCACATGACGAGCAGCCTAGGCGCCATTTAGCCGATGTGCTGGCCGAGCCAGGCGGTGAGGCGCTGCCAAGCATCCGCTGCCGCGCCGGGGTGGTAGCGCGGCCCACTGTCGTTGAAGAAGGCATGGTCGGCGCCGGGCTCCACGGCAATCTCGTGAACCAGTCCCGCCCGCTGTAACGCTGCGGCCGCCTGATCCTTCGACGAGGTAACCCGCTTGTCGAGCTCACCGTAGAAGGCCAGGACGGCCGCCTTCGACCGTGAAAAGTCCGGGTTTTCAGGAAGGGGCCCGTAAAACGGCGCAGCCGCGCCGAGCCTCGGCTCCCCCGACGCCAGAAGCTGCCAAACCAGGCCACCGCCGAAACAGAATCCCACCGCGCCGGCGGGCTTGCCGGGCACCCTGCGCAGAATTTCATCCACACCGGACTTCAGATCTGCGACGAAGCGCTCCGGCGACACCTTGCCCAGCGCCCCTGTCGCCTCGGCCGGGTCCTTGAACGTCGACGTGCCGCCCTCCTCCGACAGCAGATCGATGGCCAGCGACGAATATCCGATGCCCGCAAGCCGTCCCGCGATGGAACCGACCCAATCATTGAGGCCCTTGTTCTCATGGATAACCAGCACCGAGCCGCGCGGCTGGGCTGCCGGCGCCCATGCCCCCTGGAGCGTGCCGTGGGGCCCACTCCAGGTACTCGGCTCCGTCGCGACCGTCTTGTCCTTACCCGGGGGCGGCGGAGTGGACGCCGATGTCGGAGCGGTGACGGGCTTGTTGTCAGGTTTGGTGTCGCTGCCGCAGGCCGTGATGAGCGCGCTCGCGGCGGCGGTGCCCACACCCAGAAACGCCAGCCGACGTATGGCCTCACGGCGCGTCAGCAGCCCCTCGACATGGTCGGTGGCGATCTCTTCGGCGATGTACCGCTGCAGCGGGGTCATGGGCAGAAGTGTGCGCCCGATAGGTGAACGCGCGCTGTGGATTACCTGGACGGTTACAGAGATCCCAGTTCTAGCCGCGTTCCCCCGTACTTGCGGGAGGTCACCTCCCAGCCATCCGGCCACACCGCCTCGGGCCCCGACGCGTCACGCTCGAGTACCAGAAGAGCCTCGTCGTTGACCCAATGATCGGTCAGGCGCGACAACAGAGCCGAAACCTCCTCGGCAGAAACCGAATACGGTGGATCGGCAAGGACCAGATCGTAGGCACGGTTGGGCGATGTCGACAGGAACGCCGATACCGCAGACTGCCGCAGCTCAGTACCGGGCAGGCACACCGTCGCGATATTGGCCGAGATCACCTTCGATGCGGCGGCGTTCGACTCCACGAACGTCACGTGTTCCGCACCGCGTGAGAGCGCCTCAAGGCCCAGTGCACCGGAGCCTGCGAACAGATCGAGGACCGCGATCCCGTCGAAGTCCAAGCGCGCCTGCAGCATGCTGAACAGCGCTTCCCGCACCCGATCCGTGGTGGGCCGGGTTCCCTTAGGCGGCACCGCGATCCGGCGTCCTCCCGCGGCACCGGCGATGATCCGGGTCAGCTGATCACCACCAGCAGATCCCCACCCTCGACCTGAGAGGTCTCAGTTAACGCCACCCGTGCGACGGTTCCCGCCTTGGGCGCGGTGATGGAGGCCTCCATCTTCATGGCCTCGATGGTGCCAATGGTCTCCCCCGCCGTAACCTCCTGGCCCGACACCACATTGAGCGTCACCACACCTGCGAAGGGCGCGGGCACATGATCAGCATTGGTCCGGTCGGCCTTCTCGGCACTAGCCACTGCGCTGTCGATGCTCCGGTCACGCACCTGCACGGGGCGTAGCTGACCATTGAGGATGCACATGACGGTCCGCATACCGCGCTCGTCGGCATCCGAGATCGCCTCGATCCCGATGAGCAGCTCGACGCCCTTCTCCAGCTTGACGCGGTGCTCCTCCCCGTACCGCAGGCCGTAGAAGAACTGGTTGGCCGAAAGCCGTGACGTGTCACCGTACTGCTCGCGGTGGGCCAGGAATTCCTTGGTCGGTCCGGGGAACAACAGGCGGTTCAACGCCGCCCGCCGCGTTGCGCTGTCGCCATCGAGCTGTGCCGCGTCATCTGCCGTGAGCTCGACCTCCGCACGAGCGGGACCGCGACCTTCGAGTGCGCGTGTTCGGAACGGCTCGGGCCAGCCGCCGGGCGGGTCACCCAGCTCGCCGCGCAGGAATCCGATCACCGACTCCGGGATATCGAAACGTCCTGGATCCGAGGCAAATTCGTCGGCACTCACACCGGTACCCACCAGTGCCAGCGCCAGGTCGCCTACCACCTTGGAGGACGGGGTCACCTTCACCAGACGTCCGAGCATCCGGTCGGCGGCGGCATATCGTGCCTCGATCTCCTCGAACTGGTCACCCAGGCCCAACGCGATGGCCTGCTGACGCAGGTTCGAGAGCTGACCGCCGGGAATCTCGTGCGTGTACACCCGGCCGGTCGGTGACGGGAGCCCGGATTCGAAGGGGGCGTATACCTTTCGCAGCGCCTCCCAGTACGGTTCCAGGTCGCATACCGCGGTCAGTGACACGCCGGTGTCGTATTCGCTATGCGCGGCCGCTGCCACGATCGCCGACAACGACGGCTGGCTGGTGGTGCCCGCCATGGGTGCCGCGGCACCGTCCACCGCATCGGCGCCGGCCTGCCAGGCCGCCAGGTAGGTCGCCAGCTGCCCGCCCGCAGTGTCATGCGTGTGCACATGCACCGGCAGGTCGAACCGCGACCGCAACGCCGTCACCAGAGTCGCCGCGGCGGGCGGACGCAACAGGCCCGCCATGTCCTTGATCGCGAGCACATGGGCACCCGCGTCGACAATCTGCTCGGCGAGCTTCAGGTAGTAGTCCAGCGTGTACAGGTTCTCGCCGGGGTTGGACAGGTCACCGGTATAGCACATGGCCACCTCGGCCACCGAGCCGCCGACCTCGCGCACGGCGTCAATGGCCGGACGCATAGCCTCGATATTGTTGAGCGCGTCGAAGATTCGGTAGATATCCACCCCGGTCGCGGTCGCCTCGCGAATGAATGCCTTGGTCACCGTCTCCGGATATGGCGTGTATCCCACGGTGTTTCGACCACGCAGCAACATCTGCAGGCAGATGTTCGGCACAGCCTCACGCAGCTCGGCAAGCCGCTCCCACGGGTCTTCCTTCAGGAAGCGAAGCGCCACATCGTACGTCGCGCCGCCCCAGGCCTCGATCGAAAGCAACTCGGGGGTAAGCCGCGCCACGTATGGCGCGACCGCGAGCAGGCCGGTGGTACGCACCCGGGTGGCCAACAGTGACTGGTGCGCGTCGCGGAAGGTGGTGTCGGTCAGACCGACCGCCTTCTGTTCACGCAGCGCCTTGGCGAATCCCTCAGGGCCCAGGGCCAACAGCCGCTGACGCGAACCATCCGGCGGCGGCGCCGACAGATCGACCGCCGGCAATTTGTCATGCGGGTACACCTTCGAGGGCTTGGCTCCGTGAGGCTTGTTGACGGTGACGTCGGCCAGGTAATTCAGGATCTTCGTACCACGGTCGGCCGAGGATCGCGCCGTCAGCAGCTGCGGACGCTCCTCAATGAATGACGTCGTGACATGTCCCGACCGAAAGTCCGGGTCGTCCAGAACCGCCTGGAGGAACGGGATATTCGTGGCGACACCACGGATACGGAACTCGGCGACGGCACGGCGGGCTCGCGCCACCGCGGTCTGGAAGTCCCGCCCACGGCAGGTCAGCTTCACCAGCATCGAATCGAAATGCGCGCCCACCTCGGCACCCAGCGTCGTCCCACCGTCCAGGCGGATACCCGCGCCGCCCGGGCTGCGGTAGGCAGTGATGCGACCGGTGTCGGGGCGGAAACCGTTGGCCGGGTCCTCGGTGGTGATCCGGCACTGCAGGGCAAATCCGCGTGGCGGCGCCAACGTTTCCTGGTGCAGGCCAAGGTCGTCCAGCGTCTCGCCAGAGGCGATGCGCAGCTGGCTCGCCACCAGGTCCACGTCGGTAATCTCCTCGGTCACCGTGTGCTCCACCTGAATCCGCGGATTCATCTCGATGAAGACGTGATTGCCACGCTCATCAAGCAGGAATTCGACGGTGCCGGCGCAGCTGTATCCGATGTGACGGGCGAAAGCGACAGCGTCCGAACAGATCCGCTCGCGCAGCTCGGCGGGCAGGTTGGGGGCGGGGGCTAGCTCGATGACCTTCTGGTGGCGCCGCTGCACACTACAGTCGCGCTCATAGAGGTGGATGACGTTACCCGCGGTGTCCGCGAGGATCTGCACCTCAATGTGCCGGGGATTGATGACGGCCTGCTCCAGAAAGACCGTCGGGTCTCCGAATGCCGACTCCGCCTCCCGGCTGGCCGCCTCGATCGCCTCACGCAGCTGCTCCCGCTCGGCGACCCGGCGCATGCCACGGCCACCGCCGCCGGCTACCGCCTTGACGAATACCGGAAACTCCATCGACTCAGAGGCTGTCAACAGCTCCTCGACCGAGGCCGAGGGCTGTGAGGACGCCAGCACCGGCAAGCCCGCCTCACGCGCGGCGGCGATCGCGCGGGCCTTGTTACCCGTCAGCTCCAGGACGTCCGCGGGCGGACCCACAAAGGTGATACCCGCTCTGGCACATGCCGCGGCCAGGTCGGGGTTCTCCGACAGGAATCCGTAACCGGGGTAGATCGCGTCGGCGCCGGCGTTCTTGGCCGCATTGACCACCTCGGAGACCGACAGGTAGGCGCGGACCGGATGCCCCTTCTCGCCGATCTGGTACGCCTCATCGGCCTTCAGCCGATGACCCGAGTTGCGATCTTCATACGGGTAGACAGCGACGGTCGCGGCACCTAATTCATAGGCGGCACGAAATGCCCGGATCGCAATCTCACCGCGGTTGGCGACAAGAACCTTCGAGAACATAGTCACAGACCGTACCGTGAGGATTGAGCGAACGCGCGTCCGCTCAAGTTCACAATTCGGTTCAGACGAGTGTGATCCAGTAATCCCAGAATCGTTCGATAATCGCCAGGATCACCGCGACGTACCAGAAAGCCACCAGCGACCATCGCCATTGGTAGAGAACCCTCGCCCAGCGATGAGATCTCAATGGCCGCAAAGCAATCGATGCACTGACTACCAGCAGCGGAATCGTGACCGCCCAGACCACCATGCAGTACGGGCACAGCGCGCCGATCCGATACAGACTCTGGAACATCAACCAATGGACGAAGACGGCCCCCAGCAGGCTTCCGATCGCCAGACCGCCCCAGTACCAGCGCGGCAGCTCCACCCCGGCGACCGCCAGCACACCCGTCACCAGCACCACCGTGAATGCCACGATGCCGATGAGCGAGTTGGGGAATCCGAAGGCGGAGGCCTGCTCGGTCGTCATCACCGAACCACAGGAAATGACCGGGTTCAGGCTGCAGGACGGGACATACGCCGGGTCGAGCAGGATCTCGATCTTCTCGATGGTGAGGGCCAGCGCGGCGGCCAGCCCGGCCGCTCCGGCGGCCAGGACGTACCAGGCAGTCGCGGGGCGGACCGTCACGTCAGGCCCGGAACAGGTCCGGTGATGTCCGTGACGGCCTTGATCAGATCTGCCGGCTTGGTGTCTCTCCCGATCTCCCAGTCCTTGCCGTTGATCCGGATTGTCGGCGTGGCCTGGATGTTGAGCTTCGGACCGAGCTCCTTGACCATGTTGATGTACTTCTTGTCCTTGATGCACTTGGATACCGCATCGGACGCGCCCACGGCCTTGGCTTGATCGATCAACCACTTGTCGTCGTGCCAGGTCTTGGCGTTGACCTCATCGGGCTGCTTGTTCGGGTCGTAGAGCACGGAGTGGAATTTGAGGAACAGCTCGTCGGACTGGTCGGCCACGCAGTAGGCCGCCGCCGACGCCCGTGATGAATAGTCACGTTTGAGCCGGGGCACATCCAGGATCCCGACCATGTTGAAGTCGGCCCGCACCGCACCGGTATCGATGAGCTTCTTGACGGTGGGCCCGAATTCCTGCTCGAACATGGCGCACGCCGGGCAGATCGGATCCTCGATCAGCGTGAGAACGACCTTGGGGTCGGTGGTTCCCTCTTTGGTGATGAGCTTGGCCGGCCCCGGGGTGACCACCTCGATCGCCTTGACCTCACCCGCGGGCGGAGCGGGCGGCCCCGGGTCCTTCTTGTTCTTGACGACGATGAAACCGACCAGCCCCGCGGCGAACAACACGACGATCGCCGTGAGCGCGATTTGAATCAGCTGGCTTCGGCGCTGCTCCGCCTTCTTGAGGTCGTAGCTAGGAGGTTGCTTCGGTTTGGCCACGCGCACAGCCTACCGGGCAGAAATTAGCGAGACAGGTGTGCGCGCAGCGCCGAGGTCAGCTCGTCCACGGCCGCCGCTGGCGCCCCGCGCAGCCGGGCCATGTTGTAGAAGCCGTGAATCAGCGAACCCTGTACCCGCAGGTCCACCGGCACTCCGGCGGCCCGCAGCTTCTCCGCATACTCGTTGCCTTCATCGCGCAGCGGGTCGAAACCGGCGGTCGTGATGAGCGCCGGCGGCAGCCCCGCCAGGTCTGCGGCCAGAATCGGTGACACTTGGGGGTCGGACTTGTCCACATCGGACCCGTCGAAATAGTGACCTTCGAACATGTCCATGGCCGCCTTGGTGAGGAAGAAGCCCTCGGCGAAGAGATCACGGGACGGCCGGCGCACCGTGAAATCGACGGCCGGATAAATCAGGAACTGCAGCAGCGGCAGCTGTGCCCCGGTGTCACGCGCCTGCTGTGAAACGACGGCGGCGAGATTGCCGCCGGCGCTGTCACCGCCCACCGCGACCCTGTCGGGTGCGGCGCCGAGTTCGCCGGCATGCTCGACGGCCCACAGATAGGCCGCCAGACAGTCCTCGGCCGCGGCAGGCGCCGGATGTTCAGGAGCCAGCCGGTAGTCGACCGACAACACCGGCACACCTGCATCACGACAAGTCTGTCGACAGGCCTGGTCATGTGTCTCCAGATCTCCGATCACCCAGCCGCCGCCGTGGAAGAACACCAGCACGGCACCGGTGTTCTCGACGACGGGGCGGTAGTGCCGAACCGGGATGGGTCCGGCAGGGCCGGGAATAGAGAAGTTGCGCACCTGCCCGACGGGGGTGCTGAACGAAAGCAGCGCCGACTGCTTTCGGATGTTGGCGCGACTCGCTTCGACATCGTCGCCCTTGGTGATCTCGCCCTCCCCCATGAGCTCCATTCCGCGCAACAGCAGCTGGGTCGACGGGTCAAGGATGTTGCCATCGACGATCACCTGGCGACCGGCCATGGCTCGTCGAATTACCAGGGGAATGTGCGGTGTCGCGGCGGTGCTGACACGCAGGGCGAGGTCGCGTAAAGGGCTCACGACGTAACCGTAGCGAGTACTCCTAGGCTGCCGGTATGGATATCGGCATTGCCCTGCCCTTCATGTGCCGGCACTACACCCGCGAGTCGACGATCACCTGGGCCCGCCTCGCCGAGGAGGGATCGTTCTCCACGATCTCCTCCGGTGAGCGGATCTCATATCACAACCAGGAGATGTGGGTGACGCTCGCGGCGGCCGCGGCAGTCACCGAACGCATCCGGATACTCGCGAATGTCTCTGTGCTGCCAGCGCATCCGGTGCCGTTGGTCGCGAAACAAGCCGCGACGCTGGATGTGCTGTCCGAGGGCCGGTTCACCCTGGGCGTGGGTGTTGGCGGACGTGAACACGACTACCGGTCGTTGGACGCATCCTTCGATCGACGCCACCAGCGCCTCGATGACCAGGTGGCCGAGCTGCGGCGGCTCTGGCGGGGTGAACCCCCGTTCGAGGGCGCCGACCCGGTGGGCCCCGCACCTGTTCAGGCCGGCGGCCCTCCCATCGTCGCGGCCGCAATCGGTCCGAAATCGCTGGCCCGCGCGGCACAGTGGGCCGACGGCATCACCGGTTTCAGCGTTTCCGGGGCGCCCTCCGAGCTTGCCTACTCCACCGGGGCCGCACGCGCGGCATGGCAGGAGGCCGGTCACACCGAACCACCACTGCTGTCGAGCGGGTGCTTCTACACACTGGGCATCCGCGATGCCGAGTCCGAACTCAAACAGTTCACCAGCGATTACCTCGCGATCTTCGGACCTCAGATAGCCGAGAACGTTCCGAAGACGTTGACCAACTTCGGGGCCGACGCACTTAACCGCACCCTCGATGGAGCCGAGGAGGCGGGGCTCGACGAATTCATCCTCGTGCCGGGGGCGTCCGATATCGCGGTGATCGAGGCGACGATCGAACTTATCCAGACGCGGTAACCGATTCCGCGGGTGAATTAATGGCCCGCGCCGCGAAATCGGCGGCCTGGTTGGTCATCCCGTTGTCTCCGTACGAGCCGTGCGCGGTGTTGTCGCTGCCATCCGGGGAACAAATCGGGTCCTCGGGGACGCACATGTCGACAGTCTTCGCCGCGTAGAGGTGCCCAATATTGATCGGAGGGGCCGTGTTGTCGATGCGTTGCAGGAATCCGGTGGACGGCTTGCCGAACAGCGCCACCGCCGCGACATGGTCGGCCACCTCAGGCGGCATCGGCCCGGTGATCCCCTCCGGCAGCTCGAAGCCCGGGGGGACCACGTCTGCCGTGGTGTAGGCGACGACGGCCGCACCCTGCGAGAAACCGCCCAGCACGATCTTGGTGTTCGGGCACCGCGCAGCGACGTCCTTGACGCGGTTACTGGCATCGATGACGCCATCAGCCGCCGTGGCAAAGGCCAAGGACGCGGGATATTCGACGGGATAGACCTCCACCGACTTGCCCTTGGTGCGCGCACGCAGCGCGCTGACGAATGCTTCGCCGGTGCCGCCGACGCCCGGGGGCTCAAAGGTGCCCCGCGCGAACACGATCTCAACGTCGGGGCACGCAGCCGCTGCCGCGGACGGAACACCGACGGGCGAACTAAACAGTGCGCACGCCACCGCGACGGCGAGTAGCCAGCCCCACTGAACTCTCTTCATTCACAACCACCACCTGTTCGCGCTCCCGTCCCTGTTTACCACAGATTCAACGGTTGTGGACAGGTCTGCGCTGCCTCACGGATGACTTTTGCCGACCGTTCATCGATCGAAAGATGTTATCCACGAACCACTTCCGCGAGTGACACCCGAATCAGGCCATATTCAGTGAAGATGACGTTGAGCACCCTCCGCCCGGCGCCAATGGGCCTTCACCAGGGCCACCACAAGCGTCGAACAACATGCCCGTGAGGGCACGCCTCATTCCGTAACGGAACGCGCCGCCCTCAACACCGGAACGAAGTAGGTGACGGCGAAATTCCTCGCCTCGTCATCCGTCTGCGCGCGCAGAACCTTCGACGGGGCCAGCAAAAGAGTCGCGGTAATCCGCATGATGAGTTCGGCAGCCTGCTTAGCGCCCGCTTCGGGATACCCGTCCCCCATCAATCGCATGGCGAGAACCGAAAGGGCCACCTGATAGTTGCCGTGTTCGGTCTCGAACAGTCTCAGCGACATTGATTCGGCCTCGTATTCCTTGAGAGCCGCGACCACCGGATTTACCCGACACTCGCGCATTCCGGTGACGAATACCTCGACAACTTGGTCCTCGACCTTGTCACCCATATCCAGTAGCGGCGCCAATTGGAGAAAGAACTGGAGCACCTCACGACCGACGACAGACGACACCATGTCGTCCTTATCACCGCACCGGCGGTTCAGAGTCTGTCGAGAAACCTTGGCCCGCTTAGCAATATCTGCCACGGCCGCCCTGCGGAAACCGTGCGCGACGAACTCTGCACGCGCGGCATCGAGAAGCCGCTCCCGCTCCTCATCCCCCGGGGCTACCTGCCCAGAAGACCACTGTGACCACATCGCGCCTAGATCCACGGTCGATGATGTTACCTCTTGACGTAGAGACACTGTTACATCTACAGTTCAATGTCTCATGCAGGAACAACTCTTCTCCGTCACGGTGGACGACGGCGTCTGCATGGGCGCCGGATATTGCTACCGCTCCTATCCGCGGCTGTTTATGGAGAACACCGACGGCACAAGTGCCGTGACCGGTACGGCCGATGACGAATTACTTGACGATGCAACTAAAGCCAGCCAGATCTGCCCCTCGGGGGCCATTGAGATCCAGCGCGGAAAGGACTGATGTTGACTAGTGCTGCGCCCCATTGCCCGGCACACCGCCGCAACGACAATGCCGAAGCGGTCGACAATGGTTATGGACCTCAAGCGGTGCCGTCACCTCGGTGGGCCACCGGCCGTCGTGCGGTGATCGCGTCCTTGAAGGACGATCCGTTCTGGCCCACCCGCAAGCCACTCCGTGCATCCTTCAGCTTGCTCACCGGTCGCGGCCGCGACCGGCCTATTCCACCCGGTCCCGTCGGATTGCCCTTCATCGGCTCCGCGATTCCCATGGCACGCAACCCGTACAAATTCCTGCAGGACTGCCATCACAGATATGGGGACATCTATCGGGTGCCGCTACCGATACATCCGTTAGTCCTGGCCAACCACCCCGACCTGGTGAGCGAGTTCATGGAGGACACCGAACTCAAATACAGCATGTCTGCTCCGCTCCAAGGCCGGCGAATTCAACAGGCAGTAACGACCGTGGGCTGTCCAGTCCAGGTCCTCGAAGGCCAGGCACTTCGCGACAGACGCAAAAAGCTCATGCCCATGTTCGGCAAGAAGCACCTCGCGGTGGTGTCGGACAAGTTCGTGGAGGTGTTCTCCGATCGCGTCGACCGATGGCTCGCACTCGCTGGTACCGGCCAGGAGGTGAACCTTCAAGCCGAGTTACCGAAGATCGTGCTCCCGGCATTCATGTACGCCATGTTCTCGACGAGACTGTCCGATGACGAAGTCCTACATGCCGATACCGCGACCCGATCGGTGATGCGCGCCATCGCGTCCGGATTATTTCTGGCGACGCCGCCGAACATCTTCCCGCTACGCGGCAAGGAAAATCTGACGGTGTCCGGGGTTCATCTCCTGCGAACCATCCGCAAGATGATCCGAGACCGACGCGCCAATCCCACCGATGATGCGGACCTGCTCAACATATTGCTCGCCGCGCGTAGCGACGGCAGTAAGCCATTGACTGAAATCGACGTGTATTCGGAGATCATGTCGGCGATTGGTGGTGGTTACGAAACGATCGTCGCATCGATGTCGTGGACGCTGGCGCTACTACTGCAACATCCCGAACACCTGGAGCGCCTCTACGAGGAGATCGCGGTTCTTGGCGGAAACATGCCTACGCCCGACGATTTACCCAAGTTACCCTGGGCACGAGCATGTTTCGATGAGGGACAACGGCTCCAGGGCGCCCCTATCAACCCGAGATACGCGATGGAGGACACCGAACTCGGGGGCTATCCCATCCCCAAATACACCTTGGTAGCAACTTCTTTATACGTGGTTCACCGCGATCCGCGGTGGTGGGGCGAGAACGCTGAGGTGTACGACCCGATGCAATTCTTCGATCAAGACCGGGTCACTGCGCGTCCACGTCTGGCCTTCCAAGCGTTCGGCGCCGGACCACATCACTGCATGGGCACTGGTATGGCCTACATGATGGCTCAGTATTTGTTGACGATCATCTTCCAGCGCTATCGCCTGCATCTGCGGCCAGGCTGGCAACCCCAACAGTTCTTCAGCTTATCGACGTTAGTCAAGGGCGGCGTGCCCGCCACCATCACCAAAGTGTAAAGACCTCTCGCACAAGCCATCACAGAAAGAAACGACGTGACCAACACCGAGTCGAGAAACCAGAATTCGTCCCGTTCGGACTGGGGCATAAAGGCTCCCCCGGGCCGGGTTCACGCGCCGGTCGCCGAATCCGAAGCACTCGTCGAACCATTTCTGCGTCGTTGCAAGGAGCAGGAAGACATGTACGTCGCCGCCGGTTTCCCGCTGGAAGGGATTGCAGAGTTCTGGCGCAAGTGGTTCGCGGCGTGGAACGACGACTCCCCCGAAGCACTCGAGGATTGCTGGGCCGAAGACCTGGTGTGGACCATGTCCAACACAGGCCAACTGGAATTTCACGGCCGCAGCTACACCGGCGACTTCGCGCGATTCGGCTATCTGTTCGCACGAGAACTCGGCTTTTATCCATGGGACGGAACAGACACTCATCTGCCCTACTACGACTTCTTCAACGGTCAGGTACGAGCGGCCTTCCCGTACTCGGGATCTACACAATTCTTCTGGAGCAACACAATCCCGTGGCCACGCAAGCCTGTTCGCGGCTGTGGCGTCGATAGGTACATCCTCCGTAAAGAGGGCGGAGAATGGCGGATCGCGCGGATCGATACCGATCAGGACTTCCTGGCCGCCCTCATGCAGATGCTGCCATTCGCCACCGGAACCACAAAGCTCATAGCGTGGCTTACCCGCACCCTCCCGGTGCTGGGACGCAGATTGGGCATTTACGACAGGGAATCTCTCTACAGCCGGGAGTACGCGGCAAGTCGGCGGTCCGGGAATCTGCTCCGTAGCCGGACATGACCGAGTCCAGGCACTGGTCGGCCGCCGAGAGAGCACTCCTCGGTGACCCAACGCTGACTGATGGCGATGTCGCGGCCCGCACAGGTAGGTCCATTCGAGCGGCAGCGGCTCAGCGTCACCGCCTTGCGCGAAAACGCGCAATCAGACTCGGACTGTTCCCCTTCCATCGCAGAACACCCGAGCCGGAGAGACATCCGTTCTTCGTCCTACGGCATTTGCCGGAACCAACCTAAGCCCGCAGGAGTCAGTGCGGGCAGGTGCGTGCTGACTCGCGGATGGTTTTTGCCGACCGCTCATCGAGCGAAAGATGGTATCCACGAACCACTTCCGCGAACTGCATGGAGTACTGACACCAGAACGCCTTATTCGGCGGCATCCATCCCGAGGGCCCCGCATCACCCTTGTCCTGGTTGGCCTGGCCTTGCACCGCGATGAGATTGGCGGGATCGTTGGCAAAGCGCCAGCGCATCGAGGGTTGCCAGTCCCGTGCGCCCATATCCCACGCGTACGCCAACGGAACGATGTGATCGATCTGGACCGCTTCACCGCTTTTCGGCCCGCGAGAAAACGCCACCTGCGCTCCCGTGTAGGGATCGTGCAGCATGCCGGCACCCACCGCATTGGGGCATCTCCGGGTGAACACGAAGCTCTTGTCAGTCAGGTCGCGATTCAGGATGTCGTTGCGGGTGTCACAGCCATTGCGTCCACCCGGAGCATCCGTGTCGTCGGACCAGGCATCGCCGAACTCGGCGCGCTGGTAGTCCGTGCCCCGTACACGCTTGGCCACCAGGGGCACACCGCTCAGCGGATCTTGCCCGGGGGTCAGAGTCGGCATATTCGATTGCCCGGCAACGGCATTCGCACGTTGGAGCCGGTATCTGGCCGAAACCTGGTATGCCACCACCACCGCGATCGCCGCAGCGATCGCGACGATGAGAACGGTGCGGTTCCTCACGATTTGTCCAGGTACTCGATTTGATCGGCGATCAGGAAACGTTGGGCCATACCCGCCAGCGCCGGTTGTCGCGTCAACGCGGGATCCTCGGCACAAGCCCGCACCGCCATGTCCCGGGCGGTCTCGATCATGTCGCGGTGATCCATCAGCGAAAGCAGCCGTAGATTCACCGCGCGGCCGGACTGGTCGCGGCCCAGCACATCGCCCTCGCGCCGCTCCTGCAGGTCCAGCTCGGCCAGGGTGAACCCATCCAGGGTGTCCTGCACCGCACGTAGCCTCCGCCCCGCCGAACCCGCAGGGCTGCAGGGACTTACCAAGAGGCATAAACCCTTGTTGCCGCCACGGCCCACGCGACCGCGCAACTGGTGCAGTTGGCTGATGCCGAATCGGTCCGCATCCATGATCAGCATCACGGTGGCATTGGGAACGTCCACGCCGACCTCGATCACCGTGGTACACACCAGAACATCGATCTCGCCCGCGTTGAACGCCGTCATGACGGCATCCTTCTGCTCCGACGGCAGCCGACCGTGCAGCAGTCCAATGCGCAGGCCCGGCAGCAGCGAGCCACGAATCGTCTCGTACAACTCGGTGACGGGCACCGGCGGAGGACGCTTCTCTTCCGCCTCCTCCGGCCCCGAATCCTTATCGTCGGCGTCGATACGCGAGGCCACCACATAGGCCTGCCTGCCTGCGGCCACCTCCTCGGCAATCCGCTCCCAACCGCGCGCGAGCCAGCCCGGTTTCTCGCGCGTGAACACCGCGGTAGTGGTGATGGGCTGGCGCCCACGCGGCAGCTCCCGCAGTGTCGAGGTCTCCAGATCGCCGAACACTGTGAGCGCCACCGTGCGCGGGATCGGGGTGGCCGTCATCACCAGTAGATGCGGCACGATCCCTTCGGGGGCCTTGGCCCGCAACCGATCCCGCTGTTCGACACCGAACCTGTGCTGCTCGTCGACGACGACCAGACCCAGATTGTGGAAATCCACTGAGTCCTGTAGCAACGCATGGGTCCCGATGACGATGCCGGCAAGTCCGGTCGCCACATCGGCCTTGACCTGCTTCTTGAGTGCCGGTGACATCGACCCGGTGAGCAATGCGATGCTGGTCGCGTCATCGGGCGCCCCGAGTTCGCCTGCGGTGGCCAACGATCCGAGCATCGCGCGCAACGAGCGAGCATGCTGAACGGCCAGTACCTCGGTGGGAGCCAAGAGTGCGCACTGATACCCGGCGTCGATGGCCTGCATCATCGCGAGCAGCGCGACGACGGTCTTACCGGAACCCACCTCACCCTGCAGCAGCCGGTTCATTGGCTTGACCCCGGCAAGGTCGTCCCCAATTTCGGCGACAACCTGCTGCTGCCCCTCGGTGAGCTCGAACGGCAGCTGGCGCTGTAAATCCTCGCGCAGCCTCCCGGTGGCGGGCGGCATCGACGGGCCCGCCGACCCGATATCACTGCCGCGCCGTACGGCCAGCGCCAGCTGTAGGCCCAGCGCCTCGTCGAATGCCAGGCGCCTGCGCGCCTGCTTTTGTTCTGAAGCGTCCTCCGACATGTGGATCTTGTGCAGCGCTTCGTCCAGGGACATCAGGTTGTGCTCTGCTAGCACGTCTTCCGGCAATGCCTCGGGCACCGGATCCAGCTGGACGAGCACCTGGTCGATACACCGGTAGATGTCCCAGCTTTCCAGATTCTTGGTCGCGGGGTAGATCGGAAACACATTGCGCTCGAACGCCGAGATGGCCGTAGACGCATCGCGCGCTGTTCCGGCGATACCGCGCAGCGCAGTACTCCCTCGCGCTTCGGTGCTCTCACCGAGTGCGGTTTCCAGCACCAGATAGTCGGGATGGGTCAGCTGAGGCTTACCCCGGAATTCCCCGACCGCGCCCGAGAGCATCACCCGATTGCCCACCTGCAGATCGCGTTTCACCTTGTGCGGATGAAAGAACGTGGCCTGCACGGCATGCGGGGCGCTTCCCAACATGACTGAGAGAAACTGCCCCTTGCGGTTGCGCATACTCTTGAGTTCCGCGGAAGTGATGAACCCCACCAGCGTGGTGTGCTCACCGGGTTTGGCACGTTCACCGTCCTGCTCGTCGCGCAGACTGAAATCGGTGCTGTATCGGCGTGGGTAATGGTGGAGTAGGTCTTCGACGGTCAGCAGACCGAACTCAGCGTCGAGAACGTCGGATGCCTTGTGCCCCAATACATGATCGAGACGATCGGAAAGTTGCGCCATCTATCCCCTGCTATGACCTCTCACTCCACACCAACGTGAACGACGTCGGTGTGTTGCCCGGTGCGATAGATCATCACCTCGACACCGCCGTGGTGCGATCGGGTGTGCTCGATCAATGCATCGGCAAGGGACTCATCCGCCTTGTCCGACAGCAGCACCGTCACTAGCTCTCCACCGGAGGACAACATGATGCTCACCAAAGCCTTTGTGGCATTGGCTACGTCGTGGTTCAGCACGAGCACCTCGTCGCCGATGATGCCCATCGCATCTCCCGGCTCGCAGGTTCCGGACCAGGTGAGCGCACGCTCGGTGGCCACCCGCACCAATCCGAACCGGGTAGCTCCCGCGGCCCGCGCCATGGTGTAGCTGTCATCGACTGCCATGCGCTCTGGATCGTGCACGGCCAGCGCGGCCAGCCCCTGTGCCATGGACGCCGAGGGCAGCGGAATGACCGTGATCCCCCAGCCGCGCGCCGCGGCACAGACCGCCACCAGTTCCTCAGGCGACATCAATCCATTGGGCAGCACCATGATCTGGTGCGCGCCGCTGTCGACTACCGCATCCAGCAGACGTTTCGCGCTCGCGGGAGGTTCATCGACGCGCAACACCTGGGCACCTTCGCTGGAGAACAGCGTGGCCGCACCGTCACCCTCCGCGAGCGCTAACACCCGGCGATGCCGGTGACGCCCATCGTGATGTCCCCCACCGGCGTCACCGCGCAGTGAGGAGATCTGGATCGATTGCAGAATACCGAACTTCATCCCGGCCTCGATGGCCGCCCCGGCGTCGTTCACGTGTGCGTGTACGGAGTACCCCATGTCACCGTCTCCGGCGATGGCAATGGAATCACCCATCCCGTCGAGTTGCGATCGCAGATCTGCGATCTGCAGCTCATCACACCCGCACAACAGGTACATCACCTCGAACTCCGGCGGCAGTTCCCGTGGCGGATCCAGGTTCAGGCCGCCCGAACCGCGCCCGGGTCCTGCCACCCACACCTGTGAGGGAGCGTTCTTCGGTGGTGACGGGCTGTACTCACGGCGCGTAGGCAGCTCCCCGGCCACCACCAACACCAGGGCGTCGAGGATGACGACGAGACCGCGAGCCCCGGCATCGACGACACCGTTGTCGGCAAGGACGTCGAGCTGATTAGGCGTCTTCTCCAGGGCGGCCACCGCGCCATCGGCGGCGGTGATGACGAGGCTGGGGAGATCGTCGGCATGCGCGCTATCGGCGGCGGCTCGATCAGCTGCCTCGGCGGCAGCGGCCAGCACCGACACAATCGTGCCCTCGACCGGAGTACTCATCGAAGCGATCACGAACTGCGACGCCTGTCTCAACGCCCGGCGCACCACCTCGGCTCCGATGGCGTCGTGGTCGGCAGCGGCATCGGCGATCCCACGCACAATCTGCGACAGGATGACCCCCGAGTTCCCACGGGCGCCATGTACTGCGCCCCGCGCCAGCGCCGCAGCGACCTGCGCGACCGTGCCGCTTTCCCCCAGGGCCTCGGCAGCGTTCACCGCCGAACGCATGGTGAACAGCATGTTGGTACCGGTATCGGCATCGGCGACCGGGAAGACGTTCAGCCGATTGATCTCGTCGCTGCGGGCGATCAGCCCGTCGACTGAGGCCCGCGCCCAATGGAGCAGCGCAGCGCTGTCCAATACCGAGAGCTGCATGTGAGAAAGCCTATCTATCGAAGGCGACAGAGTTGAATGGTCTCGCCCAAGCTGGGGATCCCCCGCTGGCGGAGAGCCCATCGGCGCCTATTTTGGAGTTCACGGGCCGGTCAGGCTATCCTTGCAGGGTTGTGGGCCGCCCCGGCTCTGGCTTCGTGATGAGCGTTTGCGCGAAGAGCTGAGAAGGCGGCCGTAATCGCGAACTTGAGGAGTTTCACTATGGCTGCCGTCTGCGACGTGTGCGGCAAGGGACCCGGCTTCGGCAAGTCGGTTTCTCACTCGCACCGGCGTACCAACCGTCGCTGGAACCCGAACATCCAGACGGTGCACGCCGTCACCTCCCCGGGTGGCAACAAGCAGCGCGTTAACGCCTGCACTTCCTGCATCAAGGCCGGCAAGGTCGTCCGCAGCGCATAGGCCGTGACCACCGTGTCTTCCACGCCTTCGCAGTCTGCTGACTACGTCGCCGTTCACAACGGCGTTCTGCACATCACCATCGCCACCGCGGCGGCCGGTACCTCGCTGGACTTCGCCGGAGTCGACGCTGCGGTTCCCGTCCTGCAGGATCTGCCCGCCGAGGTGGGCGCGATCCTGCTGACCAGTAGCGGGGCCAATTTCTGCGCCGGCGGCAATGTGCGTGATTTCGCCGCCGCCGAGGACCGGGCCGCCAAGCTCAACGACCTCGCGGGGCGCCTACATGAGTTCGTGCGCGCGGTGGATGCCGCAGATCGTCCGGTGGTAGCCTCCGTGCACGGGTGGGCCGCCGGTGGTGGGCTGAGCCTGGTGCTGCTGGCCGATATCGCGATCGGTGGCAAGTCGACCAAACTGCGCGCCGCCTACCCGGGAATCGGGTACTCCTCTGACGGCGGCATGTCGTGGGCACTACCCCGTGTCGTCGGTAAGGCGCGTGCTGCGGACATCCTGCTGACGGATCGCGTCGTCGAGGCACCCGAGGCGCTCTCCATCGGGCTGCTGAGCCGCGTGGTGTCCGATGATGAGGTGCAGGTAACCGCCGTGGCCGCCGCCGAGAAACTCGCCGCCGGTCCGCGTGAAGCCCAGAACCGCATCCGCCGGCTGCTGCGCCTGAGCGCGAACAACACCCTGGACGCACAGCTGGACCTGGAGCAGATCAGTATCTCCGAGGCCTCGGTCAGTCCTACGGGCATCGAGGGTGTCGACGCTTTCGTCGGCAAGCGCAAGCCCGTCTGGCCGTAAGACCTGGCCGACTTCGACGTTCATCGCGCACGCGCTCATCCCAATAGCTTCTTGCGAATCCAGTTCACGACCCACGGGATCGCGAACATATCTGCCGTGATGTGTTCACCGGGCAGAGCCCAGTAGTCCACATCGGCACCGTTGGCGCGCCAGGTATCGCGCAGCGCCAGGGCGCCTTCTTCGGGAATGAAGAGATCACCGATCGCCTTGGTGCGCGAGCCGTGATAGAGCAGCACCGGCATCGTGGGTGTGAGTTCCCCCGGCCTGTTGGCGCGGATAACATGTTGCCCCAGCTCCGATTCGAATGGTGCCTCGATCGCCGAGAGCAGGTCCAAGTCGAATCGCAGCAGACCCGCCGCGGCCAGCGGGGGCTGGGGAAAGTCCTTGGCCCGAATCGCACCGTAGAGCGCGAAGTCGCCGAAAATTTTTGCCAACTCCGGGAACTCGCGAGCCTGCCCAATGATGGCAGCGGCGAAAAGTCCTGCGCCGAGACCGCGATTCATGCTGCCATGCAGCAGGGCGTAGTCGGTAGGGGTGCCTCCTGCAGCCGCACCCGCGATGCGCAGCTCCGGTGCGTATGTCGGCTGCAGCTGCGCGGCCCACACGGTGGCGATGGCGCCACCGCTATATCCGTGCATGACAATCGAAGAATTAGCGAGATCCGGCCGCTCCGAAATCATTCCACGCACCGAGTCCAGCACCGCATGCCCCGCCATCTTCCCGGCCGCATACGACATCCGGGGCCCTTCGTGATCCGGGAACAGCACGGCGTAATTCTGCGCGGACAGGAACGGGAACATCGGTGGGTTATCCCGGTACCAGAGATGCGCCAGACGATACGACGGTGTGAATTTGAGTCCCAGGGAGTTGATCGCCTGATTACGTACCACCACCGGACGTGCACCGGGGCCATGCCACGGACGATCCGGTTCGATCAATGCCGCCGTCACCGGGACGGCATTGCCTGCGGTATCGGTGGAACGCACCATGATTCGCTGCATGGTCGCCCTGCGCAAGGGAAGCCGCGGCGAGACCCGATCGGCACGAATGACCTCGCCCGGCGCCAGCAGGCTCAAATCACCTGGGTCGCCGTAGAAGTCGTCGCCGGCAATCGGCGTCGGAAGGATCGCCGAATACGGGTCGGCCCGCTGTTCCTCCGTGAGACGGCGGGCCGCCCAGGCGTTGAGCCGGTCTACCACGGCCGGGGTACGCAGCGCGGCACCACCGGTCGCCAGGGCTGCCGTCAGGCCACCCGCCGCCGTCAATGCGCCCGTCGACCAACGCATTACGGCAGCCGCCAGTCGATCGGCTGGGCGCCCAATCCGGCGAGCAGTTCGTTGGCGCGGCTGAATGGTTTAGAGCCGAAGAACCCGCGCGAGGCGGACAGCGGCGAGGGATGCACCGATTCGACAGTGGGCACGCCGGGCCCCAGCATCGGCTTGAGCGTCGCCGCGTCACGTCCCCACAGAATGGCGACCAAGGGTGTGTCCCGTGCGACCAGCGCCCGGATCGCGCATTCGGTCACTATCTCCCAGCCTTTTCCTCGATGCGAGGCGGGGTTGCCCGGCTGTACCGTCAGCACCCTGTTCAGCAGCATCACGCCCTGCTGTGACCACGGGGTGAGATCGCCGCTGGCTGGCTTGGGCAAGCCAAGGTCGCTCTGATACTCCTCGAAGATGTTGGCCAGGCTGCGCGGCACCGGTCGCACATCGGCGGCCACCGAGAAACTCAGGCCCATGGCGTGCCCGGGCGTGGGGTATGGATCCTGCCCGACGATGAGTGCCCGAACATCGTCCAACGGATAAGTGAAGGCGCGCAACACATTTGCCCCAGCGGGCAGGTATCCGCGACCTGAAGAGTTCTCATCGCGCAGAAACTCCCCCATCTTGGTCACCTGATCGGCAACGGGTTCCAGCGCATCGGCCCAGCCGGGATCAACCAGCTCGGCGAGGGGTCGGGCAGTCACGAACAGTCAACTTAGCTCACGGATGAGCCGCTTGCGCGAAGACGTCAGGCGAATGAGTCCCATCCCATCCGCTTCGTCCACGCAACGCCGTCGACCGTTACAGCGGGGTCCCCCGCCCTCACCTCACCGATCGCGACCCAGCCTGCGGGGACGTTCCCAGGAAAGGTCGCAACCAGCGCGTGGTCCTCCCCGCCGGTCAAGATCCATTCCCAGGGATCGGCCCCGAGTAACCCCGAGGCCCCCGCCACCGCCACCAGATACGGCTCCAGACTCGGCGAGCTCAGATCGATGTGTACCGCACTCGATATCGCAATATGCCCCAGATCGGCCAACAGCCCGTCGGAGACGTCCGTCATCGCCGTCGCTCCGGCCAGCGCGGCGACACGTCCCTGCCCGTACGGCGGCGACGGCACCAGGTGCACCTGACGCAGCTCAGGGAACTGATCAATCCCGTCCTGCCACAACCGGAAGCCCGCCGCCGAGGTGCCGAGCGCACCACAGACGGCCACCGTTTCCCCCACGCCGGCTCCGCTGCGAGTCACCGGTGCGTGCCCCTGAAGATCACCGAGCGCCGTCACCGAGACCACCAGTTCGCGCGCGGACACCAGATCTCCGCCCGCGATCGAGGCCTGGACCCGCGCCGCTTCGGCCCAGATTCCCTCATTGAGCTGATCAAGGAACGCGATATCGGTTTCGGCGGGCGTGCCGACCGCGACCACAAGGGCCGTGACCCGGCCACCCATGGCCTCAATATCTGCCGCGTTCTGCGCCACCGCTTTTCGGCCGATATCAGAAGGCGAAGACCATTCCAGCCGAAAATGTCTGTCCTGCACCAACATATCCGTCGACACCAGAACTCGACTATCCGGCGCACGGACCACTGCGGCGTCGTCACCCGGGCCGAGTTCAATGTCGGCGCCCGGCACGCGACCCGCGGTGAGCCGGCTTATCACACCGAACTCGCCGGTATCACCCAGATTTGGCACTCGGTTAGTGTAGGCCCGTGCAATCCGAAGACGGCCCGCCACGCAAGCTCCTCATCGGTATCGCGGTTTTCGGAGCGGTCGCGGCCCTCGCCGTGCTCTTCGGTGTCCTGAAGTTCGCACAGTTCCAGGACGACAAGAAACCCATGGCGGTCACAAATATTCCTGCAACACAGGCTAATTCACCGCTGTGCATAGATATGACCAGGGCATACCCAGGCAACATGGCAGGCGATTGGAAGCGAACACAGATCGTCGAGCCCAAACCGCCTGCCACCGCCGCGTGGCGCCGGGGCAAGGATTCGGTGGTCGCACGCTGTGGTGTCGACCGACCGGCCGAGTTCGCCGTGGGGACCTCCGTAGAGCAGATCAACTCCGTGCAGTGGTTTCGGGTCACTGACGCCGCCATTGCGACCACCACCTGGTTCGCCGTGGACCGCGGCGTCTATATCGCGCTGACCATGCCCGATGGTTTGGGTTCGGAGCCGCTGATCGAGATGTCTGACGCCATCGCCAAGGCGCTGCCCGCCGTCAAACCCGACCCGGTGCCGCTGCCCCGCTGACCCACCTCGCTAGACGAACTTCGCGCGAGCGCTCACTCGCTACACGATCTTCGCGCGAGCGCTCACCCGCTACATGGTCTTCGCGCGAGTGCTCATCGAAGCCCGGTGCCCCGTGCCAGCGCGGTGCGCACCATTGCATCCAGCAGCGCCGGATAGTCCACGCCCGTGGCCGCCCACATCCGGGGATACATCGAAATCGTGGTGAATCCGGGCATGGTGTTGATCTCGTTGATCAGCGGGCCGTCGTTGGTGAGAAAGAAGTCCACGCGGGCCAGACCCTGGCCATCGATCGCCCGGAAGGCCGCTACGGCCAACTCACGAATCTGGTCGCTCACGTCGTCATCGACCTTGGCCGGCACGTCAAGCTCAGCGGTGTCGTCCAGGTATTTGGTCTCGAAGTCATAGAAGGCACCCACGCCCGTCTGAACCTCATCGACGCCCTCGACGCGAATTTCGCCGAGCACGCTGGCCCGGATGTCCCCGTCGGGGAATTCCAGTACACCGCACTCCAGTTCCCGCCCGATGATGGCGGCCTCGACGATCACCTTCGGGTCGAACTGGCGCGCGTGCGCAATCGCAGCAGGCAGTTCCGCCCAGGCCGATACCCGGGAGACGCCGAACGACGAGCCCGCCCGAGCGGGCTTGACGAACACCGGCAACCCCAGATCCTCTCGTTGATCCAGGGTCAGCGTGGCATCACGCGGACGGATCACGGCGTACTTGCCAATCGGAAGTCCCTCGGCGGCCAGCAGTTTCTTGGTGAACTCCTTGTCCATACCGGCCGCACTCGCGAGCACACCAGCACCCACATAGGGCACCCCGGCCAGCTCCAGCAGTCCCTGAATGGTGCCGTCCTCGCCGTAGGGCCCGTGCAGCACCGGGAACACCACATCCACCGCGGCCAGTACCTGGCCCGCGGCGCTCGAATCAACGTTCACCAATTGGCCGGCACGACGCGGATCGGTGGCGAGTACCAGCTCGGTTCCGGATGCATCCGTGACCTGCGGCAGCGTGCGGTCGCTGATCGCCAGCTGCGCGGGGTCGCCATCGGTGAGTACCCAGCCCCCCTCAGGGGTGACCCCGACCGCGACGATCTCGTAGGTGTCCTGGTCGAGATTGCGCAGAATGCTGCCGGCGGACACACAGGAGATCGCGTGCTCACTGCTCCGTCCACCGAAGACGAGCGCGACCTTGATCCGGGAGTCATTCACAGTGTCAGACCGTACCGGCTGCGAGCGCGGTCTCGATGTCGGCCAGCAGATCGTCGGTGTCCTCAATGCCCAGAGAGATCCGGGCGAATCCCTCCGGAACCGCGTCTCCCCAGCGCGCCCGGCGATCCACCGAGGTGTGCACACCACCAAAACTCGTCGAGGCCGCCAATAACTCGCTGCCGTGCACCAGCGCATGTACGGCAGCGGCATTGGCCAGCTCTATCGACACCAAAGAACCGAACCGGCTCATCTGGGCGGATGCCACGGGATGGGATGGATCGCCGGCAAGCCCCGGGTACCGCACTGATGCCACCGCCGGATGCTCGCGCAGCATCGTCGCCAGCGCGATCGCGTTCTGACATTGGCGCTCG
This sequence comes from Mycobacterium sp. NGS15, assembly GCF_059813245.1. Taxonomy (NCBI): domain Bacteria; kingdom Bacillati; phylum Actinomycetota; class Actinomycetes; order Mycobacteriales; family Mycobacteriaceae; genus Mycobacterium; species Mycobacterium sp. NGS15. Next base: position 214,448 of record NZ_JCALEF010000005.1, on the reverse strand, counting down.
AATCGCAATCCGGCGGTGGCCAGGCTGCGGGCCCCCAGCCAGGCCTCGAACGGACCCAAGATCGCGCCGGCTCGCGACCGTTCCTGTGCAACGGCCGACATGAGATCTTCACGCGAACCCGCGACGTATCCAGCGATCAGGTCGCTGTGGCCCGAGAGCGCCTTCGTCGCGCTGGCGACCACCAGGTCGGCGCCCAACTCCAGAGGCAGCTGGCCCATCGGGGTGGCCGTGGTGTTGTCCACCACCAGGACACCACCGCCTACATGCGTCTCGCGGGCCAGCAGGGCCAGATCGACGACGTCGAGCCTCGGATTTGAGGGGGTCTCCGCCACCACCACATCGGCCTGCGCAGCAGCGGCGACAATCTGGTCCGACCTGGCAGCGATCACGTTGATACCGATCGCTGCAAGGTTTTCCGTCGCGTAGCGCCGTGTCTGGTAGTACCCGTCCTCCGGGACCACCAGCGTCTGCCCGGGACGGATCAATGCTCGTAACGTCGAGGCGATCGCGCCCATACCCGAGCCGAACACCAGTGCATTGTCGGCGCGCTCGAGTGCGGCCAAGCCTGATTCCCATTGTCTCCAACTGGGATTGGACGCGCGCCCGTAGGTGTCCAGCGAGTCGTCCTCGGGTACCGGTAGGTGGTACGCGGAGGCGAATACCGGCCCCGCAAGAAACGGTTGGCCCGCAACAGGTTCAGCGGTGGCGGCCACAACGGCCCGGGTCGAAATCCCTGGCTCTGGCATGTGCTTACTCCGGTTTTGTACTGCGCCCTAACAACTGAGCGACGGCATCGGTGACGCTCAGTCCGCGATGACAGACGCCATGAACAGCCTCGGTGAGCGGCATCTCGACGTCGTAGCTCGATGCCAGCGCCAGGATGGACTCACACGAGGTGACTCCCTCCGCGACCCTACCGCCGGCGGCGTTACGCGCCTCCTGCAGCGTCTCACCATTGCCCAGCCGCATGCCAAAGGTCCGGTTCCGCGAATGTGTCGAGGTGCAGGTGGCCACCAGGTCACCCACGCCCGCCAAACCCGCGAGGGTGGTGTGGCTGGCGCCAAGAGCCAGCCCCAGCCGGGTGATCTCGGCCAGGCCACGGGTGATGATCGTGGCGATCGTGTTCTCCCCCAACCCGACCCCGGCAGCCATGCCGCAGCTCAGGGCGATCACGTTCTTACACGCACCCCCCACCTCGCAGCCCACGACATCGGCGTTGGTGTAGGGGCGGAAGTAGCGCGTGGAGAACGCGCGCTGTAGGGCGACAGCCCTGGTCGAGTCGGTGCACCCGATGACGGTGGCGGCGGGCTGGCCTGCGGCGATCTCACTGGCCAGATTCGGGCCGGTCAGCACCGCGACCCGGCTCGGATCGGTGCCCAGCACTTGCGTGACGACCTGGCTCATCCGCATGAGCGTGCCCACCTCGATGCCCTTGGCCAGGCTTACCACCGAGGACCCAGGTTCGATGAGGTCGGCCCAGGGGGTCAGGTTGGTGCGCAGAGACTGCGACGGCACCGCCAACAGCACCAACTCGGCGCCGTGGAGGGCCTCTTCCGCCACCCCTGTGGCGACTATCGAGGCGGGCAGATCCACGTCACTGAGGTACACCGAGTTCCGGTGCGTCGCATTGATCTCATCGGCCAATTCGGATCGGCGTGCCCATAACCGGACATCGTGACCTGCGTCGGCAAGCACCTTGCCCAACGCGGTCCCCCAGGAACCAGCACCCATCACCGCAGCCGTGGCCATGGCAGACACCCTAGCCGGGGCTGGCACCATGGAGCATGTGGGCAGACGGGCTGGCACGGACTTCGGCGTGATCATCGCGGTCAAGAACTTGGCGACCGCGAAGAGCCGCCTGGCACCCTCGCTTACCGCACCCGACCGGGAACGGCTGGTGCTGGGCATGCTGACGCACGCCATTTCTGTGGCCTTCACCGCCGCCCGTACCGTCGCGGTGATCAGTCCCGACCCGGCAGCCAAGGCGGCGGCGGGACAGGCCGGGGCGCGGTTCATCTTCGATGACACGTCCGCAGATCACCCCGATCCGCTGAACAACGCATTGCGCAGCGCCGCCACGCAGCTGCGCGCGTCGTCGCCGAATCTTGTTGTGTTGCAGGCCGACCTTCCGGCGGTCACGGCCCAGGAGTTCGCGGCCGCGATGCACGCCGCGCGAAGTCATTCGCGCAGTTTTGTCGCAGACCGGCACGGCACCGGCACTGCGGCACTGTTCAGCACCGACGGCGATCTGAACCCGTTGTTCGGAATCGATTCGGCACAGCGGCACCGTGATTCAGGAGCCGTCCAGCTCGCCGGGGATTGGCCCGGATTGCGCTGTGACGTGGACACCCTGGAAGATCTGGCCGCAGCCCGCGAGCTGGGGGCCGCACTACCACTCTGAGCCGGTCCAGTAACTCTATGATCACAAGGGTGACCACACCCAGCGTTCCCCCGGCCGCAACCACGATCGCGTCGGCCGAGGAGCTGCCCGAAGACCGGTACCTCAACCGGGAGCTCTCATGGCTGGATTTCAACACCCGCGTGCTCGCCCTGGCAGCTGACGAATCCCTGCCCATCCTGGAACGCGCCAAGTTCCTGGCGATCTTCGCGTCCAATCTGGACGAGTTTTACATGGTCCGCGTCGCCGGTCTGAAACGCCGTGACGAGACGGGATTGTCGGTGCGCTCGGCCGACGGCCTGTCGCCACGAGAGCAGTTGAAACTGATTGGCGAGCGCACACAGGAGATCTCGGTCCAGCACGCCCGGGTATTCAGCGACTCGGTACGGCCCGAGCTCGCCAAGAACGGCATCTTCGTCGTCACCTGGGCCGACCTATCGGAGGACGAGCGGAGTTATCTCTCCTCATATTTCACCGACCAGGTCTTCCCGGTACTGACCCCGCTGGCCGTCGACCCGGCGCATCCGTTCCCCTATATATCCGGCCTGAGCCTGAACCTGGCGATCACCGTCCAGGTTCCCGAGACGGGCGGGCAGCATTTCGCCCGAATCAAGGTGCCTGACAATGTCGATCGATTCGTCAGGCTGCGCAGCCCCGACGGAGCCGAGTCCGCGCAGGCCGCCCACACCTCACGCTTCCTGCCCATGGAAGAACTCATCGCCGCACACCTGTCGGCGCTGTTCCCGGGCCTGGAAGTTGTCGAGCATCACGCGTTCCGCATCACGCGGAACGCAGATTTCGAGGTCGAGGAAGACCGCGACGAGGATCTTCTGCAGGCACTCGAACGGGAATTGGCCCGACGGCGGTTCGGTTCACCGGTGCGGCTCGAGGTCGCCGACGATATGACCGAGCACATGCTCGAACTGCTATTGCGCGAGCTGGACGTGCATCCGGGTGATGTGGTGCAGGTGCCCGGGCTGCTCGACCTGTCCTGCCTGTGGCAGGTCTATGGCGTGGATCGTCCTGCGCTCAAGGACCCGACGTTCGTACCGGCGACCCATCCCGCGTTCGGTCAGGGCGAGACCCCGAAGAGCATCTTTTCCACCCTGCGGGACGGTGACGTGCTCGTGCATCACCCTTACGACTCGTTTTCCACCAGCGTGCAACGATTTATCGAGCAAGCGGCCGCCGACCCGCAGGTGCTGGCCATCAAACAGACGCTGTACCGCACCTCCGGCGACTCTCCCATCGTCAACTCACTCATCGACGCCGCAGAGGCCGGTAAGCAGGTGGTGGCCCTGGTGGAGATCAAGGCGCGCTTCGACGAGCAGGCCAATATCAAGTGGGCCCGCGCGCTGGAAGATGCCGGTGTGCACGTGGTCTACGGCTTGATCGGCCTGAAGACCCATTGCAAGACAGCGCTGGTGGTACGCCGCGAGGGTTCTGCCATCCGCCGGTACTGCCATATCGGTACGGGAAACTACAACCCGAAGACCGCCCGGCTCTATGAGGATGTCGGCTTGCTCACCAGCGCACCCGAGATCGGTGCGGATCTCACCGACCTGTTCAACTCCCTCACCGGGTACTCGCGGAAGGTCTCCTACCGCAACCTGTTAGTGGCGCCGCACGGAATTCGCGCCGGGATCATCGACCGCATAGACCATGAAATCGCTGCGCATCGGGCAGGACAAGACGCCCGAATCCGGTTGAAGATGAACGCGTTGGTCGACGAGCAGGTCATCGATGCGCTGTACCGAGCCTCCCAGGCGGGAGTTCCCGTCGAGGTGGTGGTGCGCGGGATCTGCGCGCTGCGGCCCGGAGTTCCTGAATACTCCGGCACCGTGACCGTGCGATCCATTCTCGGCCGGTTCCTTGAACATTCGCGCATCATTCACTTCAACGCCATCGACGAATTCTGGATCGGCAGCGCGGACATGATGCACCGTAATCTGGACAGACGTGTCGAGGTCCTGGCACGCGTCACCGATCCGAAACTCACCGCACAGCTCGACGACATGTTCACCTCCGCGTTGGACTCCCGAACCCGCTGCTGGGAACTGCAGTCCGACGGCCAGTGGCTGGCCTCGCCTGCGGACGGCGAGGAGGTACGCGACCATCAGGTCGAAATGATGAAACGGCATCGCTCGCAGACGTGAGCTAGCCAGGTTCTTCCGCCTGAACAACTCTCCCCCGAAGGAGCTTTCGTGCCCGATCCGACCACCCGGACCGGTGCGGCGGTCCTTGCCGCCGGAGCCGCGCTCTGGCGGTACCAGGAAAACCCTGCGCAGGATGACACTGCCGGCGCCATCGAAGTAGCACTGGTGCACCGCCCACGGTACGACGATTGGTCATTACCCAAGGGAAAGCTCGACCCTGGTGAGACGGCGGCAATCGCCGCGGTCCGTGAGATCGCCGAAGAGACCGGATTCACCGCGCGGCTCGGCAGACGATTGCCGTCGGTGAGCTATCCGGTGGCGCAGGGAACCAAACGCGTCAAATACTGGGCGGCACAAGCTTTGGACGGCAAGTTCGAGGCCAACCATGAAGTCGATGAGATTCAATGGCTGCCGATAGCACGGGCAATCAAGACCGTCAGCTACGCCGTCGACCGGAAAGTGCTGCGAAACTTCGCAAAGCATGACATTGACACTCGGACATTAATCATCGTGCGCCACGGAAAAGCAGGGCGAAAGGAACGCTATTCCGGGGATGACGCCCTCCGGCCACTGGACAAGAAAGGCCGCGCCCAGGCCGAGGCGCTTACCAGCCAATTACTCGCATTCGGCGCGAGCGCCATTCACGCTGCCGATCGTTTACGCTGCCGACAGACCGTGGAACCGCTTGCCGAGGAACTGAACACGGTGATCTACAGCGAGCCCGCGCTCAGTGAAGAGGCCTACTGGGCCGACCGGAAGCGGGCACACCGCAGAATTCTCGAAATCGCCGGATCGGACGGCGTACGGGTGGTATGCACTCAGGGACGGGTCATCCCGGATCTCATCGAATGGTGGGCCGATCGCGACGGCATCCGCCCCGACAAGTCACGTAACCGCAAGGGCAGCATGTGGGTGCTGTCGATGCACGGCCAGAAGCTGCTGGCCGCAGATCATCTGGCCAGCCCACTGCCCACCGGGAGCTGAGAGGCACGCCCTCCCCCGGAAATGCGTATGGGGACTAGCCCCCTGACGTGCAATAGCTGACTACCGCACTCCCCGGAAATGCGTATGGGGACTAGCCCCCTGACGTGCAATAGCTGACTGCCGCACTTCCTCGGAAATGCAACATCGGGCCCCACCCTGAGGTGGGACCCGATGTTGTCTGAAACTACTTGCGGCCCTTCTTGGCGGGAGCCTTCTTGGCCGGAGCCTTCTTGGCGGGAGCCTTGGTCGCGGCCTTCTTGGCGGGAGCCTTGGTCACGGCCTTCTTGACGGGAGCGGCCTTCTTGACCACTGCCTTCTTCACGGGAGCCTTGGTCGCGGCCTTCTTGGCGGGAGCCTTGGTCACGGCCTTCTTGACCGGAGCCTTCTTGGCAGGAGCAGCCTTCTTGACCGCTGCCTTCTTGACCGGAGCGGCCTTCTTGGCAGGAGCCTTCTTGGCCGGGGCGGCCTTCTTGGCGGCGGCACGCTTGGCCGGGGCGGCGGTGGATCCACGCTTCACAGCGGGACCGTCGGCCGGAAGCTTCTGCGAGCCAGAGACAACCGCCTTGAACTGTGCACCGGGACGGAACGTCGGAACCGACGTCGGCTTCACCTTGACAGTCTCACCGGTGCGCGGGTTACGGGCGACGCGCGCGGCACGGCGGCGCTGCTCGAAAACACCAAATCCGGTGATGGTCACGCTCTCACCCTTATGCACGGTGCGAACGATGGTGTCGACGACGTGCTCCACCGCGGCGGTGGCTTGCCGGCGATCCGAGCCCAATTTCTGTGTCAGAACGTCGATGAGCTCTGCTTTGTTCATGTAAAACCCTCCGAAGCCAGTGGTCCACTTTGAACCGACTTCGAACACGGTAAACCCAACTGCACCTGATTTCCAAGTGCCACGCGTAATTTCGGCAAAATTCTCTGAGCTTTTCGCCAGGCCATATGCCGACCAAAAGGAATGCCCTTGCCCCCCAAGGGGGCCCAATCAGCTACTCAGAAGGCTCCAAAGTACGGGGTTTAAACTTCGGTCGCGACGCTTCAAAAGCCGTAATTTCGTCGACTTTTCGCAGCGTAAGGCCTATATCGTCCAATCCCTCTATGAGCCGCCACCGGGTGTAGTCGTCAATATCGAACGGCACCACCACTGTTCCAGCGGTCACTGTCCGATCCTCAAGATTCACAGTGAGTTCCAAACCTGGATTCTGCTCGATCAGTTTCCACAGCAGCTCGATGTTGGACTGATCCACCAGTCCTGCAAGCAGACCGGCCTTACCGGCGTTGCCCCGGAAGATGTCTCCGAAACGGGACGACAGTACTACTCGAAATCCGTAGTCCATCAAGGCCCACACGGCATGCTCGCGGGACGATCCGGTGCCGAAATCGGGCCCTGCGACGAGCACGCTGCCCCGATTGAACGGTTCCAGATTGAGAATGAACGAGGGATCGTTACGCCAGGCGGCGAAGAGCCCGTCCTCGAAACCCGTTCGGGTGACACGCTTGAGGTACACCGCCGGGATGATCTGATCGGTATCGACGTTGGAACGACGCAGCGGCACACCAATTCCGGTGTGAGTGTCGAATGCCTCCACTATTTCCTCTCCCTGCAGGTCTAGAGCGCGGATTTTGCCAAATCAGCTGGCGATGAGAGCTTTCCCCGCACCGCGGTGGCCGCGGCAACGGCCGGGGACACCAAGTGCGTACGACCACCCTTGCCCTGGCGCCCCTCGAAGTTTCGGTTCGACGTCGAGGCGCACCGCTGTCCCGGAGACAGTTGATCGGGATTCATGCCCAGACACATCGAGCAGCCCGCCTGACGCCATTGAGCACCCGCAGCGGTGAATACCTGGCCCAGCCCCTCGGATTCGGCCTGCGCGCGCACCCGCATCGATCCGGGAACGATGAGCATGGTGACCCCGTCGGCCACCTTCCGGTCCCGCAGCACATCAGCCACCGCCCGCAGATCCTCGATCCGCCCGTTGGTGCAGGATCCGACGAACACGGTGTCCACCGGGATCTCACGCATCGGGGTACCCGGTGTGAGATCCATGTAGGTCAACGCCTTCTCGGCAGCCAGCCGCTCCTCCTCGTCGACCATCTGCTCTGGATCGGGAACCTCGGAGTTCAGGGGCACCCCCTGACCCGGATTGGTGCCCCAGGTGACAAAAGGCGTCAAAGTACTGGCATCGATATGCACTTCGGCGTCGAACCGGGCGCCATCGTCAGTGCGCAGCGAGTCCCACTCGGCCACAGCGGCATCCCACAGCTCGCCCTTGGGCGCGTGTGGACGGTCCTTGAGATAGGCATATGTCGTCGCGTCGGGAGCGACCATCCCCGCCCGTGCGCCCGCCTCAATAGACATATTGCACATAGTCATTCGGGCCTCCATCGACATCTCCTCGACGGCCTGCCCTCGGTACTCCAGGACATACCCCTGACCGCCACCGGTGCCGATTTTCGCGATGACCGCCAAAATGACGTCCTTGCTGGTAACACCGGTCGGGAGGGGTCCGTCGATGTTGATGGACATGGTCCGAAATGGCCTCAGCGGCAAGGTCTGCGTGGCCATCACATGCTCGACCTCGGAAGTCCCGATGCCCATGGCCAGCGCTCCGAATGCTCCGTGCGTGGAGGTGTGACTGTCGCCGCACACGACAGTGGTGCCCGGCTGGGTCAAACCCAACTGTGGACCGACCACGTGCACGATGCCCTGTTCGGCATCGCCCATCGGGTGTAGGCGGATGCCGAATTCTGCACAGTTGCGTCGCAGCGTCTCTACCTGAGTGCGTGACACGGGATCAGCGATCGGCTTGTCGATATCAATCGTCGGCACATTGTGATCCTCGGTCGCGATCGTCAGATCCGGCCGGCGCACCGGGCGCCCCGCCAGCCGCAGACCGTCGAAGGCCTGAGGACTGGTCACCTCATGGACCAAATGGAGATCGATATAGATGAGGTCGGGCTCGCGAGCCTCACCTTCACCGGTTCCACGTACCACTACGTGGGAGTCCCAGACCTTCTCTGCCAGGGTCCGGGGCTGTTGGACACTAGTCATCATTGGCTCCGTGCTCATTGCGTCTCATTATTTGGAACGCTAGTATCGTTCCGTGAGACAGCATAGCGGTATCGGCGTTCTCGACAAAGCGGTGCAGGTCTTGACCGCCATCGGCGACTCTCCCTGCGGACTCGCCGAATTGTGCGAACGCACGGGACTCCCCCGCGCCACCGCCCACCGGTTGGCAGCGGGGCTGGAGGTGCACCGATTCCTGTCCCGCGACAGTGCCGGGCAGTGGCAGCTCGGTGCCGGGCTGACCGAACTCGCCGCGCACGTCAACGATCCGCTGCTGAGCGCCAGCGCCCAGGTGCTGCCGAAACTGCGTGAGATCACCGGCGAGAGCGTGCAGCTCTACCGCCGGGAAGGCACGGTACGCATATGCGTGGCGGCGCTCGAACCGCCGGCGGGGCTTCGCGATACCGTGCCGGTCGGTTCACGCCTGCCCATGTCTGCCGGATCTGGCGCCAAAGTACTGCTTGCCCACAGTGATACGGCCACTCAGGCGGCGGTACTCCCCGGCGCGACGTTTACCGACCGGGCCCTGGCCGACGTGCGCAAGCGGGGCTGGGCGCAGAGCGCGGCCGAACGCGAGGCCGGAGTCGCCAGCGTATCGGCGCCCGTTCACGATCGGCACGGCAATGTCGTTGCCGCGATATCGGTTTCCGGGCCTATCGATCGGATGGGCCGCCGGCCAGGAGCACGCTGGGCCGCCGATCTCGTTGCCGCCTCCGAGGCCATAACTGCCCGGCTTTAAGCTCCGATTATGGGAAGCAATCAGCGCTCGCAGATCGTCATGTCCGACGAAGAGATCACCGACTTCATCAATAATTCGCGCACCACGACCATGGCCACCATCGGCGCCGACGGTCAGCCGCACCTGGTGGCCATGTGGTACGCCGTGATCGATGGCGAGCTGTGGTTCGAGACCAAGGCCAAGTCGCAGAAGGTGGTCAACCTCAAACGCGATCCGAGAATCACCTGCCTCATCGAAGACGGACTCACCTACGACACGCTGCGCGGGGTATCGATCGAAGGCCAGGCCGAGATCGTCGAGGACGCGGACAAACTCTTCGAGGTCGGCATCAGCGTCTTCGAGCGCTACACCGCGCCGTACACCGAAGAGATGAAACCCATCGTCGAGGCGATGCTCAACAAGCGCATCGCCGTCCGGGTGCGACCTGCCCGCATCCGGTCCTGGGATCACCGCAAGCTCGGCCTGCCCGCGATGCCACTCGGCGGGTCGACGGCGCCGCAGCAGTAGGTACGGCGGTGGGCCAGCTCGTACGCGATGCGTTCGACTCTTTTCGCGAGGGTCTGCGGCATAAAAAAATCAAGCGACCATTGAGCGACGCGCTGGTCCACCACCTCGATACCGGCGAGACGACCGGAGAGCACGACGATCGGATCCGTGAGTTGTGCGCCGAAACCCTCGATATCGAGGTGGACGTCAAGAAGGCCGGCGCGCATCAAGCGCGCAAATTTGTGATCTGGACCCTGCGGGGACGCCATCCCGAACTGACCGAGGAAGCGTTGCGCATGTTGGGCGACTACCGCGCCGAAAGCTGGCTATAGATTTCGCATTGAGAGCTGGTACCCCCGATGGGATTCGAACCCACGCTACCGCCGTGAGAGGGCGGCGTCCTAGGCCGCTAGACGACGGGGGCTAGAACATTCCGTGCAACGCGCGAGGCGCGCAGACTTGACAGTCTAGCTCACCGGCGTGCATCACACCAAATCACTTGTTGTGCAAATGATTTGCGCTGGGGTACCAGGACTCGAACCTAGAATGGCGGTACCAGAAACCGCTGTGTTGCCAATTACACCATACCCCATTGGCCTCGCAGAACCGCAGGTCAGCGCGCTGACCGCGGACTTTGGAGCCGACGAGCAGACTACCAAACCAACGGCGATTAACCCGAATCGGTTTGGCTCTGCACCTTATTTTCCCAGGTCCGCGCGTTTCGCAACCGCTGCAGGGTGCGGTCGGAGCCCAGTAGTTCCATCGATTCGAACAGCGGCGGGCTCACGGTCGCACCGGTGACCGCGACGCGCAGCGGCCCGAATGCCTTCCGGGGTTTGAGTTCGAGCCCTTCGATAAGCGCGCCTTTGAGCGCCTCTTCGATGGCCCGGGTGCTCCATGCATCGATGGACTCCAACACACCGATCGCCGCATCCAGCACGGGCAGCGAGGCCTCTCCCAATTCCTTGCGGGCCGATCCCGGGTCGATCGCGTACACGTCGTCGTTGAGGAACTTCAGCAGGCTCCAGGCATCCCCCAGCACCACGACCCGCGTCTGCACCAGATCTGCGGCCACCGCGAAGGCGCTGTCCCCGAGCCCGAGCTCGTACCCATGCGCGGCGAAGAAGGTCCGCAGCCGCGCCGCGAACTCCTCGGGGGCCAGCAGCCGGATCTGCTCGGCATTGATGGCGTCGGCCTTCTTCTGGTCGAACCGCGCCGGATTCGAGTTGACGTCGGCGACGTCGAAGGCGGCCACCATCTCCTGCAGACTGAAGATGTCGTGATCGTCGGCGATCGACCATCCCAGCAGCGCAAGGTAATTCAGCAGCCCCTCGGGAATGAACCCTCGGTCGCGATGCAGGAAAAGATTGGACTGCGGATCGCGCTTGGACAGCTTCTTGGTGCCCTCACCCAGCACCGACGGCAGATGTGCGAACACAGGTATCGAATCCGCCACTCCCACCCGGATCATCGCCTCGTACAAGGCGATCTGCCGCGGCGTCGACGGCAGCAGATCCTCGCCACGCAACACGTGTGTGATCTTCATCAACGCGTCGTCGACCGGGTTCACCAAGGTGTACAACGGATCTCCGTTGGCGCGGGTCAGAGCGAAATCGGGCACCACGCCCGCCGCGAAGGTGGTCTCCCCGCGCACCAGGTCGTTCCAGGTGATGTCGTGGTCGGGCATTCGCAGGCGAATAACGGGGCTGCGCCCGTCTGCCCGGAATGCCGCACGCTGCTCATCGGTGAGGTCACGGTCGTAGTTGTCGTACCCCAGTTTGGGGTTGCGCCCCGCAGCGAGGTGACGGGCCTCCACCTCTTCGGGGGTGGAGAATGCCTCGTAGGCATCCCCGGACTCGAGCAGCTTGCGCACCACATCAAGGTGCAGCTCCTTGCGCTGCGACTGCCGGTAGGGCACATACGGCCCGCCCACCTCGGGCCCCTCGTCCCAATCCAGGCCCAGCCACCGCAACGCGTCCAGCAGCGCCAGATAGCTCTCCTCGCTGTCGCGGCCGGCATCGGTGTCCTCGATGCGGAACACGAAGTCGCCTCCGCAGTGTCGCGCGTACGCCCAGTTGAACAGCGCGGTCCGAATCAACCCGACATGCGGGGTGCCCGTCGGCGACGGGCAGAAACGAACCCGGACCCGGTCAGATCCAGTGGTGTCACTCATGGTCACTTCGCCTTCCGCACAACGGGGTTGGCCAACGTGCCGATTCCCTCGATGGTGACACTGACGGTATCGCCGTCGACGATGGGTCCGACGCCCTCGGGCGTTCCGGTAAGAATCACGTCACCCGGCAGCAGCGTCATCACAGCGGACACCCACTCCACGATCGCTCCGACATCGTGCAACAGCAGCGAGGTGCGGCTGCTCTGTCTGACCTCGCCGTTGACCTCGGTGCGGATGGCCAGGTCCGAGGGGTCAAGATCGGTGACGATCCAGGGCCCCAGTGGGCAGAACGTGTCATGCCCCTTCGCGCGGGTCCACTGGCCGTCGGCACGCTGGTGATCGCGCGCCGACACGTCGTTGCCGATCGTGTATCCGAGGATGACCTCGGCCGCACGGGAGGCGGGGACGTCCTTACACGGCCGGCCGATCACAATGGCCAACTCACCCTCATGGTGTACCTCGGATGCGCTGGGCGGCAGCTGGATCGGTAGACCCGGGCCGATGATGGAGGTGTTGGGCTTGATGAAGATCACCGGGGATTCCGGAGGGGCACTGCCCATTTCGGCAGCGTGGGCGGCGTAGTTCTTGCCCATCGCCACTACCTTGCTGGCAAGGATCGGCGCCAGCAGCCTGACATCGGCGAGTGGCCACTGCCGCCCCGTGAAGGTGGGCGTCCCAAAGGGATGCTCGGCGATCTCACGGGCGGTCTCGGAGCCGTCTTCTCCCTCGATACTGACGAAGGCGACACCGTCTGGGCTGGCAATACGTCCTAGGCGCATTCATATGAGCCTAGTTGCCAGGCTTTGCGGCTTCTTCGGCGTCCTCGTGTTGGTCCTCGTGTTGGTCCTCCCGGATGTTGGCCCGAGTGACCAACGCCACCAGGAAATCCTCCAACCGGCTGTGGGTGATGTCGAGCTCGCCGCGAAACCACGTGGTCACCAAGTCCAGCCCACCGGAAACCAGTGTGAACGTGGCCAGGTCCAGATCCGGGTCCAGCGCGTCATCGGCCGGGAGGAGCACGCGTCCCTGATCGGCCATCACCTGCGCCAGCGTTTTGACCAGATCGCGTCGGCGCGCAGCCAGCCCTTCGGTGGCCTGCGATTCGACCAGGAGCCTGCCCCGGCGTGGATCGGCGGTAAGGAACCGCAGGCCACTGCCCACGGCAGCACGTGTGCGTACCACCGGATCGTTGGACGTCGAACTCTTCGCAATGGCTTCGATAATGGCGGCCGAGCCCGCGAGCATCTGTTCGTCCAGCATCGCGAGGACCAACTCATCGGTGCTGCGGAAGCTTTCGTAGAAGTACCGATCGTTGAGCCGGGCCTCGGCGCATACACCGCGCACCGTCAGCCCCTTCACGCCGTTAGCAGCGACCAGGTCCAGAGCAGCGTCCAGGAGCGCCGCGCGTCGCCGTGCGCGTCGTTCACCGGATGTAGCGCCGCCATAGGTCCGGGATGGCATCTGCCGATTGTCGCACTGTGGTCCTTGACCTCACGACATTTTCTGGTGATGATTCTCACCAGATGGTGAGTCGTGTCACCAGATGGACGCTTTCAACGAGGAAAGGACCTCACCCATGGCTTCGAACTGGCAGAAGCTCCCTAACCCGCCGCAGCTTCGCGAGTTTCCGTTCAATGTGTTCACTCGCTTCCTGGCCGGACGGGACATCCGCGCGACCGCCGAGCAGCGGGAAACCTTCCGCCAGTACGCGCACGTCGGCGACCCGCTCGCCGATGCGGTGGTCGCGATGTTCGCGCGGTTCCCAGCAGGTCAGGGGCGCCGGATGTTCGAGACGGCCCTGGAATCCGGCATCGAATCGGTCGACAATCCCCCCGAGGAACTCGTTGCGTTCTTCGCACAGGTGGATGCCCGGCCCTACTGGCTCGACGACGCGAAGCTTGAGCTGGCCGCCCGGGTCAGCATGCGCACCGGAGTCGTCGGGCTGGGCTTGGCACTGCCCGGCCTTGCCCTCACCGGGGGCTACCTCTCGTCCCGTGCCGATAAACCCCTGGTCGGTACCGGCAACCTGAATCTGCAAGCCGCGGCTCCCCGTCGACTGCACGAGACGGCGCAATGGCTCATCGACGTCACCTCCCCCGGCGGACTTGAGCGATTCGCCGCCGGTTTCAAGGGAATTCCTCGGGTCCGTCTGATGCATGCGCTGGTTCGCGGCGCCATGAACCGGCGCGATGACTGGGACTACGAGAACTGGGACACCCCGATCAACCAGATTCAGATGGCGGGGACGCTGATGCTCTTCTCGCTGGCCAACTTGGCGGGATGTCAGGCCATGGGCATGAGCTTCTCCGACACCGAGCGCGAGGCAGTCTTCCATTTCTGGCGATACGTGGGACAGCTCATGGGAATTCACCCCGAGCTCGTACCCACCAGCGAGGAGGACACCTGGCGGTTGTTCTGGCTGGAAGCCGATACCGAGTTCCTGCCCGACGAGGATTCGTACTCGCTGACGCAGGCGCTACACGGATCCACACAGGACGAGCCGGTGTTCATGCGGCTGTCCCGTGCATACCTGTCGTCCTACAGCCGTCTCATCCTCGGGAAGACGCATGCTGATCACTTGGGGCTTATCGACAGCAAGTCCATGCAGGCTGCGGTCCTCGGGACGTCGGTGGTCAACTGGTTCTTCGAACGCCGCAATGTGCTGCCTGGCATGACACGCATCAGCGAGGAATTTGGTCACTTTGCGCGGCGTCAGATCGTCTCGCGCGGCATGGCCCAGACCGGTGGCGACCGCACGTACCGGCAGCATGACAAGCTCGCGACGGCCAGTTAGGCAGTCTCATATATTGAGACAATAGTTCAACAATTTGAGATGAATGTGGAACCATGACGGTCATGGTTCGTGTCGATGAGGTTGGTACAACACGCCGTTGGGCGATGCTGGCCATTGCCCTGGGGTCCACGGCGGGTGCGAATGTCTTCATCAACGGTGTGGCATTCCTCATACCCGCCCTGCACACCGAGCGCGGACTCGACCTCGCCAACGCGGGACTGCTGTCGGCGATGCCCAGTTTCGGGATGGTGCTGACGCTCATCGCGTGGGGCGCGCTCATCGACAGGTTCGGCGAGCGGATCGCGTTGGTGAGCGGTCTGGCGCTGACGGCACTGGCCGCATTCGCCGCGGCCGAGGCGCCGTCACTGGTGATCACGGGCGTCTTCCTGCTGTTGGGAGGAGCTGCCGCAGCAGCATGTAACTCGGCCAGCGGCCGCGTAGTGGTCGGGTGGTTTCCGCCGAATCAGCGAGGCACGGTGATGGGCATCCGCCAGATGGCGCAACCGCTGGGGGTTGCCCTGGGCGCCCTGGTCATTCCCCGTATCGCCGAAGGCCACGGTGTTGCAACGGCATTGATCTTCCCAGCGGTCGTATGCGCGGTGTCCTCGGCGGTGTGCCTGGTGGGCATCATCGACCCACCCCGCCTCCCTCGCGCGGAGGCTCCCGAGGAACACCTGGCCAATCCCTATCGCGGATCACGGGTGCTGTGGCTCATCCACGGCGTCTCGGTACTGCTGGTGGTCCCCCAGGTGGTGGTGTGGACCTTCACCCTGGTGTGGCTGGTGACCGATAGAGGCTGGAGCATCGGCGCCGCAAGCATCATGGTCACCGTCGCACAGGTCGTGGGCGCGCTCGGCCGGGTCGTCGCCGGAATGTGGTCCGACCGTTGGGGCTCGCGTATGCGGCCGATCCGTCTCATCGCTCTTGCCGCGTCGGCGACCATGGCGCTACTGGCCCTCACCAATCAGCTGGACTGGTCGATCAGCGTCGTCGTCATGCTCGTGGCTTCGGTGATCACCGTGTCGGATAACGGCCTGGCCTACACGTCGATCGCGGAGATCGCCGGACCGTTCTGGAGTGGCCGCGCACTGGGCGCGCAGAACACCGGTCAGCTGCTGGCCGCCGCGGTGGCACCGCCGGTTTTCGGTGCGGTGGCCACGGTGGCAGGTTTCTCGGCAGCGTTCGCCATCTGCGCACTGTTTCCCCTGGCGGCAGTCGGTTTGGTGCCGGTCAAGCTGGAACGGCCCGCCCGCTAAACGCCGAGTGCGAGCCTCGCGCGGATTTCCGGCTGGATTTCCGCGTGAGGCTCGCACTCGATGAGGACTAGAGGAAGCTGGCGATCCGATCGCCGGTGGCCGAGGTGGACAGCTTCTCCTGCCCACGGGTGGCCAGATGCTGTTCGACGGCCTTCTCCACCCGGGCCGCTGCCTCGATCTCGCCGAGGTGATCCAGCAGCAGCGAAACCGATACGACTGCGGCGGTGGGATCGGCGATCCCCTGGCCCGCGATATCGGGCGCACTACCGTGCACGGGCTCGAACATCGACGGGTTCTTACCCGAACCGTCGATGTTTCCGCTTGCGGCCAAACCGATTCCACCGGTGACGGCGGCCGTCAAGTCGGTAATGATGTCACCGAACAGATTGTCGGTGACGATGACGTCGAACCGGCCCGGGTCGGTCACCATGTGAATGGTGGCGGCATCGATGTGCTGGTAGGACACCTGCACGTCCGGATGCTCGGCGGCCACCTCGTTGACCGTCCGCGTCCAGAGTGAGCCGGCGTACTTGAGCACGTTGTTTTTGTGCACCAGCGTCAGGTTCTTGCTGCGGGCCTCGGCACGCTGGAACGCGTTGCGCACCACGCGCTCCACCCCGAAGCGGGTGTTGAGGCTGACCTCGGTGGCGACCTCGTGCGGGGTCTCGACCCGGATGGCACCGCCGTTGCCGGTGTACGGCCCCTCAGTTCCCTCGCGCACCACGACCAGGTCGATGGCCGGGTTGCCGGCCAATGGTCCCGTCACGCCCGGGTACAGCTTGGCCGGACGCAGGTTGATGTGATGATCGAGTGCGAATCTGGTGTGCAGCAGCAGACCGCGCTCCAGCACTCCACTCTGGACCGATGGATCGCCAATGGCGCCAAGGAGGATCGCGTCGTGGCCGCGGAGCTCGTCAAGCACCGAATCGGGCATCAGCTCACCGGTGGCCAGGTACCTGCGGGCACCCAGGTCGTATTCGGTCTTGTCGACGCCGGGCAGCACCGCATCGAGAATCTTGACAGCCTCGCCGATAACCTCAGGCCCGATGCCGTCGCCAGCGATGATCGCAAGTTTCGTCATGAAAGATCAACCAGCTCAAGGGTTGTGGCACCGACGGCGGCACGGATCTCGTCCAGCACCGCATCCGGTGCGCTGCGATCGATACGCAGGATGATGGTGGCTGCCGCCCCGGAGGCGTCCTGGCTCAGCTGCGCGGCCTGGATGTTGACATCGGCGGCGCCCAACACGGTGCCGATCTTGCCGAGCGCACCGGGCACGTCGGCGTAGTTGATGACGAGGTTCTCGCCCTCGGCACGCAGGTCGAAGTTGCGGCCGTTGATCTGGACGATCTTCTGCACCTGCTGCGGGCCGGATAGGGTGCCGGCGACGTTGATCACCGAGCCGTCCGCGTAGACGGCGCGCACATCGACCACGCTTCGGTGGTTGGGGCTCTCGGTGGCCGTGGTGATCTCGGCGCTCACGCCGCGCTCCTCAGCGATCGACGGAGCGTTCACGAAGGTCACCTGATCCTCGATCACCGAGGAGAACAACCCGCGTAGCGCTGAAAGCTTCAGCACGGCAACATCTTCGGAGGCCAGCTCACCACGAACGTCGACCGACAGCGACGTGGGCAGCTGCTCAGAAACGGCACCGATGAGCACGCCGAGCTTGCGCACGACCTCCAGCCACGGGGCGACCTCTTCGCTGACCACTCCCCCGCCGACGTTGACCGCGTCGGGTACGAACTCGCCCGCCAGGGCCAGCTGCACGCTCGCGGCCACGTCGGTACCGGCGCGGTCCTGCGCCTCGCTGGTCGAGGCGCCCAGGTGCGGGGTCACCACTACCTGCTCGAGCTCGAAAAGCGGGCTGTCGGTGCACGGCTCGGTGGCGAAGACGTCGAGCCCGGCGCCACGGACATGGCCGCTACGGATCGCGTCAGCCAGCGCCGCCTCGTCGATGAGCCCACCGCGTGCGGCGTTGACGATGATGACGCCCGGCTTGGTCTTGGCCAGTGCGTCCTTGCCGATGAGCCCGGCGGTTTCCGGAGTCTTGGGCAGGTGCACCGAGATGAAATCTGCGCGACCCAAAAGTTCGTCGAGGGTCAACAGCTCGATACCGAGCTGAGCGGCGCGGGCGGCCGAGACGTAGGGGTCGTAGGCGACGATGTGCGTCCCGAACGCGGCGAGGCGCTGCGCGACGAGCTGACCGATGCGGCCCAGGCCCACCACGCCGACGGTCTTGCCGAACACCTCGACGCCATTGAACGACGAGCGCTTCCAGGTGTGCGCCTTGAGCGAGGCGTCCGCGGGCGGGATCTGCCGTGCGGTAGCGAGCAGCAGCGTGACGGCGTGCTCGGCGGCGCTGTGAATGTTGGAGGTGGGTGCATTGACCACCAGCACGCCGCGGGCGGTTGCGGCCTTGACATCGACATTGTCGAGTCCGACGCCGGCGCGCGCGACGATCTTGAGCTTGGTGCCCGCGGCCAACACCTCGGCGTCCACCGTGGTGGCCGAGCGCACCAAGAGGGCGTCGGCATCGGGTACCGCGGCCAGCAGCGCGGGGCGATCCGGGCCGTCGACCCAGCGCACCTCCACACCATCACCAAGTGCTTCGACGGTCGACTGGGCAAGTTTGTCGGCAATCAGCACGACTGGACGTTCGCTCACGTCGCCATAGCCTAGTGCCGACCAGGACGAGGCTTACATCACACCTGGTCTAGTACCCGATCCGCCGCGCCTCGGCATGCAGCGCGGCGATGTCCGGGCTGGGGTGAAATGCGCGCGCAAGCTCGTCAGTCAATGGCGCCTGTTTCATGACCTGCTGTACAGCGGGCTCCGGTAGAACGTGGC
Organism: Mycobacterium sp. NGS15; assembly: GCF_059813245.1. Lineage (NCBI taxonomy): Bacteria > Bacillati > Actinomycetota > Actinomycetes > Mycobacteriales > Mycobacteriaceae > Mycobacterium > Mycobacterium sp. NGS15. The sequence goes on along the minus strand of NZ_JCALEF010000005.1, from coordinate 195,542 downwards.
CCTTCGCCGGGTACAACCAGTCCAGCTCCTTGGATGCTCGCCAGTCAACAAGCGGCTCGAACAAGCCCTCACCTCCGTAGCCCTGGTAGCCCCACTGCGTCGGCTCCGGATTTCCGTGATGCCATGCGACGTCCGTGGGACCGCGCCAGACACAGACGGTCATTTGTGGCGCGCCGTCGTAATAGTCGTACAAATCGGGGTTTTTCAGATCTGATGTGAAGGGCTCCGGCAGGTCGCCGACGAGGCCCGGCCAGTAGCCGTCTTCGTTATAGGTGCTCAGATCGGACTCGTGGTCGAACCCGCGGATGAAGACGCCGTCCTTCACCGAGAAGATGATCGACCACTCGTTGCCGCCTCCATCCGCGTACTTGACGAGATCATCGCCGGGACGCCAATTCGGTTGGTAAACAGTGCCGATATCCCCCTTAGCGACGGGCTTTCCCTCGACCAACGCGTCCAACATCGACACCACCCGGCAGCGCCGCTGCAGCTCGGCAGGGTCCGGGAGCTTTCTGGCGAACTCAGCAACGCTACTGCCCCGGCTGATGATGCGTCCGGTCTTCTTGCCGGCGCACCCTGACAATGCCAGACCCGTCAACGCAACTGCACCCGAAAGGAGGAACCCGCGACGACTACACAGCACAGCCACACAGCGACCCTAGTCGCTATCGGCAAACAGCTCCGGGTGATGGAAGTCGTTGGTGCGAGTGTGGCCCAAGTCCAGATGTGGCGGCGGTATCCATTCGGTGCGTCCGGTGCGCCGACTCTTACGGGTGACCCACCCGCCGGGCTTGATGAGCCGGTGGTGCGGTCCGCAGGCGAAAGTCAGGTTGTCGATGTCGGTCGGCCCATAATCATCGGCCCATTCATCGACATGGTGCACCTCACACAGATACCCGGGCACTGCACAGCCAGGAGCAGAACAACCACGATCCTTGGCGTGCAGCATGATTCGCTGATCCGCAGTGGCGATCCGCTTGGTGCGACCCAGGTAGAGCGGCCGGCCGTCATCGCCAAAAACCGCGAGGTAATGGTATGCGTGGGTAGCCATCCTGATCAGGTCCCGCATGGGCAATGCCGCCCCGGCGCCCGTGGTGGCATAGCCCGCAGCCGACTCGAGTTCGGCAAGAGTCGTGGACACCACGACGGTCACCGGCAGGCCATGGTGACTTCCCAGCTCACCGGAGCTCAACGCCATGCGCGACATCACCTTGACCGCGTCGTGATTGCGCTGCGCACCGGTCCGGGTATCACGCTCAGCAGCTTCGGGCGCCGGATCGCCCTCCACCACAGGTGTTTGGTCGGCAGGATTGCACATACCGGGTGCGGCCAACTTCGAGAAGACTGCGTCCAGGCAAGCGCGCGTCTCCGGATCCAACAACCCCGAAATCGGAGACATGCCATCAAAGCCCTGCTGTCCGATCGTCAGGCCGCGGCGTCGCGCCCGATCGATATCGGAGAACTCCCCATCCGGGTTCAACAACGCCATCATCCGCTCAGCGCCGATGCGCAGCTGCTCAGGTCCAAACTGGGCCGCCATCTGGGCGAGCCGAACCTCTGCAGCCTCGCGCGTCACCGCATCGACTACCGCAGGGAGCTTGTCGAAAAACTGCCGGACGATCCGGACATGCTCTTCGCCAATGTCACCCCGACTCAACGCGGCGGACATATTCGGCAGCACCGGCGCCAACCGCTCACCTGTTAAGGCCCGCTGGGGCGCCAACTGCTGTGCGTCAGCGATGCGGCGACGGGCCGCACCCTTGCTGATGCGCAGCCGCCGTGAGATGACGTCAGGAAAGGAGGTGCCGCCCAGTTCAATGGGAGAACCCTGCGCCACGATTCCCGCGGTCAGGGTGTGGGAGGCAGACAGGAGCTGGCGTTGAATCGTTTCCAGATCCGCCAACACCCGGAGCCGCTCCGCGCAGTTGAGGTCATCGAATGTCTCGGTAGCGACCGCTGCGGCCGTCACCTTCAACATCTCAATCGAACTCATGTGCCAACTCTAAAGACGCCCACCGACAACTAGCCGCCAATTGTTGCCAGTGAAGTTATTGGGACAGAAGTGATTTCATACTTCGGCGAGATCGACACCGCGCGTCTCACGCACCGTCAGCAGAGCCACAAAAGTCAGCACTCCGGCGACCGCCAAGTACACCCCCACCCAGCCAACGCCGACGTCATGCACCAGCCAGGTCGCGATGAACGGCGCGACGGCGGCGCCGATGATGGAGGCGAAGTTGTAGGCGATCCCCGACCCCGTGTAACGCACATTCGTCGGAAAGAGCTCGGGCAGCAAGGCGCTCATCGGCCCAAAGGACAAGCCCATCAATGCCATTCCCAGACTCAGGAACGCCAGCATCATGGTCTTGTCCACAGTCGCCGGGTTCAGGAACCAGCCGAACGAAAGCCCGAACGCGATGATTCCGGCAGTGGACGTCAGCAGCACCGGCCTGCGGCCATACTTGTCCGCCAGCCGACCGGATATCGGCACACACGCGGCCAGGAACAACACCGAAATCAGTTGCATCCGCAGGAAGTCGACGTAACTGATCGCGAGTTTGACCCCGGATTTGTCGACCACTTTCCCTGTTCCGTACGATGCCGCCCAGGTCGTCACGACGTAGAAGATTGTGTACGTGGCCAGCATGACGAAGGTGCCGATCACCAGCTGGCGCCACGAGGTACTGACCACCTCTGCCAGCGGTGCACGCACCTTCTTGCCCTCGGCGACCGCCTGGGTGAACACGGGCGTCTCGGTGAGCTTGAGCCGCACGTACAGCCCGACGACCACGATAACCGCGCTGGCCAGGAAGGGAACCCGCCAACCCCAGGACAAGAACGCATGATTGGCCGCAGCAGCTTTGGCATCGAAGCCCATGACGAGCATCAATACCAAGAAGGTGCCGTTGGCGAAGAAAAAGCCGATCGGGGCACCGAGCTGTGGCCACATCGCTGCCCAGCCCCGCTTGCCCTCCTCGGCGGTTTCGGTCGCCAGCAGCGCCGCACCCGACCACTCCCCACCCAATCCCAGACCTTGACAAAAGCGCAGCAGCGACAGCAGCGCCGGAGCCCAGTAGCCCACGGCCTCGAAGGTGGGCAACAGCCCGATCGCGAAGGTCGCCACTCCCATCGTCATCAGTGATCCAACAAGCGTGGCCTTGCGTCCGATCCGATCGCCGAAGTGTCCAAACAGCACGGATCCGACCGGCCGGGCGACGAAGGCCAATCCGAACGTGGCGAATGAGGACAGCAGCGCGGCGGTGTCATCTCCCTTGGGAAAGAACAATGTTGGGAACACCAGCACGGCCGCGGTGGCATAGATATAGAAGTCGAAGAATTCGATGCTCGTGCCCACCATGGAGGCAATGACGATTCGGCTGCGCGGGACCACGGGCGCGGCGGGTACGGTCTCCGGTGTCAAGGCCACCGGCGGAGACTAACGCAGCGATTCGATCCTCGTGGCCAGCATGGCCGTCCATTCCGCGATGTAGTCCTCGTCGGCAATATCGAGACCGGGCCGCCGGAACACCGCGTTGGTCGCACGCTTGCCCAGGAGCGCATTGACACCAAGTACCCCAATCGATTCCGCGTCCTGCTTACCGATGCCGGGCGCCCAGCCCCGTACCCAGTCGGTCAGTTCTCCGTACAGGCTGTCGAACAGCGCCGCGTAGGCGTCATCGAGCCGCGCCGGCCGGCCAGACGGCACACTGGAGACGATCTGCAACAACTGCGATTCCTCGTCCAGGATCGCCAGGATGTAGCGCCCCATCATGGTCAGTTCATTACGCAGGTCTCCGAGACCGCCGAAGAGTGCGCGGATGTCACGCATAGCGCTGCGCCGATCGAGCTGACGGTCGATACCGGCCTCAAGCAGCGCCTCCTTCGACTTGAAGTGGTGATACAGCCCGCCCGAACCCGGCGTGAGGCCAGCGGCCTTCTCGATCTGCGCCACGCTGGTGGCCTTGTATCCCTGCTCGCCGAACAACCGCATGGCCTCGGTGACCAGGCGCTCCTTGGTGGAAATCTCACCCATTGACGCCTCCAAAGTAATCACTTAGTGTGACTCAGTGAGTACTTTAACAGCTCGGATGGGTCACCGGTAGGAGGCAGCCATGGCAGAGGAGCTAGTACCCAGGGGCAGGATCCGGCGCACCATGCCGCTGGCCGGCTTCACCGCCCGCGCCGCAGGAGGACGGCTCGTCGCGGGCCTACGCGAAAAAGCTGGTGACACCGGAGCCGTCGATCGCTTTCACGAGGAGACCGCCGAGCGCTACGCCGAACTCCTCGGACACTCCAAAGGCGTGCTCATGAAGGCCGGCCAGATCTTCTCCAGCATCGACAGCAGCGCTCTCGGCGATGGCCGCGTCTCCCCGTACGAGCGGGCAATGACCCGGCTCCAGACCCAGTCGCCGCCCATGGCCCCCGCGTTGGCACGCAGCATCCTCGAATCGGAACTGGGACTGCCAACCGACCAGGCGTTTGCGAAGTTCACCGATGAGCCAATCTCGTCGGCATCCATCGGCCAGGTCCACCGTGCCGTCCTTCACGACGGCCGTGAGGTCGCCGTGAAGATCCAATATCCCGGTGTGGCACAGGCGATCCAGGATGACCTTGCCAACACCGAACTCGTCACGACCTTCCTCCGGACCTTCCTGTCACTGCTCGGCCGCAGTGTCGCGATAGATCTGCGCGCCACCGCACGAGACATCTCGGAACGAATCGCGGAGGAACTCGACTATCGCCGCGAGGCCGCCAACATCACCGCTTTCCACGAGCTGTTCGGTGGGCATCCGTTCATCCGCGTGCCGGAGGCCCTCCCGGAGCTGTCCAGCGACCGGGTGCTCACCATGACCTACGTTGACGGAATCGACTGGGCTCAGGCTCAGGAATCCAGCCAGGACCTCAAAGACATTTGGGGAGAGGCATTGTGGAGATTCAGTCTGTCACCCCTGCAACATGCGTCGGCTTTCTACACGGACCTGCATCCGGGGAACTACCGGTTCGGCCTGGATGGCTCCATCGGGATCGTCGACTTCGGCTCCGTGAAGGTCATTCCCGAGCGCCTTCGTCTCGCATGGCTGCAGATGATCGTCGCCAACCTGCAGGAACGCACAGCGGACCTTCACGCAGTCATGACGGAAGCCGGGTTCATCGCCGCCGGAACCACCATGACGACGGAGGAAGTGCACCGATGGATGGATCAGAACAACCCGGATGTTGTTGGCCCGCAACCCGTTACCTACAACGCCCAGCTGATCAGCCGAAACCTGGCCACGCTAGATACCAGCAGCCCCGATTCCCTTTCTGCCCGTATTGCGCTGCCGCCCGACCTCATCTACTTCGTCCGGGTTCCGCTCGGCGTGCGGTCGACGCTATCGAAACTCGAAGCCACGGTGAACGCGCGCGCCGTCGTCGAGGACATGACCGGTGTCGCTGAGCCCAGTACCCCCCTGGGCATTCAGCATGTGGCCTGGGTACGTGAACGTGGACTGCCCTTCGGCTTGGAACCCCGGGAACAACCAAAGGTCGGTGCCCAGCTATGAGCGACAACCTCGGAGCCGCGAAGCCTGCGACATCCAGCCCGATCCCCCACGGCCGAATCCGGCGCACCATGCCACTGGCCGGCTTTACCGCCCGCGCCGCAGGCGGACGACTCGTGGCGGGCCTACGCGAAAAGGCCGGAGATACCGGAGCCGTCGAACGGTTCCACGAACGCACCGCCGAGCGCTACACAGAACTGCTCGGGCACTCCAAAGGCGTCCTCATGAAGGCCGGCCAAATCTTCTCCGTCGCCGATATCGCATCCCACGGATACAGCCAGCTGTCTCCGTATCAGAACGCGCTGACGCGGCTGCAAGCCGACGCACCACCCATGCATCCGTTGTTGGCGCGCCAGGCCCTCGAAGAGGATCTCGGCCGGTCGATCGAGGACCTGTTCTCCGAATTCAGCGATGATCCGATCGCCGCGGCATCGATCGGCCAGGTGCATCGGGCGACCCTTCACGATGGGCGTCCGGTTGCGGTCAAGATCCAGTATCCCGGTGTGGCACATGCTATTAGGAACGATCTATCGAACGCAGAGCTGATGGCCACCTTTCTGCGCTTCGCGACAGGAATCGCGGGACCGAGGCCACAGCTGGACCATCGCCTGATGGCGGACGAAGTGGCCGCACGCATTTCCGAGGAGTTGGACTACCGGCACGAGGCCGCCAACATTCAGACCTTTGCGAAGCTGTACCGGGACCATCCGTTTATCCGGATACCCGAGGTGATTTCCGAAGCGTCCGGCAATCGGGTACTCACCATGACATACCTGGACGGACTGGATTGGGCGGCGGCTCAACAGGCCGATCAGGACCTCAAAGACATTTGGGTGGAGACGATCTGGCGTTTCAGCACCGGGTCGTTTCGGCATGCCAATCTGTTTCATGCCGATCCACATCCGGGGAACTATCGATTCGGCATGGACGGGTCGGTCGGCTTCGTCGATTTCGGCTGCATCAAGGTGGTGCCCGAGACCTTGCGCTACCGGCTCGTGCAGATGATTCGCGCGGCTGCCGAGGAACGCCGGGGAGATCTGCGCCAGCTCATGGTCGACGCCGGCTATTTCCCGATCGATTCTCCACTTTCCGAACAGGACATCTTTGACTGGCTCGGGTCGACCGTGCAAGACATCCGCGCCGATCAACCCGTGACATTCACGCGTGAAGTGTCGAACAATGGCACCCGGTCCCTGCTCAATTTCCAGACGCTGCATCAGATGTCGATACCCAGCGACTTGATTTTCCTGGCCAGGATCAATCTCAATATCAGCGCCCTGTCGGCAACGCTGAACGCGACCGCACACACCCGAGCGCTACTCGACGACCTCGACGGTGTTGCCGAACCCGTTTCCCCACTAGGTAAACAGCATGTCGCCTGGGTCCGTGACCGCGGCCTGCCCTTCGGATTGGATCACCATGACCACCGCTAACCCCGTCGCACCGCGGATCCCCTGGGACTCAAGGGATCCGTACCTCTACTACGAAAACCTCCGAGCTCGCAGCGACGTGGTATGGGACGAGAAAGCCGGCACCTGGGTGGTTCTCGGCTATCGCCCGGCCCGCGAGGTACTGGGCGGCGCCGGCTGGTCGAGCGATCCACTCGCCAGCCCTCAGATGCGGGCATCGGCCCCTGAGTACCTCGATCTGTCCAACTTCGGCAGAAACATACTCTTCGCCGACGGACCGGACCACACCGAACTCAGGGGCGCTGTCCGCGACGTATTTACCCCCGGATTCATTGCCGGCCTACGCGAGGGCGTGCAGTCCATCACCGCTCACGTCATCGAATACCACGTGGCAGGAGAGCCTTTCGATTTCATGACCGATATCGCCTTGCCGCTACCGATCGCCATCATCGGTGAATGGCTTGGCCTGGATGACTCATCGTCGGCGGTCCTTCGCGAGGAATCTCCGATCATCATTCAGATGCTGGGCGCCTTCGCCGACGTCGAGACCGTCATGGCCGGCACCGCGGCCGGGGCGAGCCTCGCTACCGAGCTGCTACCCCTGGCCGCGGATCGGCGCGCGCATCCCGGTGACGATCTGCTCAGCCTGATCGCATCCGATACCGATCTGTCGTTGGAAGACGTGGTCACCATGACGTTCACGATCGCGATAGCGGGTCATGAGACGACGGCAAATCTCTTGGGGGCAAGCATGCTTCGGCTGCTCGCGGAGCGCGCCGACGGAACCCGGCTGGCCGATCACATAGACCCGGACGACCCCGCAGTCGTCACCGAACTACTCCGACTTGACGGCCCTGTGCAAGGCACCGCGCGCGTGGCGACCCAGGACCATGACCTCGGCGGGACCACGATTCTGGAGGGCCAGACGGTACTCATCGCGATCGCGGCCGCGAACCGCGACCCGCAGGTGTTCGCCGATCCCGCCGAATTCCGGCTAGACCGCAAGAACACACCGCCGCTGGCCTTCGGGTATGGCGCGCATCACTGCCTGGGCTCGGCGCTGGCGAGGCTGGAGGCCACGGTCGCCCTTCGCGAGATCTTGGCACGCCGACCGGTGATCACCGGTCCGGTGAGCTGGCGCGACACACCAGCCATCCGCGGGCCGCTGAGCATCCCCATGCGGTTCCGCATCTAGATATTGCTGCCACCGCCGCGCTCTCGTCCGCACGGCTACAACAATCCTAGTAGCTGAAGATCGGTGACATACTTGACGATAATCGGCGCTGAAATGTGTGGGATATCCTGGTATGAAACAATTTTCGCTTGTCGCACAGCGTCCCGGAAATGGTCGGCCGGAGCGTAGGAACCACGTGCCGGCTCCGGCGCCCGCAGCGGCCCGTGCTGCTTCAACAGCATCAGCATCTGCAGCACCGAACCCTGACGTTGCCGGTCCGGCAACGCGCGCAGTCCGGCCTCGAACTGCAGCAGCCAGTTTCCGAAATCACTGATGCGTTCAACCGGATGACCGGCCCCGATCAACCAGTCGACGTACTCGTCGATCCCGATGCCGTCGTCGTGCGGGTTCATCACGTGATAGGTCTCGAACCCGTCGACGACTTGAGCACCCAATGTGGCAATGGCCTCTGCGACAAATTCCACCGGCAGCCCGTCGAAATGTGCACGCTGTCGTTTCCCGTGAGCGTCGAGCCGGTAGAACGATTCGGGGGCGACACCGGTGGCCATGATGCTCAGCACCATCCGGCTGACCGTATCGGTCACGTTCAGTTGGCCCGCGTAGCTGGTGCCGGCCATCACCATGCTTGAGCGGAACACCGACACCGGCAACCCGCACCTGTCATGCGCCTCCCGGAGGAGCACCTCGCCGGCCCACTTGCTGTTGGCATACCCGTTGGCGTAACTGCTGTCGACAGTCCGCGTGGGACTGATATCTCGAATATCGGCAGCCTCGGTGAACCTCGGCGCGTCGATCTGACGACCGACATCTGATGTCGACACGAATGTGTACGGCTTGAGCTTCGTGGTGAGTGCGAATCGGATCAACTCGGCGGTACCGACGACGTTGGGCGCAAAAAGCTCGCTGTATGGCAGGACGCTATTGACGAAAGCCGCCGAATCGACGATCAGATCGACGGATGCGGTAAGCCGTTGCCACATCTGATGTTTCAGTCCCAGATTGGGCTCACCCTTGTCGCCGGCGATAACCTCCAGCCGGTTGGCGGCCAGCTCTTCGAAGCGTGCCACCAGCTCGGCGTCGCCGCTGTCAAAAGTTCTGTAGAGACGCCGCCGCGCGTCTTCATCCGAGGGAGCTCGCACCACGCAGATCAGCGCGCCGCCGACACGCTCCATCTCCTTCAACCAGTGCAGCACCAGGTGGCGACCGAGGAACCCGGTGGCTCCGGTGAGCAGCACCGTCCGGGCGCTGCCGCTCGAACGTGGTCGGGAGGGAGTGGCCACAAGCGTTGCGTCATCGATGAACTTGTCGAGCATGAGATCACTTGCCCGCACCTCGGTCACTGCCCGGCCGTGCACGGACGCAAAGCTCGGTCCCGTGGTTTCGGCCGTTGCCACCGAGCACGCGGCGCCGCTCAGATGGGCATTCAGGCTTCGCGCCGACGGCGCCTCGAAGAGCGTCCACACCGCGAGGTCGGCGCCGAGAGCGGTGTTGAGCGCAGCGATGACTCTCATTGCCGAGATCGAGTCCCCGCCGAGGTCGAAGAAGGAGTCGTCCCTTCCCACCTGCTCAATACCGAGCGTGTGGGCGTAGATATCGACGATGGTCCGCTCGGATGCGTTCGCCGGCGCCCGGTAATGGGCGGTGTCTTGATATACGGGTGCGGGCAGTGAGCGCTTGTCGAGCTTGCCGTTGACCGTCAGGGGCATTGCCCCTACCGCGACCACCGCGGCAGGGATCATGTACGCCGGAAGTCGCCCCGCCAGTTTGGCTCTTAACGTGGCCGGGTCGGCCATTCCGGTGATGTAGCCGACGAGACGTTTGTCACCGGGTCGGTCCTCACGGGCGATGACCGCCGCTTGATCCACGCCGTCCAGCTCGGCGAGCGCCGCCTGGATCTCACCGAGTTCGATGCGATATCCGCGGATCTTGACCTGCTCGTCAGTGCGCCCCAAGTACTGCAGCTGACCGTTTTCGCCGTACCGCACCAGGTCTCCGGTGCGGTACATCCGTGCTCCCAGGTCCCCGAACGGGCATGCCACAAAACGTGAACTGGTCAATCCAGCCCGACGGATGTAACCGACTTCCACTCCCCTCCCGGCCAGATACAGCTCGCCGACCGTACCGGGTGGCACCGGCCGTAACCAGTCGTCGAGAACGAACGTCGCGCCGCCAGTAACCGGCGAACCGATGGGCACCAGGGCTGTTTCAGGCACTAGCGGCGCGCTGATCGCGGCATAGATCGTCGCCTCCGTGGGGCCGTAGGCGTTGAGCATCAGGCGATCCGATGCCCACCGATCTACCACCTCAGTCGGGCAGGGTTCGCCTGCCACCACCACCGCCATGTTGTCCAAGCCGTCCCGGTCCAACATCGCTATCGCAGAGGGTGTCTGGTGCAGAACGCTGACCTTTTCGCTTACCAGAAGATCGTGTAGGCGCGCAGGTGTGCCCGTCGCCGACTCGGGTACAACCACCAACCGTGCACCGTGCAGCAGGGCACCCCAGATTTCCCACACCGAAACGTCAAAAACCAGCGAATGCCACTGCGACCACACCTCACCGGGCCCCGAGGGCAAGTTCGTAGGCAGCGACTCCAGCAGTTGGATGACATTGCGGTGCGTAATGGCCACGGCCTTCGGGGCACCCGTGGTACCGGAGGTGTAGATCGTGTATGCGATGTCCTCCGGCTCCGGCGCCTGCAGCGCGACACTCATCCGGTGATGGACATCGGGATCGTCGATATCGACAACGGGCACACTCGATCCGGCCAAGCGGACGCGAAGTTCTGCCGTCGTCACGGCGACGACGGGTGCGGCATCGGTGAGCATGAATTCCAGCCGGGCCCTCGGCACGCCCGGATCGATCGGCAGGTAGGCAGCGCCCGTTTTCAGTACCGCCAGGATCGCGACGACGGCGGCATCGGAACGTGGAATCAACAGCGCCACAGACTCTCCCGGTCCGGCACCGAATGAGGCCAATAGGTTCGCGAATCGGTTGGCGGCCGTGTCGAGATCGCGGTAGGTCATCGAGCGGCCCCGGAACGAGAGCGCCGCTGCCTGCGGTGCACGGTCGACCTGGCGGGCGAACATTTCCGGGATAGAACCGAAGGCCGGTGGCCGCCGCGTCAACTCCGACCGATTGCCCCAGCTGTCGAGACGATCATGCTCATCGGATTTCAGCACATCGATCGACCGGACCCGCTGCGTGGGGCTGACGGTCATGGCAACCAGAATCCGCCGGAACCGTTCGACCAACGCGTCGATACCGGCCACATCGAACAAGGCGGTGTCGTACTCGACGCGCAGACCCAGCTCGCCGCCGGGTAGCGCCATCACCGACAGCGGGTAGTGGTTGTATTCGCGGCTGATGAACTCGGTGATCGCCAACTCCTGCGCGCCCAGGAACGCAGCGGTGTCCACTGGATAGTTTTCATATAGAAACAGGGTGTCGAATAACCGGGTATGACCAGAGAGGCGATGAATCTCGTTGAGCGCCAGATGTTCATGCTCCAGGGTGTCGTTGTGGGCGCTCTGCATCTGCCGCAGCAGTTCGGCCACCGTGGTGATCGCCGTGGCACGTGCCCGCACCGGCACCGTGTTGATGAGCAGCCCCACCATCGCATCGGATCCGGCCAACCCCACCGGGCGGCCCGACACCACAGTGCCGAACGCGATGTCGTGCTGACCGGTGAGCACCATGAGTAGCTGCGCCCACGCCGCCTGCAGGACCGTGCTGACCGTGGTGTGCTGTGACCGTGCCAATTCGCCCAGGGCCTGGGTAATCTCGGCCGACACACGATACGATTCGACGCCGCGCGGCCCCGGAGTCGCCGACGGAGCGATGAGAGTGGGCGTCCCGAAACCCTCTAACGCCCTAGTCCACACCGTGCGTGCGGTATCACGATCCTGGTCGGCCAACCAGCTGACGAAACTACGGTATGGCACCGGCGCCGAAAGATGCTGTCCGAAGTAATGTGCGAAAATCTCCCGCAACAGAATCGGCAGCGACCACCCGTCGACCACCACGTGGTGGAAGGTCAGAACGAACCGGTATTTGTTTCCTTCGGTGCGCATCAATGCTGCCCGAAAAGTCGGCTTGTCAACGAGATCGCACACAGCGGCACGCTCAGCGGCGCACAGTCGATCGACCTCCTCATGGGATCCGATTTCGGCGTACTGCCAACAGATCACGGGATCCGCCGGAATGATCTGTACTGGCTCACCGAACTGGGTGCTGAAACAAGCCGCCAGGTTCGGGTGCCGTTGCACCACGGCGTTCACCGCGTCATGCAGCCGGGGCGGGTCGAGGGCGCCGGTGACGGCGATATCCAGCTGAACTGCATAGATATCACCGACCGGCAAACCCACCACGGAATCGCCGGCAGTCGCCGCGATGGTGGAGTGGAACATCAGGCCCTGCTGCACCGGGGTGAGCGGCAGCACGTCAGCGATGTGATGCCGGTGCGCCAGCTCATCGATCTGGTCTTGCGTTAATCGGGCGGGCAGGATGTCAGACGGCGTCAGTCCCCCACCGCCGTTGCGAACATGAGTGCACATCCCCGTGAGAGCTTCGAACCACAACCGGCTCAATCGCCGTACCTGAGTCGCGTCAAACACCGAAGGCGCCCACGTCCAGCTCGCCCGCAGACGTGCACCGGTCGCCGCAGGTGTTTCCAAGATGCCGGCGTTGACTTCCACGGTGTGCGTCATGGGCATCGATACCGCCGAAGATACGTCGCTCGACGACAAATTCTCATGGCTGATCCGCCACAACCCATCGGAAATATCGGTAGCACCGGCACCAAGGCGCCCAAGATAATTGAATCCGATCGTTGGGTCCGGGCCGGATAGGTCGACGTCCTGATTCAGATAGCGCAACAGGCCATAGGTCAGGGGGTCCGGGAGTGCGTGAAGCTGTTCCTTGGCTGCCTTCACAACCGGGCCTAGGGCCGATCCGCCGTCGATTACCCGAGCCCACGGCAGCGCACCCACAGACAGTGCTACCGGGTACTTGGTGGTGAACCATCCCACCGTGCGTGACAAGTCAACATCGGCGATGAGTTCTTCGGCTCGGCCATGGCCTTCAAGGTCGATACCTATCGGCGTCCCGGCTGTACCCAGGAATTCGTTCCATGCCAATCCGTACGCAATCAGCAGAATGTCTTGCGCTCCGGCATGAAATGCCGCCGGTACCTCACCAAGTAACAACCTCGTGGTCTCGGGGTCCAGCGATACCGACAACGAGCCGGCTGTGGCATAGGTATCCAGGCCGGGTTGCACCGCAGGCAACGCCGCGGGAACCCCGGACACCCGTCGCCAGGCATCGGCCAACTCCACCACATCCGCGCCACGCGCGTGCTCTTCGAGCAGCGACGCCCACCGTGCAAACGATGTCCCTCCGGCAGGCAGTATCACGTCTTGATCGTCGCGAAGCTGCATCCACGCGATATTTAAGTCTTCCAATATGATTCGCCACGACACCCCGTCCACGGCGAGGTGATGAATCATCAGCGCCAGCTGGCCCGTGTCGGGCGCCCATAAGGCGCTGAGCATCATCCCGGCCGCCGGGTCTAGCCTCGAACGCGCCGCCACCAAGGCCTCGTCACACAACACCTCAACGGTGCGAATGCACGCACGGGCATCGACGGCCCCCTTGTCGGGCACGTGCAATGACCAGCCGTCATCATTGTTGGCCGCATCTTCCCGCACGCGGAGTCGCAAGGTGGCGTGCCGGTCCAACAGCGCCTGAAGCAGGGCGACTATCTCGGTCTCGGCGGTACCGGCCGGGGCCAGCAGCACCACCGTCTGATTGAACTGGGCCACCCAGCCACCGGGATCCTGCAAGCCGCGCAGCCAGTGCATGATCGGGGTCGCCGCGACCGGTCCGATGCCCTCATCGACGACCCCTGTCTCGCTGTCGGCCAGCGTCGCAACTCGGGCCAACCTGGCCACCGTCTGCTCGACGAAGATGTCACGTGGCCGGCACAACACCCCGGCCGCCCGCGCTCGCGACACCACCTGCATCGACAGAATGCTGTCGCCACCGAGATCGAAGAACGAGTCGTCGGCGCCGACCTGATCCATACCCAGCACGTCGGCGTATATGCCGGCCAGAACCTTCTCGACCGGAGTGGACGGCTGCCGGTAATCCGCACCGACACTGCGATGTTCGGGTGCGGGCAGGGCGCGCTTGTCCAACTTGCCGTTTACCGTCAACGGCAGCGTTTCCAGCACCACCACCGCGGCCGGAACGATGTATGCCGGCAGCCTTTCCGCGAGCGCGGTGCGGGCCTCGACCGGATCGGCGCTCCCCATGATGTACCCGACGAGGCGCTTGTCGCCGGGGCGGTCCTCGCGGGCGATCACCACCGCCTGCTCCACCCCATCCAGCGACGCCAGTGCGGCCTGAATCTCACCCAGCTCGATCCGATACCCGCGAATCTTCACCTGCTCATCGGCCCGGCCGAAATACTCCAGCTGCCCGCAGGTCCCCCACGACACCAAGTCCCCGGTCCGATACATCCGGTCGCCCGGGCTCCCGAAAGGACAGGCCACAAAACGCGCCCCAGTCAACGCCCCACGGCGCCAATAGCCGGATCCGACCCCGGCGCCCGCCAGATACAACTCGCCGACCACCCCATCCTGCACGGGCCGCAACCACCCGTCGAGGACAAAGAATGCTGCCCGTGCCACCGGTGAGCCGATCGGCACCGGCCGACCCTCCGACGGAGCCTTCAAGGGCGCACTCTTACACGCCCACATAGTCGTTTCTGTCGGCCCATAGACATTGACCATGACCCGGCCCGGAGCCCACCGATCGACCAGCTCGGGCGGGCACGGCTCCGCACCGATCACCAACGCCGTCGACTCCAGCCCATCCGGTGAGAGCGTGCCTGCCGCCGAGGGAGTCTGACTCAACACTGTGACACCCTCGTCGACCAGCAACGCGTGGAAATCCTCCGGTGACTGCGACACCGCGTCGGACACCACCACCAGTCGGCCGCCATGCAGCAACGCACCCCAGATCTCCCACACCGAGAAGTCGAACGCGTAGGAATGGAACTGCGTCCACACCTGATCCGGCGCCAGTTCCACACCGATCTCCAGATCGACGAATAGTTGGACAACGTTGTGTTGAGTCACTGCAACACCTTTGGGAACACCGGTGGTGCCCGAGGTGTAGATGACGTGGGCTAGATCATCAGGAGCAGGCGCCGGTAGCGCCGTGCAGGGCTGGGTGCACACGGCGGGGTCGTCGACGTCAAACACGGGCACCCCGAACCCATGCAATTTGTCAGCCAGCGCTGCCGTGGTGACCGCGGCAATCGGGGCCGCGTCGCCGAGCATGAACTCGATCCGGGCGGCCGGAAGCGCCGGATCGATCGGTAGGTACGCCGCTCCCGACTTGAGCACCGCAAGGATCGCCACAATCCCCTCGGTTGATCGCGAAAAGAGCAGCGCCACAAACTGTCCCGGGCCCACGCCCTTCCCCGCAAGCAAGTGCGCCAACCGATTGGCGGCCTCGTCGAGCTCGCGATACGTCATGGACCGGCCCTCGAAAGTCAGCGCCAGCGCCTCTGGAGCACGCTCTACTTGCTGGGCGAACACCGCCGGAATCGACAGCCCCGCTTCCGGTCGCTCTTTCAATACCGCCTGGTTACCCCACGCAGCAAGCTGGACGTGCTCATCGTCGTCGAGCAGATCCAAGGACGACAATGTCCTGCTGGGATTAACGTTCATGACTGCCCCCTCTCGTGAGTCGTCAGGGCAACCAGCGGGCGTCCCATTGGCCTACCCAGCGCTCGACATGCGCCACCGATCGGCTTCCTCGCCCGCCGGTGTCCGCTTGGTTGATTGAACCGCGACGCCCGCGAACAGCAGAAACGTTTCGACCGACACCGAAACGTTCACCACACGGTGAGCGCTCCGCACGATTCCAGGCAACGCGACGTTTCAGGGGTCTACCGAAAGATAAGGGCATATTGTGTTGAGATGCTCGTCAAAGCGGTCCGCAGCGGGTTGTAGGCCAGCGTGCTGCAACTCATGTTCACCGCGAATGACCTTGCTTTGACGCGGTTTCTGCCAATGCCCGCTCCCCTGCTGGAGATGAAGTTCGCAGCGCGAGCGCTGCGGCGCGGTATTCGCACACCGTGGGGCGAGCGGTGGCGTTGTCACGCGCTGGCGGCATTCCCCATATCGGCGCCGCCAGAACGAGCACTGGTGAGCCACTTTTCGTGGTCATTGTCGCCAACGGTGCTTGGCCACAATTTCGATGAGGGTATGCAGTCCGTCCAAGAGCTGACTCAGCAACAAGCACATGCGGAATTGGCTGCGTTCGGACGCGGTCCCACCGAGGGTCCCGGTGCGCCACACTATCTCCGGCACGCCATCGCCGGCGATCGCGCAGCCAACGTGGCGTTGGGGCGCACGACAAAGAACGCCTATAGAGCGGTGCTGGAACCCTACTGGCCCGATATCCAAGCGAACCATCAGATTGAACTTGTCAGGCAGGGGCGCATGATGGCGCGCCACGGCGTGCGGGCCACCCTCGGCAAAATCGTCCCCGGCGCACGATGGAATGGCGATTGCCTGGAGATCGACAGCCCACAGCGCCACACCATCGATTTGCGCGGCCGTGGACTCGTGTTGACACCCAGCGTTTTCTGGGCGGGGCCACCGCTAGTCGGCGAGCTCGGCGACCAGCCAGTCGTCCTGGCTTACCCGGCGCCGATCGACCTAAATCTCGCTGTCGGCGCCGAATCTGACTCACTCGCAGCGATACTCGGGTCTACCCGAGCGGCTGTGCTGCGCGTGCTGGGCGAGGAGCACACCACGGGCGACATCGCCCGCGACATCGGTATCAGCCCGGCGTCAGCATCCGAACACACTTCGGCGTTGCGGCAGGCGCGGCTGGTGCGCAGCCGCCGCGACGGCAAAGCGGTCATTCACCAGGCCACCGCACTGGGCTTGGACCTGATCGACGCCAACCGCCGGTAGCCGGCCGAGATTGCAAAGCTGGGCCACTTCCATAACTGTTGCGCCACCACTGTTGACAACTGGCGTTGTTAACGTCTCCAATAGGGGGAAGTGAACCGCTCCCTGGGAGGCAACGATGCCAAGCACAGCTACACACGCCACAACACCACGCTCGGCGGGTATGCCGCCACGAGGTGATGCCAAGGCCCGGATTTGGCGCCGCGGGGACGGCCCAACTCCTGCCGGTCAACGCACCGGCCCCGACGGACGCCCTGATTACGGCTATTTCGGCCCTGGCTCGGTGACCTGGAAGGTGTTTCTGCATCCCTCCGTGGCACCGATGATCGTCCTGGTGACCGCGCTCCTAGAGGGCAGCCACGAGGGGCTGCAGGCCGTCGAGATCAACCACGATCCGGTGTTCACCAAGAGCAAGCGCAACCAGATCGACTTCGATGACACCGTCAAACGCATTCAGCGCACGGCCGGAGTCCCGATACCGATTATCTTCGGCGACACCGCGAGCGCTGATGCCCTCTCTGCACACTTACGCCATTACCACCGCAATATGAAGGGTGTCATTCCCGGCACCGACCGGCCCTACGACGCGCAGGGCCCGGCGCTGGTCCTCTTCGCCCACGTCACGATCATGCATGCGGCGCTGCGGATCTACGAGAACACACCCGCACCCGGACGCCTTATCCCACGGCGCCTCCCCCAAGCCGAACGCGACCAATTCTTTTCAGAGGTCAAGACGTTCGCCGAGCTCATGGGGGCCGATCCGGACACGGTGCCGGTCACCTCCGAGGAGGTGGAGGCCTACTACGCCTCAATCGAATCCGAGTACCGGATGGTGAAGGGTTTTGTGCCGGGCGGCATGCGATTCGCACTGTCGGTGATCAGAAACGCACGTGGCTTCGGCGGGCTGACAGCGGCAGCGGTCGCCGCGATCACCCTCATCACCGCCGTGCCGTCCGTTGCGGTGGTGCCGCCAAAGGTACGGCGCCATTTGGGAATTCCCCGAATCGCCGACCCGGTGCTGGCGATGCTCCTGCGACTTGCGCAGCCCGCCTTCGTACCGTTCACACTCGAGCCGCTGGCCCGCGAGATCTCCCGCCTGTTCATCGGCGATGACGGTATTACGTTGGGAGAGAATGCTCGCGAGCTTATGGAGCAGTCCGCGTAGGGAGTCACACCCGTAGTGCGGTAAACGGTGCGATCGGAATCAGCCTGATGGCGAACCAGGCCACGAACACCACCACGATGATCGCCGGCACCCATCCGCGCAGCCATGGCGGATTCCAGTCGGCCTCGCCCCGCCAGCGGCTGCGCGTCCATGCGACGAAGCACACCGTGAGAAATCCCAAGGCCACCAAGGCAACCGCGTTGTAGTGCAACGCACCGAGCACGTCGCCGTGCATCACCGAATAGACCATGCGCAGACCGCCGCACGCGGGACAGTCGAGACCGGTGAGTGCCTTGAACGGGCAGAGCGGGAGCACTCCCCCAGGCGTTGTCGGGTCACCGAACCACACGGCCACACAACCCGCTGTCGTCACGCCCGCGACAGCGGCGGGGGCGACTAGCCGGGAAGCGACGGAGGTCGAACGGGAGGTGGTCATCGAGTTCCAGTATCCACCGAACCCCGGCATGACTACCGTCGCATAGTCGAATGACACCATTCCCATTGCGCATCAACCGCTAAGAGACGCAAAGGCCCCCGGCACGCGATGGCATGCCGGGGGCTTTGAGACAGCGAGAAACTAGGCGGTCTCGGTGATCGGCCGATCGACCCAGCTCATCAGGTCGCGCAGCTTCTTACCGGTGACCTCGATCGGGTGCTCAGCGTTCTCCTTGCGCAGGCCCTCGAGCTCCTTGTTGCCGCCCTCGACGTTGGCGACGAGGCGCTTGACGAAGGTGCCGTCCTGGATGTCCTTGAGGATGTCCTTCATCCGCTGCTTGGTGCCTGCGTCGATGACCCGGGGACCCGACAGGTAGCCACCGAACTCCGCGGTGTCAGACACCGAGTAGTTCATGCGGGCGATGCCGCCCTCGTACATGAGGTCGACGATCAGCTTGAGCTCGTGCAGCACCTCGAAGTACGCCATCTCGGGGGCGTATCCGGCCTCGACCATGACATCGAATCCGGTCTTGACCAGTTCCTCGGTGCCACCGCAGAGCACGGCCTGCTCACCGAACAGGTCGGTCTCGGTCTCTTCCTTGAAGTCGGTCTTGATGACGCCGGCGCGGGTGCCACCGATGCCCTTGGCGTAGGACAGCGCGAGCGCCTGGCCCTCACCCTTGGGGTCCTGGTGCACGGCGATGAGCGCGGGAACACCCTTGCCATCGACGAACTGGCGACGCACCAGGTGACCGGGTCCCTTGGGGGCGACCATGGCAACGGTGACGTTGGCCGGGGGCTTGATCAGACCGAAGTGGATGTTCAGGCCGTGCCCGAAGAACAGCGCGTCGCCGTCCTTGAGGTGCGGCTCAATCTCGTTCGTGAAGATCTGCGCCTGCGCGGTGTCGGGCGCCAGAATCATGATGACGTCGGCCCACTTGGCGACCGCTTCGGGAGTGTCGACCTCGAGGCCCTGCTCGGTCACCTTCTCGCGCGACTTCGAACCCTCGCGCAGACCGACCTTCACCTGGACGCCGGAGTCGCGCAGGCTCAGCGAGTGCGCGTGTCCCTGGCTGCCGTACCCGATGACACCGACCTTGCGCCCCTGAATCAGGGTGAGGTCCGCATCATCGTCATAGAACATCTCAACTGCCACAGTGCTTTTCCCTTCTTACCTTCTCTTTTAAGTATTACTTCGCGGCGGCGATGGACCGCGGGCCACGCGACAGCGCGACCACGCCGGATTGCACGATCTCCCGAATACCGTACGGGTCGAGCATCCGCAGCAGAGCATCCAGCTTGGACTGAGTGCCCGTCGCCTCGATGGTCACCGACTCCGGCGACACGTCCACCACCTTGGCGCGGAACAGGTTCACCACTTCGATGACCTGCGCGCGCACCGTCGCATCGGCCCGCACCTTGACGAGCATCAGCTCGCGGGCAACCGAATTCTCCTCGTCCTGTTCGACGATCTTGATCACGTTGATGAGCTTGTTGAGCTGCTTGGTGACCTGTTCGAGCGGAAAATCGTCGACGGTCACGACGATTGTCATGCGCGAAATACCTTTGAGTTCGGTCGGGCCCACCGCCAGCGACGCGATGTTGAAGCCGCGCCGCGAGAACAGCGCAGAAACACGGGCGAGCACACCGGGACGGTCCTCGACCAGAACGCTCAGGGTGTGGGTGCTGGTCATCGTGACCCTTCCTGCTCCGCAGTTTCATCATCATCGAACAGCGGCCGGATGCCCCGGGCCGCCTGGATCTCGTCATTGCTGGTGCCTGCCGCGACCATCGGCCACACCTGGGCATCGGCACCGACGATGAAGTCGATGACCACCGGGCGATCGTTGATGGCCCGCGCTTGATTGATCACGTCCGCTACATCTTCCTCACGCTCGCAACGCAATCCGACGCAGCCGAGCGCCTCGGCCAGCTTCACGAAGTCGGGGATGCGACGCGAGTGTGTCGCCAGGTCGGTCTGCGAGTAGCGCTGGCCGTAGAACAGGGTCTGCCACTGCCGCACCATGCCCAGGTTGCCGTTGTTGATGAGCGCCACCTTGATGGGCACGCCCTCGATGGCACAGGTGGCCAACTCCTGGTTGGTCATCTGGAAGCAGCCGTCACCGTCGATGGCCCACACCTCGGCCTCGGGCCGCGCCATTTTGGCACCCATGGCCGCGGGCACCGCGAAGCCCATCGTGCCCAGGCCACCGGAGTTGAGCCAGGTACGCGGGTTCTCGTACTTGATGAACTGGGCGGCCCACATCTGATGCTGCCCAACGCCCGCCACGTAGACCGCGTCGGGTCCGGCGATCTTGCCCAACGTTTCGATGACGAACTCCGGGCCCAGGCTGCCGTCGTGCTGTGCGTCGTATCCCAGCGGGTAGGTCGAGCGGATACCCGAGAGGTACTCCCACCATTCGGACAGGTCGGTGGTCGCGCCGGTCGCGCGATCATTGCGGATGGCTTCGGTCAGCTCGGCGATGACGTTCTTCACGTCCCCGACGATCGGCACATCGGCGTGGCGGTTCTTACCGATCTCGGCGGGGTCGATGTCGGCGTGAATTACCTTGGCGTCCGGCGCGAATGAATCCAGCTGCCCGGTGACACGGTCATCGAAACGCGCGCCCAGAGTGATCAGCAGATCACTGCGTTGCAGTGCTGCCACCGCGCCGACGGTGCCGTGCATCCCGGGCATACCCATGTGCAGCTCGTGGCTGTCGGGGAATGCACCGCGCGCCATAAGGGTGGTGACGACGGGGATGCCGGTCAATTCGGCCAATTCCTTGAGTTCCGGTGCAGCGTCCGCGCGGATGACGCCGCCACCGACGTACAGCACCGGACGCTTGGCGGCGGCGATCAGCCGGACCGCCTCACGGACCTGCTTGCCATGCGGCTTGGTGACGGGTTTGTAGCCGGGCAGGTAGATCTGCGGCGGCCAGCTGAATGTCGTCTGCGCCTGCAGGACGTCCTTGGGGATATCCACCAGGACCGCGCCGGGTCGACCGCTCTGGGCGATGTGGAAGGCCTCGGCGATGATCCGTGGGATGTCCTCGGCGTTGTTCACCAGGAAGTTGTGTTTGGTGATCGGCATGGTGATGCCGGAGATATCGGCTTCCTGGAAGGCGTCGGTGCCGATGAGGCCCCGTCCCACCTGCCCGGTGATCGCGACCACCGGGATGGAGTCCATCTGCGCATCGGCCAACGGGGTGACCAAGTTGGTGGCACCCGGGCCGGAGGTGGCCATCATGACGCCGACCTTGCCGCTGGCATGTGCGTACCCACTGGCGGCGTGCCCGCCACCCTGCTCGTGCCGCACCAGGACATGCCGGACCTTGACCGAGTCGTACAGCGGGTCGTACACGGGCAGCACCGCACCACCGGGAATGCCGAAGATGACCTCGACGCCGAGCTCCTCAAGCGACCGCACTACCGACTGCGCGCCGGTGACGCGCTGGGGTGCGACGGTGTTCGATTCCGGAGCTGCCGCTGGGGCCAGCCCAGAAGCAGAAGCCGGCTTGGGCTTTGCAGGTGCGCTCATGGTGCTCAGTCCTTACTGTTCTAAAACCCTGTTGTGTCCGTACCGAAAACCTATGGCAACAAAAAACCCCCGCCAGCGGTCTGCTGTACGAGGGTTGCGCGTCGAGTGTGCGCGAGTTGCCTTGGACTCGGGCTACGCGTCGACGCGCATACCGATTACTACGAGCAAGGCGGGGTTGTTCACACCGCGTACGGTAGTCGTTTCCGGAGGTCCGAGTCAAATCCCTGCTAAGAGCGGCTCGCCGAGCGTGAAGCCACGGCGGGTTCTGGGCCGAATTCTCGCCATGGCTTCACCGTCGGCGACAATGGGCTGATGACCGAGGAGAAGCGCACAGTCATCAGGACGTCGCCGATGGCGCATTTCATGTCCGGGTTTCTGGCCCTCGGCATCCTGCCATTCGTCCTGTACCTCCCGATCCTCGCGCCGCTGCTGGTAATCCCCGTCGTCTTCTCCTACACGGTCTTCCGGTATCAGACAGCGGTCGACACCCAATCGGTGCAGGTACGAACACTGACCACTACCCGAAAGCTGCCCTGGACGCAGGTCAAGGGGATCGGATTCGACAAGCACGCCTGGGCACGGGCAGAGCTGGTGGACGGCACCTCGCTGCGGCTGCCGGCGGTCACCTTCTCGACGCTGCCCATCCTGTCGGCGGCCAGCAATGGCCGGGTGCCGAATCCCTATCAGGGGCTCGAGCGGGGTTAAGCGGCCACACGCTCCTGCATGCCCCACGGCGCGCCGAAGGTATTGAGTCGTTCCAGGAACGGCACGCTGTCGAAGGCCTCCGGCCCCAACACACCCGAGCCACTCCACGCACCCTCGGCGAGCAGCTCCAGGGCCACAATCGGGTTCACCGCGGTCTGCCACACCACACATTGCGCGCCGTCGCGGGCCATCGTCCATTCGTTGTCGACGACGTGGTGCAGATAGACCTCGCGCGGTCTGCCGTCCTTACCGGTGCCGGTGACCCACAGACCCGCACACGTGGCCCCGCGCATCAGGTGCCCCAGCCCCGCCGGATCAGGTAGGCACGCCGCCACCACATCGCGTGGACTGACGGCGGCATCGCCGCCCTTGGCGTGAACGCTCACCGGGTCGGTGCTGTCCAGCCCGACCAGACGCAGAGTGCGCAGCACATTGATGAACTCAGCACCGAGCCCGTACTTGAACGTCACCCGCCGGGCGTTCACCCAGCGCGGCATGAGCACCACTTCCTCGTGCTCGACATTGACGCATTCGACAGGGCCGATACCTCCCGGGAAGTCGAAAACCTCGGGTTCACTGAAGGGTTCTGTGGTGAAGAACCCCCTATCGCGTTCCCAGATCAACGGCGGATTGAGACATTCCTCGATGGTCGTCCAGATGGAGAACGACGGGGCGAACCGGTGACCCTGTACCTCCAGGTTGGAGCCGTCCCGGGTGCCCAGCTCGTCGATCTCAGAGAACAGGTGGTCGGCGGCGTACCGCGCGAACACATCGCTAAGACCCGGCTCCACTCCTATGCCCACCAACGCCAACAATCCCGCGGACTCCCACTTTTGGGCCACGGCGAACTGTTCGTCACCGAGCATCACCCCGGGCAGCTCATAGGGCCTGTCGGGATGGCGATGCGACAGGCTCATCGCCATATCGAGGTAGGTGACCCCTGCGGCGAAACATCCCCCGAAGACGCTCATGACGAATCGAGGATCAACCGCGTTGAGCGCATGGGTGATTCGATGCTCGCGGCATAGCGCCGCGACATCGTCAGCCGAGGAGGCATCGATGCGGGCCGCCGCGAACCGTGGATCGCCGAGACGATCCACCACCGCCTGCGCCCGTGCCATGTCGTAGTCCGCGATCACCAGCGTCTCGAAGAACTCTCGACGGGCCGCGATGAACGCGGCCGCGCTGCCCACTCCCCCGGCACCCACGATGAGGACTCTCATACCTATAACCGGGCCCACGCCTCGGTGAGCACGCCACGCAGAATCTCCTCGATCGCATCGAACTCCGGTTTCCCGGAAATCAGCGGTGGCGCCAGCTGAATCACAGGGTCGCCACGGTCGTCGGCGCGGCAGTACAGGCCCGCATCCCAGAGCGCCGAGGACAGGAAACCGCGGAGCAGCCGCTCACTCTCCTCATCGTTGAACGTCGTCTTGCTCTGTTTGTCCTTGACCAACTCGATCCCGTAGAAGTACCCCTCGCCGCGCACATCACCGACGATCGGCAGGTCGTGAAGTTTCTCCAGGGTGGCCCGGAACACCGGCGCGTTCTCACGCACCCGGTCGTTGAGTCCCTCACGTTCGAAGATGTCGAGATTGGCAAGCGCCACCGCTGCCGAAACAGGATGTCCACCAAAGGTATATCCGTGCGGAAAAGTCGTCTTTCCGTCGTTGAATGGCTCGAACAGACGGTCTGTGGCAATCATCGCCCCGATCGGCGAGTATCCGGATGTCATGCCCTTGGCACAGGTAATGATGTCCGGCTGGTATCCGAAATCCTCGCAGGCGAACATCGATCCGATGCGACCGAAGGCGCAGATCACCTCGTCGGACACCAGCAGCACGTCGTACTCGTCGCAGATTTCGCGCACCCGCTCGAAGTAGCCCGGCGGCGGCGGGAAACAACCGCCCGCGTTCTGCACGGGTTCGAGGAACACCGCCGCGACGGTATCGGGTCCCTCGAATTCGATCGCCTCGGCAATCCGGTCGGCACAGTAACGCCCGAATGCCTTGGCATCGTGCGCATACGGCTCCGGTGCCCGATAAAAGTTGGTGTTGGGCGCGCGGAACCCGCCCGGGGTCAGCGGCTCGAAGGGCGCCTTGAATGCCGGCAGGCCGGTGATGGCCAGCGCGCCCTGTGGGGTTCCGTGATAGGCGATGGCACGCGAAACCACCTTGTGCTTACCGGGTTTCCCGGTCAGCTTGAAGAACTGCTTGGCCAGCTTCCACGCACTCTCCACCGCTTCCCCTCCACCGGTGGTGAAGAAGACACGGTTCAGGTCGCCCGGGGCGTACCCGGCGATGCGGTCGGCCAGCTCGATCGCGGTCGGGGTGGCGTAGGACCACAGCGGGAAGAAGCCAAGCTTCTCGGCTTGCCGGGCCGCGGCCTGCGCCAATTCGGCGCGGCCATGCCCGGCCTGTACGACGAACAATCCGGAAAGGCCGTCGAGGTAACTCTTGCCACGATCATCCCAGATCCTCACCCCCTCACCGCGAGTGATGATGGGCACGGAGATGCCCTCACCGTGCCGGGCAAAGTGACCCCAGAGATGGCGGGACGCCTTCTGCTGCAGGTCGCCGGAAATATCCTGTGCTACATCGACGGTTGTCACCGTGTGCCCCAATTGTATTGCTGTTTAACTAATTTCAGGTAGACCAGGGTTTCCGTGGACGTCACGCCGGGCACCGCGCGGATCTGCTTGTTCAGCAGGACCAACAGGTCGTCGTCGTCCTCGCAGACCACCTCGACGATCGCGTCGAAGGTTCCGGCGGTCAGCACCACGTAGTCGACGGCATCCAGTTCTGCCAGACGATCAGCCACCTCGGTGGTGTCACCCGAGCATTTGATGCCGATCATGGCCTGGCGCGCGAACCCGAGCTGCATGGGGTCGGTCACCGCCACGATCTGCATGACACCGGCGTCGATCATGCGTTGCACGCGTTGCCGCACGGCCGCCTCCGAGAGCCCCACCGTCTTGCCGATGGTCGCGTACGGACGCCGACCGTCCTGCTGAAGCTCCTCGACGATCGCCTTGGACGCATCATCGAGCTGGAATGCCGCGGAGCCGTTACCCGAATCCGCGACCCGCAACAAACGTCGTTTCGTGTTGGCCACGCGCTGATTGTGCACGGATTTCATCGTTCTATGCAACATTTTACGACGAATTACCTCAATAAATAAGCTGCTAACGATGGAATCCGTGGATTTCGGCATCGGTTTTCGATACCGTGGCCAGGTGATCGTTCCCAGCAGCTGGATCAATGGCCGCCCCGTCACGACCCATGGCGATGCGCACCGCGTCATCAACCCGGCAACCGGTGCGACCGTCGCGGAACTTGACCTCGCCACGCCCGCCGATGTGGATGCAGCAGTGTCGGCGGCCAGGGCCGCCGGGCCCGGCTGGGCCTCCTCGACACCCGTCGACCGCGCGAATGTCCTGGCCAAACTCGCTGCCGTGATGACCGCCAATGCCGACACGCTGGTGGCCGAGGAGGTCGCCCAGACCGGCAAACCCGTACGGCTGGCCTCCGAGTTCGACGTGCCCGGCAGCATCGATAATGTCGAGTTTTTCGCCGGTGCGGCAAGACATCTGGAGGGTAAGGCGACCGCCGAATACTCGGCCGAGCACACCTCCAGCATCCGCCGGGAGGCCGCCGGGGTGGTCGCCACCATCACCCCCTGGAACTACCCACTGCAAATGGCGGTGTGGAAAGTGTTGCCCGCACTGGCGGCCGGATGCACGGTGGTGATCAAACCGAGCGAGCTGACACCCCTGACCACGCTGACCCTGGCACGCCTGGCCGTCGAGGCCGGGCTGCCTCCTGGCGTGCTCAACGTCGTCACCGGGCGGGGCGATCGCGCCGGTGGCGCACTCGCCGGCCATCCCGACGTGGATTTGGTGACCTTCACCGGGTCCACTGGCGTCGGCCGAAAGGTGATGGCGGCAGCGGCAGCTCATGGCCATCGAACACAATTGGAGCTGGGCGGCAAGGCCCCCTTCGTGGTGTTCGACGATGCCAACCTGGATGCCGCAATCCAGGGGGCCGTCGCCGGAGCGATCATCAATTCCGGCCAAGACTGCACGGCCGCAACGCGGGCCATCGTCGCCCGCGATCTGTACGACGACTTCGTCGCCGGGGTCGGCGAGCTGATGAGCAGGGTCGTCGTCGGCGATCCGATGGACCCCACTACCGATATCGGACCGCTCATTTCGGCCGCCCAGCGCGCCAAGGTATCGAGCATCGTGGACCGCTCCCCCGCTCAGGGCGGCCGAATCGTCACCGGTGCAAGCGCTCCCGATCTGCCGGGATCCTTCTACCGGCCCACGCTGATCGCCGATGTCACGGAAACCTCGGAGGCCTACCGCGACGAGATCTTCGGCCCGGTGCTCACCGTGCGCTCATTCACCGATGATGACGACGCCCTGCGGCAGGCCAACGACACCGCCTACGGTCTTGCCGCCTCGGCATGGACACGGGATGTCTACCGTGCGCAGCGCGCATCGCGGGAGATCAAGGCGGGTTGCGTATGGATCAATGATCACATCCCCATCGTCAGCGAGATGCCGCACGGCGGATTCGGTGCGTCCGGATTCGGCAAGGACATGTCCGACTACTCCCTTGAGGAGTACCTCACCATCAAGCACGTCATGAGCGATATCACCGGAAGCGCCGAAAAGGACTGGCATCGAATTATTTTCGCAAAACGCTAGAACCGCGCGTCAACGTTGTCGTTGATGAGCGCCGCGAGCCGGGTGAGGCTGGCGATCATGGCACGGCGATCGGCACTGGCCAGTTCCGCGAAGACCCCGTGCTGCCGCGCCCGAAAGGCCGCTTGCGCCTTAATGACCTGTGCACGCCCGGTAGAGGTCAAGCCCACCAGGACCAGACGGTCATCCGATGACGAACGAGCGCGCTGGATCACCCCTCGCTCTTCTAACTGCTTGAGTGCCCGGGTGGCCGTCGGCACCGCCACTCCTGCCGTCCCGGCGAGCTGACTCACGGACATCGAATCCCGGTCGAGCAGCGGCGCCATCAGCTCAAGCTGCGAGCGACTCATCCCCGCCTGAATACCCGAGGGCGACGTTCGCCCCCGGCGCATCGCGAAGTACAGCGCATCCGTGGCCGCGACAAGCTCTTCTATCTCGCGCGCACTGTTTCCACTCGGTTGTCCTGACACCCCAACAGTCTAAGGGTTAGCATGACAATAGTTAGCATGCTAACGTTATGCCACGAAGCCCAGGGAAGGACGAACTCATGCGAGTAGCGATCATCGGCGCCGGAATTGGCGGGCTGACCGCAGCAGCGGCATTGCGCGCCAACGAGATCGACGTCGTCGTCTATGAGAAGGCGCACGAACTGCGCGAGGTGGGCGCGGGCGTTGTCGTCGCGAGTAACGGTCTGCGCGCACTCGACGCGGTGGGCCTTGGCGAGCGCGTGCGCGCTGTGGGTACCCCGATCGCGCGCACGCTCTGGCACACGTGGCAGGGAGAGGGCGTGCCGGTGCCCACGGCATGGCCATCGGTAAGCCCCGATCGCCCGGTGACCTCCCTGCCCGTACACCGCGGCGAACTCCAACAAGCCTTGTTGAGCGCATTGCCCGCGGGAACCGTTCATCTCGGGCGCCCCTGCCACGACATCATCGAGACGGGCAACGAGGTGCGCATCCTTTTCGCCGATGGTTCCGAGGAGCATGCCGACATCGCAGTGGGAGCCGACGGTATCCACTCGGTGGTGCAGCGCGTAGTGACCGACCCGGCTGAGCTGTCCAGTGATGGCATCATGGCCTATCGCGGCTTGATCCCAGCGGAACGCCTCGGTGGCGCGGTCGATCTGGACAGCATGCAGATGTGGCTCGGTCCCGGGCGCAGCTTCCTGATCTATCCGGTCTCCCAACGCCGGCTGCTCAACGTGGTTGCCTTCACCCCGAGCAATCTCGACGCAGAGGAATCCTGGACCGCCCCCGGCGATGTCACGGAGTTGGCTGCCGAGTTCGCGGGATGGGATCGGCCGGTACAGCGCGTCGTCGAGGCGATGGCGGAGACCTTCCGCTGGGGCCTGTACGACCGGAGGCCATTGAGCCGATGGACCACCGATCGCGTCGCGCTACTGGGCGACGCCGCGCATCCGATGACCCCGCACCTCGGCCAGGGCGCGAACATGTCGATCGAGGACGCCGTCGTGATGGCCACCGTGTTGGCGGGCGCCTCGGCTGCTGACGTCCCCCGGCGGCTGGCCGTGTACGAGTCGTTGCGGCGTGATCGCACCACCCGAGTTCAACGGAATGCCCGTCAGTCCGGGCACGTCTATCGCGCCGTCGACCTGACTCCGCAGCAGCAAGCGGCACAGCTCGTCGAAATCCTCACCGGCAACTGGATTCCCGACTATGACGCCGCCGCGGCGGCCGGCACGGCACTTGCCTCGCTCTAATCCCTGCTGAATTCCTCACCGGTGTGCGGATTCACCGCGACCTCCCCTTCCGGAAGGTTGGACAGGTCGCCGGCGATGACGGTCTGCTGTGCCTCGACCGCATCGGGCAGGCCGAAATGGGTGGTGGCCCCGGCGGGAGCCAGCACCAGATCGGCACTGCGCCGTGGCAGCGTCGCCCCCTGGAAGAACGGCGGCGCCGCCACCCGCCATAGCAGCATCAGCACGACGCCGAGCACCAGCGCGCCGATACCGACCACCGCCACGGCCCCGACTCCGAAGACGGTGACGTTGTTACCGGCGTCATCGATGAGCCAGCTGGGCTTGGCGTACTGAACCAACCCGTAGGCGAAGATGACCGTCAGCGCGATTCCGCCGAGCAGCGGGATCGCACCACGCATCATGAAATTGCGCGCACTCTGCGTGAGTGTCCGACGGTAAAACCACACACACGCGAAGCCGGTGAGACCGTAGTAGAAGGCGATCATCAGGCCGACCGATCCGATCAGGGCGGTGAGCAGATTGGTGCTGATGATCGTAAAGAGCACGTAGCACGCAATCGAGACCGCACCCATCGCCACGGTGGAGGTGGTGGGCGTCAGATACCTGCGGTGGATCGATGCGAACGAATCCGGCAGCGCCTTGTAGACACCCATCGACAAGGTGGTGCGGGCAGTCGGCAGGATCGTGGTCTGGGTGCAGGCCGAGGCCGACGTCAGGATGGAGGCGGAGAGCAAGAGCATCCCCACATGCCCGAGGAAGCTATCGCCGAACAGTTCAGGACCGATGGCCTTGAACACATCGGCGGCATTCTCCTGATTGCCCAGGCCTATCCCCTCGGTGCCGACGCCCGCGAACGCCACGGCTGCCACGCTGACCAGCGCATAGGTGGCCAGCAGTAGGAACGTGGATAGCACCGCGGCGCGCCCGGGCGTGCGTCCCGGGTCATCGGACTCCTCGTTACAGGCCACCGCGGTATCCCACCCCCAGTAGATGAAGATCGTCGTCAGCACGGCGGGTGCGATGACGGTGCCGAAATCCATGCCCCCGGGCCAGAACCAGGACAACGACGGCAGCAGCGAGTAGGTCTCGGCGTTATGGGCGTAGACCTTGATCAACGCGATGATCGACACGGCCACCAGAACAACCATCTCGACCAGCAAGAGTGCGTACTGCAGCCGCACCGAGACTTCGATACCGCGGTAGCAGATGTAGGTCATGATCACGATCCACAGAACGCCCGCCACTGTCGACCACAGGGTGCTATCGGCCAGAGTCGCCGCCGCCGTCCACCCCAGATCACCGACGAACGTGAACGAATAGGCGCCCGCGATCTGAGCCAGGTTGGCCATCACGATGACATCGGCGGCGATGATGCCCCAGCCGCCCAGCCATCCGACAATCGGCCCGAAGGTGCGCGACGCCCAGGTAAAGGTGGTGCCGCAGTCCGGCTCGGCCTTGTTCAGCTCCTGATAGGCCACCGCGATCAGGTAAATCGGGATGAACGAGATCAGCACGATGGCGGGCGCCTTGACCCCGGCCAGCAGCGCGCCGCCACTGGCGACGATCAAACCCAGGGTGGCGGCCAGGCTGTAGGCCGGTGCCGTAGAGGCGAGCCCAACGACGACGCTGGACAGCAGCCCCATCGCGCCGCCCTTGAGCCCCTTGCTCTCGACGGGGGTGTCTGAACTCATACGCGTCTCCCTGCTCGGCGGAATGCGAGCAGAATACGGTTTCCGTTGAGTTTTCGCCCAACATGAGCGGAATTCGTTGAGATAGCACCTTCAGGCACTGGATTCCATAACAAGCTCGAACGAGCATTGACCTGCTGCACCGGATGCGAACTCCGGGGGGGACGACGCATTCCTCCAGTGGCCGACGCACAACGCGGCGTGTGGGCGCGGAAGGGCGGATTTAGGCCAGCGGATTTGTTCCGTTGAGGAACACCCAGATGGCCGCCGCGGCACCCAGACCCAGCAGTACGGCGGCGAAGGAGCCTACGAACGGCCGGCGGGCCCAGCCACGTCCGGCATCAAACCCGTACCGACCAGGGCCGACGAGGATCACCGCGAGGATCGCGACGATCATCAACAGCTCGAATTCGTGCCCATCGGGCCAAAAGATCGCGTATCGGTTCGCCTTGTCGGACACCATGTCGGACAGCAGCACGTTGACCATGAAGGCCAGCGCGGCCGCACCGGCCAGTGGCGTGAGCAGGCCGAGAACCAGCAGTACCCCGGCGCCGAGCTCCGCCGTGACGCCGATATACGTGAGGATGTCGGCGTATTTGAAACCCCGGTCACTCAGTGTTGCTTCGAAACCGTTGAGTCCGGTCCCGCCCCACCAGCCGAAAACCTTGCGCAGCCCGTGCGCGATGAGTACCGCGCCCACGCCGACACGCAGCAACAACAGTCCGAGATCTTGCGTGCCACGACGGTCACCCGTGGGGTCCTGAGTGCCCCACGGCGCGGCATGTCGCGCCTGCACCGCCTCAGAAGATATTTGCGTGGTGGCAGGTTCGGCATAGGGCAGCGGCGCTGGATCGTACAACGGTCCAACCTCTTTCACATCGTGGGAGCTCGTCAGCTTCTCCGCCTGGTAATGCGGGATTGCCGTGGTCTCGAAATCGCCGCCATAGGTGGCCGACGGCACATCGTCTTCAGGGTCGACCAGCTCTGGCGGCTTACGCCACACATGCGGATCGTCCGAATGACCGGTCACGGCCCCAGCGTAAGTCCATTGGAGGCCCGAATGTGGCGAGCAACGCCGTAAGGTCCGTAATCTTGCGGGCATGCTCATTCGCTGCCGGAGCCGCAGGGCCGGCGACATTCGGCCAAATCCCGCGACGGGACCAACCAATGAGCCATCGGGGAAAAGACTGATTGTCGGTTCGGTGGCGGCGTTGGCCGGGACGGTGACGCTGCTATCAGGATGTGTGCGGTTCGATCCCACCCAAGATGAGCCGTTCACCGAGGTTCCCCGGCGCGGGGTGGCCCAGACCACGACGACCCCGCCCCCACCATTGCCGGGTAAGCCGTTTCCCAAGCAGTGCCCCGCCGACGGTGTGATGCAGGGATGCCTGGAAGCCACCAGTGGGCTCATCATGGGCAGTGACGGCAAGACGGCATTGGTCGCCGAGCGCGCAACGGGTGCCATCAAGGAAATCGCGACCAGCGCCGAGCCGAAGGTGAAGACGACCATTCCCGTCGACCCGTCAGGGGATGGCGGACTGTCCGATATCGTGCTCTCCCCCTCCTACCAGCAGGACCGGCTGATGTACGCCTACATCAGCACCCCCACCGACAACCGGGTGATACGTGTCGCCGACGGCGACGTGCCCAAGGAAATCCTCACCGGAATACCCAAGGGCCCCAACGGCAATGCGGGATCGCTGGCGTTCATCAGCCCCACCACGCTGGTGGTACAGACCGGCACCGGCGGCAACGCGGCAGCAGCCAATGATCCGAACTCTTTGGCCGGCAAGGTGATCCGCATCGAACAGCCCACCACCATCGACCAGGCCGCACCGACGACCGCGATAAGCGGCCTCGGCGACGGCGGCGCCATGTGCGTGGATGCGGCCAACGGCACGCTGTATGTCACCGACCGCGCGCCCGCGGGCGATCGGCTGCAGAAGCTCACCAAGGACGGCAAGATCTCCACGGTGTGGACCTGGCCCGATAAGCCCGGGGTGGCCGGTTGCGCCGCCCTGGACAGCTCGGTGATGGTCAACCTGGTGTTCAACCAGACCACCGTGGTGGTGCGCCAGAACCCCGAGACCGGCGCGGTCACCGGCGACCCCGAAGTGCTCCGCCAAAAGGAGCAGCACGGTCACGTCCGGGCGCTGAAGCTCTCGGCTGATGGAAACGTCTGGGGCGGTTCCATCAACAAGGACTTCGGCACCGCCACCGACACCGAGGACGTGGTGTTCCCGTTGTTCCCGAAGGGCGGCGGATTCCCCCGCGCCAACGACGACCTGGACTAGCTAGCCCTGGCCGCAGGCGGCCAGAACCAGGTCCTTGACCAGCGCGGCATCGGCCTGACCCTTGGTGGCCTTCATCACCGCACCGACGATGGCGCCCGCAGCCGCCACCTTGCCATCGCGGATCTTCTGCGCGACATCGGGATTGGCGGCAAGTGCCTCGTCGACGGCGGCCCGGATCACCGAATCGTCGCGCATGACCACCAACCCGCGGGCGGTCATCACCTGCTCGGGCTCACCCTCACCGGCGAGCACCCCGTCGATCACCTGTCGCGCCAACTTGTTGGACAGCTTGCCATCGTTGACCAACGCGACAACGGCGGCCACCTGCGTCGGCGTGATGGGAAGCTCGGGCAGCTCGATCTCGCGCGAATTGGCCTGCTGCACCAGGTAGTTACCCCACCACGAGCGTGCCTCTTCGCTGCCGGCCCCCTCGGCGACGGTAGCCTGCACCAGTTCGACGGCACCGTTATTCACCAGGTCGCGCATCACCTCGTCGGAGACACCCCATTCCTGCTGAATGCGCCCCAGCCGCAGCCAGGGCAGCTCGGGAAGGGTGCCGCGCAAGCTTTCAATGAGCTCGGCACTGGGTGCCACCGGTTCCAGGTCGGGTTCCGGGAAGTACCGGTAGTCCTCGGCAGTCTCCTTACGGCGCCCCGCACTCGTGGAGCCGTCCTGCTCGAGGAAGTGCCGCGTCTCCTGAATGATTTCCTGGCCCGCATCCAGAACAGCTGCCTGACGGCGCATCTCGTAGCGGACCGCTACCTCAACGCTCTTGAGCGAGTTGACGTTCTTGGTCTCGGTACGGGTACCGAACTCATCGGCGCCAGTGGGCATCAGCGACACATTCGCGTCGCAGCGCATCGACCCGTGATCCATGCGCACGTCGGAAACGTCCAAGGCGCGCAAAAGGTCCCGCAGTGCCGTCACGTATGCGCGGGCTATCTCCGGGGCTCGTTCCCCGGTGCCCTCGATGGGCTTGGTAACGATCTCGACGAGCGGCACTCCCGCGCGGTTGTAGTCGAGCAGGGATTCAGTGGCCCCGGAGATGCGGCCGGTCTCGCCACCGATATGCGTCAGCTTGCCGGTGTCCTCTTCCATGTGAGCGCGCTCGATCTGCACCCGCCACGTCGTACCGTCGTCCAGCGGAACATCGAGGTAACCGTTGAACGCGATGGGCTCGTCGTATTGGGAGATCTGGTAGTTCTTCGGCTGGTCCGGGTAGAAGTAGTTCTTGCGGGCGAACCGGCCCCACGGGGCGATCTCACAGTTCAGCGCCAGTCCGATACGGATGGCCGATTCGACGGCCTTCTCGTTGACCACCGGCAGCGAGCCCGGCAGGCCCAGGCAGACCGGGCAGATCTGCGTGTTCGGCTCCGCGCCGAACGCGGTCGGGCAGCCACAGAACATCTTGGTGGCTGTGGACAGTTCGACGTGGACCTCCATGCCGAGCACCGGCTCGTATCGGGTCAGTACGTCGTCGTAGTCCAGCAGTTCTGTCATGCTGCGATCCTAATGGGTCGGCTTTGCCGGCCGAGCAGACGCTTGTTGCACAGAAAACGCAGGTGATGCACGCATTATCTGTCTGTTCGCGGGTACGGTCGCCGTTATGGGCGGCAGCGTGGTGGTCATCGGCATCGATCCGTACCTGATCGATTTCAGCATGTCCGAGTTCGCCGACACGGGCCTGTCTGCCGACGACATCCAGAAGGGCTTGGACCAATCTGCCACGACCCTCAATGCCGAGGGCTATACCGCCGAACTGTGCCTGATCGGCCTGATGCCCGACGAGGTCACCGCACAGCTGAAGAGGGCACTGGACGCCCGGCGGTGGGATTGCGTGATCATCGGGGCGGGCATACGCGCCATGCCGTCGAACCTCGAGCTCTTCGAAACGGTGCTCAACGTGGTCCACGCGCACGCACCGCACGCGAAGATCTGCTTCAACACCGTGCCCACCGATACCGTGGCCGCCGTCGAGCGGTGGATCTGACACCGGAATACGGGCACGTTTCTCAGCCGAAGAAGGCGGCCGCGTCGTCGTAGCGATTCTTCGGGACCAGCTTGAGATGGCGAGTCGCCTCCGACAACGGCACCCGCCCGATGTCCTGGCCCCGCAGCGACACCATCACCCCGTACTCGCCGGCGTGAGCCGCGTCCGCAGCGTTCACGCCGAACCGGGTAGCGAGCACCCTGTCGAACGGCGTCGGGGTGCCACCGCGCTGCACATGGCCCAGCACCGTGGTGCGGACCTCCTTGCTGATGCGTTTCTCGATTTCAGCCCCCAGCTGCTGGGCCACACCGGTGAACCGCTGATGCCCAAACTCGTCGATTCCCCCGTCGCGCAACTCCATTGAGCCCTCGGTCGGCTTGGCGCCCTCGGCCACCACACAGATGAAATGCGAATCCCCCCGCTGGAAGCGGCCTTTGATCAGGCGGCACACCTCTTCCACGTCGAACGGCACTTCGGGGATCAGCGTCATATGGGCACCGGAGGCCAGCCCGGCGTGCAGGGCGATCCACCCCGCATGCCTGCCCATTACCTCCACCAGCATGACGCGCTGGTGAGATTCGGCCGTGCTGTGCAGCCGGTCGATCGCATCGGTGGCAATGGTCAGCGCCGTATCGAACCCGAAAGTGACATCGGTGCAATCGATATCGTTGTCGATTGTCTTGGGCACCCCCACCACCGGCACGTTCTCATCGGCGAGCCAGCTGGCGGCCGTGAGCGTGCCCTCCCCGCCGATCGGGATGAGCACATCGATCCCGTTGTCATCGAGAGTCTGCTTGATCTGGTCCAGCCCGGCACGCAGCTTGTCGGGATTGGTGCGCGCGGTGCCGAGCACCGTGCCGCCCTTGGTCAGCAGCCGATCGTTGCGGTCGTCGTTGGCCAGCTGGATGCGCCGGTTCTCCAGCAGACCGCGCCAGCCGTCCTGAAATCCGACTACCTGCGAGTCGTAGCGGTTGGCGCAGGTTCGGACCACCGCACGGATGACGGCATTGAGCCCTGGGCAGTCTCCTCCACCGGTAAGCACTCCGATACGCATAGCCCCCATCATGCCCGTGAGCCGGTGAGACGGCAGCGCTACGGAGCCTTCGGCAGGCGACTCGGAACGCTCAGCATGAACCCGGCCCACACCCCACGACGGTCGGCGCCCAGGTCCCGCTCGACACGTGTCTCACGGTCGAAGACCATCACCGGCCAGTCCGGACCGCGGTACAGCGGCCAGTCTTCGCTCGGAACGCCGTTGCGCGCGAAAGCCACCCAGCGTTGTTGCACGTCGTCAACGACACGTGAGGCATCCCGGAGCGTGAGGCTGCCGGCCAACAGCGGCCCGGCCGGACCGCGATAATTGCCGAAGACCGCCAACAGCTCGGTAGCGTGCGACCCCTTCAAACCGGCGGCCCGCACAGTCCAGGGCGCATAGTCGAATTGATAGACGTACACCGGCGCGAACTGTTGATGCGCCGCGGCGATCCGCCACACCGAGGACGTGAAGAACATGTCCCCCGCGAGCCGCAACCGCGCTTCCCTCGACGGATATCCCGGATAGACCGCGAGGATCCGTTCCCGATAACCGGGCCCACCGCGCGCCAGAATGTCCTGCTGCTCGGGCTCGGACAGCGGCATCGCCTTGATCACCTTCGTGAAAAGCCTGGCCTCATCGGCGTTACTGCCGATGATCAGTGGAACTCGTTGCGCTTCACCATGTTCCATGGCTTCCACGGGAGGCTTGGGCAGATAATCACCGTCGACTGAAGGACCGAACGGGAATCCGCCCTCGGCGATCAACATGCGTTGTGCGCGCAGCAGTTGCTTGGGCGAGGCATTGATCACCGTTGACGCCGCATTATCGGGTGTGGCGCCAAGCAGTTCGGCGAAACGGCGGGCGTCATGCGCGATCGCGCCAGCATGGGCGGCGAGGCCACTGGCGGTGCTTTGGATAATCGCGCGATGAAACAGCCCCGCAGCGGCCGGGGTGGCCATCAATGTCTCGACAGCACTGCCACCCGCGCTCTCGCCGAAGATGGTCACATTGTCCGGATCGCCCCCGAAAGCGCGGATGTTGTCACGGACCCACTGCAGGGCCAGCACGAGATCACGCAGGTACACGTTGCTTTCGATGACATGCTCGGCATCGGACAGCGAGGACAGATCGAAGGCGCCCAGTGCGCCCACCCGATAGTTCGCCGACACGTAGACGCATCCGCGGCGCGCCAGTATCGAACCCTCATAGGGCGGCGAGGCGCTGGAGCCGAGAAAGTACCCACCGCCGTAGATGTAGAACATCACCGGCAGCGGACCATCAGGCAATTCCTGCGGCGTCACCACATTGAGGGACAGGCAGTCCTCACTGCGCCGCTTTTGCGGCGTGAACACCTTCGGCTGGTACGGCACCGCGCCAAATCTCGTGCAGCGCCGGATGCCCTCCCATGCCTGTACGGGACGCGGCGCCCGTAACCGCAACGGCCCCACCGGAGGTTCGGCGTAGGGAATCCCGCGGAAACGGCGCATGCCTCGCCGCACAAAGCCTTCAACCACACCACTGTTGACTTTTACTCGCTTCGGCGCCGCTGCCACGGATGCCAACCTAGCCCCAGGGGCCAGACCTCACCGCCCTGGGCGCACCGTCGTGGGGCCCGGCCTGGTCGTCACGATGGTGGCGGGCGGCGGAGCGTTCCCCGGGTCGGGCGCCGACGACAGGTGACGTTCCCCGAGAGGAAGACAGTCACGGTCCACCGATCCTCCGCAATCCGCCGGTTTCACCTGGACCACTGACTCGGGAACCACGATGCGGCTCGTCCACACCGCACCGGTGAGAACCATCGCGCACGCACCCACTGCGGCTATCCGACGGATCGACACCTTCTGCATGCTCGTCACTGTCGCGGCAAGACGGTGCTGGGACGGGTCTTCGTCTGCGGGATGGTCGCCCGCGGCACCACGTTGTCCGGGTTCGGTCGCGCGGTCAGGTGCGGATCGCCGGAATGATCGCAGGTGGTGTCGGTCTGCACCGAGCATCGAACCGTTACCTGCTGCGTAGCCGGCACGGCCTGGGAAATCGCCCCCACGCCCGGTATCGCCGCCACCACACCGGCGGCGATCAACGCACCGCCATACGGACTTCTCATATGCATATATGCAAATATGACAGCCCTTACGGCCAGCGCGCGTACAGAACGCTAATAGTTACCTGTGAATCCCTAGAGCGCCGACGGCAGCGGGCCGCGCGCCGTTTCGTACGCCGCTCCTACCCGGTACAGCCGGTCGTCAGCGAGTGCGGGAGCCATGATCTGCAGCCCCACCGGGAGCCCGTCATCGGCCGAAAGCCCCGAGGGCACCGACATCCCGCAGTGCCCGGCCAGGTTCAGCGGCAGGGTGCACAGATCGAACTGGTACATGGCCAGCGGGTCATCAACCTTCTCCCCCAGCCGGAACGCGGTGGTGGGCGTCGCCGGGGTGACCAACACGTCCACTTGTTCGTAGGCCTGCTCCAGATCACGCTTGATCAGGGTGCGCACCTTCTGCGCCCGGCCGTAGTACGCGTCGTAATACCCAGCGGATAGCGCATACGTGCCGATCATGATGCGCCGCTTGACCTCTGGACCAAAGCCCGCAGCCCGGGTGAGCGCCATGACTTCCTCGGCGCTGTGCGTTCCATCGTCGCCGACGCGCATGCCGTACCGCATGGCATCGAACCGAGCCAGGTTGGAGGACACCTCGGACGGGAGGATCAAGTAGTACGCCGGAAGGGCGTATTCGAAGTGGGGACAGGACACCTCCACCACATCGGCGCCCAGCGCGGTGAGCTGTTCGACGGCCGCGTCGAACGATGCCATCACGCCCGGCTGATACCCGTCGCCCCGCAACTGCGAGACCACTCCGACGCGAACGCCTTTGAGGTCACCGGTGGCACCGGCGCGAGCGGCGGCCACGACATCGGGTACCGCCTCGTCGACGGAGGTGGAGTCACGCGGATCATGCCCGGCGATCACCTGGTGCAGCAGCGCGGTATCCAGAACCGTGCGCGCACAGGGCCCGCCCTGATCCAGTGAGGACGCGCAGGCCACCAGGCCGTAACGAGAAACCGTTCCATAGGTGGGCTTGACCCCGACAGTCGCGGTAAGCGCCGCGGGCTGACGGATCGAGCCGCCGGTATCGGTACCGATGGCCAGCGGTGCCTGGAAGGCGGCTAACGCGGCCGCGCTACCACCGCCAGAGCCACCCGGCACTCGCTCGATGTCCCACGGGTTGCGGGTGGGCCCATACGCGGAGTTCTCGGTGGAGGAACCCATCGCGAACTCGTCCATATTCGTCTTGCCCAAAAGCGGAATCCCGGCCGCACGCAACCTCGCGGTGACGGTGGCGTCGTAGGGCGGAACCCAGTTCTCCAGGATCTTGGACCCGCAGGTGGTCGGCATGTCCCTGGTAGTGAAGACGTCCTTGAGCGCCAGCGGAACGCCGGCAAGCGGCGACGGCACCGAACCGGCCGATATCGCGTCGTCGGCGTCCTGGGCGGCGGCGAGGGCCTGCTCTCCCGCCACATGCAGGAAGGCTCGATAGGTCTCGTCGGTGCTGGCGATCTGATCCAGATGCGCACGTGTCACCTCAACGGATGACACCTCGCCTGAATGAATCAACGCGGCCAGAGACGCGGCGTCCTGCCTGATCAGATCGGTCACGCTTCTTCCCCCAGGATCTGCGGCACCGCGAAACGCCCCTCTGCCACCCGCGGAGCCTGTGCCAGCGCCTCATCCGGAGTCAGGCAATCGGCAATCACATCGGGCCGTGTGACATTGACCGCATCGAGCGGAGAACTCGTCGCGTCGACCTCATCGAGCTCATCGGTGGAAACGGCACTGATCTGGCTGACGTGGCCGAGGATCGCATCGAGTTGCCCGGCGTATCCGTCCAGCTCAGCGTCAGTCAGCGCAAGCCTGGCCAGTCTGGCCAGGTGCGCGACCTCGTCACGGGATATGGCGCTCACGGCTAGACAGCCTAGAGGGCGGCACTGCCTGACCTGTGCCACAGTGTTGGACGTGCCGTCTTATCTGCTGCGCTTGCAGCTTGCCGACCGTCCCGGCAGTCTGGGATCGGTCGCCGTCGCTCTCGGCACGG
Source organism: Mycobacterium sp. NGS15 (assembly GCF_059813245.1). NCBI lineage: Bacteria > Bacillati > Actinomycetota > Actinomycetes > Mycobacteriales > Mycobacteriaceae > Mycobacterium > Mycobacterium sp. NGS15. The sequence continues at coordinate 155,035 of NZ_JCALEF010000005.1, read as the reverse complement.
TGGGCGCAGACATCCTGTCCCTCGACGTCGTCGAGCGTGGTCCGGGCTATGCCATCGACGACCTCGTCATCGACCTGCCGCCCGGGGCCATGCCCGATTCGTTGATCACGGCCGCGGAAGCGCTGAACGGCGTGCATGTGCATTCCATCCGCCCGCACACGGGCCTTCTGGAGGCGCATCGCGAGCTGGAACTCATCGACAGGGTGGCTGCCGCCGCCGCATCCGCCCGCCTCGAGGTGCTCGCACAAGAGGCACCGCATGTACTGCGCTCGAATTGGTGCACCGTGGTGCGGCAGGACGGGGCCGGCTTCATTCGGGTGGCCGGAAGTTCCGGGGCCCCGGAAACCCAGGCCACCTCGGCCCCCTGGCTACCGCTGAGCCGGGCGCAGGTCCTCGACAGCGCTGCCGAATGGGTACCGCAACTCTGGAAGGACATGGACACCACCTTGGCGGCCGCACCGCTGGGTTCGGGTGACACCGCCGTGGTGCTGGGCCGTCCCGGCGGCCCGGAGTTCCGGCCCTCGGAGGTCGCCCGTCTGGGCTATCTGGCAGGCATCGTCGCAACCTTGGTGCGGTAGCGGCCGGTTCACAGGAACGGTACAGCCGTCTCCCGGAATCGCCCGGCACACTCACTGGCGTGACTGATATCGACGCGTCCATGAGCAGGACTCGTGAACGACTCATTTTCGCCGCCATTCTGCTGACGATCACTGTGGTGTACCTCTGGGGCATCAGCCACAACGGTTGGTCCAATGCCTTCTACGCGGCGGCCGTCCAATCGGGCAGCGAAAGCTGGAAAGCCTGGTTCTTCGGCAGCTTCGATCCGCAGAATTACGTGACGGTCGACAAGCCCGCCGGTGGTCTCTGGCTGATGGGGTTATCCGCCAGAATCTTTGGCTTCTCCAGCGCCAGCATGCTGATTCCCCACGCTGTGCTGGCGATTGTGAGTGCCGCCCTGATACGCGCCACAGTCCGGCGCCAGGCCGGTCCGGGCGCAGGTCTGCTCGCGGCGGCCCTATTCGCGCTGATCCCCGTGGTCTCGGTGATGTTCCGGCACTCCAACCCCGACGCACCGATGGTGTTCGGCATGGTGGTGGCCGCATACTTCACCACGCGCGCAATCGACTCCGAGCGCTCTCGGGCCGCGGCCGGGTGGCTGGCGCTGGCCGGCGTGGGCATCGGGTTCGCGTTCCTGTGCAAGACACTGGAAGGGCTGCTGGTGGCTCCCGCGCTGCTCCTCGCCTATCTGGTGTCGGCGAAATGGCCCTGGAAGACAACGCTCGTACATCTGCTCGGTGCCGGCGCCGCTCTGCTGGTCTCGTCGGGATGGTGGATGGCCGCGGTCGCACTGACTCCTGCGGCCAGCCGTCCGTACGTCGACAACTCCACCGACAACAGCGAATGGACCCTGGCAGTCGGCTACAACGGACTGGATCGCCTGCTCGGCGACGATTCGAAGGGAATGAGCGAAGGCGGCCGCGGAAGCGGACCCTCGTTCTCCGGTACCCCGGGCATCTTCCGTCTGTTCCAGGACACCCAGGCCGACCACATCGCGTGGCTGTTACCCACGGCGCTCATCGCACTGATCCTCGGACTCGCCCTCGTCAGCAGGACCCCACAGACCGAGGGTTGGCTGGGCCGCCTGCGCGCGATCACCACCAATCCCGCAGGGGCAGGGCTCATTCTGTGGGGCACCTGGATGGTGTCCAACTACGTGATCCTGAGCTACATGGCCAAGCAGTTCCATCCCTACTACACCTCGGCCATGGCCCCCGCTATTGCCGCTTCCCTGGCCATTGGCACTGTCCTGGTCTGGCGGCACCGGTCCGAACGGCTCGGCAAGCTGGGGCTCAGTGCGCTCACGCTCAGCGCCACCATCATGGCGTTCGTCCTGCTCCGGCGCATACCTGCCTGGTTACCGTGGCTGCGCTGGGTTCTGCTGATCGGCGGTATCGCCGCGGCCATTGCCCTCGCACGTGGCGCGCTCGAGCGCAACGCCCGGCTGCGCTATGCCATTGCCATACTGGCCCTTGCGGTTTCGTTGGGCGGGTCGATCGCCTTCACCATCGCGAACGTCACCACGCCCAAGGTCGGCGGGCTGTCCACCTCCGGCCCGGCGATGCCCGACGACGACAAGTTCGGCGGGCGGGAGCCCAAGCCGCTCGATCCCGCCCTGGCGGCGCTGATCAGAGATTCCGACGCCCGGTGGCCGGTGGCGACGACCAATACCCGCACGGCCGCACCCATCCAGTTGGAGACCAACGCGCCCGTGATGGCGATCGGCGGGTTCTCCGGACGCGACAACCCCATCACCCTGCAGCAGTTCATCGACTACACGCAGGATGGCACCGTCGAGTTCTATGCCGAGTCCGTCAAGGACAAGGACAAGCAGGAGGAACAACCGCAGAAGGATGGCGATACCGAGCGGGTGGCCGACGAGGTCCAGAAGTGGGTCGAAACCCACTTCTCCTCAAAGGATTACGGTGATTTGCGGGTGTTCGACCTGGCGGTGCCGCCGAAACCCTGATGAGCACCGAGCGTGAAGTCATGGCGGGATACCGAGAGATTTCTCGCCATAGCTTCACACTCGGCGGCTGGCGTCACGACGCTGGCGGCTCGGGTGGCCCGTCGGCCAGCAGCGCACGGAAGCCGTCCTCGTCGAGGATCGTCACCCCCAGCTCAACGGCCTTGTCATATTTGGAGCCCGGCGCGTCACCGACGACGACGAAGGCCGTCTTCTTGGACACCGAGCTCGCGGACTTGCCGCCGCGGGCGATGATGGCCTCCTTGGCCTCATCACGCGAAAATCCTGGGAGCGAACCGGTTACGACAATCGACAAGCCTTCCAGATTGCGCGGTATCGACTCGTCGCGCTCGTCGGCCATGCGTACGCCCGCAGCACGCCACTTGTCGACGATGGCGCGATGCCAGTCAACGGTGAACCAATCCACCACGGCCGCGGCGATCGTGGCTCCCACACCCTCGACCGCAGCCAGTTGTTCGACGGACGCTCCCTCGATGGCTTCCAATTCACCGAACTCGGTGGCCAGGGCGCGCGCCGCAGTCGGGCCCACGTGGCGGATCGACAGCGCCACCAACACACGCCACAGCGGCTGTTGTTTCGCCTTATCCAGGTTATCCAGCAGCCGGCTTCCGTTGGCGGACAACGCCCCATTCTTGGTCGTGAACAGATCGGTGCGCAACAGATCATCGGCGCTGAGACTGAACAGGTCGCCCTCGTCCTCGATAACCCCGGCCGAAAGCAGCGCGATCGCCGCCTCATAACCGAGCGCCTCGATATCGAAGGCGCCACGCCCCGCCACATGGAAGACCCGCTCACGCAGCTGCGCCGGGCAGCTACGCGCGTTGGGGCAGCGGATGTCGGCGTCGCCCTCCTTCTCATGGGCCAGTGTGGTGCCACACTCCGGACATGTTATGGGCATGACAAATTCACGTTCCGAACCGTCGCGCAAATCGGCGACCGGCCCTAGCACTTCCGGGATGACGTCCCCGGCCTTGCGAATCACCACGGTGTCGCCGATCAGCACACCCTTGCGTTTGACCTCGGACGCGTTGTGCAGAGTCGCCAGCGACACCGTGGATCCGGCCACCTTCACCGGGGTCATGTACGCAAAGGGTGTGACCCGCCCGGTGCGGCCCACGCTCACCCGGATGTCGAGAAGTTCGGTCGTCGCTTCCTCGGGCGGATACTTGTACGCGATGGCCCAGCGCGGGGCACGGGACGTACTGCCAAGGCGACGTTGCAGCGCCACCGTGTCGACCTTGACGACCAGGCCGTCGATCTCGTGTTCCACATCGTGACGGTGCTCGGCCCAGTAGTCGACACGTTCCTGGACCTTCGCGATGCCCCGCACCTTGGTGGTGTGAGTGGATACCGGTAATCCCCACTGCCCCAGCGCCAAATAGGCATCATGCAGGCTTTCCGGCGCGAAGCCCTCGGCACGGCCCAGCCCGTGACAGATCATCCGCAGCCGGCGTCTGGCGGTGATGGCCGGGTTCTTCTGCCGCAAGCTGCCCGCGGCACTGTTACGCGGGTTGGCGAACGGCGGCTTGCCCTCCTCCACCAGGGAGGCATTGAGCGCCTCGAAATCCTCCAGCCGGAAAAACACCTCGCCGCGCACTTCCAGGAGCGCGGGTATCGGGTATTCCGTTGAACCGGTGAGCCTTTCCGGAACATCCTCAATGGTCCGGGCGTTCAGGGTGACGTCCTCACCACTACGCCCGTCCCCACGGGTGGCCCCCCGCACCAGCACACCGTTCTCGTAGACCAGCGCCAGCGCCACGCCGTCGATCTTCAGCTCGCACAGGTATTCCGGTTCCGCGCCGATATCGCCACGGACCCGTGCGTCCCAGGCCGCCAGCTCCTCGGAACTGAATGCGTTGTCCAGGCTCAGCATTCGCTCCAAGTGATCCACGGATCTGAACTCCGTGACGAACCCTGCCCCGCCCACCAGCTGCGTCGGCGAATCCGGAGTGCGCAGCTCCGGGTATTGCTCTTCCAGCGCCGTGAGCCTCTTCAGCAGTGCGTCGAACTGGCCGTCGGAAATGACGGGGGCGTCCTTGACGTAGTAGCGGAACTGGTGGCCGCGCACCTCTTCGGCCAGCTCACCCCATTGGCGCTGGATATCGGGATCCATACCCGCAGGCTAACGGACCCACCCGACAGCGCCCGAACCCTACGATGTGCCCATGGGCACACACCCGATTATGTTCACCGAGGACGATCCGGGTCTGGTAGAGCTACGCGAGCTGGCTCTCGCACTGCCCGAAGCCACCGAACAGATCTCCTGGGGCCGACCCGTCTTCAAGTCCGGGAAGATCTTCGCGATGTTCGGCGGGAACGCCAAGGGCGGGACCCGGGGCGAAATGATCGCCTACCCATACTCGGTGCTGGTCAAGGTGGACGATTCTGAGCGCCCCGCGCTCCTGCAGGACGAACGCTTCTACTACCCGGCCTACATGGGGCCCTACGGCTGGCTCGGACTGGATTTCAGCACCGCCGATGTCGACTGGGACGAGGTTGCCGAGCTTCTCGATGCCTCGTACCGACTAATCGCCACCAAGAGGCTGATCAAGCTGCTTGATCAGCGCGACTGATCCTTGGACAATCCCTACACTCAGTTCACGCTTTGCCTACCACTCACAGAGACAGGCTGGGATGCAAATTGTCTGTTGCTAATAGATTGTGCAGTGCCCTTGGCGCAGCCGCGCTGACCGCGATCACCCTGGCGCCACCGGCCCTCGCCGATGGTCCCCTCGTGTTTCCCGGGATGGAGATCATCCAGGGAACCCAGAGCTGCACGCTCGGTTTCGTCGATCCCGGCGCACGTTTCGGTCTCACCGCGGGCCATTGCGCCATGGATACCGATGGCCCGGTGTACGACTCTGCAGGCGAACTCATCGGCGTCCTTGTCATCGCCGGCTCGAACCTCAGCGACGGCGAGCGAATCGACGGCACCAAGTACCTGATCGACTACGAGGCCATCAAATTCCGCGAGGACGTAGCGATCAACGACGTACTCCCCAACGGGATTCGGCTTGAGCGAGGCAGCGGGATCCAGCCGCAGACCGGCCTGCCGGTCTGCCGTAACGGCGTCACCACCGGCGAGGCCTGCGGCACCGTCACCACGGTCAACAATGGCTGGTTCGAGATTGACGGACTACCCGCCGACCATGGCGACTCGGGCAGCCCGGTGTACTCGATCACCTCGCCCGGACACGGCGCCATCGTCGGAATCGCCCGTGGAACCACCCGCGGCGTTGACACCGGTGTGGTTCAAACCACCGCGATTTCCTGGTCAACCGTCCTCAATCAATTACGAGAAGACCTCGAAAAATCACCCGATGCTCCCCCGCCACCTGCGGATTCACCACCACCGACGGCACTTCCTGCACCACAAGACACCCAATTCGCATAGGCTCATAGCGACACGGAGAGTCGTGCCGCGTGCTCTCCTAACGCTGGTCGGGCTTTGTTGACGGTGAACGTGGCAGACAGAGAGCTACGGCGTGACCAGTGTCGGCGACAACGGTCGGCAGACCGACCTGCGGGGACGACGGTTGGCTGCGTGTATCACTGTGCTCACCGTGCTGAGTGGTCTTGGCCTGGCGAACCCGGCTGCGGCACATGCGGACCCGCTGATTTACCCCGGTATGGAGATCATCCAACGCCCACCCGGCAGGGAATCGCTGAGTTGCACCCTCGGTTTCGTGGATCCCAGCGCCCGCGTCGGCGTCACCGCGGGTCACTGTGGCGGCAATGGACCGGTGTTCACCAGCGACGGCGTCCACATCGGGCAGCTCGCGGTGGCCCAGTCCAATATCAAGCCCGAAGGGCCGCTGGCCCGCGATGACTACCGAATCGACTACGAGGGCATTGCCTTCGACGAGGGCGTGCCGATCAACAACGTGCTGCCCAACGGACTGCGTCTCGGGGTGGATGCCGCTGTCGTCCCCCGAGACGGCCTGGCGGTGTGCCGAGTGGGGATCACCACCGGCGAAGCGTGCGGCTCCATCTCCGGAATCGGCAATGGCTGGTTCCTCGTGGACGGCCTGCCCGCCGACCACGGCGACTCCGGTAGCGCCGTCTACACCGTGACCTCGCCCGGCAACGCCGCCATCGTCGGCATCGTGAGCGCGCGCTTCACCGCTAACCAGACCCGCCGGGAGTCCACCGTGGCGTTGTCCTGGCCGACGGTGCAACAGCAGATCCGAGATGACATTGCGGCGGCTACGCGCCGCCCCGAGACCGCGAGCCCCGTGGCCGTCAATCCGCAGGCGCCGCCGATGGTCCTGCCTCCGGCGCCCTCCGATGACCGCCCGTCCGGTCCCGCGAGAATGGTTGTCCCCTAGCCGCCATGCGCCAGTTCTTATGGATAACGACCATCGTCGCTGTGCTGTGCGCGCTTCCCGCCGCCAACCCCGCACCTGCACATGCCGACCCGCCGCTGGTGTATCCCGGCATGCTCATCTACCAGGGCACGCTGAGCTGCACGCTCGGTTACGTCGATCCCGGTCTTCGCGTGGGCATCACGGCCGGGCATTGCTTCAACGGTGACGGCGTCGTGCGCAACGGAGACTTCGCGGCGGTAGGACACAAGATCCTGGCCCACGACAACCGTCCCCCCGAGGGCCCGGTGTACGAGAACGAGTACACCATCGACTACGAGGCCATCTCGATCGATGACGGATTGCCCGTCAACGACGTCCTGGCGAACGGTCAACGGCTCGAACGTGACGACACAGTCGCTCCCGACGTGGGAATGCCTGTCTGCCGCACCGGCTTCACCACGGGCGATGCATGCGGATCGGTGACGCGACTTGGCAACGGATGGTTCAGGTTTAACGGCCCGGTGATCGCCAAGGGCGATTCCGGAGGTCCGGTGTACACGCACGTCGGCGACCGCACCGTGCTCGTCGGCATCATTCGCGGTTTCATGACCAGCCAGTCCGGCGATGACGTGCAGTCCTGGGCAATGTCGTGGCCGTCGGTGGTCAAGCAACTTCGCGAGGACCGCAAGGGCCTGCTACCCGCCTGAACCCGTAGGCTCACGCCCATGTCTGATTCTCTTCGCGCAAGCGGCTCATCGGCCAGCGACTGGAAAGCCTTCACCGTTGAGACCACCGGGCACATCGCCCAGGTCACCCTCATCGGGCCCGGCAAGGGCAACGCGATGGGACCCGATTTCTGGCGGGAACTGCCGCTGATCTTCACCGAGCTCGACGCGGATCCGGAGGTGCGGGCGGTTGTGCTCGCCGCCACCGGTTCCCACTTCAGTTACGGATTGGACCTGCCCGCGATGGCCGGTACGTTCATGCCGCTGCTGGCCGAGAAGGCACTGGCCAAACCACGCACCGACTTCCTCGACGAGATACGCCGGCTACAGGCCTCGGTGACCGCCGTCGCGGACTGCCGCAAGCCGGTGATCGCTGCGATACAAGGCTGGTGCATCGGCGGCGGCGTCGACCTCATCGCGGCCGCCGACATCCGGTACGCGAGCGCCGAGGCGAAGTTCAGCGTGCGGGAGGCCAAGGTGGCGATCGTGGCCGATATTGGCTCACTACATCGTCTTCCACCGATCATCGGCGACGGCCACCTGCGCGAATTGGCGTTCACCGGCAAGGACATCGACGCCGCTCGGGCCGAGAAAATCGGACTCGTCAACGATGTGTTCGACACTCCCGAGGCAACGCTGGCGGCCGCGCACGCCACTGCCGCCGAGATCGCAGCGAACCCCCCGCTGGTGGTGCAGGGTGTCAAGGATGTGTTGGGGCGCGAACGCGAGAACATCGTCGCCGACGGACTCAAGTACGTTTCGACCTGGAACGCCGCGTTCCTGCCATCAGAGGACCTGCAGGAAGCCATCGGCGCGGTCTTCGAGAAGCGCGAACCCGATTTCAAGGGACGCTAGGTAACCCGGTAGCGGCCCCAGTGCACGGCGTCCTCCAGGGGGCGCCCGCTACGCCAGCCGAAGCGCTCTAGGTCTGGGCGCTCGGCGAACTCACGCACCGGTCCGACGCATAGCCAGGCGATCGGCCTGATATGCGTTGGTGCGTCTATTAATTCGGCCAAGAACTGTTCCTCGTAGAAGGAAACCCAGCCGACGCCGACCCCTTCGGTGACCGCGGCAAGCCACAGGTTTTGGATGGCGAGCACCGCCGAGAACAGGCCCGCGTCGGCAATGGTGTGTCTGCCTAGAACATGCGGGCCACCACGGCCGTGGTCGTAGGTGACCACCACACCGGTACCGCTTTCGCAGATGCCTTCAATCTTGATGGGGCCAAAGGTGGTTCGTCGTTCCTCCGGAAGGCTGTCGGCGAATCTTTGGCGCTGCTCGGCGACATGCGCCGCGAACTTCTCCAGTGTCTGCGAGTCGCGCACCACCACGAAATCCCATGGCTGACTGTTCCCCACACTGGGCGCGCGGTGCGCGGCCTGCAGCAGCTTCATCAACGTAGTGTCGTCGACAACCTGCCCGGTAAACTCGGCGCGCACATCGCGGCGGGTGGCGATGGCCTGATAGACATCCATCACAGCGCGTCCGGGTCGGCGTCGATCAAATCGCTGACCTTGCGCGTCAATTCGGTTGCAGTACGCGCCCATTGAAGATCTGAACCGGCAAGCCCACATCCGGTGCTGATGCCGATGCGATCCCGCAGCACGGCACGCCCGAAGCCCAGTTTGTCCGCGAGCGCCGCGGTGCGAGTTGCCAGCACGTCGGACGATATCGGCACCGACGGTGGGGAGCCGGGAATCACACCGAGCAGCGCGATCTTCCCCGTGTCCAGCACCGAGGCCAGTCCATCGAGCGCCTGCGCATCCATCAGATATGCGCCATCCACCGCGATCCCACGAATATCCGCGCCACGCAACAGTTCCCAGGGCGGATCTGCGGCGCAACAATGCACCACCAGTTCACCGCCCACCGCCTCAGCACACTGGTTCAGCAACGCGGTAGCCGTCGGCACGTCGACCGGATGCACCGGCGAGAACATGCTGGTTCCGGACAGCCTGCCGTCCAGCGCGGCAGACAGGGAGGGTTCATCAAGCTGTACCACTACAGGGACACCGAGCCGGCGAGACAACGTGGCTTGATGCTGAGCCAGCCCCTCTGCCAGGGATACCGCCAGGTCCCGCACCGCCCCGGGATCGGTGATCGCGCGATGACCGTTGGGAAGTTCCAGTTGTGCGGCCAGCGTTACCGGGCCAGGGCCTTGCACCTTCACCACGCGTTCGCTACCCCGATACCCGCCGCGCTCCCATTCCTCTTCGAGTGCATCCATGTCCTCGTCCAGAAATCCGCGGGCCCGCCGCACGACCGCGCCGGGCCGGGCGGTAGTCCGGTAGCCGGTGGGTGACACATCGACGGCGATGTCGACCAGCAGGGCCGCGGCCCGGCCGATCAGATCGGCACCCACGCCGCGCGCAGGCAGCTCCACGATGTGGGGCAGCGCCAGTTCGGCCACCACGATCTCGATTGCGGCACGTGCCTCTTGACCCGGCCAGGAGCCGACCCCAGTTCCGTTCGCCCATACATTCACATGCTGAACGTTAGGTGATGAGCGACTCGATCGGCCCCTTGGCGAAGTAGACGACAAACAATCCGGCCACCACGTACAGCAGTGGATGCACGGCACGACGTCGAGCGCCGCGCTCACCGGACGCGACGGCGAGCACCACCCAGCTGATGAACCCGACACCGATGCCGTTGGCGATCGAGTAGGTGAACGGCATGGTCACTACGGTCAGAAAGCAGGGCAGCGCGTAGTCGAACCGGGTGAAGTCGATGCTGCGGAGCTGGCCGATCATCATGGCGCCCACCACCACCAGCGCCGGCGCCGCGGCCTCCAGCGGTACCACCGAATACAGCGGGGTGAAGAACATGGCTGCCAGGAACAGCAGACCGGTCACCACGTTGGCCAGCCCGGTCCTGGCGCCCTCGGCGATGCCCGAAGCGGACTCCACGAACACGGTGTTGGAGGACGAGGACGAGACACCGCCAAGGACCGCACCGACGCCCTCCACCGACAGTGCCCGCCCGATACCCGGCAGTGTGCCGTGTTGGTCGGTCAGCCCAGCCTCCTTGCCCAGACCGGTCATGGTTCCCATCGCGTCGAAGAAGTTCGAGAGCACCAGCGCGAACACCAGCACCGTGGCCGACAGCACACCCACCCGAGTGAACGCGCCAAACATGTCCACCTGACCGAGCAGACTCAGATCCGGGATGCCGCCCGCGGAAGACGGCCAGTCCGGCACGGTGAGATTCCATCCGTTGGTGTCGACGGGCTGCGCACCACGCTCGGTCAGCGCCTGCGCGATCATGGAAATCCCCGTCATCACCACAATTCCGATGAGCAGTCCGCCACGAATCTTGCGCACCACCAGGATTCCCATCAGCAGCACACCCGCGGCGAAGATCAGGGTCGGAACGGTGGCCACCGAGTTGTCGATTCCCAAACCGACCGGCACCGTGGTGTTCGCGGCGTCGGGGATCCGCCGCACGAAACCCGCGTCCACGAAACCGATGAACGCGATGAAGCACCCGATGCCGGCAGCGATCGCCGCCTTCAGCTCGCCGGGAATGGCATGAAATACCGCGGTGCGGAAACCGGAGATGCCCAGCGCCACAATGACGAGGCCATCGACGATCACCAATCCCATGGCCTCGGGCCAGCTCATCTGCGAGGCGAACGACACCGCGAGCAGGCTGTTGATGCCCAGCCCGGCGGCAAGCGCAAACGGGTAGTTGGCGATAAACCCGAACAGGATCGACATCACTCCGGCGGCCAGCGCCGTCACTGCCGCTACCTGGCCCACCGGCAACACATGGCCCAGCACGTCGGCGTTATGCGCGCGGCCCGGCTCCCCACCGATGATGAGCGGGTTGAGCACGACGATGTAGGCCATCGCGAAGAAGGTGACGATTCCGCCGCGTACCTCCCGCCCCAACGTCGACTGCCGCTCAGAGATCCGGAGGTACCGGTCCACGAGGCCATTCATAGCCGTTGAAAGTACAGGCCCGGGTTGCCCGTCGCCCATCGGAATCGAGCGCGAGCCTGACGCGGGATTTCGCGGCGATTTCCGCGTCAGGCTCGCACTCTGCGTCCGGTTCAGGAACCAGTGGCAGGAGGGACTTTCCACCCCGGATCGATGACCTTTGTCACTAGAGGCGCGTGCGGCCACCCCGTCAAATATAAGTGTCGCTTCCAGACACAGATAACTAACCGCGAGGACCGCATCCATGCCGCAGAAAGAATTCACCGATCGCGAGCTGCTCCACGAGCTCGAGCCCGTGGTTGAGGAGAACACCCACCGCCACCTCGGCGTGTTCAAAGAGTGGAACCCGCATGACTACATCCCGTGGTCCGAAGGCAAGAACTACAAGGCATTGGGTGGCCAGGACTGGGATCCCGAGCAGTGCAAGCTCTCCGAGGTGGCCAAGATCGCCATGGTCACCAACCTGCTGACCGAGGACAATCTGCCCGCATATCACCGCGAGATCGCGATGAACTTCACCATGGACGGCCCCTGGGGCACCTGGGTGAACCGCTGGACGGCAGAAGAGCAGCGTCACAGCATCGCCATCCGCGACTATCTCGTCGTCACCCGCTCGGTCGATCCGGTGGAACTGGAGAAGCTGCGTGTGGAGCAGATGACCCGCGGCTTCTCCCCCGGCCAGAACCGTCAGGGTGGCGGTCACATGTTCGCCGACAGCCTGTTCGACTCGGTGGTGTACGTGTCATTCCAGGAGCTGGCCACCCGCGTCTCACACCGCAACACCGGCGTCGCCTGTGCCGAGCCCATCGCCCAGGAACTCCTCAAGCACATCTCCAATGACGAGAACCTGCACATGATCTTCTATCGCAACATGGTCGAGGCCGGTCTCGAGATCGCGCCGAACCAGGCCGTGAAGTCGATTCACAAGGTTCTGGACAACTTCACGATGCCCGGCTACACGATCCCCGGATTCCGCCGCAATGCCGTCACCATCGCTACCGGCGGCGTCTACGACCCGCAGTCGCACCTCGCCGAAGTCGTCCAGCCGGTCCTGCGCAAGTGGCGCATCTTCGAGCGCGACGACATCACCGGCGAGGGCGAGTGGTACCGCGAAGATCTCGACCGCCTGATCACCGACCTCAAGAAGACCGCCACCGACTTCGAGGTGGTCAAGGCAAAGTATCTGGAGCGTCAGGCCCGGCGCGCCGAACGCAAGGCCGCCAAGGTGTAACTCTCCGTAACGCCGACGTGGGCAAACGGCGATATGCCGTTCAGTACCATTGATCGGGGCCGCCTGCCGGCCGGCGGGAGGAGACGAATACATGCGCGCGACAAAGACGCTCTCGACGGTGATCGGCATCGCCACGGTGCTGGCGGCCACAGTGCTGGCGGCCACAGTGGCCGGCTCCTCGATCGCGTCGGCCGAACCTGTCGCTGGTGCCCAGCTGGTCGCGATAGGAGATTCGTTCATGGCGGCGGGTTCGAACGCCGCCGGTATCACCGGCCCCGTTGGCACCGCCTGCAATCAGGCGACCGATAACGTCGCGCATCTGGTGGCCACGTCATTCCCCCAGATGACATTCGCCGACTACTCCTGTGTGGGCGCCCTCTCCACCGACGTCTACACGCCCTCCACCCGCGGCCCGCAGAACACCGGGCTGTCCCCCGCCACCAAGGTGGCGATCGTATCCGTCGGCGGCAACGACGCCGGCTTCGAGCAGATCGCCACCGATTGCCTGTTCGCCTTGAGCTGCCCTCCGGAGAAGAAGGCCCAGTTCAGCGCCAATGTCTCCTCGGTGGGCCCGAAGCTCACGGGCGCGTACGCCGCCATACGACAAGCCGCTCCGAATGCGCGCGTCTTTACGGTCGGCTACCTGCCGATCCTCCCCCCGGATGCCAAGGGATGCCTGGTCGGGCTGATCAACACCCAAGAAACCATCGCCTTCCTCAATGGTCTGCAGCGTCAGCTCAACGACACGATCGTCGCCGAATCCTCGAAGGCGGGATTCACTCCCGTCATCCCGGCGACCAGCAGCGACCACAGCGTGTGCGCGGCCGATTTCCAGCGCTACGTGTCGATGACGGGTACCGGCGCCGGCGACGAAGGAATTCCGATGCATCCGACCGCGCCGGGACGGCAGTATGTCGCCGAGCGCATTGCTATCGCGATGCGCTCCGCCGGGATCTAGGACATCTAGTCGCGCGTGATGATGGCACTGCCGAGCACCTCGTCACCCTCGGCATCGGGCCGGTAGAGCACCACCGTCTGCCCGGGCGCCACACCCCGCAGGGCGGTACGCAGCCGGACCTGAATCCGCTCGGCCGCAGGGTCGATAACCGCATCCACGACCGATCCGTGTGCCCGGACCTGCGCCTGGCACTCGATGGGCCCGGCCGGAACCTGACCGGCGGTCCACACCACAGGTTCACCCCCGAACTCCCAAATCTCAAGGTCCTCAACGGTTCCCACGCGAACGGTGGAGGTCTCGGCGTCGATCGATGTGACGTAGCGGGGACGGCCGTCCGCCGCAGGGCCGACCAGCCCGAGCCCCTTGCGCTGACCGATGGTGAATTCGTGCACCCCCGCATGGGTGGCCAACACACTTCCGTCGGCGTCCACGACGTTTCCGCGCCGCACGCCGATACGTGCACCCAGGAACGCTTGGGTATCTCCAGAGGGGATAAAGCAGATGTCGTGGCTGTCAGGCTTGTTCGCGACGAGCAGACCGCGCCGCTCGGCCTCGGCCCGGATATCGGGCTTGGAACTGTCTCCGATCGGGAACAGTGCACGGCTCAGCTGCTGCGGTGTCAGCACCCCTAGTACATAGGACTGGTCCTTGTCCTCGTCCACCGCGCGGCGCAACCTGCCGTCCCGCAGCCGCGCGTAGTGGCCGGTGGCAACGGCATCGAAGCCCAACGCGATGGCACGATCGGCCAGCGCCGCGAACTTGATCTTCTCGTTGCATTTCACGCACGGATTAGGTGTACGCCCCTCGGCGTACGCCTCGACGAAGTCGTCGATGACCTCTTCTTTGAATCGATCGGCAAAATCCCAGACGTAGAAAGGGATTCCGAGCATATCGGCGACACGGCGGGCATCGGCGGCGTCTTCTTTCGAACAGCATCCGCGGGAGCCGGTGCGCAACGTGCCGGGTGCCGCCGACAGTGCCAGGTGCACGCCGACCACATCGTGTCCGGCGTCCACCATGCGCGCGGCCGCGACCGAGGAGTCCACTCCCCCGCTCATGGCGGCAAGCACCCTCATGACCGGCCCCCGGCACTGGCGAGGGCGGCTGCCCGCGCACGCGGAACGGCGACCTGCAAGGCCTCGACCGCACGTACCACATCCGAGGCAACGGAGGTGTGCCCGAACGTGAATCGCAACGATCCCCGTGCGACTTCGGGATCGATACCCATTTCGATGAGCACATGCGAGGGGCGCGCCACGCCTGCCGTGCACGCCGATCCGGTGGAGCACTCGATACCGTTGGCGTCCAACAACATCAACAAGGAGTCGCCCTCACATCCGGCAAAGGTGAAATGCGCGTTTCCGGGCAATCTGCCGCCGCCGGCCGCACCATTGAGGACAGAACCCTCGATCCGGGTCAGCACCTGCGCGATCAGCTCGTCCCGCAGTGTTTTCAGGGTGGCGGCACCCTCGCACCGTTCCGCAACGGCTTCCACGAGTGCAGTCGACATCGCCACGATGGCTGCGGTGTCAGGGGTACCCGAACGGATATCTCGTTCGTGTCCGCCGCCGTGAAGTAATGGAACACAGGCGGTTTCACGTCGCAGTAGCAGCGCGCCGACCCCCATCGGGCCGCCGAACTTGTGCGCGGCCACGCTCACCGCCGACAGTCCGCTAACGGCGAAGTCGATATCGAGCTGGCCGACCGCCCCGATGGCATCGCTGTGCATGGGAACGTCGAATTCTGCGGCGATGGAAGCTAATTCACAGATGGGATTGATGGTGCCAACCTCGTTGTTGGCCCACATCGCCGTGATGAGAGCAACGTCGTCATGGTCGGTAAGGGCCGCGCGCAATGCCGCGGGAGTAACGGTGCCGGCGTCGTCCACCGGCAGCCATGTCACCTCGGCCCCCTCGTGATCGGCGAGCCACTGCACCGCATCAAGCACGGCATGATGTTCCACAGCGCTGGCGATGATGCGCGTCCGTCGCGCGTCCGCGTCTCGGCGTGCCCAGTAGATGCCCTTGATGGCGAGGTTGTCGCTCTCGGTGCCACCGGCGGTGAAGATCACCTCCGACGGTCGGGCGCCCAGGGCCGCGGCGATCGACTCCCGTGATTCCTCCACCCGCCGCCGCGCATCACGCCCGGATCCGTGCAATGAAGCGGCGTTCCCGGTCCGTGCCATGGTGGCTGCCATCGCCTCGATGGCAGCGGGGCGCATCGGGGTGGTAGCGGCGTGGTCTAGGTACACCGCGGATGCGCCATCCGGGCGAAGACCTTCAGCTGGGGTTCGAGCAGCAGACATAACGCATCCAGGATAGGTCCCACCCAGGTGGGCTCGTCCAATCGCGTCAGGCCGCGATCGGCTCCGGGTGCTCCGGGTGGCTGTGGATCTGCGGGATTCGGTCACCGGCCCGAACAGCGGTCTCACAGCGGGCGGCCAGATCACGGCGGCTCTCACCGGGCAATTGCAGCCCTGCCACCTGGATATGCGCCACGGTCATCCGCGTCGCGGTGAGCCGGCGGATGGACGCCATCAGGGTGTCCTCGCCGACATAGGCCGGCACGGTCGACAGCTCGCCACTGCGGTGGTGGTACGTCAACCTCAGCGGCTGTACCGGCCGCTGCGCATCGATGGCCGCCTGAAACATTGCGGGGCGAAATGACCCGTACGCACGACCACACCAGGTGGTGCCCTCCGGGAATGCCACCACAGTCTGACCGGCCCGGAGCCGCGCCGCGACGGTGTCGACCACCCGCGGCAGGCTGCGCAGGTTTCCCCGCTCGATCGGGATGACCCGCATCATCCGGGCGATGACGCCCAGGCCGGGCCAATCGATCAGGTCTGCCCGGGCGACGAACGACCCCGGCAGCACCGCGCCGATGGCGAACACGTCGACCCAGGACACATGACCCGCGACCACGAGGGAGCCCCGGATATCGCGGATCGGACCGCCGGAGACGGAGATGCGCACGCCAAGGCAGCGCAGCATCAACCGGCAATAGCCGCGCTGCCAGCGCACCCGCCCGGGAAGAGGTATCCCCAGCAGCGGTGCAAGGGTCAACAACGTGATCGCCATGGCGATCCGCGTCGTGGTTCGCAGGGTTCGCGTCAGCCGCCCTGGCTCGTCGATGTGAGTGGCCCGCATGCAGCTGTCATCACAGGTTGCCTTTGGCAACCAGGCGTGAGCGAATTCGGGTGCCATCACTATTCCTGGCCGGCCGCCGCCGCACCGATTTCTGACGCCGCCCCCACGGACCTCAGCCGTTTGAGATAACGCACATCGGCTTCGTCCTTGTTGAGCAGTGCCATGAAGTCGGCCACGCCGAAGTCGGGATCATGCGCGGGCTCGCCGAGAACCTTCGCGCCCAGCCGCAGATATCCGCGCATCAGCGCGGGGACCTGCACCTTGGCGGGTGGGGTGATGTCATCGAGGCCCATCCCGTCGACGACGACCGGGTTGTAAGGGCGCACCTTGTACTCCGGCGCCGCGGCGTGCCGCTTCATGACGAAGTCGCGCACGGCACGCACCTGGCTGCCGGGCGCCTGTTCCGGGTTGTCCTGCATGGGAACCGATACGCATCCGGTGACGTAGGTGTAGTCGCAGCGGTCCAGGTAGGCCAGAATTCCGGCCCACATCAGCAGCACAACCGCGCCATTGCGGTGATCGCCCCGCACGACCGCGCGCCCCATCTCCACCAGCTGTGGACGCAGCGCGTCGAGTCCGCTGATATCGAATTCCGTTGCGCTGTACAGTCCGCCAGCGGCAATAGCACCGGGCGGAGGCAGCATCCGGTAGCAGCCCACCACGTCACCGGAGGTGTCCTCGCGTACCAGTAGGTGATCGCAGTGCTCGTCGAAGCGGTCGGCGTCGCGTCCCTCGAACGCAGCCGGAGTGCTCGCGAGCTGGAATCCCGGCTCGCTGCTGAACACGTCGTATCGAAGCCGTTGCACGGCATCGATATCGGCGGGATCGTTCGACAGCAACAGGGTGTACCGAGGACCCAATGGAGCTTCCCCGGTTTCCCCCGCTACGTCTGAGATGGATTGATCTGCGGCGATGAGAACTGAAGCTGTACTCATGACTGCGAGATTCGCGGAGTTATGCGGCGGAACGGCATCGGAAGCGTGTCGTGTCCATGCACGATCCGTTAATAGCGGCGTTCAGTACGCCAAATGCGTGCTTGCGTCAGTAAATCCCCAAGGCAAACGCGGAGCTAACGGAAGCTACGCGGGCACTCGCCCACCGGCGCGCTGCCGAAGTTCCTCCTCCTCGACCAGCACCAACATGGGTTCGCCGGGTGTGCACATCATGGTGACCACGAAGCGCAGCACCGAGTCCGCGCGGTTATTGGCATCCGAGTAGTGGATGACGTCACCGCCCGGCTCCCAGAACGCTTCCCCGGCCTTGACCACTCGCGGCGCCTGGCCCTCGAGTTCGAAGAGCATCTCTCCCTCAACCACGTATCCGAACGCCGGACCGCCCGGATGACGATGCGGTGGCGTACCGGGGCTACCGGCCGGCCACTCGATCTCCACCGTCACCACGTGGGCGTCGGTCGGGATCGCCGGTGGCGTCACGGTCTGCAGCACCGTGAGTGCACTCATCAGGTCGTCGTTCGCCA
Source organism: Mycobacterium sp. NGS15 (assembly GCF_059813245.1). Taxonomy (NCBI): domain Bacteria; kingdom Bacillati; phylum Actinomycetota; class Actinomycetes; order Mycobacteriales; family Mycobacteriaceae; genus Mycobacterium; species Mycobacterium sp. NGS15. The sequence goes on along the minus strand of NZ_JCALEF010000005.1, from coordinate 136,702 downwards.
TCACCGGCGAGCCATCCAATCGGCGAATCGCGTCGACGTCAGCACGCCGTCATCGCCGGTGACCAAACTGAAGTCGTCCACGGGAGTCCCGAAGTAGGTAGCGGCGGAGTCGATCACCACCGGCTTGTCGTCACCGCGCGCGTCAAGCACCGCCTGCGCCATCTCGGCGAACGAAAGCTTCTCTGGCCCACCGATATTGATGACGCCGTTGCGAGGCTCGGCCTCCGCGGCGTGGGCCACCTGTGCGGACACATCGTCGACGGCGATCAGCTGAATTCTCGCATCGGGCACATGAACCTCATCTCCGACGACGAGCGTGTCGGTGATGGCCTCGGCGAATTCCTGGAACTGAGTGGCTCGTACGATCGTGTATGGCAATCCGGATTCGGTAATGATGTTCTCCTGCGCCACTTTCGCCCTCATATATCCGCTGTCCGGCAGACTGTCCGCGCCGACGATGGACAGTGCGACGTAGTGACCGACGCCCGTCTGGTTCGCCGTGTCAACGAGGTTGCGCGCCGAGGCGGTGAAGAAGTCCATCACCGGCCCGTCCTCGAACGACGGAGAATTGACAACGTCGATGACCACATTCGATCCGGTGAGCGCGTTCACCAGCCCCTCGCCGGTCAACACATTCGCGCCGGAAGACAACGATGCCGCCACCACTTCGTGTCCGTCGGCGGTGAGCAAAGAAACCACCCGGGAACCGATTTGGCCGGTGGCACCAACAACTGTGATTTTCATTGTGCGATTACCTTTCTCGTCTCGCGTACAACGTTCGCAGCTCGGCGCGGGATTCGAACCCTGGAAAGCACGTAGTCGTCGGGGCGGATCGGCTGCTCGGTAAACTTCCACCCTATTCATCGGATTCGGCGGAGCACTTGGTCAACAGTTACCCGGGATCGCGTTTGCGCGGTCGAGCACACGAGTGCGCGTCACTCGAGCGACTCATCGCTGTCGCGCGGTCGGGCCCCAGTCAGGTACTCGTCCTAAGGGGTGAAGCCGGAATCGGCAAGACCGCGCTCCTGGGGCACGCGATCGAACAGGCGCAGGGATTTCGCGTCGTTCGCACCGCGGGCGTCGAATCCGAGATGGAACTTGCGTTCGCGGGTTTGCAACATTTCTGTGTGCCGCTGTCGAACCACCGCGAGGCGTTGCCCGGCCCACAACGGGAGGCGCTCGACATCGCCTTCGGGGTAAGCAGCGGGCCTGCGCCCGACCGCTTTCTGATCGGGTTGGCGGTGCTGAGCCTGCTGGCTGCGGCGGCCGAACATCAGCCCCTGCTGTGTGTGGTCGACGACGCCCAGTGGCTCGACCGAGTCTCGTTGCAGACACTGGCCTTCGTCACCCGGCGATTGGCGGGCGAACCGGCAGCCGTGCTCTTCGCGGTGCGCGGCGGCACCGAGGATGAACTCACCGGACTGCCGGAGCTCATGGTGGGCGGCCTGCGGGCGCCCGACGCCGGCGCACTGCTGGACTCTGCGATTCCGGGGCTCCTCGATGACCGGGTACGCGACCGCATCGTGGCCGAGACACGGGGCAATCCACTTGCCCTGTTGGAGCTGCCCCGGGGTCTGAGCGCGGAGGAACTCGCGGGTGGATTCGGGTGGCCCGACGGCGGTCCCCTGGCCGGACATATCGAGCAGGCCTTTTTACGGCGGGTCCAGCAGCTGCCCGCCGAGACGCAAACGTTGCTCCTCACCGCGGCGACCGATTCCCTTGGCGATGCGGCGCTACTGGCGCGCGCATCCGAACGGCTTGGTATCTCGATGGATGCACTCGCACCCGCCGAGGCCGCCGATCTGATCAAGGTGGGCACGCGGGTCCGCTTTCGCCATCCATTGGTGCGGTCCGCCATCTACAGAAACGCGGAGCCGTTGGAGCGCAGGAGAATTCATGGCGCTCTGGCGAAGGCCACAGATCCGGCAACCGATCCGGATCGCCGCGCGTGGCATCGCGCACACGCTGCGGCGGGCACCGACGAAACGATCGCCACCGAACTTGAGCAGTCGGCCGGCCGTGCCGAGGCCAGAGGCGGCATTCTGGCGGCTGCAGCCTTTTTGCAACGAGCCACCGAATTCACCTCGGATCCGGTGCTCCGCGGGCTACGCGCGCTGGCCGCGGCCCAGGCAAAGCACGATGCGGCGGCCTACGACGCCTCCCGCGAGCTGCTCGCCATCGCAGACATGGCTCCCCTTGATCCGCTGGCGCGGGCACGAGCCGCACGGCTGCGTGCGAAGATCGCCTTCGCGGAAAGCCGGGTGTGCACGGACGGCTCCACGACGGTGTCCGACGCCGCCATCGGCCTGCTGGATGCCGCCAAGGGCTTGGAGAATCTGGACGACGACCTGGCCCGGGAAACCTATCTGGACGCGGTGGGGGCGGCGATGTACGGCGGCCGGCTCTGTCCGCGCGGTGGCGCGGTCGAGGTGGCCGAACCCGCACGGCTGGCACCGCCCGGGTTACAGCCTCCACGGCCGACTGATCTTCTGCTCGACGGCCTGGCGATGCGGATCACCGACGGCGCGGCGGCAAGTGCCCAGACGTTGCGCGATGCCCTCGATTTGATCCGCCGTGAGGCCGACCGTCCAGGCAACACGAGCTGGATGTGGCACGCGTTCCCCATTGCCCTCGAATCAGCCACACATGAGGTGTGGGACGACCAGATATGGCACCACCTGGCAACCCGCGCGGTACAAATCGCCCGTGACGTCGGCGCGCTGTCGGTTCTCCCGTCGGCACTGATCTATCGCGCCGGAGTGCACGTGCATGCCGGCGAGCTTGATGCGGCAGCAGAGCTTGTCCAGGAGGCCGACACCATCTCCGCAGCAACAGGCCACACACCGATCAGGTATCACTCGTTGGTCCTGGCGGCCTGGCGCGGAACGGAACCCGAGGCGGTACCACTCATCGACGCCGCCATGCGGGATGGCGCAGCCAGGGGCGAGGGGCGGCTGCTCGGCGCAATGGGTTATGCGGCAGGCGTCCTCAACAACGGCCTCGGTCGCTACGAGCTCGCGTTTCACGCGACGCGAAGGGCCTGCGAGCACGAGGATCTCGGGTTGTACTGCTGGTGCCTCACCGAACTGATCGAGGCGGCCGCACGCTGCGGCGAACATGACACCGCCGCCAAGGCGCTCGGCCAACTGGAAGAGCGGGCGCTGGCCGGTGATAGCGATTGGGCCGTTGGCATGGTGGCACGTTCCCGGGCGCTGCTCGCCGTCGACGATGACGCGGACGCCTGCTACCGCGAGGCCATCGAACGGCTTTCCAACACAAGGATTTCCGTCCACCTCGCCCGTGCGCACCTCATCTACGGAGAATGGTTACGCCGCTGCCATCGGCGAGCCGACGCCCGCACGGCACTCGCGGTGGCCCACGAAAGTTTCGTCGGTATGGGCGCCGAGGCTTTCGCCGAGAGGGCGCAGCGTGAGCTTCTCGCGACGGGCGCGAAAGTGCGGAAACGTTCCGCCAGTTCGTCTTCTGCCTCTGCCCAAGCACTGACGGCTCAGGAGGCACAGATCGCCCGGATGGCAGGTCAGGGTTTGACCAATCAGGAGATCGCCGCCCAGTTGTTCATCAGCTCTCACACCGTGGAATGGCATCTGAGGAAGGTGTTCGCCAAGCGCGGCATCACCTCACGCAGGCAGCTGCGCAACGGGCACTAGGCCGGAACTCGCCCACGTAGTTCGTTCGCGATCTTCTGCAGGGTGTCCTCGGTCTCGGGCGGGCCAGTGAGCATGGCGACCGCCAGGGTGTCGCGGGATCCGCCGGAAGCCGATGCGAAGGCGCATGTCATCGCGACGCGGACCACACGCATACCGTTTCCGAGGGTGCCCGTCATCCGGGCATACGACGTGACATCGTCGACCGGCTTCCAGGATTGCGCATCGACCGGCAGTTTCGCGCGCACCTTGTTCTGCGTGGATTGTCCGCACCCGTCTGCACACCGGCTCGACCCGATCCAGCCGGCCGCTCCCCCCTTGTTGGCTTCGTCCATGCACGTGACGCGCTTGTCCAGCGGTTTGTTATCGGTATGCAGGCACCCCCATCCCGCGGGCAGGTTGAAATCGAACGCTACGTAGGTGGGCATCGAGATGGGCTGAAGCTTCTCGCCCGGCCCATACGTCGCGCCGCCGAGCGGCCCCTGCGACCCGTTCGGAGGAGGAATCACCCCCGGGGTCGACACGGGAGGCACCGTCGCGCGACTCGACGCCATCGGGGACTCTCCCGGCGCCCTGATGGCCATGCCCGTGATGCTGCGCTGGGATCCAATGACGACGACGGCAACCACCAGCCCCACGACGAGGATGCCCAGAAACGCCGAAAGGACTATCCAGGGCACTCGACGCGGTGGTCGAGGCTCTGGATTGTCCAGTGGCGTACCGTAAGCCGCCCCCTGAGGTTGGATGTCGCCGGCGGGGCGGCTCCAGGGCTCCATTGTGGGGGTAATTAGCCCTTGCGAGCCTTCACGGCCTCGGTGAGCTGCGGTGCGACGTTGAACAGGTCACCCACCACACCGAAGTCGGCGATCTCGAAGATCGGGGCTTCCTCGTCCTTGTTGACCGCGACGATGGTCTTGGAGGTCTGCATACCGGCGCGGTGCTGGATGGCACCCGAGATGCCCAGCGCCACGTACAGCTGTGGCGACACCGTCTTGCCGGTCTGGCCCACCTGGAACTGACCCGGGTAGTACCCGGAGTCGACCGCCGCACGCGAGGCGCCGACAGCGGCACCCAGCGAATCGGCGAGCTCCTCGACCACACTGAACTTGTCAGCACTACCGACACCACGACCGCCGGACACGACGATGTTGGCCTCAGTGAGCTCCGGACGATCTCCACCGACCACGGGCTGGCGCGAGGTGACCTTGGTGGCGTTCTCGGCAGGCGCGGGCACCTCGACGGTGACCTGCTCGCCCGCACCGGCGGCCGGTGCGGCCTCGACGGCACCCGGACGCAGGGTGATGACCGGGGCGTCGCCATTGGCCTGGGCCTCGACGGAGAACGCGCCACCGAAGATCGAGTGCAGGGCCTTGCCGCCCTCGCGCACCTCGATGACATCGGTCAGCAGGCCCGAGCCCAGGCGTGCGGCCAGCCGACCGGCCACTTCCTTGCCCTCGGTGGTCGCGGCGATCAGGATGCCGGCGGGGCTTGCGGTCTCAGCGAGCGAGGCCAGCAGGTCGACCTTCGGAGTCACCAGGTAGTTGTCGACGACGTCGGACTCGGCGACGTAAATCTTGGCGGCGCCGGCCTCCTTGAGACCGTCGATCAGCGGCGCGGCGGTGCCGGCCGGACCAGCCACCACGGCCGAGGGCTCACCCAGGACGCGGGCAGCGGTGATGAGCTCGGCGCTCACCTTCTTCAGCGCACCCTCTGAATGCTCAACGAGCACAAGTACTTCAGCCATATCTGTGTTTTCTCTCTCGTCTCGTATGTGGGCAGTCTTAGATGATCTTTTGGCCAACCAGGAACTCGGCGACCTTGGTGCCGCCCTCGCCCTCGTCGGTGATCTTCTCGCCCGCGGTCTTGGCGGCCTTGGGGGTCGAGGACAGCACGGTCGAACCGGCGTTCGCGACACCCACCTCGTCGGCCTCAACCCCGATCTCAGCGAGGGTCAGTACGGCGACTTCCTTCTTCTTGGCGGCCATGATGCCCTTGAAGGAGGGGAAGCGAGGCTCGTTGATCTTCTCGGTGACGCTGACGATGGCCGGCAGAGTCGCCTCGACCTCGAAGACACCCTCATCTGTCTCGCGCTCGCCCTTGACGACGCCGCCCTCGACGGTCAGCTTGCGCAGGTGCGTCAGCTGCGGAAGACCCAGGTACTCGGCGATGATCGCGGGGATGGCGCCCGAACGGCCGTCGGTGGCCTCGTTACCGGCGATGACCAGCTCGACACCCTCGACCTGACCCAGCGCGCGGGCCAGGGCCCAGCCGGTCTGGATGGCATCGGACCCGTGCAGGCCCGGGTCGAGCAGGTGAACGGCCTTGTCGGCACCCATAGACAGAGCCTTGCGGATGGCCTCGGTGGCCTTTTCCGGACCTGCCGAGACGACGGTCACCACGGAGTCGCCACCCTCGCGCTCCTTGATGAGCAGCGCTTCCTCGACGGCACGCTCGTTGATCTCGTCGAGTACCGCGTCGGCGGCTTCCCGGTCGAGCGTGAAGTCACCGTCGGTGAGCTTGCGCTCTGACCAGGTGTCTGGGACCTGCTTGATCAGGACCGCGATGTTCGTCATAAGTCTCCGATCGTCCTTCCTCTTCGCTGTCTGCTAGCTATCTGCGTGGTAGTTCCGTGCGCGCCCGTACTACGCCGGTCGCACTGTCACGTTTCGTGACTAATCCGGCGAACAAAGTTACTCACGGGTAATATACGGAGTTCGCCCGTACACCATAACCGGTTCACTCCCGGTTTCCGGCCTGTGATCTGGGCCACCAGTATTAAGACACGGCGTTCACCCGATAGCCTGCCAAACAATGAACTCGCACCTGACCGACCCGCCCCCGGCTGACCGTCTTCGCGCAAGCGGCTCAGCAGCCGATGACCCGGACGCCCTGGCGCTGACCGGGGAGCGGACCGTGCCCGGGATCGCCGAGGAGAACTACTGGTTTCGTCGCCACGAAGTGGTGTACGAGCAGCTCAGCAGCCTCTGTGCGGGCCGCAGGGTGTTGGAGGCAGGCAGCGGTGAGGGCTACGGCGCCAACATGCTGGCGGGCGTGGCCGAGCACGTCATTGGGCTGGACTATGACGAGTCCGCGATCGCGCACGTCAAGACCCGCTATCCCCGCGTGGACATGCGCGCCGGAAACCTGACCGACCTGCCGCTCGTCGACGGCGCAGTGGATGTGGTGGTGAACTTCCAGGTCATCGAGCACCTATGGGATCAAGGCCAGTTCATTCGTGAGTGCGCGCGTGTGCTCAGCCCGGGCGGCTCGCTGCTGATCAGCACCCCGAATCGCATCACCTTCTCCCCCGGGCGCGATACCCCGCTAAACCCGTTCCACACCCGCGAGCTGAATGCCGCAGAGCTCACCGAACTCCTTGTGGACAACGGGTTTACGGTTAACGGTGTTTATGGTGTCTTTCACGGGCCACGGCTTCGTGAACTCGATGCCAAGTACGGCGGTTCGATCATCGACGCGCAGATCGAGCGCGCAGTCGCCGGCGCGCCGTGGCCGCAAGACCTGCTCGCAGACATCACGGGTTTGACCACCGAAGACTTTGAGATCGTCGACGCGGGGGAACGCGACATCGACCAGAGTCTGGATCTGGTTTCAATAGCGGTGATAGACCGGTGATCGCGTGACGGAGAATCGTGCTGTTCCAGGGTTATTTACCCTGGTGCTGCACACGCACCTACCGTGGCTCGCCAACCACGGGCGATGGCCCGTCGGCGAGGAATGGCTGTACCAATCCTGGTCGGCGTCGTACCTGCCGCTGTTCAAGGCACTACGGACGCTGGCGGCCGAGGGCCGGCAGAGCCTCGTCACCCTCGGCATCACCCCGGTGGTGGCCGCGCAGCTCGACGACCCACACTGCCTGACCGGGCTGCACAGCTGGCTGGCCAACTGGCGGCTGCGCGCCTTCGAGGCGGCCACCATCACAAGTACCGACGCGGAGCCCGGCACTGCTTCCAGCCCGGAGATGTTGCGAGCCTTTGGCGTTCGCGAGTACCGCAGTGCCACAGACGCTCTCGACGAATTCGACCGATACTGGCGCCATGGCGGCAGCGGCCCGTTACGCGGTCTCATCGACGCAAAGGCCATTGAGCTGCTCGGTGGTCCACTCGCGCATCCGTTCCAGCCACTGCTACACCCCCGGCTGCGCGAGTTCGCGCTGCGCGAGGGTTTGGCCGATGCCGCACAGCGTTTCGGGCATGCACCCACCGGCATCTGGGCGCCCGAATGTGCCTACGCCCCGGGCATGGAGGAGGGCTACGCGGCCGCCGGGGTCAACCACTTCATGGTGGACGGCCCGTCCCTTCAGGGCGATACCTCACTGGGACGCCCGGTGGGCGACTCCGACGTGGTCGCCTTCGGCCGCGATCTGACGGTGAGCTACCGCGTGTGGTCACCGAAGTCGGGGTATCCCGGCCATGCCGCATACCGCGACTTCCACACCTACGACCACGACACCGGCCTCAAGCCCGCCAGAGTCACCGGACGCAACGTGGCCCCGGAAGCCAAGGCGCCGTATGACCCCGAGCGCGCCGACGCCGCCATCGATGTCCATGTCCGCGACTTCGTGGATACGGTGCGCCAGCGCCTCATCGCCGAGTCCGACCGCATCGGGCGGCCCGCGCACGTCATCGCCGCCTTCGACACCGAACTGTTCGGCCATTGGTGGTACGAGGGGCCGATGTGGCTCGAACGTGTGCTAAGGGCCCTGCCCGAAGCCGGTATTCACGTGGGCACCCTGGAGCAGGCCCGCGAACGGGGCTACGTGGGCAAGCCCTTCGACCTACCTGCCAGCTCATGGGGTTCCGGTAAGGACTGGCACGTGTGGAACGGCGAGAAGGTGGCCGACCTCGTGCAGCTGAACACCGAGGTGGTCGACACCGCCCTCACCGCGGTGGACAAGGCCCTGGGTGAACAACCCGCACCGCATACCCGAAATCGGGTTGCCGACCAGATCCTGCGCGAGGCACTGCTGACCGTGTCCAGCGACTGGCCGTTCATGGTCAGTAAGGATTCGGCCGCCGACTATGCGCGCTACCGCGCCCATCTGCACGCACACGCCACCCGTGAGATTGCCGACGCACTGGCCGGCGGACGGCACGATGCGGCAATCCGGTTGGCGGACGGTTGGAACCGCGCGGACGGACTGTTCGGCGCGCTTGATGCTCGGAGGCTCCCGCGATGAAAACGATCTTCGCCCGAGAGGCTCATCGATGAAAATTCTGATGGTTTCGTGGGAGTACCCGCCCGTGGTCATCGGCGGGCTGGGCCGGCATGTGCACCACCTCTCGACCGAGCTGGCTGCGGCCGGACACGACGTGGTGGTGCTTACCCGTCGCCCCTCAGGCACAGACCCGGCAAGCCACCCGACCTCCGACGAGATTTCCGAAGGCGTCCGGGTGGTCGCGGCCGCCGAGGATCCACACGATTTCGATTTCGGCACCGACATGATGGCCTGGACGCTGGCGATGGGGCATGCGATGGTCCGCGCCGGACTGGCCTTGGCCCTCAAGGGGTCCGGCGATTGGCGCCCTGATGTGGTTCATGCCCACGACTGGCTGGTGGCTCACCCGGCGATCACCCTGGCCGAGCATTTCGACGTGCCGCTGGTGTCGACGCTGCACGCCACCGAGGCCGGGCGGCACAGCGGCTGGGTATCGGGACGCATCAGCCGGCAGGTGCATTCAGTGGAATGGTGGCTGGCGCGCGAATCGGACTCGCTGATCACGTGCTCGGCCTCGATGCTCGACGAAGTAAGCCGGTTGTTCGGGCCGGAACTGCCGCAGGTGCACGTCATTCGCAACGGAATTGATGTCACTCGTTGGGTGTTCGCTCCCCGACTGCCCTCCGGCGGGTCCGCGCCGGTGCTGCTTTTCGTCGGACGGCTCGAGTACGAGAAGGGCATCCACGACGCCATCGCGGCACTACCCAAGATTCGCCGCTCGCACCCCGGAACGGTATTGGCGGTCGCGGGTGATGGCACGCAACAGGATTGGCTACTCGAACAGGCACGCAAGCACAAGGTCGTCAAGTCGGTTCAGTTTCTCGGCAACCTGGACCACGAGGGACTGCTGCAATGGCTGCATCGCGCCGACGCCATCTTGTTGCCCAGCCACTACGAGCCATTCGGCATCGTGGCGCTGGAAGCCGCGGCCGCCGGCACTCCCCTGGTGACCTCAACCGTCGGCGGGCTCGGCGAAGCCGTCATCGACGGCGAGACCGGATTGTCCTTCACCCCGCGCGATGTGGCAGGCATCGCGGATGCGGTCAAACGCACCCTCGATGACCCCGTCGCTGCCGCCGAACGGGCCGTCGCGGCACGGGCTCGGCTCACCGCGGACTTCGACTGGGCCACCGTTGCCGATGAAACGGCTCAGGTGTACCTGGCTGCTAAGCGTCGTGAACGGGAACCACTGGGCCGCAGCGTTATCGTCGAGCGTCCACTGCCGGACCGGTAAACCAGCCATCCTCAAGCAACAGAAAGTGAGCCGCAGATGACGGCTGGTGCGGCGGCTCGCGTGGCGGAGCTGTTCGAGTCCGACCCCCAATTTCAGGCGGCCATCCCCGACCTGGAGGTGATGGATTCCCTGCTGGCGCCCGGCCTGCGGTTGTCGCAGGTGCTGCACGCGCTACTGACCGGCTACGCCGACCGGCCGGTCATGGGATTCCGGTCACGCGAATCGGTCGTAGACCCCACCACGGGCCGCACGGTCGATCGGCTGCTCCCTGCCTTCGAGACCATCACCTATGGAGAGCTCCGCGACAACATTTCGGCCATTCTCGCCGAGTGGCAGCACGGCCCCAACACCGTCGGCGCCGATGATTTCGTTGCCACCATCGGCTTCTCCAGCCCCGACTACGTCACCCTCGACCTTGCCACGCTCATGAATGGGTCGGTGTCGATTCCGCTGCAACACAACGCATCGGTGACCCAGCTGCGCATGATGCTCGAAGAGACCAGCCCCCGGCTGGTGGCGGCGAGCGCCGACAGTCTCGACTTCGCGGTGGAGGCAGCACTGGGGCTTGCGGATCTGCGGCGTGTGGTGGTGTTCGACTACCGGCCGGAGACCGATGATCATCGCGAGAAGCTCACCGCGGCAAGGGACCGTCTGCGGGCAGCCGGTATGGAGGTCGTCGTCGAGCCGCTCGCGGAGATTATCGCGAAGGGGCGGCAGCTGCCCGAGCCCGTGCTGTACACCGGCGGAGACGATCAGCGTACGGCGCTGATCATGTACACCTCCGGCAGTACCGGGGCGCCCAAGGGTGCGATGTTCACCGAGTGGACGGTGACCCGCTTCTGGTCCTCGGGTGCGGCCCCCAACCGGGACACCCCGATCATCAACGTCAATTTCCTGCCGCTCAACCACCTCGCGGGCCGGGTTGGGCTACTGACCGCCTTCATTCCCGGCGGCACGTGCTATTTCGTTCCGGAGAGCGATCTATCCACGCTCTTCGAGGATTGGCAGCTGGTGCGCCCCACTCACATGGGCGTGGTGCCGCGGGTGGTCGACATGCTCTTCCAGCATTACCAAACCCGTGTCGACGCACTCATGGCCGACGGAGCCGATGCCGCGTCTGCCGACCGCACCGCCAAAACCGAACTGCGCGAGCACGTTCTCGGTGGGCGTGTGATCGCGGGCATGCTCGCCACGGCGCCGCTGTCCCCCGAAATGAAGACCTTCCTGGAGTCCTCCCTCAACTTCCACCTACTCGATCTGTATGGCTTGACCGAGGTGGGCGGCGTGTTCCGGGACGGCAAGATCTCCCGTCCGCCGGTACTCGACTACAAACTCGTCGACGTCCCCGAGCTCGGGTACTACACCACCGATAAGCCCCATCCGCGTGGCGAATTGCTGGTCAAGAGCGCCACCGCGACGCCCGGCTATTACAAGCGCCCCGAGGTCACCGCCGAGGTATTCGATGCCGATGGCTATTACCGAACCGGCGACGTCATGGCGGAGATCGCGCCCGACGAGCTGGTGTACGTGGACAGGCGCAACAACGTCATCAAGCTCGCCCAGGGCGAGTTCGTCGCGGTCGCAAATCTGGAGACGGTGTACGTCGGCGCGCCGCTGGTTCGCCAGATCTTTGTCTACGGCAACAGTGAACGCGCATACCTGTTGGCGGTCATCGTGCCCACCGAAGAGACACTGCAGCGTTACACCAATTCGCCCATCGACATGAAGAACTCGATCCGGGAGTCGCTACAGCGGACCGCGCGCGCCAATCACCTGCACTCGTATGAACTTCCCGCCGACTTCATCATCGAGACCACCCCGTTCACCATCGAGAGCGGCATGCTCGCGGCCGTGGGCAAGCCGATACGCCCCAAGATGATCGAGCATTACGGCGATCGGCTTGAGCAGCTGTACGTCGACCTCGCCGAGGCCCGCGTCCAAGAGCTACGGCAGCTGCGCGATACCGCTCAGCGGCGACCGGTCATCGAGACCGTCACCGAGGCCGCCCAGGCACTGCTCGGCATGTCCTCGGACGCGGTGCGTCCCGACCACCACTTCATCGATCTCGGCGGAGACTCGCTGTCGGCGCTGACCTTTTCCAACCTGCTGCGCGATCTGTTCGACGTCGAAGTGCCTGTCGGTGTGATCACCGGCCCCTCGGCCGATCTGCGCAAGCTCGCCGTCTACATCGATGCCGCACGCGAAAGTAACACCGCCACCGCGGCCAGCGTGCACGGGTCGGATGCGACCGTCATCAACGCCAAGGAACTCACTCTCGACAAGTTCATCGACGCCGAGACGCTCAGCGGGGCCTCCACACTTCCCGCGCCGTCCGGCGTAGTGAAGACGGTTCTCCTCACCGGCGCCAACGGGTATCTCGGAAGGTTCCTCTGCCTGGAGTGGCTGCAACGGTTGGCACCGTCCGATGGGAAACTGATCTGTCTGGTCCGCGGTGATGACAACGACGACGCGCTGGCCCGTCTTGAGGACGCGTACGGCGACACTGATCAGGCACTGCTCGACGAATTCCGTGCGCTGGCTCAGCGACATCTGCGGGTGGTGGCCGCCGATATCGCCCAGCCTCGTCTCGGGGTAGATGACGCGACCTGGGAACAGTTGGCTCGCGAGGTCGACAAGATCGTCCATCCGGCCGCACTGGTGAACCATGTGCTCCCTTACAATCAGCTTTTCGGCCCCAATGTCTTTGGCACAGCAGAGATTATCCGCTTGGCACTAACCACGCGAATGAAGCCGGTGACCTACCTGTCGACGATGGCCGTCGCCATGGCGGTGCCCGACTTCGAGGAGGACGGGGATATCCGCACGGTGAGCCCGACCCGCCATATCGGCGCGGGTTACGCCAACGGTTATGCCAACAGCAAGTGGGCCGGGGAGGTGCTGCTGCGGGAGGCTCACGATTTGTGCGGCATGCCGGTCAGCGTCTTCCGCTCCGACATGATCCTCACCCACCGTCTGTACAGCGGTCAGCTCAACGTCACCGACGCCTTTACCCGCATGCTGTTGAGCCTCGTACTCACCGGAATCGCACCGCGCAGCTTCTACCAAGGAGGCGCCGACGGAGGCCGTCCACGCGCGCACTACGAAGGGCTGCCGGTAGATTTCGTCACCGAGGCGATCACCACTCTGGGTCTGGCCAACGCCGAGGGATTCCGGTCGTACGACGTTATGAACCCGCACGACGATGGCATATCCGTAGACACCTTCGTCGACTGGCTTATCGAAGACGGTCACACCATCGACATCATCGACGATTACGACGAATGGCTGTCTCGCTTCGAGACGGCGCTACGGAGCCTGCCCGACGAGCTACGACGCAGCTCGGTGCTCCCCCTGTTAGACGCCTATCGCGCGCCGGGTCACCCGCGGCGCGGCGCCGATACACCCACCGACATGTTCCGCAAAGCAGTGCGGGACTACAGGATCGGGACTGACGGCGACAGCGCCGACATTCCACATATCGACCGCGCGCTCATCGCCAAGTACATATCCGATCTACGCGCGCACGGGCTGCTTTGATCCCCCACTAGGACGCCCCAACGATCACGTCGCTGGGCCCCGGATCCGCACAGTTGGGGAATCACCGTGGTTCGATTCACGAAATCACCCGGGGCACCAATGCGGGGCCTAACTTCCCCAGCTGGCAATGAGTGCGTTGGCGGCGCGGATGCCGCCCCCAAGGAACGTTGCGGTCAACTCTGCCGCCATGGCCGAGTCCGCCCCCGAATCCAGCACCGCCTTCATGTTGGCCGAAACCACCGCCGCGATCATCGGCACACACGTCAGCGCGACTACGCGGGCCCTCTCATCGAGATAGGACGTGGTCGACGCCGCTTCAAGAAGTCCGCGGCGAATTGTTTCGTTGACGATGGCCTGTCCGCCGCGATGGCCGTTGGGGCTGTTCGGGTCCAGGAGCAACCGCAGGACATGGGGATGCTCGGCAACGTACGCATAGATGGGTGCAATTCGGAGACGGAAGGACTCGGTGGGGTCACCGGGGTCGTAGCTGTTCTCCACCGCCGCCCCGACCGCGTCCCACACCCGGGCGTACTCACGGTCGAAAAGCTTTTCCAGCAGCGCGTCCTTGTTGCCGAAATGGGCGTACAGAGTCTGTTTTGTCGTACCGGAGCCCTCGGCGATTTGCTCCATCGTGACCGACCCAAATCCCACCGCGGCAACCGTCGGAAGGGCCGCGTCCAGCAAGTCATCCGCGGTGTGTCGTCGCCCGTGTTTCTTTGTTTCGGATTTGGTAACAACAATTCCCAGATCAGCTTGACTCGACGGTCTGACTGTGCTGAACTCCACAGTGTGACTATAAGGTTCTACGACAGACATGCGGAGCGGTATGCGCAACGCGGTTTCCGACACCGGGACCAGACACCAGCCCTTTAGCGCACTCGTCGGCAGCTACCTATAGCACGATCAGATTCGCCCATTTGCTATTTGCATACTCAGTGCACGCAGTACGAACTAAATACAGATCGGGCCACCTTTACAATTTCGTATAGCTCCGGATCGGTTTCGGGCAGATCCTGACGCCATACAAGACAGGTCGCAATCGAGATTTCCAGATCACGAATCGGAAGCCATACTTCCCTTTTAGGAGCATATGCTTTAGCACTATTGAAAATGGACAAAGGTGCGAGCGTAAATCCGATGCCCAAGGCAATAAGCTGAGGACCGGACCCATGATCGGATCGCGCGGCAGACTGCAGAATTCCCGCTGCCCCCAGATCGAGCTCGAGTTGTTGACCGAATTCCGCCCCCACGTCGCCCGCGGGTCTCACATAGGTCATTTGGGATAATTCCGCAGCGGAAATTGATTGTCTGGATCCGTACTCGGACCTCGACAGCAGGGCGCCCACTTCTTCTTCATGGACCACCTCGCCCATGAGACCCATCGTGTCTAAGGGCTGCCGGATCAGTCCAAAAGCGAGCTCCCCGCGTCGGACTCCGACCAGAATATCGCTGGTCAACTGCGGTACAGCGGCGAACGCAGTCTCATCGACGCGCACTTCGATATCGATCAGCTTTTTACGCAGCTCAGGATGGAGAAGTGGGGGCACTCCACAAACAATCGAGCGCACAGAGTTCCATGCAGAGCGTTCCATGGCAAGCCTCGGAAGCTCGTCAAAGAGCGAGAGAATATGCCGCGCGACAGGAACCAGACGAGCACCGTCCTTGGTCAGTTCAACACGCCGGGTATCACGAATAAACAACCGTACCTGCAGCGCATTTTCCATATCGCGAATCCGTCTGCTCAGCGGCGGAAGTGACACACAAAGCGATTTGGCCGCCTGGGTAAAGCTCAATCTCTCTGCGACCGCGACAAAACACCTCAGGTCGTAGACATCTGGACGGCCGTGACTCACGTCGAAACAATATACGAGCGTTACCCAGTTTGAGTACTTCGCCGGGGCTGAATTGTTCCTGTTTCCGAAACACAGTGTTGCTGGATTGGAAATATTATCGCGGAGCGCGCCGCCAGGGCGCGTGATAACTTCAGCAGCCGAGACAATTAGCCACATAAGCGTAATTGGATTGGGCTGCAAGACAACAAGGGAGGGCTGATGCGCCACATTCGCTATATCTGTTGTTCACCAGGCGCGCACATTCCCCAGGCGGCGGTGCCTCGCTAGTGCAGTTGCTCGGTACGGCGGCCTCGGCGCGGATACAGCCTGAGTGCCAGCGCGGGGAACGAGCGTCAACCTTCCCCACTTTTTAGGGCATCTGAGTTCAGAACATTCGAGAAGGGTAAGAAATGACCGATACAGCAACTGATCTGGAAGATTCGCCGATTAAGCGTTTTGCAAAGAATGCCTGGCTCTACGTCCTCGGCCTGGGAGTTGCCGCCATCGCAACTGGCGCCATCGTCTTGGCATGGCCAGGGCAGACTCTGCTGGTTCTCGGCGTCTTCTTTGGAATCTACCTGCTGCTCAGCGGCCTGGTGGAGATCATCCTCGCGTTCGCACCGCACCTGCGGGGCTGGACCCGGTTCGTCAACGTCATCACGGGCATCCTGTCCATCGTCCTCGGCGTGATCTGCCTGCGCGATCAGCTGGAATCTGTTCTGCTCCTGGCAGTTTGGATCGGCGCAGGCTGGATCATCACCGGCATCGGGCGCATCGTGGCCGGCTTCGCCACACGGGCGCCGGGCAGCGGCTGGTCCGTATTACTCGGGGTTGTGCTCAGCCTGGGCGGCATCGTCCTGATCGTTTATCCCGCCGACTCGATCGCCACATTGGCGCTGGTCTCCGGAATCTGGCTCATTGCCATCGGCATCGCGCAGGTCATCGATGCCATTCAGCTCAAGCGCCGCACCGGCCAGGTCACGGACTTCATCGAAAGCCGCTTCGAGAACTAATCGGACACGCAACCCATCGAACTCACAGCTACCAGGAGAGTGCACGAGTAATGACATCTGTACCTATCCAGCGTGATCTGACTGCCGCGCCCGACATCTCGAGAGATTTCGCAAACCTGCTTGAGGGTCTGCAGTTGAACATCGCTGACACCGGCGGTCAAGTGACCTTCACTGGAGAGGACCCCATCCTCCCCAGCAATCATCGATTGGGCGCCATCATGTCCATGGGCATGATGGCACCCGCAGTCGCCACCCAGATCCTGTACCGCCTGCGGGGCGGACCAGCACAGGACCTTTCTGTCGATCTGCGGCGCGCGGTGGCCCACATCAATCCCACCTATAACTTCGCGCCGACTGTCGGCGGGTATGCGATGCTCCCCGCGGCCGCGACGGCAAACCCGTTCGGGTTCAGCATCTATCCCACCAAAGACGATCGGTGGTATCTGCCCACCGCGGTCTACCCCAAGGCTCTCCTGCAATGGCTGGGCCTCCTCAAATCCGGGTTCGACGCGAAGTCGGTGGGGCAGGCGATCAGTCAGTGGAATGCCCAGGATCTGGAGGATGCGGCCGGCGCGCAGGGCATGATCGGCGCGATGTGTCGGACTCCCGAGGAATGGTACGCACATCCGCAGGGCCAGTATCTGGCCCAGACGCCCATGATCGAAATCGTCAAGATCGGCGATTCAGATCCCGAGCTGCCCGCGCTGACCAATCCCAACCGTCCGCTGTCGGGCATCAAGGTGGCCGCCATGACACACGTCATCGCGGGCCCGGTCGTCGGACGTGTACTTGCCGAACAGGGTGCTCAGGTTCTCGACCTGTCCAACCCCGCCGTGGAATATGAGGCCCTGGTCGAGGACTGCCATCTCGGTGCCCGGTCCACATGGTCGGACCTGAACCAGCAGAAGTATCGGGATCAGGCCCTGCAGTTGATCAAGGGTGCCGATGTATTCGTCGAGAATTACCGCGGGCGCAAGATCGCGAACTTCGGATTCTCGCCGGAGGCGGTCGCGGACGCCAGGCCGGGAATCATCTATACGTCAGTCCGCGGCTTCGGCTGGGACGGGCCATGGATCGATCGCGGCGGCTTCGACATGGATGCCAACTGCGTCACGGGTTATACGACGCTGGAAGGGTCACCCGAGAAGCCGCTGCTGCCACCTACCGTGATCCTCAACGACTACCTGGCCGGGTACCTCACCAGTGCGGGAGTTCTTGCTGCACTGATACTCCGGGCAAAGCACGGTGGCAGCTACCACGTGCGGACGTCGTTGTCACGGTTCTCCATGTGGTACTCCGAGCTCGGTGTCTTCGACCCGGACTACGTCACCGAGTCACTCAAGAAGCCCGAACACCAGGCGATCTTGCCTGATGGTCTGGAGTTGAGTTCCGCCTTCGGAAGGCATGTGCGTCTGGAACCCGGCATCACCTATTCGAAGACACCCGGCCACTGGGAAGGCCTCGGGGGCTACCCGGTGGTTGGTCCGCAGGGCTCTTCCGATCCCGTCTGGGTCTAGTTCTCCACCAATTCACGAAATCCTCTACGAGTTAAGGAACAAACATGACACTGAAGAACCGTTTCAACGGCCTCGTTGACCGCGCGAAGCAGGGACAAGAACACCTAGAGGCCGCGCAGGGCAAGGCCAAGGCCGACCTTCAGCAGGACGTCGACGCTGCCAAGGCCAAGGCCAAGGCTCACCACGAAAACGTCGAGGCCAAGGTGGACTCCGCCGAGGATAAGGCCAGCTCCGCATGGTCAGACTTGAAAAACAGCTGGAACAGCCATGTTTCGAAGGTCAAGAGCGACTTCAGCGCCAAGGAAGCCAAGCTCGACGCCAAGCTCGCCGCGCAGGAAGCCGACCTCGCCGAGGACGATGCGTCCTACGCAATCGAGGTTGCGCTCTCGGCGATCGAAGAGGCCGAGGACGCCGTTCTCTACGCGATCTATGCCCGCAAGGCAGCAGACGACCTCGCCTAGACAGAGCCGCGGAGACGGCCAGAGCTTCCGGCTTTGGCCGTCTCCGTCGCACTACCCGAAGGAGAGGCCTCGAACATGGCGAAGCGCGTAACCGTCACTCTCGTCGACGATCTCGACGGCGCGGCGCGAGCGGACGAGACTGTTGAGTTCGAACTCGACGGCGTCGATTACCACATAGATCTGTCGTCCGAGAACGCGGAACGGCTGCGCGACGAACTATCAGTATGGATAAGGCAAGCCCGAAGAATGCAATCCCAGGAACATCGCGGCCCGAAGATCAGCCGGCGGCGACGCACGACCATCGACCGCCGCCGAAGCGAAGCCATTCGTGACTGGGCTAGGCGCAACGGCCATACTGTCGCGGCCCACGGCAGGATTTCTGCTGAGGTGATCGACTCGTACCAGCGGGCAGCCTCCCCGACAGGACACACCCAGTGAGTGCGGAGCTGGATTCCACTGTGGTAGAACAGAATAAAGAGCCGATCGAGGCCGATTCCGATGAGGAATCGCCCCAGAAAGTCGAGAAGCCCGAAGGAGACGACGGCAGCGTGCCGCTGCACGTCTTCAGCATTCTCTTGCGGCGGTCACTGATCCTCTCGGTGCTCGCTGTCGTCGCCGCTGCAAGCATCGGCGTGTTGGGTTGGTCCTTACACGACAGCGAGCGATCGGCACGCGAAGCGCGCGCCGCCCTGGCGTCGATGCAAGACGCCGCGAGCGCCCGACAGCGCGCCGAACAGATCGCACTCGATTACTCGCGCGGCGCCGCGGATATGGACTACAAAGACGTGCAAGCCTGGACGAAGCGGCTGACCGCCAACACATCTCCGGAGCTCACCAAGAAGCTCAAGGATGCCGCAACGTCCATGGAACAGATCATCGTCCCCCTCCAGTGGGTGTCCGCCCCCACTCCGATCACCTCAGCGGTCCGTTCCGAGCGTGACGGGACCTTCGTGGTCAATAGCTTTCTCAGCGTGATGACCAAAAATGTGCAGGCGCCCAATGGAGTTCAGTCCACCGCCACGTACACGGTGACCATCAATTCGAAAGACAACTGGATCATCACGGATGTCGGCGGAGTCGACTCGGCAATGAGAGCGGGAAAGTAGTCACCAGATGTCCGAACTGTTAGCGGGGAACGCGCAGCATCAGAGCCGGGTCATGCGGCGCACCGGTGTGGCGGTTGTCGCTCTGGCTGCTGCGGTGGCTGTCGGTATCACCGTCATGCCACGGTGGAAACCCTCACATACCGTCGAAGTAACGCTGTCCACACCGGTTGTCGGGCAGGGTATTCGCGATCACTCCCCGGTCATGTTGCGCGGAGTCGTCGTGGGTACTGTCACATCGGTTACCCGCAATGACGCGGTATCCGAGTTGACCTTGGGTGTCGACAAAGACGTTGCCCAGGGACTCAACGACTCGCTCGGCTATGACTTCCGCCCCGCGAACCTGTTGGGAAAGTCCGTCGTCAATCTGATACCGCGAGGCTCCGGAAGCCCGTTGTCTGACGGGCAGCGGATTGACCGAGGCCCCGAAGTCAATGCCACCATGGCACAACTGCTGAGTAACGCTTCGACCGTCGTCAATGGTGTCGTCACCGACACGATGGTCAAGTCGATCCTTCGCGCCGCCCAATACACAAACGCCCTTATGCCACTTATCGAGACCGGCTTCGTCTTCACCAATCTGCTCCTGCAGACCCAGACCGTGGACGCCGGAACGACGATGCGGAAGTTGGGCACATTGCTGCAACCCATGCCCAATCTGACGGAGACCATCCTCACGACACAACACAACTTCTACACGCTCAAAGGCCGCGAAGCTCTTATCGACCGATGGCCCGATGTGCTGGCCTGTCTCACCCTGGTCCAGGGCGAAGGCGTGATAGGGCCTGCCGCCGTGGCCTTGGCGCGCCCACGGGTCGCGGCCGGGCCGGCAACCGAGATCGCGAGATCCTTCGCCGACTCGCTGAGCACGCAGCTCGAGTTCTCCCGCGGCGGTGTACGTATCGACAGGTTGCTCGCGGGACTGCAGACGGCGTACTCCGCTGCCGACCCGGGCGACGAAGGCGCCAAGGCCGTCAAGCTTCGCGTGATGCTCGAGCCCCTGCCCGTCTTCCAGTCGACGCTTCCCCCGCTCTCGACCGGGCCGAACGGAACCGGTGGACCCGCAGCCGCCGGGGAACCATATCCCCCCGGTCAACCGGATGCCGGGCCACAGGATCCCACTAACATGCAGGACACCGGCCCGCAGTATGCCCACGCCCAGCTGCCGGGGGCCGGCCGATGAGCTCAGTCAAGAAACCGCTCATCGGTCTACTGGTCGCGGCGCTCTGCTCGGCGCTGGCGTACGTGCTCATTGTCAATGGCATCCGCAACCCGATAGCGGGTGACACCACCCAGTACACCGCAACATTCGATGACGTCTCCGGTCTTCGTCCCGGATCCGACGTCCGTCGGTACGGCGTACCGGTGGGCAAGGTGAACTCCATCAAGGTCATCCGTGCGGGTGACGTCAACCTCGCCCAGGTCGAGCTGGAGCTCGCGAAGAGCCAAACAGTAACCACCGCAACCCACCTGGCCGTGAAGTTTCAGAACCTGGCCGGTGTCCGATTCATCGACATCAGCGACGAGAACGTCCCTAATCCGCAGTCGATCTCCCGGATTCCCGTAGGACAGACAACGGGATCTTTTGATATCACAGCGATCTTCCAAGGGCTGGCCCCGGTCTTTCGCACTCTCGAACCTGCCGACGTCAACGACCTGACCGACAAGCTCACCGCCTTCATCAACGGAGACGGCACGGGCACAGCCGATCTCCTAGGCAGTCTCAGCAGTATCGCCGACAAGGCCGCCAATAAGCAGGAGATACTCAAGACGCTGGTACAGAACCTATCTGTCACCGCCCAGAATGCGCAGGGCAAGTCGGAGAAGCTCTTTCAGGTCCTGAAGAACATCAGCAACATGGTGCTGAGCCTGAGTTCCGTACAAGACAAGTTCATCGAGCTCGCGCAGTACGGACCCAACTTCGCCATCGCCGCCAACCGGATGACATCACTCTTCCGTGGAGACGAGAAAACAGATTTCAACGCCAAATTCGATGTGCTGCGCGCCAATCTGTATCGCGTCCCCGAGTTCTTCGAGCGACTTCCCGGTTTCTACAACGGCCTCAAACCCATCATGGACGACGGGGGAAGCGATTTCGGCTGCCTCAACGGCATCATGGCCGTGCCGCCGACGCTCAAGGTATTCATGAGCGGTCAGCAGGTGACGCTATGCCGACGGTAGGCGCGCGCATGGGTCATCGGTTTACCGGGCAGGACAGACGCCACAAGGTCATTGGTGTGCTGGTCTGCCTACTGATCGCCGTAATCGTCGCCGTCCTGGGCACCACGTATGTCTGGCAGCTCGGGCATCGCCCCGTCAGCTTCACCATCACCGATGGCGCGGCGATCAGGCCGGGTGATGAAGTGAAGGTAGCGGGATGGCCCGTGGGTAAGGTCGATTCTGTACGGCTGGTCAATGACACCGTCACGGTTCAGCTGTCGGTCGACAATGACATCTACTTGGGCGATCAGACATCGGTGGAAATCCGCATGATCACCGCTGCGGGTGGCTACTACGTGGATCTGATCTCTGCAGGCGATAAGGCGTTGGGAAATAACGCGATCCCTGCTTTGCGCACCCGCCCCCCATATCGGCTGCCCGAACTCCTGGGCAGCGGCACCGACAAGGTCAAGGACATCGACGTCAGCCAACTGGGCTCGAGCCTCGACCGGCTGTCCACCATGATGGACGCCAACCCCAACGGCATCACCACCATGGTGGATGCCATGCGGAAGGTATCCGACATCGTCACGCACCAAAAGAGCCAGCTGCAAACGATGCTCGATGTCGGCCAGGAAATCGCGCGCACGGCCGCCGCCAATCAGGAGTTCTTCAACGACGTGCTGCACAAGGCGGCAATCCTCATCACGATAGTAGACAATGTGAAAGTTCAACTCCAGCAGGCCTTGCCGCCACTACTCAAGGCCGTCAAGACGTTGATGGGCGTGGCGAACTTCTACGATTCGCACCGCGACTGGCTGCTCGACATACTCCAGCGGACCACCAACGCACTGAACGTCGTCAACACCGATTTTCCCCGAATGATCTGGAATTTAGGCAATTTCGTGAATGACATACGAAGCATGATCTCCCCGAAGGGCCCCCAGCCCATCGAAGACCATCTCCTTGCGTCAGATTTCTGCGTCCCCATGCCGGGTCGCTCATGCTGACCCGAAGCATGGCCACGGGGACGCCCGCCGCCAGAGCGATACTTGCGGTGGCGCTCTCAGCCGGATTGCTCGTCTCCTCGTCGGCCTGCGGACTGCTCGATCGCTCGCCGAAGATCACCGGCTACTGCGCTGTGCTCTCCGACGCCACCGGCCTGTACCAAGGCAATCCGGTCACCCGTAAGGGTGTGCGGATCGGGAAGATTGAGGGCGTGGTGTCCGACACCATGTCGGTGCGGGTCAACTTCTCGATCGACACCGATGCCACCGTCCCGGAACTGGTGACCGCGGTCAGTCGTGCACCGTCCATCCTCGCCGATCGCAGCCTCGAGCTGATCAACGGTGACTCGGCCACGGGCCGCCTCTCCCCCGGCTCCTGCATACCCTTGGAGCGAACGGCGGTGGCCAAGACGATATCCGAGAATGCGGCCGCGATGACCGGGCTACTCAACCAGCTCACCACCGAGGGACGAGGGGAAAAGCTCGACCGCACCCTCGGATCGTTGAGCACCCAGTTGAAGGGCAATGGGGCCGTCATCCGCGACAGCCTCACCAACATCGTCGGCGCCATGGACGCGCAACCCCCATCCCTTGACAATCTGCTCAAGAGTGCCTCGGATTCCCTGTCGAACCTCAATGCGAACTCCGGCGATATGAACACGGTGCTGGAGCATGCGCTGCCCGTCATTTCGGTCTCCGCCCGCACCCTTATGCCCACCTTGTACGGAATCCTTGGGCCACAGGTCAATACGCTGACGCGGATGGCATACGACATGGCAACGGAGTACCGCGGCGAAGTATGGGCCTCACTGGACACCGCCGCCTACAGCCTTCGCCTGCTCTCCGAGCACACGGGCGTCTTCACCACGTACGCAGGAACCCTGCCGAACATCGCGGACGGCGTCCGAGGGTTCTACTACCGGCTGCGTGCACGTCCGGAACCGGTGAAATCCAGTCGGGTCGATGCCGGGCCGCAGGACAACGGAATGGTGTGTTCCCGTGTCGCCCCCAACGGCGAGGACCACTGCGGGTACTTCTACGGCGTGCCCGAGGAGATCAACACTATCGACGTCCTCGTCAAGGTACTCAAGGAAGGTAACCCACCGTGAGAAGGCCGATCGCTGCGTTGACAATCCTTGCTGCCGTGGCGCTTTCGGGTTGCTCGGTGAATCCGGCGAGAATCAGGATGCCGGACATCTCGACAAACGGCTTCGCGGCGACCATCCAATTCGCCAACGCCCTCAACCTACCGACCGGCGCCAAGGTGACGTTCGAAGGCGTGGACGTCGGCTCGGTCCGCGACATCGGGCTTGGCGATGGCGTCGCGAACGTCACGGTCCTGCTGAACTCGGACGCGCAGGTCCCCGACAACGCGAACGCGGCCATCATCCAGGAAACCGTGCTCGGAGATCCGTACATCCGGCTCACCCGGGCATCCGGGGCAGCCAACACGGTTCCGCCGCTCACCGAGGGTGGGCTGATCACCGCCGACCACACGCTTCCCGCGACATCGGTCGAGGATATGCTGACCACGGTGTCGTCGTTCATCGGCGGTGGGTCGATCCAGCAATTGCAGGGATCCTTGGAGCGCATCAAGGAAAACCTGCCCAAGTCGGTGGAGGAGTCCCGTAGGGCCGCCGCCATCCTGACGTCCAATCTCAAAGGCGTGGCATCGAATAGCGACCAGATCGATCGCAGCTTGGACAGCCTGAGTCAGATCGGGCAGATCACCCGCGAGCATCGCGAGGACATCCAGACCCTCTTCACCGAGGAGGGTGTCACCTACTGGGAGCGCTTCGACAAGTCAGCCGATCTGATCATCCGCATCATCCCCGGCATGGGTGACATCGTGAAGAACGGATATTGGTTGATCCCGGTGATGGATTCGACGTCGAACGCACTGGAGCAGTTCGGCGCATCGGGTGTGGACCCCGTCCAATTTGGCTGGCAGCTGGACGGATTCACCAACCAGGCGCTGTTGCCCTTCATCGCCGACCCCAGGGTCGACATCACGCGGGTCACCAATCCCGACGGGACCACTGCGGAAACCCAATACGCACGAAAGGCACTGGGAGCAGGCCAATGAGACGCAACGTCATCTCCATCGCGGCACTCCTCGCCATCCTCGTAGGGTCGCTGGCGGCCTACTGGCAGCAAGGGATCTCGTGGTTCAGCACCGCCAGGAACCGGATGGAGGCCACGCTCGTCGTCCGCGACGCGAACGGTTTGGTGCCGCGCTCCCGGGTGCTGCTGCGGGGAGTACCCATCGGCGAGGTGGCACGTGTGCAACCTGCCGCGGACGGTGTATCCGTGCGGTTCTGGTACCCGGACAGCGTGCGGTTGCCGGTCGACAGCGCATTTCGCATTGACAGCCTGTCCGTACTCGGCGAGGCATACCTGTCGATCAAACCCAACAGCGACAGCGGCCCGGTGCTCGCCGACCGCCAGCAGATTGTCGCCGACGACAAGACCGTCGCGGGCGCCATCGGCGAACAGATCGTGGCGGCCACCCGGCTGCTGCGTGACCTCGAACCGACGCGGATCAACACGGTGATCGAGGAGCTGAACACCGCACTTTCCGACGCGTCGGTGGTACCGCTCATCGCCAACTCAAGCGCCAAGCTGCGCGAGGACATCGCCAACAACAAGGACCAGCTGCGCAATATCCTCAGCCAAACTCAGACGCTGCTACAGAACACCGGGACCGTCGAGGCGGTGCTGCCAAACATGGCAGGACCAACGATGGATTTGGGCCGACAGATTCAGACCATGGTGGAAACCATCATCGCGCTGCTCTACGCGGGGGACTATCCCGAATACCTCGAGAACGGCACCAAACCACTGATCAATCGTCTGATCAAATTCTCCGATGACACAAATCTCAATATGTATAACTTTACCAACCCTCTACTTCCGCCCATGCAAGCGACCGCAAGTGCATTTGCCACACTCGATGTGAGCCGACTTCTCGATGCGTCCATGTCGACCGCCGAAGCTCCTGGGGCATTCACCGTTCATGTCGTTCCGAGCCAGTAGAGAGCGTCTAGAAACGAAATAGAGCGGAACGCATACAAAGGCGTCCCACTCTATTTCTCACGGAATTATTAGCCCCGAAAAATATAGGACGGTACGAAGCCCCACAGTACAATCGTCACGGACATGTCGAGCAAAATAATGACCACGAGACTGGCCCGCACCGCCCGGCCGCTGGCCACCCCCACCCCGGAGGGACCACCGCTGGAGAAGAACCCGTAATAGCAGTGGATGACGGTCACCGCTGCCGTGAAGATCAGAACCTTGATGGTCGCGAACAGGATGTCGCGCGGGTCAATGAATTGAACGAAATAGTGGTTGTACGTTCCTACCGACTGGCCCCTGATCACGGTCACAAGCAATCGACTGACCATAAAGCTCAGCAAGAGAGTCACTAGGAAGGCCGGTACCACGCAGATCATCCCGCCCGCCAGCCTCGTGCCCACCACAAAGGGAATCGAGCGGATGCCCAGCGCCTCGAGAGCATCGAGCTCTTCCGATGCCCGCATCGCGCCGACCTCGGCCGTCATACGGCAACCCGCCTGTGCCGCGAACGCGACGCCGGCCGCGATGGGCGCCATCTCGCGCACACTCGCCAAACCGCCGACAGCCCCGGTGAGCGCGCCGAAGCCGACGGTATCCAGTCCGGCGTATGTCTCGATGGCCATGACGGCGCCGATGGCAAATCCTAAAAGCAGCATCGTCGACACCACGCCACCGCGGACGAGCACACCGCGCCCCCATGCGAGGTTGTGCAAGACGCGTAACGTCTGCTTTCCATAAACCCTTAACGTGGCAGGTAAGAACCACAGTGACTGTGCCACGAAGATGACGAAGCGCCCCAGATTGGTCAGCCAGTTTTCGATCGGTGACACCACGGTGCGCGCCAGCAACGATGGTGCCGGAAGCGTCGAATCAGGTGATGCCGGACGCGCAACCGAGACCGTCATGCCGAGTGCCCCGTCGCGGACATGTTCTGCAGCTGCGTCAATGCCAGCACCGCGAACACGCTGGCCACGATGCTCAGCACCACCGCGGCGTTCACCGACTCCGCGACCTCCAGCGGACCGCCGCGCGTCTCCATGCCGCGCACGCTACTGATGATCACCACCAGGATCCCGCTGACCAACACCTTCAACAGGGCGAACCACAGATCGGTAGTCGTTGCGTACGTACCGAAGGAGGACCAGAAACTGCCCGGGCTGACATTGCCAAATGTGACCGCCACCAGGTAAGCCGAGCCAATACCGACCAGGATCACGGTCGCGAGAATCATCGGCGCGACGATCAGCATGGCCAGCAGCCGCGGAACCACCAGACGCTGAACCGGGTCGATGCCGAGCACCCGCAAGGCATCGATTTCCTCCCGAATCGAACGGGTGCCGAGATCCGATGCGATGGCCGATGCCGCAGCACCACCCATCAGCAGTGCGGCACAGATCGGGGCGCCCTGGCGCAGGATTCCGATACCCGCGGCCGCGCCGGTCATCGACTGGGCTCCGACGTCGTTGAGCAGCCCCCCGATTTGAAGATTCACGATCACGCCGAAGGGAATCGCCATCAACACCGCGGGGATGGCCGTGACCGTGTAGAGGAACCAGGCCTGCTGGATCACCTCGCGAACGGGCAATCTCAACCGGGTGACATCGGTGACGAGATACCGAAGGGCCGATCCTGTCAGCAACGCCGTCCGCCCCAGCGTTGCGAAACTTGATCCGAAGGTTCTGCTATTTCGCGTATCTGAACCCAAGTTTTCGGATTGCTCCAGTTTATGAGCAGCAGGTGTGGAATCGGCTTTCACGTACCGACTCTAAGCTACCGAAATACATCGGACAACACGAAGGACCGCATTATTCCGGTACGGGTAATAGCTGGCAGTCGAAGTTGGTGGCAGCTACAGTCATGACACAAATTAGCGTCGCTTTGGAGGGTTGCCGTGAAAGCATGCAGACGTGTGGTGATGGGAATTACTGCGGGCACTCTGGTGACGGCCGGAATTACATATGCACCCGTTGCGAGCGCCTACGACTCATGGTGCGATCTCATCGAAACGCACGCCCCCGGAATCGCGGTAGCGTCGGAGAAGATGCGCGACAAGTACTCGCCTCGTGACGTCGACAGACTGGTCAGTTACTACGGGAAGGTGATCCCGCAGCTCAACACCGTCGGCTATGCAACCTTCTGGTACCCCAACGTCTGGGGAAGCCCGGATATCCGCCCGCAGACCCGCGACCTGATGACCGCGATGTTCGATCTCCAGGACACCGTGATCGACGGACATCCCGCGGCGAGCCAGGTGCAGGCCGTGGACGACACGATCGCGGTTCTCCACGGCGAGTGCGCAGGCAAACGTGGCCTTCCTCCGCGCGATAGCTGAATCCCACTTTCGCGATCACAAGAGAAGCCTGAGGAGTCGCCGTGACACGTTCAATAGCAACAAGACTCGGAGGCATCGCAGCGGCCACGCTGGTGCTTCTGCCTGTACTAGCGGCCCCCGCATCCGCCGACGAAGTCGACCACACCGTCCGCTACGTGGTGACCGCGGACGGCGACCGCGAGATCACCATCCACTACCGGATTGCCACCCCGACGGAAAACTGGGCGGGAACACGCTATGAGAACTTCTGGATCGGCCCCGACAACCCCTGGGAAGCGACCACCACCCTGGACGACCCGTACGGAGACGCCGCCTACGTCTCGGTGCGAAACATCTGGTGGAATCCCAACTTCCGATGCGAGCTGTGGGTGGACGGCAAGCTCGCCATGAAGGGCGAGGGGTACTGCAGTCTGAAGGGCAAGCACCCGCGCGGGTAGCTGCTCATTCCCAGCGCTAGATCTTACTGTTCCCGAATTCGCAACATATGTCTGTACCGACTCACATCCCACAACCCCAAGACCGCTACCTTCAGCCGAAAATTCCTGGGGAACAATCAGATACAACGCTAGAACGGCTACAAGTAAGGATTGACCGTGTCCGGTGGCTTGATCAGTTCCCCGCCGAAGACGGTGTGGTTTTACAGGTTCCGGACATACCTGACCGATCATCCATAACGCGTCGCCCTATGAGAAGGAGCCCGAGATGACCCCAGCCACTTGTGCTTTGCAGTACGAAACGCTATCCATTCGCCGCCCAGGCCTGACCACCGACGTGCCGCCGGGCAAGGAGGACCTGGAATGGGTCGCAAACACGGCGACCCTGATCTACGGGCAACGCGATGCGGCCCTGGTGGATACATTTTTGACCATTGAACAAAACCAACAACTCGTCGACTGGGTCAAAACATATGACCGAAACCTCGTCTACATCTACATCACCCACGGCCACGGTGATCACTTCTTCGGCGTCAAACAACTCCTCGAAGCCTTCCCAAACGCCAAAGCTATCTCGTCGCCCGGAACCGCCGAGAGGGCACGACGCGAGGGTGCCCCCGAATTCCTGGAGAGTTTCTGGAACTCGCGATTTCCTGGACAAGTTCCACAGCCGCAAGTCTTCCCGCGACCCCTCGATGGGGATACCTTCACTCTCGAAGGTCACGCATTGCAGGTGATCGAAACAGGTTTCACCGATACCGATCACAGCACCGCGCTATGGGTGCCCGACCTACGATTGGTGGTCGCCGGAGATGCCGGTTACAACGGGATCCACCAATACATGGGCGAAGCCGACACCGCCACCCGGCAAGAATGGATACGTGCGGCCGACAAGCTCGCCGCTCTCAACCCCACCCATGTAGTCGCCGGACACAAACGTCCCGAACTACCCGATGACCCCCGCAGCCTGACCGATACCAGCCGGTACCTCGCCGATTTCAACCGACTCGAGGCCCAAACCTCCACCGCCGAAGAACTCTACGAGGCCATGCTCGCTCTCTACCCAGACCGCGCCAACCCTGGTTCCCTGTGGGGCGGAGCCAAAAAAGCAAAAAACAGATCCTGATCTCAAGAATCCAGGCCTGCCCGCTCGGACAACGAAAGTCGTTGTGACACAGGTCTACTGCCGCGTGTACGCCGGCCCCTCCGGCAGCAGGTGCTTGTCCACCAGTTTGTGCCAGCGCCGCTGTCGGTAACGAAATATCGCCGTTGCTCCCCTGGCGGCGAACGCGGTCAGCGCCCCAGCGTCGATGTCTATCGAGTCGCTGTATCGGCTACGACCTTCGCCAGTCGGCTCCACATGCAGGGTGTGGTTCCAGGTGCGCAGCATTCCGCCGCGTTCATTGGTCCGCACCGTGCGGGTTTTCTCGTCGACCTCAACGACGTGAATGGTGTGCCGATACAGCGGGATCAGATGCAATCCCCATAGCCACGCGGTGCCCAGCTCGCCCACCCGCATGGGCTCGGTGCGCCCCACTAGAGCGGGAATGCCGAACAGACCACGACAGAGGTAGAGGAAGGTGCCTGCATATTGCATGGCCCCCCACACCCGGTCGGCATCAGTGGGCAGCTCGGTTTCCAGATAGACCGTCTTCATCCACGTCCCCTTACATAGCGCCTGGTCAACCACTATTATGAGCAATTACTCGCATAAGCGGTACTCGCTTTTGAGGAAGGCGTCAGCACGATGTCCAGCACCCACCTACAGCCACGCAAGCAGCCACGACAGGTCCGCGCGGGAGCTACCCGGCGGCGCATTCTGGACGCGGCTGCTCACGTTTTCGCCGACTTCGGCTACGCCGCCGGGACCACCAATCGCATCGCCGAGCAGGCCGGTATTTCGATCGGGTCGCTGTACCAGTACTTCCCGAACAAGGACTCCATCCTCGTCGAGCTCATGACCGTGCACACCGAGGAGGGATTCGCACTCATCCAGCGGCATCTGGCTGCGGGACTACCCGATTCGATCGAAGACACCTTGCGCATCTTCGTCAGAGCGGCCATCGACAACCATCGCGACAACCCGAGACTGCACAGGGTGCTGTTTGAAGAGGCGCCGCGCCCACCCGAGTTCTTGGCGATGCTGCATCAGTCGGAGGACGCCGTCATCGCCGCGGCCGAGGCTCTTCTGGCGACGCATCCCGATGTCCGAGTGACCGAAACAGCCATGGCCGCAAGGATGGTGGTGGGGACCATCGAGTCGCTGGTACACCGTCTGGTGGCGGGTCCACGGCCCGTCGACCCCGGTCCGTTCGAGGACCAACTGGTCAACATGTTGACGCGGTACCTGACGAGCTGAAATCAATGCACGTGGTCGGCGATTTGCCCCTGCTCACCAAACAGCACGGCGTTCCACTTCGCGACGAGTTCGGTGTTGTCCACCTCATCGGGGTGAAAGTCTTTGCGGCTGTACGATGCTAGCCGTCGAAACACCTCGCGCGAGAAGAAGGGCGAGCGGAACAAGCGAACGGCGCTGCGAAAGAAGATCCTGGGGTTGTAAAAGTCCCGGTCCCGAAACAACGATATGAATGACGCTACCGCGGCGAGCGTGAAGAATCCACATGTGGTGAACCACATGACAAATACCCGCATGCGGTTGGTGCCACCGACGGCCTGGTAGA
The DNA here is from genome assembly GCF_059813245.1 of Mycobacterium sp. NGS15. Taxonomy (NCBI): domain Bacteria; kingdom Bacillati; phylum Actinomycetota; class Actinomycetes; order Mycobacteriales; family Mycobacteriaceae; genus Mycobacterium; species Mycobacterium sp. NGS15. The sequence continues at coordinate 105,412 of NZ_JCALEF010000005.1, read as the reverse complement.
CATCGAATGCCACCGTCCGATGCTCGGACTCCTCCAACGCGTGCCACAGCAGCATCGATCGAACCTCACCCTGCCCCAACATCTGTTGGGCGCGTTCGTCGGTCAGGAGTGTCTCGGCCAGGATCGCGGTGTAATGCTCCAGCGCCGCGGTCATCGCAAGGCAGTACTTCGGCGAGGAGTAGCGGGTGCGCGCTTCCAGTCCCCTGCGCGTCACTCGATCGATGAACGCGGTCGGATAACCCATCTCCTGCAGGCGCTCGTTGAGCTCACGGTGCTCACGGCTGTGTGTCGCCTCCTGGCCGATGAACCCGGCCACCTGCTTCTTGAGCTCAGGATCGGTGATCTGGTCGGCGACCGCGCGCACCGAGCGAATCATGAACGCCTCACCCTCGGGGAACGCCGCCGACAGCACCGATACCACGTGACTCATCCCCAAGTCGTCCTGCACGTAGTGACGCCGCATGGAACCGGCCGGATAGCGGAACTTGATGCGCCGTGTCTTGATGTCCCGTTCCACGATCAGCTCCCTAGTGGAGGTGTCCGGCCAGCTGCCCGTTTTCACCGAAGAGCTCGGCATGCCATTTCTCGATGAGTTCGGTGTTATCGGAATCGTTGGGGTGGAAACCCGGACGATTGTACTCACCGATGCGGCGTCGCACCTCGCGGCTCAGGAACGGCAAGTGCCGTAATGCCGCAATGCTTTTCACCAGCCGGATGGGGTTGTATGCGGCCTTGTCACGCAGCAGTGAGATCACCGTCTCAAAGAATGTGGTGTAGATGAACGCGATGGTGGTGCGCCGCATCACCCAGATGCGCAGCCGTTCACTACCACCGACCGCCCGGTAGACGTCAAATGTGACGCAGCGGTGCTCGGCCTCCTCGAAGGCATGCCACAGGAGCATGGAACGCACTTCGCTCTGCCCGAGCATGTCCAAGGCACGTTGATCGGTCAGCAGGGTCTCCGCGAGTACTGCGGTGTAATGCTCCAACGCGGCCGTGACGGCCAACGTGTAGATCGGCGGATAGTTCCGAGTCTGGAAGTTGAATATCCGGCGAGCCAGCCGCTCCACGAACGCGGTGGGATATCCCATCTCCTGCAGACGCTCATTGAGCTCCCGATGCTCGCGCCCGTGGGTCATCTCCTGGCCGATGAATCCGGCCACCTGCTTCTTGAGTTCTGGGTCGGTGATCTGGTCCGAGTACCGCCGGACTGACCGGATGAAGAACTCTTCACCCTCCGGAAACACCGCCGACAGCATCGCCATCATGTGACTCGACACCAGGTCACCCTGCACAAAATGGCGATCCAGCGAACCCGGTTGGTAGCGAAACTTGATACGGCGGGTCTTGATCGGCCTGTCCATACTCAGCTTCCCACTACCCCGCAATGACTGATTTCGGTCGGCATCGCCAACGCGCTCAGGGTACCGCAGTTCGCCGAGATTCCGATGACCCCGGCCTTGACATATACCTATATCGGTATATGTTTCACTCATGGCCCGCACCCGCACGACCGCTGACGCGTTCAACGCGATCGCCGAGGCGGGCCGGCGTGACCTTCTCAGCGCCATCGGCGCCGGCGAAGTCACCGTGAACGAACTCGTGTCGCGCACCCGGATGGGACAGCCGCAGGTGTCCAAGCATCTCGGCGTGCTCCGCGCCGTAGATCTGGTGCAGGTGCGCTCACATGGGCGACAGCGCTTCTACCGCGTCAACGGCGCCGCCCTGCGGCCCATCCACGACTGGGTGGCCGAGTTCGAGCGCACCTGGAACCAGCACCTCAACCGGCTCGACGACCTACTCACCGAACTCAAGAAAGAGGAAATGCAATGACCTCCCATCCCAAGAGCAATCGGTACGGCAGTGCCACCGTCGAACTCCCCTCGAACACAACGATTCTCATCACCCGATCGTTCGACGCACCTGCCGCGTTGATCTTCCGGACACTCACCGAGCCAGAGCTAGTAAAGCGCTGGTGGGGATTCGAGACCGCACAATGGCAGGTCTGCGACATCGATCTGCGAGTCGGTGGCGCCTGGCGGTACGTGGTCAGCCAACCGTGCCAGTCCGAGCGCGACATGGAGGTCGCTTTCCATGGCGAGTACCGCGAGATCAACGCACCGCACCGATTGGTCAGCACCGAGGTGTTCGAAGGTGTGCCCGACGGCGAGGCGCTCGTCTCCACCACCCTGGATGAGGCTGACGGCGTGACCACCATGCGGGTTCTGGTGCAGCACCGCTCCCAGGAGCATCGGGACGGCCACATCGAATCCGGGATGGAAGTGGGCATGCAGGTCAGTTACGACCGCATCGAGGACCTGCTCCGCGACCTGGGCTGAAATAGCGCGTCCATTGTGCGCGTTGCAGCCACGGTGACGAACGAATTCACTTTCGCGTACATCACCGCCAACCCGCAGTGGGTTGAGGAGCAGATCGAGGTCTATGAATCCAGTGGCGGCGTCGAGGGCACCACGCTGGAGGGCATCCCCGTGGTGATCCTGTACACCACCGGGGCGAAATCGGGCCAGATCCGTAAGGCGCCACTCATGCGCGTCGAGCACGAGGGCGTGTACCTGGCGGTCGGCTCCATCGGTGGGGCACCGAAGAATCCTGCCTGGGTCGCCAACCTGCGGGCCAATCCGGTCATCGAACTGCGCGACGGCGAGAACGTGCAGACCGTGCGCGCCGACGAGATCACGGACGAGGCGCAGCGTGCGGCGTGGTGGGAACGCGCCGTGGCGGCATTCCCTCCCTACGCGGAGTACACGACGCGCACCACACGGGTCTTTCCGCTGTTCACTCTCACTCCGGTGAGCTAGCGGCCGCCTTCTTGCGTTCAATATCGGCCAGCGCCTCAGCGAGTTGCGCACGTTGCGCGGCCGAGGCGTCCCAGGCCACCTTCCGGTTCTTGACGACCCGCGCCGGTGCTCCGACGGCGATCGAATAATCCGGGATCACTCCCTTGACCACGGCATGGGCGCCAAGCACGCAGCCGCGACCGACGATCGTGTCCCGAAGGACCGTCACCTTGGTGGCGATCCAGGTGTCCGGCCCGATGCGCACCGGGGACTTGGCAATGCCCTGGTCCTTGATCGGGTAGGTGATGTCGTCCATGCGATGGTCGAAATCACACACATAGCACCAGTCGGCCATGAGGGCGGAGTCGCCGAACTCGATGTCGATGTACGCGTTGACGACGTTGTCCTTACCGAACACCACCTTGTCGCCCAGACGCAGGGACCCCTCATGGGCGCGCAGTGAGTTTCCGTCGCCGATGTGCACCCATCTGCCGATTTCCATCCTGGCCAACTCGGGTGTGCAGTGGATCTCGACGTTCTTGCCGAGGAACAGCATGCCGCGCGTGACAATGTGCGGGTTGGAGAGCTTGAACTTGAGCAGCCGCCAATACCGCACCAAGTACCACGGCGTATATGCCTTGTTCGCGATCACCCATCGCAACGAAGCCTTGGTCAGGAATTTGGCCTGTGCTGGGTCGCGCAGGCGCTGTCCGCGCCACCGCTTGTGCAGGGGAGCGCCCCACATCGTCGTCATGGCCGCACAGCCTACGGGACGAGGCAAGGCGCGCACGCTACCCTGCGATGGGCCGGACCGCCCCCTAAGGAAGGAGTGCCTCACCGTGCTTTCCCGGGCACGAGTACTCGCGAGCATCGCTTTCGCGACACTCCTCACCGTCACCGGATGTTCTGGCGATGATTCCTGGATCAACATCAAGGCGGCACCCGGCTGGTCCGCCTCCTACGCCGACGCGCACAACAGCAGCTACACGCCCACCGAGGGCGCTCGCGAGCTGACCCTGGAGTGGAGCCGGAACACCAAGGGCCAGATACGCAGTGCCGCGGCCATCGGTATCGACAACTTCATCGCCGTCAGCGCCGACACCGAAGCCGGTTGCACGCTCATGGAGTGGGAGAACAACAGGGCCGCCCGCCAGCGCTGGTGCACCCGGATGGTCACCGGAAGCCCGTGGTCCGGACCGCTCGCCGACGGCTACAACAACATCTACATGGGTCAGCCCGGCGCTGTGGTGTCGTTCCCGCCCACTCAGTGGATTCGGTGGCGCAAGCCCGTCATCGGCGCACCGACCACCCCCAAGATCGTCGAACCCGGACGGCTTCTCATCGTCACGCATCTCGGACAGATACTGATCTTCGACGCGCAGCGCGGCGAGGTCGTCGGTACCCCAATGGATCTGCTCGAGGGGGTCGACCCGGCCGACCCACGGCGCGGCCTGGGTGATTGCGAAGCCGCCAGGCCCCAATGCCCGGTATCTGCCTCCCCTGCCTACGATCCGGAGACCGGCACCATCGTCACCACGCTGTGGCAGCCGGGCAAGCCGGTACCGGTACTGCTGGGCATCACCTACGACGCCGACGGCAACATCACCCTGAAGCACAAGTGGGCCAACAAAATCATCGATGAAGGCGTGATCGGCTCCCCCGTGATGTCCCAGGATGGCGAGACGGTCTACATCAACGACCGCAAGGGTTCGCTGCACGCGATGCATACATTCGATGGCAGCCAGAAATGGTCGGTGCCCTTGGGGTTCAATGCCGCGACACCGCCTTCGGTCGCGCCGGACGGGACGATCATCGCCGGAACCGGCGACAAGGCCACCCTGGTGGGCATCAAGGACTCCGGCAGTAAGGGCGAAATCGCTTGGCGCCGCGATGATCTCGCGCCACTCTCGACATCGAGTCAGGCTGCCGGAAACGTCGGATATGCCGTGGTGAAGGACGGGGAGAAGGGCCTCGCCCTGGTGGTGTTCAACACCCCGGACGGCGCAACCATCAACCGCTACCCGCTGCCCGATGCCACCGGCTTTCCGGTCGGCATCTCGATCGGACCGGATCAGCGGGTGATCGTCACGCTTAGCGAGGGCTTGGTGTACGGATTCCGCCCGGGGACCTAGCCTCACAGACGAATGCTCTTGCACCACTGCCCATCCGGGTGATGACGACCGACAGCGCCGCACCACCACGCAGCTTCAGCCTGGTGCGCAGCACCGCCGGGTCCAGATCGACACCGCGCACGGTGATCTCCACGGACCCGCAATCACGTGCGGCAAGCGCCTGGCGGAGCCGCTTCTCGTTGTACGCCAGCGAATCGAGTACCCGATAGCCCTGCACACCGACGGGTACAGAATCCCCTGACAGGTAGGCGATACGGGGATCCAACTGCCACAACCCATGTCGCGCAGCGTATTGCCGCACCAAACCTGCGCGCACGACCGCGCCGTCGGGGTCGACGATCCATTCCCCCGCGTCAGCCACCACGCAGTCCTCGGGGTCGGCATCGGTCAGCTCGTAGCTGCCGCCGGCCGTGGAGAGCACAGAGGCGCGCCGGCACGCCCGAGCCAACCCTGCCGACCACAGACATGCCTCGCGGACACCCCCGTCCAGCGAAACTACCTCGACCTCGCCGGCAAAACCGGTCTGCTCACGTAGATCGGTGAAGTCCAGTCCCGGAGCACATTTGACGACCAGATCACGATCGGCGTAGGTCCGCAGCACCGCGTCCAGGGGTGGCGAGTAGGCCGACGGATCAAACCGCCGGCGCCCGCCGGAGCGGCGCCCGGGATCGGCAATCACCACCTCGGCGTGACTAGACGGCGCCAGCGCATCCGCCCGGCACACCAGAATCTGGCTGCCAATGTTGTGGCGCGCCATCGCTGTTCGCACCGGATCGAGATCACTGCCGATGACCGTGGCGGCAACCCCGTCGAGGGCTGCGAGCTCGGTCCCCACCGAGCAGGTGACGTCGTGAACCACCCGTCCGGCCAATCGCGCGGCCCGATGTCGCGCCACAGCGGCGGGCGTCGCCTGCTGGAGGGCGTCATCGGTGAACAGCCAGTCACGCACGTCGCCCAGCTTGGCCAACGCCTTACGGCGCAGCTGCACGGTCTGCGCCAGGACTGCGGCGCGGTCGCCGAAAGTGGTGCGCAGGGCCGCCGTATCGGCCACCAGGGTGCCCGCCGAAAATGTGAACGCGGACGCCCGCGCCAGGTCCGCGCCACCTGCCTCCGACGACAGGTATGCGACGTCGGAAAGCTCGAACACCGGGCTGTTATCGAGTGACTACGAGGGCTTGAGCCCGGTGATCATCACGTTGTAGTACCAGCCCTTCGGCACCACATGACGCCACACGTTCTCGTCCACCCAGCTGAGCGCCTTCCAACCGCCGAATGCGAATTTCGCCCAGCCCCAGCCCAACTTGCCGGGCGGCACCGTCGACTCGAACGTGCGCACCGGCCATCCCAGCATGGCTGCGGTGAATTCCTCGCTGGCGGTCCGCACCGCAACCGCGCCGGCATTGGCAGCCATCTTCTCAAGGTCGGAAGGATCAAACGTGTGCAGGTCGACGACCCATTCCAGGGCCGCCGCACGGGAGTTCTCGTCGAGTTCCTCCTGCGGACGCCGCCAGCTCTCCAATCCGGGCAGCTTCATCGCCTGGACCGTGGTCTTCCACGTCAGATTCGCCAGCGCGCGGGCATACAGATTCCCGACCGTGGTGGGCTCGCCGGCGAAGATGAACCGTCCGCCCGGCTTGAGCACCCGCAGCACCTCGCGCAGCGACAGCTCGACATCGGGAATGTGGTGCAGCACAGCATGGCCCACCACCAGATCGAAGGTGTTGTCGTCATACGGAATCCGCTCGGCATCGGCGACCCGGCCGTCGACATCCAGGCCCAGCTCCTTGCCGGTGCGGGTTGCGACCTTGACCATGCCCGGCGACAGGTCGGTGACCGAACCGCGTCGCGCGACGCCCGACTGCATAAGATTCAGCAGGAAGAAGCCGGTGCCACAACCGAGCTCCAGGGCGCGGTCATAGGGCAGCTCACGCTGATCCTCGACAGGCACGATGGCATCGAAGCGGCCGCGGGCGTAATCGATGCAGCGCTGGTCGTACGAGATGGACCACTTCTCGTCGTAGGTCTCCGCTTCCCAGTCGTGATAGAGGATCTGGGCGAGTTTGTTGTCCTCAAAAGCGGCAGCGACCTGCTCCGCCGTGGCCTTGGTCGTCGGCTCGGAAATCTCCGTCATGGCCGTCAGCCTAACGCCTGGTTAGGCTCCCCTGAACCGGGCCGTCCCCGGGCCGATCTCCAGCTGGGCGGCCACCCCGTCGGCACGATCCTGTGTCGCGAACACCTGGCAAAACAGCTCGCGTTCCCTGTCCAGCCCCCCGGCCAGTGGACTGTCAAAGCCGTGATCGATCGCCTGCTTGGCGGCGGCGAGAGCCAGGGGCGGTCCGTCGACAAAGCGCCGAGCCCACGCCGCGGCCTCGCTGTATACATCGTCGGGCGCCACCATCTGATCCAGCAGGCCCATCCGCAGGGCCTCCTTGGCGCCGACCAGACGGCCGCTGAACACCATTTCCTTGGCCCGGCTCAGCCCCACGACACGCGCCAGCCGCACTGTTCCGCCACCGCCTGGGATCATGCCCGCCAGAATCTCCGGCGAACCCACCTTGACGTTGTCTCCGGCGATCCTCCAATCGGCTGCCAGGGCCAGCTCCAGGCCACTGCCCAATGCATACCCGGTGATCGCGGCGATCGTGGGCTTGGCCAGCTCCGCCACCGCGGTCAGCGCGGCCTGGCGGTCGCCGGCGCTGCGCGACATCTCGTCAGGGGTCAACTCCGATAGTTCGACTAAATCATCACCGGTGCAAAAGATTTCGTGCCCGCCGTAGACGATGACAACCCGGATGTCCGCGCGCGCGTTGGCCTCTGCGGCAGCCAGGGCGAGTTCGCGGTACATCTGGCGGGTAAGGGCATTGGTGGGCGGACGCGATAGCGCGAGGGTGCCAATGCCGGGATGCTCGGGCGTGGTACGCACCGAGACAAATTCTGGGGCGGTCATGCCAGCTCCGGCCCAGTCAGCTCGGGGATCTCCACGGCGCCCTGACGGGCCGCCTCGTAGCGGTCCACATCGTCGAATTGGACGAACCATCGACCATCCTGCTCCGTCAGGATCGGCATGATCGGCGCGATCTCTCGCGCCGAGGCCAGCACCTCCGCCACCGTCGCGCCGGACGATGAGACCGCGTCGAGCTGCGACCAGGTGGGAGGAAGCAGGAAGCTGCGCCGCTCGGTAAAGGCCGAAATCGCGGCCTCGGGGGTCTGCCAACCCGAGGCGACAGCCTCGGTGTTATCGCCGTCGGCGTCCTGCCCCGACGGTAACGCCGCGACGAAGAAGAACGTGTCGTAGCGACGCGGCTCTGCCTCCGGGGTGATCCAGTTGGCCCACGGCCGCAGCAGGTCCGCCCGCAAGAACAACCCCTCACGCTGCAGGAACTCGCCGAAGGACAGCGTCTTGTCGGAGAGGTCATGGCGAGCCTGACGGTAGGCGGCCGCATCGCCCACGATCGCGGTCTCCGAGGTGCCCGCGAACAGCACTCCGCACTCTTCGAAGGTCTCACGGGCGGCGGCACAGACCAATGCCGACGCCAGCTCGGGCGACACACCCAATCGCTCTGCCCACCATTCGACATCCGGGCCCACCCACGGCAGGTCGGCACGCAGATCCCGTGAGTCCACCCCGCCACCGGGGAACACCGTCATCCCACCGGCAAAGGCCATCGCGTTATCGCGACGCATCAGAAACGCCTCGACACCGACGGCACCGTCGCGAATGAGTACGACAGTGGCCGCGGGTTTCGGCTGCGCCGGATCTTTGGCGGCCGGATCCTTCGGGGCTGGATCCTTCGGGGCTGGATCCTTCGGGGCTGGATCCTTCGGGGTAGGTGTCATCTGCGAGGGCTCCTTAGACTTTGCGCGCTAATGCGCCCGGTGGGCTGCCCGGGCCCGGGCACGTCGCGCGAAGTAGCGCCCGTCGATCATCTCAACCACGATCGACTGGCCGAACGCGCGGGACAGGTTCTCGCTGGTCATCACGTCTGCCAGCAGACCCTGAGCGACGACTTCTCCCTCGGACAGCAACAACGCGTGGCTGAAACCGGGCGGGATTTCCTCCACATGGTGGGTCACCAAAACCATCGCGGGCGCGTCCGGGTCGGCGGCAAGCTCACCCAGCCGCGCCACGAGTTCCTCACGCCCCCCCAGGTCCAGTCCGGCGGCAGGCTCATCGAGGAGCAGTAGCTCGGGATCGGTCATCAGCGCACGCGCGATGAGTACTCGTTTGCGCTCACCCTCGGACAGCGTCCCGTACGTGCGCTCGGCCAGATGCTCGGCGCCAAGGGTCTCGAGCATATCCACCGCGCGCGCCGTATCGACGTCCTCATACTCCTCGCGCCAACGCCCCAGCACCGCGTAACCGGCCGAGACCACCAGGTCACGGACCACTTCGTTATCGGGTATCCGCTGCGCGAGTGCCGCGGAGCTCAGTCCAATCCTGGCCTTGAGCTCCGAGACGTCCACGCGACCCAGCCGCTCGCCCAGGATTGCCGCCTGACCTGACGTGGGGTGCTCCATGGCGGCCGCGATCCGCAGCAATGACGTCTTGCCGGCTCCGTTGGGACCGACAACCACCCAGCGTTCGTCGAGCTCGACAGACCAGTTGACCGGGCCTACCAACACCTTGCGATTGCGGCGCAGGAGGACATCGCGGAAATCGAGCAGAAGGTCCGGATCAATTTCGGCCACTGGATCATCGTGCCGCATCGAGCCCAGGGAGCGGCGAGCGGGAGCCATCTCACGCGCCGTCCTGACCATGCACCCGGACCTCTATCGCGTATCCTCAGTCGTACGTCAGCAAGCTCGGAAGGAATTCTAGGCAACCATATGACAAACGATCTTGATCCGGATCCCTACCTGGACACAGTGCATAACATCGGGCTTGCCAACCATCGACTCATCGCGCAGCTCGATGCCGAAGCAAGTCAAATTCAGCAACGTGCAGCTCACGGCGAGGATCGATCGTGGGTATGGGATGACCTCAAGGCGTGGCGTCGCCGAGTCGACGCCTTCCAGTCTCAGCTACGCCGCGATACGACGACGCTGGGCCGCTTGATCGATGCCAACCGGCGAATTCAAGGATCAGATAAAGCGGACGATATTCGCACATCAAAACTTGATTCCGTCACCGATAGCAACCGCAATGCCCTCTACCCGTTCAAAGATGCCCGATCACAAGAGGAATTCGTCGCCAGACTTAACCGGGTGTTCGCGGTGCTGCACACACCCGGTCGCGGCCCGTATTCCAATAGCGAATTCCTTGTGTTCATGCGAACCGGGGGGACCGTCGTCTCCGCGCCGTATCTGTCACAGTTGCGGAACGGACAGCGAGGGCGCCCCTCCCTACAGGCGCTGGAGAGCATCGCGCACGCTTTTCGCATCGATGTCCGTTACTTCACCGATAGTGGCTACGCGGACGAGCTGGACGCGGATTTGACCACACTCGAGCTCGCCCAGAACCCAGCGGTGGCCGAGCTGACATCCACACTGATCGACCTCCCGGAAGCCCTTCGAGAGCAGTTGCTCATCGATGCCGAGGCGTTCGATCGACGCAATCAGGCCGCTACGTCCTGAGGTGATCCGGCCGGCACGGCAAGCACAGCTGTGTCGCGCTGCGTGCTCAACACCGCACCCCAGCCACTGACGGCCAGGAGCCGCCGGGGCATCAGCCGCAGCACAACCTGAATGAGTGGCCCGATACCCAGCGCGTAGAGCAGCGTCCCCGCGCCCACGTTTCCGCCGAGCAGCCAGCCAGTGGCCACCACGACGATCTCGATCGTGGTCCTGATCAGCCGCACCGACCGGCCGGTGCGATGAACCAGTCCAGTTGTCAGTCCATCACGAGGCCCCGGGCCCAGCCCGGCGCCGACGTACAGCACCGTGGCAACCGCGTTCAGCAGTACGCCGCCGACCAGGAACGCCACCCGCACGGCCATCGCCGACGGCGCCGGCAGCCAGGCCAGCGTGGAGTCGACAGCAATGGCGATGACGATGATGTTGGCGATAGTCCCCACACCCGGTCGGTTACGCAACGGAATCCACGCCAGAAGTACAACGACACCGGTGACCGCCGAGGCCAGTCCGATGCTCATCCCGGTACGCATGGAGAGCCCCTGATGGAACACGTCCCAGGGATCCAATCCGAGCCCCGCACGCACCATCAGCGCCATCGAGGCCCCATACAGGTACAGACCCACCAGCAGGGCGGTGCCGCGCGCACTCCATCCAATCCATTTCCCAGTCACCAAACGAGTTTCTTGGCCAACTGGCTTGTTTTTCAATAGCCAGTTACGTCACACTGGCTTTTATGTCTGATCGCGTGGTCATTGCCGACACTCTGGCCCGTCACCTCGGCCAATGGCGCACGGCGGGCTCTGCCGGGCCTGCATACGGAGCGCTGGCGGACGCGATCCGGCTGCTCGTCATCGACGGACGGCTACCCCTCGGCGCTCGTATCCCCAGCGAACGAGCATTGGCCAGCGCCCTACACGTCAGCCGCACTACCGTCACCGCTGCATACGCAGAACTGCGAGAGAACGGATACCTGCGTGGCCGCCAGGGGGCACGAAGTACCACTGCCCTGCCCGGCCCCGACCGTTCACATTCGGCCACAACGGGATTGGCGAGCGCAATGATCGACCTGCAAAATGCCGCCACCGCCGCACCGGCTGCCGCCGTACTTGATGCGTATCAGGTGGCGCTGACGAAACTGCCTGCCCACCTTCGGGGAATCGGTCATGAGCTGGTAGGCATTCCTGAGCTTCGCCCACAGATCGCCGAGCACTTCTCACGACGCGGCTTGCCCACCACCGAGGACCAGATCATGGTGACGTGCGGCGCCCAGCAGGCCATCGCGCTACTCCTCGGCGCCTTCGTGGAGCCCGGTGACAGAGTCCTGGTGGAGCAGCCGAGTTACCACGGCGCGCTCGATGCGATCACCCAACGTGGTGGGCGGCCTGTTGCGGTACCGATGCACACCCACGAACGCGAGTCGGGCTGGGATATGACCGGCATGGAAACCACCATCCGTCAAACGGCTCCAAACCTGGCATACCTGGTGCTGGACAACCACAACCCCACCGGCCTCACCATGCCGCTTGTCCAGCGAAAGGCATTGGCGGACATCATCTCCCAGACCCGTACCCGCACCATCGTAGACGAGTCGCTTGTTGGATCCTGGCACAAGACACCCACGCCCGCGCCGATGGCCTCACTGGTGGCGCGTCCCGATCTGGTTGTCACCATCGGGTCCATGTCGAAGTCTTTCTGGGGCGGTATGCGCGTCGGCTGGATCCGCGCCGATCGCACCACCATCGCCCGGCTCGCCGCGGTGCGTTCGGCCATGGACACCGGAACACCGATCCTCGAACAGCTGGCCGCCGCCGAGTTGCTGGAACGCGCGGACGAGGTGGAGGCCACGCAGCGCGAGACCCTTCGCGCGCGGCGGGCTCTGGTGGTGGCCGAGCTTCACCGGCGACTCCCCGATTGGGAGCTGCAGGAAGCCGAAGGCGGACTGTGCATCTGGGCCCGGCTGCCCGCTCCGATGAGTACTGCGCTCGCGGCCGCCGCCGCGCGCCTAGGAGTCCGCATTGCTGCTGGCCCACGGTTCGGAGTCGGCGGTTCGCTGGAACGTTTTGTGCGGGTGCCCTTCACCCAGCAGGACGATCAGTTGTTGCGCGGTGTGGAGCTGCTCGCCCAGGCTTGGCATACCGTGACCGGTGCTGCGCCGCTTGGCGATTCGGCGATGGTGGGTTAGCCGCCGGATACGCGCCTGCTAATCGTCGAGAATCTCGACGCGGCGCACTCCGCCATCGACCGCGTCGGCGGCCTCGATCTCGGCCCGAGTCACCCCGAGGATGAACAACACCACATCCAGATACGGCTGACTCACCGACGCATCGGCAACCTCGCGCAGTGCCGGCTTGGCATTGAAGGCCACACCGAGCCCGGCCGCCGACAACATGTCGATATCGTTCGCGCCATCACCGACCGCCACCGTCTGCGCCAGCGGCACCCCCGCCTCATAGGCGAACTGCCGCAACGCCTTGGCCTTCCCCGCGCGGTCCACGATCTCGCCGATGACCCGGCCGGTGAGCTTGCCATCCACGATTTCCAGAACATTGGCAGCCACGAAATCAAGCGCCAGGTCGTGGGCCAGCGGATCGATCACCTGCCGGAATCCACCCGACACCACACCGCACGAGTACCCCAGGCGGCGCAGGGTCCGGATGGTGGTGCGTGCACCCGGGGTGAGCACCAGCTCCTCGGCCACCTCTTCGAGCACTGATTCGGGCAGCCCCGCCAACGTGGCCACCCGCTGATGCAGCGACTCGGCGAAGTCCAGTTCGCCCCGCATGGCCGCCTCGGTAATGGCCGCGACCTGTTCGCGTGCTCCGGCACGGTCGGCAAGCATCTCGATGACCTCGCCCTGGATCAGCGTCGAGTCGACGTCGAAGACGATGAGTCGTTTGGCCCGCCGGTCCAGGCTGCTGTGCTCGACGGCAATATCCACCGGCTCGTCGACAGTTACCTGCGCCATGGCGGTGTGCAGGTCGAGATCGGTCAGCTGCTGTTGCGGCACCGTGACCCGCAGCTCCAGGCCCGTCACGGGATAGTCGGCGATGCCCCGGATGAGGTCAATGTTGATCCCCAGCTGGGCCAGTGCGCGCGCTACAGCCCCGAAGGCCCTCGCAGTGACGGGCCTGCCCAGCACCACGATGGTGTGGGTCGACGGGTCCCTGATTACCGAGCTATCCCGGCCGAGTTCGACGTCAACGTTGAACCCGAGGGTGTGCATGGCCTCTTCGAGCTCGTCCTGCAAGGACTCCACGGCTTGGTTGCCGCCGTGCGCCTTGACGAGCACACCGAGCGTGAGCTTCCCGCGGATGACAACCTGCTCAACGTTCAGCAGCTCGACGCCGTGGCGGGACAGCACGCCCATGAGTACCGAAGTGACACCAGGCTTGTCGGCCCCGGTAACGGTGACAAGGACCGTGAAGTTTCGGGCCACCGGTTACTTGTGGCCGCCACCCACGTGCGCCTCGGCGCGCATGCGTTCGGACATGTGCGGGTAGTGCAACTCGAATGCCGGGCGCTCCGAACGGATCCGGGGCAGCTCGGAGAAGTTGTGCCGCGGCGGCGGGCAGCTGGTGGCCCACTCCAGGGAGTTGCCATAGCCCCACGGATCGTCGACCGTGACAACCTCGCCGTAGCGGTAGCTCTTGAACACGTTCCACAGGAACGGCAGCGTGGAGGCACCCAGGATGAAGGCACCGACCGTCGAGAACGAGTTCAGAAAGGTGAAGCCATCAGTGGGCAGGTAGTCGGCGTACCGGCGCGGCATGCCCTGGTTACCTAGCCAGTGCTGCACCAGGAATGTGGAGTGGAACCCGATGAAGGTGAGCCAGAAGTGGAACTTGCCGAGACGCTCGTCGAGCAGGCGGCCCGTCATCTTCGGGAACCAGAAGTAGATGCCGGCGTAGGTCGCGAACACGATGGTGCCGAAGAGCACATAGTGGAAGTGCGCGATCACAAAGTATGAGTCGGTGACGTGGAAGTCGACCGGCGGCATGGCCAGCAGCACACCGGTCAGCCCACCGAAGAGGAAGGTGACCAGGAAGCCCACCGAGAAGATCATCGGGGTCTCGAAGGTCAACTGCCCCTTCCACATGGTGCCGATCCAGTTGAAGAACTTGATACCGGTCGGAACCGCGATCAGGAACGTCATGAAGGAGAAGAACGGCAGCAGCACGGCGCCGGTGGCGTACATGTGGTGCGCCCACACCGCGATGGACAGCGCCGCAATACCGAGCGTCGCGTAAATCAGGGTGGTGTATCCGAAGATCGGCTTGCGGCTGAACACCGGGAAGATCTCCGAGACGATGCCGAAGAACGGCAGCGCGATGATGTACACCTCGGGGTGTCCGAAGAACCAGAACAGGTGCTGCCACAGCAGAACACCGCCGTTGGCGGGATCGAAGATGTGCGCGCCCAGGTGCCGGTCAGCGGCCAGCCCGAACAGCGCGGCGGTCAGCAGCGGGAAGGCCAGCAGCACCAGCACACTGGTCACCAGGATGTTCCAGGTGAAGATCGGCATCCGGAACATCGTCATACCGGGGGCACGCATACACACGACCGTGGTGATCATGTTGACTGCGCCAAGAATGGTGCCCAGACCACCGACGGCCAGACCCATGATCCACAGGTCGGCTCCGGCACCCGGGGAGTGGATGGCGTCGGTCAGCGGGGTGTAGGCGGTCCAGCCGAAGTCGGCGGCGCCACCGGGGGTGATGAAGCCGGCGATGCCGATCATGGCGCCGAACAGGAACAGCCAGAAGGAGAAGGCGTTCAGACGCGGGAAGGCGACGTCAGGCGCACCAATCTGCAACGGCAGCACCACGTTCGCGAAGCCGAACACGATGGGCGTCGCGTAGAACAGCAGCATCACGGTGCCGTGCATGGTGAACAGCTGGTTGAACTGCTCGTTGGACAGGAACTGCAGGCCCGGCACCGCCAGCTCGGCGCGCATGAAGAGCGCCATCAAGCCACCGATGAGGAAGAACGCGAAGCACGCGACCAGGTACATGATGCCGATCAGCTTGTGATCGGTGGTCGTGATCAAGCGATAGATCAGAGTGCCCCGCGCGCCCATGCGGGGCGGGAACGGGCGGCTGGCCTGCAATCCACCAATGGGGGGTGCTTCGGCGGTCACGGCTCCTCCGATTCCTTGTAGCGCGCAGTCGTTCCAGTGACTGCATGTCTGGGGTGAATCCTAGCCCGCGCCACCCTCGATCGCGGAGCGGGTCCTACAGAGAGTCGTACTTGACGGTGTTTCACGTCCGTACGGACGTGAACGCGGCGTCCTACCCGCGTGTTCGGGGACCCGCGCGGTAAGTTCAACCGGGTGCAGACAGCGAGGTTCTGGGGCGCTGCCGTGATGTCGGCAGCGCTGGTGACGGCGACGATGTCCGGCTGTACCGAGAAACCCACCAACGAGACCCCGAGCACCCTGGCCACCAGCACGACCAAGATCGCCGGCGCAGGTGTGTTGGGCAATGCGCGCAAGCCCGACGAGTCCTGCGCCAAGGATGCAGCGCCTGTCGACTCGGCCGCACCGCGCGAGGTGCGGCACGCCCAGGGCGAGACCGAAGTACCCGAGGACGCCAAACGCATCGTGGTCCTCGACGCCGGTGCCATTGACACGCTGTGTGCGTTAGGGCTGCAGGAACGCATTGTCGGAGTCGCCCTGGCGGACCGTGCGACGTCTCCCCCGTCGTACCTGGGCACTGTGGTCCATGACCTGCCGTCAATCGGTCCGATGGCATCTCCGGACCTGGCCAAGATCGGCGCCGCCCAACCTGACCTCATCCTCAGCTCGATGGGCGAGCAGAATTCCTACCTCGACCTGAGCGCCATCGCGCCCACGGTGATTGTGTCCGGGCACGATCTCGCCGAGCACGTTCGCCTGGTGGGTAAGGCCACCAGGCGAACCGCGGACACCGACAAACTGTGGTCGGGCTTCGTCGACGCCGCCAAGAAGGTGGGCCGCGAGAATGACGCGACACATTTCCAGGCCTCGATCGTCCAGTTCACCGATCAGACGGTGCGGGTATACGGCGCCAATAACTTCCCCGCTTCGGTGTTCGCCACCGTGGGATTGGATCGTCCTGCCACCCAACGGTTTACCGACACCCCGTTCATCGAGATCAGCACCGAGGATTTCTCGGCCGCCGAGGGCGACATCGTCTATGTCTCGTTCACCAGTCCTTCGGCCAAGGCTCGGGCTGCCCGGATTTTCGGCACCAAGCCCTGGATGGCGCTCGGCGCCACACGCGACAACCGGGTGTTCGCCGTCAACAACGAGGTTTGGCAGACCGGGGACGGAATTGTCGCGGCCCGCGGGATCCTCGACGACTTGCAGTGGGTCAACGCACCCATCAACTAGATCCCCCAGTAGATCCCCCCAGTCGCGTAGATCCTCAGTCGCACCGGGCCCGTCCACCGCTCCAGGCGTTACGCTCCCGGCATGTACCACGTGCTACAGCTGACCTATACCCAACCGCTCGACGTCGTGGACGGCGTCCGCCCCGCACACCTGGAGTGGCTCGACGGCGAGATCGCGGCAGGCAATCTGCTGATCAGCGGCCGCAACGAGGCGGGCACCGGCGGCGTACTGGTCACCGGCGACATCAGTGCACATGACGCCGAGGCCCTGATCGCTGCCGATCCGTACACCGCGGCCGGGGTTGCCGAGTACACCCGGATTGGGTTCAACGCGGGTCGCAAAGCAGAGATAATTCCGTGAGCACCAAGGGATTTCCCGAGAATCGCTGGGGCAACCCGGATAGCACTCTGTCCCGGGTTGCGGCCAAGTTCGCCGCCACCAAACCGGGTTCGTGGACCATCCGCAAGCTGACGCCACTGGATCGGGCCGTCATGGAGCGCACCGGCAGCCGGTACACCGTGCTGGGCCCGTTGGGCCTGTCGACGCTGCTTCTCACCACGACGGGTCGCAAATCTGGCCAGCCACGCGTCTCCCCGCTGCTGTACCTCCACGACGGCGATCGAATCGCACTGGTGGGCAGCAATTTCGGCCAGGAGAAGCACCCCGCATGGACCACTAGCCTGCTCGCCAACCCGCGCGCCACGGTGACACTGGCCGGGCAGACCTTCGACGTGATCGCCACCCTCGTGCAGGGCGCAGAGCGCGACGACTACTACCGGCGCTTTGAGGCGATGCTCGAGGTGTACTCCGCCTACAAGGGCCGTACCGGGCGTGAGATCAGGGTTTTCGTCCTCGAACGCGCCACTTAAAGCTATTCGTAACGAACAGTACCCGTACCCATAGTACTGGTACTGAACAGGTATTTAACAATCAATTTGCCACAAATACCTCCATTTTGGCCGCAATGGGCTAACGTTCCCCGCAGTCCGCGGAAGGCTGGAACGTGATCCAAGAACGCATCGACATTGCCGTCGCCGCTAGGCCCGAGACCGTCCTCGAGGTGCTCAAGGACGTGGAGTCCGTCGATGGTTGGCTGCGCCCACACCTACCGACGTGGCCACCTGTCACCAGCGCCATGACCGTCGTCGAATCATTTGACGACGGCTCGCCACGGTTGGTGCGAACGGTGAGTTCCACGCTCGGGATCTCGGATGATTCCCTGACCGAGTACGAGTGGTACCCCGACGGCTGCCAACTCACCCTGCTGGAAAGCAAAACCCTGCGCCATAACATCAGCCGGTTCACCGTTGTCCCCGACGACCCCGAATCCCGGCTGACTGCCGACATCTCCCTGGATCTCAAGATCCGATTGCCCGGCCTCCTCGAGCGACAGCTCAAGAAGACCCAGATCGGGTTTGTCCGCAGCTTCCAGCGGGCGCTTGCCGCGGAATCTGCCCGGCGTGAACTGAACGCGTAGCGATCCGGTTCAGCACGAACTCACGCCCACGGCACGTCGTTTCACCGAACGCAGGAGATGATTGGTCGCCAATACGTGGCCGCGCGTGCCGATCACCAGCGCACGGTAGATCTGGCCGCGCAGGCCAGGAAAATCCGCATATGTCTGCGCGCGCAGCTGGGTGCCACCGTCGCCCGTCTCGTCGAGCTCGAACACCAACTCATAGCGCGAAAAACGGTGCTGCCCTGCCAAACTCAGCCGCTGTTCGTGGTCAACGCCGTCGACAGCGAAGCCCGCACGCGGACTGGTGCCCAATATGGCGCCCAGCGGACTGCGTTCAGCGGATCGCAGAAACGCGTCAATGTAGTGCCGCAGGCTCTCCCACACCCGCCCCCGCGGCGCGTCGATACGGATCGCATGCTCGTCAATATAGGATGGATGTTCCATATCTAAGGTTTATCAGAATTAGGACGGATATTCCAGATGGCGCCCGAACGCAAGCACACCAGCGATGACATCCTCGACGCGGTGCGATCACTGCTGCTCGACGGCGGCCCCCGAGCCGCAACCATCGCGGCCATCTCGAGCGCCTCCGGCGCCCCGGCCGGAACACTGAACCATCGCTTCGGTAACCGCGAGGCCATCATGTCGGCGACATGGCTGCGTGCGGTCGAGCGCTTCCACGAACACGCCTTCCGCGCGCTCCGTTCCTCCGCAAATCCTGTTGATATTGCTGTGGCACTTGCTCTTTCGGTGCCGTTGTTCGCACGAGCCAATCCCGATGACGCCCGGCTGCTGTTCACCTTGCGTAGCGCCGATGTCCTGGGAGCCGACGCGGTGACCGCACTGGACACGATGAACGAGCCGTTGTTCGCCGCCATGCGTGATCTGACGCGGGCCATCTATGGCCGCACTGACGCGCGATGCCGCGACCGGTTGATGCGCGCCGTGGTGGACTTGCCGTATGCCGCAGTACGCCGCCACATGCCCGGCCTGCCCGGGTGGCTCGAAGAAGATCTGGCGGAGGCGGTCCGCACATTGTTGGCGTCACGGTGACTGAACCCGAGCGCCACCGGCTCGCCGCCCCCGCCCTCATGCTTGTCAGCGGCACCTCGATGTACGTGGGCGCAGCGGCCGGGGTCAGCCTCTTCCAGTGGCTCCACCCGGCGAGCGTGGCCTGGCTGCGGATATGCGGTGCGGCGCTGGTGTTTCTCGTCATCGCCCGGCCCGGGCGTGCGGCCTGGCGTGGCCGGGCACTGTGGTGGGCAGGCAGCTTCGGAGTGGTTACCGCGCTGATGAACATGTCGTTCTACCTGGCGATCGACCGGCTGCCGTTAGGTACTGCGGTGGCAATCGAATTCCTGGGACCGATCGGCGTCGCGGCCATCGGGTCGCGGTCGATCCGCGAAGGATTCTCGGTTCTGGCCGCTCTCGTCGGCGTCATCCTGATCGCCGATGTGCAGCTCTCTGCCGAGCCCGCGGGGATGGCATTCGCGCTGCTCGCGGCGCTGTTCTGGGCCGGATACATTGTTCTGGGAAAACGTGTTGCGCTGCAGGGAAATCCGGCCGATTCACTAGCCGTCGGCTTCACCGTCGCCATGATCGTGACCGTCCCGGTCATGGCCTTCGGCATCTCCAGTGCTCATGGTGAGATACCCGTCGTCCATATCCTCGTGCTGGGGCTACTGATGGGCCTGCTCTCAAACGTCATCCCCTACGGGCTTGACCAGGTGATCCTGCGACGGGCGGGGCGGAGCCACTTCGCAGTGCTCCTGGCCCTGCTACCGCTCTCCGCGACCGCGATCGGCATACTCGTCATGCACCAGATTCCCAGTACACCAGAGCTTTTCGGAATCCTCGCGATCGTGGTCGCGGTCGCTTCACGCCGAGACTCCCCGCCAACCGTGAGAACCGGCGCCTAATTCCCGCCGAGTCCCACGGCGGGGCCCACATTCGACGAGGTAGGTGATAATTTGGCCGTATGACCAATTTGGTCGATCGACCAAATTCAGCCCGCGGTGGCCGCCGCCGCGAGCAGCTGGTCAATGCCGGAGTTGAGCTGTTGTGCGCGGGGGGCTGGCCGGCGGTGACCACCAGGGCCGTGGCCACCCGCGCGGGGACCAATCCCGGCCTTATCCACTACCACTTCGGCGGATTGCCGGGCCTGCACTGTGCAGTCGCACGCCAGACCTGCGAGCTGGTAATCAGCCCTCTGGTCACCACTTTCCTCGATGCGCCCGACACCCGCGCAGCGCTACGCGCGATGCGCAACGCGCTCCCCCAGACCGCGAGCGATGACAACGCGATGCACCTGGCCGTGGAGCTCATCGCCGGTGCGACCCGCGATTCCGCGTTGGGTGCGGCGCTGGGCGTCAAGCTCAGGGAGGTGCGTGCCGAGATCGCCGACCATGTGCGGCTACGGCACCCCGGCTGGTCACGGCGCCGCGCGGCCGGGCTGGCGACACTGATCATCGCGTTCATGGACGGCCTGGTACTGCATCACTCCGTCGATCCCCATATCGAGACGGCCGAGGCATTTTCACTGCTCGAAAGCCTGTTGGACCAGCCATGAAGGGAGCTCATCGTGAAAAGGACCCAGAAGACGGACCCCCCAACGGGATTCCAGCGCCTGCTCTGGCGCCTGCCCATCACGCTGTTCCGGGCCCGCCTGGGATTCCTGGTGGGCAAGCGGATCATGCTGCTGACCCATACCGGGCGGACGTCCGGCCTGCCTCGTCAGGCCGCACTGGAGGTCATCGAGGTCAGAGCCGACGGCAGCATCGTCACGGCGTCGGGGTTTGGCGCGGCCGCGGATTGGTACAAGAACATCCGCAAGACACCCGAGGTGATCATTCAGGTAGGTAACCGCGTCCACGGTGCGCGGGCAACCACACTGTCCACCGAAGAGGGCGGCGACATCATGGCGCACTATGCGATGCAACGTCCCCGATCGGCGAAGCAGCTGAGCCGTCTGATGGGCTTTGAGGTCGACGGCTCCGCAGATGACTATCGCGAGGTCGGACGGTCGATCCCCTTCGTGAGATTCACACCCGTCGCATAGGCCGCTCTACCGCTTGCCAGGACGTGCCCAGTCTGTGCCCGTACACTCCGCGGTCAACTGGATAGTGACAAGCACGGAGGGCATGAGTGATCAAGACAGCGATCGATTGGGGCACCGTCCTCACCGAGTCCATCAAGTGGATTTCCTGGGTCTGGCCCGTCACCGTTGCGGTCTTTCTGCTTATTGCATTCGCGCTCATATTGCTGACCCAATGGGGCAGGCAGTTCTGGCGGATTACCCGCGGCTACTACACCAATCGCAACGATCTGATTCCATGGACTCAAGTCGCGCTAATATTGCTCACGGTAGTAACGCATGTGCGTCTCTCAGTGGTCTTTTCCTACTACTACAACGATATGTCGGCTTCCATTCAGTACATCGTGCAAGCACTTGCTCGCGATGGCGAGGGGATGGCCGACGCGAAGGCCTTTTTCTGGCACAACATAGTCAGATTCGCCATCCTTGCCACCATCAACATCGCACTGTTGGTGGTCGACTACTACGTCGTGCAGTGGTTCGTCATTCGCTGGCGCGTATGGCTTACAGGCCGGGTGATGACAGATTGGCTCAGCGGCCAGGCTTTCTACCGATCGCGGTTCATCGACAACACCATCGACAACCCAGATCAGCGAATTCAGGCCGACATCAACAGTTTTGTGACCATGTCGACGTCGCCTGACTCGATCCAGAGCTCAACGACTCATCTTGCCTTCGGTGCCGTCAACGCTTGCATCACCCTGCCCTCGTTCACCATCATCCTGTGGAACCTCTCGGGGCCACTTACCGTCGCCGGTATCGCAATTCCCAGGGCACTGGTGTTTCTCACATACATCTATGTCCTTATCGCGACACTCATTGCGTTTAGACTCGGACGCCCACTGATTCGGCGCTTCTTCCTCAACGAACGGCTCAACGCTATGTTCCGCTACGCACTGGTGCGGTTGCGTGACACGGCGGAAAGCGTTGCGTTCTACCGTGGCGAGCGTGCCGAATCGCATCAGCTCAAGGGGCGGTTCGACTCCATAATCGTCAACTTTTGGCGACTTACTCATCGGAACATCAGCTTCACGGGCTGGAACTTCGCGGTTTCGCAGTCTGCCCAGGCATTCAGCTCCATGATCCAGATTCCTCGTCTCATCGCCGGCCAGATCACCTATGGCGACGTAAGCCAAAGCAGCAACGCGTTTCTCCAAGTACACGACAAACTTTCGTTCTTCCGCAACGCGTATGACACCTTCGCGGCATATCGCGCAACGGTTATGCGTCTCGACGGACTGCTGCAGGCCAACAGGCAATCCCGCGAGCTGCCGTCGCTTGACCCCGGCAGCCAAGATTCCGGCGTCACCCTGGAGAACGTGTACGTCCGGAAACCCAATGGCGACAACCTCATCGATGACGTCAACCTGGAGTTAAATGCGGGCGACGCCCTCGTCATCAAGGGGTCTTCGGGTAGCGGCAAGACCACGCTGCTGCGTTCCCTGGCACAGCTGTGGCCCTATACGGACGGTCATTGGAGCCGACCTGGCGGTGAGCACGAGACCATGTTCATCTCTCAGATGCCGTACATCCCCCTTGGCGATCTGCGAGATGCGCTGACCTACCCCGCCGAGTCAGGAACCTTCTCCGACGACCTACTGCGTGCGACTCTCGAGAAGGTGTCTCTGGGGCACCTCGTGGAACGCCTCGACGAGGAATCAGACTGGATCAAGGTGCTCTCTCCCGGCGAGCAGCAACGCGTCGCCTTCGCGCGCATCGTGCTCATCAAGCCCAAGGTGGTCTTCATGGACGAGTCGACCTCGGCGCTCGACGAGGGCCTGGAGTTCGCGCTCTACCGCCTCATCCGCACCGAGGTGCCCGATTGCACTGTCCTCAGCGTCAGTCACCGCAGCACCGTTGACCAGCACCACACCCAGAAGCTGGAGCTACTCGGCGACGGCCGGTGGTCGCTGTCACCCGTCTAAGCGCACTCCATGCATGGGGCGAGTAGTCTGAGATCGGTAGCTTCGTTAACTATCGCAAAAGGACGCATATATGGTCACCGTCTCTGCCTACGCCGCAACATCCGGCAAGGAACCGCTGGTCCCCATCACAATCGAGCGCCGTGAGCTCGGTCCGCACGACGTCTTCATCGACATCAAGTTCGCCGGCATCTGCCACTCCGACATCCACACCGTCCGCGACGAATGGGGACGTGCCAACTATCCGATCGTGCCCGGCCACGAGATCGCCGGCGTCGTCAGCGCGGTCGGTTCGGAAGTCACCAAGTTCAAGCCGGGCGATCACGCCGGCGTGGGCTGCATGGTCGAGTCGTGCCGCACGTGTCCTCAGTGCCTGGCCGGGCTGCAGCAGTACTGCAGCGGTGGCGGCATGGTCGGCACCTACGGCGCCAAGGACCGCGACGGCACCCAGACGCAGGGTGGATACAGCCAAGCCGTGGTCGTCAATGAGGACTTCGTGCTGCGCATCCCCGACAGCCTGCCGCTGGACAAGGCAGCCCCGCTGTTGTGCGCGGGCATCACTACCTACTCGCCGCTACGGCACTGGGGTGCCGGTCCGGGCAAGCGTGTCGCGGTCATCGGACTCGGTGGACTCGGACACATGGCCGTCAAGCTCGGTGCCGCGATGGGCGCCGAGATCACCGTCTTGAGCCAGTCGCTGAAGAAGCTGGAAGACGGACTGAGCCTGGGCGCCAGCCACTACTACGCCACATCCGATCCGGACACCTTCAAGAATCTGCGCTATGGCTTCGACCTCATCCTCAACACCGTCTCTGCCAATCTCGATATGGGCAAGTACCTCGGTCTGCTCAATGTTGACGGGACCCTGGTCGAGCTCGGTGCACCGGAGAACCCCATCGAGGTTCCGGCCTTCCCGCTGCTCTTCGGCCGCCGCAGCCTGTCCGGGTCCGGCATCGGCGGGATTCCGGAAACCCAAGAGATGCTTGACTTCTGCGCCGAGCACAACATCGGCTCCGAGATCGAGGTCATCGATGCCAACTACATCAACGAGGCGTACGAGCGGGTGATCGCCAGCGATGTGCGATACCGCTTCGTCATCGACACCGCCACTTTGTAAGTTTCATCCCGAGTACAACCGGTGACTGATGTCGTCGGGGTGCCGATGCTGAGGGGATGACCCGCGTCATCCGTTTCAACGCGTTCGACATGAATTGCGTTGCACACCAATCCCCCGGCCTGTGGCGGCACCCCGACGACCAGTCCTGGCGGTACAAAGACCTGGCCTACTGGACAAATCTGGCCAAGCTACTCGAACGTGGCCGCTTCGACGGACTGTTCATCGCGGATGTGCTTGGCACGTACGACATCTATGGCGCCAGCGACGAGGCGGCCATCCGCCAGGCCGCGCAAATTCCGGTGGCCGACCCCCTACTCTTGGTCTCGGCGATGGCGCTGGTCACCGAGCACCTCGGCTTCGGGGTCACCACGGGTACCGGGTTCGAACACCCATACCCGTTCGCGCGCAGGCTATCCACACTCGATCACCTCACCGGGGGCCGAGTCGGATGGAACGTCGTCACCGGATACCTGCCTGCCGCGGCACGCAACATGGGGCAAACCGACCAGCCCGCGCACGACGCCCGGTACGACCACGCCGACGAGTACCTGGAGGTGCTCTACAAGCTGTGGGAAGGCTCCTGGGAGGATGACGCCGTCGTCCGCGACGCCGCGCGCGGGGTCTTCACCGATCCCGACAAGGTGCACCACATCGGCCATGAGGGAACACATTTCACCGTTCCCGGAGTCCATCTGGTGGAACCGTCGCCGCAGCGGACTCCGGTGATCTACCAGGCGGGATCCTCGCCGCGCGGGGTGCGCTTCGCCGCGGAGAACGCCGAGGCGGTCTTCACCGCGGCCCCGACCAAGGACCTGTTGCGCCAGACCGTCACCACCATCCGCCGTGAGCTGGAACTAGCCGGACGAGATCCCTACTCCGCCAAAATCTTCAACCTCACCACCGTAGTCACCGGCGAGAATTCCGACGCGGCACACGCCAAGCACCGCGAGTTATTGAGCTATGGCAGCGCCGAGGGCGCACTGGTCTTCATGTCCGGCTGGATGGGGGTCGATCTGGCCCGCTACGGCCTGGACGAGCCGATCGGCAATGTCGACTCCAACGCGATCCTGTCGGCGGTCGCGGCGTTTCAGTCGGCCACCGATGACGGCCGGGAATGGAAGGTGCGCGATATCGCCGAATGGGGCGAGATCGGCGGTATGGGACCGCGCGTCGTCGGCTCCGGCACCGAGGTGGCCGACACCCTGCAGGAGTGGGTGGAGGAAACCGATGTCGACGGCTTCAACCTGGCCTACGCGATCACACCGGGCACCTTCGAGGACTTCATCGAGTACGTGGCCCCCGTGTTGACCGAACGTGGCGCATACCAAAATGCCTACACCCCAGGAACATTGCGCCACAAGCTACTGGGCAATGGCGACCGGTTGCCCGAGGAGCACCGCGGCGCCAGGTACCGAATCGGCGGACCGCTCTCGACGATCATCGACCGGCCCTCCACTGTCCCGTCGTCGTCCGGGTCCACCGCGTCGGCACCTACGCGGGGGCGATAGATTGCCTCCATGGAAAACCGGGGCAGCAAAGCCCTGCTGATCACATGCGTTGTGGCACTATGCCTGACGCCTCTGGACGCTTGCCGCGCTGCTGCCGAACCACCACCGGAATTCCCCGACATCAGCGGGCTCCCCATAGTCGATTCCCTGCAGTACTTCAACGTCAAGGTCTATCGTTTAGCCACACCCGATGGCGTCGTGTGCGAGAGCGCCGGGTGGAACCCGTATTTCCAGTGGACCTGCGCCGGACCTAAGGGCAGCGGGTCGGCACAAATAGATCTGGGTGCCTACGCACGCAACAACGGCGCCCCCGCAACAGTGGGCGAATCGCAGGACACCCCCTACCTATCCGGCATTCCGGTGCTACCCAGCCATCACCGCGTGCAGATAGCCGCGCCCGTGTATAACAAGGACGGTGGCCAGACCACCTTGGTATGTGCCACCCCGGCGCCCACAACCATCGCGTGTTCAGTTGACGATGTGCGCGGTACGCACGGGTTCGTGTTGAGCCCAGAATGCAACTGGGCGTTCTAGTTACGCGTTGAGCGCGGTGGCGTCCACACCCGCCAGGGGCCACCCTCCAGCGGCCAGGCGAGAGGCGACACGCGAAATGTCCTGAGCGGTCGGCTCATCCTTGGTCACATCCGAGATGAACTTCTCGATCTCGTCCTTGCTCACCACACCGTCCACCTGCGCACCCAACTCGGGGTCGGTCAGCTTGGCGACCACTTCCTTGACCTGCTCTTCGGTCAGCGTGCGGCGCAGCAGCGCCAACAGCGGGAATCGATCCGTGGGGGGAACCCCCTCCGGGTATCCGGCCGACAGCCAGGACAGGATCGAACCGATAATCGATGTGCTCGTCACGGTAACAGTGTCCCTGCAGCAGGTTCACAGCGCGAGGTGACATCAGTACAGTTCACCGGCCGTTCATTTGTGAATCTGCTACTACCGCCGACCTGACGTGAAAGCCCCCGAACGCTGGGCGTGCCGGGGGCTTTCATGTCTCGTGGCGTTGAGAGACCTAGAACTCCCAGTCCTCATCTTCGGTGTTCACGGCCTTGCCGATGACATACGACGAGCCCGATCCGGAGAAGAAGTCGTGGTTCTAAACAGCTACCAGTTCACGGGGCTGCGAGGGGCTCGACCTGCCCAAATACATCACGGTAACTCACGTTGGTTATCTGTAACTGTGGGCAGATTGTGGGCACGATGTGGGCACGCGCTTGCCACTCCCCTATAGCGGTTCCCCTATGTCGGGGAGCAGCGAAATATCCTGGGGTTTCCACCTGCGAAACATGTCCGCGGTTTCCCTGACGTTTCGCTTGGCCCACTCAGTATCGAACTCGCTGAGCCAGTCGTACTCGTACCGGAATCTGTCCTTTCGGTCACCTACTCGCGCGGAGGCTTCACGGGTGACGATGCTCTGGCAGTACCAATAGAGCAAGTCGTCGAGGCTGCCCGCC
The DNA here is from genome assembly GCF_059813245.1 of Mycobacterium sp. NGS15. Lineage (NCBI taxonomy): Bacteria > Bacillati > Actinomycetota > Actinomycetes > Mycobacteriales > Mycobacteriaceae > Mycobacterium > Mycobacterium sp. NGS15. Next base: position 77,975 of record NZ_JCALEF010000005.1, on the reverse strand, counting down.
TTGTCGAACCCAAGTTGTCCGCGCTCATAGAAGGCGAAGTGGTAAGTACCATCTTCTGCCACAAAGATATTCAGGCCATCCTTGGTCAACAGCCCGACAGTCATGGGTCGGATATCTAGCTTCTGTGACAGCCGGTCTATCTCCAGTTGCAACTCACGCGATTTATCGTCCAAGGGGCGGCCCTTCCTTACTAAGTATCCCCAATCGTTCCAGTTCCCATACTGTCGGCCGAACGTCACCCGGCGCTTCGATCATGTATTGAACAGTCCCTGGTGACGGTGTTTGTCCGTAGAAAGGTTCGAGTGGCCCCTCCACGATTCGCCATCCGGGAGGTAGCGACTCTCCGGTAACCATGTACCGGTTGTACGCTCCACCAACTGATTCCGGCGCTAACGCGCGGTCCGCGAACGGTGTGCCATCAGGCGCGAGGTACCGGCCGAACTCGGAGCCAAACCTGTCGATGATCGTGCCCGCAGGTAGGTTCGCCTCCTGCGGGACGTATCCCGGTGGGAAGCCCTGATTCTCGGTCGGCCAGATCCGGGACTCTCCGGGTGTACCGAATTGGCTTTCAAAGTCCTTCCAGGGCATACCGCCGGTCGGGTTCCAGTCTCGCAGTATCGCTGCCGGTGCCCCACCCTCGGTGAGGATCTCGGCGGGCAGGCCCGCCCTGACTGCTAGACCTTCGCCGCCGAAGGGCAAGGTGGCTAGCCCGGGTGCGGTTTCCCCGGCTATCTGGCCGAAGGTGTAGCCCGGATTTGGTGAGTTGATCAAGTCCCTGGCGTCCTTGACATCGCTAATGCCCGCACCGATCGGATTGACGGCCCGCTCGAATACCTCTGTGCCAACGCCCTTGCCGAGGTCTTTCCAGCCGTCCATGAACTTATCGACGCCCTCTTGCCCAGTGAGATTGTGCACCCTGTCGAAGAAGCCGTTCCAGCCGTCCCCGAACCCTTCGGCGAAGCCCGGGCGTGGCGGCGCCTTTCCGTCAGGACTCTTCCACGGCGACGGTTCCTCCACGGTCTTACCCGGCGTGAGCACCCTGTTGAGTCCGGCGTCGATCTGCTGTGGGGTCCAGCCCTTAGCCTCCAGGTCCTTGCGTAGCGCGCCAAGTCCTGCCTTTGTGGCTGGACTGTTCGGGTCGAATGGCGGCACCGCTCCCACTGGACGAGTCGCCGCCGATGGCTGCGGGGCGTTGTTGGTGCTGTCGCCGACCCCGGGTATGGATCCCAGGCTGCCGATCTGGTGCCCGTCCACCGTGGTTTTCGGGTACAGCTTCTTGTAGTCGATCGCCTCGTTGCCGCCAGCGCCAGCCGGTTCGGTCCCGGCGGGCGCGGTCTTCTTGGGGTACAGCTCCTTGTAATTGACGCTGGTCGCGGTCACCGTGGCTGGACCCTCGCCGGGCTTGGCGGCATCACGCAGGGCCTTGCGTCCATCGGCGAAAGCTGTCTTGGGGTTGATGCAGCCAGTGATTGCCTGGGCCGCGGTATCGGCCTGGCCCTTGAGGGTTTGACAGCCCTTCTCCCACTTGGCGACATACTCCTTGATCAGCCGCTCAGATTCCTTGACGTGCTCGCGGTTTCGAGCTATCGACTCGTTACTCTCGCCCTCGGCCGGGTGATAGTCCATGTTGAAGCTCTGATCGATCGACACCCGATCCTTCTGCTCCAGCACCCTTTCCACGAGGTTCTGGCCGCCAGTCAGATTGGGCACCACCTCGTAGGTGATCGTGGCGGTGACAAGCTTGACGGCATCCTCGGCGGTGTCGTCGGCGTTATCGGAGCCGTGACAGTCGATGGCCGCCCGCTCATAGGCTGCATTCGCGGTAAGCCCCGTCCACTCCGTGCCCGCGGGGGCACCGGCCCAACGCTTGTAGTCGTCGTAGGCTTCCTTGAATTGCGTGGTCTGCGGTCGCCAGGTATCCACCACCGCCATATAGGCATTGGCCTTGGCCGCCATGAACTCATCGAGCGTCGTCACCGCGCGCCTACGTTTGGATGGGCGGCTTATAGATGCTGGGCAGGTTGCGGTAGCCGGTCCCCAGTGAACTCTCCGTGATCGTAAAATCCTGGTGCGCCTCGTCAGCGAAATCAGCGATCGTGTTCAACCGGGCAGCCCCGATCCGCTTCACATCCGCGATAGCCTTCGACACCCCATGCAGCGCCGCCAACCCCGGATCAGCACCAGCAGGCGCCGAACCACCGGCCGGAATGCTCCCCGTGATCTGACCGGCAAGCGTCCGCAGATGCGGACCAAGCTTCCCCAACGCCGCAAGATCAACCTTGAGCACGTTCTCATCGCCCGACATCGCGTCACCCCCCTTCGGCAAACACCCCAGTGATGCACAGCACACTACAGGCTCAGTACCCAATCTAGGCAACGACCAGAATCAGAAGCCGACTATCTGTCAAAGTCAGCCCCAGGTGTCGGCCCTGGATGCCTTGAATCATTGCCAGGGCCGGCGCCTCACCACAGGGCCCGGCACGCCACCAGAGGCCGATGCCGCCCCGTTCGGTCTAACCCACCCCCAGCGCAAGGGGGCGACACCCCCAATCCCGATTCATTCGCGAGACAGCGCCTTGGCAACAAAACGGAGCGCCGGTGCCTCTGTGCGGATACATTCCGGCGGTGAGCGAACAACCCGAGATTACCGAAGAGATGGCAGCAGCCAAGTGGCATAACGAAATCGGACCGGCCATCGAATCCGTCATGGACCGTCTGCAAGACCCGACCGACTTCCAAGTTTCCCCGCAGTCCGTGCTGGCAGACGACGACAGGGCAACCGACCCCTACCACTTGTCGCACAGCGCTCGGTGGTGCCTGAACTCGGGCGTCAACCACCTTCACGCCCTAAAAACGCTGATCGTCGATGCCCAAACACTGCACTCGGCTGCTTCCTACGGACTTGCCCGCGGAGCCCTTGAGAACCTCGGCGCCGGGTTCTGGATCCTTCATTCAGACAACCCCGTCATACGCATAGAACATGGCCTTCGTTGGTGGACCACGAACTTCAAAGACCAAGACCGCGCGACAAAGACAATTTCAAACCGGCCTCCTCTAGCGGCCAAACTCGACCGCGTCGAAGCGCTGGCACAGGCAGCGGCCTGCGATCTGACCAAGATCCGAAACGGATACAGCAGCACAGAGGCAATGACATATGCCGATGACCACTCAACGGCGTCGAGGCCGTATCTGATCTGGCAAATCTGCTCCGGATTTGCTCACGGCAGGCCATGGGCCAACCTCGTAATGAACGAAATGGAGCAGCGGCCCACTGAGATTTCTGGGGTATCGCTTGTTCGATTGACCGCCGACCACACACGCCTACTGGCCGTAACCATGCCAGCGATGCACTTGCTAGAGGATCTACTTCGCTTGTACCAGGGCCGATCTACACTCGCTTTAGGTTGGCAAGCCCCTTCAGGATTCGCCCCCCACTCAGTTTGACGCACCGGACAAGCGGCATCGCCCCAACCCGTTGCGGGCCGGTGGTGAATGTGATGTTCATGCAGCCGTCAGATTGGGGGCAACATGAAGCCACGCGCCCCCAGTTGGAGTCCTACGGTGAGGGAATGACGAGCTATCAAGAACCCACCGGCGAGAAGTGCATCAACGGACACCCGACCTACTACCAGGTCAACGAAATTCGAGGATGGGGCGGACCTCTAGATGTGAGGCGCCGTGGCCCATCATGCTGGCATGCGGCGTGTGCAGCTCATCAGCAGTGGCGCTCCAACGAGTAGCTGAGAACCAAGACGCACCCGCATGGTCGCTACATTGCGAGGATGGATGAGACACCCCCAGCCAGGATTACCGGCGCGGCCCGAAAATTGATTCGCGCCCGCGGTGTGTGGTTCTGGGCCGCCGTTATCGCCGTGGGCTCGGTGTCGCTCCTTTGGCTGGGCAGCCAGATAGCCAAGTGGGCTGGGCAGGATGTTCAGTGGTACACGGGCTTTGGTCAATGGCTGGGCGCTATGGGGAGTCTGATTGCGGCCGGGGTGGCGCTGTGGATCGCTGTCACCGATCGCCGTCAGGCCGATATGCAACGCGATGCTGATTTGGCACGCGAAGCTGGGTTGGTACGTGTCACAGCCGAGAAACTAGCTCAGAGGCACGTGGCCGGCTCGAGGCTTCGCGCGGCCGTAGGGATTCGAAATCGTCGCATTAGCCGCATCTTTGACATCAGGGTGACGCGGTTTGTGATGCAAGGGCAGGACGTTCCCTTGGAGTTGGCGGAGGTCAATGGTTTCGATCTGTACCCATCCGAGAGGAGAACCTTTTACACCGGCACCAACATCACGAACGTAGTGGTTGAACCGGACAAGTTGCTGGTCTTGTTTCCCTCAGGCATCCCGGATGTTCCGGCTGATTACGTTGCAGTCGAATACACCGACATGAACGGGCGCAGGTGGAAAGTGGACACCAACCAGGCTGTGATTCGGTTATGAGACGCACGAGAGCCCCGCTCAATCCAACCCTCTACTTGGTACGCATGCAGTCGGCGTGACCCTGTTGCTGCCCGACCCATTTCCCCGTTCACATAAAAAGACTGGTCAAGGGCTTTTTATCGGCACCAGCAAAAAGCGCGTGGGGCGATGCCCGCGTTAGCACGGGGCGTCTGACCTGTGTAAATCCGGAATCTCAATGTCAATTGTATTGACACGCCTATAGCGGAAGCTGTTGTGGGGCATCGGAATACCCCCCGATTGGCTTATGCCGGAAAATATCAGGATCCGTACACAGCGGATTTCACAGAGCGTTACGGCTGTCCAGGGCTGCCCGGGGAGGGGGTGGTGCCCTGGGTATTAGGTTTCCTGCGAGGATGCGAGCCATGTGTGCTGCACTCATCGGGACCATCAGCTGGCTCTGGCACGTGGCATCAAGCCTTTGGAACTGGTCTGCCGATCATCTGCCCGGCTTCGCAGGAAAGACCGTCGAGAACATCGTCTCGTTGGCGACGGTCCTGGCTCTTGGCGTTGCGTGGTGGCAACTCACTCTCGAGCGCCGCCAAGCTACCGGTCGAGTACTCAGCTTCAATGCGTGGCGACGTGAAGGTCACTCCGAGGAACCCGACGGGGTTCTTTACGAACTGTGCGAGGCAACCATAGAACTCGTCGGCAACCGCACCCTTGAGGCCGTCTCCGTTCACGTCGAGGTCGATGGGGCCGTGGTGCAGCTCAAACAGGTGGACGACACGAAGCCCTTTCCAACCATGCCCACCTTGACTCGTGCGGACAAGACTGTGACGTGGCAGTTCTACCTGCCGGTCAATGACATCGCTAAGGCGTGGTGTGTCTTATCTTGGCAGGAGCCACGCAACGGAGGACTCAGGACGCAGGCCGTGCGCCAGCGTCTCGTCCTCACCGACACCGCAATGTACGAATGGCAATGGTTCATTTGGCATCAGCATCGGCTACGGTTCCGGCGTTGGGCAAGTACTCATGGCCCCAGACTGTTCCGACGGATCTTCGGCGCTCCCAGGCCGCTAGGCAAGTACAAGCAGGTTCGCAATCTGGAGCTGCTCAACGGCGAGGGCCCATTCCGGCAGCCCTAGGCGACAATCACCCACGGTCCTCGGTGCGGGCACAGTGGCGCGGCCCTGCGCAGATGCGTTGAACCGCAGACTCAGTAGAGCGGTAGGCCTGCGTTGAAGCGGTCGATTCGACGTTTAATCCCAGAGAATGTCTGGTCGAAGGACTGAGCAATTTCCCAGAATGCGTCACCAAAAATCCGGACTACGTCGGCGGACAGTAGTGGGTCAGGACTCTGGTTTGCTGCGAAGAGGTCTACGAGCGGTCGCGTTGCAGGCAACCCATTACTCAAGTCCAGGCCCGCAATGACCGCCGAGAACTCCCCGAAGAGCAGTCGTGCCAATTCCTCATCGGTCGGATCCGCTGCCCTAAGTTGAGCCTCCAGATTCTTCAGCCGCGCCGAAGCGCCCCGTAGTTCCTCAACGTTCCACATCTCATGTTTGTAAATGTCGCGCATAGTGCCCCCCTGGCAATTGAGTTATGCGCATACCCTACGCAACCCGCCGGCTCAAACCGGGGAGGCAGGTCAGCGAATCGGTGTTTCGCGCTCGTAGTGCGCGGCGCACTCTCCGCGAGATCGGTTGTCGGGCGGCACGGTGCAGGTCGGCGCTGGCCGGTTGTCTGTCGGGTCGTGGCGTCGCCTTGCCCTGCCCGATGCATTTCAGGGTTTGACACCGTGCCGCCGTGGTCTACCAGTGCCGTGGTGTGTTCCACAGGTCGGTCGCGGCCGGTGCGGTGCCGGGGGCAGGGGCGGCATGGGCGAGGGGGCGGTGGTCTTCCTCGCTGGCGAGTAGGTCGGTGATTTGTCGGGGTGTGGGGCACCAGATGCCGGTGTCGTTGCGGATGAACCAGAGCAGTTTCTCGACGGGATCAGTGGGCCAGGGTGTGTCGCCGAATTGGTCGATCCGCTCGGTGCTGGTGTGCCCGCGCCAGCCGGGGGCGGCCGCGGACAGGTTGCGGTGGTAGTAGAGGCGGGCCTCGGGGTCGGTGATGCGTTGGTTCTCGTCCCCGCATGCAGCGCGGTCGAAATGGACAGTGTCGCAGCGGTACACGGTGCGCTGGGCGTCGCGCAGGGTGTCGTAGTCGCGGCGCGCGTCGGCGAGGGTCTTCCAGTGTTTGGAGAGGCCGTGGTCGATAGCGTCGGCGGCGCAGCCCACTTCATCCCCAAGATGCCCGGCGGCCACGGTGGCGCGGTCGATGAGGTCTTGGAGCTGGTTTGCGAGTTGTTCGATCAGTGTGGTGCTGCGCTGTTCGATGTGCTGCCAGGCTTGTTGCAGGGCACCGAATTCGACTTCGCCGAGCAGTGTGATCTGTGCGGCTGAGTCTGTGCCGTAGCGGCGGCGTGCGACCTCGCCGTCGATCCATTCGGGGGTGATCTGCTCGGGGGCGGTCGGCAGCGCTGGGGTCTGCGCCTCGGCTCTCTGGGCGATCTCGACGGCGAGTGTGGCGGCGCGTTCGGCGGTGGCGGTGGCCACCAGGTACTCGGGGATATCGGCGAGCATGGTGGTCAGGTGCGGGTTGTGCCGGGACCGTACGGCCACTGGATGGTTGCGGCTACGGAACGGCACATTGGTTGTCTCAGGGGATGTTTCGGGCAGGTGGGTGTTCATCAGATGGGGTCCTTGTCTAGTCGGTGATGTAGCCGCGTCGGCGGGCTTCGGCGAGTCCTTCGTTGGCTTTGCGGGGCCGGAAGTTCTCGGCGTTGCCGGGGTTTTCGTTGGCCAGCGGGATAGTTGAGACGCGGGTGGCGGGCCTTACTCGTTTGACCAGCGCGTCCCAGTCGGTGTCGGGCATGGCGCGCAGGTGCTGCTCGAAGGCATCGGATAGATCGGGCATCAGGTTCTCCTAGTCGGTGGCGAAGATCGCGGTGGCTTCCCGCGCGAGTGGGCGGATGGTGCGGGTGGGTGTCGGTGTCGGGTCGGTGCGCAGGCGGCGATCGGTCCACAGTCCCTCGAGCTGTTGCATGGTCGGCACCCATGGACGCGCCTTGCTTGTGGCGAGCCAGATCAGCTGGCCGATCGGATCGGCCGGCCACGGGCGCCGGTCGGGCGGTGGGCCTTGCAAGCGGATGACTCCGGTCTGGGGTCCGCGCCAGCCGGGCAGCACGTGATCGAGGTTGGCCAGCACCAGATCTGACGCCATCGGGTCATCGATGTGTTCGGAGACCGCATTGCCCAAGAGGAGCGGATCGGCAATGCGGTACATGAGGGTGTGTTGGCCCTCTCGGATCCGGTCGTATGCCTGGCGCAAGGGCGCGAGCTGCCGCCAGGCATCAGCGGCCCCGGCGGCGATGGCTTCGGTTGCCGTACGTGCGCCGTGGAGACGGTCGGTGATCGCAACAGCTTGGACGATTACCGAATCGAACTCGCCCGCAAGCGCCGAGAGCAGCACATGGGCGTGTGCGTGCGGAGCGTTGGATAGCGCCATGTTGCACTGCTGCACCTGCGCGGCCAGGGCGTTGACTTGTTCTTGCCAGAGGCGCCGCGCATGCGCGGACTGGTTGACTTCGGTGAGCCAGCCGTCGATGTCGTCGGTGGCCTCGTGGGGCGGCGCCGGCGCAGTGGGTGGGGTCAAGCTCACCTGATGAGCAATCAGCTTGGCGCGCAGTGTCACCAGGCGCGCATGGTCGGGGATCCGGTGCAGGGCGGCGGCCAAGTATTCGTTATCAGGAAGGAACGGTGTGCTGGCCAGAAGTGGTGTCGTCATCGCTGTCCCTCCTTGCTGCCGAAGCGGCGCTTGGCGGCTGCCTTGCCGTCTGCGCCCGGCCCACTGCCGTGCGCGGCTTCGGGGGTGCGTACCTCGGCCACCAGCGCCGACCACTCCTGCTCACTCAGGCTCGATAGGTGCTGCTTGAACGCGTCGGCGATGTCTGCCATCGTCTCTTCCTTTCACATACTCACGGACCGCTGTGGCTTGGAAAGCCCATCGGCCGCATATCTTTTGGCCCTCTAGGTCGGTGGCGATGCGTTGCAGCTGCCGTGGCGAGATTCCGAGCAGCCGGGCGGCCTGCACGCTGCCGATCAATTCCTCTGACTCCAATAGTGTTGGATCACTGCCGGTTTCATGTCCTGTGTCGGACACCAGTGCGGCCAGGTCGAGGTGGCAGGCAAGGCGGGCCATCCATGACGGGACCGGGATACCTGCGCGGGCACGTCGATCGATCAACTCATTGCAGCAATACAGCGCGGCTTGGAGGTCATCTCCGGAGAGGTTCACGCTCGCCTCTGCCCGTGCGCGCGTCACTCACGCCGTCTTGCCCTTCGCTTGCTGCTGGCGGGCAGCCCGGTACTCGGCTGGCGTGGAGAATGATCCGTCCGAGTGGGTGCCGTCGTGTGCAACGCGCAGCGCTATCCGATCTTTCTCGGCTTTCGCGTGGGCATCGGTGGGCCGGTCCGTCGATGCGTCGGGTGCGGGGGCGCCGTCGCAGTCGTCGCACAGGGCGGCGGTAGCGGCCGCCGGGAGCTGAACGTAGCAACGCTCACAAGTGGTAGGACGGGGCGGTTTCACGGTCTCCTCGGGGGTTGGGGTCGGATTTGAGATCGCACCCTCAGGCGGGCGGTCTGGGTGTGATGAACTGGCGGTTTGCCTTTGGGCGGGTACGTCTTTGGGTTCACCCTGAACTTTCGGTTCACCCTTCTTGACCTGCGGTGATTGACCCTGAACCGGTGGTTCACCCTGAACTCCGGAAAGCCGGTATCGAGTCCCTCGCTCGACGGCGCAGGCAACCACCAAACCCCCATGTTCCAGCAAAGCAATAGCCTGATCGAACATGTCGCGGCGATCACGCTTGCCCATACGACTGCGCAGCACATTGCCCGCCTGCTCACCATCGCGCTCCAGCGTCTTGAGGATGGATCGCTTGACGCCATCGAGGAGGCGGTCGTCATAGATCGCGTCACCAGCGGCGCGTGCCGTCGCCCGGTCACGTACCTTTGCCCGCTGGGCAGCCTTGGCCTGTTCCACGATCCAGTCGCGGGTGGCATTCGATACAGCCATCACCGCACCAGAGAGCTGCCAGTCCAGTTCGGAGACTGCGGAGCGGTGGTGCAGGATCGCCAGTGTCGCGGCCACCTTGAGCCGCGTCAGCAGGGCGTGCCCGTCCAGAGCGTCAGCGTCGCCGCGTTGGCGGGCCAGGTGCGCTGTGATGACGCTCTGGCGGATCTCTGTTGGCCCGTAGATGATCTCGACCACGCCGTCGCTATCTGGCCCCCACGCGGGCAGCTGGGTGTTCAGCGGCTCCGGGTCAGCGGGTGCGTCGGCGGGCATGGAGGGGTCGGTGGTCGGGAACCACAGGAACCGTTGCGGTGTGCCGCCGGTGGTGTCATCCAGGATCACCCCGCAGTGACCGGGCTGCGCGCCCAGCGACAGGCAGCAACGGTAGGAGTGCGCTTGCACGATGCGGCTGGTGGCCTTTGAGGCGTTGGCCTGTCCGATCTGCTCGCCCATCGCCACACTCTTGAGCTGCGCCAGCAGGATCGAACCCTGACGCGATGCGAGCCCGGCCAGGGTGTCGATCTCAGGGACGTTCAGGATCGCGCGCGTCGTCGGCGGATCGGAATTCTCATCCTCCTTATCGTGGCGCTTGAACGTGGCAGCCAGGCCCTCTCCGGATCCGATCGGCTGCTCCATGATGTCCGCCGGCCAGGCCAGGCGGGCCACCTTGTCCGAGATGCCCTTACCGCCACCGGAAGCCGACACGAACGCCGCCATGAGGTTGAGACTGGCGCGTCCACCAATCAACCCCGGCAGCTGCACGTCCGGTTCAGCGGTGGCCGCCACCCGCAGCAGCACCGCACCGAACACCGCCCAGGGTGCGGCATACCGAGCGCGCGCCCACTGATGAATCGTCTGCAGTTCTGTCGTCGCGGTGAAGAACTCGTCGTTGTTCAAGATGCCCTCTTCCGGGGGATGTAGTTCGGGCCGCGACCGGCAAGGGTTGCATTTGAAATGCGACCCCAATCAGCAGCTGCGGAAACAGATTTCGACGCCTCAGATGAGGCGATCTGGCCGAGCTCGATACGGAGCACGTGATGCTCACCGGCGACAGCCAGCGCCAGCAGCTTGCACGGATCACCATCGGCCAGGGCACACCACGCCGGGGTACCTGCCATCGGCAAGCTGGTATTCGCCTGCCGGACAACAGCGGTGATGAACTCGTGTACGGCCCACCAACTGACTTCAAAGGAGGCGGGCGAGCGCCCCGGCGCGATCACCGGGGCCTCCACCTCCTTGCCATTCACCACGAGGCCTCAAAAGCCCGTCGTGCACGTTCCTCCAGTTCAGCCATTTCAGGGTCAACCCTGAATAGGGATTCCGCGGCGTAGACCGAAGAACTCAACCCATCTACCTCGCTCTTTATCGGCTCCGATGAAAAGGTCCCAGCTGTCCGGCGCCAGCAGGCCGGTCCACACTGGCGGCTGACCGACCGCGCGGCCTTGATCGGCCGATTGCACCGCTGGCAGCGGTCTGCGTCGGCGGTCACGACAGCTCCTCAGTGATCCCAAGAAGCCGATCGACCGTAGACGCGTCCAAATCAAGGGTGCGACTCGACAGCTCGAGGAGCTTGGACAGCAGCGCTACTCGACGCCGCTTAAGACGCTGAGCATTGGCTATCCGGAGGCAGTCCGGGCAATCCAGAACATCCCAACCCTCCGGCGGGCAATCCTGGTCGTATCGCTGTACTTCGCCGAGACGTGGCTCGATCTGTTTATCGCCGGAGTCAGATAGGTCTTTGACTCGTCTGGGCAGAAAATCGATCGCCACGGGCGCCCTGTTCGTTGGCGACCGATCAACGATTTCGCCGCAGAGTGCCGTGACCGCGAAAGTGCCTTCCAGATCAGCCTTCTCGATGTCGCACTGGAAGGCCAGGTGACTGCGGTAGGGATTTGCCTGCCTGCCCATACGGTACTTCTCACGAATACGGTCGGGTTCGACCCATGACTTCGACGTACCCCCCAACGCGATCCGCTGTAGCTCCTCGGCATGATCCCGAAAAACATCGTTGCGGACCAGCAGAGCGTGACGAGTGACCCGGCCGCACGCTGAGCACTTGAGGTCCGCAGTCTCCCGATGCCAATCCCGATCCACCGGGCCCCGAAGGTAGTAGTTCTCCTGCCGGTAATTCCGGGGCCGTCGGCACGTACGCAGATTTCCGCACGTGCAGCACAGCGCCTGTCTCCCCCACGGAGAAGGTGTCGGGCCTACCGAACCGCCGGTCGTTGCAGGTAAAGTCATCTTCGAACGTCCTTTCACTTAACGGATGGGTGGGTGTTCAGAACTGCTCCGGCCCGGTGCTCTAACACCGGATTCAGCTGGAGCAGTTCGCATTTCATCGGTGTTGTCGTTCTCGATGAGACCTAAATCCGCATGGCAGTCCTGCGGATAGGCCCGCATTAGGCCGCACCTCGCGGATCGTCGGTGCGCTGGCAGGTGTTGGCATCCAGGTACTTCCGGACGTCGGCCCACCGATAGATGACCTTGCGCCCGACTTTGACGAATTTCGGCCCGAGCCCCCGATAGCGCATCTGCGCTAGACCAGCGTCGCTGGTGTGCAAATAGGCGGCGACTTCCCTGGCCGTCGCTGTTTCGTCCAACACAATGACTCCTTTTATCGATTGAGTGTCAAACTTTGTCACTCAATCGAGAGATAATCACAGTGAGGTCACGTTGTCAAGGTTCGGTGATTGACTGTCAAACTTTGTGTGTCATCATGATGAGATGGCAGGCCGCGCACCCGAAACTGGAAACACCGCCGAGACCGTTCGCGAGAACGTCCAGCGCCTACGCGCAAATCAAAACCTGACGTGGACTCAGCTGTCAGAACGTCTCGAAGCGCTCACATGGAAGTTGACGCCCGTTGCCCTTAGGAACATCGAGGAAGGAAAGCGGCGCGTCGGAGTGGATGACCTGACGGCTCTTGCTATGGCGCTTGGCGTTTCCCCTGCAACCCTGCTGATGCCAAACAGCTCCCATGCCGACTGCTCTGTTGAGGTAACCGGGATGTCGGAACCCTGGGAGGTCCAACATGTTTGGGCATGGTTGACGGCCGCACAACCCCTCCCAGGAACCACCTCGTTATTGGATTTCTGGGCCCTAGCACTGCCCGACTGGCTACGTAAGCGAATGTGGGACGCCTTCGAGAAGAACAAGCGGGTCCTGCCGCCTTCCGCCTTCTTGCTGGAACCGACAGCACCGGAGATCGATGGCGACGATAAGTAGGTACGAAACAACTTCGGGTAAAACGCTTTACCGCGTCCGGTACCGCACCCCGGACCATCGCCAGACCGACAAGCGTGGCTTCAAGACGAAACGCGACGCCGAGGCATTCGCGTCAACCGTCGAGGTATCCAAGCTCAGGGGCGAGTACGTCGCGCCGGCCGATGCAAGAGTGACGGTCGGTGAACTCGGTCAAGCGTGGCTAGAACGCCAGCAGGGGCATCTAAAGCCGAGCGGCTACAACGTCATGGAAGCTGCATGGCGACTCCGGGTGGAACCACGTTGGGGCCGCGTCGCAATCGGTGACGTCAAACCCACTGCCGTGCAACAGTGGATTGCGGAAATTGGGCGCGGCACAGAGACAATGAGACCTGCCGGGGCAAGCGTCGTGAAGAGAACGCACTACGTGCTGTCTCGCATCCTGGCTGACGCTGTGCGCGACAACCTCATCGCCCGCAACGCTGCCGCGGGCGCGGCCCTCCCCCGCACCACACGGAAGCCACCTGTCTACCTCACCCATGAGCAGGTGGGCGTGCTGGCGACTGCCAGCGGCGAATACGAGAGTTTGGTACTGACGCTGGCATACACGGGCGTCCGGTGGGGTGAGGCCATCGGGTTGCGCGTGCGCGGTCTGGACGTGCTGCGCAAGCGGGCTAGGCTCACCGAGAACGCCGTCCAGTCCGCCGGCGAGATCCACGTCGGCACACCCAAGGCCCACAAACAGCGGACCGTGCCCCTGCCTGAGTTCCTGTTGCCCTACTTGGCCGCTCAATGTGAAGGCAAGGCCCGTGACGACCTGCTGTGGCCCGGAGATGACGGCAGGCACCTGCGCCGCCCGCACCCGACCTCGGGATGGTTCGCCAAGGCAGTCACCGCATCACGAGTGCCCCGGATGACGCCACACGATCTGCGTCACACCGCAGCCAGTCTCGCGGTGTCGGCGGGCGCGAACGTCAAAGCCGTTCAGAAGATGCTCGGACATGCCAGCGCCGCCATGACATTGGATGTCTATGCCGACCTATTCGATGATGATCTAGAGGCAGTCGCGCGGGCATTGAACGATGCGCGCCGTCATTCAACGCCCGCGTAGGCAGCCGTCTTTTGGAACCGTTCGACACGAGAACGCCTCCGTGGTGTCCACATCCACGGTTTGATGCGGTTTGACACGGTTTGACACAGTTTTGCCGCGTCCCCACGTTTTTAGATCAGTGGGCTAGCCTATGGACAACATCTACAAAGTAGACGTTGCCGTGAAAACTAAAAAGGGAGCGAAGTGGCCGCCGCTCGCAACGTTCGAACCACTTCGCCCAACCGGGTCACCAGGACAGGCCGCCAAACCGGGGCGGAACTGTACTAGCTATCCAATCCGAGAATGACCGGACGGTCCACGAACCTGGTGACACGTCCGGTCATTCTCGCCTGGTCTCTAGCCTAAGCGACGGTGCGCGTAAGTGGCCGCAACACAATGTGTTGTGGGTGCGTGTCGCTCCTTCCGGCTCGATCGCCCGGCACTCCCCCTATCCAATGTGAATGCCCGAGACTGTGGGCAAAATGTGGGCACGGGGTGAGCAGAGCGCCTCGTGTAGGTTTGCCCACCCCGTGGCATTAGAAGTCCCAGTCCTCGTCTTCGGTGTTCACGGCCTTGCCGATGACATAGCTGGAGCCCGATCCGGAGAAGAAGTCGTGGTTCTCGTCGGCGTTCGGCGAGAGCGCCGACAGGATCGCCGGGTTCACATCGGTCTCGTCCCGCGGGAACATGGCCTCATATCCGAGGTTCATCAGGGCCTTGTTGGCGTTGTAGCGCAGGAACTTCTTGACGTCCTCGGTGAGCCCCACCTCGTCATAGAGGTCCTGGGTGTACTCAACCTCGTTGTCGTACAACTCAAATAGCAGCTCATATGTGTAGTCCTTGAGCTCGGTGCGCGTGGCCTCGTCGACGCGCTCCAGACCCTTCTGGAACTTGTAGCCGATGTAGTACCCGTGCACCGCCTCGTCGCGGATGATGAGCCGGATGACGTCGGCGGTGTTGGTGAGCTTGGCGCGGCTCGACCAGTACATCGGAAGGTAGAAGCCCGAGTAGAACAGGAAGCTCTCCAGCAAGGTCGAGGCAACCTTGCGCTTGAGCGGCTCGTCACCCCGGTAGTACTCCATGACGATCTCGGCCTTGCGTTGCAGGTTCGGGTTCTCCTCCGACCAGCGGAACGCGTCGTCGATATCGCGCGTGGAGCACAGCGTGGAGAAGATCGAGCTGTAACTCTTGGCGTGCACCGACTCCATGAACGCGATGTTGGTGTACACCGCTTCCTCGTGCGGAGTGATCGCGTCGGGGATCAAACTGACCGCGCCGACAGTGCCCTGAATGGTGTCCAGCAGCGTCAGGCCCGTGAAAACCCGCATGGTCAACTGCTTTTCGAGATCGGTAAGGGTGTTCCACGACGGGATGTCATTGGATACCGGCACCTTTTCGGGCAGCCAGAAGTTACCGGTGAGCCTGTCCCAGACCTCGGCATCCTTCTCATCGGGAACCCGGTTCCAGTTGATCGCCGAGACCCGGCTGACCAGCTTAAGTTTTTCACTCACGAGACCACTCCTGGAGAACGTCAAACAGATTCGCGGGATTCGCTGACTGTGTCACAGACACTACCCCTGGGGTGAGACATCACGGTGCAACACAACGTGTTGTGGTTAAGCGTGTCGAGCCCAATCGCGAGAATTCCTAGTGACGCAAACTTGACACGTGTAAAGTCCGTGGTCATGGGCTCATCCAGGGACAAGATCTACGGGAAAACTATCGCCATCACCGGTGCCGCACGCGGGATCGGATATGCCACCGCCACCGCACTGCTGCGCCGGGGTGCTCGGGTGGTGATTGGCGACCGCGATGTCGAGGCACTCGGCGCCGCAGTCGAGGGCCTCAAGGAAGAAGGGAACGTCGATGCCCATCCCGTGGATGTGACCGACCCCGCCTCGTTCAAGCGTTTTCTGGAGGCTGCCGGTGCCGGCGGACCGGTCGATGTTCTCATCAACAACGCGGGCGTCATGCCGATCGGGCCGTTCCTGTCCACGAGCGACGGCGCGATCCGGTCGATGCTGGAGGTCAACCTGTACGGCGTCATCAACGGGTGCCGTCTGGCGCTTCCTGAGATGGTGGCGCGCCGCAGCGGTCAAATCGTCAACATCGCATCCGTGGCCGGCCTCATGGCGGCACCCGGTATGGCGGTGTACAACGCCTCCAAGTTCGGGGTTGTCGGCCTGTCCCGTGCGCTGAGCGACGAGTTCGAGCCGCAAGGTGTCCAGGTCAGCGCCGTATTACCGACCTTCACCAACACCGAATTGATCGCAGGCACTGATTCGACGGGCGCGCAGAAACCCGTCGAACCCGAAGACATCGCGGCGGCCGTGGTGCGGATCATCGAGAAACCGCGCATCCAGCTCACCGTCCCGAAGCCACTCGGTGCGGTGACCACGATCGTCAATTCACTGCCCACCAAGGTCCGCCGATTCATGAGCAAGAAGACCGGAACCGACCGCGTGTTCCTCGACATCGACACCAACGCACGCAGTGCGTACGAGAACCGTGCCGGTTCTAGCCTGGGTGTGACCAAACCCGAGGGCGAATAGACGCACTCGCGGCCCTTACTATTTGATACGTGAGCGAGAAGCACTACGACATTGCGGTAGTCGGCGGAGGCCCGGCCGGGTCATCCGCGGCCTGGCAGGCCGCCCGCACGGGCGCCAGCGTGGTTCTCGTCGACAAGGCCGAGTTCCCACGGGATAAGCCATGCGGTGACGGGCTGACCGCCCGCGCGGTGAGTTACCTGCAGAAGATGGGTCTGGCCCATGAGGTCGCCCAGTTCCACCGCGTCGATGGTGTGCGCGTCGATAGCGGCAGCGTCTGGGAGCTCACCTTCCCCCAGCGTCCCGGCATGCCCGATCACGGGCATGTGGTGCGCCGGCCCGAGCTGGACACCCTGCTGCTCAAGCACGCTGAGTCCGCGGGCGCCGAGGTGCGCCAGTCCACCGAGGCGGTGGGCCCGATCGGCGATGGCAACGTGGTCAGGGGTATCGAGGTCAAGACCGCCAACGGATCCCGCGAGACCATCTCGGCCGACGCCGTGATCGTGGCCGACGGCGCCTACTCCCCCATCAAGCGCGCGATGAACCTCGACTCGGAGGTCAAGGGCTACACCGCGATCGCGATCCGCGCCGAGATGGAAGCCAACCGCGAAGACTCCAACATGCTCGACATCGACCTGCGGTTGCACCACAAGAATGACGCGCTGATCGGTTACGGCTGGGTTTTCCCGCTCGGCGCCGCGCGGATCAATATCGGCATCGGGTACGTCAACAGCTACAAGAAGTGGCAGGACGTCAACGCCGCCCAGGTGCTGGATACCTACATGAAGAAGCTGCCCCGGGAGTGGGAGCTGCCCGATCTGGCCGAGCTGCGCAAGAACAAGGGCGTGCGTGCCTGGCGCCTGCCGATGGGATTCACCACGTGGCCGCCATGGCGCCCGGGTGTGCTGTTCGCCGGTGACGCGCTGGGCGCGGGTAAGCCCGTCAGTGGCGCCGGCATCTCCAAGGCGCTCGAATCAGGTTTGGCGGCGGGCGAATGCGCGGTGGCGGCGCTACAGAACGCCGGACCGCAAGACTTCACGAACTACGAGCAGCGGATGAACGATGCCTGGGGCCGGGAGTACCGGCGCGGCCGCATCATGCACCGAGCGTTGGGCAATCCCTGGCTGTGCGACAAGGGCATCAAGCTGATGGACAACTCGATGTTCCGCGACAACCTGCTCAAGGTCTTGTACAAGCGGGCCCAGGGCCCCGGCCACAAGCACTGATTCGCCGTGTGGTCAATCCGGCGGCGCGAGATGGTGCTCGCCACCGGACTCTCATGTGCCGCAGGGTTTCTTGACGCGATCGGGTTCGTACACCTAGGCGGGTACTTCCTCTCATTCATGAGCGGTAACACGACGAGGATGGCCGCCTCGACGGCCACCGAACAATGGGAATCCGCCTACAAGGCGGCCGGCCTGATCGCCATGTTCTTCATCGGCGTGATGATCGGTGCCGTCGCGTCACGTGTCAGCGGCGAACACGAGCGGGTCGCCGTGCTGACGGTCGCCTCGACAACCGTGGCCGTGGCGTCCATCACCCAGGAACTGGGCGCGGGCGTGGCTGCGCTGCTGGTCACGGCGCAGGCCATGGGTGCGATGAACTCGGTCTTCCAGCGTTCCGGCGAGGTCCAGGTGGGCCTCACCTATATCACCGGCACCGTCGTGAAAGCCGGACAGCGGCTCGTCGATGCGTTCTTCGGCGGGCCCCGCTGGGTGTGGCTGCGCTACATCACGCTGTGGGCGGGTCTGACCGTCGGCGCCGTGTTGGGTGCCGCGACGTACCACCGCATCGGACTCGATGCCCTGTGGGTCGGGTTCGCACTCCTGCTCATCGCCACGGTCTCCACGTGGCTGGTACGCCGATCAGGCCCCGCGCCGCCGATATTAGATCCGGATTAGACCCAGCACCTGCTCGACACGGGCGGCATCTCCATCGATCGTCAAGCGTGACAATGGAACCCGGTGCCACAGCGCAAGCAGCAGATCAGACGTGGATGCGGTGATCGTGGCGTCCGGCACGGCGTCTTCGTCCACGATGCCGATGGCATCGGCGTCCACACGCAGCAGCCAGGAGTCACCGGCATCGCTGGCTGCCAGGAGGATTCGCGCTCCGCGAAGACCTTCCGGGGTACCGCCCTCGCGCCCGATACGCCGGGGCGTGAAGAGTTCCGACCACTCCCCGATGCCGTCGGCCGCCAGGGCTGCGTCGATGGGTTCGGCATCCCATCCGCGGTAGGCGTGCTCAATGTCCCATCGGTGTACCGCCACCTCGTTGGCCTGCCTGCGATACCAGAACCGCACCGGCCGTTCACCGAACGGCGACTTCGTCGGTGCATCAAGGTCTTTCGACGTCAATGCGGTAACGAGATTGTCCGCGCGATCGGCGTACCAATCGATGACGGCTTCCCCCGCCGGGGCGTCCGGGTCGACATCTGTGTACGGAATCTTTTGACCGATAACGACTCCCACTGCCCAGCGGTGCACTCCGCCGAGATGGGCAACGACATCGCGCGCTGTCCAACCAGGGCAGGACAGCGCCGCCCGGTCCAGATACTCGGGCGGGGTCGCGGCGACCGCGGCCATCCCTTTACGCAGTGCTTCCAGCCATTCGTCGGGGCTCACGCGCCCATTAGATCACTGACCAGTCTGAATCTCACGACGGTTTTGGGCCGCAAAACGTCGTGAGATTCAGACTCGAGGGACGACAGTGCGTCAGCGTCGACCGCGATCGGCCCGTCCCGGCTTGCTGGCACGCTTGCCCGCCGCGGCGCGCGCGGCCTGCTTCGCAAGAGTCTTCTCCCGTGCGGTGCGCTTCTGCGCGGGAGGATCCTGCCCCCGCGACGACCCGGGTTTGCGGCCCCGCACAATGCCGATGAACTCCTCGACCAGTTCCGGCTGCGGCCCTTCCGGAAAAGCGAGCGCCACCGGGCAGGCGGGCGCGTCGGTGATCGGCCGGTACGTGAGGTCCTTGCGGTGATACAGCCGCGCCAGTGACTGCGGAACGATAAGCGCGCCGATTCCTGCGGCAACGAGTTCTATCGCATCCTCGGTGGTTTCGGGCCGGTGATCGACCGGGTTACCGGGAGCACCCGCCCAAGCGAGGACGTCATCGAGTGGGAGCAGCATCGGCTCACCGTCGAGGTCTGCGGCGGTTATCGCATCGAAGGCGCTG
This sequence comes from Mycobacterium sp. NGS15, assembly GCF_059813245.1. Taxonomy (NCBI): domain Bacteria; kingdom Bacillati; phylum Actinomycetota; class Actinomycetes; order Mycobacteriales; family Mycobacteriaceae; genus Mycobacterium; species Mycobacterium sp. NGS15. The sequence continues at coordinate 58,440 of NZ_JCALEF010000005.1, read as the reverse complement.
AGAACGTGATCGGTCGGCGCCACGACCACCGCCACCTCCTCGTAGAGCGGAATGACGGCCAGCCCCGCCGTGTCAGCCGGCGGCCGGAGCAACGCCACATCGACGGTCCCATCCCGCACCGCGGCGGGCGCATCGGCTACGGTGACAGCGCGCAACTGCAGCGGGACCTCGGGGTGACGCTGCGCCCAGGTCCGAGCCCACTTCGCGGGTGTCCCGCCGGGGACGTACCCGAGGGTGAGGGAGCGCGGGGTCACCGCCTCAGGCTACCGATAGGCTGCACCCATGAGCAGGCCGAACGCGCAGTCCATGAAACCCGCTACCGCGGCGAAGAAGCTGGACGTGTACCTGCAAGCGACACCCGCAGAGTTCCAGGAGAACCCGATCACGCGTGCCGAGCTCGCGGCCCTGCAGGCGGACCCACCGCAGTGGCTCAAGGACCTCCGCAAGAATGGACCGCACCCAAAAAACCTTGTGGCAGCCAAGCTAGGGGTCTCGATCTCCGGTCTCTCCCGCGGCGGCGTCGAGGGTGCGCTCACCACCGAGCAGATCAATCAGCTGCTCGAGGAGAAGCCAGAGTGGCTGGTTGCGGAACGCGAGAGCTATCAGAACGTGCTGCGTGAAGAGCGACGCCTGAAGGCGCAGCATGCGGAGAAGGCTCGCTAGAACCTCGAGAACTGAGCCCACACGCAGTACCGCAGCGCGGCCCGCTACTGGTTCAGCGCCAATTGCGCGATGACTGGGCCTGTTGGCGTGGTCGAACCTCGGCCGTTCTCGACAGTGAATGCCAGTGCGGTGGAGTCGTTGAGGCGAGGTATGACTGCCGTAGTCGAGGGTGAGACTGCCTGGGCATCCATCGTTCCCGCGGACTGCGGCCCGCGGTCGCCGATCAGCCACATTTGGTACACGGTGCCGGGTTGTGGTGGTGCGACATTGTTCATCACCAACACTGCGGTGTTCTTCTGCCGCGAGTAGACGACGGTAGCGGTACCACCGGTGGGAATGGCGCCAGTGACGGTCCGCACGTCGGTTGCGGTGAAGACTTGCTGCGCACTCGGAGGCGGAGGTCGCAGGATGATGCCGATTCCGGCGGCGGCCAGCCCGATAGCGGTGGCGGCCGCAACCGCCACCAAGGGCGCCCGCCAGCGGTTGATATCTGTTGTTCTGGAAACTCTTTCGGCGTCCCGGGCCACTATCTTGAGTAGTCGTGGGCGAAGCCGGGCCGGGGGTTCGACCGCGGTGCTTGCCGCCAAGGCCGCCATGGTTTCCCGTGTGGCACGCACCTCCTCGGTAAAGGAGAGCGTTTGTTCGGTCGCGCCGGCCGACAGCCAGTGGTCGATCTGATCTCGTTCATCATCGGGCAACGCGTGCAATGCGTAGGGCGCGGCGGCGGTGATGAGATCGTTGGGTTCAGTCATGGTGTCCCCAGGCATCGGCGCAGCGCCTTGATTGCGTCACGCATCCGAGATTTGATGGTTGCCAGATTCGCGGCAAGCCGTTGCGACACTTGGTTATACGTCAAACCGTCGTAGTAGGCCAGATGCAGGCATTGGCGTTGGGTGTCCGTGAGCGTTTCGAGGCATACGGTGACTTGCCGCTGTTCTTCGTTACGGATCACCGATTCGGTGACCTCGTCGACAGCTCGCTCGATCGTGGCGGCGCCATAGCGTGACTCGCGGTCGGCCGCAGATTGCTCTGAGCGCACGCGGTCGATGGCCCGACGATGAGCCAAGGTCATGATCCAGGCTAGGGGGGATCCCGCGGTGGGGTCATAGCTTTGGGCCGAACGCCAGATCTGCAGGTAGATTTCTTGCGTTGTCTCCTCGCTGTAGCCGGGGTCGCGTAATACACGCAACACCAGACCGTAGACGCGTGCGCGTGTGTGATCGTAGAGAGCGGCAAACGCCGCGGTATCGCGGTCGGCGACACGGCGCAAAAGGACATCCAGGTCGCCGGTCACGCCCGTGAGCCTAAACGCATCGCGGAGAATGTTCATGATGATCCGCGTTTCGGGCGACGCGGCACGAAAAACGACACCCGCCGTTGGTAGTCAGTGAATCCTGGCCGTCCGGCCATCACCTTCTCGGTGCGGCGACCACCGGTCGCGTGTACCAGGAAGTAGGTCATCAACACCGGGTACGGCACTGTTGCCAACGATTGCCAACCGGTGATGGTGACCAACCACAGCCCCCACCACACGCACGCATCGCCGAAATAGTTCGGGTGCCGAGTCCACGCCCACAGGCCCTGGTCCATGATCTTGCCCTTGTTGGCTGGGTCCTGCTTGAAACGGCGCAGCTGGTAATCCCCCACTGCTTCGAAAAGCATTCCGAGCAGCCATAACCCGATGCCGACAGCCACGACCGGGCGTAGCGAGTCAGGGGTAGGCCCTTCGACTGCCGAGCGTTGAATGGGGAGGGATACCAGCCACGTGGCGGCGGCCTGAATCACGAAGATCTTGCGTAGCACGTGCGGCACCGAGAAGTCGCCGCCGAGCAGGTCGCGATACCGTGGGTCTTCGCCTTTCCCAGCCGATTTCACCAGCATGTGCCAGGACAGCCGGGCTCCCCACACTCCGATCAGCACCAGCAGCAGAACCCTCCGCTGCAAGTCACCGCCGCCGAGTACGGTGCCGACTGCGGCAACGGCGATGAAACCGATACCCCATGCGACGTCGACCACGTTGTAGCGCCCGATGCGGTAGCCGATAACGAAAGTCACACCGTGCACAACGACCACGGCACCCAGCGAGCACGCCATCACGACCAGAAAGTTCATTGTTGGCCCCGCTGGAAAATCCATTGGTGGACATCGAGATACCCGGAGCGGAACCCGGCTTCCGAGTAGGCCAGGTACAGCTGCCACATGCGGTAGAACGCATCGTCGAAGCTCAACGCCGACACGGCCTCACGCCGAGCCGCGAACTGTTGACTCCATAACCGCAGTGTTTCGGCATAGTGGAGTCGCAGAGACATCGTCTCCACGGTCCGCAGATCCGTGGTACCAGTGGTCGTTTCGGCGATCGCCCGCACCGAGGGAAGTAGGCCGCCCGGGAAAATGTACTTCTGCATCCAGGTATGGGTGTTACGACTGGCCAGCATTCGCTCATGGGGCATGGTGATGGCTTGAAGGGCCAATCGGCCGCCCGGTTTAAGCAATCGTTCGATGGTTTGGAAATACGTTGTCCAGAAATCGAATCCAACCGCTTCGATCATCTCCACCGACACAATAGCGTCGTATTGTCCCTGCACGTCTCGATAGTCACGCAGCTCTATCTGCACACGATCGGACAGTCCGGCGGCTTGTACCCGCTGCTGGGCCAGTTTCTGCTGCTCACTCGACAAAGTGACCGACCGTACATGCGCTCCGCGAGCCGCTGCCGACAAGCACAGTTGCCCCCACCCCGTACCGATCTCGAGAACCCGGGTGCCGGGCCCCACCTCTGCGTGGTCCAGTAGGCGGTCGATCTTGTGACGCTGGGCATCCGCGAGTATCTCCGCTGAAGCTGGCATGTGGCGGAACAGGGCGCACGAGTAAGTCATCGTCTCGTCCAGGAACAGGGCGAAGAAGTCATTCGACAGGTCGTAGTGATGCGCAACATTGCGCTGGGCCTGCGGGCGCTCGTTACGCTGCGTCCGAGGGGCACGTGGTACTGCGATACGTCGGAAGCGCTGCAGCACAGGATGAACCAGCTCGTCCATCGATGCGGCCCACTGGGTGAGAAGGCCTGCCAGCTCGTCGCAATCCCAGTCTCCGGCCATGTATGCCTCGCCGAATCCGATCAAGCCGGAACGGCCCAGGCGTCGTGCCAGCGCCGCCGGCCGCCGAACCCTCAGAGTGGGCAGGGATGCATCTGCCGCGCCCACGACGGACCCATCGGGATACACCAACCGCACCGGGAGCCGCGCGGCCGCACGACGCAGCATCTTGTCGGCTACCACTGCTCGTGCCGCCGTCAGCGGTCCGGAAGGGACCGGCGCGATCTCCGGACCGCGGGGCGATTCGATATCGCGCACATCGGTTGTCGCGCCATCGAGATGCCCGTTCACGCTGCCCTCTCCCTCTCGCATGTAGATGTGCGCTCCACCACCGGCAGCCCTTTCAGCCACAACCTGATCCCTTCGATACGGATGGCCAGCGCACCCATCAGCGGCGCCACGGGCGCAATGGCCTGCAACCACAACAGTTCACCCACCCGGGCCCTGCGCCGGGTGCCGCGGACCGCGGCGAAGAACGGCCGCTGCCCGCTGCGCTGTAGCGAGATACTGATGTTCAACGTATTGCCGGGACGGGCAGCACTTACCCGGTATCGCCCGTCAACGCCGTTGAAGGGCGACACGTAAAGCTCCTTGGCCACTTCAGAATTAGCAGTCGGAGGCAGAAGGTATGCGTGTCGCCCGCCGTAGGTGTTGTGGACCTCGGCGATGATGTGTGCGAGATTGCCCTGGCGATCGTGGCACCAGTACAGACTCAGCGGGTTGAAGACATGTCCCAACACCCGTGCCTGCAACAGGGCGGTGACCGTACCGCCGCCCAGGTCTACCCCGTGCGAGGCCAAGAATCCGTCCACACGTTGACGCAGCGTGTCGTCGTCATCGCCCCGGAAATGGTCCCGTGCTTGGAAACTGGCGAAGGTGCTCAGGCCGAGGGGCAGGCGCGGCGGCCTGTCGATATCGATGTACCAGCAGTAGCCGCGATAGGTGAACCGGTGCGTCACCGGCGAACGCCGCACATGGATGATCCGGGTGCGGTATAAGCAAGGAACCATGGGTACCGAATTCATCGTGCGCCCACCCGATGCTCGCGCTTACCGGCCAGCCATTCCCGGCCCAACGCCTGTGCTGCGCGTAGGCCCGAGGCGGCGCCGTCCTCATGGAACCCCCAGCCGTGGTACGCACCGGCGAAAGCGATGCGACCGTCGTTCAGACTCGGCAATCTGCGTTGGGCGGCAACAGATTGCGACGTGTAGACCGGGTGCCGGTAGGTCATTTCGGCAAGCACCGACCGGGGGTCCACTAGGTGCTCCCCGCCCAGGGTTACCAGAAACCTGCGCGTGCCAGGCAATCTCATCAACCGGGTGATGTCGTACGTCACCACAACGTCCTGGGCACCGCCCCTGCTCAAGTAGTTCCACGACGCGCGGGCATGCGGGTGACGCGGCAATAAGGACCCATCGGTGTGTAGTTGTGCGGAATTACTCACGTAACCCATGGCTCCCAGCACCGCACGCTCGGCAGCGGTCGGCTGTGCCAGCACGCCCAGCGCCTGATCGGGATGCGTTGCGATCACAGCGGCTTCGAACACCCTCGGCGCGTGTCCCGCGGCCGATACCACAACACCCTCTGGGATGCGCTCGATCCGGATGACCGGGGCGCCGGTGAACGCCTCGTGTACACCGCGCACCACAGCCCCGACATACGTGCGTGAGCCCCCTGTGACTGTTTTCCACTGCGGCGACCCGAACACCGACAGCATGCCGTGATGGTCCAGGAACCTGAACAAGTACTGCGCCGGGTACGCCATGGCCTGTCCGGGCGGGCACGACCACACTGCGGCCACCAGTGGTGTCAGGAAGCGGCCAAGGAAGAACTGTGAAAAGCCGAACTGCTGAACAAAATCCCCGAGACTCAGGGCTTGGTCGTCTGCGTCGGGGTCAGCGAGCAATCGGCGCGCATGGTGGTGAAACCGCTTGATCTCGGCCAACATCCACAGATAGCGGGGACGTGCGGTGGCGGGCGAAGCAAACAGACCACGTGCACCCCGCGCACCGGCGTATTCCAGGCCAATGCTGTCGTCACGCACCGACATCGACATATCTGTCGCCGCCGTATCGATACCAAGTTCCTCGAATAATCGGCACAGGGTCGGGTAGGTCCGGTCGTTGTGCACCAAGAACGCGGTGTCGACCGCGATCGGCACGCCGTGGCCGGTATCGACGACCTGCGTATGGGCATGGCCGCCGAAACGCTCGTCGGCCTCGTACACCGTGACCCGGTCGTAGGCAGAGAGCACGTGGGCTGCGGTCAACCCGGCCACGCCACTGCCGATGACGGCGATGGACCTCGCATCACTCGGGCCGGACACCGCATTCATACCCACTATTCGGAGTAAACCGCCCCATGGATGGGTATGCCCGCTGTGAGCAGCGTCTCGGCGCCGGCTCAACCTTTTGCGCAACCGACCCATCCGGAAGGCATTCGGTACCGAATGACAACTGAGCTCTGCACACATGCCCCGGAGCGCGGCTATTCCTGAACGTTCGCACCCCCTATGAGAGGTCCCGCCCAAATGTCAGAATCACCGCGCCTGCGCCCACATTTCGCCGATGTTCAGGCGCATTACGACCTGTCGGACGACTTCTTCCGACTCTTTCTCGACCCGACCCAGACATATAGCTGCGCCTACTTCGAGCGCGACGATATGAGCCTCGAGGAGGCGCAGATAGCGAAGATCGACTTGGCGCTGGGCAAGCTCCAGCTGGAGCCCGGGATGACGCTGCTGGATGTGGGATGCGGTTGGGGCGCCACCATCAACCGTGCTTTGGAGAAGTATGACGTCAACGTCATCGGGTTGACGCTGAGTAGGAACCAGAAGGCGCACGTCGAGAAGCTTTTGGCGGCATCTTCGAGCACCCGGTCAAAGACCGTCCAGCTGCACGGCTGGGAAGAGTTCGACGGCACCGTCGACCGGATCGTGTCGATCGGGGCGTTCGAGCATTTCGGCTTCGACCGCTATGACGACTTCTTCAGGTTCGCCTTCGACGCGCTGCCCGATGACGGCATGATGCTGCTGCACACCATCACCGGACTGCACCCGAAGGAGATCGTGGCCAAGGGCCTGCCGCTGAGCTTCGAGCTGGCGCGCTTCATCAAATTCATGGTCACCGAGATCTTCCCCGGCGGGCGAGTGCCCTCCATCGACATGGTGCGCGAGCATGCCGAGCGGGCGGGCTTCAGCTGCACGCGTATACACCAACTGCAGCCGCACTATGCCAAGACCCTGGACCTGTGGGCGGCGGCACTCGAAGACCACAAGGATCAGGCCATCGCCATCCAGGACGAGGTTGTGTATGAGCGGTACATGAAGTACCTCACCGGATGTGCGAAGTATTTCCGCATCGGCTACATCGACGTCGCACAGTTCACCCTCCCCAAACTGCACCTCCCATATCTCGAGAAGTAGCGACAGTCGAAAGGAGCAACAAATGAGCGCCATCGTGACGCTCCAAACCTTGGGCGTCGAACTGCTCAAAGGGGCGGGCAATATCTTCGGGGTCCGGACGGGCACCGAAGAACCGGAATACTCGTCACGGCCACTGACGGCTTCGGTGCAGATCAGGCAGTACAGCGGCCGAGTCGCGGCCGAAACGACCGTCGTGGCGGATGATGACCGGGCACGCAGCGAAGGCTTTCGCCGCCTTGCGGGTTACATTTTCGGCAAGAACCACCGGCAGGCCAAGATCGCCATGACCGCACCGGTGGCGCAACAGAACGACACCATCGCCATGACAGCCCCTGTCGGCCAATTAGCAAGCGCTACTGGCGGTTCAATAATCCGGTTTTACATGCCGGCGAAATGGACACTGTCGAGCCTGCCCACTCCCGGCGATGACAGCATTCGGCTCACTGAAGTGCCCGCCGAAACGCTCGCCGTGCTGCGCTTCAGCGGTGACCGATCGGCGGCCACCGTCGCCACCCGCACCGATGAGTTGCTCGATACCCTGCGCAACAAGGGCATACAAACCTCAGGGGAACCGCAAGCCTGGTTTTACGATCCGCCGTGGACCCTTCCCTGCGCGCGACGCAACGAGGTCGCAGTTCCCGTCCACGTACGGCGTGAGGACGTGCCTCCCCGAAGGCCCACATAGAGGACAGTGAAACCAGCCTTCCCCACGATTGGAGACTTATGGGCATCAGTGGTTCGGTCACTATCGACGCGCCTGTCGAGGACGTATTCGCCTGGCACTCCAGGCCTGGCGCGTTCAGTCGCTTGGCAGCACCCTGGGCACCGGTGGAACTTCGCACCGAAGCGGCCTCGCTGTGCGACGGGACTGCCGTCCTGGACTTGCCGGTCGGCTTGCGCTGGGTCGCCCGGCACGATCAAGAAGCTTTTCTGCCCGGCCGGCGATTCGTCGACGAAGCTGTGGCGACGGGGCCGCGGTCGGGGGTAAGCGGTTTGTTGCCCTGGCGGCATATCCACGAGTTCGAGCCACTGGGTGAACGCAGCACACGGGTGCACGACACGATCGAAACCCCCATTCCCGGAAGGTTTCTCGCTGAACTCATCGCATACCGCCATCGGCAGCTCACCGGGGATCTGGCCGCACACCGCAGAGCCGCCGACCATGGAATGAACGCCTCCACAGTGGCAATTACCGGGGCATCCGGCCTAGTAGGTACCGCGCTCGCCGCCTTCCTGAGCACGGGCGGGCACCGCGTGATCCGCCTGGTGCGCGGAGAGCCGATGCAGGGTACCGAGCGGAATTGGGAGCCGAATGATCCCGACCCCGCCACGCTGGAAGGCGTGGACGCCGTCATCCACCTGGCGGGTGCCACCATCGCCGGACGCTTCACTCAACGCCACAAAGAGCTCATCGCCTCAAGCCGAATCGAGCCCACTCGCCTACTTTCGCGGGCCGCGGCATCAGCGGGTGTCCGCACGTTCGTCAGCGCCTCAGCGGTGGGGTACTACGGCAAGAACCGAGGTGACGAAACGCTCACCGAGACAAGCTCACCACCGCCAGCCGCGGACTTCCTTTCCGACGTGGTCGCGCACTGGGAGCAGGCGGCCGCGGCGGGCGAGAGCGCCGGCACTCGGGTTGTCACTGTCCGCACCGGCATTGTTCAGTCACCACGCGGCGGAACTCTGAAGCTCCTGCTGCCGCTTTTCCGGGCGGGTCTGGGTGGGCGACTGGGCTCTGGCACCCAGTGGTTGCCCTGGATCGGCATAGACGATTTGGTGGACATCTATCACCGGTGCCTGTGGGACGCTTCCCTATCAGGCGCCGTTAACGCCGTGTCGCCCGGCGTGGTTCGCAACGCTGAATACACACGCGCGCTGGCTCAGGCAGTTCGCCGCCCCGCGGTGGTGCCAGTGCCTGCCTTCGGCCCCGCCCTGCTGCTCGGGCGTGAGGGGGCCGAAGGTCTCGCGATGGCAAGTCAGCGTGTTTCTCCCACAACGCTATTGGACCGTCAGCATGTGTTCCGAGCCTCCAATATCGGTCCTGCCTTGGGCCACCTCTTGGGAAGCCATATCCGCTCGTGACGGTCATCTGGTGGGCCCGCCGCGACTTGCGGTTGGCCGACAATCCCGCGCTCCTGGCCGCGGCCGCGAGCAGCGACGTGCTTGCCGTGTTCATCCTGGACCCGCAGTTGCTGAGCAGCGCACCACGCCCGCGGGATGCGTGGCTTGCTGCCAACGTTCTTGACCTTGACAACCAACTCGACGGGCGGCTCTGCCTCTGTTCCGGCGCGCCCGAACAGGTCCTTACAGAGCTCGCGGAACGTGTCGGCGCAACCGAGGTGCACGTAACCCGGGAGACGACCCCGTTCGGCAGGCGCCGGGATACGTCGGTATCGGCCGCGCTGGCCAAGATCGGCGTGGACTGGATCGAGACGGGCTCACCCTATGCAGTGACGCCGGGTCGGATCACCAAAGCCGACGGGTCTCCGTATCGGGTATTCACCGCGTTCGAACGCGGGTGGCGCGAGCACCGCTGGCCGCGCCCCGCCCGCCTGAAAACCACGCCTTCCTGGAACAAGTCTCCCGAGCCGGCCCAATCAGGACCCGTCAGGTCGCTACTTACCCAACTGATCCAAAGCTGCAGCACCCCAATGCTTCCCGCGGGTGAGGTGGCGGCCCGCGCGAGGTGGAAACACTTCCTCACACACGACCTCACCGGATATGCCGTGCACCGTGACCGCGCCGATCTGGATGCCACATCCAGGATCTCGCCCTATCTGAAAGTCGGGGCGATCCATCCCCGCACGCTGCTCGCCGACCTGGCAGCCATCCCAGGCCAAGACGGCGCCAAGTTCGTTTCGGAGCTGGCCTGGCGAGACTTCTACGCCGACGTGCTCTACCACCAACCACACTCCGCACGCGCCGACTTAACCGATGCCCTAGCGCATTTAACCTATACCGAACCCGGCGACGGCTTTACAGCCTGGCAACGCGGAGAAACCGGATACCCATTGGTTGACGCAGGTATGCGGCAACTACTCGCAGAAGGCTGGATGCATAACCGAGTACGGATGGTCACCGCGAGCTTCCTCACCAAGGACCTCCACGTCTGGTGGCCGCACGGGGCCAAGCACTTCATGAACCACCTCATCGACGCCGACAGTGCATCCAACACACACGGCTGGCAATGGGTCGCAGGAACGGGCACAGACGCCGCCCCGTACTTCCGGGTGTTTAACCCCACCGCTCAGGCACAAAAGTTCGACCCGAACGGCGATTACATCCGCAAATACATCCCCGAACTACGGCACCTGCCCGGCGCCTCAGCCCTCATGCCCTGGAAGCACTCCGACGGGCACAGTCGCGGATACCCGGCTACCATCCTCGATCACGCAGAGGAAAGAAACATCGCCCTGCACCGGTACCGGGCCAGGCAAGGCCACTAGCTATTCAGCTGCCACACCGAGAAATTGAGCACCGCCGCGAATGCCGTCCATGCCACGTAGGGAAGCAACAGGATTGCGGCCCAACGGCTTCTGTGCCAGAACAGCGCCACCGTTGCGGCAATGAACCCCCACAGCACGAGGATCTCGATGAATGCCGTGCCCCGCCAGCCAAGCCCGAAGAACAGCGGTGTCCAGGTCATGTTCAGGACGAGTTGCACGCCGTACACCGTCAGCGGTACACGGTTTTCCTGTGAGGGATGTGAACGCCATACCAGCCATGCCGATACCGCCATCAACGCGTACAGCACGGTCCACATGGGACCAAACAGTGAGGCCGGTGGAGCCCAACCGGGCTGTTGCAGACGCCCATAGCTTTCCGCGGCACTCGCCGCGGCCGCCCCGCCGATTCCCGCGGCGATGGTCACCGCAATGACAGACACGGCAAGCCCGGCCCATTCTCTGGGCCACCGGCGCGAAATCCCTTGAGTCATATCGCCATAGTAGTCAAAATCGCACGTCGATCGGTGGTCATGGCCAAATCGTGGCACCGAAGCCCGCTAGTTGGGCTCGCGCGTCCAGCCGGGTGGGCAGTACACAAGCCCCACCGCGGTCGAGAGGACCGCACACGTCGTCAGCGGGGGCTCGGAATTCGGGCTATTCCAGTAGAGCCGACGCGCCACGGGCCTAAGCGATCTCGATACACCGATCGACAATTCCTTCGCTGAAAAACCCACCTCTTCCGCAACGAACATGGAGCTGTATGCACGTCTTGGCTGTTTCACAGCAGCGCGCAGTGCCTTCGCGCCGTTCCTTGAATCCGACGAGTATGGTGCCGGCATGGAGAATCGCTCGTGAGCGTGCGGATCGCAGTGGCGGCAACTACCGCCGCAGCGCTGCTTGCCGCTGCTGCTTGCGGTCAGGGTTCCACGCCCGCAGCGTCCTCGGATTCAACCTCGCCCTCGGCGGCCTCCTCTGCTGCATCCCTGACGCCCGGATCTTCGCCGCGCTGGACCAGCCCGGCTCCCACAGGAGCCCTCGCCTCCCCCACCCACGGATACATTCCGTCGATCACCGCAACACCGGGAACACCAGAGGGACAGAAGGTTTCGATCCCGACGCTATCGGGCGGTAACCCCGCCGTCACGAAACGATTCAACGAGTCGATGAATGCCTCCCGCGCCGGGATGCCGCTGGCCTCTCAGGAGATCAGCGTGGGCGACAGTGAGCTCCTCGGCGGCTATCGCAGCGGAGTGACCCGCATCGGCGCCGGTGCCGTCGCGGGCCGGATCGTGCTCCTCTGGTACGGCAAGGGCGCAGCGCACCCTAACCGCAGCCTGGGCACCGTGGTAATCGCAACCACGACAGCCACACCGATCACCATCGACGATCTATACCTCGACCACTCCGCCGCACTGGACCGCCTGCGCAGCCTGCTCCCCGAACTGGACACCACCAAACGCGTGGATACAGTCACGGGTACCCACTTCGCCGATGCGTGGCTACCGACCTCCCACGGCCTGGAGGTGTACGTGCCCATCGCGCATGCCGCAGGCGACTACGCCCCCATCGTCGTGCCGTGGGCGCGGATCGCCGACCAACTCCGACCCGCAATGCTGGAACAACTACGCGCCGACTGATCGGATACCAGAACCGACTCCCGTAACCCACCCGACCTGTCGGCTACTCTCATACACGTTCTGAACAGGTGGGATGAAAACGGGGGTTACGCGGTGCAAGACAATGATCCTGGTGCTTCCTGGACGCAGCCACCACCGCCTCCGCCACACGCCGGCGCGTATCCCTGGGGACCGCCACCACCGTCTCCGCAGTTGCCCGCTCCCGCCGCGCGGCACCGGCCGACACCGCGCTACTGGTACGCCATCGGCGCGGCACTGGTCGCGGTTGGGCTGATCGGCGGCATCGGCCTATTCGTCACAGGACTCGTCTACGCCCTCAAAGGACCCACGAGCCAGTTCGACGCAAATGGCTCTGCCACTGTGCAATTCGCTTCAGGCGACTCGATGATCATCTACGTCGCCGATGTAGAACCCGTGCCGAAGCTGACTCAGAACACACGCTGCGTGGCCCGCGACGAAAACAACAACGATGCCACCGTCAGCCGCTACAACGGCTCCATGAGCATCAACCAATGGCATGCCCTCTACGTGGTCAGCGCCCACCAGACAGGCAACTACACCGTCAGCTGCGCCGGGTACTCGGACATCACCTACGGACTTGGACCACGCGCAGGGGGCGGCGCCATCACCGCTGCCCTCGCGGGCCCTATCGGCGGCATCACGCTCGTAGGAGCTGGAGCCATCGTGCTCGGCGTCACCGCATCCCGCCGACGCAAATCACCACCACCACAGCACCCGTACGGGAATCCGTATCCGTACCCGCCTCGATTGCAATAGAACCCGGATGGGCAAACACACAGAAGATGGCATTCGTCGTCCGTTCCAGTCGAAAAACCCCTACGCGGACTGGCATCTAGTGATTGCAGTACCCATGTGCACGCTTTTCCTGGCGATAGCACCAGTCATGTATCTGCATCCAGCTACATGCGATCACAAACCCATGAGCCAGTGGGATCGCTGCCACCACTACGGAAGAACCAAAGAACAACTGCTCACTGGTTCCCCAGAACATACGCCCAGCAGCGGATACGACCTCCACGGCCAGATCGTCCACAATCGGGTAGTTGCTTTAGGGGCAACAGTTTTGGGTGCGACCGGATGGGCGATCGCTATCGCTTGGGCCCGACGCGAATACATCCGCCGCAAGGGCGTGTGTGGCCGAACGCGGCCGAGCATCTAGCAGGATGAGGGGTTAGGTTCAGCGCATGGGTAGCGTCGCAGAGATGGACGGCGGCGCTGGACCGCTGCAGTTCCTCGGTCCGCTGGGGGCATTCGGACAGGACGGCAACTGGAGCTTGTTGCTCTACGCGCTCCCACCTGGCAAGGAGTACAAGGACGTAGCCAGCGAGGCCACCACCGAGTACCTGCAGGCGGCTGGACACAGCGCATCAGCGATCGCAATCGAGATTCGTAAGCCGGGCGGCGCCGAGTGGGGCGCGCAATGGGTGCGGTACGCGATCGGGCATCCGCACGATGGGACTGCACTCCTGGATGTGGCGATACGGTTGCCTCGTGGCGCTGAATATGTCAGCGGCCCAGAGGTTTTCAACTCCGAAGAAGCCGCTGACATCTTCATCTCGTATTACGAGGCAGGACAGATCCCAGCAGGCTACGTGCTCCGCCCGGTGGAGGGATACACGTCAGACCTACAGCTGATCGACCTTCGCGGTCAAACAGCCCACCCCGATCACTGACTGAACGACCTCGTCGCACCTGCCCCTGGGCGGCGAAAGGCTAGTTCTGTGTGAGTGCATTCATTTTGGGCGTCAGGAGATCGGTTAGGTCGGACCATGGGATGGTCGTGACTCTCAGGCCATGTCCGAGTTGGTAGTCGGCGAAGTGTATTTCGAAACCCTCAGCGGTGGGGATCCAGTTTGCGAAGTTCTTATCGGTGGCCCGTAGTCCGGGCGTGTTGTTGTTGTCGATTCCGAGGATGCTCGCAGACTTTTCCGATAGTCGGTTCAGCCCGTCTTGTTTGTTGGTGAACAGGTCTTGCAAGGTGATTGGTTGGGCGTCTCGGCTGTCGATGGCAACGGTGGCGATGTAGTAGACGGGATGTGCTGCCCCTCGTGCGTAGTACACGCCGACGGTCACCTGTGACACCGCGGACGGCAGGAAGGAGATGGTCGAGTTGGCGTCCAGACCCCAACTGTCGCTTCGTGCCTCGGATCGGGCGTCCTCAATCAGCCCGTTTACCGAATGGCGGCTCGCGCCATTGAATGCACTGGCTACTCGTTCATCACCGCCAACGAGTTGACCGAACTGTGCCTTCCACGTCCCGGTGTGGTCGTCGGTAGATCCTTCGAGCGCTTCCGTCCGCACCGAATATTGGTGGCCGCCGGACTGGCCTGTCGCGTCTGCGGCACCGGAGGGCGCGGTGGTAACCGCTAGGGCTGTCCCGTGGACGGTGGTGGGTGCTGCCGCTGTACTGCACGCGGGGACCCACGGCACGGCACACAGCGTGGCGACGCTGACGGTCCAGAGGTGGCGTTTCACTTTGGACCTCCGAACCTTTGCAGGGTAGCCGGCTATTTCGGCGACGGGCCCGTTCGCCATTTCCACCGTTTCATGCCTTCGAAAGGGTTCCATGATTGGCTGCCCTTGACCTCGTCGAGGTAATAGGTGTAGTTCGTCGTTACCATCAGCACGCCACTCATGGCCAAGTTGACGGCCTGATAGACCCCGTCAGATCCGCCCACCGCATACTGCACGGCGACAACCGATAGCGTGAACACCGCAATGGTTAAACCCTTGCGCCACATGCCTTTAACGAAGTAGTAGACAGGGCCGAAGAAGAACGCCAGCAGATTGCTGCCGAGCATCAATCGCGCACCGTACGGGAGCGCTTTGTAAGCCGCTTCGGATTCTGGCGTCGAACCCGGATGCCCGAACTGGTCATAGAACCCGAACCGCCACTGCCAAATCGAAGCCAACTCAGTGCGATCGTCAGCCTGGTTCATCTCAACACTCTCCATCTAGACCACTGAAAATGAGACATCATCGCGTCAGCCTCTGATGCTCTTGAGCACTCCCTTCTCATACCGGGAAAGGCCACCACGCTGGGACGCCGCTAGGACATGTCTGGCCGACGTCATAGCGGCCGGGGTTATAGGCTTGACCCACCCCCGCCACAACCACAACGGCAGCAGCCAGCACCGCCACTCCGATGGCGACATACACAGACCAGTCACGCTGAACCAGAACGACTGTCTGCGCGAACAAGACTCCGGTTACCGCCATCGTTCCGAACAGGATCAATGGCGCTGCAATCAAGAACCCGAACCCATCGCCCACGCTTGAATCGACATCACAAGCACGCCGCATCTCCGACAGCACTCTAGCCACCACAGCCAAACTGAGCAGCCCGAGCGCAACACAAGTCAGTGCACCGACGAAAACCTTCTCAGACTGCAACATCATTTGCCGCCGACCCTCCTGCCCTAATCCCTACAGCGGTATCCAACTCGGCCACCAAGGCGGAATGCACTCGTAACCATCGGAGTACGGATAATGCCTCACCGATACTGTCACCCACACGACCGCGATCGCCGTGACCACAGATCCAACGACAGCCAGCGCTATAGACCATTTGACCGGCACCCGACACAGCAACGCATACACGACACCGGACAGGACCGCGACGATGAACAGCGTCCGGGGGACCTCACTGAAGATGAGCTCGAACCCCCTAGCGCTCGCGTTGATACCGATACGGCAGTAGCCCCAAATCTCCCTGAGCGACACATAGACCGCGTAGGCGCTGATCGTGCCCAACAGCGGCCCTAGCCACCAACCTGCCCAGCGCATCATGGGAGGTACTTAATCTGTGGGACTGACTGTCCTGCTCGTTGAGCAGCAGCGAGCTGATCGACAATAGACATCAGGCCTTGACGGAACTGTGCGGCAGCGACAACCGCACCGGGCAACCGGCCCCACCAGGGGTTGTAGCGGCTGCGGCCTGACGCACTTCTCCGGTCGGGCCAAACACACATCGTCATCCCGGCAGCGGCAATCCGTCTTCAGACAACGGCACAGGACAATTTGCGCCGAAGTTCCCTATGTGTTCGCTAAAGGTGAATATCTGGTAAGTGCATCCGTCGTCTTGGGCTTCGAATGCTCTGCCGGCTGCCCACTTGCCGTAGATCGGGAACTCGTGGGCGGGTAGATCAAGCCTGGTTTGGTCTTGCTTGGTTAGTTGCCGGTATTGAAAGTCGTTGCCTGACTGGCAGATCGCCACCACTAGACGGGGTGTTTCGAAGCTGCTGACGGTGTCCTGTCCGGTGTCACACAACTCCGGGGCTGCATGAGCCGTGGCGGGAACAATGCACATCACACCCACGACAAGCAGGATTGCCAATAAAAACGTCGCCAGGACGTGTGCCCGCGTCATTGGACACCCAGCACGTCAGCAATTTTCGTGGCATCGGCGATGTACCGCGTATAAACGCTCCCGTCCGCGGAGAACGATCCCTGCACCCTTTGAGCCAACACGCCGAGGTTACTCATGTCCTGCCAACCGGGAACTTTCAACAACGCTGAATAGAACTTCTGGGCGGACGTGGCGGGATTCAGCAGTTCCGGCATCGTGCCCCACATGTCCAACTGCTGCTGGAACAGACCCAGTGACGCGTGGTCGCTGGGCACATGACCATCTGGGTATGTCTGCGCGCCAGGGAAGTTCAAAGATTCACGGAGCCGATCCACGGTCATTCCTGACGCGATTGGATCGTGGCCGCCATTGGCGATATTCGGGTTGTTAGCTGCCATCTTCGTCCACTGGTTCCAGATAGGTGAACCGGGTATGTAGTACGAGCCATCATTGGGCAGGTTGTAGTAGCTGCTCTCATCTAGGGATACCGCCAGCGCGGTGATGACGGCATTCCGGTTGATGCCATGGTCCGACATACCCTGTCCGCTTTGGACAATTTTCTGGATATTAGCGATCTGAATATCGTCATAACCTAAGTCCCGCAACTTGTTCACGTCAACAGGCGGAGGAGCGGGAGTTGTTGTTGTAGCTGGAGGCGCAGGCGTCGTTGATTGTGGAGCCGGCGACTCAGGTGCTGGAGTGCTACTTGGCGGCGGTGGTGGTGCCGCCGAGGTAGCGGGAGGCGGCTCCGGTACCGGCCCGGGCGCGGTAACAGGTGGAGCCAGATGGGGTTCAGGAGTCGGCCAACTACTTGACGGCGGCACCGACGGGCTGGTCGATGGCGGCGCGGGCGTAATCGTCCGGGGAACCTCGGGGCTATTTGACGGCGTTGGCGGGGTCGGTGTGACCGTCCTTGGTACTTCAGGGTAGTTCGGCGGGGTCGGCGTTGGCGGTGGCTCCATTGGGGCCTGAGCAAGATGCCCGCCCAGCCCGGAACCGCCACTCATAGGTATGGCCGTGCCGCCTCCCGACAGCAAGTCACTGGCGCCGCTGGTGTCGGGCAGCCCGCCCGAGCCCATGCCGCTCGCCGAGTTGACCGCGCCGGTCAGCTGGGAGACACCGCTGGCCATCTGCCCAACACCGTCCGTCACCTGTGATGCCTGATCGTTGAGTTGGGTGAACTGTTCTGTCTGCGGTTTCAGTTGCGGGTTGGCGTCGCCGACCGCCTGGGCAACCTGATCGGCTTCTCCCTGAGCGGTTTTCACGATCTGGGAGCCCGCGTTGATCGCATCAGCGGTGCCCTGAATGCCTTGTGAGACACCCTGCACCAGGGTGATGGCGTCTTGCGGGTTCACCGCACCGGACTGCGCCGACGACGCGAGCGAGGCACCGGCCTGCGCAGCCGAGCCGAAGCCCTGCGCAGCCTGCCCAGATGATTCACCGATCTGTTGGCCGGACTGCACATAGGTCTGCACATCACCCGGAAGCCCTTGCACCGCTTGAGATGCATCCTGGCCAAGCGCCTGAGTGTCCGGATCCTGCTGCTCGTCCTGCTTGCGGCGCCGCGTGGACGCTGCACCCATCAACAGCGAGGCCAGGTCCGTGTTCTGCGACTGATCGTCGCGGTCGTCCTGCTCGTCCTTGTCGTCTTTCTTCTTGTCCTTAGACGGGAACTTCGTCGACTGCTGCTGCTTCTGGTTCTGCTTGTTCTGCTGCAGCTGTTTGGACTGCTGCTGTTTCTCCTGCAGTTGGCGCGTCAAATCATCGATCTTCTGCTGATCCGACTGCTGCGGCTGCTGATCCGGCTGCTGCCCGGTGTTCTGCTGCGGCGGCTGATTCTGGGGTGCCTGCTGCGGTTGTTGCGCCGGCTGCTGTACACCCTGATTCGGCTGCCCGCCTTGCGATCCCGGGTTCGACTGTCCGCCAGGGTTGTAGTCGGGGTTGGGCCGCCCCGGTCCTTGGGTGTACGGGGTGGCGTTCTGGTAATCCGGGGGTTGGGTGCCGTGTGCGGGCTGATCCCAGCCTTGCTGAGGACCCTGCTGCCCACTGGACCCGTTGGCGCCGTTGTTGCTGATCGAGGGTGCCTGCGTGTTATAGATCGATACCGAGCCGTTCTGATCCATCGGCGGCTGATTAACCCCGCCCTGATAATCGGGCATCTGCGGCCCACCCTGGCTCGGTGGCTGAAACATCTGCCCACCCCCGGGAGGACCGTCACTACCGCCCGGCCCACCGCAATCGGGTGGGCACGCCGCATGGGCCTGCGGCACCGTGGCCGGAGTGAACCACCCCAAACCCAGACCACTGGCCGAAAACATCAACACCGCAACCACACCCGCGACAGCACCAGCCTTCTGCGAAGCATCCGTAGCCCACACGTAGAGACCGGCCAGGCCTTTCCACCACCCCAAATTCGAGCCGATCGCCCACACCAGCGTGGCTGCAATCGCCGCCGCTGCCGGAAGCACATCCGGTCCGGTAATCCACACATACAACCGCGGAGTGACCCCCGCTGTCAGCAGCACCAACCCCAAACCACCAGCGATCAAGGCCGCCACCAAACCGGGATGCCACAGCCCCTCTTGAGCGCGGCGCTTGCCGGTCGTCCGGCCCCGCTCAATGAGCAGACCTGAGTCGGTAAGCGCTTCCTTGGCCAAGCCAGTCAGGTACCCGCCTCCGGTGAACAGCGCAGCACCGGCCAGCACCGCCACCAGCATCTGGCCCACCCCAAGCGCCAGCGACCACTGGCTCTCACCGGTGAGGTGCTGCCACCAGGTGGAATATCCGCCCCGGAACACCCACCACATCCCCAGCGCCCCGACGATCACCGCGGCGGCCGCCACGATCGCCAGAAGAGGCTCCGACAAACGCGCCTTGGCTTCCTCGCACACCACCGTGATTACCGGCCTGGCGCCCCACATCGCGAGCTTCACACCCCCGCCGAGAGCCGTCATGCCCAACAGCAACAACCCGGCCCAGCCGATCAGCTCCGCAGCGCCGTCGCCACCGCGGTACAGACTATGCAACGCGGCCACTGCACCAACCACAAGGACGCAGCCGGCAGCGAAAGCAGCCACTCGACGCCCGGGGCCGTTTCCGGCGCCTTTCCGAGGATCAACTTCACGTGCGGGCAACTCTTGCATCGCTACGGCGGGCTGGGCCAGATCATCGCAATCGGTCACCGCTGTCAGCTGTTCAGTCGACCGTTCGTACCCCGACACATCGCCCCCTCGATTCCACGCAAATATCCCTGGCACGTGACACTACGCCCAGATAGGGACGCCTGTCCACATTGATAGCAAACTTTTTCGCACCATTGGATCCGTGACCAGCTCGTCGGAACTATGTGCGGGGTGTGTCGTTGCGGAAAGCCTTGGAAGGCGCGGAACGTAATCGCCAGCGATCTCAGTCGGGGCGCGGCGTCGTAGGCGCGTGTTGCACCGACAGAGCAGCTCCCAGGCGTACCAGGTCGGGTAGAGACTGCAGCTCGGCCGCCGGGAATAGTCCCTACCGATCACGCACTGCGAATGCAGTCTGTCTTGAACGCGTTGCGGGGACACGATCCCCGAAATAAAGAAGCGGGCCAAGGGATGTTCCCTGACCCGCTTCTCGTCTAGAACACTCCTACAGCATGCAGGAGACGCAGCCCTCGACCTCGGTGCCTTCCAGCGCCATCTGCCGTAGCCGGATGTAGTACAGCGTCTTGATTCCCTTGCGCCAGGCGTAGATCTGCGCCTTGTTGACATCGCGCGTGCTGGCGGTGTCCTTGAAGAACAGCGTCAGGCTCAACCCCTGATCCACGTGCTGCGTGGCCGCAGCATAGGTGTCGATGATCTTCTCGTAGCCGATCTCGTACGCGTCCTGGTAGTACTCCAGGTTGTCGTTCGTCAGGTACGGCGCCGGGTAGTAGGCCCGGCCGATCTTGCCTTCCTTGCGGATCTCGATCTTCGAGGCCACCGGGTGGATCGATGACGTGGAGTGGTTGATGTAAGAAATTGATCCGGTCGGCGGCACCGCCTGCAGATTCTGGTTGTAGATACCGTGCTGCTGCACCGAATCCTTCAACCGCTGCCAATCATCCTGTGTCGGAATGCGAATTCCGGCATCGGCGAAGAGCTGCCGGACCTTCTCGGTCGCCGGTTCCCACACCTGCTCGGTGTACTTGTCGAAGAACTCGCCGCTGGCGTACTTCGACTTCTCGAAGCCGCCAAAGCTCTTACCGCGCTCGATGGCAATACGATTCGACGCCTTCAGTGCGTGGTACAGCACCGTGTAGAAGTAGATGTTGGTGAAGTCCACACCCTCTTCGGAACCGTAGTAGATCCGCTCGCGAGCCAGGTAGCCGTGCAGGTTCATCTGCCCCAGACCGATGGCGTGAGAGTCGTTGTTGCCCTGCTCGATCGAGGGCACCGACCAGATGTGCGTCTGATCCGACACCGCGGTCAGCGCGCGGATCGACACCTCGATGGTCTGCGCGAAATCCGGGGAGTCCATCGTCTTGGCGATGTTCAGCGAGCCCAGGTTGCACGAAATGTCCTTGCCCACCTTGGCGTAGGACAGGTCGTCGTTGAACAACGAGGGCGTCGATACCTGCAGGATCTCCGAGCACAGATTTGAGTGGGTGATCTTGCCCTCGATGGGGTTGGCCCGGTTCACGGTGTCCTCGTACATGATGTACGGGTAACCCGACTCGAACTGCAGCTCGGCGAGGGTCTGGAAGAACTCACGCGCCTTGATCTTCGTCTTACGAATCTGGCCGTTATCGACCATCTCGTAATACTTTTCGGTGACGTTGATGTCGGCGAACGGCACGCCGTAGGTGCGCTCGACGTCGTACGGCGAGAACAGGTACATGTCCTCGTTCTTCTTGGCCAGCTCGAAGGTGATGTCCGGGATCACTACACCCAGCGAGAGCGTCTTGATGCGGATCTTCTCATCGGCGTTCTCGCGCTTGGTATCCAGGAAGCGGTAGATGTCCGGGTGGTGTGCGTGCAGGTACACCGCCCCGGCACCCTGGCGGGCACCGAGCTGATTGGCATAGGAGAACGAGTCTTCCAGCAGCTTCATGATCGGGATGACGCCCGAGCTCTGGTTCTCGATGTTCTTGATCGGTGCGCCGTGCTCACGAATGTTGGTGAGCAGCAAGGCCACACCGCCGCCGCGCTTGGACAGCTGCAGTGCCGAGTTGATGGAGCGCCCGATGGACTCCATGTTGTCCTCGATGCGCAGCAGGAAGCAGGACACCGGCTCGCCGCGCTGCTTCTTGCCCGAGTTGAGGAAGGTCGGGGTGGCCGGCTGGAAGCGTCCGTCGATGATCTCGTCGACGAGCTTCTCGGCCAGCGTGGTGTCACCCGAAGCCAGGGTCAGCGCCACCATGACCACACGGTCTTCGAAGCGCTCAAGGTAGCGCTTTCCGTCAAAAGTCTTCAGTGTGTACGAGGTGTAGTACTTGAAGGCGCCCAAGAACGTCGGGAACCGGAACTTCTTGGCGAAAGCCCGATCCAGCAGCGACTTCACGAAGTTGCGCGAGTACTGGTCGAGCACCTCGCGCTCGTAGTACTCCTTCTCGATCAGGTAGTCGAGCTTCTCGTCCTGATTGTGAAAGAAGACCGTGTTCTGGTTGACGTGCTGCAGGAAGTACTGCCGCGCCGCCGCGGCGTCCTTCTCGAACTGGATCTTGCCCTCGGCGTCATACAGATTGAGCATCGCGTTGAGGGCGTGATAGTCCAGCTCGTCCGATGGGGCGCCGTGCCCTCGTGTTCCGGCGGTCACTGGTTCTGCAGTTGTCGCGGTTGGCGCCACGGTGTGTCCTTCCAAAATTCGTCGAGTCCGGCGAGCACTTGCTGCACGTCGTCTACGGTGCCCATGAGTTCAAAGCGGTACAGATATGGCACCTCGCACTTGGCCGAGATGACCTTGCCCGCGTAGCAGTACTCCGCACCGAAATTGGTGTTCCCGGCCGCGATGACCCCGCGGATCAGGGACCGGTTGTGTTCGTTGTTGAGAAACTTCACGACCTGCTTAGGGACGTATCCCCCGGCCTGGCCGGGAACCGGATGACCACCGCCATAGGTCGGCACGACCAAGACATACGGGTCATCAACCTGGATATCGCCACGCAGCGGGATCCGGGTGGCGGGAACACTCAGCTTCTGAACGAAGCGGTGGGTGTTCTCCGACACGCTGGAGAAATAGACCAGATGGGCCATGCCCGGCTCCCGTACTACTTACTACTTATTAGGCAGACACTGCGACTGCGCCAGCGAGCGCCTTGATGCGGTCCGGACGGAAACCCGACCAGTGATCGTCACCGGCCACGACCACGGGCGCCTGCAGGTAGCCAAGCGCCATCACGTAATCGCGCGCCTCGGGAACCTCGGTGATGTCCACGACGCTGTACTCGATGCCCTGCTTGTCGAGGGCCTTGTACGTCGCGTTGCACTGTACGCAGGCGGGCTTGGTGTAGACGGTGATGCTCATGCGTAGCTCCTCAGCGAATGGATCGTGTACATCTCAACAAAGTTTTCAGCAGTCCAGCACCCCGGAAAATTCCGCGTCGCCCGTGGTGGCTGAGCGCCGGGCTCGGCCAGAAGATCTGGCGGGAATCCGGGCCGGGCGGCCCGGAGTGATTCCCGGCCTTTCGGTGTTCCAGACACTACACCTAGTGTCCGACAATCGGAACCTATACAAGATGTTCTGAACAACATTCATGAAATTCCCTGGTCGTGAGACCTCTCATACAGGAAACGCGGGCGTGTCGTATCCGTGGTGTGTCCGGGCATCTGTCGGTGGCTGGACCACATGTGGTGCCCACCTCCGGGCACCGGCATCGGCTAGCAGATCACCTACCGCTGGGCAAACCTTGTAGCCCGGCGAGTCTGTGGAAACTGTGGAGTTCTGTGGACGAATCTGGGGACAGATCCCGATCTAGCGGAAGAGTCCCACGTTGGCGGCAACCCACTGCGCGAAAGTGGTACCCGGGTACCCAGTCAGATCGGCCACCAACGTGTTCGCCGGCTGTTCGCCTTCAGGGTCGGTCAGGGTGTCGACGTACCACTGAGCCCGATCCCCCATCGTCGGCCTCAGCTCGCGTACCGCCTCTTCAGGTGAGCTGACCACATAGCGCACATCCACACCGGCGACCTCGGCGATGGTCTGCACCAGCTGCTGGCGGGTCACCGCCTCTGGACCGGTAATCGGGTACTTCTTGCCCAGGTGCCCATCTCCCGAACACAGAACCGCCGCGGCCACCCGCGCGATGTCATCCATGGCGATGGGCGATTGGACCACGTGGCGCTCCGGTTCGTGGACCGCGCCGGTGCGGTTGATCTGTTCAGCCCACATCGCGTAGTTCTCCATGAACTCATTAGTTGAGGAATGGCAAATAATGGATACTGACGGAAATGTCCTATCTATGCAGTTCAATGGACATATATTGCTGCTGGAAACGATGGGGCGGTGACGGGTATTGGTGGCTATTGTGCGTATGTTTTGCGTACGGACTTGCGTCCGCAGCAAGGCGCCACCGTCCCGTCCTACTGGCACCCACATGAACCCCGGATGCCATGAAACTCTGGGTCGCGTGAGGGGCTTGAGCCGATACGAAGGCCCACGCAAGGAGGTTGCAGTGAACGGAGCAAGGCGCGCCTAGCGTCGAGAGCCGTGATGCCGCTGGCGTGTCCGCTAGAACTCGAACGCTAGTTCGACTAGGGTGGGTAGTCGCGGTTAATGGTGAACGCTCGCAAGGGCGATCCGCAGTCAGCACGTCGGACCATCGGGGCTCGGGGTGTCTGGTTCACCTGGTGTCCAGTTGGTGGACACATACAGCAACTTCCTACTGAGAGCAGTTGAGCAGCGGCACCGTGCCGCCTGCTGCCGGTTTCGCGCCGTGGGACAGCCTTCCCGCACAGGGGGTGTGTTTGGCGTGCCTTCCGGTGAACCACACAGTAAGACAAGGAAGTTCGACTATGAGTAACACCACTGATTACATTGACGCCCAAGGTATCGCTGATCTTCTCGGGGTCAGCGTTCATTCTGTCCGATATTGGCAACAACGCGGCACCTTGCCGCCATCTGGCAAGTTCGGTCGCCGTCGCAAGTGGCTGCGCGCCGACATCGACACCTGGCGACACGCCAAGATCGGCGGTATGCCCGTGGGTGCGGTGTCGTGACTGCGACTACGATTCTTGCGCCCCCAGTGACCGCCACAGCCAACGCGATTGCGTCTCCGGTGTCCTATGCCTCGGCCCCCGCTACGCGTGCGGCACAGCGCAATTTTTCAGGAACGCGAGGCTGTGAACAGCGTGCATTGTTCGGGGAGAACCAGTTGCCGGGCAAGGTGTGCCAGGACTGCCGCACACGCAAGCCCGCAGGCGAGTTTCCCCGTGACCGCTACGGGCGGGTAAGTCCACGGTGGTGCCATCAGTGCACCGACGAACACACACCGGCGCTGTTGACCGAGACCGAGGCCGCACAACACATGGGCGTGACGCTGGCAGCGTTCCGCGCCTACGGCATGCCTGTGACAGGTTCGTACACGCCGAGTGCCGGGGCGAGCATGCCGCTGTTTTCCCGTCAGCACATCGACGCCGATCACACACAGACCGAAGGTTCATAGTTCATGGGCATGCGAATGTGGGCCAAGCACTACCAGCGGGGATGGGAGGACAAATCTGCCAATCCCAACATTCCGTTGTGGCTGCGCCTTGCCAGCCTGGCCTACGGACGCCATGAGGCTAACGGGCATGCCGTCTTCGAACGTGGCGGCTTGTCGTGGATTCTGGGCACACCGCCCAAGGACGGGAAACCATTCAAAAGACGCGACTCCGCCACCATCCGCGACGCGATCAAGGTCGCCGTCCGGCACGGATGGTTGGCGGAGGGTTCCTGCAATGAGTGTTTGATCGTGCCTAGCCACGAAATTTCCGGGCCACTGGGCAATGAGTCCAAGCCCTGCCCGGTGCACGAACGTAAGAACGCACAGAAACGCGCTAAGCGGCGGGTATCGGCAGCCTAGAAACCCCCGACATGGGTACTGAGCACCCACGAACAGCCTGTTTATGGGTGTTCAGTACCCACCACATGGGTGTTCAGCACCCATCACCAAGCCCCTGACCAGCAACAACACACACGCTCTCTTAAGTCTTCTCAATAGGGGACCTACTACTACTTATGTGGCCGAACCCATTGCCGTGAGAATTTTCCCAGCTATGTCGGGCGGGAAATTGTCACGGCTAATCAACCCAACTGCGTCACCAGGCAACAGATCGTACCCTGTCGTTGTATTCTCCAATAGGCGATAAGCAAGTTCATCAATTTGACTATCGTTTGACTTAGCTTTCAAAAGCTCTAATGCGTGAGCCGTCCGCGAGGGAAATTGGCTATACAGCAGATACTGTTCACCTGCAGGAGGGGTTAAATTTCGGAAATCCACCCCGTAGAAGCTTGTATCCTCTAATTTAGCAGTTGAAAAATTGCATCCTCGCATGGAATTATGGCCAAGTTGATTAGGTTTACCTGGCCCGCCCAACATTCTTCCGTCGAAATGGACAGATTGCAGAAGAGCTCCACTGAAATCGCAGTCTTCGAAAACAGCCGACATCGTCCGGGTATCTCGCCAACGACTCTGGCGGAAACTACAGCCAACGAAATATCCGCCATCAACACTAACCTTACGTAAATCGGCTCGCGTAAAGTCACATTTAAGATATTTAGAGCTAGCTTCAGTAGAACGGCCTGACCTACCTGTCAAAGACGCCCCGGTTAACGCACTATCCATAAACGTGCAATCCGCAAACTCGGATGAGTACACACGCAAGGATGGCAATCGACTTCCTGCGAAAACGGAATTTTCAATTCTTGTGTCAGCAATTCGCCATTCAGGAAGTACCGAGTAGGATAAATCTACATTAGAAATAGATCGCCCTGTGAACCGGAACACTTTAGATATTCGATTAAAATATTCACTCTCACGCACGGAGCCGGGCTGATCAATCGTGATGCCGCGCAGATCAACACGCCCATCTATGGCGCCAAAGGGCGACACCGGCTTGCCTTTGATCAATGCTTGGAGTACGTCCTCGGCGTCGTAACTATCCCAGCGAGTCTGCAACTCCTTACTTTGGCGGGACAAAGATCACTCCTTCTGGCGCGTCATAGATAATTCCTCCACCAGGTCCGCCATGCGTAGCTTCATACTTGGCGTGGGCTGCCCAACTCTTCATTGTCGTCACATCATACCAAGGCAACTCGCCAGCCTTTGGATTTGTATTTACGAAGTCAGGGCCATATTTGAATTGCCCGGTGCTAGTCAGATCATCCAAGCTATGATCTTGACTTACCAGCTGTTTCACACGCATATCTAACACAGTACCCTTGTGGGCGTTGTATCGGGCAGTGTCTGCAAGCTGCTTATCCGTTAGCCTAATATCGCCCTTTGCAAACTCATCGAGTGCTTGTTTGGTGTATTTAGTGAGGGCTTCAACATTTCGGTCGACATTGGAGCGCTTAACAAGCGCGGCGACGACGCTTTTCATTTGGCCGAGTAGGTGGGCGATTTTTTCGGCGGCGGCTTTAGCAGCGCGGGCGGCTGCCCTGCCGAGTTCGATGAGTTTTTCGATAATGGCGGCGCAGCGGCGGGCCACGGCGGTGGCGCGGGCCGCGAGTATGGCGTTGCCCCATAGTTCCCCGCCAACCTCGATTAGGACCAGGGAGATGACTTCACCGACCAGAAACTCTGCGGCGAATTGTTCTAGCTCGGAGATGAGTTCTCGGTGAGCGTCTTCGATGGCTTTGGCGAGATCGGTGCAGCTGGTGCCCAGCTCCCGGCACGCAGAGGCTACTTGGCTGTACTTGCCTTTGAGATCATCCAAATAGGCGGTGGCAGGCGCAATCTCGGGGGATTGTTGAGTGGCGAGCATCGCTTTGGCTTTGTCCAGATAGCTTGCGGCATCTTCGATGGCGCTGCCGGTGCCGGTCCACACCCCACCGACAAAGGTCAGTGTGTGCTCATCACCATCGGGCCAGATGTAGCCGACCATGCTTTCAATGAAGCTCCACGCCTTCGCCGCGAGCCCCGTAGGCTGCGAACCACCACCCCCATAAGCGGATGGAATACTCGGTACCTGGGTCGTAGAGCGTGATGGCACCGATGCTTGCGGGGTGGTTCCGCCGTTTCCGGTAGAGGCCTGGTTAGCGGCTTTGTGGTTATCGCCGTTGACCTTGATGATGTCCCCGGCATTGTTGGTCATATCCGCTAGACCAGCCAGAATCGTCACGGCGTCTTTGACCGCCTGGTCATAGCCCGTACTGAACTCTTTGCCGGTGTTATCGGTACCCGCCATCCCGGCTGATTGGGACATGCTGGTGTGCATACTTTTGAGCAGAGACTCGAAGTTGAAACCGCTGAACGTGACCCAGTTCGAGGCGGCGTAATAGACCTCAGGATCAACATCAACCGGAGCCATCCCCGCGCCCCCTTCCACGTCCGGCCTTAGACTGCTAGTTGCTCAGGTCAGCGTAAACCAGCACCAGGCAACACGACTAGTTTGCACACACCACCACAGAGGGGCGGACAGGCAGCAATGGCAGCACCAGATACCGGGTCCGGTGACGGGTTGTATGTGCAGTACGCGGGCGTGATCGGGTCAACCAACGACATCGCCGATGTGAACACCGAGATCAAGGGCGCGTTCACCCGGCTCAAAACCGATGGTGACGAGGTGGTGGGTGGGTCCTGGACCGGCACCGCTGCCGACAAACTCGATGAAGGCTGGCAGCAGTGGCAACGCGGCGTGCACGAGATCACCGGCGCCCTGGATTGGGTGCTCAACGTAGTCACCGCAGGGGCCAACACTTTCAAAACTGTTGACGAACAGGGGCTGTAGATGGGCAGCGACGATGACGCCTACAAAGTCGATCTGGAAGCACTCGATGCGCTGATCACCCATATGGATCAGTTCACCAAAGGCACCGACGCCAACGTCGAACTCATCGACGGCTACGTGAACACGATGCCCTGGACCGGAGAAACCGAACGCGCCCACAAAGCCTGGCAAGCCCAATGGCGCTCCGGAGTCGAGGATCTACAAGAGGGACTGCGCAAGATCCGAGAAGGTGCCCAGACCGCGCACGGCAACTACAGCAGCGCGATCAACGCCAACCTGAAAATGTGGGGCCACTAACCCAAACAGCTAAGCGCTAAGCCGCTAAGGGTTACGGGTACAGGTGGTGTTTTATCGGGTTCGGTTGCGCCCGAACGGATCTGCCCCCGGATTCCACTCCTGCTCGTCCCAATCCCCAGGCGGCGCTTGTTCCTCGCGTTCCCGTACCGCACGAGGCTTAGGGGCACGCAGCGTCGTGGACAGCTTCCCGAAATCGCGGTCCAGCTGATCAAACATGCCTGCCAATTCCGGGTTGGCGTCGGTTACCCGTTTGATCTGCTCACGCACCTGCGTCACCGCAGACTCACACGCCTGCACATAAGCCTGCTCAATCCACGCCGCCAACCGATCCGCACGTGGCGGCGCGGACTGCGGCGTCAGTTCAAGTCTCAGCAAGCGGCCCTGCGCCGACACCGTGACCTTGCCCACCCCACCAGTGATCGCATGCGCACCGACCTTGGCAGTTCCCTCGATCTTGCCGACCGCATCGGCAAGCCAGTCCCCCACCCGACGTGCCGCATCCACGTCCACCGACACGTCAAAGTCCATACCATGACGCTACAACCGCAAACCTAAGCCCGCCAAGGTAGGCCCTAGTGCCTCCACCAGCTATTTTGATAGAGAGAGACGGGGCGCTGGCCGAGTGAGGCGTGCACTAAGGGCCTTGAGGGGTACCTCCCCACCCCCTCTCAGTGCGCGCGAGGTGTCGCTCAATTAGCCCAATCGGTGCGCGCGAGGGTGCCGCCCAATTAGCCCAAGGGGATGGAAACCGGCATGTTCCGGCTGCCTCGGCATGAACAAACTCGTACAATACCCACGTGTCTAACGTGCTGTCTATAGCCGCGATCTTGATAAGTATTCTGAGTTTGATCATCAGTTGGTCAGAACACAAACTCAATAAGAGAAAACCTGTCGATGATGAGCAACTTCGCCTGCGCAGGGAGCTGCGCACCCTGTTAGATACCATCAATGACGTAGCAAAAGATGGCATTACCATCGATTACCAACCAGTTCTAGAAAGCCTAGTTGCCGAACGATACAACTACGCTGATGCGCTGGGCAGCATACTGGCAAACGGTATAGCTGGGCCACTCAAGATCGAATATCAACGAGGAGTACGTTGGAATGCCCGATCCTACAAATCCGACCCGCTAAGAGCGGAAATAGACAGCCTAAGAAACGGGATCATCGGAATTCGATACCCCGATCCTCCTACCAAAGAAAACTTCTCATTAGTAAATGGTCAACGCATGGGCGTTGTAGGAAAGATTCGCCTCATACGTGATCTTCTCAATGACATCGACGGCGGAAAAATCCGGGAGTAATCGCCCGTGCACTGATCGTTGGTGAAAAGGTTGCCGAAGTACGGTGGGCTGTTCGGTGCCAACCTTCTCATCGAATGATGCTTGCACCAAATGGATTAGCGTCTACTCGGCGCACTACACTAAGGCATGACAAGTCACTACCTCTTGCAAGCGCTGCCCTTGTCCGCACTAGTATCGGTGTCTGTTACGCTGGCAATTCGATATTATGATCGCGCTCGGCCGATGATCACACTAGAGGGAATTCCATATATTACCTCAGAAGGTCACTATCGACTATTCAGGGTGGACAGCAAGTGGCACCAGAAAATCCTTTCGGGTGGGTTGTTGCTCAGCAATCACGGCGATGGAATCGCATACGACGTGCGAGTGTTCGGTTCATATTGCGACGTAGCAATATCACCAGAAGGCCGCGATGATGCGCCATTCTCAATTGACTACTGGACACATCGTATTCCTGTCCTGAAATCAGGCTCGGCCGTGAAACTTGATATAGGTTTCACGTATGAAGGCAAACTTGATCAATGGCATTGGGAAAGACGTCGAGCAACCGTAATTGTTGTTTGGACTACAGCACCTGTCCGTAGCCGTCATCGACAATTGCGTCGTAAACTTCGTCGAATTGAGGTCGAGTACCCACACAAACCAGGCTCAACAGGATTGGATCGCGGCAACAGTTCTTACGAAGATAAAGAAGGAGTGATTCCCTTTTATGTGCGATTTCTCCGCGCAATAGAACGACGCTCTCTTAGGGGCTCAAAATTCAGGCGTCTGAACTACAACGACTTGTGGAATATCTGGGACTAATCTGATCATTTCCCGTCTGTCAACACCCAGTACACGGTGGCCCTGCTGACACCTACCGCTTTAGCGATGGTGGTGGCTGATTCCCCCGAGGCGTACATACGGGCCGCTAAGGCGATGTTTTGGGCGCTAAGGGACATCGGCCGACCAAGCGGGGAGTTGGACCAACGGAAGCTCCACAAAGGGGCTATTTGTTGCTCCCCACTTAGCCGACCGCCTCAAAGTTTAGCTTTCGCAGATCCGCCCGCGAGTCATAGAAACTAGATAGCTGTACCAATGTTCATGCCGGGATTTGACTGATCCCAGTATCGCCAGTATCGCAAGATGCGATCTTTCCGCCTCCAATTAGCACGTGGGCCTGTCTCCGCAGGTTCTGAGCAGCCGCCTCTATACCCTCTCGATATTCTGAGTTTTCCTGTGCCAACTCTGACATCTCGTCGGCAGTGCGCAGGACAATCTTGCCTATTATGGCCTGGCACGCACGGTCACCGATTTTCTGAATCAACTCGACTTCCCTCACGGACGACGAAGGATTCTCTTTCAGGTGTCGCAACTGAATAAGCCCCATGTGCTGTCGCACCAAATCGTCGGATAGAACCCGTTCTATCGCCGCTTCACGCTGTTCTCTCAGCTCGTCTCGGTGAGCCTCATCCGCACGAAGTTGACTATTGCGAGAACTCGCTCTCCATGACATAGCACCTGTACACACAGCACCAGCGGCGGCAACGATTGCAGCGATCAATGTAGCCAGTGATTGAGTCATACCCGGATGCTAACGACCGGTTATGACAACGAAAGCCGGGCTGCGTATCAGCGCTAAGGGGCCTCAGGTCGCCCAACCTGTAACGCTGCGCCCCGCCGACTTCGCAGCGGTGTCGATCTGGGGTACACCCATACCTGACACCTCAGCAGCCATCACGAAGTGTCCAAATAGAGTATTTATCGGCATTGATTGACATGTGTCTATGCATATCTTAGAGTCCTATTGGACAGTTTGGTGTGGATAGCGGCGAAAGGGCAGTGCGATGGGTGAGCGTGTCGGATACCAGCGAGTGAGCACGGTGGATCAGAACACCGACCGCCAACTTGACGGCATCGCGGTAGACAAGATGTTCACGGACAAAGCCAGCGGTAAAGACGTGCATCGTCCTGAGTTGGCGCGTGCGGTCGAATACCTGCGTACCGGGGACACGCTGGTGGTGCATTCCATGGACCGGCTAGCACGCAATCTGGAGGACTTACGGCGCATCGTGCGGGAGCTGACCGGACAGGGTGTGCGGGTGGAGTTCGTCAAAGAATCTTTGACCTTCACCGGAGAAGACTCACCCATGAACACGCTACTGCTCTCGATGCTCGGGGCGGTAGCCGAATTCGAACGGTCCATGATCCTAGAACGCCAGCGTGAGGGCATCGCGTTGGCTAAGGCTGCCGGGAAGTACAAGGGCCGCAAAGCCGCTCTGTCCGATGCGCAGGCCGACGAGTTGCGGGCACGACTGGACAGCCACGAACCGGTGACGGCGTTGGCGCGTGAGTACGGGATCAGCCGTCAATCGGTCTACAACTACAAAACCACCCAACCCGCCGCCCGGTAGGGCTGACCTGCGCCGGTTCCCTTCCGGTGCGGAATGCCCTGCAACGACTCGGTATAGCCGCGCAAGGGTCCTCATACTGTGAGCGCCCTTTACCGGGCAAGAAGTCGGCATGAGGTGCCGGTGCTTGTGCACCCGTGCCGGGTCAGGAGAAAGCGGCGAGCTGGGCTGCGATTCCACGGCGCGGGTTGAACTTCTCGCGTGGGGTGGTGATCTGGGCCGTGATGACACCGAAGAGGTAGTCGGTGATCATCGCGGTATGCCATTCGAGGGCAGCTGGATTGATGACACGTCGAGCCGTGTGTAGGGAGTGCTGTAGACGTTGATCGCTGGCCGCGAGCATCTGGCGTAGCTCAGGGTGGAATTGAGCCAGCACGGCCAATGACAGATGTGCACGCGCCACCACACCCTTAGCGGTCATTGACGGGTCGGTGGCATCAAGCACGTAACCCGTTAGGGACTTGACCAGCTCGCCTGCCGCCAGGGGGTTGCCCAGTCCGTTGGGCCACGCTGAGTCGATGAATATGCGTGCTCGTCGCGCCAACACCTCGGCACACACCCCCACCAACAGCAATTCCCTCGTGCGGAAATGATTCGACGTGCTACCCCTCGGCATTCCCGCCGCATCATCCACACCGTGAAACGCCATCGCCCGCTCACCCCCGGTGCCCAACAACACAACAGCAGTATCGAGGGCCTGCCTACGACGCATCTTGCCCACGGCACCCACCACAACACTTTGCCCCTGCTCATCCATACCACCAGCATAAAGCGCCATCGCCCAACCCGACGTTTGCCTGGCGGGTACCCCCAGAGCCGCGCACACCCTGACACTGCTGCAAATCAGTGCTTCTCTCCCCACCCAAAAACAGTCCGCACACTTTCAATTTCAATTCAGGTGATTGACTGCGATATTGCGTTTTATGTGCGTATGTGCGTACGGTTTCTGTTCATGGCAGCACAGCGCACACCAGGGAAACGCGGGATAGCCGACATGTGGTACCGGCCAGACGGCACCCCCACCAAACTGGCCGTACCCGGCAGCTCCCCACGCAACCCCAAGGGCAAGCAATCGCGCTGGCGCGCTTGGTACATCACCCCGCAAGGCAAGGAACAAACCAAACGATTCGCCACCAAAGCACCCGCTGAGGCATGGCTCAATGATCAAACCGCAGCCATCGTCTCGGGTACCCATATCGACGCCAAGCACCGCAAAACCACTCTGGCCGTGTTCTACAAACAATGGTCGAAGGATCAAGTGTGGGTGCACGGCACGCGGCGCGCGATGGACCTTGCCGTGAACTGCGCGACGTTCAAAGACATCCCGTTCTCGGACCTGGAACTAGCCCATGTGCAGGCATGGGTAAAGACCATGCAGGATAAGCCCTTAGAGGCATCCACCATCAGCACCAGAGTCACCAATGTACGCAATGTCATCCGGGCCGCTGTCCGGGAACGCAAACTCGCCCACGATGTCTCAGACGGCGTGAAACTGCCCCGGCAGCGCAAGGCCTCAGCGGCGATGACCATTCCTGCCCCTACGGAAGTGGACAGCTTGCTTGCGGGCACCACGGACAATTACGTCGCCTATGTCGCGTTGTGCGCCTTCGCCGGTCTGCGCCCTGGAGAGGCAGCCGCACCCCAAATAGGTGACATCGACTTCGACAAGCGCGAAATACACGTTCTGCGCCAACTCCAACGCGGTGACGGCGGCTTGGAGATTCGGGCACCCAAGTACGAGTCAGAACGCACCGTCTACGCACCCGATGGCCTACTCAAACTGCTGCGCGCACACATCGACACCTACCTACCGGACGCCAAGCCCGATGCATGGCTATTTCCGGGCAAGACAGCCGAACTCCCCGTCCATTTCCATGTCATCGAGCAGTGGTGGGGCCAAGCCCGTACGACAGCGAACGCCGATTACCGCCTGCACGACCTGCGGCACTACTTCGCCTCCGGTCTCATCGCGGCAGGATGCGATGTCGTCACCGTCCAACGGGCACTAGGACACAGTTCGGCCAGCGTCACCCTCAACACCTACGCACACCTGTGGCCCAACGCCGCCGACCGCACCCGCGCCGCAGCCGCCGACATCTTCGACCAAGCCAACGGCAGTGCGTACGTAGTGCGTACGAAAGCTGCATAATCCGCCATGAACAGGTATTTTAAAAGTTCTCCATGAACTCCCCCGGACCGAGTTGTGTCCAGCCGACGCCACTGTTCTCGACGACCGAGGCCTGTTCGGCCCACCACGACGCATCGCCCGCCAGCGCCACCACGTGCCGCACCCCAGCGGCGTGCGCCATCTCCAGCACCACCGCCGCCGTGGACGGCAGCGGCGCCAAATACATCCGTTCGACGCCCTCGAACACGCCCTGAAGGCTCTCGGGCTTGCCGAGATACCCGAGGACCGGCGTCACGCCATCCGGCAACGCGGCCTTCTCCGGCGAGGTAGTCAAGGCTCGAATATCGCTGACGCCCAGCGCAACGAGATGGTCGACAACCTTCCGGCCGATGTTTCCGGTAGCGCCGGTGACGAGAACGGTCATGCCCGGCAGGCTACTGGGCATCACCGACACTCGCCGTTGGCCTCAGTCAGAGGTTCCGCAGGTTCAGGGCCTAGCGCCAGCGCACCCTAAGCTGCCACGCATGGAACCGAGCCCGATCACCCCGCGATGACGTCAGCCCCCGCGGAGCCGCAGCAGCCCTTGACGGGCGGAGACGTCAGCTCCCGCAGAGTGTTCATGGCCAGTGCGGTCGGGTCGGCCATCGAGTTCTACGACTTCTATATCTATGGCACAGCGGCCGCACTCGTCTTCCCGGCCGTCTTTTTCCCAAATCTCAGCCATTCACTGGCGCTCTTCGCCTCCATAGCCACCTTCAGCACGGCCTTTCTGGCCCGGCCAGTAGGCGCCGCTCTGTTCGGCCACTACGGAGATCGATTCAGCCGTAAAGGCACCTTGGTAGTCACCCTCATCGCCATGGGGCTCGCCACCATGGCGGTCGGCATGGTTCCCGGCGCCGCCTCGATCGGGGCGGCCGCACCGGCGACCATTGTCTTGCTGCGACTCGTGCAAGGCGTCGCGGTCGGCGGCGAATGGAGTGGGGCAGCATTACTCTCCTCCGAGTATTCACCAAGCCGTGCTCGCGGCCGCGCCGCGACGGCCGTGCCCATCGGAAGCTCAACCGGGCTACTGCTCAGCAGTCTCGTGTTCCTCATCGTCAGCGTCACGGTCGGGGAAGACAGCCCGGCGTTCCTGTCGTGGGGATGGCGGGTGCCCTTCATCGCCAGTGGCCTCCTGGTCGCGGTCGGTTTGTACATCCGGCTCCACATCGCCGAAACACCCGAGTTCGCCCAGGCGAAGGCTCAGGACAAGCTGGTGAAATCACCTCTGCGGCACGTGATGACGGAGAGCCCGCGCACCCTGGTGCTGACCTGCGGCACGATGCTGATCATCTTCACGCTGTCCTTTATGACCAATACCTACTTCCCCGGATTCGCGAGATCGGAGTTGCACTTCTCTCGCGCGGCCATACTCACCGCCGGTGTGCTCGGGGCCGTGATCCTCATGGTGTCCGCCGCGGTGGGTGGAATCCTCAGCGACCGACTGGGCCGGCGCCGGGTGATCTTGACCAGCATGGCGCTGATACTCCCGTGGACCCTACTGGTCACTCCACTGCTGGCAAGTGGTCCATTCTGGGCCTACCTGACAGCCATGGTGCTCACCTATGTGCTGTTCGGGCTCGCGTTCGGACCGATGGCGAGCTTCCTTCCAGAGTCCTATCCCGTGGGCACCCGATACAGCGGCACCGGCGTGGCGTTCAACGTGGCCGGCGTATTCGGGGGCGCCATCCCGCCGTTGATCGCCGGCCCCCTGCAGAGCACTCTGGGCAGCTGGGCCGTCGGACTGATGCTGCTGGTGATATGCGCCATCAGCGTCGCCTCCGTCTCCGCCATGAAAGAAACATGGGCCGGATCAACAAGCGGGTGACACATTAGCTGTCAGAATCGGCTGTCAATGCGTCCAGTGCCTTGGTCAGCTCGGCAACCGTCTCGGCATGCTCACGCGGGTGCTTACCATCGAAAGCCGAGGAGGCCACCGCGAGCTTGACGTCCTCGAGCACGTTCGCCGTCGCAATCCCGGCCGCCTTGCGCGTCTCATCGATCGCCCAGATACCGCCGTAGCGGCCCGCCGAAGTCCCGATCACGACGGTCGGCTTGCCCTTGAAGACGCTAGAACCGAAGGGGCGCGACAACCAGTCGATCGCATTCTTCAGCGAGCTCGAGATAGTGCCGTTGTTCTCGGGGCTGACCAACAACACCGCATCAGCAGCGGCAACAGCCACCCGCAAAGCCTCGGCGGCCGCAGGTGCACCACCCACACCATCTAAGTCCTCGTTGTAATGCGGAAGATCGCCCAACCCCTCATAAATACTCACACTCACACCCGCCGGCGCGTTCTCAGCCGCAGCCTCAGCAAGCTGCCGATTGACCGATGCCTTACGCAGGCTTCCGACAATTGCCAGCACGTTCTTCTCTGCCACTTTCTCGGCCATGGGAACACCTTTCACCAGAACGGCACGTTTGTCGTACCTACATCCTGTGTCTCTGTCACGTTCTATAATACGGACTGCGGTCCGCATTGTTCCCCGGCGCTATTATCGAGGAGTTATGCCTGGTCAAGAAATACCCCTGCTTTCTGTCGACCTTGCGCAGAATCCTGCCCGGGAACGTGCCGTTGCCACGCGCAACCGCGTTCTCCTCCTGGAAGCTGCACAGCAGATCCTCGACGACGTCGGTCCGGACAATATGTCCATGGATGCCGTCGCCAACGCGGCAGGCGTCGGCAAGGGGACCCTCTTCCGCCGATTCGGCAGCCGCACCGGACTGCTGCTGGCACTGCTCGACCACGAAGAGCACATCGAACAGCAAGCATTCATGTTCGGGCCACCGCCCCTGGGACCCGATGCACCTCCGCTGACCCGGCTCATAGCGTTCGGACGCGCCCGGCTCGCCTTCCTGGAACGCCACCTCGACCTCGCACGCGCCACCACCGCCGATGCCGACGCCTGGCACAACGCACCGCCCACCCTGCTGGTCCGCGCGCACATCCGGATGCTGCTGAGCCAGCTCGAATGCACCGGAGACCTCGACGCACAGACCCATGCCCTGATGTCGATCATCGATCCGGGGTACGTGCACTTCGCCACCACCGCCAACGGCCAGTCACTGACCCAGCTCGGCGACGCGTGGGAGGACCTGGCGTGCAAGGTGTGCGCACGCTGACCGAGCGTTCTACAGTCGGGCAATGAGCACCCTTCGCGAAGAGATCCGGTCTGCCCTCGACGTCTCCCCCACGATCGATCCGGCAGCCGAGGTGTCGCGACGGGTGGGATTCCTCAAGGACTATCTAAGAGTCAGCGGGACAGCGGGATTCGTGCTCGGCATCTCCGGTGGACAGGACAGCGCCCTGGCCGGGCGGTTATGCCAGCTGGCGGCGCAGGAGTCACGGCTCGAAGGGACGCAGGCCGAGTTCATCGCCGTGCGGTTGCCCTACGGCGTCCAGGCCGACGAGAGCGATGCCCAAGTGGCCCTTAGGTTTATCGATCCCGACCGCTCCCTCGTCATCAACGTCAAGGGCGCCTCCGATGCCGCAGCCGATGCTGTCGCCGATGCACTCGGCGAGACACCGTCGGACTTCGTGCGCGGAAACATCAAGGCCCGGGAACGCATGGTCGTCCAGTACGCCGTCGCCGGTCAGCACCGGTTGCTCGTGGTCGGCACCGATCACGCCGCCGAGGCCGTCACGGGATTCTTCACCAAGTTCGGCGATGGCGGTGTCGACGTCACCCCGCTCACCGGACTCACCAAACGACAAGGCGCACAAATTCTTTCTCATCTCGGCGCCCCGGAGAGCATCTCCCACAAGGTGCCCACTGCCGATCTGGAAGATGACCGGCCCGCACTCCCCGACGAGGCCGCACTCGGCGTGACGTACGCACAGATCGACGATTACCTGGAGGGCAAAGCGGTCACCGTCGAGGCCGCCGACCGTATCGAACGGTGGTACCTGCAGACCCGGCATAAGCGGACCGTGCCGGTCACCCCGTTCGACGGCTGGTGGCGCTAGGAGCCCGGCGAGGGCGGATTGGAATCCGATTTCTGGAATCCGGGACGCAGCGCATTCGTGAAGGCGTGATTGACGAGCCGCATCGCAACGCTATAGGGCCACCACAGCGTTCGCTTGAACAGATAGAGCGCGCGGATGTCGATCCCCGTGTACACCAGGTAGCGGTTGTGGCGGATGCCTTTGACAATGCAGTCGGCCACCGTCTCGGGCGTGGCCGCGTGGCCGACGAACCGATTCATCCACTTGGCCACGTTCTCGTTCTCGCGGTCCACTCCGGCAATGTCGACGGTGCGTACCAGTGGAGTGTTGACGGCGCCGGGCACCACCACGGTGACGCCGATCTTGTAGCGAGCCAGATCGAAGCGCAGCACCTCCGAAACGCCACGCAGTCCATACTTGCTGGCGCTGTAGGCGGCATGCCACGGCAGGGCGACAAGCCCGGCCGCCGAGGACACGTTCACGATCTGACCACCGCCACGCGCCTTGATCATCGCGGGCACAAAACTCTCGATGACGTGGATGGGCCCCATCAGGTTGATATCCACCACGGAGCGCCACTGCTGATGGGAAAGCCTGTCCACGGATCCCCACACGGAGATCCCCGCGATATTGAGTAGGACATCCATGCTCGGATGCGTCGCCAGGATGTCGGCCGCGAAGGCGGCCACCGCGTCATAGTCGGAGATATCGAGCGCCCGGTAGGCACTGACCTTCCCTCCGGCGGCCTTGATCTCCTCGACAACGGACTCGAGCCCGTCTGCGGCGCGATCGGTCAAAAACAGCTCGGCGCCCTCGCGCCCCAGACGCAGCGCGGTGGCCCGGCCGATCCCGCTGGCGGCCCCGGTGACGAAGCATCGCTTACCGGTGAAGTCGTATGCCATTACTGAACCGTACCGGCCGTGATTCCTGAATTTCTGCGCGGTCCACTAGCAAACGGTACCTTCGGAATATGACGATGGATGGCACCCGATCTCGCCGCAGTTGGTTACCCTGGGCAACTACAATTGCAGTAGTGCTGATAGCCGCCATGGCATGCGGGGGCGGCTCACGCAGCCTTA
Source organism: Mycobacterium sp. NGS15 (assembly GCF_059813245.1). Taxonomy (NCBI): domain Bacteria; kingdom Bacillati; phylum Actinomycetota; class Actinomycetes; order Mycobacteriales; family Mycobacteriaceae; genus Mycobacterium; species Mycobacterium sp. NGS15. The sequence continues at coordinate 18,741 of NZ_JCALEF010000005.1, read as the reverse complement.
GCCAAGCTCCTCAGGAAGGTGGCCCCTCCGCCACCGCGGCTCCCACCTACACCCAACCCCCGGCGGCGCCCATGCGTGGCTCGATGCAACAGGCCCCGCAATACGGCCCGCCGACAGCGGCCACACGGGACATCGTCAAAACCGGGACCATGACGATCACCGTGCCCAACCCGTCCGAAGCCGCCGACAAGGCGGCCGCCCTCGCCGAATCGGCCAACGGCCGGGTGGAGAGCCGCTCCGAGGACGCCGGATCCGGATCAAGCCGTGCGCGCACCTCCATCGTGCTGCGAGTGCCCGCCGCCAAGCTTGACGGCGCTCTTCGCGATCTCAAGGAACTGGGCAAGGTCAAGTCGGCCGACACCAAGAGCGATGACGTGACCTCGCAGCGAGTCGATCTGGATGCCAGAATCGCCGCGTTACAGACCTCCGTCGACAGGCTCCTGGGGATCATGCGCGATTCCAAGGACACCGAAGCCCTGATTCGGGCCGAAACCGAGTTGTCCAAGCGTCAAGCCGACCTCGACAGCCTGCGGGCACAGCGCAACCAGCTCGGAGAACAAGTGGCCTACAGCTCGGTCACCGTCACATTCCTCGCCGAAGAAGCCGGCCTGCCTCCGACACCTCCCGAGTACCAGGGATTCTCCGGACAGATCGAGCGTGGCTGGGATGGGCTCGTCGCGGCGGGCAATAGCGTGCTGCTGCTGTTCGGGTTGCTGCTCCCCTGGCTCGGCGCGCTGGCCGTGCTCGGCGGAATCGGTTACGGCGCTCGCCGGGCAGTGCAGCAGCGTCGATCAGGGACCGCGCCGCTATCGCCCCAAAAGACTGACACGCCATAGGGTCTCGATAACCCTAAGCGCCCGCGCGGGATCAGTGTCACGCCCGACGAATGAGCTGTCGCCCGACACGGTGGACGCGGTGAGCGCCACCAATGATCGCACGAGCGCGGGCAGATCCTCCGAAATCGGCTGCGCGCCACGTTCATTCACTTCAATCTCGGCGATCTTGATGATCTTCTCGATGACCACGTCGGTGAGGTCGTCGAGCAAACCGGCAATCGTCGGATCGGTGATGCGCGCCTCCTGGCACGCCTTCATCAACGGGTCGTTATGCGCGAAGGAGGCCGCGGCGCTACCCACCATGCGGTTGGCGAACTGTTCGGGAGTCTCCTCCTCGCCCCGCGGCGCGAAGTAGTGCGTGAGCTCGTCGAGTTCCGCAAAGGCGTCGCCGACCATCTGCGCGAGCACCGAATACTTGCTGTCGAAGTAGAAGTAGAACCCCGACCTGCCGACGCCGGCTCGCTCACTGATCGCACTCACCGACAGCTCGGCGAAGCTGTGGTTTTCCGCGATGAGTTCGGCAACAGCCGTCATGATCGCGTCGCGCTGACGATCACCACGGGTCTGCGTGCCACTGCGCGCTGGACTGACCACTTGCACAGTTTGCACTGAAACACCGTATGAACAGAACTTGACACCCGTCAAGTTCTGTGGCGAAGATGATCTAGAGCACACCGAAGTGCTCGTCGCGAGCGAAGGAGCCACGCCCAATGGCGACGATCAGCAGCACCGATTACCTCATCGACCAGGCCAAACGACGTCTTCCCACCATGAACACCCTGCCGGGCATGGCATACGTCGAGAACTACCTCAACAATCGCGACTGGCCACTGACCGAACTGGCGCCGCCGCCGCCCGGAAGCGGTTTGAAGCCGGTAATGGGTGATCAGGGCCTGCCGATGCTCGGGCACATGATCGAGATGTTCCGCGGGGGAATCGACTGGGTCCTCAACATGTATCAAGAACGCGGCCCGGTGAGCTGGTCACAGACCCCCATCGGCAAGATCGTCGCCGCGCTGGGCCCCGACGCCACCCAGGCGGTATTCAGCAATGCCAACAAGGACTTCTCACAGCAAGGCTGGGTTCCGGTCATCGGGCCCTTCTTCAGCCGCGGGCTGATGCTGCTGGACTTCCAGGAGCACCGCGAACATCGTCTGATCATGCAGCAGGCGTTCCTGCGCAGCCGTCTGGCCGGCTACGTGGAGCAGATCGATTCGGTCGCAACCGAGATCGTCGCCCAGTGGCCGACCAACGACAACCGCTTCCTGTTCTATCCGGCCATCAAGGAACTGACCCTGGATGTGGCCTCGGTGGTGTTCATGGGCAATGAGCCGCATTCCCAACATGAGCGGCTCGAGAAGGTCAACAAGGCGTTCGTCGCGACGACCCGCGCCGGTGGCGCCATCTTCCGCTTCGGCCTGCCTCCCTTCAAATGGTGGCAGGGATTGCAGGGACGCAAGCTGCTCGAGGAGTACTTCGCCGAGCGTGTCGGCATTGCACGCCACAAGGAATCAGGTGCGGATATGTTGACGGCGCTGTGTCACGCCGAGACCGATGAGGGCGATGCCTTCACGGACACCGACATCGTCAACCACATGATCTTCTTGATGATGGCGGCGCACGACACCACCACGTCGACCACCACGACGATGGCCTATTACCTGGCCGCGAATCCCGAATGGCAAGAACGGGTTCGGGACGAGTCGGACCGTCTCGGCGACGGCCCGCTGGACATCGACGCACTGGAGAAGCTGGAAAGCCTCGATCTGGTGATGAACGAGGCGTTGCGTCTCGTGACGCCACTGCCCTTCAACATCCGCTCCGCGGTGCGCGATACCGATCTGCTCGGGTTCCACATTCCGGCCGGAACCATGATCAACATCTGGCCCGGTATGAACCACCGGCTGCCCGAATTGTGGACGGATCCGGACAAGTTCGATCCCGACCGGTTCGCGGAACCGCGAAACGAGCACAAACGTCACCGATATGCCTTCTCGCCGTTCGGCGGGGGTGCGCACAAGTGCATCGGCATGGTGTTCGGCCAGCTGGAGATCAAGGCCGTCATGCACCGACTGTTGCGGCAGTACCGTTTTGAGTTGGCCCATCCCGACTACGAGGCCAAGTGGGACTACGCCGGTATGCCGCTGCCGATCGACGGCATGCCAATCGTCCTGCGCCCCTTGCGCTGAGTGCGCTGAGTGCGCTGAGTGCGCTGGAGGCTAGCAACCAAGACGGTTGGCGCAGGCAGTGACCGCCTTGAGCGACGACGTGGTGGCATCGTGCGCACGGCCCATCGCCCAGGCGGTGCTGGTGCCGTTGGTACCGCACACGAAGGTGCACGTCTGGTCGCCGTCATGTAGTTGATGAAAGCTGAGAGTCTCCATCGGTATCCCGCGCTCGGACAGCATGGCGGTCAGCGCCGCCATGGGCCCGCACGCGGCAGCCGTCGATGATTCGATGTGCTCACCGATCGCGAGCGTCGCTTGGTAGACCCCGTCGGTTTCGGACCACTGGCCCAGCCTCAACGATCCCCCGCTGCGCTCGTACGTCTGACAGAACGAGGCCCACGACATGTCGCCGGCCTCTTCGCGCAGACCGCGCGGCAACGGGACGCCGAAGCGGTCCGCGAACGGATCAGGACCTGTTGAAGGATCGAGCTGCGGGGAAATTGTTGTTGAGGAGTGCATGTGCCGGTCTTTCATCCGAAAGGGAAGGTGACCGACAGGCAGTAGCTTCGACCCACAGCGAGGGGTCGGTCTGAATCAGACCCCGCTGCGGGTTGCTACTACGAGTTGACCGGAGAAGTGCTGCACAGAGGAAACACTAGACGCGGCCTCTGATTAGCGCAAATACTTTCCCAGGACCAGCATCGATCGTTCGTGATCGGGATCCGGCGGATCGTCGACGAGAGCGTGTAGGCGCTCGGTGATGGTGTCGCCATCCAGGTGCGTGCCGATGAGCACGAAACTCGCCCCCTGTGAGAAACCTGTTGCCTTCGCTGCGTCCTCAACGCTGATGTGGTCCCCCACAGTGTGCACGGCGAGCGTCTTGTCACCGAACCGCACCACGCCCTTGATGCGGTACACACCGGCGGGCTGGCTGTCGAGGAACTCAATCAGGCGCCGAGGATGCAGAGCTTGCTCTGTCGCGAATTCGACGGTCTCGTAATGGTGATGCGCATGCTGATGGTGGCCGTGATCCTCGCGGATGAGGTCCTCCAGCGAGAGCTGACCGATCGGCGCGGGGCGTTCCTTCTTATCGAACAGCAGCCGGGGGTCGACATCGGCGCCGGTGGTCTCCACGAGCGACGCGCGAGGGTTGCGTTCCTTGACGACAGCGCGCAGGTGAGTGCGGTCTGCTGCATCGGCCAGGTCAATCTTGTTGAGGACCACTAGATCTGCGAGGGAGAGGTGCTGGGCGATCTCCGGGTGCCGGGCCGCGACGTCCTCGTATTGGGCGGTATCGACGACGGTGACCAGTCCCCCGTAACCGATCCGGCTGTCCTCGGCCGCCGCCGCGAGCACCATGCGCACCAGCGGCAAGGGCTCAGCGAGCCCGCTCGCCTCGATGACGATGGCATCGATATCGCGGCTGGCGAGAGCTGTCAGCATGCCGGCGAGCTCATCGTCGTCAGCGGTGCAACACAGGCATCCATTGGACATCGTCATGGTCGAGTCAACTTGACCGGCAACCAGCATGGCGTCGATATTGATGGCCCCGAAGTCGTTGACTACGACACCGATTCGCACACCCAGGGTGTTGCGCAACAGGTTGTTCAGCAGCGTCGTCTTACCGGCACCCAGGAAACCGGAGACGATGGTGACCGGGATCAAGCTGGGTTCTCGACACTTCTCCGCACGCCACCAGTGTAGGTAAGGCCGGCAACTAGTTCATGGTGGAGATGACCCCCTGGACGGGAATGCGCGAAGTACCGTCGGAGTTACCGGTCGTGGACTTACGAGAGGAACACCATGCCGCAGAAAGTCGTCATCGCCGGTGGCCACGGACAGATCGCCGCGCATCTGATCCGCCTGCTCGCTGCGCGTGGCGATGCCGCCGTCGCGCTGATTCGCAATCCTGACCATGCCGCCGATGTCCGGGCATGGGGCGGGCAACCGCTGGTTCTCGACCTGGAATCGGCCGACGTGAGAACAGTCGCCGACGCCCTGGCGGGGGCCGATGCGGCCGTCTTCGCTGCGGGCGCCGGACCGGGCAGCGGTCCAGCACGCAAGGACACCGTGGACCGCGCCGCCGCCGTACTACTCGCCGACGCCGCGGAGCATGCGCAGGTGCGCCGATTCATTCAGATCAGCGCTTTCGGCGCCGGTGAACCCCCGCCAACCGAAGGTGACGAGTCGTGGATCGCCTACGTGATCGCCAAGACGGCCGCCGAGGAGGACCTGCGCGCTCGTGACGGCCTGGATTGGACCGTCCTGCGTCCCGGTCTGCTCACCGACCAGGAGCCCACCGGTTCGGTCACCTTGTCGGCGAGCAGGATTGAGCGTGGTTCGGTACCCCGCGCCGACGTAGCGGCGGTGACCGCCGAACTGCTGACCGCGCCGAACTCGGCGCACGACATCCTGTTTCTCACCGAGGGGGCCACCCCGATCCCCAGCGCGGTGCACGCACTCTAGAGCAGGCTCGGTCCCGGCCCCTCAGGACTGGCGCGGGAATGGAGGCCAACCTCCGGGAGATCGCCGAGCGCTTGTCGCGCTAGCCGGTCAAATTCTCGGGCTCGGCCCAGCCGATCAGCTCGTCGCGGGCACGGGCCACCCGCGACCGGATGGTGCCGATCGCACAGCCGCACACGTCGGCCGTCTCCGCGTAGGACAACCCGACAACCTGGGTCAGCACCAACGCCTCGCGTCGATCATCATCGAGCGCGGCGAGAAGCGCCTTGAGTTCCACCAACTCCTCGAACCGGTGCGCCGGGCGACGCAGTGAGGCTTCCTCGAGATCGGCCCCGTGTGCGATACGCGGCCGAGACTTCAGGTGGCGAATGTGGTCGGCCACCACGCGGCGCGCGATGGACAGCAGCCAGGTGCGCACCGTCGAGCGTCCGGCGAAGCGTGGGAGGGCGCCGAGTGCCCTCAGGTACGTCTCCTGGGTGAGATCGTCGGCGACACCGGTATCGGCCAGATAGGCGACGAATCGCCACACGTCGGACTGGGTTGCCTTCACCAGAGATTCGAGGGCGGATTGGTCACCACGACCGGCGGACAGCGCAAGCTCAAGTAGCTGCTCGTCGTCGGTGCCGGTGGCCACGACTCCTACTCTATGTCGTAGACCTTCCGGGGTGAACAGCGGGAACTCTTTAGCTGTTTCATCCGACCAATCTCCCGTGACATATACCGAGGATCGGCCGGAGGCTCAAGAGTCCCAACCCGACAGCGTGTGGGGACGATTCGCACCGATCGTGTTGCGCCTGCACTTTTATGCAGGGCTGCTGGTCGGACCATTCCTGCTGGTTGCAGCGCTGACCGGGCTCGCATACGCACTGGTGGGGCAGGTCGACGCCGCGGTGTACCGACACGAGCTCAAGGTCGATTCCGTCGGATCCCAGCAGCTGCCGATGTCTCAACAGGTGGCGGCGGCAACGGCGGCACAGCCGGCAGGCACGGTGACGTCCATCCGCCCACCAGCACTCCCCGACGACACCACCCGGGTGGTGCTGGCCGTCCCCGACAACGCCGACGTTCCCGCCGATTACTCGCGCACGGTATTCGTCGACCCCTACAACGGGCAGATCCGCGGAACATTGACCACGTACGGTGAGTGGCTGCCGGTGCGCGCCTGGTTCGACGAACTTCACCGGAACCTGCATCTGGACGCGTTCGGGCGCAACTACAGCGAGCTCGCTGCCAGCTGGCTGTGGGTGGTCGCTCTCGGCGGACTGTTCCTGTGGATCGGCTATCGCCGCCGCACCGGGCGGCTGAGCAGGATCGCCCTCCCCGATCGCGACGCCACCCCACGCCGTCGCAGATTGACGTGGCACGGCGCCATCGGTATCTGGATAGTCGTTGGACTGCTGGCGCTTTCGGTGACCGGCCTCACCTGGTCGCGGTATGCGGGCACCAATATTGGCAACATCACCCAGGCGATCCGGCCCGCACTGTCCACGGAGCTCGACCCGACGGTAGCCAAGCCGATGACCGGACACGAACACCACGGCGCCGTCCCCACATCAACAGGCGATCCGCTCGCCGGCGTCAACACGGTACTGCAGACGGTGCGCGAAGCCGGGCTGCGCGGCCCGTTGTGGATGACGCCACCTCCCGAGGCCAACACGGCCTGGCTGGTATCGGAGCGCAAGCGCGATCTCCCTACCTACCTCGATGCCGTCACGGTGAATCCAGCCAACGGGGAGATCACCGGGCGCAGCAATTTCGCCGACTGGTCGCTACTGCAGAAGTCGACCGAGTGGGCGATCGACGGCCATATGGGCATCCTGTTCGGGATCCCGAACCAGATATTGGTGGCGCTCATTGTGATTGGGCTCATCACTGTCATCACGCGCGGCTACCTGATGTGGTGGCGCAGGCGCCCGACCACGAGCAAGCGCTGGCCGGTGCCCCCGCGACGCGGCGGTTTGCTCGCCCTCAAGCCGCTGGAGCTGCTGGCCCTTGCCGTGGTGGTCATCGGGATTGGCTGGTTCACGCCGCTGCTGGGAATCTCGCTGGCCGTGTTCCTCGCCATCGACCTCGTATGGGGGTTCGTGGCCGCCCGCCGGGCCGGGGTATCAGGCGGCTGAGTTATCCGTGGAGCGCAGATGCCGCTCCCCCGAAGCCACTTCATCAAGGAACACGGCACGGTGCTGATTGGGCGGAGTGCGTCCGGCGCGGTAGTCGCGCAGGACCAGCAGCGCGAAGATCAATCCGAGTAGCACCGGCGAATGACTGATGATGCGCGCCAGCGTGACCTGGCCATTGACGGCATCGTTGATGACATATCCGGTCAGTACAAGCGCGAATGCGCCCAGCACTGTTGCCATTCCGGCTGCGGCGGCGGGACGTACACCGGCGATCACCATGGCCACACCGAGGGCCACCACCCAGGCGGTGGATTCGTTCATCAGGTGCGCACCGGTCATCGCACCGTGGTGATGCGAGGACACCATTCCGAAGTCGATGCCGGCGACCTGCATACCGGCTACACCGAGCTGGAGCAGCCCGATGAGCACCAGCGCGCACCGGTTGATGTTGTGACGGGCCCAGTGCGCATACCGGGCCGTACGGGTGAGGGGTTCGACAGCGGCGGCAGCCAAGATCTGCCCGGTCAGGTCGTGGGTCGGAGCCGAACGCGCGTAGGCGAACTGACGGTCCAGCCCCCGTGCCCGCCCCAGCCATTCCCGGCAGGACGCGCAGGAGAGCACATGCTCATCCAGACGCTTGCGCGCGACGCTTGCCTGCTCACCGTCGACCCACGCCGACAGCTGCTCGCGCACTTCCTGACAGTTCACCGCTCCATCGTCGCCTATCGCGTGAAGTTGGGTGTAAAGACCCCCTGATCTGCGGGCGCCTAAAGCGCCGCGAGCAGCTGATTCGAGTCCGCTGCATGGTCACCATCTTCAGCGCGGCCGCAGGGGATCTATACGTGCGCTCCCCACCCGAACACCCGCGAGGTCAACAGAACCAGGCCCAGAGACACCGCAGCCACGACCACGAGACCGATTACCGCGACCACAAGCGGACGCCAGCCACTGCGGGCGATTTCCCGGAAGTTGGTGTTCAGTCCCACCCCGGCGAAGGTCAGCAGAAATGCCCACTTGGAGACGTTCACGAGGTTGTTGACTTGGCCCTTAGTCAGCCACCCGAGAGTGACGACGGTGGACACCGCCAGGAAGCCCAGCACGAACTTCGGGAACTTGTCCCATACGAACGCGGCCTTGGCCTTGATCCCCGGCGCGAGGGTGTCCGCCTCGCCCCGGGCCGCCCAGTAAAGAGCGAACCCGAGCACCACGAATCCGATGAGCGCGTTGCGCGTGGATTTGACCACCGTCGCGATGTCGCCGGCATGCTCGGAGTAGAGACGTCCGGTGGCGACGGTCTCGGCGGTGTTGTCGACGGCCAGGCCGGCCCACAGTCCGAACTCGTAGTCGGTCAGGCCCAGCCCGTGGCCGATCGCCGGCAGAGTGAACAGCGCCACCGCACCGAGCGCAAGGATAGCGGCGATGGCGTAGCTGACATCCGAATTGCGCGCTCGGATGGCGCCTTTAGCCGCGATGATGGCCGATACCCCGCAGATCGAGGTTCCGATGGCCAGCAGAGATCCCAGCTTGCCGCTCAGACCAAACCACTTGGCCGCCAGCAGAATGATAGCGCCCGCGACCGTCATGTCGATCAGGATCTGCACCAGACTGGTGCCACCCAATTTGAGGACATCGCCCAGCACGAACCGTGCACCCAGCGCGACGATGCCGATCTTAAGCCAGAACTCATACGTCTGCACGCCGGGCCGGAAGATGCGATGCAGCCCGATGGTGTTGGTGATCAGCAGGCCGATCACGATGGCCCACAACACATATTCGACGTCGGGGACGGTCCAGTGCTGTGCCTTCGCCAGGTCCTTCCACCAGATCTGCGCGTACTTGCCTAGTAGACCCACACCGACGAGCAGCAGGATGCCGGGTACGTAGTCGAGAGGACGGGTGGAGGTGAAGCTCGCCTCAGGGTTGTCGTAGGCGTCGTCGGCGGTCTGCGTCTCGGTCTTTGACGTCATCGGGTCACCACGGAATCTTGGGCAGCACGTTGGCCACCGCGAGTAGCGCGATCGCACCGGCGATGATGGTTGCCCACCAGTCGACGCCGATGCGCGCGAGGAGAGAGGTCGCGGGCTGGCCGTCGGCGGGTGCCGCGGCGCCGGGCTGTTCGTCGGTCACGGACCAGAATCTTCGTGGGGCGCCACCAGGCTCACAAGACATCCGCTCGCATTGAGTCGAGGCGGGGTGCGGCATCAAAACTTGACACCCTGTCAAGTACAGTCGACGACGCCCGCAGACAACGCCGTCGGAAGGTCCTCGTCCGTGTATCCAGGTACCCACGCCGCCCAGTTCCCCGACAAACCCGCCGTCGTGATGGCAGGTTCCGGGACCACGCTCACCTACGGAGAATTGGACGAGCAGTCCCGACGGCTGGCCCGGCATTGGTACGACAGCGGGCTGCGCACGGGCGATCATGTTGCCCTGCTCAGCGACAACGTCCCCGAGGTGTTCGTCGTGTACTGGGCTGCCCTGCGGTCGGGCCTCTACATCACCGCGGTGAATCATCATCTGGCTCCGGCGGAAATCAGCTACATCATCAACGACTCGGGGTCCACCGCACTCGTCGCCGCCGCCGGTGTGCGTGAACAGGCCGCGGCGATTCTCGGGGATATCCCGGCGGTAACGCTGCGCCTCGCTTTCGGCGGAGAGGTGACCGGCTACGACTCATACGAAGACGCCCTCGCCGGCGCGGCACGCGAACCGCTGCCCTCCCAGCCCGCGGGATCGGACATGCTGTATTCCTCGGGAACCACTGGGCGCCCCAAGGGAATCAAGGTGCCACTGACGAACCGGCAGGTCGACGAGCCCAACCCGCTGTCCATGCTCTTCGCGCATCTCTACGGCTTCGATGCCGACACGGTGTACCTGTCCCCCGCTCCCGCGTATCACGCGGCCCCGCTGCGCTTCTCCGGTTTTGTGCAATCGATGGGCGGCACCGTGGTGGTGATGGAACGTTTCGATCCCGAGGCCGCCCTGGCCGCGATCGAGCGGTATCGCATTACCCACAGCCAATGGGTGCCCACGATGTTCGTGCGGATGCTTAAGTTGCCCAAGGAAATTCGTGACCAGCACGATGTCTCCACTCTGAAGGTCGCAATCCATGCCGCCGCGCCCTGCCCGGTCGAGGTGAAGCATTCGATGATCGACTGGTGGGGGCCGATCCTCTACGAGTACTACTCGTCGACGGAAGGCAATGGCGTCACCTTCATCGACTGCGAAAACTGGCTCAAACGCCCGGGTTCGGTCGGCAGCCCCGCACTCGGGGTGCTGCATATCTGCGACGAAGAGGGTGCCGAACTGCCGACCGGCGAGGCCGGGCTGGTGTACTTCGAACGCGAGGAGTTACCCTTCACGTATCACAATGACGACGAAAAGACCCGTGGTGCTTGCCATCCCACGCACAGCACGTGGACGACGACGGGCGATATCGGGTACGTCGACGGCGACGGATTCTTGTTTCTCACCGACCGCAAGGCGTTCATGATCATCTCCGGGGGTGTCAACATCTACCCGCAGGAGATCGAGAATTCCCTGGCATTACACCCTGAGGTGTTCGATGTCGCCGTCATCGGGGTGCCCGACGCCGAGATGGGCGAATCGGTCAAGGCCGTGGTGCAGCCCGCCGACCCGTCAGCAAATCGGGAGGCGCTCGCCGCCGAGCTCACCGAGTTCCTGCGCGAACGGATCGCCCGATACAAGGTGCCACGCAGCTTCGACTTCACCGATACCCTTCCGCGCACCCCCACCGGTAAGCTGGCCAAAGGACTGCTGCGCCAGAAGTATTGGGAAGGGGCTCGATGAGAATAGTGGCCGCGATCTGCATCGCCGGGGGGCTGCTCGGAGGATGCTCGATGCCCGCCACTCAGCAAGGACCATCGAGTACCACCGTCCCATCGATTCAGCCGGGCGTCATGCCCCAGCTGGTCGGGTTGCAGTGGACCGATGTGAACCCGATTTTGCGTAAGTTGGGCCGAGTGAGCGTCGCGACCAAAGAGGTTCCCGTCGATGACGCCCATCAGAAATCCCGGATTATCGCGCAAGATCCCTCGGCCGGGGCGCACCTTGTGCCGGGAGCCAAGATCACTCTGACCTTCGGGATATAAGGCGCGACAACACTATTCGAGTATCGCCCGCGGTAGGCTCTTCTTGAGCAGGTCGATGATCCAGTCAGGCGAAAGGTCGTCATCGACCAATCCCTCGATCGCTATTCCCTTAGCCAACGCGAGAATTGCGCGCGCCAGGGTATCCGGTGGCGCCGGCAGCGGATTTCCGCTTTCTGCCTCCAGGTGCCCCAGCAGGGCCGCGAGAGCTTGCCTGGCCATTTGGTCTCTCGCGGCGAGCTGCTGACGCAGTTCGGGGTTGGCCCGGCCCGACAGTGCGACTTCGGATTTGAGTAATGCCCACCGCCGATCCCCCATGGACTTGGTCAACCAGGTCTCAAAACGGGTGAACCGCTCGGGTGGCATATCAGCGGCCACCGCCATGATCTCCTGGAACTGCTCTTCCGTATGCGTGTCGAGAACGGCGAGCGCCAGGTCCTCTTTGCTCTTGAAGTTCGAGTACAGAGCGCCCCGACTGAACCCTGCCGCCTCAGCCACCTGATCCGTGGATGTCGCCGCATATCCATTCTGCAAATACAGCTGCGTTGCCGACTCAATCAGCTTGGCGCGAGTCAGCTCCTGTGACTCCATTCGGCTGAGGCGTTTCGGCACCAGGTCAATGTACCGACACCTGCTCGGCCATCAGGGCCCTTGACACGACAGCACCCCATTGGGATGCTCACTGCATTCACATACAGCTTGTATTTGAATACGCAAGGTTCACTCACTGAGGAGGGGAATGAACACATACCCGGATCGCCCGATCGCCGGTTCACGGATCGTCATCACCGGTGCGACGAATGGGATCGGCAAGGAGATTGCCCGTGCTCTGGTGCGGCGCGGGGCGATGCTGACCCTGCTGGCCCGGGACCCGGACAAGGCCACCGCAACCATCCGCGAACTAGCGGCCGAGAACGGCGCGATCACGGCACCGGAGTACATCCAAGCCGACCTCGCCGATCTCGAGTCGGTGCGGGCAGCGGCCCGCGAGGTCGCCGAAACGCACCCCCGGATCGATACGCTGGTGAACAACGCAGGCATGCACTCGCTGTCCGGCAAGCCCAGCGTGGACGGCTTTGACCTGATGACGGCGACCAACCACCTCGGCCCGTTTCTACTGACCAACCTGCTGCTCGAATCGATCATCGCCGCGGATCGGGCACGCATCGTCATCACCGCGTCCGAAGCGCATCGCTCATGGCCACGCATCGACTTGGAGCGATTCGCCGAGCCGAGGCGCTACAACGCGATCGGCTCCGAGGTCCGGTACGGACAGTCCAAACTGATGAACATCCTGTTCACCCAGGAACTCGCTCAACGGCTCGAGGGCACCGACGTGACGGCCAACTGCTTCTGCCCCGGCATGGTGTCGACGGGACTGGTTCGGGACAGCCGCATCCTTACCACCGCGGCAGGTCTGGCCTCGCGCACACCGTTCGTGCGGCGCCCCGATCAGGGAGCCCGTATGGGCATCCGGTTGGTGCTCGACGACGACCTCTCGACGACCACTGGGCAGTTCTTCACCTCGACCCCCGGCCTCGGCGCGCTACCCGCCGTCCGGATCCGCTCGGACCAACAAGCCCAGCAGGAGCTGTGGCGGCGATCCGGTGATCTCGTGGGTCTCTAGGAGGCGATCATTTCGTGGCTTATCCGGCGTGAGGCGTCACTGCTTCGCCAACGCGGCTGCGTAGAGTGCGAGTTCGTCACCAACGTTGGCAACGGTAACGCCACCGGCCGTTTCCATGGCCGCCTCGAATCTGTCGCGCACCTGCTCGATGGTGAGCTGCGCGGAGGTAACTCCGTACGTCTCGCCAAGGAACACCCGCGCGAATCGCCCACCGCCCGCACTGAAACTGACACCGGAACATGGAACCTCCGCAGAAACCAGGAAGGCCGCCACCGGCGCCACGGCTGCGGCGGGAAACGTGTCGCGAAGCCAGGTCAGCGCCGGCTCGGGCATGTTCTCCACCATCCGCGTGAACCCCACCGGAAGCAGCGCGTTCACCTTGATGCCGTACGCCGGTCCAGCAAGTCCCAAGTTCGTTGTCATACCGATCATTCCGGCCTTGGCCGTCGGATAGGTGCAGGCCTCACCCTGTCCGAACATGCTGCTGGAGGAGATGTTCAGGATCCGTCCGTATCCCTTGTCGACCATCGCCTTCCATGCCGGGCGCAACACGTTGAACGGCCCACGCAGCTGAACACCGAGCACGGTATCGACATCCTCATCGGTGAGTTCGGCGAATGTCTTGATAGGCCCGATGATTCCCGCGTTGTTGATGACGATGTCGACCCGACCCCATGCGTCCAGTGCGGTTCCGACGATGGCACGTCCACCATCCCCAGTGGCGACAGTATTCGTGTCAGCGATCGCTTCACCGCCGAGCGCTTGAATCTCGGCGACCACCGAATTGGCGGGGCTATCGGAGCTTCCCGTGCCGAGAAGCTCGTCGGGCGAACCGATATCGTTGACAACGACTTTGGCACCTCGGCCGGCGAGCAGCAGCGCGTACTCGCGCCCGAGCCCACCGCCCGCACCCGTGACGATCGCCACCCGCCCGTCGAATCGGATGTCATTCATTGGCTGCTCCCATCGGTTCGATGACTTCATGTGCGAATCGCTCGAGGAGCGAAGTAATATGTCCTGCTGAGAGATTCGACAGAGCAAGCATGGTGGCGTCGATGATCAGTTCGTCCACGCCGGCTTCGGCGAAACGCTGTGCCTGTCGGCGGCGCTTGTCGGGGTCACCGCTGAATGGCCAGGCGTCGACGTCGACGGTCGGATATCCCGCCATGTACCGCACCTGCACCTGGCCCCGCGGGCGCCCGGCGTCACGGCACGCCTGCACGTATTGAGAAATCTCCGACGGCGGTTCGGGTGCACCCAGCACGATGGGGTGCCATCCGTCGGCGCGCGCCGCCCGGCGGATGGCGCGTGGCCCGCCTCCGCCGAAGTAGACCGGCGGCCCGTTCCGGCCTGCGTGCCCCTTGGGGAACATCCGGATGTCGTGATAACTCGTCCACTGACCGTCGAAGCTCGAGGTGTCGGAAGTCCACAAGTCCTGCCAGACACGGAGGTCCTCATCGGTCCGCGACCACTTGTCAGTGAAAGCTATTCCGAGCGCCTTAAATTCGGGCTCGAGTCGACCCACCCCGACGGCGACGGCAAGCCGTCCCTCCGCGAGGACGTCGAGTGTCGACAGGTATTTCGCGGTGAACACCGCCGGGCGGTACGGCGAGACAAGAACACTGGTCCCCAGGGTGACCCGAGTGGTCTTACCGGCGAGGTAGGCCAGGGTGGCCAGAATTTCGGTCAGTTCATCGGGCAGGAAGGGTGTTTCCGCGGGCACGATCACGTGATCACTTGCCCACACCGAGTGGTAGCCGCTGTCTTCTGCGGCGCGGGTGATCTCGGTGATCGGACCGGGCGCGGCCAGATGTGAGAAGTGCGGTAGCGCGACACCGAAACGCATGAGTGCTCCGATCAGTTGAGGAAACGGCTTAGGACGTCGAACGAGTCGAGCGCCGTGACGGCAGCGACGGCCCGTTCGACACCGACACGGGCAATATCACCTGCCTGCAAGCGATCCCCGAAGGCCGCGGTGACGATGGCGCCGATGTAGAAATGGGTGGCCGCTGCACGGTGCAGCTCCCACAGCTCGCGGCGATCCAGATCCGGGCCGCCGTGCTCTGCCAGGCGTCCCCGATACTCGTCGAGCAGCTCGCGTTCATGGGACCGTGCGATACCCGGAGTCAGCGAGGAGATCAGGAAGTACGCGACGTCCCGTATTGCCGGAGCACGGGTAGCCACCTGCCAGTCGAAGAAGCCGGCGCTACCGTCCGGGTTGAAGAAGATGTTGCCCAGGTGGGTATCGCCGTGTGTCAGCGTCCCGGGCATGCCTGCCCAGAAGGTGTCCACCGCATCACCGCGTTGGTCCAGCATTCGAGCGTCCTTCTGAACATCCTGCGGCACACCGTTAATCGAGCGTTTCAGTGCGGCCGCCTTCACTTGCTCGGCGATGGCGCGCTGGGCCCCGGAGTTGATGAGGCAGTGCAGGTCGCCCCCGAAACGGAGACTGTTCCAAAAGCGAGCATGCAACGCCGCGAGGGTGGCGAGAACCCGGCTGGCGTCCTGTGGCGCGCAGCCCGCGCGAACGTCATCGAGCCGGCAGCCGCGGGCGGCGAGGTCTTCGATGAGCAGCACTCCCCGACCACGACGACGATCCCACTGAGTGACATAGCCTTTCGGGGCGACCTCGGGTACCTCGGGCAGTATTTTCCGGTAGATGTCGATTTCCCGCTCACCGAGCCCGAGGGCGTTCAGGAACAGCCGACCGACGAAGGCAGTGGGCGCAAACTTGAGGAAGATCGTCTCCGGACCGATGCCCGGTGTTCGGTATTCGATGGCGAGACGAGCGCGGCTCGCGGTGCCGTGATGCTCGTCGGCGACGGTGACGCGTTCGACGTCTCCCGGCCGAAATCCCAGGGCCGTTGCCATCCATACAGGGGTGACATCCTGGGCCGTCTTCGGCATAGTGCGGGCGGGAAGCGCGCGGTCCACGACGTACCGGGCGGACTGGTCGACCAGTGATCCCGCAGCTCGGACGGCCCCAAACACCCACGCCTCCATTCGAATTCATCTCGACATTGAGTTGAATCCTCGCCTCAACAGATACGTTATCCGAAATAACGCATCCGGCGCAAGGGTGGGTTTGAGCGCGCGGCTCGCTGGGCACGGTTATGGAAGACCACGGGTTAGCGCCCAGCTACGCGCGACAAAATCACCTCAATATGTGTATTCAGCTAGAACGGATCGCGCGCGCCACCGCGTCAAGGGCCATCAACCGCACCACATCGACATGCGCGGGCACCTGCCCGGTTGCGGCGGCAATGAAGGCGTCACCGTCAAATCGCGTGTGCGGCGGCGTGATCGCACGCGATAGTCCATCATGCGCGCCCTGGCTGACGATATGGCAGCCCACCTTGCCGAGCTGGGCGTTGGTGATGACCACGCCAATCGTGGTGTGCTGACGCGAATCGCCGAATCCGAAAACCTCAGACAGGGCCACCACCGGATCCAGCGACACGTCCTGCCCACCCTGGTCGACGTCGCCGTAGGCGTTTACCGCCACCAGCGCACCGACGATCACCCCCTGGGCAGCAACCTCGGCGTACCGGATACCGCCATGCCGGCGTCCGTCCGGGCCGCGCCAGTGCGAGGTGTAGGCGCCGGTACCCGCGCCGACTCGCCCAACCTGGAAATGTTGCCCGTCGGCCGAGTCTCGCGCCGCCGCATATCCGTCGTCTGCGGTGGGGCGAACCGAGGCTTCTCCGACCGCCAGATCGAAGAGCGCAAGCGTGGGAATCACCGGGACGAGCCCACCCGGCGTGGGCACCCCCCTGCCCGACTCCTCGAGGAACCGCATGGCGCCGTCGGCGGCGGCGAGCCCGAAGGCGGAACCGCCCGTCAGCACCACCGCGTCGATCGCGACCACCGACTTGTCCGGAGCCAAGGCGGCGAGCTCGCGGGAGGCCGGCGCACCACCACGCACCTCGCACGACGCGCACGTGCCCGGCGGCAGGGAAATGACGGTACAGCCGGTCTCCGCTACATCATTGGTCCAGTGCCCCACACCCACTCGGGGGATGCCGATACTTCGCGTGTTTCCCATACAGGCCAACGGTACTCAGCCCGCTCTTAGAGCGACAGCGCCTCCACCAGTGCCGGCAGCGCCGTGGCAGCGGTGGCCCGCCAGACGAGATCCGCACGATCGGATAGGTCGGTCTCATGTGGGTTGATCTCGACAACCGTCGTCCCGCGACTCAGTGCCAACTGCGGCAGGCCCGCGGCCGGATACACGATGCCGGAGGTCCCGATGAGCAGCATCAATTCGCAGTTCTGCGCATGTGCGACGGCATGCCCGAACTCGACCTCGGGCAGCATCTCCCCGAACCACACGATGCTCGGCCGGACTCTGCCGCCGCAATCGCAGCCGGGCGGAGCAACCCGCTCGGATTCGGGTACCGCGACACTGACGTCAAAACCGGTCTGGCAGGTGTCGCAATGAGATTTGAGCAGGCTGCCGTGAACGTGGGTGACTTCCGTGCTGCCGGCGCGCTCGTGGAGGTCATCGACGTTCTGCGTGACGATCCGGACATCGCGATGAGATCCCCACTGCGCCAAGGCACGATGCCCGTCATTGGGCTGCACGGCCATCAGTTGGATGCGTCGATTCTGATACCACGCCCACACGAGCCCCGGGTCCTCGTTCCAGGCTTCCGGTGTCGCCAGAGTCATCGGATCGTACTTCGACCACAGTCCCGTCTGAGCGTCGCGGAAGGTGGGCAGTCCGCTCTCGGCGGACATGCCCGCGCCGGTGAGCACCGTGACAGTGCGTGCCTTCGTCGCGGCGGCCACTAGCGCCTCGGGTACCTGTGTCACAACAGCCATTTTGCTATACGACGGGTCTATCCATCGGCGAGGTTCCTGCATCGCGGGGTGTGTTGGGTGACGTTGCCTGGGGTTGCCGCGTTGACGATGATCGGCACCACGTCGTTCAGGCCCGGGAAGAAGCCGGTGATGTTCAGATCGCAGAAGTGGGCGTTGCCGTAGGCGCCGTCACCGGTGATGCGGGCCAGGCCCTTGAGCAGCAGCGGCAGGTTACCGCCGAGGAAGGCCAGTTTCGGCTCGATTTCGACCATGTGTCTGGCGAAGCCGGGTTGGCGAGTAATGATCTCATCTGACGCTGGCGAGATATCGTTCGCTATTGCCGAGAGACGGTGCAGATTGTGTGCCAGCGAGCCCACCGAGTCGACCAGCTCGGGGCGGCGAGAGTCGAAGTCGGCCACCACTTTCCTGGTGTTGGTGATGGCCTTGTCGAGACTGTCGTTCTGCTGCGCCAAGTTACCCGTCACGGTACTCAAACTGGTGATCACATTGCCCAGAACCTGATCACGGCCCGCGAATGTCTTTGTCAACGTAGAAGTTTGATCCACCAGCGCGGTGATCGAGGCCTGATCGCCCTGCAAAGACTGGATCACACCC
>NZ_JCALEF010000004.1:0-654617 GCF_059813245.1 Mycobacterium sp. NGS15 | reverse complement strand
GGGGGGGGGGGGGGGGGGGGGGGGGGGGGGGGGGGGGGGGGGGGGGGGGGGGGGGGGGGGGGGCGGGGGGGGGGGGGGGGGGGGGGGGGGGGGGGGGGGGGGGGGGGGGGGGGGGGGGGGGGGGGGGGGCCCACCCCCCCCCCCCCGCTTCCTACTATTCGAAGGTGACGATCATCGGCGACCTCGAGCGCGCCCGTCAGCTGGCCTTGGCTGCCAAGGAGGAGGCCGCCAAGGAAATCCTGCTTTCGCTGCTGGCCCGGGTTGAAGAGGCCGACCGCGACGATCTCGCATGCGAGGTGCTGGCTCAACTTGCCGAGATCTATTTGGTGCGCACGGCATACGACGGTGTCGAGGAAGGTATCCGGCGGATCCGTGAATGCCTGATGGCCTATGCCGACATCCGCTCGGGGCAGCGGCCCGATCTTGCCGCGCAGGTAACCATGTCCGATCACGAGGTCGACCACCTGATCTGCCGCTATACCCGGCGCGCCGAGTTCCTCGCGGCGGGCCTGGCCGCGGCGAATGGTGATCACGACGGTGCCGCGGCGAGACTGCAAGCATTGATCGAAACCGCTGGGGATTTCCAGGATTTGGCCGCCGAACACCGTGGCCTCATCTGCTACGCCAGGATTCTGATGGCCAGGGGTCTGTGCGACGACGACATGTACGCGGACTCCGTTCCGGTGTGGGCCGAGGTTCTCGATCTACTCGAGGAGTATGCGCGCGAGGGCGACCTGGAGTCCGATCACCTGTTCGTCGACGGTGCGCTCGCCTATGGCCGGTTCTGTGTCGAGACCGGCCGCCTGGATGAGGCCGAGCCGTGGCTGCGGCGGGCGGAGGCGCGTGCCGGGGCGCGGGACTGGCACCTGGCCGGTGCCCGGGCGCAGTTGGAACGTGCCGCCGCCCGGTGGGCGGACGGCGATATCGCCGAAACCCAGACGCTCGTCCATCGCGCGTACCCGGCGATCGCCGAGCATGTCCGGGCGCACGATGTCTCGCGCAGCTGGTTGTACTTCGGCCTGATCCGATTCCGGATGGGTGACCTGGACGACGCGGACGAATGCTGGGGACATGCCGAGCGTCATTGGCGCGAGATCGAGAAACCGCTACATATTCACCGAATTCTGTTACAGCGCAGCTGGATCTGCATTGTGCGTGGAGATTTCGCCGAAGCGGCCGAGAAGGTGACGCAGGCCCGCGAATTGCTGGACTCGTATCCGCGGCACAGTTGGCTGCAGTACGCCCGGCTCGACGATCAGCTGGGCAACATCTGGCGTGCCGACGCGCTCGCCGATATGGGCTTCGATCCTGCCGCCGGAACCGTGGACTGCGCCGAGGACAGCGCCGAGTACGTGCGCGCCATGGCCAAGCTCGAACAGGCCGCAGAGCTCAAGGTGCCGGCAGCGCTGGCGGTCGACGCCGTGCGCTACGCCATTCCCGAGGCCGGCGCGAGGATGCGCTGGGCCAGGTGTGTCTCGGCGCCGCTGCTGGCCGGCGCCTTCGCGGTGGCACAGGAATGGGAGCACACCGCGCTGGTGAGTGAGCTTATCGAATACCACAGTGCGCGAGGTGCTTTCACCGCTGATCTGGAGGATGAGGTGGACGGTCCGGTGCCGGGCGCGTGGGCGGCAACCGCTACCGCGGCCGTTCCCGCCGAGGGTGATATGGCGCTCGTTGCCGCGGCGCCGCCGGTGCAGGCGGACGGTGGTCTCACCCGCCTCGGGCCGCTGCCGCCCCTGCGGATGGACCCAACCGGCGATCCGATCATGAGCCGCTATCGGGAGCTGGCCCGCCAAAAGTACGGCCGCGAGGTCACCGCCCTCGACGAGGAGTGGTCGACGTGGCCGTGACGCCCACCCTGGTTTTGCGATTCGCCGATGTCGGCATCGCCACTTACGCGAGCCTGCGGGTGGTGAGTGACCCCTCGCGCACCGTCACCTGGGTAATCGAGCAGCAATCCATCGAAAAAACTTGCGATGCACTTGATTCGGCGCTTCCCGACCCGAACGGATCCGAGGCGCCGACCGATGCCATCGAACGTGCGTTGGCCACGGGAGCCTTCAGCGATCCGGCCGCAGAACTCGATCTGGCCCGTGTGCTCGGCTCCGAGCTGATCGCCGCCGACGGCTGGAAGCTGTTGTCCGAATGCGTGGCGTCTCCGCGTGCGGTGCTGTTCGTGACGCCCAGCCCGCGATTGGCGCGGGCGCCCTGGGGACAGCTGGCCATGCCGGGCGCGGACGGTTTCCGATTGATGGAGCTGGCCGACGTTCTGATGGCCGTGCCGCCGAACATCGTGCATGCGCCGCGCGAGCCCGCGCGGTGGCGCGATTGTCAGAACGGTCCGGTCGTGCTGCTGCTGGATCCGCGGATTCCCGGGCAGCGACCGGATTCGGCGTTGGGATCGGTACTGGGTCGTCCGGCGCCGGATAACCCGCTGACCCGTCATTTCGGCGAGCTGATGGACAACCACCGAGTGCTGCCCGTGGTCGGCGCGCCGGTTGAGTTGTTCCGACGGACTGATATCGACCGCGACTGGCTTGCCGGGGTGTGTGCGCAGCATCCGGCCCGGCTGCTCTACGTCGGGCATGCCAGTGCCGCCGAGGGCGCCATCGGACACGCCGAACGGGCTGCTCTGCACCTGGCCGAGGAGCGTCCACTGACCGCGGCCGACATGATGGTCACCCGGCTCCCGATCCCGCCGCGGGTCGCGCTATTGGCCTGCTCCTCCGGCGGGGACTACCGCTTCGACGAGGCCACCGGGCTGGCCGCCGCGATGATCCTAGGCGGAGCCGAGCTGGTGACCGCCACCCTGTGGTCGTTGCCGACGACCCTGGCATACCGCCGTTTTAGCTCTCACACAAGCGATCCCATGGCCGAAACAGTCGCCGCCATCGATCTTGCGCACCGCGAGGAGGACGCCGGCCGCGCGGTGAACCGCTGGCAGCGGGCCCAGCTGCGGCGCTGGCGCGACGGTGACCGGGCGGCCAGCCCGCTGCACTGGGCTGCGCTGATCAGCTTCGCCGTCGACGGCGCCCGCTGAATCAGTCGGCACGCACCCGCACCGCGATGATGCTGTGATCACCGGGCCGGTAGTACGCATCGATCACGCTGCCCGGCGCCATCTTCTGCAGCGCGGAAGCGGGTATCACCGCAGTTTCGCGTGCCGGGAACTGGCCGCCGTCCGGCCGGGTCACCATGAGGTCCAGTTGCATCTCGCGGCCCGAACCAGTGGCGCTCAACCCGGTGACGACCCCGCGCGAGCGGGTGCCCCCATGAATCACGGCGCGCTGTGCCCCGGTCAGCAGCCGCTTGCGGATCAGCACATGGTCGAATCCGGCGGCGAATTCCTCGATCGTGACGAGCCGCTCATCGGCCTCCGCGTCCGGGTCTGCCGACGTCTTCCGGCGGCCGGACAGCAATGCGGCGCATCCACCGAAAACCCTGGCAATGGTGGGAAATCGTCCTGTGGTCATGTCGATATCGTCGACCCGGCCGGCCGCTACCGAACCCAACTTTTGGGCGGCCGACAACGATTACCCTTATGACGGTGAGCATCGGTTCGGCAACATCCGAGGCCGCTGTCGCGATGCGGTCGGCGGTGCCTCGCCGCGCCGTGATCGATCGGGCCTGGCGGGCGATCGGCTCCGGTGTCGAGGTGCTCAGCGCCGATGACGGTGGGCCGCTGCGCCGGACGGTGAAACGGATTCTGGATCCTCTGGTGTTGAGGTTGCGTAGCAATGCGGCCTTCTCGGCTCCAGTACTGGGTCCCGAGGTGGCCGCGGCCATGCATGCTCTGATCGTGGGCCATGGTCCGCAATTGCGGGCCACGGCGGACTGGTTCGTGATGCTCAAGGCCGCGCGGCGCAGGCAGCGCATTACCACCGGTAACGCTCAAGAGCTCTACTTCCCGGTGTGTTTCGAATTGGCAGTCACCAAAGGCGTTCCGCAGGTTACGGATCAGCACACCGCGACGGAGGTTCTGCATGACCTGCACCGCGATCGGGACCGTACTGCGATCGAGGTGCTCAACCGTCATGTCGATGAGCCCGACGTGGTGGCCGGACTCGCCAAGTTGCGGGACCGGAGCTGGCGTGATGTGCGGCCGGACGACACCATCACCGGCCCGTTCTTCACGGGTCTGACCACAGTGCTCGGCACGGCCGGTGGTCATCGTGAGATGTCTGCGCGCCAACGGGTCTGGACAGCGTTGATCGCCGATGCCACCCCGTACAACCTGGGGGCGAGCGCGCATGGTCCGGTCGCCACGCTGCCATGGTCCATTGTCGAGATCGGATTGAGTTCCACTGAACCACAACGGCCCCCGGCCATCGATGGAGACACCGAGGGCGACCGTCCGATGGATCGCAGCGTCGTTGATCGGGTACGGGCCACATTACGCCGGGCACTGGACCGTGACGAGCTGCCCGACATTCCGCTGTTGTGTGCCGAGGAGGTCGACCGGGCTTGCGCCCCGTGGGGCCTGATGAGTGAGGACAAACAGGCCGCGCTGCTGGCCGGCGTTGAGGTAGCGACGGACCTGCGGCCACTGGATGATTCGGTGACGACGCGTTACGACGTGTCGGGGCGTATTCAGGCGCGGCTGGTGAAAGAGGCCTACGTGATGCATGCCCGGCGTTATCTCGTCGACGGTGAAGCGATCCACCCCCGGCAGCGACAGGTTGTTGACGACCTGGCCGCGTTCACGCGGCCCTACCTGAACCGGTTGTGGGCCAGGTTGCACGGTCGCGATGTCTGGCAGGAATCCTGTGGTGACGTCGATGATCTTCGGTCGCTGCTGGAAGGGGTGGCACGGTCGGTAAGCCTGGACCACCGGCAGCGGATCAAGGCCATGCTGGAATTACAGGCCACCGCATGAAGCTGAACAATGAATTCGGTATGTGGGCAACGGGTCCCGCACCTGCTCCGGTCGGTGCGGTGGCCGTTCTCGAGGTCAGTGGCGCCGTCTTGTCCTGGCCGATTGACGACCCATCGCATCCGCCGGTGATCAGTTTCACCGACGCGAACAGGGCCGACTGGATGTGGAGGGTTCTCGGTGAGGCCGGACACGTCGCGATCATCGAGGCGCTGCGCGGTCGTGATCCCAGCGAGGTGATCGAGTTGCCGTCGGTGACGATGCTGCCGGGGTCGACGGATTCCTTGCGGCGGTTGGCGTTGGGCCATTGGCTTCGGCGATGGTGGCCGACCAGTCGCCGCGACGGTATCGCTGCGCTCGATCGGCCGGTGCTCGACGCTGAGCTCGCGGTGCTGACCGCGGCTGCCGAGGACTATTTCACCGACGACACCCTGGACGCCGATGTGTCTGAGCTGTTGGCCCCCCATGGCGCGGCACTCGGTTCTTATCGCGATCCGCGAGTGGATGCACTCGCGGCGCGGTGCCGGGGCCTGGCCGACGAGGTCGGACTCCAGTGGGGTGTGCCGGGCGCCATGGCCCCGCGGCGCGAGGATTATGCGCTGGCGGCCGGTCCCGGGGGCGAACCCGAGCCATCGGGCGTCGTCGCCTCGGGGGACGTGACCATTGCCTGGTCGGACGTGCCACCGGGGATCTTCGATGCGGCCGAACGCAATCTGGCCTGGGGCGTTGTCGCCGAGGGCGCGACGGTAATCGCCCAGTTGCGGGCGGCGCTCTCCGGCCCTGAATCAGCCGCAGGCATTCCGGTCTCGTTGTGCTGCGGTGTGTTTCAGGCCGCCGGCGTC
This sequence comes from Mycobacterium sp. NGS15, assembly GCF_059813245.1. Taxonomy (NCBI): domain Bacteria; kingdom Bacillati; phylum Actinomycetota; class Actinomycetes; order Mycobacteriales; family Mycobacteriaceae; genus Mycobacterium; species Mycobacterium sp. NGS15. Next base: position 648,902 of record NZ_JCALEF010000004.1, on the reverse strand, counting down.
TTGGATGCAGAGGGCGGTGCCGTGCTGCCGGTGTTCGACGGTGATGGCCGACCCGCCGATGAGGCGCAAGCCTGGAATGCCGACTGGTCGGCGATGCGGGTCAGCGTGGGCGCTGGGAAGGCCGCCGAATCGAGCGAGTTACGTGATCGAGTTCGGGCATTCGCGCGCGCACGTCTGGCCACGCCCGCCCGTGATGCGTTCCTCGCCGAGCTGCTGGCCGCCGAATCGGACTACTGATGTCGCAGTCGGGGGTCATCAGCTGATCTGTTCGGATGTGGCGACCGTGACCGATCTGCCCGCCACCGCGATACCGGCGGGCCGATCCACAGCAGGCCTGCCGGTAGGAGTGCAGCTCATCGGTCCAATATTCGAGGACCGCACACCGCTAGTGGTGCCTCGAGATCCAGTCGGCGATAAAGCCTTCTTCCACCCGGAACAGGTCGTTGACGTGGTAGAGGATCAGGTCTTCGAGCTTGCCCCCGATGAACGGGATGTACACCTTGCACGTGCTGGAGAGCCTGAGCTGAGAACCCTGATCGGTATCGGAGAGCCTGCACACCCCGGTGAACGCCCCCGGTCCGGCGAGAACTGAGGCACCGTAGCTGCCCATCGCGGATCCCTTGCCCTGATCGAACGGGTCGAAATGTTGCGTCCGGGTGATGATCATGTCGCCGAGCATCACCTTCTGCGCGATCGGCGGCAGATACATGCGGGGCAGGTGCTGTTTGACCACCACATCGATGCCCCGATCCGCGACCGTAAACGAATGAATCTCCGAGACCGGTGTGATCCACCCATACGCCGACATCAAGGTTTCCCAGTAGTCCCGGCTCGCAAAGTCTTGATAGATCTTCTCGGCCGGAGCCGGAAAATTCACCGTGAACACCGAACGCCTGGACATCGGAACCAGGTTAGCCGTGGGTGGCGATCCACTCCGAGGTGAATCGCTGTTCGGCAGATAGCAGGTCCATGAGTTTTCCGCCGACGAAGCCCTCGATCTTGCCGCCGACCAGGGGGATCTTCACTTCGACACCGGCCTTCAGGTCCTGTCGTGAGCCCTTGGCCCCCGGGTGTAGCCGCGCGGTACCGGACAGGGTGACGGGTGCGCCCGCTATCGAGCCCACCACGGTGCCTTCGGACACACCGCCGGAGATGGCGCTCCATTTCTCGGTGCGGACAATCCGCAGGTCGCCTCGGTGAAATTGCGACACGATGCCCGGCAGCCGATCGCTGCGCAGCACCTGTGTGGTGACGATTTCGAGGGCGCCGCCATCGGATTTCAGGGAATCCAGTGTGGCAGTGTCAGCGCCGGAGCCGGCCAGCCGTTCATGCCAGTAGCTCTCGTCGGCGAAGGCCGCGTGGACTTGCTCGACGTTGGCCGAATACTCCACTGACAGGTCAAATGCGCGTGCCATGGGTGGCAAGGCTACCGTTAGCGCCCGTGAGCTTGGATGAGCCGCTTGCGCGAAGACCGAAAAGGCTGTCACCAACAACGCGCGCGAAGATCGAGGATCTCGGCGCCGCGGTGACCGACGACGCTCCCCTTGCCTCGTTGACGACCTTGCGCCTGGGGCCGGTGGCATCCACGCTCGTTCGGTGCGAGAGCAGCGCGCAGGTGACCGGCGCGCTGGCCGCGCTCGACGGTCATCCCGTCCTGCTGCTCGCCGGCGGCTCGAATCTGGTTTTGGCTGACGAACTTCCGGACCTCACGGTGGTGCACATCGTGTCGACCGGTGTGACCGTGGACGGGCCGCTGCTGCGCGCGGACGCGGGCGCCAATTGGGACGAGGTGGTGGCGCTGTCACTGCGGGCCGGCCTGGGGGGACTGGAATGCCTCTCGGGAATCCCGGGCACCGCGGGCGCCACGCCGGTACAGAACGTGGGTGCCTATGGCGTCGAGGTGGCCTCGCTGCTGCGGCGCGTGCGGGTGCTCGATCGGACGACCGGCCAGGTGCGTTGGTATGAGCCCGGCGAGCTGGGGTTCGGCTATCGCACCAGCATTCTCAAGGGTACTGATGCACGCGTGGTGCTCGGGGTCGAATTCGGTTTATCCACCGACGGTCTGAGCTCTCCGATTCGCTACCCGGAGCTCGCCAAGGAGATCGGGGTAGAGCCCGGGGAGCGTACCGATGCGCTTGCGGTGCGCGAGGCGGTGCTGGGCCTGCGGCGGCGCAAGGGCATGGTGCTCGACGAGTCCGACCACGACACCTGGAGTGTCGGTTCCTTCTTTACCAATCCTGTCGTTGCCCAAGGTGATTTGGACGGCATTCGGGCACACGTCCACGGACTACTGGGGCCCGATATCGCCATGCCGCAGTATTCGGCCCCGGACGGGGTGAAACTCTCGGCAGGCTGGCTTGTGGAGCGGGCCGGGTTCGTCAAGGGCTATCCGGGCACGGATTCTTCGGTGCGGGTGTCCACGAAACATGCACTGGCACTGACCCATCGCGGAGGAGGGAGCACTCGCGACTTACTGGAGCTCGCGCGTACCGTTCGCGACGGGGTCTTGGACGCCTTCGGTGTCCGTCTGGTCCCCGAGCCTGTGCTGGTGGGTTGTGCGCTGTAACTCGCCGCACGCCGCGCACAAGATCAGTGCGCGCCGTTCTGTGCCGTGCAGGCATGGCCGGTGCTTTCCCGGCACCGGCTCTCAGTGTCCGCGGCGGCCGCCACGCCGGAGCTAGTGCTGCTTCCTATCCAATAGCATAGTGCGCCAAGGCTGATCGCGGCGCCCAGCAGACAGACTCCGCCCCATCCGTGGGTCGAGTACACCCACGTCGACACGATGGCGCCGACAGCGCTGCCGATGGAATAGAACGTCATGTAGGCGGCGGTGAGACGACCGTGAAGGTCGGTGTCCAGCCGGTAGATGAGGCTTTGGTTCGCCACATGTACCGACTGCAGTCCGAAGTCGATGATCACGACCGCGACGGTTAGCCCGAACAGGGCCCAGCGCAGCGTCGCGGCGAAGGCCCATGCCGCCAGCATCAACGACAGGCCCACGCCGGTAACCCGATTGGTCCAGCCTCTGTCACACCACGATCCAGCCTTGAACGCACCCAGTGCACCCGCTGCCCCGGCCAGCCCGAACAGCCCGACTTCGGTATGCGACAAGTGATATGGCGCGGAAGTGAGCGATAACACCATGGGTGTCAACAGGACGGTGATGGCGGCGAAGGTGAGCATCGCGATGATTGCCCGCGAGCGCAATACCGGCACGTCGCGCAGGAGCCGCAGCGTGGAGGCGATGAGTTGTCCGTAGGGAAGCCTCTGGTGTGTGCGCGTCGCGTGCGGCAGAGCATGCGTCAAAATCGCCGCGGTCGCGACCGCGGCGATGGCGGCCACCACATACACCGCACGCCAGCCGAATAGGTCGGACAGGGCACCGGACACCGTGCGTGCCAAGAGAATACCGCTGATTATGCCGCTGGTTACCACGCCGACGGCCCATCCCTGTCGCTCCGGCGCGGCATGCACCGCCGTGTAGGCGACCATCACCTGCGTCACCACCGCGAGCGCACCAACCGCGGTGACGCTGAGCAGGAATGTCCACGCGTTGGGTGACATCGCCGTGGCAAGGAGGGAAACGCCCAGCGCAATGGTTTGCCCGATGATGAGCCGACGTTGGTTGACGGTGTCGCCGAGCGGCACGATCAGTAACAGGCCGATGGCGTACCCGATCTGAGTGAGGGTCAGCACGATACCGACTTGTGCTGTGGGCATGGAGAATTGCGCTCCGATGGTGTCCAGTAATGGTTGTGAGAAGTAGATGGTCGCCACCGCGAGCCCGCAGGCAATCGAGAACAACACGATGACGGGTCTGGTCAACATGGGCGCTCCTCGGTAGAGTTGGTTTCACTTCGCAACCGTTTGAGCTTGGCATGAATGGTTGCATATTGCAACCAAAGGAGGCTGTCCATGGTGGGTCGCGCCAGTCATGCGGACTCGAGCTGCACCTTGGCCAGGCCGCTGGGTGAGATCGGGGACGGCTGGTCACTGCTGATCGTTCGTGACGCGTTTGACGGACTGCGCAGATTCGGCGAGTTCCAGCGGAGTCTTGGGCTCGCGAAAAACATCCTGGCTTCTCGGCTGGCGACGTTGGTGGACAACGGCATCCTCGAGGTTGTTCCCGCCGGAGCGCGCCATGAGTACCGACTGACGGACAAGGGGCGCGGGCTGTTCCCCGTTTTGGTGGCCCTGAGGCAGTGGAGCGACGAGTTCTGTTTCGCGCCCGGGGAGCCGCGCGTATCCCTGGTCGATCGCGAGACGTCCCGTCCGGTGCAACGCTTCGAGCTGCGTGCGGCAGACGGTCGCGCACTGGCTCCGGAAGATACGGCCGTGGCGGGCGTCTAGTTCTGGTCGAGCCAGAATCCGCGCCTTGCGCATAGGCGCGTGACGGTCGTCTACCGTTCGGATGTCCCGGCACGAAAATGTCCCGGAACGAAGGAGGACCCATGCGGATCGGATTCCTAGTGCTGTTGGTCTGGGTCGGGTTACTCGCGGCGCCGCTCGCGACGGCCGACCCGGGTGCGACGCCGGTGGACCCGGCGTCCCCGGAAGCAGCCGCGATCCTGGCGCCGGCGCTCGCGGACGTGACGGCCCAGCTCGGCAAGCCGGTGCGTTTGGATGTGCGCAGCCTCAAGTCCGCCGAAGGCTGGGTCTTTCTCTGGTCGGCCATGCAGGAGCCCGACGGTAGCCCTGTCGACTACACCGGTACGCCCTTTGCCGAAGCCTCCGCCAACGGCGTCCTGTCGAAGAAATACGTAGCCCTGCTGCGCCAGGGCGAACAAGGCTGGGTGCTCGTCGACAAGCGGGTGGGACCGAGTGATGTCGCCTGGGCCGGCTGGGGTGCGCAGTACGGTGCGCCTGCGGCGATCTTCGATATCCCGGTCTACTAGCCGCGATACTCGACAAAACCCCAGGTACCGCACGATCCGATATGTGATCCTGCTCGGGCCGGGCGAAGCTGTCCGCGGCGGGCCGTATCGTTGGGTGTCGTGAAGTACCCCAGACCAGATCTCAGTGATGCGCTGACGCGACGGCGCGCGCTCACGATGTTGGGTCTGACGGTGCCCGCTGTTGCTGCCGCCTGCACCACCGTCGGCTCGAATGCTCCCCTGGACGCCCCGTCACCGGGAGTCGTCCTGACCTTCCTGCCCGACGACAAGGCCAAGGAGGTCAATCCGACCGCGCCGGTCAGCGTGACCGTGGCCAACGGGTGGTTCCAGGACGTGAAGTTGGTCAACGCCGACGGCAAGGTCGTCGCCGGAGTCCTCAGTCGCGACCAAACGAGGTTCCGCACCACCGAGCCCCTCGGATTCGACGTGACGTACACCTGGAAGGGTTCGGCGGTCGGGCTGGACGGTAAGGCCGTCGCGGTGTCCGGCACCTTCACCACCCTGGTACCGACGGCGAAGGTCAACGGTCAATTCCAGCTCGCCGATGGGCAGACGGTGGGTATAGCGGCTCCCGTGATCATCCAGTTCGATGCGCATATCGCCGACAAGGCCGCGGCGGAGAAGTCGCTGAGCATCGTCTGCGACCCGCCCACCGAAGGTGGTTGGGCCTGGCTGCCCGACGAGCAACAGGGTTCTCGAGTGCATTGGCGATCACGTGAGTACTTCAAGGCCGGCACCAAGGTCGGAGTGAAGGCGAATCTCTATGGAATTCCCCTTGGGGACGGGGCATTTGGAAACGAGGACATGTCCTTGGATTTCAGCGTGGGGCGCCGCCAGATTGTCTATGCCGATGCGCCGAGTCACCGCATCCGGGTGACCACCGACGAAGGCACCATTCTGGACCTGCCGTGTAGCTACGGTGAGGCGGACCTGCCGCGCAACGTCACCCGTAGCGGGATTCACGTCGTCACCGAGAAGTACGAGGATTTTTGGATGTCCAACCCGGCGGCCGGGTACACCAACGTTCACGAACGTTTCGCGGTCCGGATCTCGAACAACGGCGAGTTCATCCACGCCAACCCCAATACTGTTGGACAGCAAGGCAGTACCAATGTCACCAACGGCTGTATCAACTTGTCGTTGGGTGATGCCGAGTCGTACTTCCGAACCGCCATCTACGGTGATCCCGTCGAGGTGACCGGTACCTCGATCGAGCTGTCATACTCCGACGGCGACCTATGGGATTGGGTGGTGGACTGGCCGACCTGGCAATCGATGTCGGCGCTCCCTCCGAATCCGAAGGAACGGACGGTCACGTCGACAACCTCGTCCATCCCGACCACCGTCCCGTTGACCCCGTCGGGAGCACCGACGCTGTCGGGGACGCCGACGTCAGCACCGTTGACCCCGTCGGGTGCGCCGACGCTGTCGGGTACCCCGACAACCACGCCCCGATAGTCCAGTGCGGATCTGTTTGTTGAAGAAGAGGATTGGCGCGTTCAGTCGCGTGTCGCGCGGCGCGTGGATGAGGCCTGATCTCGCGGTTTGACGACGATCTGGTCCAGATTGACGTGCGGGGGCCGCGACGCGACGAACGCGATGATCTCGGCGACGTCCTCGGCGACCAATGGGGTGATGCCCTGGTAGACCGCGTCTGCCCGGTCCTGGTCACCGTCGAAGCGCACCACCGAGAACTCGGTTTCCACCGCACCCGGTGCGACCTCGGTGAGCCGCACGGGCTTTCCGAGAAGCTCGCCGCGCAGCGTGCGGTGCAACGCCGCCTGTGCGTGCTTGGCTGACGTGTATCCGCTGCCGCCGTCGTACACATCGAGCGCGGCGATAGAGGTGATGGTGACGATGAGTCCATCGCCGGAGGCAATCAGTTTGGGCAGCAGGGTGCGGGTCACCTGCAGGGTGCCCACCACATTGGTTTCCCACATCCAGCGCCAGTGCTCCAGATCTGCCTCCAGTACCGGTTCCAGCCCCCACGCGCCGCCGGCGTTGTTCACCAGCACGTCCACCCGGTCCAGGCTCTGCGCAAGGGCGGCAACCGAATCGGCGTCGGTGACGTCGAGCACAACCGCGCTGCCCCCGATCTCCTCGGCCAGGGCGTTGATGCGGTCCTCGCGACGAGCCGCAACCACAACGTGAAATCCAAGGGCGGCAAGAGATCTAGCGGTTGCCGCACCGATTCCTGAGCTGGCACCGGTAACGACCGCGACCCGGCCGTCGAACGTGGGATTGGTCATGGACGCCACTGTAGTCAGAACTCCTACTAGGACATCGGCTCGTAGGGATGCTAAATTGCGCCTGTGTCCATCAAGCGTGCCGCCGAACCCCGGGTCACTTTCGTGATCGCCGGTATTGGTTCTCGGCTGCCGCTGGCTCGCGAGCTGTGTTGTCGCTGCGTCTGTCGCTGCGCCTAGTTTCTGCACGTCTTTCCTGACGTCTCGGGCGTGGTATCGCCCCAGTTCACAACACCATTAGCCCTTGTAGCCCGCGCTTCAGCATTCGTCTGAATCCGGCCCTTCCGCCAAAGGACCCTTCTCATGACTTCTCCGGTTCGCCGACCTGTTTCTCGTCACCAGATTCATCCCCCCGCCCTGTACATCGGCGATAGCGCCGCGTCCTCGGTATTCCGCGCCGCACGTGTCCGCGGACCCGTGGCCCGCGATGCGATTGCCCAGGTCACAGGTCTTTCCATCGCCACCGTCAACCGGCAGGTCACCGCGCTGCTGGACGCCGGGCTGCTCCGTGAACGTGCTGATCTGGCGGTCTCCGGCGCCATCGGGCGTCCGCGGGTTCCGGTGGAGCTCAACCACGAGCCATTTCTGACCCTGGGCATTCACATCGGTGCCCGTGCCACCAGCATTGTGGCGACCGACTTGTTCGGACGGACCCTCGATGTGGTGGAAACTCCCACGCCAAGCGGTCCACAGGGGGCCGCATTGGCCTCGTTGGCCGGAAGCGCGCAACGGTACCTGGCCCGCTGGCACCGCCGTCGCCCGCTGTGGATCGGGGTGGCCACCGGTGGTGTGGTCGACGGACCGGCCGGAACGGTGGATCACCCGCGTCTGGGCTGGACCGAGGCGCCTGTCGGCCGAGTCTTCGCCGACACGCTGGGTCTGCCGGTATCGGTGGCCTCGCACGTGGACGCGATGGCCGGGGCCGAGCTGCTGCTGGGACTGCGGCGTTTCGCGGCGCGCTCCCTGACGAGCCTGTACGTATATGCCCGTGAGACAGTCGGTTTCGCGCTGGCCATCGACGGACGGGTGCACAGCCCGGCGAGTGGTCCGGGCACCATCGCGGCGTTGCCGGTTGATTCCGAATTGCTGGGCGGTACAGGCAAGCTGGAGACCACCGTGAGCGACGAGGCGGTGTTGGCGGCCGCGCGGAGGCTGCGCATCGTGCCGACAGGGGAGGGCGTCTCGGTGAGCGCGGTGTACAAGGCCGCGCGCGGCGGCAATGATTCTGCGCGCCAACTGCTTTCCGAACGGGGCCGGGTGCTGGGCCAGTCGGTGGCGCTGCTGCGTGACATCCTCAATCCCGACGAGGTGATCGTCGGTGGGCAGGCCTTTACCGAATACCCTGAGGTGATGAACGACGTCGAGACCGCGTTCCTGGACCGATCGACGTTGTCCAAGCGCGATATTCGTGTGACGGCGTTCGGTAACCGCGTACAGGAGGCCGGCGCCGGAGTGGTGTCCCTCGGCGGGTTGTTCGCCGATCCATTGGGTGCCATGCGGCGGGCATCGGCCCGGCGGCCGGAGACCTCCGCGCTGGCTTAGGGCTCCAGGCGCGGCGAGTGTGAAGCCACGGCGGAATTTGCCGCGAATTTCCGACGTAGCTTCACATTGGGCGAGGTGGTTGCTGGCGTTTTAGCCGCGAATCTGCGACTCGGCGCCGAAAAGTGATAGGGATGTGCATATGACGCATATCCACCACGTGTCCTCCGCAAAGGTGCCGATGGCATACGCCTTCGACTACGTCAGTGATGCGCACCATCTGGCGGACTGGATGTTCGGGATCGAGCACGTTCGCTTTGTCAATGACGTGTCCCGGGGGCTCGGAGCCAAATACGACATCGCCATCAACCTCGGCGCCACCCTCCGGTCGACGATCGAGGTGACGGGGTGGGATCCGGACACCCTGTTCACCACCGCGTCGCGCTCCGGGATCGACAACCAGATCGAATGTCGGTTCCGGCCCGTCTCGGAGGACGAGACAGAGCTGGAGATCAACATCGACTACCGGCTGCCCGGCGGGCTTGCCGGACGTGCCCTGGGCAAGGTCATCTCGCCGTTCATCTCGCTGGCCATCACGCACTCGGATGAGAAGCTGCGCAAGATCCTGGAAGAGGGATATCGCCAGAAGCTCACGGCGCGCTGAGGCTCAAAACGCTGGTAGGAGTGCTGCGCGTCGACAGCTTGTGTGTAAGTGACAAGATGGCGGTGTGCTTAGTGGCGATGAGTTCGCGCGCCGGGCGGTTTCGGCGCTGAAGCCGCGCCGCATCGCCGTCCTATCCGTACACACCTCGCCACTGGCCCAGCCGGGTATCGGCGACGCCGGCGGCATGAACGTCTACGTGCTGCAAACGGCCCTTCAGCTGGCCCGCCGGGGTGTCGCCGTCGACATCTTCACCCGCGCCACCGCGTCTTCCGACGAGCCGGTGGTGGCCGTTGCGGACGGGGTGACGGTGCGCAGCATCGTCGCCGGCCCGTTCGAGGGGCTGGACAAGTACGACCTGCCGACCCAGCTGTGCGCATTCACCGCCGGAGTGCTGCGTGCCGAGGCGATCCACGAGCCCGGCTACTACAACCTGGTTCACTCGCACTATTGGCTTTCCGGTCAGGCGGGCTGGCTGGCCCGTGACCGCTGGGGCGTTCCGCTGGTCCACACCGCGCACACGCTCGCCGCGGTCAAGAATCAGACGCTCGCCGAGGGGGACCGCCCGGAGCCCGCGCTGCGCGCGGTGGGGGAGCAGCAGGTCGTGGACGAGGCCGACAGGCTCATTGTCAACACCAAAGATGAAGCCGAGCAACTAATTTCGATACATAATGCGGACCCCGGCCGCATCGATATCGTTCACCCTGGCGTCGATCTGGACGTCTTCACGCCCGGTGACAAGACTGCCGCCCGCGCCGAATTCGGCCTGCGGACCGATGAGCAGATCGTCGCTTTCGTCGGGCGCATCCAGCCGCTCAAGGCCCCAGATCTGCTGGTACGCGCGGCGGCGAAGTTGCCGGGGGTTCGTGTTCTCATCGTTGGCGGGCCGTCCGGCAGTGGTCTCGACGAGCCTACGGCGCTGCAGGACCTCGCGGCGGACCTCGGCATCGCCGACCGGGTCACCTTCTTGCCGCCGCAGTCGCGAGAACGGCTTGCCCAGGTGTATCGGGCGGCCGATATTGTTGCGGTGCCGAGCTATTCGGAATCCTTCGGACTGGTGGCCATCGAGGCTCAAGCCTGCGGCACCCCGGTGGTGGCAGCCGAGGTGGGCGGTCTTCCGGTCGCGGTCGCCGACCAACGCACCGGCCTGCTGGTACCGACCCACCGCACCGAGGACTGGACGGACGCCATCGGGGACTTGTTGGTGCGCGCCGGGGCCGAGCTCAGCCGCGCAGCCGTCGAGCATGCCGCCGGTTTCTCCTGGTCCAGCACCGCCGATGCCCTGCTCGCCAGCTACAGCCGGGCCATCTCCGATTACCGTGCGCCACAAAGGCCCTCGACGCAGCGCCCGTCGCGTTCGCGGTTTCGGTCACGTCGGCTGTCGGGACTGCGGCGATGACCACCGCAGGGGACGCCTACGCCACCATCGTCCGGACACTCGTGGAGCGGGAGGTCGTCTTTACCGAGCATCATGGGCCAGACGGCAAGCCGGCGCTGATCGTGGAGCTGCCCGGTGAACGCAAGCAAAAGATCACCACGATGCTCAGCCCGGGCGAGCACGCCGTGCGCGTGGAGGTATTCGTCTGTCGTCACCCCGACGAGAACACCGAGGGTGTCTACCGGTACCTGCTCAAACGCAACCGCCGGTTGTACGCCGTCGCCTACACGATCGACAACATGGGCGACATCTACCTGGTGGGCCACCTGCCGCTGCCGGCGGTCACCCCCGATGAGATCGACAGATTGCTCGGACAGGTGCTGGAGGCCGCGGACAACGACTTCAACATCTTGCTGGAGTTGGGGTTCAAGACGTCCATCCAGAAGGAGTGGGCGTGGCGGACCTCGCGGGGCGAGTCGCTCAAGAATCTTGAGGCCTTCGAGCACCTCATCGAGGATTGACCCCGTCGATCAGTCGAGGCCCGAAGAGACTCAGAAGAGGCCAGGACCATCAGCACGGACTAGACGCGGCGTGCAAGACTGTCCGGCGTGACGTTCCGTAGCCCTCTGCCCGACGTTTCCATTCCCGACTGCTCTGTCTACGAGTACGTGTTCGGCGACCCGAGCGGAGACGACGATCGTGTCGCGCTCATCGACGGGCTTTCCGGGGCGCAGACCACCTTCGGCGAGCTACGTGCGCAGATCGACGCGGCGGCGGCGGGACTGGCCGACCGAGGGTTTGGCCTGGGCGACGTCGCGGCGGTCTTCCTGCCGAACTGCTCGGCCTTCGCCGTGGTCTTGCACGGAATCCTGCGCGCGGGCGGCACCGCGAGCACCGTCAACGTGTTGTACACCGCCGAGGAGCTGGCCAAGCAGCTCATCGACTCCAAGGCACAGCTCATCTTCACGGTGTCGCCGCTGCTGTCGCGCGCACTGGAAGCGGCGGAAATCGCGGGTATTGATGCCGCCGACGTGATCACCATCGACCCCGTCGAGGGACGCCTCTCGCTGGCTGATATCGTGCGGCCCGACCTGGCGCCGCCGGAGGTTTCCTTTGACCCGGCAACGCATTTGGCGGTGCTGCCGTACTCTTCCGGAACCACCGGCAAGGCCAAGGGTGTCATGCTCACCCACCACAACCTGGTCGCCAACATTGCTCAGGCCAAGCACCTCTACGGGGTGGAACGAGGCGACCGGGTGCTGGCCGTCCTTCCGTTCTTTCACATCTACGGTCTGGTCGTCCTGCTCAACGTGCAGCTCAAGCTGGGCGCCGAGCTGGTGATCCTGCCCCGGTTCGAGCTCGACACCTTCCTCGGCTCCATCGCCAACTACCGCGTGGACCACGTCTTCGTCGCCCCACCGGTGGCGGTCGTACTGGCCAAACACCCGGATGTCGACAAGTACGACGTCTCCTGCTTGCGCTCGGTGTTCTCGGGCGCTGCCCCGCTGGACGAGCAGCTGGGCAATGCCGTTGCCGCACGCCTGAATTGCCGTGTCAGCCAGGGCTACGGAATGACCGAACTGAGCCCCGTCAGCCACCTCATCCCGCCGGGTCGGCCCGATATCCCGCTCAACTCGGTGGGTATCCCGGTCCCGAATTCCGAGAACAAGCTCATCGACACCGAGACCGGCGCGGAGATCGAGATTCCGGCCGAGGGCGAGAGTGCGCCCGGGGAGCTACTGGTGCGTGGCCCCAATGTGATGGCCGGTTACCTCGGAAACGACGAGGCCACCGCCGCGACGATCGAACCCGACGGGTTCCTGCACACCGGAGATATCGCGGTCGTGCGCGCCGACGGGGTGGTGACGATCGTCGACCGGCTCAAGGAGCTCATCAAATACAAGGGCTACCAGGTGCCGCCCGCCGAGTTGGAGGCGCTGCTGCTGACGCACCCTGGTATTGGCGATGCCGCCGTGATCGGCGTTCCCGACCCGTCCAGCGGTGAGATTCCCAAGGCCTTCGTGGTGCGCACCGATCAGGACCTCACCGATGAGGCGGTCATGGCCTTCGTCCAAGAGAAGGTGGCTCCCCACAAGCGGATTCGGCAGGTGGAGTTCATCGACGCCATCCCCAAGAGCGCTGCGGGCAAGATACTGCGCAAGGATTTGCGCGCACGCATCTGAGCTGCGAATCCGCTGGCGGGTTGTCAGACCCGAGTGGCACCCTTGAGCCTATGAGCCACGTGTACGAGGAGATCGACGACAGGCTCGCTCGATGGTTGACCGAGCAGCCGGTTTTCTTCGTGGGAACCGCGCCGAGCGGCGCGGACGGTCACGTTAATGTCTCCCCCAAGGGGATGGCCGGAACCTTTGCGGTGCTGGGGCCACACCACGTGGGCTACCTGGACTACTACGGCAGCGGCGCGGAGACCATCGCGCACGTGCGCGACAACGGGCGCATCGTGCTGATGTTCTGCTCATTCGACAAGCGCTGTCGCATTATCCGGCTGCACGGCCGGGCTCGTGTGGTGCAGTTCAACGAACCCGAATACCCGAAGCTGCGTAGCCACTTTGCCAAGGAGCTCGAAAAAGGTGTGCGCTCAATCATTTTGGTTGACGTCACCCGGGTGGCCGACTCCTGTGGCTACTCGGTTCCGCTGATGGACTTCGTGGGTCATCGAGACGTGTACGAGAAGCATGTCGAGAAGACGCCCGCGGAGAAGATGACCCTGGAGAGTGCGCTGGAGCATAACGGCAGCTCGATCGATGGCCTCCCCGCGCTGCAGTAGTGTTCGCGGTACGACTAACCGGACATTAATCTCGCTGACCCCTTGACAAGCGGCCGGGCGTGACACACCCTTGGTTTACGTTTATGCGTGATGCGTAAGCGATAAGCGAAGGGTGATGCCAATGACGGCACCCGACGCGGGAGCCTGCCCGCGCCGACGTCCGAAGGTCAGCCACGGGGCCAGCGCGGTGGTGACGGGCGCGGGCAGCGGTATCGGACGCGCTTTCGCGGAGGCCATCGTGGCTCGCGGTGGTCGGGTGTTGTGCTCCGATATCAACCTGGCCAGCGCGCAGGAGACCGCCGACAAGCTTGGACGCGACAACGCGCACCCCGCGGTTTGTGATGTCAGTTCGTACGACGAGGTAGTCGAGCTCGCCGATACGGCGACCGCCTGGCTGGGCCACGCCCCTGATCTGGTCATCAACAACGCGGGCATCGGAACCGGCGGCAAACCCATCGGCGAGGTGTCGATGGACGACTGGAATGCCACCATCGGCATCAACATGTGGGGAATGATCTACGGTTGCCAGGTCTTCACTCCCCGGCTGCGTGAGCTGGGATTCGGCGGCATCATCAACGTATCGTCGGCCGCCAGTTTCGCGGCCGCGCCACTGATGGGTCCGTACAACGTCAGCAAGGCTGCCGTGCTCGCGCTGTCGGAGACGTTGCGTGCGGAGCTGGCGGGCAGTGGTGTGCGGGTAACGGTGCTGTGTCCCACGGCCGTCAAGACCAACATCCTCGACGGCGCGCGTATACCCGGGCCACTCACCAACCTCGCGAGCACTGCGTTCAAATGGATGGGCGTGTCGCCGGAGTGGATCGCGAAGACCACCCTCAACGCGCACGATCGGGGGCGGCTGTATGTGGTGCCGCAGCCCGACGCCAAACTCATCTGGGCGATGAAACGCCATGCACCCGTGCCCTATTCGTGGGGCACGGGAATCATCTCGCGGTTGGGTCGGCTGTTGCCCGAGGATGCCGATCCGCATGAGTTGTGGGATTCTGCCTACGAACAGCAATCCCCGGTCAAGGTGGTGCGCTGATGACGGGCCGTGCGCTGCCGGTGGTCGTCGTCGGCGCCGGATACACCGGCCTGGGCACCGCGGTGGGTTTGCGCGAGGCCGGGGTCACCGACTTCACCGTGCTCGACCGCGCCCGCCCGGCGCCGGGAAGCTGGCGCGACGACACCATTGCCCTGTTCAAACTCGGCCCCCACGTGAAGTTCGGCAATGATGTCACCCGGGTCGCGCTCGACGGCGACGTGTGGATCGTGGACACGGAAGCCGGACAGCGCTTCACCGCACGCGCGGTCGTGCTGGCCACCGGGTCGGTGGACGATGGCACCGACATCCGGGGTATCCAGGGGTACACCGGAAAGACCCTCGATGCCGCCCGGATCGGTGACGGTACAGAGCTCGCCGGGCTGCGCGTCGCCGTGGTCGGCAATAGTGCAGCCGCCGCATCGGTGCTGCCTGCAGTGGTGCGAAATGCCGCCAGTGTCAAGTTTTTCCAGAGTTCACCCGATTGGATACTGCCGCGCACGAGTGGCCGCGTAGGGCAGCTGGTCGATCGCACGCTGCGCCGCGAGACGCGCGAGGCCTGGTTCTCGGGTAGGCGTCCGACAACGCGCGGGCTACTCGAAGTGGTGGCTCAGCGGAACCTGCGCCGGTGTGTGCAGGACCCCTGGATCCGGCGTCAACTGACGCCGCTGAGGCTCACCGGTCGCCCCAACGTCGTGGTGACCGATGAGTTCCTTACCGCACTGCAAGCGCCCAACTGCAAGCTGGTGACCTGGCCCATTGCCCGGTTCAGCAGCGGAGGCATCCGAACCGCCGAAGGCATCGACCATCAGTGTGATGTCGTGGTCTTCGCATCCAGTCCAGATGCGGGATCGACCATCGCGGTGGTGCCGGTGGTGGGGGCCCAGCATCGTGCGTTGAAGCCGGCGGATTGCGTTTCGGCCACCGTGGCGGGTTTTCCGAACTTGTTCATCGCGGATCTGCCTGCCACCGAACCGAGTCGCGACAGCGCCCGCAAGACACAGGCGCGGATCAACGCCGTAGTCGGCGGTGTGTCCTTGGCATTGCGTTCGGCAGACATGGCCGCAGCAGTGGTCTCCGAGGCCTCGCGGCGCACCAAGGCCACCGCGGCGTTCACCGCCATCGGGTTGCGGCCAGTGCTGTCCCGAGCCCGCCTGGATAAAACCGGCAGGCCGGGCGTGCTGCTGGCGCGGCAGATCGTCTCGACCATCATGGCGGCCGGCGGATCGATGCCCCGCGGCACCGAGGTGAGACGGTTGAGGGATCCGCTACGGGGAGAATGGGTTCGGGCGGGGGCGGCACTCAGCGCCGACGACCCAGGACCGGTCATCCTGTACATCCACGGCAGCGGCTACGTCATCTGCTCGGCGAAAACCCACCGCTCGATGGTCGCCCGCCTGTCGGAGGCAACCGGGCTGCCGGCCTTCACCGTCGACTACCGGTTGGCGCCCGAACACGTTTTCCCGGCAGCTGCCGACGACGTTCGGGCCGCCTACGACTGGCTGTTGGAACGTGGTCATGATGCCCAGGGCATCGTGCTCGCCGGCGATTCGGCGGGCGGGCATCTGGCGGTGGACCTGCTCATCGAGAACCATCGGCTGGGTGTGCCCCAGCCGGGCGCGGTGGCGTTGTTCTCGCCGTTGCTGGACCTGACGCTCGGTCTGGCCGCCGAACGCGAGAAGGTGGAACCGGACCCTGTCATCACTGCCGCCGCCGCCAAACATTTGGTGGACAAGTACACGCGCTTTGAGCCCGCCGAGTCGCCGCGGCTACGTCTGAGCTTCCCCGCGGGGATCTCCCTGCCGCCCATCCTGATTCAGGCCGGTGGGGCC
This sequence comes from Mycobacterium sp. NGS15, assembly GCF_059813245.1. NCBI lineage: Bacteria > Bacillati > Actinomycetota > Actinomycetes > Mycobacteriales > Mycobacteriaceae > Mycobacterium > Mycobacterium sp. NGS15. The sequence continues at coordinate 632,584 of NZ_JCALEF010000004.1, read as the reverse complement.
GAGTTCCTGGCCGCCGACGCAGAGGAGTTGGCGCGAATGATCGAGACGGCAGGTGGGCACTGCGAGCTGCAGATTTGGCCTGAGCAGATCCACGTATTCCAGGCGCTGCCCCGGCTGATTCCGGAGGCCAACGCGGCGCTGGGCGAGGCCGCCAGATTCATCAACGGGGTGCTGACCCAACAGCCCTTGCGCACGGCCCGGACCGCATAGGAAGGCGAAGAGATGGCCATTGTTCTGGAAGACATGCTGCAGACCATCAAGGACAAGCAGTGGGCCCTGGCCGATGTGGACTGGGAGGCTCCCGGCGCCGAGCAGATCACCGACGCACAGCGTCCCAAGCTGAAGGCCTTTATGGCCGATCTGGTATGGATAGAAAACATTGGTGCGCGCGGGTTTTCGGCGTTGGCCAAAAAGGCTCCCAATGAGACGCTCGCGGAGATCTACCGGTACTTCCACGCCGAGGAACAAAAGCACGCCAACGCCGAGCTGGCGCTGATGCGGCGCTGGGGCATGCTCGAGAAGGATGAAGTTCCCGTTCCGAATGTGAACGTGCGTTTGGCTATTGAATGGCTGGACCGGTATTCGGACGGGTTGTCGCTCACCGTGCTGGGCACCATCATCCCGTTGCTGGAAGTTGCCCTGGACGGTGCGCTGCTGAAGTTCCTTCTGGAGGAGGTCAATGACCCGATCTGTCACCAGGCCTTCCGGCATATCAACTCCGACGAATCACGCCATCTGGCAGTGGATTTCCACGTCCTAGACATGATGGGACAGGGCAATCTGCGCCGCGTCATCATCGAGAATGTCGCCACTGCACTCAACCCCTCGTTACTGATGGGATTGCTGCTGGGACTCGGCACTGGGATCCCGCTCATCAACAGGATCAAGGGCAATTTGATCGGCATGGGTCTGCGTGAGCAGCGCCTGTACGACGCCATGGAGAGATTCGTCAACGTCGGCAGCCGGGGCAACGGCACTCGATTGCTGGTGTACCAAGTCCTGCGGCTCGGGGCGGCGATGATCACCAACGCGCAGAACCCACTTCACCGCCCGTATCACGCGGTGGCCAACACCATGGTCAAGCTGTCCGACTACTACCCGAAGCGCTGGCTTGCCGAACAGCCGAGCTGGTCCAAGGAACTCACCTACGAGGTCAGTGCATGACCGACCAGCCTGATCATTATGTCGCCGTCATCGGTGCTGGGCTGGCTGGATTCGGTATCGGATTGGAGCTGCGCCGCCGGGGTATCGAAGACTTCGTCATCTACGAACGCATGGACGGCGTTGGCGGCACCTGGCGCCAGAACGTTTATCCCGGTATCGGCGTGGACATTCCGGCACAGGCCTACCAGTTTCGCCATGCCCTGAACCCCGAATGGACTCGGTTCTACGCCAAGGGCGGGGAGGTGCTCAGCTATATCGAGCGGCTCTACCGAGAAAACGACGTGCAGCGTTTCGTCCGATTCGGAAGCGATGTGGGCGCCCGCACCTGGGACGAGGGCGCGAAGTTGTGGCGGCTTCAGGTCAATGGGCGGGAGGTGACGGCGAGATTCGTCGTCGTTGCCGCCGGTCCTTTTCCTGAACCCAAACCGGCTGAACTGAAGGGGCTGGATGACTTCCGCGGCACTATCCTGCGTTCGGCGGCCTGGGACCACAGCATCGATCTGACGGGTAAGCGCGTCGCCGTCATCGGTACCGGGGCCAGTGCCGTACAGATCATTCCTGAGATCGCGCGCGAAGTGGGTCATCTCGACGTCTACCAACGCACCCCCATCTGGGTTTTCCCCAAGATCGACCCAAGCATGCCGACACCCTTGCGCGCGTTGTTCCGCCGGGTGCCCGCGACGCAACGGCTACTTCAGGAGGGCCTGGAGTTCATCGTGGGCGGTGCACTCGTCTACGGGGTGCTCTATGCCGGTCGTCTCGGAAACACCCCGGGGGCGCTGCGTTGGCTGCTCGGCAATGTCTCCTATCGATTGCAGGTACCCGATAAGGAGCTGCGGGCCAGGCTCACACCGGATTACGACTTCGGGTGCAAGCGGCCTGCCACGTCCAACACCTACCTGCGTACCTTCAACCGGGCCAATGTGGAGCTAGTGACCGACCCGATCGACACCATCACCGAGAACGGGGTCCGAACGGCGGCGGGTGTGGAACGGGAGATCGACGTCTTGATCCTCGCTACCGGTTTCCGGTTGTTCTTCGATCCGCAGGTGTACCGGGACCGGCCGGTGAGCGGGCGGAAGGGCTTCGATCTGGCCGACTTCTACCAGAGTCACCTCCCCCAGAGTTATCACGGCTTCTCGATACCGGGGCTGCCCAACAACTTCAACGTCTTCGGTCAATACGGCTGGACCGGTGGTACCTACCACAGCGTGGTGGACACCGCGGCCATCCACATCGGGCGGGTCATCGGGGAGGCGCGGCGGCTCGGGGCGACGGACGTCGAGGTGCGGGCCGACGCGGCCGACGCCTGGACCGAGGATGCCCGCTCGCGGTACACCTACTCGTTGTTTCAGACCGGCAACTGCGCCACTGCCAACAGCTACTACTTTGACCACAACGGTGAGTCCGCGTACATCCGGCCGCTGTCGACGCAGGCCGCGCGCCGCTCGTCGCGCACCTTCCCACTTCATGACTACGCCTTCGAAGCCTTCGAAGAGCCGGTCCACACAGTCGCGGCGGCGGTGACGGCGGAATAGGCGTCACCTCCTTAACATGCTGTTCTGCGCCGTGATCAGGTCCGGCGCTGCGCATCGGCCGCCCTGCAGCCTGTGTCGATGCCGTAGTGCGTGGCAATATGGAAAGTATCGGGTACTTTAAGTATCGATAACTGTGTGTATCGAGTACTTGGCTTGCCTAAGGAGCTTCATGCCCGAGCTGCTGCCGCCGCGCGTTCTATCGCCTTCGGAGTCTGCGTTCGTCGTCTCGGGTGCCACTGTGGCGCAGCATTGCTATGGCACGGGAACGCTGGACGAAGCTGCGCTGGAGGATGCCCTCGCGGGCATGATTGAGCTTTACCCGTTGTTGGGTGGTCGAATTCATATGTCGCGCAGAGGTTTTGAACTACGTTTTGCCTCGCGCAAGCGACCGCGGGTCACATTCCGGGATGTCGATGATGCCGACGTCGGGGACTATGTGGTGGCCGGTAGGTCGGCCTTACCCCTTGGGCAGGTGTGTGCGCTGCGGGTATACCGGTCTGCCGGGAAGTTCCGCATGACGTTTCTCTTGCACCACGCCATCGCGGACGCCGACGCTGCCCTGGCATATCTGCACGATGTGTGGACGCTCTACGCGGAGCGAACGCGGCGGGCGAACGGCGTCGTGAGGCCGATGGGTACGCCGCCGCATCCCATTCCGGCTAGTGCCGAGACTCTGCTTCGTGCGCGTGGCTACACCGAACCGGCGTCCGCGCCGATGATGGACCTTCGTCCGGCATACCGCGGGCCCGAATGGATCTGGACCGCTCTGCGTCCACGTCGTGCGCAGCGGGCACGCATTCACCTGTCGGTAGAGCAGACCGATCGTCTCCTCGAGGTGGGGCGCGCGCATGGCGTCACGCTCAATGGGCTCATCAGCGCGGCACTGGTGCTCGCCGAGCGCGAGATATCGGGGAAAAGTGAACTGTCCGTGGCGATGTCCTCATTCGTGAACTTGCGCTCCCGGATAGATCCGCCGGTTGCCCCGACCGAGGGCACCAACGTGCTGGGCATCGCCGAGATTATCCTTGACGTCGGTCGGGGCAGCGACGCGCTTGACCTCGCCCGCCAGGTTATCGCCGACATCCGCGATGGGTTACAAACCAACCGCATTCACCACACCGCATTTGTCCGCGGTGATATCCGACGTGCGCTGTCTCTGGCGAGGCGGTACTTCCTTCTCGTGCCGATGGGGGGATTGGTGCCAACCTTCACCGCCATCCAGATCACCAACTGGGGAAGGGTCTCGGAGTTCGCCACGCCGGCCGGCGTGGACATCAACGACTTTCGTTGTGGTGTCGAGCTTCATCCTGTGACTGCATTCATCGCGACACGGGCCGTCGCGATGGTGGAGGGTCGCATCTACTTCGTGACCAGCTACAACGGAAGGCTGAGTATTGACTTCACCAAACTCGTGAGCGGTGAGAACAGTGCGCGGCGAATTGAGCAGATATTACAGACTGAGATCGAGAAATTAGTTCCTGCAAAGGTTCTCGAATGAATCGGCGGGAAGAGCCCCGGGACCAATGGTCATCCATGATCGCGGGAGGTGTCGAAGTGAAGTCGCTTTTTGGCTCGTCGGGCTGGGGCCGAGAGCAGATGGGATTCACCGACGACGCCGGAATTTTCGAGGTCGCGGCGGCAGCTGCGGGCATCACCGTGTCCGCCGGCCTGTCGCCCCGGGCGGTCACCGCCGTATTTTTCGCCTCCGGTGCCGCTGCGGGACGAGGCGCCCCCGTCTACATCCAGCACGTCCAATTTTTTGAAGCGGCGATAGCCGAAGGGGTCCTTCTGGACATGGTTGTCCAGGAGCTCTCCGCGCCCGGCGCGGCGCAGCCCAGAATTGTCGATGACCCCGCGGCACGAAAAGTGAACGCATTGGCCGCGGTGATGAAGGTCCCGGCGCCGCCGGCGCCCCGATGGTCGGGCGCCGTGGTGGCGTTGCATATCGCCAATGCGCTCAACGTGCTCCGTATCAGCGTCGGCGTGGTGCGCGACCCGGTCGCGTGCCGATATTCCGTCAGCGAACTCGTGACGAATGCGTCGGTCATCGTGCGGGACATGCGCCGCGCCGAGCTGAACAGGGAACTGGGTTGATACGTCGAGAGCAGTCGGATAGCCACATGAGAGACTGGCGCCCATGAGCGGCGAGACCTCCAGTCAGGCAAACGGAGCCATCCTGATCCTGCTGCGCCACGGCGAGAGTCAGTGGAACGCGAAGAACCTGTTCACCGGCTGGGTCGACGTCGACCTGACAGAAAAGGGCAGATCAGAGGCTCAGCGCGGTGGTGAGCTGCTCGCTCAGCAGGGGCTGCTGCCCGACATTCTGTTCACCTCGCTGCTGCGCCGCGCGATCAACACTGCGCACCTGGCCCTCGACACCGCTGACCGGCTGTGGATCCCGGTACTGCGGGACTGGCGCCTTAACGAGCGCCACTACGGAGCCCTGCAGGGTTTGGACAAGGCCGAAACCAAGGCCAAGTACGGCGAGGACCAGTTCATGGCCTGGCGCCGCAGCTACGACACCCCGCCGCCGCCCATCGAGCGGGGCAGCCATTACAGCCAGGACCAGGATCCCCGCTACGCCGATATCGGCGGAGGACCGCTCACCGAATGTCTGGCCGATGTGGTGGCGCGGTTCGTGCCGTATTACGAAGAGGCCATCGTGCCGGAACTTCGCGCGGGCAAGACGGTTCTGGTTGCCGCCCACGGTAATTCGCTGCGGGCCCTGGTGAAGTACCTCGACGGCATCTCCGACGAGGAGATCGTCGGGCTCAACATCCCCACGGGTATTCCGTTGCGGTACGACCTTGACGAGAACCTCAAGCCTGTCACCGCAGGTGGCGTGTACCTGGACCCGGAGGCCGCTGCCGCCGGTGCCGCGGCGGTAGCCAACCAGGGCGCAAAATAGCCCCACGCTGAGCCTGGACCCACCAGAAGTTCGCCAATCGGCGAATATTCGGTGAACTCACGCCTAACACCTGTGCTGGAATGTGTGACTTGCTCGGCATTTAGCCGCACGCTGCTGGGGTGACGTTCACCGAATGCGTACGCTTTTCGCGTGACCGCCGCATCGGGCTCTCTGGTTGTGATCGTGACGATCGCGGCCCTGGCGGCGCTTGCTGCGGGGGCGGGGCTGGGCGCGTGGTACTCGCGTCGCTCCTCGACGCATCACAAGACCCGGAAGGGCTCGCAAGTAGCCCAGACCGGCCTGACCGTTTCCCAGATGCTCGAGCGCATCGTCGCCATCTCACCGACCGGAATCGTCGTCGTCGACAGGCATCAGGACGTCGTCTTGGTCAATGCTCGTGCTCGCGAGCTGGGCTTGGTGCGCGACCGCCAGCTCGACGAGCAGGCATGGAACGCCGCTCAGCGGACCCTGGCCACCGGTGAGGCCGTCGAAGTGGATCTGACCACCAAACCGAAGGCGCCGGGCCGTACGGGGTTTAGCCTGCGCGGGCACGTGCGCAGGCTCTCCGACGCCGATCCGCGCTGGGCGGTCATCTACGTCGACGACGACTCCGAGCATGTCCGCATGGAGGCCACCCGCCGGGATTTCGTGGCCAACGTCAGCCACGAGCTCAAGACGCCTGTCGGTGCCATGGGTGTGCTCGCCGAGGCGCTGCTGGAATCCTCCGATGAACCCGAGACCGTGCAGCATTTCGGCGAGCAGGTTCTCGCGGAGTCCCGCCGCTTGGGCAACATGGTCACCGAACTCATCGCGCTCTCACGGCTACAGGGGGCCGAAAAACTGCCCGACCTGGAGGTTGTCGATGTCGACTTCGTGGTCTCCGAGGCGCTGAGCCGGTCCAAGGTGGCTGCCGAGAACGCCGATATCGCGGTCACCACGGACGCGCCCAGCGGTTTCGAGGTGCGCGGTGACCCCACGCTGCTCATCACCGCCATCAGCAATCTGGTGGCGAACGCCATTGCCTACTCTTCGCATGGATCACCGGTATCGATCAGCCGCCGGCGCCGCGGCGACAAGATCGAGATCGCCGTCACCGACCGTGGCATCGGAATCGCCAAGGAACATCAGGAGCGCGTCTTCGAACGTTTCTTCCGGGTGGACAAGGCGCGCTCCCGTGATACCGGCGGCACCGGCCTGGGGCTGGCAATCGTCAAGCACGTCGCCGCCAACCACAATGGCGCCATCAAGCTGTGGAGCCAGCCGGGCACGGGGTCGACGTTCACCCTGTCCCTCCCTGTCTACGAAGACGAGGATGACGGGGTTGAGGAATCCGCAGACCACCCGCAATCAGACCAATCCATGTCTCGCAAAGAAGCGATCAACCACGCCCCGCCGCACGCATCAACCAGCCGCTTACGCGAGGATCGCCAAGCGACTACACGAGAGGAACATGTACGTCGATGACCAGTGTCTTGATTGTTGAGGACGAAGACTCGCTGGCCGATCCACTGGCCTTCCTGCTGCGTAAGGAGGGCTTCGAGGCGACCATCGTCAACGACGGTCCCTCGGCGCTCGCCGAATTCGAGCGCGCCGGTGCCGATATCGTGCTGCTGGACCTCATGCTGCCCGGAATGAGCGGCACCGATGTGTGCAAGCAGCTGCGCGCCAAGTCCAGCGTGCCGGTCATCATGGTGACTGCGCGCGACAGTGAGATCGACAAGGTCGTCGGGCTGGAACTAGGTGCCGACGATTACGTGACCAAGCCGTATTCGGCGCGCGAGCTCATCGCCCGTATTCGGGCGGTGCTGCGCCGCGGCTCGGATTCCGAAGAGACCGCCGCGGGTGACGGCGTGTTGGAGGCCGGCCCGGTACGCATGGACGTTGATCGGCACACGGTGTCGGTGAATGGGGAATCGATCACCCTGCCGCTCAAGGAGTTCGATCTCCTCGAATACCTGATCCGCAACAGCGGCCGGGTGCTCACCCGCGGCCAGCTGATCGACCGGGTGTGGGGCGCCGACTACGTGGGCGACACCAAGACCCTTGACGTGCACGTCAAGCGGCTACGCTCCAAGATCGAGTCGGATCCCGCCAATCCAGTGCACCTGGTGACGGTGCGTGGTCTGGGCTACAAGCTCGAGGGCTGACCTCGCACCGCGCATGGCCCGGCGCGTACGTGTTTAGACTCTGACGGCAATGAAGTGCGCGTACCCGCGCGCGCCTCGGATCGGTTCGGTCAGACACGTCGATGGAGCAACTAGTGGCGCAGGATCCGCCTCGCCGAGGACGGCCCCCGGTGTCCGGACTTGCCGACAGACGCCGCCAGCAGATTGTCGACGCGGCCTTCGCGGCATTCACCGAAAACGGCTACGAGCAGACCAGCATGTCCGATATCGCCACCCGCGCGGGTATGGGGCAGGGCACCGTCTACCGGTATGTCGACAGCAAGCGCGAGGTCCTGGACCTGGTCTTCGACTATGCCGTGGAGCGGCTGGTGGACACCCTGGCGCTCGACGATTTTCTCGACGTGGTCGGCGGAACGGCCGGTATCGAAGAACGAAACGACATCATCATGGAGGGCGGCCGCCGCCTCTATGCGTTGGTGGATCAGGAGCCGGCGCTGCTGAAGCTCCTGACGGTCCAGTCGGCCGCCGCCGATAAGGAACTCAAACAGCGTGTCCTGGGTATTCAGGCGATGCTCGATTCGTACGTGCAACGGGGTTTGGATAGCGGCCGGCGCGCCGGGTGGGTTCCGGAGGACGCCCAGAACCACGCCGTGCTCGCACGGCTGTTGCCGGCGCTCGTGCTCCCCGGCTTTCTGCTCGCCCAAAGTCGGCACGATAACCCCAGCACCCGAGAGCGATTTGTGAGTACCGCTTCGCAGATCGCGGAGACCGGTATTTTGCGTGACGGCGTGGTTCTGGAGCCCGGTGCCGGGCATCCGGACGCGGAAACCATTGACGCCGTGCATATTCAGGTGCCTGTTGCCGCCGACCGCCGTAATGAGCTTCTCGATGCCGCGCTTGGTTGCTTCCTGTCCGACGGCTACCACGGCGTTGGTGTGAACGAGATCGTGGAGCGGCTCGGGGTCAGCCACGGCACGTTCTACAACTACTACCAGAACAAACGCGACTTGCTCGATGCGCTGATGGTCCGTGAATTTTCGGCGATGGAGCCTGTGCTGTCGCGACCAGTCGGCCGTCTCGATGCGCGTCAGGACATTGAACACGCTCTGGCACAGGGATTTAGAAACGCGCTCGAGGCGGTGGCCGGTCGGTTATCGGCGCTGATTTTCGTGTGTACGGAGGCCGCCGGAGTGGATCCGGAGGCGCTCCAGTCCATTATTCAGTTCTTCCGCTTTGCGTCGGTGCGCAGCGAGCAATCCGTGTACTCGATGATCGGCGCCGACCGGATCAACCCGTCGATCGACACCGAGTTCCTCGGCCAGGCCTTTGTCTCGTTGCTGGTCGGTGCCGTCACCCTGATCGTTGACGACGACGGGCGGACGGACCATATTGACGAGTATGCGCGAGCCATCACGCAGTTTTTGCTCTATGGTCTGAACCCAGCGCCGTAGACCGGCGTGGGAAACGAAGGAGCACTCCCATCGGCGAACCGGTTGACAACGAGGTCAACGCAACTCGGGCCGGCGTGCCGCTGCGCGCGAAAAGGGCTGCGGCGCTGGGAAAGGTTGTTGCCGGTCACGCTGTGCGCTCGGCGATCACGACGGCCATAAAGCCGGTCGCCGCGGACGTGGCCGCCCGGCGGGACGCCGATATTCTGCGGTTCGCCGACGATCTCGTGGCCGTCGCGGGCTCGATGAAGGGGGCCGCGCAGAAGCTCGGCCAGCTGCTATCTGTCGTGGACGTGGGCATCACATCCAGCTCGGCCAGGGATGAGTTCACCGCACGGCTTGCGCCCCTATTCGACAATGCGCCAAGGGTTCCCGACGAGACGATGCACCATGCGCTGGATCGCGAGCTGGGCGGCCTACGTGCCAGGATCGTGAGTATCGAGGCCGGAGCCATCGCGTCGGCCTCCATTGGGCAGGTGTACCGCGCCCGCCTGGACGACGGGCGGATGGTCGCGGTCAAGATCCAGTACCCGGATATCGCGTCCAAGGTCCGGGCGGACCTGAAGAACCTGCAGCTGATCACCAAGCTGGCGTCCAAGAAGATGCCCGCGAGCAATAGCCAGGCCATCGTCGCCGAGGTGCAGCGACAGATGATCAAGGAAGTGGACTACCGCACCGAGCTGGCGCATCACCAGCGGATCTTCGAGGCATTTCGCCAACATCCCGGGTGGCGTATCCCCGAACCGATCACCGAACTGTGCACCGAACACGTTCTGGTGACCGAGTACCTCGACGGTGTGCCCTTCGACGGCCTCATCGGTGAGGATCAGCCGGTCCGGGACCGAGTGGGGGAGGCGATTTATCGCTTCTACTGCGGCGAGATGTACCGAACGGGATTCTTCTGCGCCGATCCTCATCCCGGCAACATCATGCTGCTTTCCGACGGACGGGTCGGTTTTCTGGACTTCGGGCTGTGTATGGATATGGATACCGAGGACGCTGATGTTCAGCGCAAGGTGTTCCGGGCGCTGCTCACCGGGAATGACGACGAGGCGTTCGAGCTCGCGGTGGCGGCGGGATTCCTGGCAGATCCGGAGGCCATGGAGCGAAGTGCTGCCACCGAGTACATCCGCGCTGTCAGCAGCTGGCATCTCGGGGACGGGAGCGTGCGGATGACACCGGATATCGCTCGGCGTTCGGTCGCCGATGCTGTGCTGCCCTCCTCCAAGTTCTACGAAGGCATTCGTAACCAGCGTTTGGTGGAGACCCACACGATGGCGCGGCGTACGGAGCTGTGTGTGGCGGCATTACTGGGCAAGCTTGGCGCCGAGGCGCCCTGGTCGGCGATCGCCCGCGAGTATCTCGGCCTCGCTGGTATCGCCACCCCGATGGGCGAAGCTATAGAAAGCTGGTCTCAACAGCGATAACGGCTCACCTGGCGTGCACGGCAACACTCTCTTGTATTTTTATGAATGGCATGTCAGTCTATTAAACAGTTGCCCATGCACGAGATCACCGAGGAGTGTCGATGACGGCCGATGTGGTGCCGCTGCACGTGGAGCGTATGCATGTGGAGCGTGTGCAGCTCACACGCGTTGAGCGAGGCTCGCTGACGGTTCTGCTGCGATTGGGGCGGTGGGGCATCCGGCTGTTCGCGTATCCGGTGATTGCGCTGTGGGCACGATTCCCGCGGTTGCCGTGGCCGTACCGAGTCGTCGACCTCGCGGCCGTGGTGCTGCGGCCCGTCCGGGGCGTGCGCCGTTCACGTGTGCGGCTTGCGCACTGCGAGGCCGAGCTGATGGTGCCCACGGGCGAGTCGCCCAGCGGTGCTGTGCTTTATCTACACGGTGGGGCCTTCGTCGTCGGCGGGCTGAACACGCACCGCAGGCTCGTCTCGCGCATCGTCGTGGGCGCGGGTGTCACCTCCCTGGCCGTCAATTACCGCAAATTACCGGGGCACCCTGTGTCGGCGGCGGTCGAAGACGCGCTCGACGGATACCGCTATCTCATCCATAGCGGATATCAGCCCGGAGAGATCGCCATCGCCGGGGATTCCGCCGGTGGCTTCCTCGGCTTGGTCACGAGCCTGATCGCACAGGGGCGCGGGCTCGGCTCACCGGGTGCCCTGGTGTGCATGTCACCCCTGGTGCAGCGCGACCCCGCGGGCAAGCTGGTGCTGGCCGGCCAATCCAACGATTCGTTGTTCCCGCGGGCGGCGCTGATCGCCATGGAGCGCCTCATGTTGTCTGCGGAGGGAACCACGGCGGGACTTGCCACCCTCGACAGCTTTGTCGAGGGTGACCTCGCGGCGCTGGCCTGCCTGCCGCCGACACTCGTTCAGGTGGGTAGTGACGAAATCCTGCGCCCCGATGCCGAATTCGCGGCTGTTCGGCTAGCCGAGGCCGGGGTGTCGGTCGAACTGCAGATATGGAGAAACCAGGTGCACGATTTCCAGATGGCCGCGGACGTGCTTGGCGATGCGAGGGCCGCCGTTGGCGACATCTCGACGTTCGTCAGGACTCACGTGGGCCGGCCGGCCGCATGAAGTTCACAGAGATCCAGATAGAGAGCGCCATCGCGTTGGTCACCGGTGGCGCCCGCGGCATCGGTTTGTCTATCGCGCAACGGCTGGCGCGCGAGGGGGCGCAGGTGATGATCGCCGACCTTGATGGCGAGGCCGCTGCACGAGCGGCACGTGACATCGGTTCGGGTGCACAAGGATTTGCGTTGGATGTGACCGACTCTGACGAGTATCTACGGGTAGTGGCTGAGATTGAAGAGTCCTTGGGGCCCATCGACATCGTGGTGAACAACGCGGGGATCATGCCCGTAGGCCCGCTGCTGGAAGAGTCGCGCGGGGTGGCCGAGGCGACGATGCGCGTCAACTTCTGGAGCCACTACATCTCCTATCAGGTACTCGCCCCGCGGATGATCGCCAGGGGGAAGGGGCATTTCATCAACGTGACGTCGGCGGCCGGTGCAATTCACTCACCAGGCCTGGCCAGCTATGTCGCATCGAAGCATGCCGCCACCGGATTCGCGCGCAGTGCCCGCGAGGAGCTGGCCGGTACCGGGGTGACGATCTCGACGGTCATGCCGGCGGCTGTCCGCACCCAGCTCGTGGACGGTATTCCCTTCAAATGGTGGGAGAAACTGGGGATAATCCCGCCCGGGTGGGTAGCACGCGATGCGGTGAGGACCGTGCGCAATCGGCCCGCGGTGGTCGGTTCCCCGAGGGGTACGGTTCTCGCGCTGCGTCTTCAGCACCTCGTTCCGGAGTGGCTGTGGCTGTTGGGTAGGCGAGTGGTGAATGCGGACAGGACCGTGGGGCCCGTGGACCGGCGAGCGCGCGGTGAATACGACGGCCGTATCGAACAGCAGGTCGAGGCGATCCTATGAGTAGCACCCCTCAACATGAGACCGTTGTCATCGGTGCCGGGATAGGTGGGCTCGGTGCCGCCATCGGGCTGAAGCGCGCAGGACTGACCGATTTCGTCATCCTCGAGAGGTCCGCCGGGATCGGTGGCACCTGGTACAACAACCACTATCCCGATGTGGCGGTGGATGTCCCGGGGATCGTGTACCAGTTCTCCTTCGCGAAAAACCCCGACTGGTCGCGCACCTTCCCCAAGGGGCGAGAGGTGCAGCAGTACATCGCGAGCCTGGTCGACCAGTACCGCCTCAACGACCATCTTCGGTTGGGGCACGAGGTCATGAAGCGGGTCTGGGACGAGGACAACCACCTATGGCGCCTTACTCTCGCCGACGGCCGGGTGATGACGTCCAGATATGTCATCACCGCAGTCGGGGCCTTCGTCGAGCCGAAGGTGCCGGATATCCCGGGCCTGGATTCGTTCGGCGGCAAGGTGATCCAGACTCAGAACTGGGACCATGATTTTGATCTCAAGGGTAAGCGGGTGGCGGTGATCGGTACCGGGGCCACCTCGGTTCAGCTGATTCCGCAGATGGCGCGGGTGGCCTCGCATGTGGATGTGTACCAGCGCCGTGCCATCTGGGTGTTTGCGAAACCGGACTTCCCGATACCGCGCATCGCCCGGCTGGCCCTGAGATATGTTCCCGGTCTGCAGTCGATGATCCGGGGCATCGCCGCGGCCGCGGTAGAAGTTGGCCTGGTGGCAATCACGGTGTACGGCAAGCAGATCGCTCCTATCACATTGATCCCGAAATGGGCCTGCCGCGCGTTCCTTTTCAGCCAGGTTCGAGACCAGGAGCTTCGCAAGAAGCTGACGCCTGAGTATGGATTCGGGTGCAAACGCCCGAGCGTTTCGAACATCTACTATCGCACTTTCACCGAACCGCATGTGGACTTGGTGACCGATCCGATCGCCAAGATCACCCCGACCGGGGTTGTCACCAAGGACGGTGTGGAGCGAGAGATCGACGTCTTGGTGCTCGCTACCGGGTTTGAGATGTCGCAAAGCCCTGAGGTCTACCGTGCACGTCCCGTCAAGGGGCGCGACGGCTTTGATCTAGCCGACTATTACGAGAACAATCGCGCTAGGGCATACGAAGGTGTGACAATGCCCCAGCTGCCCAACACCTTCATGGTTTTCGGTCCGTTCGCGTGGAGTGGCAGCTCGTGGCACGTGATGGTGGAGAACGCCACGCGTATCGCCGTACGGGTGATTACCGAGGCGCGCAAGCGTGGTGCGACGGCATTCGCGGTAACCGAAGAGGCCAATGATCGGTTCTTTGATTTCATTGCACCCAAAGCGGAGTCGACGCTTATGCATGGACGCGCATGTGCCAATGCCAACTCCTATTACATCGACCGCCATGGCGACTTCTCATTCCTGCGTCCCACCACGGCGTACCAGTCGACGCGGGCCAGTAAGAGCTTCCCACTCGACGACTTCCGGTTCGAGAAGCTACCCGTTTCGGGCGGTCGCACTGCCATGGCGGAATCCGCTGTCGGACCGGCGAACTAGCCGAGCAGCCGAAAGGGAGATACGTATCCATGCGGCTCTTGATCCGGATCGCTGCAGCGCTCAATAGGGCGATCCATTGAGGGGACACCAGCGTCGTGCCACGGCGGCCTCGGAGGGGGTCCGGGCCGGACTGGCGCGACTGGGCCAGTCCGACCCGGGCCATGCGGAAGAGCTGACATGGCAATGGCTGGACGAACTGGGCAAGGCGGGGGACATCGCGGCGCTCGAAGCGGTCTTTCTCACGGGAACCCCGTTGGGCCAACGGGACGGCCTGACACAAGCCAGATATTTGGCCAGCCCGTATGGCCGGATCGTAGACTCGCTGCTGCGATGGGGCCTCGGGCGCTGGTGGCAGGGGCATCGCTTCTCTGACGATGGGCGGCGCGGGATCTCGAACACGCATCGTGAGTTCCGGTGGGTGTGGCGCCTGATGTTTCCCGGCTACCCGCGCCCGGCGGGGTGTCGGGGTGAAGAGGTATTCGATTTTCGCACCGTGACCGTTGACGACGCCAAGAACCCGCAGCATTCGGTTACCGTGCTGGACTGGCATCTGCCCGCTGGGAAGATGAACCGCTGGGTGACCGCACTGGCACGTCCAGTGGTGCGGTGGTTCGTGTGGGATCTGACGCGGAGCGAATTGGTCGGTGTTGTTGGCGGACAGGTCATCCTGGCCCGGATCCCGGTGCGGATTCCCTTCGGCCGCCGTTGGCGCACTACCACTTTCTACATGCACAGATGGTTATCGCCATCGGACGAGTTATCAGTGAGCTGTCCACCCCGGACATCGAGTGAGGAGTCTCCATGACCACATCAATTCCCGATCATCACGTCGTCGTCATCGGTGCGGGCATCGGGGGCCTGTGTGCCGGCGTGCGTTTGCAGCAGTCGGGTGTGGAGGACTTTGTGATCCTCGATCGGGCCGCCGACTTGGGTGGGACCTGGCGCGACAATGTGTATCCGGGGATCGCGGTCGATATCCCGTCGGTGATCTACCAGTTCCCGTTCTTCCGCAACCCGCAGTGGTCTCGCGTTTTCGCACCCGGAGCCGAGGTGCAGGCCTACCACCAGCAGGTGGCCGAAAGATTCAATCTGCGACCGCACTTCCGTTTCGGAGTCGACGTTCGCAACGAAGTGTGGGACGAGGAGAACCACTGCTGGCGCCTGAATCTCGCGGACGGCACGGTGATCACCGCGCGGTTCGTGATTGCGGCAAAGGGCCCCTTCTTCGATCCCAAGCAGCCCGGCATCAAGGGGCTGGAGAGCTTCGCCGGCACCCAGGTGACACCGGTGAATTGGCTGCCGGAGCACGATGTGCGCGGCAAGCGGGTGGCCGTGATCGGCACCGGGGCGACCGGCGTCCAGTTGTGCGGCGCCATAGCGGACGAGACCGAATCGCTGGTGGTGTTTCAGCGGACGCCCGTCTATTGCATTCCTAAACCCGACTTCCGGATCCCCGTCATTGCTCAATGGGCACTTCGCATCCCGGGACTGTTCTCGGTGATCGAGTGGGGAGCACTACTAGGCGGGAGCCTGGGGCTGTGGTTCCTCATCAACACGCCAGGAGCCATCATGCGCCCGCTGATGCGGACATTCGACAAGGCCGGGCGGGCGCTGTACGGGGCCTACCTGCGCGCGGTGGTCAAGGATGAGCAGGCGGCGCGGGATCTACTCCCGTCCTTCGGGCCGATGGGGAACCGGCCAACCCTCAACTCGGCTTTCCCGCGGGTCTTCAACAAGTCGCACTGCTCGCTGGTCACCACGCCGATCGCGGAGGTGGTACCCGAGGGAGTGAAGACCACTGATGGGACCGTCCACGAGGCGGACTTCCTCATCACCGCAACGGGTTTCGACCTGTTCTCCGAACCGGCCTCCTACAAGCGTGGCTGCGTCGTCGGAGCCGGTGGGCGTGACCTCGGCGATTTCTTCAATACCCGTGGGATGCAGGCGTACGAGAGCGTCTCGATCACCGGATTCCCCAACCGCTGGATCATCGTTGGGCCCTACTCCTGGACCGGAAACGGCGGATGGCATGGGCTGGCCGACACCGCGGTCACCCACATTGTCCGGGCCATCTCGCTGGCGGGTGAACGTGGCGCTACTCGCATGGAGGTGCGGCAGGAGGCGCTGGACAAGTTCCACCAGAGCATGTTGCGCAACGGCCGCAACCTGAAGTACTACTTCACCGAACTCAATCAGGGCGTGCGGTCGTACTGGAAGAACGCCGACGACGATGTGCCGTTGCTGCGGCCCACCACGACTCTGCAGGCGCGACGCGCGGCGAGGAACTTCCCGGCCGGCGACTATCAATATGCACAACAGGCTCGGTCCATCGATTCGACTGCGGTCCTGAATGATTCGCAGGTAGTAGTCTAGCGAGAGAGATTCTGGCGGTATGCACCGCCGCATCGCATCACCTACTCCGCGGTGGCGGGCACATGGCCCTTGCTGAAGCTGTGGGCGGAGGACTACGTGCTTACCCGCACCCCTGACGGCTGCGCCGTCGACTGGACCGTCGCGATAACCGCGCGATTTCGTGTCCGGGTTACCACTACGCTGGGTCCAGCCGTTCCTGCGGGTGGTGTTCGCGTGGGGTTTTCGGCCGGGTATGCGATCGCTCATTGCGCGCTTGGACAGTGCGGGCCCACCTCACGAGGCGTGTGGGACTTAGCGTCCTTGTACGCGCCGATTGGTCTCCACCCGCACGGCGTCCGGCCAAATCGACTTGGCCGCAGGCGAATCACAGAACACGGGCGAGTCCTGCCAGTCCATGTCGATGGCTCCCAGGCCGGACTGCTTATGCACCATGCAGCTTGCGGTGAGCACTTTGTGGGTGTTCGGGTCCACTTCCTCGGTGGTCATCGTCAGGGTGATGATGTGGGTGTACCCGGCCGCGGTCGGTAGGTAGAAGTCGAGGTCGCGGCTGGAGAACGCGCCGCTGTTGACCACGACATAGCCGTCGCCGCTGGGGTAGATGGCCTGCCCGAACATCTGAACCCGCTCGAAGTGGGTCGTTTGCTTCTCGGCGCGCCATACCGAAAATCGGCTGTTCACAGCGCCATTCATGACACGGGTTGCGATCGGAATGACCATCTCGTCCCGGCCGTCACCGTCGATGTCTTGTAGACCGACCGGCGCGGGGCTGGTCGGCTCCAGTAGTTCGTTGACCTCTTGCAACCTTTCGCCGGAGGAATTCTTGATGGTGACCCGCACCGACAGCGGTGGGTATTCCGCAGCGCCTTCATGGTCGGAGTTTGGTTGCCAGTACTCGACATCGAAAGTGATCCCGGTGCCGTCGGCGGCCGACAGGCGGCAATCCGTGTGTGCCATAGAGCGTTCCGGGACGATCATGGTGGTTCGGCTGGGGCAGGGCGGCAATGCCGCCCGCGCCACGGCAACCGGGTGGATCGCCTGCGCCGAAGTCAGCAAGACAGCCGCGGCGACACCCGCACCCAGCTCACGCATACGCCGGGGCATGGCCTACTTCTGACCGGGCAGTGCAGGCAGCGGCGGGAGGCTGGGGGCGGGCACTTTTTTACCGGGCGCCGGGGCCAGCTCCTCGGGAAGCAGCTTCTGGTCGCCGGGATGCATGATGGTGCCGGTGGAGCTGGCATTCTTGGGTCCGATGTCGGTCACCTGCCATCCGTCTCCATCTTTTTTGACGGTGATTTGCAAGACCAGCGTGGTGGCCCGTGGCTCTGGGTTCTGCACGTTTCGGGTGGTCTGCCGGGTGGTGACCACAACCTGGTAGATGCCGTTCTGCTGCGCCACCGCATCGGAGGCGATGATTTCGCCCTTGGATGTCACCTGCGCCTGCAGCATGATGGCCTTGAGGAGCTTCTCGGCATCGCTGTACTTGCTCTGAAGTGGTTCGGAGGCACCTTCTTTGACGCTCTTGAAGAACCTTTCGGGGTCTTCATAGCTGTAGGTGAGCGACTTCATCGCGTATGCGGATGCCGCATCGGTGGCCGCGGTGCGTTCGGTATCACTCGCGCGGGTAGCGGCGAGGGTGTCGGACAACTTCTGGTATTGCCAGACCCCGAGAACAGCACCGAGGACTCCCAAGGCGAGCAGGCCGATGGCAAACCATTTCCAGATATTGGCACCGCTGTCGGGTGGGTCCGTATCGGATTTGTTTTCAACGACTTTCGAACGCCGTGCGGGCTTCTCTTTGGCCTTCGAAGGGCCCTCGGTTGCCTCGCCGGTGGTCTCCGAGAGTTCCTCGGGATCCGCGTCATCCAGGGTGAGCTTGCGCTCGTCGATGTCGGTCATGATCCGGGCCTTCCTGCTGTCGCTGTCTGTGGCGCCGCGGTTGTTTTGGGTGCGGCTGATTGAGCTCCTGGTGGAGCCGGTTTGGCTGCTGCTGGGGGCGATTCGGGCTGTGGCCACTCGGGCACGCCGAGGTGGACTCGCACTCCGCCCTGGTTGTTGAATGTCGAATCCCAAAAGTCCAGCCAGTGTCCGGCGTCCAACTTGATATCGCGTAGCGGAGCGACGATCGGCTCGAGGACCGTCACGAATTCCGAGAGCGGTTCGGACAGGGCATTGACATAGTCGAAGAGCTTGTCCACGAGGTCGGTCAGCGGCTTTCCGTCGCCCATACCGGCTTCGACGAGCGGTTCGAGCTTCTCGATCACCTTCACCAGGGCCACCAGGCCGTCCATGCTGGCCGGGACGGTTTTGGCGGATTGCTTCATGATCTCACCCGCTCTGATTTCGCCGAGTCCATTTGTCAGGGAAGATGTGTTGCCGATCAGCTGTGCCAGATACTGCTTGTCGTCCTTCACCATTTGCGCGAACAGTCCTGCGGTGGTGGCCAACTGGTCGATGGTCTTGGTGTTATCCATGAGTCCCGCCGCCACGTTGTTGAGCGTGATCTCCAGGTCGTCGGCGTTCATGGCCTGCATAAGAGCGTTGCCCTTCTGCAGCAGGTCGCTCACGGTGTACACGGGCGCTGCCTTCGAGGCCGGGATAACGGCTCCGTCGCTGTAGTACGGGGGCTCGATGCGAACGGGTTTGAACTCCACATACTGCTCGCCCGCGGCCGAGAGGTTCTGGACGCTCACTTGGCTGTCGACCGGGATGGGATAGCCGCTGTCGAGGGCCATCGAGACTGCCAAACCTGTTGGGGTGGCTTGAATGTTGGTGACCCGTCCCACCTTGATTCCCCGCAGGGTGACCTGAGAGGTGGACATCAATCCGCCTGAACTGTCCAGCATGAGCGTCATGCGATGGGTCTTGTTGGTCGAGGCGATATCGAGTACACCAAACGCCATATAGATGGCGCCGACAAGCGAGATGATCGAGAGCACCGCGAGGGTGATTATCACATTGAGCCTCATCGCACCAGCCCCATCGTCTGCATATTGCGTATGACCGAATCGGCACGTTCCCCGGGGCTGACACCCAATGTGCCATCGGGGGTTTGAATATCGGTGACGGTGTACTTGGGGCCGCCGTCCTTGAAGAACGGAATGATCCTGTCCCGGAGGGTCCGGACCATCTTGTCCCCGAGCACGGGGACGGTGGTGTCGGTGGTTGAGGTGGTGTGGATGAACGGGGTGAGGTAGGACAATATGTCCATGATCGCGGGGTAGTCCAGGATCTCTCCGACCTCCCGCCCGAGTTGTGCGCCGTTGATGATCAGATCGCTCAGGCTCAGTACCACTTTGGCCAGTGAGGGCAGCTTGGTCGGGCCCTCGGCGAGCAGCCGCCGATACGTTCCCTTGTTGGCCCGGAACGACTCGCTGATGGTTTGCATGTTGGTCAGGATCCGGTTGAGGGTGTCCTGGTTATTGGACAGATCATTGACCATTCCGGCCAGCGACCGATGGATACGGTCGAGCTCCTCCGGTGGGGGAAAGGAGCTGTTCATGTTGGCCACCGTGGTCTGCATGGTGTTGAGGCTGCCTCCACCGATCAGGTTCGACATGGACCTCATGAGGTCCTCCACATTCGCGGCCGGGACGGTGTTGGCCAGCGCGATGGTGTCGCCGTCCTTGAGGTGGGCGGGCGCAGGATCTGTCGGCGAGATCATGGCGATGTAGATATCGCCGAGCACGGTGGCCTGTCGGAGCTCGGCCTTGACGTTCTGCGGGAACCTAGCGCTGCCATCGATTTCGACGTACGCGACGGGAGTGGTGCCCCTGAGCTCCACCCGGTCCAGCAGGCCCACCTGTACGCCGCCCGAGTCGACCTTGGCCCTTCCGGGCAGGTTCAGCACGCTGGAGAACTCGATCTTGAGGCGGTAGGTGTCCTTCGGGATGTAGGCGCCGGGCATGGGCATCTTGGTGGGGTCGAGGGCCTCGGTCGAGCACGCCGGGACCACGGTGAATGCCGTGGCGAGAAGGACGATCAGTAGGCGTCGAATCATGACAGTGCCGCTCCCATGATCAGGTTGGTCAAACCGAGGGTCACCGGGTCCGACGCGGTCCCGGGTGCACACGCCGCCTGGGATCCGGGGGTGTTCCGGTCTCGCAGGTTTTGGCAGATGGCGCTGGCCTGATCCGGCGAGATGGCAACGCGCGGAGGAACATAGGTGACGTTGTGGGTCTTCGTGTTGGGCAGGTAGATGTCATCGGCCAGCCAATTGATGACCGGTGGCAAGGTGCTGAAGAACGTGAGGATATGCGGGGTGTAGGCGTTGAGGATGTCGCGTACCCAGGGCACTATCTTGTCGAAGAGGTTCTTGTATATCCGGCCGGCGGCGCGCTGCACCATGCCGTTCACTGTGGGAAGAACGGTGGTGAGGTAGTCAAGGCCGACGGCGAAGTTGTCCGAGATGCCCGCGATCAACCGGGCGACATCGGGGAGCACCTTGACCACGCCCGCGAACTCGTTCCAGTACTGCAGCCAGTTCGAGGTGACGATTGCGCTGTTCTCGAAAAGCTGACGGTAGTCGGCGTCGGCCTTGTACGGATCTCCCACCATGGTGGTGAGGTTGTTGAGCATTTCTTTGAATCCGGGGCCCACGCCGTCGAGCGATCGCGCCGCTCCCTTGAGGGTCTTGTTGAGCGCCTGCACGCCCGGCGAATTCGCCGGATCTTGGCCGGGCGCTGCCTGCATCAGGGTGTCGGCAAGCTCGCCGATGGCAGAGAACGATTCGGTGACGCTCACCGGTGTTCTGGTGTTTTCCAGTGAGATGCATTGACTCCCGGCAAATTTGGGGCCCTCGCTCCACGAGCGGGTGAGTTCGATACTGCGATTGGTGATCACCGATTGTGAATAGCTTGCCGCACCCACATCGGCGGGCAGGTCCATGTCGTCGGGAATCTCGAAGTCGACCTCGACATGGTCGGGCTTGTTGGTGACCGCTGTCACCGTCCCGATTTCGACACCGAGGAGCAGGACCTTGTTGCCCTTGTACAGCCCGGACCCGTCGCGGAAATCCGCGCAGAGCGATCTGGTGTTGTCCAACAACGGGATATGGGCATTTCCCAGGTACGGCATCACCATGTTCTTGACGGCAGGAAGGACGGTGCGAGCACCGAAGGTTCCGGCGACTGCCACCACCGCAACAAGCACCACACCGATGGCGGTCACCAGGGCCGCCCGTGCGCCGCGATGCATGCCGGTGAGGCGAGTCAGGATGTTCCGGACAAATGCTGGCTGTGTCATCAAGGGCCTCAACAGAACCTGAAGAAGTGGGGTAGGCAGACGTCCTGCCCGGGGATTACCCGGTCGTTCTCGTTGACAGTGATGCCATTGCCGCTGAGCATCGGCAGCACGACCCCGACGAGTTGGCCCCACTGTTCGGCGGCCTTACCGAGCTTCTCGGGATATTTGGTGAGGGTGTCGACGATGTCGTCCAATCCGTTGAGCATGGGCTCGTAATCGCGTGCGTACGCGGTGGTGAATCTGTTGACAAGCCGGAAGAGCTCCCGCAACAGGACGAAGACCTCGATCAGATCGGTCGTGCTGTTGCTGTATTTGGCGCCGAGTTTGGACATCATGGTGACGATCTTGGCGAGCTGTTCCTTGCCCGTCTTGAACGCTCGGAGGTACTCGTTCGCATAGTTCAGCGTGGCGTGGAAGTCCTCGGTGGTCGGCTCAAGTGCGCTGATGAGTGATTGAGACGAATTGAAGAAGTCACGTAAACCGTTGGGATACTTGTCGACTGCGTTGGCGACTTCCATCAGGCTGTCATGGATGACCTTGGCGTCCACCTTCTTGACCACGGGCGTGAACTTCTGGAACAGCTCATTGATCTCGAAAGGGATGCTGGTGCGCTCGGGCGGAATGGGGGTTTTCCCCAGCGGGGTCGAGCCCTCGGGGTAGAGAGCCACATAGTGCCCGCCCAGGGGGGTGAGCATCCGGATATCTACCCGCGAATCGGATCCGACCGGCACCGAGTGATCCACCGTAAAGGTGGCTTCTACCAACGATTTATCGATACGTACGCTCGACACCTTGCCCACCGAGATTCCGGCGATTCGGACGTCGTCGCCGGCGCGAAGCCCACCGGAGGCCCGAAGGTGCAGCGCGTAGGTCTTCATACCACTGGTATTGACGAATGCGACTCCGGTGGCGGCCAGTATCGCGACGATGACAAGGACTCCGATGAGTCCGTTGCGGCGATTGCGTTTAGCTGCCGCCGCTTCATCGAGGATCGGACGATTTCTCGCGAAAATTCGCGTGAGGGCGTTCACTTACATACCACCAGATCCTGATTGGCGAAGGACACCTCACCGATTCCGGGCATCTTCACCACACCGTTCTTGCACTCGAATGCGGTTGGGGGCGCCGTCTTCTCCTCGATCAGTGCATCGCGCATGCCCTGCACAAGGTCTGGAATCAAAGACAGCCCCGCCATGATGGTCGGCGTTCCCGGGGTGGTGCGGCTCGCCACGTCATACAGGGGCAGCTGGGCGCCATCGACCGTGTTCTCGATGTACCGCAGCATGCTGATTGCTCTGCGCAATATGGGCAGTGCATCCTTGCCGGCCCTGTTGAATTCGTCGGCCTGCTTCTCGAAGGGCTCGAGCACATCGTTGAGATCGTTGACCAGATAGAACAGCTGATCGGAGGTGCCGCCCAGATCCTTCGAGATATCACCAAGATTCGTGACGATGGTCTGGAGGGCGGCCTGGCGGTCTACCGAGAGTTTGAGGACGGCATCGATATCACGCAGGATCGGCCCTATTCCGCGCTCGTCACCCTGGATGAGCTGCAAAATGTTCTCGGTCAATCTGTTGAACTGGGCGGGGTCCAATGTTTGGAATATGGGCCGGAAACCGTTGAACAGCTTGGCGATATCGAATGAGGGGATGGTCTGCCCCAGCGGTATGGTCGAGCCGGCAGCCAAGGGCGCACTGGGTGTGGGTGCCTGGGCGATCTCGACGTACCGCTGACCGACCAGCGACTGGTACCGGATCGCGATGGTGGTGTTCTGGTACAGCGGATGGTCCGTCAGCACATTGAAGGTCACCCGGGCGTTCTTGCCGTCGAGATGAATTTTCTCGACCTTGCCGACCTGTACTCCTGAGATGCGCACGTCGTTGCCGATGATCAACCCCGAGGCGTCGGTGAACAGCGCATCGAAGCGTCGAACCGGACCGTTGACCGGTGTGCGCAGAGCATTCACGATGATCAGGGTCAGCACCACTGCCACGGCGACTGTGGCGGTGAGACCGGCAATCAGAAATGCAATCCGCTTCATCGCTGTCCTCCAGAGGTCGGCCCGGGCGCGGGTCCGGCAGCCGCCGAGGCGGCCCGGCCATCGGGCGCCGTCGGCAGTGCCGCGGCGAGCCCTGGCGCGGTGTCCATGATCAGTTGGACGTTGAGGCGTACCTTGCCGTCGTCGACGGGGAATGCGGCGGTTGTCC
The DNA here is from genome assembly GCF_059813245.1 of Mycobacterium sp. NGS15. NCBI lineage: Bacteria > Bacillati > Actinomycetota > Actinomycetes > Mycobacteriales > Mycobacteriaceae > Mycobacterium > Mycobacterium sp. NGS15. The sequence goes on along the minus strand of NZ_JCALEF010000004.1, from coordinate 608,630 downwards.
GGTCGAGCAGGCCATTGAGCCTGTCGTATGCCGGGGCGAGGCTGCCTAGGAAGTAGGTGGATGGAACGGCCAGATCCAGGAGCGACCGAACCAAGGGAACGATCCAATCGTTGTTGTTGTGAAGTCCGTCGCCAACTCCCTTGAGCAGGGTCGTCAACGAATCGATCGCGGCGGTGGCCCGCTCGGTGTCGCTCGGAGCAACCATGAAGTCGAGGCTGTCGAGCAGCTTGGTGGTGGACCCGATGACGGGCACAAATTCGTTGGTGCCCTCGATCAATGAAGCCATGACCGCCAGCGTTTGGGAGAAGGGCACTGTCTGAGAATCGGCGATCATGGCGAACAAGTCCCAGAAGGATTTCACGACCGGACCGGTCAGGTCGGCGTGCCGCTCGAATGTTGCGATGATCGCGTTGAATTCCCGGCTGTCCAGGATAGAGCCCAGCCGTTGACCCATTCGGAGGAATCCGGTGATGGATGCGGCCTCGACGTCGCTGCTGATCTCCAGCACCCCACCGGGTTTCAGCGGTTCGCCGACGCCATGACTGACGAGCTCAACGGCGGCGGTACCGAAGATATTCGACGAGGTGAATCGCGCCGTGGTATCGGCCGCGAGCGCCTTGGCTTGCCGGCCATCGAGGGTCACCGTCATCCGCTGCTTGTTGTACCCAGTGGTCTGCAGGGATTTGACCTTGCCAATGTTGAAGCCGCGGTATTTCACCTCGCCACCGGGGCCCATGCCCTCACCGATGGTGTTGGTGATCAGGGTGAGCTCGAAGGGCTCGCCATAACTGCCGATGCCGGACTGATAGAGCGAATAGCCGGCGGCGGCGACCACAAGTGCCAGCGCAAGCCCGCGCACCTTGAGGGCGCCCGGCCCTGCGGACCGTCCGCTCGGATCTTTATAGATGGCCACCCGTTACCCCGATATCTGAATTCCAGGATTGTTGCCCCAGAAGAGCAACGTGAGGAGCATGTCGAAGAGAACGATCGCGACCAGCGAGGCCCGGATTGCGCGCCCGGAGGCCATACCCACGCCCTCGGGCCCGCCGCCCGCGTAGTAGCCCTGATAGCACTGGATGGCGATGATGATGACGACGAACACCACGGCCTTGATCACCGAATAGAGCACGTCGATCGGGTGCACGAACGAGTCGAAGTAGTGCTTGTACACGCCCTGCGACTGGTTATGGACGAAGAACACCATGAACGCGCAGGAACCATAGGCCAACAGCAGCGTCAGTACGTACAGCGGAACGATGATGACGATTCCGGCAATCACGCGGGTGGTGACCACGAACGGGATGGACCGGATGCCCTGCGCCTCGAGTGCATCGATCTCCTCGGAGATGCGCATGGCCCCGATCTCGGCGGTCATGCGGCATCCCGCCTGTGCGGCGAATCCGATGGCGGCGATCATCGGGGCCATTTCCCGGGTGTTCACATAGGCGGAGATGAATCCGGTGAGCGAACCCATGCCCACCATGTCCAGGGTCGAGAAGCCCACGATACCGACCGACGCGCCGACCGCGATTCCCATGAAGACCAGGACGCCGATCACCCCGCCGCCGACGATGATCGAGCCGTTGCCCCAGGTCATGTCGACGAGCAGGATGCCGGTTTGGCGTCGGTAACGCTTGATGGTCTGCGGTATGGCGGCCAGCACCAAGCCGACGAAGGTGATCTGGTGGCCGAGATACTCGGCGGAGCCGCCCGCGCCTTTGGTGAAGTTCCAGATCGACCGCGCGACCGGGGGCAGTTCGTCGGGGAAGTACCGGGAGGGACGGGAGGTGGCCATTGTCAGCCCACCTTCGACGGCATGAACATCGCGACGATTTGAGTGATCACGGTGTTGAGCACCATGACCGTGACCACACCGATCACCACGGTGGCGTTCACCGCATCGGCGACTCCCCGTGCGCCCCCCTTGGCTTCCAGGCCGCGCTGACAGGCCACGAGGATGACCACCACGCCGAACAGCCAGGTCTTGAGAACCGCAACGGTGACGTCATTGACGTTCGCGAACGCGGCGAACGAGGACAGGTAACTGCCGGGGGTACCGCCCTGAAAACCGACGTTGACCAGGTAACCGGCGAAGATCCCGACGAAGATGATGAAGATGCACAGCAGCGGTGAGACGAACAGGATCGCCGCCAGCCGGGGTGTTACCAGCCGCTGGATGGGATTGACGCCCATCACCCGCATGGCATCCACTTCCTCGCGGATGCTGCGGGCGCCAAGGTCGGTGGCGACCGCCGAACCCGCCGCGCCACCGAGGAGTAGGGCCGCGACAATGGGCGCGCCCTGCTGGATGACACCCAGACCACCGGCAGCACCGGAGATGGAGGATGCTCCGACCTGCGAGATGATGCTGCCCGCCTGCACGGCGACGATCACACCGAACGGGATCGACACCAGGATCGCCGGAACAACCGTGACCGTCAGGATGAACCAGGACTGGATGACGGTGTCTTGCCACGGGTGACGCAGGCGGACGATGTCGCTCACCAGAAACGCGAAGGACTGCGCCACCAGATCGACATAGCGGCCCAACGTTTTCAGCATCGAATCGGTTTGGGAGGCCACATATTCGACGGGGCGCCGGACAAGTCGAGGGGCCCGATCGAGTAGCTGGAAGCCGCCACCCGATTCGGAAGAGGCCGGGCTGTCCACGGTGGATTTGCTGCCGTATCCCATATCGGGGGATTGGCCCCACTCGTCCGTGACGGACTCTGGGTGTGCCTCGGCCGCTATTTGACTCATGGCTGAGTTCAACAGCGGCTCCTTTGGCTTTGCATTTCCGGCCTGACCTCGATGGACAGACTGGCTAATGGACAGCTGTGTAACAGTGGGTATCTAGTACCCCACATCACAGTCGGTGGCTTAGTGTGGTGTAGCTCATGGTCCGTGTCAAGCGCGGGGTTACCGCGTCGATCAGGTTGCAGCATGTGCCCACGCAGGTACATATGTGACGCGTCCTGGTCGGGGCGCTGTCATGGCGAGGCTGTCGGAGGTCCCCCGACCCGGCCTTCTAGCAATTCACTGGTTCAGTGTTCAGTTTATTGGCTAGAGCAGAGGCTAGCGGAGGTTCACGATCTTGGGACGGGAATTGTCAAGAATTTGCGAGCGTGGGAGGGGCGGTCGTCACCGACCGCACGAGCTCGATGAATGAGCCGATGTATGCCTCGCGAGCGTCGCCCGCCAGTTCGCCTCGGATGGCCTTCAGGGTCGCGGCCATCGACAACCCGGTGATCGCGTGCGCCAGGAATTCGGTGTCGACGGCCGAGGTGATGGCACCGTCTGCACGGGCCTGCTCGATGATGGTGACGTTGATGGACTCGATGAGGCTCAGGATGCCGAACATCCGCTTGGTCATTGCTGAGTCGAGCAGGCCTTCGCGCAGGATGACCTGCATGATCTCCGGACTGTTGTCCAGCATGTCGAATAGCCGAGTGAATACCGTGCGCAGATGCTGGTCAAAGTCACCCGCATTGCCGAACAGGTCGCTGGTGTCGTTCACCGCCGCGAGCGTTCTCTGGAAGTAACTGTCTATCACCGCGTCCAGCGCGTCCCGCTTGGTGTCGAAGTACAGATAGAACGTGCCCCGCCCGACGCCCGCCCGCTGGGTGATGTCGGTGATGCTCGCCTTGTGGTAGCCCTTCTCGGCGAATTCCAGGGCGGCCGCCTCGGTCAGGGTGCGCTGACGCTCGCGTGCGCGCGTCGGATTCGGCGGGCGGCCCGGCCCTCGCCGGCCTCCATTGGTGCTGGCCACGCGAACACAGTAACCACTCCTGGCAAATCTGTTGGTAAATGCACTAACTTGCCGTCACATCATTCGGGCGCGATCACAACCATTTCATTAGCTGAACGGCCGGCCGGAGAAATATGCCGTGGTGGGGCGGTGGGGGTCGATACCTCTCTCTAAGGTGGCCGATATCGTCGGCATGACAGCATTGTTTGCTGTAGGTCTCGTGGGGATCGCTCATGATGGGCGCCCCGGGTGATTCTCGGTTCTTCTACGTCGCGCTATGCGCACCGGAGGCCCAGGTAGTCGGTCTACGATGTGGACGTGTCAACGCAGGTGTATCCCGATCGCGGCCTTCCTGAGCTGACCGGTGATGCGCGCGTCGACCGGTGGCGCGAGCATCGTGCAAAAGTTCGCGCGGAGCTGGTCGAAGCCACTCTGAATGCGATCGACGAGCTCGGCCCGGATCTCTCGATCGACGATGTCCTCAAGTCCGCGGGTATTTCCCGGCCCAAGCTGTACCGCTTTTTCGCCGACAAGGAAGCCCTCTTCACCGCGGTGGCCATGCGCGTTCAAGAATTGGTTGTCGAGCGGGTGGTGTCGAACATCGACTTGTCTCTGAGCCTGCTTGAGCTTTTCCGATCGGGCATGGCCGGTTACGTCGATCTCGTCGACGAGCAGCCCAACCTGGTGCGCTTTCTGCTGAGCGTCCAGTACGCAAATGCGACATCGCTCATCGAGAGCGGGCGGCCGCTGTCCGATGCCATTGCCCAGCTGGTGGGCTCGATTTTCAGTTCGCGCGGTGGCAACGCCGATCACATCGAGTATGTGATCGACGCGATGTTGGCTTCCACTGGTATCGCCGTCCTGCGCTGGTTCGACGAACCGGTCATCAGTAAGGAAACGCTCGTCGATGAGCTGGTGGTCTATGTGTGGGGCGGGCTGGCAGCGTCCGCCAAGGCTCGTGGTGTCGAGCTGCATCCGGACGACCCCATCGTCTTACCTGTCGATTAGCTTGTGGCCCCGCCGAGCGGGGCGCCCTCTGTCGTTGTCGCCGTAGGTCGCTCGCGGGCCACCCGGTGATCTCTTCAATCCATTTCACCTGCCGCGGTGTATTGCGCCTCGCGCCGTCGTCGTCTTATGGTGTACTGAAAGTAGTACTTCAAGTACTAGTAACTTTCCGTCACAAGGGAGTGGTGAAATGGCAAGTCCGGTTGCGGCGTACCCCAAGACGCGGCGGATCCGATTCCGTTTCGGCGACGACGGCAACGCGAACAAGTACTTCGTGGAAAACGACATCGTCTACAGCCATTTCGTCGCCGGACTGTCCGGCGGCTTCCCGCCCGGCGAAGAGGGATTCATCCGTTCGGTGCGCAGGTTCTCCGAGCAGATCACCGACCCGGTGCTCAAGAAGCGTGTCGCGGGATTCATCGGGCAGGAGTCCGTGCACGGACAAGAGCATCGACGGGTCAACGAGAAGCTGATCGAATTGGGTTACCCCATCGCGTGGTGGGATTCCCCGAAGCAGGTCGAGCGCTTGATCAAGTTCGAGAACATGCTCCCGGCCCGTGCGCATCTGGCGTTCACGGCAATGGCCGAGCACATGACCGCGATCCTTGCCGAGCGAACGCTGGGTAGCGAGGAAGTGCAGGCCATTCCGGGTGATCCGGAAGTGTGGCATCTGCTCAACTGGCACGCCCTGGAGGAACTCGAGCACAAGTCGGTGGCGTTCGATGTGTACCGCGCCGTCGGCGGTACCGAGACCATGCGGATCGGACTGATGCTTGTCGCGATGACCATCGTCCCTCCGCTGACGCTCGGCGTTCTCGCCGGCTCGCTGTTGTCGGACCCGGTTGCGCGGCGCCAGCCGCTTCGGCTGCTGCGCGAAGCGCGGGGGCTCTTCGGCGGACCATTGTTCAAGGGGATCGTGGGCGATGTCCGCAAGTATCTGCGGCCGGGCTTCCATCCAGATGACATCGATACCGAGGAGCTGCTGGATCGTTGGCAGCGCGAGCTTTTCGGTAGCAAGGGCATTCTCGTCGATCACCTCAAATAGCCCGCGACACGTCAAAGGAGACGCGAACCGTGAGCACTGCCGCACGGCATTCAACGACGGCTGAGTTGGAACAACCCGATCACGAGGTGGCGGTGATCGGGGCTGGCTTCGGCGGGATCGGAACCGGTATTGCACTGCAACGCAAAGGTATCCATGATTTCGTCATCATCGACAAATGGGACCAGGTGGGTGGTACCTGGCACGCGAACACCTACCCCGGGGTGGCGGTCGACATCCCGTCGGTGGTGTACAGCTTTTCCTACGAGCAGCGCGGCGACTGGTCGCGTCTGTTCGCGCCGGGTGATGAGCTGCAGCATTACGCCGATTTCATGGTGGACAAGTACGGACTGCGTGAGAAGCTTCGGTTGGGGACCAGCATCATTCGTGCGGAGTTCGACGAGCGAAATAGTCTGTGGCGGTTGATCACTGATGGCAACAGAGAGATTACTGCCAGATACTGCGTGATGGCGGTCGGTGGCCTGGAACGCCCGAAAATGCCCGACATCCCGGGGGTCGACGACTTCGCCGGCACGCTCCTGCATACTGCGCTGTGGGATCACGATGTGGCGCTTGCGGGTAAACGTGTGGCGGTGATCGGAACCGGGGCAACCTCACTGCAGCTGGTTCCCGCCATCGTCGACGACACGCTCCATCTCACGGTGTTTCAGCGCACGCCGATCTGGGTTGGCCCAAAATTCGACCTTGAAGTCGGCCCGATTGGCCGGACAGTACTGGGAAATAAGCAGATTCGCTCCACGATCCGATCGCTTGCGACGGTGGGGATCGAGCTCGCCATGAGCGGTCAGGTGGCAGGTCCGGCGTGGCTGATCAACGCGGCGCGCCGCGCCGGCGAGGCGCCGATGCGCCGGTGGATGCGTAAACAGGTCGACGATCCGGTGGTTCGCGAGAAGTTGATTCCCCAGTACGGATTGGGCTGCAAACGTCCGTCGATGTCGAACGAATACCTTAAAACGTTCAACCGGGATGACGTCAGCCTGATCACCGAATCGATCGAGTGCGTGACACCCTACGGGGTGCGCACGGTTGACGGTGTCGAGCACGAGGTTGATGTGCTGATCTGCGCCACGGGTTTCACACTGTGGGACAAGGGTTCGGTGCCACCGTTCCCGGTGCTCGGGCGCGGTGGTCAGGACCTCGGCGAGTTCTGGGATAAGCACCGTTTCCAGTCGTACCAAGGGGTTTCGGTACCCGGTTACCCCAACATGTTCTCCATTACCGGGCCGTACGGATTCGTACTGGGGTCCTATCTGTGGATGATCGAGGCGACATCCGCACATCTGGCCCGAGCCATCGCCGAGACCAAGCGTCGTGGGGCCACTGTCTGTGAGATCCGGCAGGAGGTTCATGACGAGTACTTCCGGAAGTGCTTGAAGCGGCAGGAGAAGAACTTCCTGTTCACCGATGTGTGCGCCGGTTCAAATACCTACTACCTGGATCAGAACGGTGACTCGCCGTTCCGGCCCACGACACACGGCGAGATGTATTGGCAGAATCGTCATTACGACCTCGACGTGTATCGCTACTCAACGAGTTCGGTGGTCCCCGAGGCCGTGGCATCGATCGCCGGGGAGAGTGCGTGAGAAACAACTCACTGGAGCCTCGGCTGGTAGTGGTGACCGGCGCAGGCAGCGGCATCGGCCGGGCGATCGCGATCCGATTCGCCAAACGCGGTGCCTACGTGGTGGTTACCGACCTTGATCTGGACACCGCCAACGAAACGGTGGACCTGATCCGGGCGCAGGGGCGCAACGCATCGGCGGTACAGCTCGATGTCATCGACCCCGACCACTGGGCAGATGTCGCTCGCTACGTTTCCATTGAACACGGCGTTCCGGATGTGTTGGTGAACAATGCCGGGATTGTGGTCAGCGGTCCGTTCCTCAAGCTGAGCGCCGCCGACTGGGACAAACAGTTGTCGGTGAATCTGATGGGGGTGGTGCACGGGTGCCGGGTATTCGGTGAGCAGATGGTCGCACGCGGCGGCGGGCATATCGTCAACATCGCGTCGGCAGCGGCGTACACGCCAACCGCCGTGATGGCGCCGTACTCGGTGTCCAAGGCCGGAGTGAAGATGCTCACCGAGTGCTTGCGGCTTGAATTGGGCCCCAAGGGTGTCGGTGTAAGTGCGATATGCCCCGGATTCATCAATACCAACATTGGTATCCACGGCACCATGGTGGGTATCGACCAGGAAATCGTCGATGCGAGCCAGCGGAGCATGCAGCGGATACGCGAGATCACGGAGAAGCTGCCCTGGACACCGATGAGTCCCAATCTGGTTGCGCGGGCAGTCACGCGCGCGATTCGTCTGGATCTGGTGGTGGTTCCGGTGAAGCTCGAATCATGGTTGGGGTATTTCCTGTCTCGGGCATTTCCGGCGGTCAACAGGCGCCTCATGGCCCCCTTCGGCGTTGACAGATTCGAGCGTCTGGGCGGGCGTGCGATGACCAAACACGGTGAGCGTCAGGCCCCGGTTCTTCTCGAGAGCGTGCGGTAGGGAGATCACGATGAAACTCAACAACCTCGAGCCGCAGCTGGTGGTGGTGACCGGGGCCGGTAGCGGCATCGGGCGGGCTACCGCCATTCGATTCGCCAAACACGGTGCCCACGTGGTCGTTTCCGATATGGATCTTGATTCCGCGCTGGCCACTACGGCAATGATCCGCGCCGACGGCAAGACGGCGTCGGCGGTGCGGTTGGACGTCACCGATCCGCACCAGTGGGAAACCTTCGCGCGTGACGTGCTCGCCGATCATGGCGTCGCCGATGTCCTGGTGAACAACGCGGGCATCGCGTTGGGTGGACCGTTTCTGAAACTCGGTCCGGCAGACTGGGACAGGTTGCTCTCGGTGAATCTCATGGGGGTCGTGCATGGGTGCCGGGTGTTCGGCGAGCAGATGGTCGAACGAGGCAGCGGGCATATCGTCAACATCGCCTCGGCCGCGGCCTTCACACCGACTCCGGTGATGGCGCCGTACTCGGTGTCCAAGGCTGGCGTGAAGATGCTGACCGAATGTTTGCGGCTGGAGTTAGGCCCGAAAGGAGTTGGCGTCAGCGCTATTTGCCCCGGCTTCATCAACACCAACATTGGGCTTAACGGGATAACCGTGGGCGTAGACTCGGAGATGGTCGATCGGGGCAAGGAAATCATGCTCCGGATGCAGGAGTTTGTGGCCGGCTTGCCGTTCTCCCCGATGAGCCCGGACTTGGTGGCACGCGCCGTGGTGCGCGCGGTGAAGTATGACCTTGCGGTGGTGCCGGTGCGCACCGAGGCATGGCTCGGATATGTGCTGGGCCGAGTCGCTCCGGGAATCAACCGTCGTACCACACAGGCGTTCTCGATCGAGCGTGCAGAGCGGTGGGGCGCCTGGGCGCTCGGCAAGCTGGATGATCTGAATCTGCTTCCGCGCCAAGGCGGCGTCGAGGCGGCTCCAAAGCTCACGGCAGCACGGAGGTAGACAGGATGGACGACACGGCAGACATCGGAGACGTGGCCCTGCACGCGCGTAACGTCGCGTTCGACTTTTCGGACTCACCGCTGCAATGGATACCGGATGAGCCGGTGGCCTCGCACGCGCTGTCGGCGCTGAACTTCATGCTGCCCGCCGGCGAGTTGTTCTTCGTCGACGTCTTCGGCCGGGCGCTGCCGCACATCAAGGACGAGAAGCTGCGCGAGGCCGTCATCGGCTTTATCGGCCAGGAGCAGTTGCATTCCGATACGCACGACAAAGCGCTGCTGGAGTACTTCGGCCAGCATGGTATCGATGCGCAGCCGCTGCACGACCTGACCGACCGCGTGCTCTCCACCTTCAAGCAGCAGACGGACCGGCTCCCGCCCAAGGTGCGGTATCGGGTGATGGTCGAAGGCATCGCCATCATCGCGGGCATCGAGCACCTGACCGCCACCGCGGGGGACTGGCTGCTCAACCACGACTTCGAGAAGTACGGTGCCGACCCCGTGATCACCGACATGTTCCGCTGGCACGGTGCGGAGGAAGTCGAACACCGCAGCGTCGCTTGGGATCTTGCTCGGCACCTCGGGGTTGGGCGCCCCCGCATGATGGCGTACTTCATCGGCTCCTGCGCGACAATCCCCGTGGGTCTGGTCTTCCTCAGCTGGCTGCTCGCACGTGCCGACCCGGACCTGCCGAAGGTGAGCCTGGCGCAATGGCTCCGCGAGACCAACAGCGCGATGAAGCGCGGTGCCACCCTGAGATGGAGCGTTCTGGGGGAGGGGTTCAGGAGCTTCCTGCGGCCCGGGTTCAGTCCGGAATCCATCGGGGACACCGCGCAGGCGGTTGCCTATCTGGCCAAGTCTCCGGCCGCCAAAGCCGCGGCCGCGGCATGACGCGGGCAGTTCCGGTGGCGGCCCCGAGGGGCCGCCACCCTCTCGGCTGGGGCATGAAGGTTCTTGACATCGTGGGGCCGACCGCCGTCGCGGCATTGGGCAAGACACTGCCTGCCGTGCTACGGCTGAGCCCCCTGCTGGGGCCCGTGCGTCAACCCAGATGGGTGGACCGGTCGCTGAATCTGGTTGTGCGAGAACGTTCCGTGGTAGCTGCCGACCAGGACGTGGTGGCCTTCACACTCGCTGCGGTGGGCGGAGGCGAGCTGCCGAGGTGGCGGCCCGGCGCACATCTGGACGTCACATTGCCTTCGGGGGCGGTGCGCCAGTACTCGCTGTGCGGTGACCCGCGTGACCGGTATCGATACCGGATCGCGGTGCGACGCATACCCGGTGGCAATGGGGGATCGATCGAACTGCACGACGGGGTGCGTGTCGGTGACACGCTTGGGGTCAAGGGTCCACGGAACGCCTTCCCGCTGGCGACCACCGGACATCTGAACGCCGGCACCCGCCAGTTCCATTTCGTGGCCGGGGGCATCGGTATCACGCCGATCCTGCCCATGCTGGCGGTCGCTACCGACCTGGGGCTGCCATGGACGATGACGTACAGCGGGCGCAGTAAGGAGTCCATTCCCTTCCGCGATGAGCTGGCCCGCTATGGCGATCGGATCACCATCCGTACCGACGATGAGGACGGGTTGCCCACATCGGCCGATCTACTGCCGTCGTTGCACCCCGATCTTGCGGTGTACTGCTGTGGACCGGGGCCGATGTTGAGGGTGATTCGCGACGCCGTCGCCGAATACCCAGGCATCGAGTTGCATTTCGAGCGGTTCTCGGCACCGCCGATCGAGAATGGGGTGCCTTTCCAGGTGCAGCTGGGCACGGGCGGCCCGGTGCTGGATGTGGGGCCCGAGAACAGTGCGCTGGACGCGGTTCTCGCGGCCAGACCTGGTACGCAGCACTCGTGCCGGCAGGGCTTCTGTGGCACCTGCAAAGTCATGGTGCTCTCGGGTAACCCCGATCACCGCGACACCCTCTTGACCAAATCACAGCGTGCCGAAGGCCAGATGCTCTTATGCGTATCTCGTGCCGATGGCGGGCGCTTGGTACTGGACATCTGAGAATGGAGATATGAGATGACTCTCACGACAGAGCGTGAAGACGGAGTGACGAACGACGGTGTCACCGAGCATGTGGTGCGCAACGGCGATATCGACGTCGCGTACTTCGTTCAAGGCAACCCCGACGGGGAAACCATTCTGCTGGTGCACGGGTGGCCGGATTCGCATCATCTCTGGGACGGCGTCGCGCCGTTGCTCAGGGACCGCTTCCGATTGGTGGCGATTGACAATCGTGGCGCAGGAAAGAGCTCCAACCCCAAGAGCTTCCGCGGCTTCCGGCTCGCCGAGATGGCCAGCGATTACGTCGCTGTCGCCGACGCGGTGAGCCCGGACAAGCCCGTGCACGTCCTCGGCCACGACTGGGGCAGCGTCGCGATGTGGGAAGCGATTTGCGCTCCAGACCTGGAACACCGATTCTCCTCATTCACCTCGGTGTCCGGGCCCTCGGCGCATCACATGAGCCGATGGGTGCGGGCCCGGCTCAGCAATCCAACGCCCAAGAATGTGGCGCTCGCACTTGGGCAGATCGGCTCCTTGCTATACATGTTCGGATCCATGACTCCGGTTATCCCGAACGTTCTACTCAAGCTCACCATGAACGAAAACCGTTGGCGTGCCGGGCTGTCCCTTGCGGAGGGTGCTCCCGTCGAGCAGATTCACCTCGGGCCGACATTCATGAGCGACATCACCAGGACATTGCGGGTGTACCGCGCCAACGCGTTGCCGGCGATGCTGCATCCGCAGGACCGGCACACCGGTGTGCCCGTGCAGGTCATCGTCGGTACCCGCGACCCCGCGGTGCGCCAATCGAATTACGACGACGAGCTCAAATGGAACCACCAGACATGGCGGCGGGTGCTCGATGGTGGCCACTGGTTGCCCTTCTCACACCCACACGTGCTCGCTGCCGCGGCTACCGAACTTATCGACGCGGTATCGGGCAAGGAGCCCGACCGTGCATTACGGAGGGCAGAAATGGGCAAGAGCCGCAAGCCGTTCGAGGACCAGCTCGTCGTCATCACCGGAGGGGGTAGCGGTATCGGCCGGGAGACCGCCCTCGAGTTCGCCCGGCAGGGCGCCGAGGTGGTGCTCTCCGATGTGAACCTCGGCGGTGCCAATGAGACTGTCGCGCTTATCGAACAGGCCGGTGGTGTGGCGCACGCGTACCGGCTCAATGTCGCGGACGAGGATGCCGTCGACGCGCATGCCGAGGAGGTCGTCGCGCTCCATGGCGTGCCCGACATCCTGGTGAACAACGCCGGAGTCGGTGCCGCGGGTGGATTCCTGGACACACCTTCCGAAGAATTCCGCCGCGTCATCGAGATTAACCTGTTCGGAGTGGTTAACGGCAGCAGGGCGTTTGGGGCGAAGATGGCCGAGCGCGGACTCGGTGGTCATATCGTCAACCTCTCCAGTATGGCTGCATACAGCCCGCAGAAGGCCTTCACCGCATACTCGACCAGCAAGTCCGCGGTGTTCATGTTCTCCGATTGCCTGCGCGCCGACCTTGCGGCGCACAACATCGGTGTCACCACCATCTGCCCTGGCGTGGTGCACACCAACATTGTGGCCAATACCAAGATTTCGGGTGTGGATGCCGCAGAAGAAGCGCGGATGCAACAGGCCGGCGACAAGGCCTATGCCATGCGCCGCTACGGCCCCGACAAGGTGGCGCGCCAGATCGTCGCCGCCGTGCGCAAGAACAAGCAGGTTGTGCCCGTGACGCCCGAGGCGCGGTTGCAGTACCTCAACAACCGTTTGGCGCCGGGACTGACGCGCTACTTCGCATCCAAGGCGGGTATGACCGACCTCATCAAGCTGGTGCCCAGCAAGAAATAGCGGACCGGTCCGCCGCTAGGTCGCGATCCGGAGGGCGGCCTCGCGGCGGGCACGGATGAATTGTCCTTGTCCGGTGAGTGTTTGGTCGATATCGGTCCACCCCTGGGTGCGCAGCCAGCCGGTCACTTCTGCGCGCCCGAACGCTCGGAAGCCGCCGATACGCATTGCCTGGGTGACACCCGGTAACGATGCGGCCGGGGTCCGCAGGGACGTGAAGATCACGATCTGTCCGCTCGATCCGGCCACTCGACACAGTTCGCGCACGGCCTGTTCGGGGTCGGGGATGAGGTACAGCGCAGCGAGGCACACCACGGTGTCGAATGTTGCGTCGGCGAAGGGCAGTGCGTGTGCACTGCCGCGTATGTAATCGACATGTTCGGCCGAGTTGTCGCGCACAGCCCGCCGCAGCATGGGGCCGGACAGGTCCAGACCGATACACACACCGTCGTGTCCGAGCTGGGCGGCGAGCTCACGGGTGTAGAGGCCGGGACCGCATGCGACATCAAGGATCTTGAGATCTCCACGACCGGAGATCTCGCCCATCAGTGCGGTGTGGGCCTTGAGGGTGCTTCTGCCGCCATAGCTGAACCCGCGGGTGAACATCGGCCGCCAGGCGCGCTCGTAGATCGCCGCCAACAGTCGACTCTGCATGAGCCGGTTGGCGAGGGAAACCGGCTCGTCGCTTTCGGGGCCGAGGACGTCGAGATAGCCGTGCTTGCGTACCGGCGGGTGGGCGGTCCGGGTGGGATCCACGAACGTTTCGGCGAGCTTCGGATCCGGCAGGTTGCCCACGGTCCCCTCCAGTGCACATCGGTGGATTCAGATTAGTGAAACGGATAGTACGGGATACTTAATGTCACGCATAGCCCCTCGATGTGCGAGTTTGCCCAGCGTGCGGAGGCGGGCCGCTCTTGTCATTTAGCGAATGCCATGTCAGTCTATTAAATACCTAGGCGGGGTCGGGTGGGATGTCTCGTGTGTGGCGGACATGTCCTGCGCGACGGCTCGCCCGGAAATGCCGCAGGCAATGGGAAGGAATATGCCGTGAAACGAACCATGGAACCCGCCATGGGTCTGTATGACGAACCCGATTACGAGGTCGCGATCATCGGTGCCGGGCTGGGCGGCATCTGTGCGGCCATCAAGCTGCTTGAGATCGGCATCGAGAACTTCGTCATCATCGATCGGGATGAGGACTTCGGTGGCACGTGGTTGCGCAACACCTACCCCGGGGTCGGTGCCGACATCCCGACTGTCGCCTACCAGTTCACCTTCGCGCCCAAAGGCGATTGGCAACGATTCTTTGCCACCGGTGCCGAAATACAGCAGTACGCACTGGATTTGGTTGACGGGCACGGCCTGCGTGCGTACGCGAGGTTCGGAACACGTGTCGAGCGTGAGGTGTTCGATGAAGGCAACCATCTTTGGCAGGTGCATACCGCACATGGTGAGGTCATCTCGTCGCGCTTCCTGATCAGCGCAATCGGTGCCTACATCAACCCGCGGACAGCTCCGGATATCCCGGGGCTGGAGACTTTCACCGGCCCGATCCAGGTGCCGTCTCGGTGGCAACACGATGTGGACATGCGTGGCAAGCGCGTCGGAATCATCGGCGTGGGAAGTTCTACTGTGCAGATCGCTCCGGCCATTGCCGGTGAGGTGGAACACCTCGACGTATACCAGCGGACGCCGCAGTGGTACTTCCCGAAGCCGGATTTCCGGATGCCGCGGACGCTGCAGCGGCTACTGGCGGGACGCAGATTCGCCAACGCGGTCAATGGTATTGCTTTGGCGGGCATCGAACTTGGCTTGCGTGTCCTGATTTACACGCCCAAGCCGTTGTTCCGGGCAGGTGCGGCGGTCTTCGACAGGGTGGCGCTGTGGGCGTATCTGGGCTGGCTCCGGTACAAGGTGGCTGACCCGGAGGTGCGGGAGAAGCTGCGGCCGCGATTCGGGGCAGGCTGTACGCGCGGCACGCTGGGTGCGGACTACCTGCCGACCTTTAATCGGCCGAACGTGACGCTGGTGTCGAACGGTATTGAGCGGATCACTCCGACGGGGATCGTGGACAAGGCCGGTGTCGAACGCCCTGTCGATATTCTGGTGCTGGCCACCGGGTACGAGATGTTCTCCGACCCGGAAACCTATCGGGTGGGAACCGTGCTGGGCACCAAGGGATTTGACCTGGCAGAGTTTTACCGCGACAACGGGCTGCAGGCTTACCAGAGCACCTCGGTCCCGGGCCTTCCCAACAGGTTCATGCTCGTCGGTCCGTATTCGTGGACCGGCACCAGCTTCCACTACATCCTGGAGAACTCGATGCGTCACATCGAGACCGTCATCAAACTTGCCCGCGCCAAACGGGCCACCTGGGTCGAGGTCACACAGGAGGCGCTGGACGACTTCCAGACGAGTATTGCCCGCAGCGGCGCAAACCTGAATCGCTATTTCACGGTGAACTGCTCCGGGTCGAACAGCTACTTCATCAATTCGCAGGGTGATACGCCCTACGTGCGCCCCTGGACGGTGTTGCAGTCCTATCGGCGTAGTGTCCAATTCCCTTCGGGTGCATATGATTTCAGGACAATAAACAGCCCGGCGAAGGAGATTGAACATGCGATTTGATGCAGTCCCCATCTCGGTGGACGGGGTCGAGGATTTCTTCGCTACCGCGCCGTTCGTGACTCGAGTTCGCCGTACGTTCGATGCGCCGCCCGAGGAGGTATGGCGGGTGGTGTCGGGTGACCGAATGTGGTCGTGGCTGCCCTCGGTATGGGGCTGCCGGTATCCGCAGGACATCACGCCGACCGCTGGCACCGTGCGGGACTTTCAGATGTACATCCACTCCTGGATGGTGTTCGCCCAGCACGAGCAGATCATTCATTTCGATGCCCCCCGCGTCATGCGGTATACGGCGCTGGACGCCACCCTGCCGGTATTCGGGTCGTGGTGCGAGGAGTACCGGGTCGTTCCGGAGTCTGATCCCGGTAAGGCCACCGTCGACTGGACACTGGCCTGCGCGCCGCGATATCTGACAAGCATCCCGGGATCGCAGTATCTGATCCGCCCGGTCGCCGCGATCCTGAAGCCCGTCTTCTGGTTCGGGCTGGGTGGCCTCGCGCGCGAGCTGCCGGTGCGCGGCCCGCAGCGCACCGGCTGACTCCCGCCGGGGGTTGTACGGTCGGTGCGTTGTGTTCCACTGGCAATATGCGGTTGATGGCGGTGCACGCCCACCCCGACGACGAGTCGAGCCGCGGCGCGGCGACCCTGGCCAAGTATGCGGCCGAGGGACACGAGGTTCTTGTTGTCACGGCCACCGGCGGAGAACGTGGAGACATTCTCAACCCGGCGATGAACCTGCCGGGTATCCGCGAGAATCTGTCCGATGTGCGCTGTGAAGAAATGGCGCTCGCGGCGAAAATTCTCGGCGTTGAACATCACTGGCTGGGCTTTATGGACTCCGGCCTGCAACTCGACCCGGCCCTGTTGCCCGGGGACGGGTTCGCCCGCGTGCCGCTCGCCGAATCGCTCGCCCGCCTCGTCGAAGTGATCAGGTATTTCCGGCCGCACGTGATGGTCACCTACAACGAATGCGGGGGCTACCCGCACCCCGATCACCTTCGCTGCCACCAGCTGGCCGTCGCCGCGTATGAGGCGTGCGAAGAGGTGGGCAAGCTCTACTATTTTCACGAAATCGTCAGGGTGACACCGCGAATGGTGAAGCTCGCGGGACGGGTGGAGCGGATCGTCAGCCGTATTCCACGCCGGAGAACTAGCGCAGGGCCGGCGGATCCGCGAGCCGGCGATGTCGCGGTCCCCGCCTGGGTGCGGCGGGTGAGCCCGCTGACACGTCGGCTGCGAGGGCGTCGGGTGACCACCGATGTCTCCTGCGGCGACTACTTCTCCATACGGGACAAGGCATTGCGGGCGCACGCGTCGCAAATCGATCCCGACGGCCCCTTTTTCCTGGTGCCGTGGACCTGGCGACAACAGCTATGGCCGACGGAGAAGTTCGAACTCGCGCACACCCGCGTGGCAACCACTGCGCCGGAGACTGACCTCTTCGCGGGTTTTTAACCGCTAGTGGGGTGCCGCGGCGACCGTCGCCGGATGCACCGCGACCAGTCCGAGCCCCCTGCGGCGCTTGCACATCGCGGCCAGCTCCGCGTAGGCCTTCTCACCGAGAAGCTCCGTCAGCTCGGGGCCGTACGACTGCCACACCTGCTTCTTGCCGACGTGCGCGGCCGGGTCTCCCGTGCAATACCAGTGCAGGTCGGCGCCGCCCTCGCCCCAGCCGCGACGGTCGTACTCGGTAATCGTCGTCTTGAGGATCTGCGAACCGTCCGGACGGTCCACCCAGGCCTGCGTCCGCCGGATCGGCAGCTGCCAGCACACCTCGGGCTTCATCGTGAGTGGCTCCACACCCAGCTTGATGGCCTTGGAATGCAGGGCGCAGCCGATGCCGCCGTCGAAACCGGGACGGTTCAGGAAGATGCAGGCACCCTTGTACTTGCGTGTGCGCCATTGTTTTTCCCCGTCGAGCTCATCTTTCTCCAGATAGCCCTTCCGCCCCAGGCCCTTCTCCAGGAATTGCCAGTCCGCGGCGGTGAGCTGCTTCACCGAGTCATCCAGCTTCGCGCGATCGTCGGCGTCGGACAAGAAGGCGCCGTGAGAGCAGCAACCGTCGTCGGGTCGTCCAGCAACCGTGCCCTGGCACGCGGGGGTGCCGAACACGCAGGTCCAATGTGACAGCAGCCAGGTCATGTCGGCCTTGATCAGATGCTCAGGATTCTCCGGATCGTAGAACTCCACCCACTCGCGGGCGAAGTCGAGCTCCACCTCTTTCCCGTCGAGGGAGGAGTCACGCCGATGTGGCTGTTTTGGCAGCGTCGTCACAGATGTAAACGGTAGACCCACTAACGTGTGCTGCGTGCGATTAGGCGTGCTGGATGTCGGCAGCAACACGGTGCACCTGTTGGTGGTCGATGCCCGGCGGGGTGGACACCCCACACCCATGAGTTCCACCAAAGCGGCACTGCGCCTGGCAGAGGCCATCGATGAATCCGGCAAGCTCACGCGCAAGGGTGCCGACAGCTTGGTGCACACCATTCAGGAGTTCTCCAAGATTGCCCGTAGCTCCGGCTGCGCGGAGATCATGGCGTTCGCCACCTCGGCGGTGCGGGACGCTACGAACTCCGATGAGGTGCTGACACGCGTCAAGAAGGAAACCGGCGTGGATCTCGCCGTTCTTTCCGGCGTCAACGAGTCACGGCTGACCTTCCTGGCGGTTCGCCGTTGGTACGGCTGGAGCGCGGGCCGCATCATCAACCTCGACATCGGAGGTGGCTCGCTGGAGCTGTCCTGCGGCGTCGACGAAGAACCCGACATCGCGTTGTCCCTGCCGCTGGGTGCGGGACGATTGACCCGGGAGTGGTTGGCCGAAGATCCGCCGGGACGTCGCCGCGTCGCTATGCTGCGTGACTGGCTGGAATCGGAACTGGTGGACGCTGCCAAACAGGTGGCGGCGGCAGGAGTGCCCGACCTGGCCGTAGCGTCCTCGAAAACGTTCCGGTCGCTTGCGCGACTCACCGGTGCTGCGCCTTCCGGCGCAGGACCAGGCGTTAAGAGGACACTTACAGCAAGCGGACTGCGTCAGTTGATCGCGTTCATCTCGCGAATGACGACCGCAGACCGTGCGGAGTTGGAGGGAGTCAGTGTCGACAGGGCGCCTCAGATCGTCGCCGGAGCACTCGTTGCGGAGGCCAGCATGCGTGCTCTGTCGCTAGAGGCGGTCGACATCTGTCCGTGGGCTCTGCGTGAAGGGCTAATTCTGCGCAAGCTGGATAGCGAAGCAGATGGCACCGCACTCGTTGACTGAACCCGTCCTCGGACGGTAGGAGAGGACATGACCGAGTCAGACGACACGCAGCGGCCGGTATCGGTTGCCGAGCTGCTGGCGCGCAATGGTGCCGCCGAAGGCAAGATCAGTGGTCACCGCCGCAGGATGCGCGGCAACGCCGACGCGATTCCGGTGGCCGAGTTGACCGGCGAGATCCCCGTCATCCGTGACAAGAAGGGCGGACGAGCGCGCCCCAACCCGGCGCCCTCGCCCACTCCGGAAACGTCGACGACGCCCGAGACACCCAAGACACCCGAAACGGGAGCGCGTTCCTACCTGCGTTCCAATGAGGATGCGTTGTTCGGCGGCGACAGCATGGCCGACGAGGCCGCACGTCGCGGTACCAGCACGTCGTCGACGCCAGCTCAGCCTTCCTCGATGGCGTCGCCGCTTCGCAGCATCTTCCCGCCGACCCCCACGCCCGTCGCCCGGCCGGGAGAACCGCGCAAGTCGATCGACTTCAACGACGCCACCGGTGTCATTTCCCCGGTCACCAAGGAACCGACCACGTCCGAGTCGGAGCCCGAGACCGGGCCGAAGCCTGCGGCGGCCGCGCCCGCGCCATCCGCGACGCCGCCTGCTCCCGCGGTTCCGGTCCCGCCGGTGTTTCGCCCTGAGCCCGTCGAAGCGGATCCCGAGCCCGAACCAGAGCCGGAGCCGGAGGCCGTCGCACAGCCGGAACCCGAGTCGGAACCGGAAACTCACGAAGACGAACACCTCGAGGCCCCGGGCCACGCGGATCACGACGAGCACGATCACGTCCCTGCCGTCGAGTGGACCTCACACGATGCCGAGCAGGACGTCGAGGATGACGAGTTCGAAGGCGAAGAAGACGACTACCAGCTGGAGCACGAGCTTCAAGAGCTCATCGGCGCGCACCGTAGCTCGGCCGAACCTGAGGCCAGCCAGTTTGCCGATGTCGAAGCCGACGCCGATAGGCCCGATGCCGAGGCAAAGGCCGGCCGCCGGGAGAAGATCAAGACCTACCTGCAGGGCAGCTGGATCGCCGCGCAGTACCTCTTGGCCGCGGCCGCAGGCGCGGGCCTCTTCTTCGTATTCCGGGAATTGTGGAGCTGGAACCAGGGCTTCGCGTTGCTTCTGGGTGTGTTGTTCATCGCAATTCTGGTCGCCTCGCTGTGGGTGATTCGCAAGACAGTGGACCTGGCCAGCATTCTGATCGCGATCGTGGTGGGAGCGCTGATCGCGTTCGGCCCGCTTGTCCTCATGCTGCAGTCAGTTGATTAGGTAGCGTTACCCAACCGTGCGCCCTGCGATCAAGGTTGGTCTGTCGACGGCCTCGGTATATCCACTTAAAACCGAAGCGGCCTTCGAATATGCGGCTCGGCTCGGGTACGACGGTGTCGAGCTCATGGTGTGGGCCGAGGCGGTGAGTCAGGACGTCAGCGCCGTCGCGAAACTCTCCCGCAAGTACGACATGCCGGTGCTGTCCGTGCACGCGCCATGCCTACTGGTGTCACAGCGCGTCTGGGGCGCCAATCCGATTCCGAAGCTGGAACGCAGCGTCCGGGCCGCCGAAAAATTGGGCGCGCAGACTGTCGTCGTACACCCGCCATTTCGGTGGCAGCGCCGATACGCCGAGGGCTTTGCCGAACAGGTTGCCTCGCTGGAGGATTCGAGTGACGTCCACGTAGCGGTGGAGAACATGTTCCCGCTGCGGGCCGACCGTCTGTTCGGCGCCGGGCAGACATCGGTGGAACGTATGAAGCGCCGCGGCGGCAGGCCCGGAATCGGAGTCTCCGCCTTCGCGCCGTCGTTCGATCCCACTGACGCCAACCATGCGCACTACACCCTTGACCTGTCGCATACCGCCACCGCCGGAACCGATGCG
Organism: Mycobacterium sp. NGS15; assembly: GCF_059813245.1. NCBI lineage: Bacteria > Bacillati > Actinomycetota > Actinomycetes > Mycobacteriales > Mycobacteriaceae > Mycobacterium > Mycobacterium sp. NGS15. The sequence continues at coordinate 587,752 of NZ_JCALEF010000004.1, read as the reverse complement.
GTGGAGATGATGCGCCGGATGGGATCGGGGTTGACACACTTGCATCTCACCGATGGCACGGGTGCTTCTGTCGACGAACATCTGGTGCCGGGCAAGGGAACTCAGCCCGTTGCGCAGGTATGCCGGGAGCTGGCGGCCGGCGACTTCACCGGGCAGGTGGTGCTGGAGGTCCACACCTCGACGGCGCGCACCGAGGACCAGCGCGAGACGATTCTGAGGGAGTCGCTGGAGTTCGCCAGAACCCATCTGGTGCGATAGGTGGCGTGGCTAATGCTCCTTTCGCGCAAGCAATGTCTCTCACGCCCGTGGGCGACGGACTGTTTGACGCGCACCTCGACGACACCTGGACCATCGGACCCAAGCTGCATGGCGGTGTCATGCTCGCGCTACTGGCTGGGGCAGCGCGCGAGATGCTGGCTGAAGGTCTTCGCGCAGGCCGGGGGGACCTCCCGCTTTCGGGGGACTCATCCGTGGGCGAGAGTGAGCCCATCGCCGTCAGCGCGAGCTACTTGTTCGCCCCTTCGCCCGGGGACATGCAGGTGCGTACGTCCGTCCGCAAGCGGGGCAAGCAGATTTCACTCGTCGACGCGGAGCTCATCCAGGGCGATCGCACCGCAGTGCACGCCGTAGTCACGCTGGGCACACCCGAGCTGCATGTGGGCCCGCTACTGACGGCCCTGCCGCCCGCCCTGACCCAGCTGCCTGCTGAGCCGCCGCCCGGGGTGGCCCCGATCGCCGAGGGCCACCCGATGGGGGAGATCTTCCACCTGTTCGGCGGAATCGACGTTCGTCCCTCGCTGCGGTCGATGAGCGACCTGAGCGAGCGCGGCAAGCCTGAGATCGTGCTGTGGGCACGGCCGCGCGATATGGCGCCAGACGGGCTGTTCGCGTTGGTCTGCGGCGACATCTCGGTGCCGGTGACATTCCCGCTGGGGCGCTTCGGCTGGGCGCCCACCGTGCAGCTGACCACGTATCTCCGGACGCTGCCTGCGGACGGCTGGCTGCGAGTGTTGTGCAGCACCAACCAGATCGGCCAGCACTGGTTTGACTCGGAGCACACGGTCATCGACTCCGAGGGCGCCCTGGTGGTGCAGTCTCGCCAGCTCGCCATGGTGCCGGTAAACTGATCGGGCTACTCGACTGGAGGGTGTCCGACCATGGGTGACAAGCAGAAGACGCCTGACTGGGCCGCCGAGGGAGGCGCGTGGGTGCTCGAGAACGGGCACCGCGCCTTGTTGAAGCTGACCGGCGGCCGCTGGCCGCACAAGCTCGGGTTCATGCCGACGCTGGAGCTGCACACCATCGGGCGCAAGTCCGGTGAACGCCGGTCCTCCCTACTGAGCTCGCCCATCTTCACACCAGAGCGGATTGTCGTGATCGCTTCGCTCGGAGGGGCTTCGCATCACCCGGCCTGGTACCTGAATCTCGTCGCCAACCCGAATGTCGAGATCACCGTGCGCGGAAAGACCAAGCCGTACACCGCGCGCACCGCCTCGGAAGAGGAGAAGGCAGAGCTCTGGCCTGATATCACCCGGGGATTCGGCAACCCGTACGCGGGGTATCAGCGCAGCACCACCCGGGACATTCCCGTCGTCATCTGCGAACCGGTTTAAGGAGATTTCTGTGAGCAAGCAACCCGATTGGGCGATCCGGGCCGGCGCCTGGTTTCTGGAGAACGGACACCGGGCGCTGCTCGCGCTCACCGGCGGCCGGTACCCCAAGAAGGTGCTGGGTATGCAGGCGGTGGAGCTGTACACCATCGGTAGCAAGACCGGGCAGCGCCGCGGCACACTACTGACCGCACCGATCTACGAACCCGGCAAGGTGGTGCTGGTGGCCTCCTATGGTGGGGGCACGGACAACCCGGCCTGGTACAAGAACCTCGTCAAGAATCCAGCTGTCGAGATCGCCGTGGACGGTGTCGCACGCCCCTTCACGGCGCATACCGCCTCCGCCGAGGAGAAGGCCGCGCTGTGGCCAGCGATCGTCAAGGCCAACCCGGGTTACGCGGGCTACCAGAAGAACACCGACCGGGACATCCCGGTCATCGTCTGCGTCCCTGCCTAACCGCTCCGGCCGAGGGCGGCCGGCCACGGGCTAGCGCGCACTCCGCACGGTGGCCGCCCACAGCCGGGGGAAGGCCACGTTGTGCAGCGGGTTAGGCAGGATCAGATGGTTGTGAGCTAGCCCCATGGCAATGTGGCGCTTCGGGTCTGCCCAGCCCGTGGAACCGCCCGCGCCCATATGCCCGAAACCGCCCACCAAAACCGGTGCGGGGATGCAGTGGTAGCCGAGCTCCCAGATATCGCGGGTGACGGGAAGGGGCCTGCTCCCGCGGCCGTGGGCGAGTTCGGCGGTCTTCTCCGCCGAGAGCAGCTGTCGGCCGTCCACGCTTCCCTGATTGCTCAGTGCGCCGTAGAGCTTGGCCAGTGCCGGGGCGGTGCAGATGGCGTTGCCTGCGCCCATCTGGGTGTCGTAGAGCGGTGCGCTGGCGTGCCCGTCGTCGGCGACGATGCGCTCGGCCCCGGGCACGTGGATCGCTCCGGTGGCCCCCCGTGCACCAGGAATGAAGTCGACGATGCGCGACCCGATGGACAGGCCGCGTGAAAGAAACGGCATCCTCACGGCCTTGTCGAGTTGCTTGTAGATACCTGCGGGGACCGTCGGTGAATCGGCGGGCGGGCGGCCCAGGTGAATGCCGTCGACCCCGAGGACCTCCGCAATCTCGGTGCGATACAGCGCGCGCATGTCCTTGCCGGTGATCGCTCGCGCGAGCCCGGCCAGTAGCCAGCCGTAACTCATCGCGTGATAGGCGGCCTTCCCGTAGTAGCGCCCGACGGGTATGGCGGCGAGGCGCTGCTCCATGAGTTCGTGGTCGAGAAGCTCTTCGGGCGTGGCGGCGATCGCTCCCAGCGCCGCCAGACCCGACTTGTGCGCCAGGACATCCCGGACCGTGACGGCTTCCTTGCCATTGGCGGCAAACTGCGGCCAGTAGCGGGCGACCGGAGCGTCATAACTCAGCAGTCCCCGGTCGGCCAGGCGATGGATCACCGTGGCGGTCACGCCCTTGGACGCCGAATAGACGATCGGGGCGGTGTCGTGTGTCCACGACAGGCCAGGCCGCGCCTCACCGGCCCAAATATCGAGTACCGGCTCGCCGTCGACATAGGCACAGAGCGCGCCGCCACCGGGATGGCCGACATACATCGACGCGAACTTCCGGATCACCCGTTCGAAGTCGGGTCGTGCCCACCCGTACACCCCGTCGGGCAGGCCGAAGCCGAAGGATTCAGGTGTGGAAACGGGGCCCGTCTCTACGTGACGCTGCGGTTGTGACATATGTAACTTGTAGTCCGGATAACCCGCTGTGCGCTACCACCTGGTGCGAGGTCTGCGAATAGTCACAAACCCGGGCGAGTGTGCATATCTGCGTGCACAGGTGCGTCGCACGCCCCCGGAAAGCCGTTTCCGGGGGCGCTAGCTGGTCTGCCATGCTGTTCGTCATGTCCAGAATCGCAATTATCGGTGGCGGCAATATCGGCGAAGCACTGATCTCCGGGCTGCTGCGGGCCGGGCGGCAGGCCAGGGACATCGTTGTTTCCGAGAAGGTCCCCGCTCGGGCGAAGGCCCTGGCCGAGGCGTACTCCATCCGGATCAGCGAGGTGGCCGACGCCGTCGAGGGCGCCGACTTCATCGTGGTGGCGGTCAAGCCCTCCGATGTCGAGAGCGCGACCAGCGAGATCGCCGCCGCGCTGGCGAAACTGGATGCAGAGGGTAGTGAGCGGGAAACCGAGCAGGTGCTGGTGTCGGTGGCCGCGGGAGTGTCCGCGGGCTTCTTCGAGTCGAAACTGGCCGCGGGGGCGCCGGTGGTACGTGTGATGCCGAACGCTCCGATGCTCGTCGGCGCCGGCGTCAGCGCCATCGCCAAGGGCCGGTTTGCGACCGACGAGCAGCTGAGCGCCGTCGCCGAGCTGCTGGAGTCGGTGGGCAGCGTCATCAAGGTGGCCGAATCGCAGATGGATACCGTCACCGCGCTGTCCGGATCGGGCCCGGCCTACTTCTTCCTGCTTGTCGAGGCGCTTGTCGACGCGGGGGTCGCTTCGGGTCTCACGAGGCCCGTCGCAACCGATCTGGTCATCCAAACCATGGCCGGATCCGCTGCAATGCTCCTCGAGCGGGCGGAAACCGACGAAAATCGTGCCCCGGGATTGCAGACCCGCACCGAGGTCGATACGACTGCTGCCGAGCTTCGCGCGACGATTACCTCGCCGGGTGGTACTACCGCCGCTGCGCTGCGTGAATTGGAACGCGGAGGTTTGCGGGCAAGCGTCTACGCGGCCGTCGAAGCCGCAAAAACCCGTTCCGAGCAGCTCGGAATCACATCAGAGTAATTTAACCAAATCTTGATCAATTAGCCCACACGGGTATCAGTAACCCCACTGGTCCCGCTATTCTCCTTCTAGCACGTGCGTGTCCGTACCGCCGATGGGGAAGATCGGCGGCACGACATGTGCCGAGGGAAATGGGTATGCGATGACGTCAATGAACGGGCCATCCGCGCGCGACGGGGCCGGCGCAAAGCCGGGCCGGGATGCGGCGGCTACTGGCCAATCTGGAAAGGCTCAGTTCCTTACAGTCGCCGAGGTCGCCGCGTTGATGCGCGTCAGCAAGATGACTGTTTACCGACTGGTGCACAACGGAGAGCTGCCCGCGGTGCGGGTCGGCCGGTCGTTCCGTGTGCACGCCAAGGCCGTCAACGATCTGCTGCAGGCTTCGTACTTCGACGCTGGATAGTCGATAGGCGAGTAGGAACCGACCGGACCGCACTTCGCGATTCGGCCGGTTTCCTGACGGGGGTCCGGAACGGGTAGAGTCGTGCGGCACCCTGGTTTTAAGCCTTGAGGGGTTAGGGCGCTTGTGTACGGCTGGCATAAGCCGCTGTGCACCGCCCACGGTAAAGACGATTTCAATGTAGTTAGCAGGAGTTCATGGGTTCAGTCATCAAGAAGCGGCGTAAGCGTATGTCCAAGAAGAAGCACCGCAAGCTGCTTCGCCGCACCCGGGTTCAGCGCAGAAAACTCGGTAAGTAAACCTTGCGTTAGTGGGCATCCGCTCAGGATGCCCACTGATGCTGTGATGGATAGGCTTCGTCCGTGAGCGCCGGTGAGACCAATCTGCACTACCCGCGGGTGGTGCTGGTCACCGGAGCCAGCCGATTCCTCGGGGGTTACCTGGCCGCGCGCCTGGTGCAGAACCCGATGATCAACCGCGTCATCGCGGTGGACGCCGTCGCTCCGAGTAAAGACCTGCTGCGCAGGATGGGTCGGGCCGAGTTCGTGCGGGCCGACATTCGCAATCCGTTCATCGCGAAGGTCATCCGCAACGGTGAGGTCGATACGGTGGTGCACACCGCCTCGGCCTCGTACTCGCCGCGCTCGGGTGGGCGCGCCGCGCTCAAGGAACTGAACGTGATGGGCGCGATGCAGCTGTTCGCGGCCTGCCAGAAGGCGCCCACCGTGCAGCGCGTCGTCGTCAAATCCACCGCACAGGTGTATGGGTCAAGCGGCCGCGATCCGGTGATGTTCACCGAAGAGATGGGTGCGCGTCGTCCGCCGTCCGACGGGTTCGCGCGGGACAGCATCGATATCGAGAGCTATGCCCGCGGGCTGGGCCGTCGTCGGCCCGATGTCGCGGTGACGATTCTGCGGTTGGCCAACCTGATTGGCCCCGGCATGGATACCGCCCTGGCTCGCTATCTGGCCGGACCCGTGGTTCCGACCATGCTCGGACGTGACGCCCGCCTGCAGCTGTTGCATGAGCAGGATGCGCTGGGCGCCCTCGAGCGCGCCACCATGGCAGGTAAGGCGGGCACGTTCAATATTGCCGCCGACGGCATGATGATGATGTCGCAGGCGGTCCGGCGTTCCGGCCAGCTCGGCATCCCCGTGCCGTCGTTTGCGGTAGCGGCGATCGCGTCGTTCACCAAGGGCACCAGATACACCGAACTGAGTTCCGAACAGCGTGACTGGTTGGCATATGGGCGTGCGATCGACAACACCCGCATGAAGACGGAGCTCGGGTACCAGCCCAAGTGGACGACCATTGGGGCCTTTGGAGATTATGTTCGGGGCCGCGGGATCACTCCAGTTATCGAGCCAGAGTGGGTACGCTCACTGGGAGATCGCGCGGTGGCTCTCGCGCAGAAGATCAGTTCGTAGAAATAGGGTGGAGGTGAAAAGCATGGCCGGGGAGACAAAGGCCAAAGTCATTCAACTGCAGGCTAATTCGGAGCGCCATGCTGCACGCGCTCGCCGGGCCGAGGCGCGTGCCGACGCCGGAAGACGGCACCCGTCATCGTTGGCCGGCAGTGCGCCGGCCGGAGATTCCGCGGATACCGCCGCGGTGATCCATGATCTCAACGAAATTCGTGCGGCACAGGGCAACGCACACGTGGGCGACGAGGAGTCGCTGACCGCGCTCGCGGCCAACATTGCCGCCGTCGCTGAGTTCATTCGCCGCCGCGTGGGCGGCGACTACAGCGTTGACGATTTCGGGTTCGACGAGCATCTCAACGAATCGCTTTTACTTCCTTTGCTGAGGCCATTGTTCAACCGATGGTTCAGGGTGGACGTGACCGGCGTCGAGAACATTCCGGCGACCGGTGGAGCCCTGGTTGTGGCTAACCATGCAGGTGTGCTGCCGCTCGACGGTTTGATGCTGTCGGTGGCCGTGCACGACCGCTGCCCGGGCAACCGGACCCTGCGCAATCTGGCCGCCGACATGGTGTTCGACGCGCCGTTCCTGGGACAGTTGGCGCGAAAAGCCGGTCATACGCTGGCCTGTACTGCCGATGCGCACCGGCTACTGTCTGCGGGCGAGCTGACTGCCGTGTTCCCCGAGGGCTACAAGGGCCTGGGCAAGCCGTTCAAGGATCGCTACAAGCTGCAGCGGTTCGGTCGCGGGGGATTTGTCGCGGCCGCCATTCGGACCGGAGCGCCAATCATCCCGTGCTCGATCGTCGGGTCCGAGGAGATCTATCCGATGATCGCCGACCTGAAGGTGATCGCTCGACTGTTCGGGCTGCCGTACTTCCCGGTGACCCCGCTGTTCCCGGCGGCCGGACCTGTAGGCCTAGTGCCGCTGCCGTCCAAGTGGCATATCGAATTCGGCACGCCCATCTCGACGGGCGGGTACGACGATGCGGCCGCCGACGACCCGATGGTCACTTTCGAGGTCACCGACCAGGTACGCGAGACGATTCAGCAGACGCTGTACCGGCTGCTTGCCGGCCGGCGCAACATGTTCTTCGGCTGAGCGATTTTTCTTCTCCACCGACACGCCGTTTCTGCGTGCACCATCCGGACGATGCGTCGAAAGCCGTAGTCTCACTGACTCGATAGCGTGATCAGTCGCGCTCGCGGATCTGCTGCCATCGAGACCGGGTGATCGGCGTAGGTTCGACGAGTGGTTACGAACCGGGTTACCGAGATGCTGGGTGTGGAGCGGCCGATCGTGCAGGCGCCGATGGGGTGGATCGCACGATCCCAGCTGGCCAGCGCGGTCTGCAATGCCGGTGGCCTCGGCATCATCGAAACCAGCTCCGGCGAGCTCGATGCCATCAAGGGCGAGATTCGCGTCATGCGTGAGCTCACCGATAAACCCTTCGGGGTGAACATCGCGCAGGCCTTCGTGCGAGATCCGTCCATCGCGCAGTTCGTGGTGGATCAGGGCGTCACCTTTGTAACTACCAGCGCGGGTGACCCGAACAAATACACCCGCATCCTGAAGGCTAACGGGCTCACCGTCTTTCATGTCGTCCCCACGCTGGCGACGGCACTCAAGGCCGTCGACGCGGGAGTCGATGGGTTGGTGGTGGAAGGCGTCGAGGGTGGTGGCTTCAAGGACTCCAAGGGCGCATCCACCATGGTGCTGCTACCGCTGGTGCGCTCACACGTGGACGTCCCCATCATCGCTGCCGGAGGTATCTGCGACGGCGCGTCGATGGCTGCCGCGTTCGCGCTCGGAGCCGAGGGCGTGCAGATGGGCACCCGGATGATGTCGGCTGCCGAATCGCCCATCCACGGAAACTGGAAGGCAGCCGTCGTCGCCGCTCGCGAGACCGACACCGTGCTGCTCAACCGGCTGACCAAGCCGGGCCTGCGTGCGTTGCGCAGCGAGCGCACCGAGGAGATGGAACGGCAAGACCTGGTGTCACTGCTGGAAACGGGGAATCCGTTGGATCTCTACTTCGGAGGCAACATGGACACCTTCGTACCGCTCGGCGGTCAGGTCGCCGGGCGGATCGGTGCCGTTGAATCCGTGAAGGACATCCTCGACACCACCATGGACGAGTTCACTGCCGTGATCGGCAAGCTCGCCGCCCAGTACGGCTAACCACGATTTCGGCACAGAGCGGGCGCTGAGCGCCGATCTTTTCGTGGCCGTCGGTTGCCCGGATACCGTGGGATAGCCGGCGGCAAACCGCATGCCCACCGGAGTGTCTCCGCGGGTCGCATGCTGCCATCGTCGCTGGTCTCGGCGGTGCGGGTCAGCTAAAACACCAGGTCAGCAAAGATGCTTAGGGCTGGCGTCAAGGGCTATCGGTGGTTTCTCGCAAACAGCTGGTGGTCTTCTGTAACGAATGTGCCGCCGTGCCGATAGGCCCTATTGATGTTAGCCTCTTATCTATTGAGGGGGGCGCTCAGCTGTTACACCGCTACCCTGAATTGAGGACAAGTATTGTGACTCAACCTTCGCTGGAAGGTACGAATGGTGTCGTCGCCATTCACCATGGCAGCGGCAATTTTCCTGTGGCGCCAATGATCTTCGGAGGCGTTATCGCGACCTTCATCGTGGTTGCCACGCTAGTGGGGATCGAAGACGGTAGGAACTTCAATGCCTCTCGATCGGCGTCAATTCACGAAGTTGCTTCGGCGGTACCTGACGGGGGCGGCCCTGGACGCGGGGGGCGAGCTGGTCAGTTAGCTCTGGCCGTGACTGACGTGACGGCGTCCCCGGCGGCGGGCGATCCCGAGCTGCCCCAGGCGGTACAGGGCGGCCACGTTCTGGTCGGTGTGCGGGTGATCAATGACGGTGACGCACCTCAGAGGTTCGAGCCCGCGATTCAGCAACTTGTTGCGGGCGATCGAACCTTCGGCGCAGACCAGACGGCCTCGCAACCCGTACTCGGCGCGGATCTCGGTCCTGGCGAGAGCATCGTTGCGTCCATAGCGTTCGACGTCCCAGCCGGGGCGGAGCCTTCGGCGATCATCCTGCGCGACTCAGTGACGGCCCCCGGCACTGAGGTGAGTCTGGCTGAAGTGGGCGGCAATAGTGGCGTTGCGCAGTGATCAACCCAGTTTCTGGTCGGGAAAGGCGACTTACGGGTACTGGTCAGCACCCGGGTCAAGAGTGAGAGGCGCTGTGTGACCACGGATCTGAACCCGGAAGCGATCTGGAGGGCACTGCCCGACGAGCTCAAATCAGCACTGCGCCGGCGGGCCGCAGAGCCCCTGAATGACGAGCTGCTGATCAAGTGTCATCGGGCAGTCGAAGAGAAGGACCTGCCGATTTTCTGGCGGCCCGACCCAGCCGCCGATTTCGGCCGGCATCGACTGCACCCGGCCCTCGTGGAATACATCACCCGCTAGGGATTGCACCCTCCGGCGCTCACCCAGCGGCCGTTGTAGTGCACGCACGCACTGACATTCGACCCCGGAGGTGGGGGAGGGGGGTCTTCGGGCATCGGTGCGTAATACGCAGGTGGAGGCACGTAAGGTGCCACCGCGTCCGCGATATTGGCGCACCCGCCCACCGAAACCCGTCGCCCGGCACTCGCACACACGTCCGCGTTGGCGACACCTGACGGCGGCGCCATCGTCAACAGGCTCACCAGTGCAGCGGTCGCAGCAGTCGCGGCCACCACGCGCCTCATGGCTGAACCTGCGGTGCGGCGGGCAGCTGGCAACGGTCTCGCAGCTCGACGAGCGGTTGCCGGATACCTCGCAGGTCTGCTGCCGTGTCCGGATTGGCATCCATATAACTCTTCACCGCGCTCTGCGCCTCGGGGTGTGGACGCCCCTGCAGGCCGGTGAAGAACTCGTTGACCTCCGGATGGGTGAACAGGTAGGTCGAGGTGGACGCGGCGACGCCCGCCGAGACGCCCGCCAGATCTGCCGCTGTACAGTCGGCCGGTCGTTCCGGCTCGGCGTTCGCGACCGCGGCCGTGAGGAGCGCCGCCGCGGCCAGAGCGGTAAACAGGCTTGTGGCAATTGGTTTCATGTTCGACTCCTTGCTATCACGGGACGCGCTGAACAGCGGGCGGTTTCCAGGTGCCGTCGATGATGGATGGCGGTGTTTCCCTGGGCCAGTACATGCGAAGCACCAGATTGAACCTGTCGGCCGGGGCGGGCAGCCAGTTGGACTCCTTTCCGGGGCCCGGGTTCTCATGTTGCAGATAGAGATCCACCGAGCCGTCGGGATTGGGGACGAGGTTGTTGCGCTCGCTGAGTGTGTAGCGATTGAGCGGGTTGGCCACGAAGTAGAAACCCTCGTCGTACATGGTCAGCGACCAGAATCCTTCCGCGGGTGGTAACTGATCCTTGGCGAAGCGCAGCACATACTTGTTGGCACCGCTGTAGGGTCGGCCAGTGCCGTCGGCCCCGGATGTCGGGTAGACCGCATCCTGAGGACGGTTGGCCCCCAGCCCGAGTGCCGTAACGGCTGCGCGCTGCAGGTAATCCGTGCCGTAGAGACCCATCTTGGTAGTGAATTGCCAGCCGTTGATGTCCTGGCTGGCCTCCTTGAAGTGGGCCAGGATCTTTTCGACCGCTTCCTTGGGCACTGACTGCAGCGCGCGCGCAGTATCGGCGCCGAGCCTGTCGATATCAAAGGGCTTCCCGGCCTCGATGCCGATCTTGGCCATCTTCTCCACCATCGCCTTATCGGCCTCGGCGGGCGGATTATCCTTCATCAGGGTTGCCAGCAGATCAAAGTACGCCTTGGTGCTCAGATTGTTGACCTGATCGCGGACAGGCGTTTTCATGTCGATGCTCGGGTCAACTGTGCTCGTGGGCGGGGTGTACGGCTTGCCGTACGCACTGAGCGGGATCAACGAGGTCTCGTCCTGCAGTGTGTGAACGGCCGCGTAGTCCTCGGGGGTACCTGTGCAGTAGGTGCGGCCGATCAGCCAGACGATGGACGTGGGGGACTTGTACTCCTTTACCCCTTCGGGGAGTGTGCCTTTCCACCCGGGGCCAGTGATGACGTAGGTCTGCGGAGCGGTGCCGGTCGTGCGCTTGCCGGGAACCTCGAACACGTCGGTCCACCCGTCGAGCATCGGGAACAGGTAGTAGCGACCGTTTGCCTCGGGCAGGGTCAGGACGTACGGTTCCTTGCTTACATCGGCAAAAGCGGTGGTGTACAGGGTGTCTGCGTTCGGGGTGGTGACATCACGGAAGGCTGCGTCGGGATACTCACGCAGCCGCGCGAGCTGTCCCATGGGTGCGCGCATGGCCTCGGGCTTCGCCACGTTGGTCATCACGCGCCGCGTCAACTCCACCGTGACGAGCGGGTAGCCGTAGGTGTAGGCCTCTATGGCAATCGCTTTTGCCTCGTCTGATGAAAGCTTTTGGGAATCAGCTGCTTTCGTGCACCCGGCGGTGGTAGCCGCCAATAGGGCGACGCTCGTGACAACCAACCACCTGATGCACTGCCTCACGGGCTCATCCTCTCGGGGTATTTGATGATCTTGATGGCCGAACGTTGATCGTGCAGCATGCCCTACCTGCTTGTCTTGACAATGAGAGACAAATATTTGACAGTTGGGGACATGTCAGTGATCCGGGGCTCGGCGCTGACTAACTACCGCCAATTGGTGGCCGAGCTCGGCGGTGACGGCAGCAAACTACTTGCCGCAGCCGGGGTTTCGCCTGCGGATGCCGGCTCGTACGAGCGGTTCGTCTCGTTGCCCAACAGTTTGCGTGCTCTCGAGGCCACCGCGGTGGCCCTGAACGCAGCGGACTTCGGGCGGCGACTGGCCCGCCGCCAGGGCATCGAAATCTTGGGGCCGGTCGGCTTGGCCGCACGCACGGCCGCAACTGTCGCTGATGCCTTCGCCATCCTGGAGAAGTTCATGGGTGCGTACTGTCCGGTCATCAGCGCCCGGATCATCGACCATCCTGATCCGATGCTGTGCCGCTTCGAATTTGAATTCCTGCTCACTCCGGCGCCCCCGCAGGCACAGGCGATCGAGCTGTCCTTGGGGGTCACGCTGCGGGTGTTGCACCATTTCCTGGGCGGCAGCTACCGGCCGGTGTCCGTTCATCTGCCGCATCAGGCCCTTACGGCGGCATCCACATATCAGCGCTACTTTGGCTGCCGCGCGTTTTTCCGTGAGCCTGCTGGGGGGTTCATCCTGCGCGTCACTGATATGCAGAAGTCACTGCCCAAAGACCATCTGACGCACCAGACCGCCGTCGACTATTTGACGGGCACTCTCGTCAGCCGCAAACCGGATTCCAGTCAATTGGCTCGGACTCTCATCCGCCAACTGCTGCCTACCGGGGCGATCGGATTGGGGGACATCGCATTACACCTCGGCCTGCACCCGAAGGCGCTGCAACGACGACTGGGCACGGACGGCACGACCTTTGCCCAGTTGGTCGACCAGACTCGTCGTGAAGCCGCCGAGCGGTTGCTTTCCGATACTGAGCTGAGCCTCGACCACGTCAGCAGACAGCTCGGTTACGCCGAACAGAGTGTATTCACCCGAAGTTGCAGACGCTGGTTCAGAACTACCCCGAGCGCATACCGGCTCAGTCGGAAATCGTTTTAGCCCTTGCGATGTGAGGCGATGTTGGCGGCCATGGAGTTCGCGTCGGTTTCGTGCCCCTCGGCCTCGCCGATCATGGTGACGATGCTCGTCGCCACCGGTTGCCCGTCGGCATCAGTGACTTCGGCGCGCACCTCGGCGGTCACCATGCCGTGCGACTCCAGCACGCTGTCCAGGTAGCTGTCGAAGTACAGCCGGTCGCCTGCGCGGACAGGGCGGTGGAACTTCAGCTTCTGGTCGCGGTGCAGCACTCGTGCCACATTGATGGGCAGATCCATCTCGGTGAAGATCTTGTGCTGCACGCGCCGGCCCGCGACAGCGAGGAAGGTGATGGGCGCGACGACACCGGAGTTCACCTCGCAGTCGTCCTGGATGGCCGCCGCGAATTCGCGCATCTTCTCGCGGCCGACCTCGAAGTAGTCGGGGTAGCGGTAGTGCGTTCCGATGATGTCTTGGCGGATGGCCATGCATTAACCCATTTCGCTGCAGGTCAGGTACGAATCTAGAACGGTCCGAGCGGCGCTGAGCCTATCAGCAGCGGTAATGGTGATCGTCATTTCTCGCGTCGGGCCAGTGCGGCCGCCAATGCACCGCCCGCGGCACCGAGCAGCACCGCAGAAGGCACGCCGATGCGGGCGGCCTTGCGCGCCGTGCGGAAGTCACGCACCTCCCAGCCCCGGCGTCGTGCCACGTCCCGCAGCTCCGCGTCGGGATTGATGGCCACGGCAGTGCCCACCAGCGACAACATCGGCACATCGTTGACGCTGTCGCTGTAGGCGGTACAGCGCTTGAGATTCAGCCCATTGCGGATGGCCAGGTTGCGCACGGCCCGGGCCTTGCCCGGTCCGTGCAGGATGTCGCCGACGAGGCGCCCGGTGAACACCCCGTCCACGGATTCGGCGACGGTACCCAGCGCCCCGGTGAGGCCCAACCGTCGGGCGATGGTCTCGGCCAGTTCCTTGGGTGTGGCCGTGACGAGCCAGACCTGTTGACCGGCATCGAGGTGCATCTGGGTCAGCGCCCGGGTGCCGGGCCAGATCTTGTCGGCGATCGTCTCGTCGTAGATGTCCTCACTGAGCGCGACGAGTTCGTCGACGCTGCGACCCTCGATGAACGAAAGCGCCTTCTGCCGGCCCGCCGCGACGTCATCGGAGTTCTCTCGGCCGGTCAGCCGGAACTTCGCCTGCGCCCAGACGAACTGAAGCATGTCCGAGTACTGGAAGTAGTCGCGCTGCGCCAGGCCCCGGCCGAAGTGGACCAACGAGGAGCCATGCACCAGCGTGTTGTCGACATCGAAGAACGCGGCGGCGGTCAGATCGGAGGGCGGAGGGCCCGGAGTTAGGTCCGCGGCAGTGGCGTCTGCCTGGGCGAAGGATGCGGCGCGTGCGACGTCTTCGGCGAACGCCTCGGCAAGCAGCTGGTCCTCGGCGGAGCCTTCGGCAGGGGGGTTGCCGTTGATCTGGGGGCTGGTCATAACCGGCTTAACCGCCCTTCCTGTCCGCCGTTTCCGAGTGCTGTTTAACCCTACTGAGGGTGTCGGGAACTCGGGGGACCCGGTGGCAGAATTGGCATATGACGTCTCTAACGCTGCTGACGCGCCCGGGGTGCTCTGCCTGCGAACGAGCGCAGCGTGAATTGGCGGCCCTGGCCCAGGAGTTCGGGATCCCGCTCGTCGTCACCGATGTTGATGAGGCCGCGATCACAGATTCGTCGTTGCGCGCGGAGTTTGGGGACCGGCTTCCCGTGGTGCTGCTGGACGGTCAGGAGCACAGCTATTGGGAAGTGGATGAGCCCCGGCTCCGGGCGGACCTGAAACGTGACCCATAACAGGCTGTTTGGATTTTGCCCAGTGGCCATTTTCGGGCTACCGTGCATGAAGTTCGAGCCTCACCAAAGCAAGGGAGCTGGACAGTGAGATGTCAGCGGAGTGACCTGCGGTGAGCGTCCTGCTGTTCGGAGCCTCGCATCGTAGCGCGCCTGTGCCGGTGCTGGAGAAGCTGGCGATTGGCGAGTCCGATCAGCCCAAGATCATCGAACACATTCTGCAATCCCCCCTCGTCAGCGAGGTCATGGTGCTCTCGACCTGCAACCGGGTCGAGGTATATGCCGTGGTCGAAGCCTTCCACGGTGGCCTGACGGTTATCGGTGAGGCCATTGCCCGGCATGCCGGTATGGGCATGAACGAGCTCACCAAATACGCCTACGTCCGGTACAGCGAGGCGGCCGTCGAGCACCTGTTCGCGGTGGCCAGCGGCCTTGATTCCATGGTGATCGGCGAGCAGCAGGTATTGGGCCAGGTGCGTAACGCGTATGCCACCGCCGAAACGCATCAAGCGGTGGGCCGCGTACTACACGAGCTCTCGCAGAGCGCCTTGCGTGTGGGCAAACGAGTGCATTCAGAGACCGGTATCGACGCGGCCGGGGCCTCGGTGGTGTCGGTGGCCCTCAATCTGGCAGACAGCAAGCTCGGCGGTTTGCCCGGACGAACCGCTGCCGTTGTCGGCGCGGGCTCGATGGGCTCATTGGCGACCGCGCAGCTGATCCGTGCCGGCATCGACAACCTTTGGGTGGTCAACCGCAGCGCGGAGCGCGCACAACGGCTCGCCGCGACCGCGCGCGAGGCGGGAGTGAACGCGCAGGCGATCACCCTCGACCACCTGGATCAGGCGCTGGCTCAGTCCGATGTGGTGGTGTCGTGTACTGGGGCGGTCCGGCCGGTGATTTCGCTGGCCGATGTGCACCACGCCCTGGGCAGCGGCCGCCGACTCGTGTTCTGCGACCTGGGTATGCCACGTGACGTCGACCCGACGGTTGCTGGTCTACCCGGTGTCGTCGTGGTGGACATGGAGCGCATCCAGCGTGAGCCCACCGCACGTGCTGCGGCCAACGACGCGGGCGCGGCTCGTCAGATCGTCAACGACGAGGTCGCCCGATACCTGACCGGCGAGCGGATGGCGGAGGTCACCCCGACGGTCACCGCGCTGCGCCAGCGGGCCGCTGAGGTGGTGGAGGCCGAGCTGCTGCGGCTGGACGGCCGTCTGCCGAGTCTGGCCGGGGCCGAGCGGGACGAGGTCGCCAAGACCGTTCGCCGCGTGGTGGACAAGCTGCTGCACGCCCCCACGGTGCGGGTGAAGCAGCTGGCGTCGGCACCCGGCGGCGACAGTTACGCCGAAGCGTTGCGTGAGCTGTTCGAGCTCGATCCGCATACCGTCGAGGCGGTGGCGACGGCTGGTGAGTTACCGCTTGCTGCAAAGGAATTACACGAAGAAAGCCGTGGTTGATGGTCCTCACCCGAGTGGCACATCGATTCCTCACGGTCTTCGCGTAAGCAGCTCATCGATCCTGAACGTCTTCGCCCGAGAGGCTCATCCAACTTTGACTGTCTTCGCCCGAGAGGCTCATCCAACCTTGACTGTCTTCGCCCGAGAGGCTCATCCATGATCCGAATTGGTACCCGCGGCAGTCTGTTGGCGACCACTCAAGCCGGGGGAATCAGGGATGCTCTGCTTGCCAAGGGGCACGAGGCAGAGCTGGTAATCGTGACCACGGCAGGGGACCAGTCGTCTGCACCTGTCGAGCAAATCGGTGTGGGGGTCTTCACGGCCGCTCTGCGCGAGGCCATCGCCGATAACGTCGTCGATGTTGCCGTGCACTCCTACAAGGATTTGCCGACGGCGACCGACCCGCGATTCGTCATAGCCGCCATTCCGCCTCGTGAGGACTATCGGGACGCGCTCGTGGCTCGGGATGGACTGGTGCTGGGAGAGTTGCCCACGGGCTCGGTGATCGGTACCTCGTCCCCGCGGCGGGCCGCGCAGCTTAGAGCACTGGGTCTCGGTTTGGAAATTCGCCCCCTAAGAGGCAACCTGGATACCAGGTTGAGCAGGGTCTCCAATGGTGATCTTGATGCTGTGGTAGTCGCCCGGGCGGGTTTGGCCCGTATCGGACGTTTGGACCGCATCACCGAGACACTGGAACCGGTGCAGGTATTGCCTGCGCCGGCTCAGGGAGCGCTGGCGGTGGAGTGCCGCAGTGAGGTCACCGATCTGGTGGCTGTACTGGCGGAACTCGATCACGCCGACACGCGCGCCGCGGTGACTGCCGAAAGGGCTCTGCTTGCCGAGCTGGAGGCGGGCTGTACCGCACCGGTCGGCGCGATCGCCGAGGTGGTCGAGTCGATCGATGAGGATGGCCGTGTCTTCGACGAACTGTCGCTGCGCGGATGTGCGGCGGCGCTGGACGGATCTGACGTGATTCGGGCCTCCGGGATTGGCACCCCCGATCGGGCCGCCGAGCTTGGGCTCGCGGTTGCGAGGGAACTGCTCGATCTCGGTGCGCGAGCACTGATGACAGCTGAATAGGCGGCGAAAACCGCCGATATGGGAGGCAGTAGTGACCCGAGGGCGCAAGAAGCCAGGGCGCATCCTGTTCGTTGGTTCCGGCCCGGGAGATCCTGGCCTGTTGACCGTCCGGGCGCGCGCGGTACTCACCGGTGCCACGGTCGCGTTCACCGACCCCGACGTGCCGCAAGCGGTGCTCGATCTCGTCGGGTCCGCGGTCGAACTTCCTGAACCGGCGCCCGTCAAACCCGCGACCGGTACCGAGGAAGCGCCCGCGTCAGGTGACGCTGAGGCCGCGGCCGAACCGCCACTCACCATCGACATTCGCCCCGCCCTGGGCGATCCCGCCGATG
This sequence comes from Mycobacterium sp. NGS15, assembly GCF_059813245.1. Classification (NCBI taxonomy): domain Bacteria; kingdom Bacillati; phylum Actinomycetota; class Actinomycetes; order Mycobacteriales; family Mycobacteriaceae; genus Mycobacterium; species Mycobacterium sp. NGS15. The sequence continues at coordinate 570,227 of NZ_JCALEF010000004.1, read as the reverse complement.
TCGCCAAGACCTTGGTCGCCGAGGCCAAGAACGGCGTGGACGTGATACGGCTGGTCGCCGGCGACCCGCTCTCGATCGATTCGGTACTTGCCGAGGTCACCGCGGTGACGCGTACCCAGGTGGCCTTCGAGATTCTGCCCGGTCTGTCGTCGAGCACCGCGGTGCCCGCCTACGCGGGCCTGCCCCCGGGTTCCGCGCACACTGTCGCCGATGTGCGTGGGGACGTGGACTGGGCCGCACTGGCTGCGGCACCGGGCCCGCTGATCCTGCATGCCACTCCGACGCATGTGCCCGATGCCGCCAAGGCGCTCATCGAGCACGGTTTGTCCGATCAGACCCTGGTCGCGGTCACCGCACAGGGCACCACCTGCGCACAGCGGACCGTGGAGACCACACTGGCCTCGCTGATCGACGGTGTCCCGGTGGACGCCAATGATCCGCACGGGCCGATGACCGGCGCCCTGGTGTTGACCATCGGCCGTGTAGTCGCTGGTCGCTCCAAGCTGAACTGGTGGGAGAGCCGCGCACTGTACGGCTGGACCGTGCTGGTGCCGCGCACCAAGGACCAGGCCGGTGAGATGAGCGAGAAGCTTGTCGGATACGGAGCCCTGCCGGTCGAGGTGCCTACCATCGCCGTCGAGCCGCCGCGTAGCCCCGCCCAGATGGAAAGAGCCGTCAAGGGTTTGGTCGACGGTCGATACCAATGGGTGGTCTTCACCTCCACCAATGCCGTGCGCGCGGTGTGGGAGAAGTTCGCCGAGTTCGGTCTGGATGCCCGCGCTTTCTCCGGTGTGAAGATCGCATGCGTGGGCCAGGCCACCGCCGACAAGGTGCGTGCCTTCGGTATCAACCCCGAACTGGTGCCCGCGGGCGAGCAGTCCTCGCTCGGTCTGCTCGACGAGTTCCCGCCCTATGACGACGTTTTCGATCCGGTGAACCGGGTGCTGCTGCCCCGGGCCGACATCGCGACCGAGACCCTTGCCGAGGGTCTGCGGGAGCGCGGCTGGGAAATCGATGACGTGACGGCTTACCGCACCGTGCGGGCGGCACCGCCGGCGGCGCAGACCCGCGAGATGATCAAGACCGGCGGATTCGACGCCGTGTGCTTCACGTCGAGCTCGACGGTTCGCAACCTCGTGGGTATCGCCGGAAAGCCACACGCGCGCACCATCGTGGCCTGCATCGGACCGAAAACCGCTGAGACCGCGATCGAATTCGGGCTGCGGGTGGATGTGCAGCCGGAGACCGCCGCTGTCGGTCCGCTGGTGGAGGCCCTTGCCGAGCACGCCGCCCGGTTGCGTACCGAGGGCGCATTGCCGCCGCCGCGTAAGAAGAGCCGACGGCGTTAGCAGCGGATAGATAGCGGGAGAAGTAGCGGAGGTCCTTACTGTGCCCTTTCCCTACCAGCGTCCGCGTCGGCTGAGAGCCACCCCGGCGATCCGTCGGCTGGTGGCCGAAACCACCTTGGCGCCGCGACAGTTGGTGTTGCCGATGTTCGTGGCCGACGGTGTGGTGGAGTCGCGCCCCATAGGGTCTATGCCGGGCGTGGTGCAGCACAGCATCGAATCGCTGCGCAGGGCCGCCGAGGACGCGGTAAAGGCCGGTGTCGGCGGGCTCATGCTGTTCGGGGTTCCCGAGGAGAAGGACAAGGACGCCACCGGGAGTGCCGGGCTGGCTCCGGAAGGCATCCTGAACCGGGCGCTGTCGACCCTATCCGCGGACCTCGGCGATTCCACGGTGCTGATGGCCGATACCTGCCTTGACGAATTCACCGACCATGGCCATTGCGGGGTGCTGGATGCCTCGGGCCGGGTAGACAACGACGCGACCCTGACTCGGTACGTAGACATGGCCGTGGCACAGGCGAATTCGGGTGCTCGTGTGGTGGGCCCCAGCGGCATGATGGATGGCCAGGTGGCGGCCATTCGCGAGGGTCTGGACGCTGTCGGTCACACCGACGTGATCATCTTGGCGTACGCCGCGAAGTACGCCTCGGCGTTCTACGGACCGTTCCGCGAGGCGGTCGGGTCGTCGCTGCGCGGAGACCGGCGCACCTATCAGCAGGACGTGGCGAACGGCCGGGAAGCCCTGCGTGAGGCCGAGCTTGACGTCGAAGAGGGCGCCGACATCCTGATGGTGAAACCGGCTATGGCCTATCTCGATGTGCTCCGGCAGGTGGCCGATGTATCGCCGGTGCCGGTCGCGGCATATCAGGTGTCGGGTGAGTATTCGATGATTTGTGCTGCAGCGCAGAATAATTGGATTGATTTGCAGGCCATGGCGCTGGAGACGCTGACGTCCATCCGGCGTGCGGGGGCAGATATCGTGCTGACGTATTGGGCCGCGGACGTCGCGGGCTGGCTGGAGTAGACGGTTTGTCCCTTTCCACTACCGTGGTCGCGTGATGTATCCCGATCCGCACGATCAGAGCGGGTTGGCTGGACAATCCTCGACAGGTCCGGCCAAGCCGCGACCCGACGATATCGACACCGGCTGTTGGCTGTGGCTGGCCGCGCTCCCCCTGATGATCGTGAGTTACCTGGCCGCGAATGTCGGTCAATGGCAGCAGGACCCCGAGGTGCGCAAGGCCGCCCCGCTGTGGACGGTGTACGCCTTCAACGGGTTCATCGTCGTTGTGGTGGGGGCACTCGTCGTCACGGGGATCTTCTTGATGCGCGCGGGATACCGCTTGGCCCGCACCTTCCTGACCGGGGGTGCGGTGGGTTCGGTGGTGTTCACCGCGACGCGGTTGGTCGAGCTGGAGGGTCTGCCGGCGATTGTGCAGGCGCTCTCGGGGATCACCGCGTCCGTTTTGATCTGTGGCGGGCTATTCCTGCTGCATCGCGAGGACTCCACCGCGTACCTGACGAGGCAGCGCTAACACCCCGATACGCTGCCGGAATGATGCCCGAAATGACGATAGGGGCCCGAATGACACCCGAACAACCGCGCCCGCGCATCGTCGATGTGGCGTTCTGGTTCTGGGTGGTCTCCTCGGCCGCCCTGTTCCTCAACGGTCTGGCCGGAGTGACCCAGCGCTACGACGCGGTGCGGGCCGCCGCGAAGCCCGAGCTCACCGACGCAGATGTACGGGATCTCGTCAGCTATTTCCGGGCGTGGGGCGTGTTGTGCATCCTGCTGGCGGCCGGTATCGCCTTTCTCGCCGGGCGGACGCGGCAGGGGGATAAGCGGTATCGCCGGGCGTTGATCGCCCTCTCGCTGGTCTCGGTACTCGGCGCCATCGCCATGGCCAGTACCGGTTCGGTGGGTCCGCTGCTGCTCGTTGCCGCGCTGTCGTTGATCGTGGCCAATGTGCTGATCATCAGGCCTACCGCGCAGAGCTGGTTCGAGGGGGATGAACATGGCTGACGTGCCGGACGGCGACGCGCGGCTGTTCTATGAACCCGGCAGCCGGTGGCGATGGCTGCTGCTTGGCCCGCTCGCCGGGTTGATCATGTTCGGGCTTCAGCTGTGGGGCAAGGGAGGCATGAGCCCCGTCATGCCGGCGATCACGGCGGCCATCGTCGCCTTTTTCCTCGCGTTGCAGATCTATGCCGCACGGGTGCATGCCACCGTGGAGCTGACGCCCTCGGAGCTCCGCCAGGGCGGCGAGACGCTGGCGGTCAGCGAGATCAAGTGGCTGTATCCCGACGCCGACCGTCACATCTGGGAGGAGTCCCGCCCGCTGGGAGAGCTGACCGGGGTGCCCAAGGGACGCAAATCCATTGGTTTACGCCTGGCCGGGGGACGCCGCGCGCAGGCGTGGGCCAGGAAACATGAGGAGCTGCGGACGGCGCTCATCACGTTGGTGCCTGCGCCGCCGGCAGGCATGGATCTGGGTGATGACCCGGAGATCGATACCGAGAGTGAGCAATGGTGAAGTTCGGCAAGCGAGTAGTGGTGGATCTGGCCATCGCAGCGATGGCGATGGCACTCGCCGGCTGGGCGGCGCTGGCCGCGCGCGTACCCACCGAGGTCGCGCCCATCGCGAAGGGCGAACCGACGTTGTACTTCACCGCATTGGATGGCGCCTGTGTGGCCCGGGCGCTCGCGCTTACCGCTCTGGCGGGGATATTCCTGGTCATGGCGATATCGCGAGGTGTTCGTGACTATCGCCTGGCGGATCAAACGATTCATAGCTAATTCTTATGTCAGTGTAGCTGACATAGATATAGGCTGGGATCATGACGAACGCCGCTGATATCGACGTGATGCCACGGGCTGGATTCGGTGCCTGCGTGCTGGACCGCAAGTTGCAGACGGACCGACTCGAGTATCTGGACCGCGACGATGTTCCCGCAAAGAAACGGGCCGTCGTTGCGTCCCTTGACCTCATGGGCGAGAAGAAGGGTCTGCACAGGTGGAATGCGGAGCAGGCGGCCGGGTTTCTTGTCGGTATCGCCAACCCTCGGGTGCTTGAGCTCGGTGCCGCGCACGGCGGCCTCTCGCGTGAGCTGCTGAAGCTACGGCCTGATGCCTCGATCACGGTGACGGATATCGAGCCCACTTCCGTCGCGGGTATCGCGGCGTCCGATCTGGGTTCGGATTCCCGGGTCAGTATCAGGGCCATGGATGCCACAGCTATCGACGCGGCCGACGGGTCATTCGATCTGGTGGTGTTCGCGCTGTCGTTTCATCATCTCTCGCCGTCGCTTGCCGCGAAGGTGTTCTCCGAGGGCACCAGGGTGGGGCGCACGCTCTTGATCATCGACTTGCTGCGCCTACCGGCCCCGCTGTTGGCTCCGGCGTTCCTTTTCGCGGCGGCCGTGGGTTGGGTGCGTCCGGTCGCTCACGACGGTGCGATCAGCCAGTTGCGCGCCTACGGTCCGGAGGCGTTGCGTACCCTGGCTGCGCATGCGGACCCGTCGATCGTTGTCGAGCTCCGGGCCAGGGTTCAGCTGCCGATGCCACTGCAGATCGTGGCGGCTCGGCGGCGTCAGTAGCGCAGATCACCCTATCGATTAGTACCCCCTAGGGGTACCATTTAGGCATGGAGTTTGTTGACACCGGCATGGAGACCACCGATCTGCGCCTTCATGGCATGACATGTGCCTCGTGCGCGTCTCGCGTGGAAAAGGGGCTCAACAAACTCGAGGGTGTGACGGCGCGGGTAAACCTGGCGCTGGAGAGCGCCCGCGTCGAGCACGACGGTTCGATCTCCGATGATGATCTGGTCAAGGCCGTCGAGTCTGTCGGCTACAAGGCCCAGATAGTCGGCGGCTCTCGGGTCGGTGCTCACCCGGCCGGCCATGAGCATGACGGTCTCGATCCGCAGGATCACATGAACAACGATGTGCCCGACGGTCAGCTCAAAGCACGCCTTATCGGCTCGCTCATCCTGGCCATCCCGGTGGTGGCCATCTCGATGGTGATGCTCTGGCATTTCACCGGATGGGAGATTGTGGTCGCGGCACTGACCACCCCGATTCTGGTGTGGGGCGGCTACCCGTTCCACCGTGCGGCGTTCGTCAACGCACGCCATGGCGCCTCGACGATGGACACCCTGGTGTCCCTGGGCACCATCGCCGCGTACGTGTGGTCGCTATGGGTGCTGTTCGCCGGCGCCGGGCACACCCACGGCGACGTCCACGTCTACTTCGAGGTGGTCGCGGCGGTCACCGTGTTCCTGCTCGCGGGCAGGTTCGCGGAGTCACGCGCCAAGCGGTCGGCGGGCTCGGCGCTGCGCGCGCTGCTGTCCCTGGGCGCCAAGGACGTCGCGGTGTTGCGCAGCGGGCACGAGACACGCATCCCCGTTGACCAACTGGCTGTGGGCGATCAATTCGTCGTGCGGCCGGGGGAGCGCATTGCCACCGACGGTGTGGTGGTCGACGGCCATTCGGCGCTGGACACCTCCACCATGACCGGCGAGTCTGCGCCCGTCGAGGTGGGCGCGGGGGACCCGGTGGTGGGCGGTTACGTCAACACGCATGGCCGGATCGTGGTGCGTGCCAGCAAGGTGGGTGCTGATACGCAGCTGGCCCGCATGGCACAGCTGGTGTCGGATGCACAGACCGGCAAGGCGCAGGTGCAGCGGCTTGCCGATCGGGTGTCGTCGGTGTTCGTACCCGTTGTGCTCGGTATCGCGGCCCTGACCTTCGTGGGCTGGGTGGCGCAGGGGTACCCGCTCTCGTCGGCGTTCACCGCGGCCGTCGCCGTACTGATCATCGCCTGCCCATGCGCGCTGGGATTGGCCACGCCCACAGCGATTCTCGTGGGCACCGGGCGAGGCGCGCAGCTCGGCGTGCTGATCAAGGGTCCCGAGGTGCTGGAGAACGTCAAGAACATCGACACCGTCGTGCTCGACAAGACGGGGACCGTGACCACCGGTGCGATGAGCGTCGTGGCCGTCCGGCGCAGCATCGGCTCCGGTGTCTCCGGCGCCGACGATATCCTGCGCATCGCCGCATCGGTGGAGTCGGCCTCCGAGCATCCGGTGGCCAAGGCCATCGTGGAGTCGGCGCGGACGCGTGGGCTGACCTTGTCGCCGGTGACGGGCTTCCGGAACGAGCCCGGTATCGGCGTTACCGGTGTTGTTGACGGCCAAGAGGTTTCGATTGAAGCCATCGCGGGTCAGAACACCACCGCGGCGGTCAGCTGGGGTGGATTGCGTCGCGGCGAGATCGAGGTGGCGGACACGGTGAAGCCCTCGAGCCGGCAGGCCATCGACGAGCTCAGGGCGATGGGCATCACCCCGGTGCTCTTGACGGGCGACAACGCCGAGGTGGCCGCACGGGTCGCCGGGGAAGTCGGCATCGCGGCGAGCAATGTCATCGCCGGCGTCAAGCCCACCGAGAAGGCCGACGTCGTGACACGTCTGCAGGCCGAAGGGAAGAAGGTGGCGATGGTGGGCGACGGCGTCAACGACTCCGCCGCCCTGGCCACTGCCGATATCGGGATGGCCATGGGCACCGGTACCGACGCGGCGATCGAGGCCAGCGACCTGACCCTGGTGCGCGGCGACCTGACCACCGTGCCGACGGCACTGCGGTTGTCGCGCAAGACGCTTGGCACCATCAAGGCCAACCTGTTTTGGGCCTTCGCCTACAACACCGCTGCCATTCCGCTTGCGGCCCTGGGTTTGCTCAACCCGATGATCGCGGGTGCGGCGATGGCGATGTCATCGGTCTTCGTGGTGCTGAACAGCCTGCGGCTGCGAACCTTCCGTTAGATTCCCCTGCCGTCGACACGCCGTGTGGTGGCGGTTCCGTATCGCACGTTGTCGCCACAAGGCGGCGTGTCGATGTGGGAACTAGAAGAGCAGGCGCCACAGGCCGATCAGGCCCACCACCACGATGACCACACGTAATGCGCCGGGCGAGAGCCCGCGTCCCCAGCGCGCACCCGCGAGCCCACCCACGAACGAGCCCACCGCGATGATTCCGGCCGCCGTCCAGCTCACCCGGTCGAAGGCAACGATCGTGTATGCGAGGGCGGCAACGATATTGGTGATCATGGCCAGCACATTTTTGGCCGCGTTCATCCGCTGCATCGATTCGGGTAACAGTGCGCCCATTACCGCGATCTGCATGATCCCTTGGGCTGCAGTGAAATACCCGCCATAGATCCCGACAAGGAAGTTGCCCCCGGTGAGCGCAGCCATGCGGCCCGGAGGTACATCATCGGCATCCAGGCCCTGCGCTTCGGAACGCCGGCGCGCCCAGGCCTGGATTTTCGGGCCGACTACCACGAGAACCAGTGCGAGGATCAGCAGCACCGGCACGATGGTGACGAACGTCTTCTCGGGCAGATGCAGTAGTAGGAATGATCCGATGAGGGCGCCAAGCAGCACCGCGGGTATCTGCCACTTGAGCCGGGGCCATTGTCCGGATAGCTCACGGCGATATCCCCACACGCCGGTCATGCTGCCGACGGTCAGTCCGACCGCGTTCGACATGGTCGCCACCACGGGCGGGTAGCCGAAAGCGATGAGGGTGGGGAAGGTGATGAGCGTGCCGGATCCGGCAACCACGTTGATCGCGCCGGCACCGAACGCGGCAAGCGCGATCAGAATCATCTCCTGCACCGGCACTCGTGCCAGCCTACGACCGTTAGCCAGTCGAACCAATTCCTCCTCTCAGTGAAACCCGCCACAGCGTGAGGCTCGACGCAGCGGTTCAGATGGGCAAAATGGTGGGCATGCGTCTGAGTCGATCCGCCGGTATGGCGGCGCTAGTGCTGGCCTTGTCCATTCCTGGGTGCACCCGGGACCAGCCCACAGCCCCGGTGGTGTCGAACGTGCCCATCCCGACCTTCGATAACGCGCAGCTGAGCATGCGTTTTGCCGCGTGTGCCGATCTCAATGGGTTTGTGAACGCCAAGTGGATCGAGCAGGCCACCATCCCCGCGGACAAGTCCAGCTATGGCAGCTTCGACATGCTGGCCGATGAGTCCCGGAAGGTTCAGCACGAGATAGTCGAGGGCGCGGTGTCCGGACTAGGCACCGCCGATCATGAGTCGGTCAACTATCAGGTTGGTCTCCTTTATCGTGCCGCTACGGACGACGCGAAGCTCGACGCTGCCGGATATGACCCGATTCGTCCGACGCTCGCGGCGATCGATCAGATCAACTCACCCGAGGAGCTCGCGGCTTTCCTGGCCGCCGACGCCGCCACCGGTCAGCACTTGGTGTTCGGGTTCGAGGCCGGCGCCGACTACGCCAACGCCACCGAGCAGATCGGCTACGCCAGGGCCGATGCGCTGGGTATGCCCGCCAAGGACTACTACACCGATCCCAAGTACGCATCGGTCTTCAATGCCTATCGCACCTACATCGCATCGACGTTCGGATTGATCGGAGCGGACCAGGAGGTTGCCAAGGCCCGCGCCGAACAGGTGGCCGCGCTCGAATCAGCACTGGCCGCCGCGACGTTGAGCCCTGTGCAGCAACGTGATCCGGCCAACCAGTACAAGCTGGTCACCGTCGCGCAGGCGGATGCGCTGACACCACATTTCGAATGGGGTGCCTACCTGAAGGCACACGGCGCTCCGGCCGTCAGCTCGTTCTCCCTTGCCGAGACCGAGTTTTTCACGACGTTCGATCGGCTACTCGCCACCATGGATCTGGACACCTGGAAGTCGTATCTGACCTTCCATGCCGTGCACAGGTCTGCCGACGCGCTGTCACAGGCATTCCGCGACAACGCCTTTAAATTCAAGTCGGCCCTTACCGGAACCACGGCACAGAAGCAGCGCTGGGAGCAGGGCCTGGAGATCGTCAACACGCTGGTGGGCCCCGCGCTGGGACAGTTGTACGTCGACCGCATGTTCAGCGATCGCGCCAAGCGCTCGGCCACCGAAGTGGTGAGCAATGTCAAGGAGGCCCTACGTAAACGCATCGAGGCCGTCGACTGGATGAGCCCGCAGACCAAACTCGCCGCAAAGGGTAAGTGGGACAAGCTGATTCTCAAGGTGGGGTTCCCCGACAAAGACCGTGATTTCTCCAAGCTGAAGCTGACCGGCGATAACTTCTACGCCGATCGGGCAGCGGCGTTGAAGTTCAATCACGACTTCGACATGGCCAAGATCGGGCACCCCACCGACCGGTCGCTGTGGGGAATGACGCCGCAGACGGTCAACGCGCAGTACGACCCCACCGAGAACAGCATCACCATTCCCGCGGCGATCCTGCAGGCGCCGTTCTATGACCCCAAGGGCGACCCGGCGTTCAATTACGGCGGTATCGGTGCGGTGATCGGCCACGAGTTCACCCATGCGTTCGACGACGAGGGCAGCCAATTCGACGGTGAGGGCAACCGGGTCAACTGGTGGACACCGAACGATCGTGAGGAGTTCGAGAAGCGCGCCAACCGGCTGGTGGAGCAGTTCAATGCCTACACGCCGATCCCGGGCCACCCCGAGCTGCATGTCGACGGCAAGCTCACGTTGGGTGAGAACATCGCGGATCTGGGCGGCGTCAACACTGCCTATGACGCGCTGGTCGCCGAGCTGGCCAAGAAGAACGATGACCACAAGATCAGCGGCATTGTCGGGTTCAACGACACGCAGCGGTTCTTCCTGAACTACGCGCGGATCTGGCGCGACAAGCAGCGCCCCGAAGCTGCGATTACCCAGCTGGCCAGCGATCCGCATTCGCCCCCGGCGCTACGCGTCAACGGGGTGGTGTCCAATGTTGCGCCGTTTGCTGCCGAATTTGGTTGCGTGGCAGGCGATCCCATGGTGAACTCGCCGGAGAAATTTGTGAAGATCTGGTAGGCGCTCACCTTCGTTGCCGAACAGACGCATAGTGCAGGGAAATCCCAGGAAGCCTGTGCACTGAGCGTCTGCTCGCGAAAACGAGGCTAGGAGTAGGTCAGCAGCACGGCCTGCTCGAACGGGAGTTTCCCGAACGTGCGGCCCTTCACCAGCGTCGCCGCTTCGTCCCGGCTGACCACGCGCGGATTGACGACGTCGTGGGTCTTCCCTCTGCGCACGACCCTTCCGCCGCCGGCCGCCTGCAGGTTCTTCAGCCAGTCGCGGTCTGGACCGTAGGTCAGCAGGATTGCCACGCCATCGGGCGTCTTGAACGCGGTGACGGGCGTTCGGAACTCTTTGCCGGACTTGCGGCCCTTGTGCTCGATGATCGCGAAGCTCGGTGCCCAGCCCGCCCACAGCCGCTGGACGGGGTTGGTGACGTACTTGTTGAAGCGCGCGACCGATTGCGGTATTTGCATACCACCATCAAACTGTGATCCATGGCATACCTCAAGCCCCCATGGTTTGTGCGCAAGGTGTTCAACCGGGTGGCCATGGCCGCCAACATCGGCGAGACGCTCACCATCACCAAGCGGGCCAGCGGCGAGCCGCAGCAGATCCCGGTGGCCACCGTGGATGTCGACGGCATCAAGTACCTGGTGTCCACTCGCGGCGAGAGCCAATGGGTCAAGAACATCAGGGCGAACCCGCAGGTGACGCTGACGGTCAAGGGCTCCAGCGCCACGTACACGGCCAGCGAGGTACCGGTGGCCGACCGTGCGCCCATCATCGCCGCCTACAAGCCCAAGGCCGGCAAGGTGGTCGACGGCTACTTCGCGCAGCTTCCCGACGACGCCGATCACCCCACCTTTGCGCTGACACCCGACTGATCCACTACACCCTGTAGTGGACGATTTGGCGCCAGCTGAGACACTGGATGCCGTGTCTGATGCTCTTCGCGCAAGCGGCTCATCGCTGCCCGAGGCGACGCCCAACTCCGCACGTCTGTTCGCCGACGCCTCGGCCGTCATCCCAGGTGGAGTCAACTCACCGGTGCGTGCCTTCGCCGCGGTTGGCGGCGTGCCGCCGTTCATCAAGTCTGGTGCGGGATGCTGGCTCACCGATGTCGATGACAACCGGTACGTGGACCTGGTCTGCTCCTGGGGCCCGCTGATCCTCGGCCATGCGTACCCGGCCGTGGTGGAGGCCGTGCAACGGGCCGCCAAGGACGGCCTGTCTTACGGCGCGCCCATCGAGGGTGAGATCGATCTCGCACGCGAGATCGTCGATCGCGTACAGCCGGTAGAAAAGGTGCGTCTGGTCAACTCCGGCACCGAGGCCACCATGAGTGCGGTGCGCCTGGCTCGCGGATTCACCGGTCGGCCCAAGATCGTGAAGTTCGCCGGTTGTTACCACGGGCATGTGGACGCACTGCTGGCCGATGCCGGATCGGGCGTGGCCACCTTCGGCCTGCCTTCCTCGCCCGGTGTCACCGGCGCCTCCGCTGCCGACACCATCGTGTTGCCGTACAACGATATCGGCGCTGTGGCCCGAACCTTCGCCGAGCAAGGCGATCAGATCGCCGCCGTCATCACCGAGGCGGCCGCCGGCAACATGGGCACGGTTGCACCCGCCCCGGATTTCAACGCCGGGCTGCGGCGCATCACCGAGAACCATGGCGCGCTTCTCGTCATGGACGAAGTCATGACGGGTTTCCGGGTCAGCCGTTCGGGCTGGTTCGGGATAGACCAGGTGGCCGGTGATCTCGTCACCTTCGGCAAGGTGATGAGTGGCGGTATGCCCGCCGCGGCGTTCGGCGGCCGTGCCGACATCATGGAGCGGCTCGCGCCATTGGGCCCGGTGTACCAGGCCGGCACGCTATCCGGTAATCCGATCGCCGTTGCGGCGGGGCTGGCCTCGTTGCGTGCGGCAGATGCGAAAGCCTATGAAACGCTGGACCGTAACGCCGACGCGATCATCGCTCTACTCACCGCATCCCTGGACGCGGAGGGGGTGGCGCACCAGATCGGCCGGGCAGGCAGCATGTTCAGCCTGTTCTTCGGGGCCGAGCCCGTGCAGGACTTCGAGGGCGCCAAGGCAACCGAAACGTGGCGTTACCCCGCATTTTTCCATGCACTGTTGAGTCGCGGCGTGTATCCGCCGCCGAGTGCGTTCGAGACCTGGTTTGTTTCTACCACTCTCGATGACGAGGCGTTCGACCGTATTGCCGACGCTTTGCCCGCCGCTGCCCGTGCCGCGGCCTCTGTCGAGGAGAGGTAAGAAACTTTATGACTGACCGTCTTCGCGTAAGCGGCTCATCCCGGCCCCGCACCATCGTTCATTTGATGCGCCATGGCGAGGTACACAACCCCGAGGGCATTCTGTACGGGCGGCTGCCGAATTTCCGGTTGTCGGACAAGGGGCAGGCGCAGGCCGCGAAGGTGGCAGAGTCGCTGCGGAGCAACGGTATTGCCGCGGTCGTGGCCTCGCCGCTGCTGCGGGCCCAGCAGACTGCCACGCCCATTGCCGATGCCCATGGGCTCACCATCGTCACCGACGACGAACTCATCGAGGCCGGTAACTCCTTCGAGGGCATGAAGGTGTCGGTGGGTGACGGCGCATTGCGCGATCCCCGCAACTGGTGGAAGCTGCGCGACCCGTTCACCCCGTCCTGGGGGGAGTCGTACCGCGATATCGCGTCCCGGATGACGGCGGCGATCGACCGTGCGCGCAGTCGCGCCGAAGGTGCCGAGGTCGTGTGCGTGAGCCATCAGCTGCCGGTGTGGACTGCGCGCCAGTACCTGCTCGGTAAGCGACTGTGGCACGACCCGCGCAAACGCCAGTGCAACGTCGCCTCACTCACCTCGCTGGTGTTCGACGGGGACGAGTTGGTCGACGTTGTGTACTCGGAACCGGCAGGGTAGCCAGTGCGACGTGTGCTCGCGGCGACGGCCGCGCTGATTCTGCTCATCACCGCGTGTTCGACCGGTGATGACGCGGTGGCGCGCGGCGGGCAGTTCCAATTTGTGTCTCCCGGCGGTAAGACCGACATCTTCTACGATCCGCCCGAAGCACGTCAGACGCCCGGCCTGATCCAGGGGCCGAACCTGCTGGACCCCACAAAGACGCTGTCGATCAATGACTTTGCCGAGAAAGTCGTCGTCATCAACGTGTGGGGGCAATGGTGCGGACCCTGCCGTTCGGAGTTTTCGGCACTGGAAGACGTCTATAAGGCCACTCACGCTCATGGCGTCGAATTTCTCGGCATCAACGTCCGGGATAACGAGATCACCAAGGCGCAGGACTTTGTGACCGACCGCAAGGTGCCGTACCCGTCCATTTATGACCCGTCGATGCGCACGCTCATCGCGTTCGGCAGGAAGTTCCCGACCGGGGCCATTCCCGCGACCTTGGTGCTGGACCGACAGCATCGGGTGGCGGCGGTCTTTCTGCGCGAGCTGTTGACCCAAGACCTGCAGCCAGTGGTTCAGCGCATTGCCCAAGAACCTGTGAAAGAGCCCGCGGGGGTAAATAAGTGATCCTCGCCGATGCCGGCTCCGCGTTCCAGGACGCGGCTACTAGCGGGCCACTGCTGCTGGCCCTGGGCGCCTGTGCGCTGGCCGGGCTGGTGTCGTTCGCCTCGCCGTGCGTGATCCCGCTCGTGCCCGGCTATCTGTCCTACCTTGCTGCCGTGGTGGGTGCCGATGACCAGGATGGTGCCCGCGCGGCGCGGCTGCGGGTCGCCGGATCGGCATTGCTGTTCGTCGCCGGGTTCACCGCGGTGTTCCTGCTGGGCACCGTGGCCGTGATGGGCATGACGACCACGCTGATCACCAATCAGGTGCTGCTGCAACGCATCGGGGGGGTGATCACGATCGCGATGGGGCTGGTGTTCATCGGGCTGGTGCCGGCCCTGCAGCGCGATTTCCGGTTCACACCGCGCCGCATTTCCACGGTGGCCGGAGCGCCACTGCTCGGCGCGGTGTTCGCGCTCGGGTGGACACCTTGTCTGGGTCCGACCCTCACGGGCGTGGTCGCGGTGGCATCGGCCACCGAGGGAACCGACGTCGCTCGCGGAATCATGCTGGTGATCGCCTATTGCCTTGGACTGGGAATCCCGTTCCTGCTGCTGGCCTTCGGTTCGGCGCGCGCGGTGCGGGGTATGGACTGGCTGCGACGGCACGCCCGGACCATCCAGGTCATCGGTGGTATCGCGTTGCTGGCGGTAGGGGTCGCACTGGTCACCGGTGTGTGGGCTGATTTTGTTGCCTGGGTTCGTGATTCATTCGTTTCGGACGCGAGGTTGCCCATCTAGTGATGATCGCCAAGCGTCTCCTTGCTTACTCGCGCAACACCTGGCGCGGCCTGACGTCGATGGGCACCGCGCTGGCGCTGCTGGTGCTGCTCGCGCTGGGAGCTATACCCGGCGCGATGCTGCCGCAGCGTGCACTCAACCAGGCCAAGGTCGACGAGTATTTGGCAGAACACTCCACCATCGGCCCCTGGCTGGATCGTGTGCAGGCCTTTGACGTGTTCTCCAGCTTCTGGTTCACGGCGATCTACGTTCTACTCTTCGTCTCGCTGGTGGGGTGCATCATTCCCCGGACCGTCGAGCACGCCAAGGCCCTTCGTGCGCAGCCCGTTCCGGTGCCCCGGAACCTGGGGCGACTACCCAAATACCAGGAAAGGGTCGTCCGGGCCGACCAGTCCGACGTCGCGTCGACCATCGAGGGCCAGCTGAAGGGCTGGCGCAGAACCATCCGCGAAAAGGGCGAGATCACCGAGATTTCCGCGGAGAAGGGCTACCTGCGCGAGTTCGGGAACCTGGTCTTCCACCTTTCTCTCGTCGGTCTGTTGGTCGCGTTCGCGGTAGGCAAGCTCTTCGGATACGAGGGCAATGTCATCGTCATCGCCAACAACGGTCCGGGGTTCTGCTCGTCATCGCCCGCCGCCTTCGATTCGTTCCGGGCGGGCAACACCGTCGATGGCACCAACCTGGACCCGATATGCGTCAAGGTCAAAGACTTCAGGGCCACGTACCTTGCCTCGGGGCAGGCGCATTCGTTCGAGTCGAACATCGAGTACCAGGCCGGTGACGATCTTCAGAGCAACGTCTGGCGGCCGGAGCGGCTGGCCATGAACCATCCGCTGCGTGTCAACGGCAACCGCGTGTATCTGCTCGGCTACGGATATGCCCCCACCTTCACGGTGACCTTCCCGGACGGGCGTAAACGCAGCGAGACCATTCAGTGGCGGCCGGATGACCCCACCACGTTGCTGTCGTCAGGGGCCGTACGTATCGATCCTCCTGCTGGCAGCTATCCGGATCCCAATGTGCGCCGCAAGAACCAGATCGCTATCCAGGGTCTGTTCGCGCCCACAGAACAACTGCACGGCACCCTGCTCTCATCGAGCTTCCCGGAGATGCGCAAGCCTGCGGTGGCCATCAACATCTATCGCGGGGACACGGGCCTGGACTCGGGTCGCGCGCAGTCGATCTTCGAGCTCGATCCCCGCATGATCGAGCAGAAACGGCTCAATCAGGTGGCGCGCGCCAATCTGCTACCTGGGCAGTCGGTGAAGCTCAATGACGGCACCATCGTCAGGTTCGACGGTGCCGTCAACTTCGTCAATCTGCAGGTGTCGCGCGACCCCGCCCAACTGTGGGTGCTCGTCTTCGCGCTGACCATGATGTCGGGCCTGGTGGTGTCGCTCATCATCAAGCGCCGCCGAGTCTGGGCGCGGCTGTCTCCGGGGGCGGCCGCAGGTACGGTAAATGTCGAGCTGGGAGGGCTGGCACGCACCGACAGCTCCGGCTGGGGCGATGAATTCGAGCGGTTATGCGACCGTTGCCTGGAGGGTCTGCCCCGGCTGGGCACAGTCAGGGACGGGAACGGCCACAAAGATGAGGATGCCGAATGAATTCCACCAATATCGATGTGAATCTGGCCAGGTTCTCCGACTACGCCTTCACTTCGGCGATTGTGGTGATGGTCGGCGCGCTGGTGCTCTTGGCCATCGAGCTGGCCTACCGGCAGAGCAGCAAGACCGCCCAACGGGAGCTCGTCAGCTCCGGCGGCGAGGTGGTGTCTGCCGACGAGAATCAGCCGGGACTGGTGGTGCCGCAAGGCAAGCGCCCTCTTGGTGAGCGCGTCGGTGGCGCCGGGCTGGCGCTTGTATACCTGGGTATCGGCCTACTGTTGGCGTGCATCGTGTTGCGCGGCGTGGCCACCACCCGGGTGCCCTGGGGCAACATGTACGAGTTCATCAACCTGACGTGTGCGTGTGGACTGGTCACCGGGGCTGTGGTGCTGCGCCCGCGCGCCAACAGCGAACAGGGGCGCCGGGCGCTCTGGGTTTTCGTGCTGATTCCGGTGCTGATCCTGCTGACGGTGTCCGGCCGGTATCTCTACACCTATGCGGCCCCGGTGATGCCTGCCCTGCAGTCTTACTGGCTGCCTATTCACGTGTCGGTGGTGAGCCTCGGGTCGGGTGTGTTCCTGGTGGCAGGAGTGGCGAGCATCTTGTTTCTGCTCAAGATGTACTTCCCGGACAACACTGTGGTGCAGCGTCTGCCTGACGCGCAGTCGCTCGACCGGTTGGCGTATCGGACCACCATCTTCGGATTCCCCATCTTCGGGTTCGGCGTGATCTTCGGCGCCATCTGGGCCGAGGAGGCGTGGGGGCGGTTCTGGGCATGGGATCCCAAGGAGACCGTGTCCTTCGTTGCCTGGGTCGTCTATGCCGCCTACCTGCATGCACGGTCCACCGCAGGGTGGCGGGACAAGAAGGCGGCGTGGATCAACGTGGCCGGATTCGTGGCCATGGTGTTCAACCTGTTCTTCGTCAACCTGGTGACGGTCGGTCTTCACTCGTACGCTGGGGTGAGCTAGCGGGGGGTCCGGGGCAACTGTTCCGCCAGATCCGTTCATCACACCTGCGATAGGGTGCGATGCTGAGTCCTTCTGAACAGTTGTTCCGGGCTCTCCGTGTCCGAACTGCACATCCAACCAATGCATTGGGGGATCGATGTCTGACTATCCCGCGCACCGCGCGCCGGATGGACCGTCGCCGTACGCCGACGAGGCGCAGGGTGGACCTACGGCCCCGCCGTGGGCAGCACAGGAGCCCGCGCAGCCGGTGATGTACGGCCAGAGCGCGCCGCAGCAGCCCCACGAGATGACTCAACAGTTCCAGGCGGTCCCGTTCCAGGATCCGTTCGCACCACAGCAGGACATCGCGGGCCTGGGACATGATCCCTCAGTGCCCTCGCTGAATACGCTGGGCGGCTCATTCGCACCGCTCGATTTCACGCCGTCCGGTGGGCAGGAGGGCACCGATCCCACTGCGGTCGGTGCCGCCGGATCATCCGGCGGCCAAGGCGGCCCCGGAGGTTTCAGGGCCGACAACCGATTCAGCGACTCGGCCGAGCGGCCCGGACAGCTGACGCCCTTCACGGCGGACCGCTGGGCGAGCGACACTCCCGCATCGGGTATTCCTCAACAGACACAGCAGGGCCAGCAGCCCGCTGCCGGCGGCTCGCGGTACTACACCCCGGTCGGCGGCCAGCAGACCGGGATCGGATCCCAGATTCGGCCCGAGCTACCGCCGTCTTCGCGCGACCTGTCCACGTCAGCGCTGTTGCGCCCGCACAAGCCGGCGCCGTCCGCCGGGTGGCGCAAGACCGTCTACCGTGCGTCGTTCGGAACGATCAACCTCGGCGAGGGTACTAAGAAGACAGAGGAAAACGACCTCGTCGCGCAGGTGAATCAGCCGTTGCAGGGCTGCTACAAGATCGCGCTGCTGAGCCTCAAGGGAGGCGTCGGCAAGACGACCGTCACGGCAACTCTCGGCGCTACCTTCGCGTCCATCCGTGGTGACCGGGTCATCGCCGTCGACGCGAACCCGGACCGCGGCACGCTGAGCCAGAAGGTGCCGCTGGAGACGCCGGCCACGGTGCGTCACCTGCTGCGCGACGCCAACTCGATCCAGCGTTATAGCGATGTCCGCAGTTACACCTCGCAGGGGCCGAGCCGCCTGGAGGTGCTCGCGTCGGAAAGCGATCCGGCGGTGTCCGAAGCGTTCAGCGCCGAGGACTATTCGCGCACGCTGGAGATTCTTGAGCGCTTTTACAGCGTCGTACTCACGGACTGTGGTACCGGACTCATGCACTCGGCGATGTCCTCGGTGCTGGAGCAGGCCGACACCCTCGTGGTGATCAGCTCAGGCTCGGTTGACGGTGCGCGCAGCGCCTCGGCGACCCTGGACTGGCTCGATGCGCATGGTCATCGCGAGCTGGTGCGCCGCTCGGTTGCGGTCATCAACGCGGTGCGTCCGCGCTCGGGCAAGGTCGATATGCAAAAGGTTGTCGACCACTTTTCGCGGCGGTGCCGTGCGGTGCGTTTGGTGCCGTTCGATCCGCACCTGGAAGAGGGCGCCGAGATCAGCCTGGACCGGCTCCGTCCCGCGACGCGTCGTTCGCTCATTGAGCTGGCTGCCGTCGTCGCGCAGGGTTTCACCGGTACACAGCGCCAGCAACAGCAGACGTTCCAGGGCTAGTCGTTAGTCGTGCGGCCGGCCGGCCGCACCACCTCAGTGCTCGGACGGGTCGTCCCGACTGATGCGCCAGAGGAATTCGGGGTCATCGTCGGGGCCGGTCACGCGGGTCTGCGGACGGGTCGGGACCGACTGACTGATCCGCCATCCGGCGTAGACCAGCGCGCCGAGCACGACCGCGATGAGCACGTAGTACACAAGAGCCTCCTGAACAACTAACTCCGAATATACGCGCGGCTAAGGCTGGTGTTCGGTGCAGCGATAGGGTGGTGACGTGGCTGAACGGTCGCCGGGGAGCCGGCTCGCTATCGATATCGCGTTGTACACGCTGGCGCGGTTGGGTCTGGCGGTCGTCCTGACTCTCATCATCTTCTGGGCGGCCCGGCTCATCGGATACCAGGACTTCCCCTTGGCGATCGCGATCCTGTTCGCGTTGATCATCGCGCTGCCGTTGGGGATGGCGGTGTTCGCACCGCTGCGCCGTCGGGTGACTGCCAGTATCGCCGTCGTAGACGAGCGCCGCCGGGCCGTGCGTGCCGATCTGCAGGCGCGGCTGCGCGGCGAAAAACCCGATGAAGCCGCAGGGCCGTCGACCACCGACAAGGACTCCGCCTAGCGCTCGTGCAGCACGGACTGTGGCGCGTTATCCCAACATCCGCGCCGCCACCGCCGTCTGCCGTGCGGCGATGCGGGTGTGCCACTGCTGCGCCGTCACTGTGCTGTCCTTGTAGAACGGCAAGGTGCCGGGGAGACGGTCGAAATCCATCACTTCAGCATGGGGGCCGTCGTCGTCGAGGATGGGGCGGTCTGTCCGCTGCCAGCGGAACTTCAGGAAGCCGCGGCGGTGTCCCACGGTCTCGATCCAGTTGGCGATACCGGGGTTCTGGTCACTGATCACCAGCCGAATCATGCCGTCGGGGTCCACATGGGACTGCTGTGCGTTCAGTGACGTCTGATGGTTGGCGTAGTCCAGCGACACGTACCACATGCTGCCCACCTGGAAACCTTGGTACGGCGCATCGGATTTCGGCACGGTCACGACGAGAGCCTGGTGAGGTTCGAGTTCGAAGTAGCCCACCGATGAGAACTGGGTGGCTAGCCCGCCGGGAGTGATGCGCGGTGGTTCGAAGACATTGGCGGGATTGTTCATGTAGAACCACTGGGGGAACTGCAGCCAGGTCTTCACTCGATTGACCAAATGCAGCCCTGCGCCCATATATCGTCCGGCGATGAAGTCCTTGGTGATGGGGGAAGCCCCCGAGCCGATGGTGTCGGCACGGCTGATCACTACCGTGCCACGCTTTTCGGACCAGTCGTTGTAGGCCTCCCGGACGATCAGCTGAGCGGGCCGCGGCGCAATGGGGATGTGTTGGTGGCAGTCCGCGATTGGCGTCGCACCGATGCTGACCCGGTAGCTGCCGTCCTCGGCGATTATCAGGTCACGATCGTCGAAGGCGGTGACGTTGCCCGGTATTTCGGTATCGGTGTAGTCGCTGTCGAGCAGCTGGAAGTTGAGGTCGACGGTGCTGCCGCGAGTACCGCTGAGTACGTAGTCATGGCGTCCGTCGATCTGCGTGGCGAAGTACAGGAAATCCGGGTTGTCGAGCCCCATTTTGGTGAAAGGGCCTGTCCCGCTGAGCAAGATCGGATGATCGGTGCTGAAGTTGAAGACCAAATGCAGAGAAGCAGCGATACTCCCGGCGAGGTACTCGAGGCCTTCGAGGAGGTCCGATTCCGATTCGATATGAGGCGCGGTGGTGACGAGCCGTTCGGCCTCGGCAATGGCGTCGGTGAACGGTCGTGTCACCGCGTCGTCGAACTCATCGGTGCTCACGCACTCCACCACTTTCACGTTCGATCGAGAAGTACTCGACGTATCGTCGGTATGCGTCGTCCACCTCTGCTGTCGTCAGTCCGAATTGTTCGAGGCTGTATCGGTGCTCGCCATGCTTGTGCTGTTTGTTCCTGCGCAACGACGTCTGCATGGCCGCGACCGCTTCGTCAGAGAGTGGGCGTCCGGCCGCCTTACAGATACGGCGCGCTGCGCTCATCGGATCATTCAGCAGTTCAGGGTAATTGATGTCGATAAACGACTCAGGATGGTCGCCGCGAACCGCGATCGCGCGGTCGATGATCGCCGCGTTCTTGCCGAGCCAGTATCGGGAGAGCCGATGATGGTCCACGCGGTCGCTGAACAGTGCCTGGTAGTGCGCCAGCATGCTTGACGACGACGCCGTGGTCTGTGCCGGGTCCCGGTGGGTCCAGACCACCACTGCGCCCGGGTAGACCCGCAGTAGCACGTCCATGTGCTCCAGGTGCGCAGGGGTTTTGAGTATCCAGCGCCCGCGGGGCTGTTGCCACTGGAGTACTTGGAGAAGTAGTCGGTGCAGCTCGTAGGCGGGCTGCATGTCCTGTACGGCAAGCCAACTCGCATAGGCTGGGACGTGGAACATCACCTCGGGCATCTGGCTGTGCAGCGCAAAATCGAGCAACAGAACATCCTCCTCGGGCGACTCCGCCTCCACCGAGTGGATGGCGAAGAACTGAGGTGCCAGATACCGCAACGAGCTTTCGTCTTTGGCGGCCTTGGCTATTCGCAGATCGGCCGCGCCGGCGGATTCGCGCGGGTGGGGGAGAGGCTGGGCGCCTTCCCACGACCTCATCGAGCCCGCTGCCGGGTCGGCAGCAAGGAGCCGGTGCAGCAGGGTGGTTCCGGTGCGCTGGAGGCCGACGATGACGATCGGCGGCTCCACCTGCAGTTCCGCGATCTCGGGGTGTCTTCTGATCAGTTCACGCAAACGCAGGCGCGTGCTCAACATCCCGATGAGACGCACTTGCACCATCTTTCGGCCCAGGAAACTGAGCTCTGCTTCGTCGCGCAGCGAGGCCACCAGAACCTCCAGCGCGGTGTCGAGGTAGCTGTCGGGAATCCATGGCAATCCGGCGGCTCGGCTTGCCGCGACCCGTAGCCCCTGCGCGTCGAGCCTCGGGGCCGCGCCGATCCGCGCAAGCGGTCGTCCGGCATGATTCAGCATGCGGATCGGCCACGGACGGGTGACGTGGAATGCCGGTCTCGTCATTGCCTGGTCCAACGGTCCTATCCCGCAGCACTTTGTGAGAATAGGAGATTGTCGTCCTGGACTGGTTGCGCGCGTGCCATCCACATGTCCCGGTAGTAGTTCATGCTCAGCCGCCACGGCGGTCTCGATCCCTGGCGTGGCAGGTCGGCCAGCACGCGTTCCACATAACCCGGGCGGTACCCCGTGAATGGCTCCAGAGTCACCGATTCGTCATTGAGATGTGGTGTCACAGAGGCGATTCGGTTGGAGGTGAGGTAGTCGAGCAGCCTGCTGACGTACCGCGACACGATGTCTGCCTTGAGCGTGTAGCTCGCCGCCTGATATCCGACGGTGAATGCGAAATTCGGTACCCCGTCGAGCATCATCCCCTTGTAGCAGACGGTACTGCTGAAGTCGATGGGCTCGTCGTCGCGGTAGAACTCGATACCGCCGAACAGGCGCATATGAAATCCGGTGGCCGCCACCACGACGTCGGCCGGCACCTGCTCACCGGAGGTGAGAACGAGGCCGGTCTCGGTGAACCTCTCGATTTCTCCGGTCACCATGCTGAGGTCCCCGCGTCCGATCGATTCGAACAGGTTGCCGTCGAGGATCAGGCACAACCGGTTGTCCCAGATCTTGTAACGCGGCCGGAAATGGGTCTCAAGGTCGTAGCCTTCTGGGAGTTCGCGTTTGGCACGGGCAATGATGGCCTCGCCCATGCGTTCTGGGACCCGGCGGGCGAGGTAGAGGGAAAGTGTCATGAGGGAGATGTTCTTGGCGCGGATGATCTGCAGTGCCAGGCTGTCGGGAAGCCAGCGCAAGAGCAGATTGGCGAAGCGATCACGTTGCGGGCGGCTGACAACGTAGCTTGGCGAGCGTTGCACCACGCTGACATGTCGGGCCTCCTCGGCCAGTCGCGGGGCGAGGGTCATGGCGGTGGCTCCGCTGCCGATGAGGGCCACCCTTTTGTCTTTCAGGACCAGGTCCTCGGGCCACTCCTGCGGATGCACCACGGGGCCTGGGAAGTTGTCGATCCCGGGAAACTCCGGCAAGTATCCCCCGTCGTAGCGGTAATAGCCGGTGCACACCATGAGAAACGAAGAAGTCATGGTCCGGAGGCCATCCGGGGTATCCACCACCACGGTCCACGTGGCGGTAGCCGATGACCACCGCGCCTCGCGCACTCCGTGGTTGAACCGGATGAGCCGCTCGAGATTCTCCTTGGCGACCACATCTTTGAGATATTGCAGGATCGTGTCACCGTCCACGATCGCGTCTTGGCCGGTCCACGGTGCGAAAGAGAAGCTGAGCGTGTACATGTCCGAGTCGCAGCGCACGCCCGGGTAGCGGAAGAGGCTCCATGTGCCGCCTATCTCCGAACGGTTTTCCAGCACCGCGACGTTCAACGACGGGCAGTGCCTGGCGAAATGCCACGCCGCACTGATTCCGGCGATACCGGCACCCACGACGAGGACGTCGACAGCTTGGTCGTGTTCGAAGCTCACCTGGGTCTCCCTGCCTGATTCGAAATGATTATGGCCGTATATTCCTGATCTATGCGCCGAACCAGCAGTCGATCGCTGGTCCTGACGGGTGCCACGTCCGGGCTTGGGTCAGCATTGGCTCAGCTCCTCGCCGACTCCGGCCCCTATGGACTGATTATGTTGTGCCGCAATGAAAGACGCCGCGATGAGTTGATCAGTCGATTCGGGGCAGATGGCGTGCACTACGTGGTGTGCGATCTCGCCGTGCTGGCGAGCATTCGGGAAGCCGCAGCCCAACTCAATGATGCTGTGCGCGTTGGTGACCTGAGGCCGATCGGCTCGGTGGTGCTCAACGCAGCGATTCATCCGGGGCGCCGACCGGGACCCGCGTACGGGGGCCTCGACGGCACGATGATCACCAATCTGGTAGGGCCGCACCTGCTGCTGGCGCTGCTGTCGCCGTCTCTGGGCGACGGAGCGCGGGTGGTGTTTGTGGGTTCCGGCGCTCACGATCGTCAACGTTGGTGGACCGGGCTTCCGCAACCCTCCAGTCTTCCACTGGCGCAGGCATGCCTGCCCGGTGCGCTGGGCGGGCCGCAAGCCTATGTGACCAGCAAGAGGGGCACGGTGGAGCTCTGTCGCGCCTACTCCGAACGAACCCCGGCCGACTACGCTGTGCTCTCGTACGATCCGGGGATCATGCCGGCGACCGGCATCACCAGAAACATGAATAGGGTGTCTCGCTGGCTGTTCCGTACGGTCCTCACCACATTGGAGCGTTCCGAGGGCTTCAGCACACCGGAACGGTCGGCCGACTGGTTGTACGGCTTCCTCACGTCCGGTGATACGCCGCCCGGTCTCGCCTACGCGAAGATTGATCACTATCTGTCGTGGCCCACCGCGAGTTCGATCGACGACGCGCGAGCGCTGTTTCAGGAGGCCAACGAAATCGCGGGTATAACTGCCGGTTTGGTGGCCCCGTGGTGGTTGGGGGCAGGTCCGCGGCAAGCAGGCTGACCCGCTCACATCGCCCGCTCCTTTGTGGCGGCCCGGGACAGGATGGACCCGGGCATGAGCCGCTGGAGCTGCCGTTTCACCATGTAGGTCGTCAGACCTGCGACACAACGCACCAGCGTGGCGTACACCGTGACCGGAGTGACACCGTCGAATCCTCGTTCCAGCCGGTCGACGGCCTCGGCCATGGTCCCGGTGGGAGGGAACAGCGGGGGGAAGAAGCGGCCGCGGCCCAGGACCACCTGGCAGCGCCGCAGGATCAGGTCTTCCATTGCCTGGCCCAGTAATTCCCCCATCAGGCCGTTCTCCTGGAACGGGAAGTATCGGGAATCCACGACAAGGCGTAGATGTGCGCCGTAGCCTTCGACCGACTGGTACAGCGGTGACCGGGATGCGAGACGGCGTAGACCGTCGGCGAGGGTGGCACGTTCGGCTCGGCGCTGGATGTGTAACTCTGGGGTGTCGACGCTCCGCAGGGCGTGCCAGGCAATGTGCGCACCGAGGTTGTTTCGATATCGGCTCTGTAGATCGGCCACCGCACGGGCGTTCGTTCCGCGCGCAGCGTCTACCACCGTCGATGTCGCTAGTGTCGCCGCCACCGGAAACATCATGTCCGATAAGGGTTTAGCGATGGTGACGATATCCACGGCGCCGGGCATCCATGTCTGTTGAAGCAGGAACGTCTCGGCGCTGCGCCACACGCCGGTGAGCACTTCGTCGATGCCGACGAGGAATCCGCGGCGTTGTCTGGCGTCGGCGACTATGCGCAATAGCTCGGGCGGTATCGCGCGGCATGACATCCCTTGGATCAGCTCACACCACACCAGCCCCACATCCGGGTGCTCCAGGGCCTTGGCGAGCTCCTGGGCTGCCTGGGCGCCGAAGGGGTCGATGAACACCACATCCGGGTAGTACGGCTCGAATGCGCCGTCGACGCTGGCCGAACGCTGGGGTCCATAGCGGCTGACATTGAGCGTAGAGATGGTCTTACCCGAGAAGTTGCCCCGGAAGGTGACGATCCGTGGTTTGTCGGGGCGTGCCAGCCGCGCCAGTGACAGCGCGGCCTCCACGCTCGTGGCCCCGCTGACCGCCGGCAGGATTTCATCGAAACCGCTTATTGCACACAATAACTTAGACAACCGTGCGGTGTAATCCGCCTGCTCGTCGTGCTCATTCAATACTGCTGCGAGGTCCGGTGGATTGTGCCCACGTAGGTTGGCGCCGTTACCGAGCGCGCAGTCAAGCAGTGTTGTGCCGTCCCGCAACAGGATCCGTGCTCCGTCGGCTTCCGAGAAGTCGAAATCGAGGCCGAAGGCCTCCATCAGGTCGGCTGCCGATGGATTCGAGAACCGGCGGAAGTGGTCGTTGCGCGCCCGACGCGACGTGTGGATATCGGCGAGCACCGTTTCCTGAAACTCGTCGACGTGCCCATGGCGGCGTAGTGTTTCGACAACCAGCGTCAACGCAGTGGCGTTCGCGGCGAATGTCGAGGTCTGCGCCATGGCGTCCAGCGGGTTGTTCCAGACGCCATACGCTTGTTGTGACATCGAGTAGGAGCCGAACGGAGCCTGGAAGTCGGTGAGGTTCTCACCGAAGACGAATACGTCACCGTCGGGCCATCGGCCGGCATCGGTGACACCCAATGGACGGCTCTCCGCTATCACTCGGATCATGTTGTGCCGCTGTGCTGTCGACAGCAGCTCAGCCGAGTCCTGGCCAGGATCGAGGACCACCAGCCCCGACCAGGGCCGCGCCGAGAGCTCCGTCAGTGCCTCTGTAGGAGATGACACGAACCGCACATGTCGTGTCATCCCCGCATGGTCGCCCTCGCCGAGAGGATCGAAGTACCGCCGCAGTCTTTCACCGCGGTCCGCAACCAGAATCCAGCTCTCGGAGTGTCGATCGTCATCCACCTTGCTGGTGTGACGGATCAACCGGATAGCCCCCGACAACGCCTCTTCCAGCGAGTTGCCGTAATAGGTGACGTAATCCGTACCGCTAGGTAGTAATTCGTTGATCAGGTATCCGGCCTGTGCGCTCTCAGCCGTGATCGCCAGTCCCGCGACGAGAATGTTGGGTCGTTTGGACTTGTTGAGCCCGATCAGGGTGTCGATCGTGTCCCGGGTGGCGGCACGGTACCTATCGGCGTTCAGGGCGGCGCCCGCCCGTTCTTGGCCGCTCACCTGGACATTGCCTCGGCAGTATCCAGTGCCGCCGATAATTCGGCGAGTGCCTCTTTGTACCCCGCGGCGATATCGGCGAGCGCGGGGATGATCTCGGGGCAAGCGATCAGCCCCACGTTGAGCCGGTCGTCGTGAGAGGCAACCGTGACGAACAGCGCACCACCGTCGAATGGTGCGCCGAAGGGATAGAACCCGGTCACCCGTGCTCCGGCGAAATACAGATCCGCGTGCCGCCCACCAATATTCGACAGCACGAGGTTCTGCATCACCTTGTGTCTGTCGGCCATGCGAAGACGGGAGTACGCACGGAACAACAGACCCCAGTACCGGGCACTGAAGTCGAACCAGTCGTGGATCCGCCCGGGCCCCAGCGCTTCGGCATGTACCTTGGCCGCATCGGTGATGGATGCGATCTCCCGTGCTCGCTGCACAGGGTCGTCGGTGCGCGTCTGCAGACTGGTCAGCAGACCGGTGGTGCGGTTGCGGCCATGCTGCCCGGGTTTGTCGTGCACCGAGACCGGGACGAAGGCTCGCAGCGGTTCGTCCGGGAGTTCGTCGCGTGCCATGAGGTACTTGCGCATCACGGTCGCGGTCAGCGCCAGCATGACGTCGTTGAGCTTGACGTCCAGCCTCCTTTTCACCTGCAGCACATCGGCGATCGGCAGGCTGACCCACGCCAGGTTTCGGTTGGAGGTCAGCGTGGTGTTGAACGACGTGCGCGGCGCGGACATCGGCGCGGGTACGCCGGGCGGAAGCTCCGGGGCATGGCCGTGGCGACGTGACCTGATGTTCTCGGCCAGCATTTTGGCCATTTTGAGGGGCTTACCAGTAAGGGTGCGCAAGCCCCCCAGCATCAGGGCGAGTGGCTCGATCGGCCCGGCATCGCGGACCACCGCCAACTCGGTGGCTTCATTGCCGCATAGCTGACCCAGCTGCGAATTGCCGCGAACGCCATCGAGGCTCGCGTTATGGCGCTTGATGAGAATCGCCACATTCCCGTCGCTCAGGCCCTCCAACACCCAGATTCCCCACAGCGGATAGCGCTGATCAAGGGGCACCGAGGCGATCTCGGAGCAGCGCTGGGCGAGCTGCGCGTCCGTGCCCGGCGAGGGGAGGACGACGCGATGCACATGGCGATTCAGGTCGAACGAGCTGTCAGCGACCCAGAAGGGATGCCCGAGGTTGTACCACGGGTCGTACGCCCTCTCGGTATAGGTGGGGATCTCGGCGACTCGCGAGTTCAGCCAGTCGCGGACGGCTTCAAAGCTGTAACCGTCCGGCATGGTGGACGTGTCGAGGATGACGACACCGTAACCCTGGTGATAGTGCGTGGGTGTCTCGAGGTATAGGAAGCTCGCGTCGTATCCGGTTAGCTGTTCCATGCTCAGTTCTTCCTATCGGCGGCAGCGGAATTCGGTTCGGTCACAAGGTTCTCGGGGTTTGTGATCACTGGCTTCACATCAGGGCTGATCGCTCCGATTCGACTTGGCGCGCCATCGGCAAGCGCTATCGTCATGGCATTGTTGGTTTCTGAATTTGGGGAGGTTGACATCGACTCGTCGGCGGAGGTATGGCAGGAGCGGGGCGGGCTCGTCGGAGTGATCCGCAGGGCTGTGCTGTCCGTGGGGCACCACAATCTGGCGGCGCCGATCCGGCGGTCCTCCGTCCTCGCGGACCGTGTGCTGTATCGGCTCGCGGGTGGGCGGTGGACCATCACGGCCGTCTCGCGGATTCCATCGTTGACCTTGTTGGTCACGAACGGGCGCGGAGAGGTAGTCGTTGTGCCGTTGCAGTACTTGATGATCGACGGGGCGGTATACGTGGTCGGCACAAACTGGTCTCGGCCGAACCATCCGCTGTGGTCGTCGTGGTTGATCAAACGGCCCAACTGTCGTGTGAACATCGGTGGCAGCGAGAGGGCCTGCACGGCAGAGCCTTTGCGGGGAGCCGAACGTGATGTTATCTGGGCCCGTATCTTACGGCTGTCTCCATACCACGCAGATGTAGAACGCAAGGCGCAACGCCAGCCCCGTGTGTTCAGGTTGAGGGAGTCCATTGTCAGCGTGAACTAACTACGCGCACAGCGAACTTGGGGGATGGAGAGCTGGAAGATACCCGGTTGGAGAGCCGGTAAGACGGAGAGCTGAGTTCCAGCGCGCGACGATGGATGATGCGCGCGAGCATGAGCTGCATCAACGATTCGGCCAGCCCCTTGCCGACGCACATGTGCGGCCCGCGTCCGAACGGTGAGTATGCACCTGGCGTGCGGTTGGGCCCCACCGAGTCGCCGTACCGGTCGACGTCGAACCGCATCGGGTCGGGGTAGAACTCGCTGAGGAAGTGGGGGACGGTGGTGCCGACAAACACCCCGTCGCCGCGCCGGATGCGATGCCCGTGGAACTCGAAATCCTGTGCTGCCACGCGAATGATGAAGGAGGCGATCGGGTGTAGCCGCATCGCCTCCATGACGGCCCCGTGTAGTACGGGGGTGGAGTGAAACAGGCCGTCATGGGTAATCCCACCCGCGGCGAACATGGCGTCCACTTCGTGCTGGATCCTCGCCAAGACCGTGGGGTGTTTGAGGATCAGGTAGAGCGCGTAGGTCGCTGTTGCCGAGGTGGTTTCGACGCCCGCGAAGTAGGGCAACACCGAGTGGAACAGCATATTGCGCTGGTTGGTTGTCTCGGGATCATCGCGGCAGGATTCGAGGATGTCTTCCAGCAGTGCCGACTGGCGGGGCGCGTCGCCCGCCTGTGCGCGCCGTGCCAGAGCGACGGCCGACTGCGCTACGCCGACCATGCGCGACCGTGCGTTGACGTAGCGCGGTAGGCGCAGCATGAACTTCGGAATATGTTGTACCGGAGCGATCTTCAGGATGTCGCGGGTTACGAGCGCGATATCCTCGATGTCGCTGTCTGTGGGCCGGACGCCGCCGACGAAGGTGCCGACCTGTGCGATTGACAGCTTCTGCATTGCAGGCAGGACCGGCACCGATCGCCCTGGCTGCCAGTGCTTGTCGACGGCATCGTCGATCACCTCGACGGCTTCGGCGTAACGGCCGGAGATGGCCTCGCGCGAGTAGCCTCGCTGCAGCAGTGTGCGCCACTGCTTGTGCTGGGGTCCGTCCACGGCAACCAGCGAGTCTCTGCCGCCGAACTGTTCCTCGACGAAACGCCATGAGCTGCCGACTGTCAGGCACTCACGCCCTTGCTTGCTGCTCATGAAGGTGGCCGCGTCCGCTCCGGCGAGCACCGTGTACGTCTGATACGGCGTCTTGACTGTGAACACGGGGCCATGCCGCAGATACTTGTCGAACAGGTAGAAGGTGGGATCCAACATCAATCCCACGGTGTCGCCCAACCGGGGGAACCTGGACAACGCCCGGGCCACGCGCAGGCCCGGAGGGCTGACATAGGTCGTGGGCGATCCGGCGCGCGGACCGCTAGCCGTTTGTGTCAATTTCCACCCCTAGATGCCTGACCTGACGAACGATCGAATGCCTGTTTCTCCAACAAGTTGACACACTAGAACGTGTACTAATTTCTGTCCGCGCAATCGATAACCTTGATATGGACACCCTGCGTGTGAGCCCGAACCGGTGGCCTAATCTGCATGTAAGCAATGCGAGTGATATCGCTTATCGCACTATTACCAGTAAAGATAGATAAATAGAAGGTGTTAAGCAAATATCAGAGGTTTTCTGAATTTTACGGGCCCCGTCTCGACGGACCGCCTATGATGCCTGGTGTAATTGACTAGAGGTTCTATTTTTTGATCCTGGGGGCCAGTAATTTCATGCAACCGCCGCAGTTGCCCTTCGCCCGTGAGGGATTGTTCGTGCCAGCACCTCTGCAGCGGGAGCTGCAACGTGCCGGGACCGTGCACCGTGTGATCACCGCTGTCGGAGACCCCGCGTGGCTAGTCACCGGACACGCGGCAGTGCGGCAGTTATTCGATGACGATCGCGTGGGCCGGTCGCATCCCGCACCTGATACCGCCGCCCGGTCCGGCAAATCGGCCTTCTTCGGCGGACCGATCGGCAACTATGAGACCGAACGCGACGACCACGCCCGGGGCCGGCGTCTCATGCAACCGCACTTCACGCCAAAGCAGATGCGGGCGTTGGAAAGCCGCGTGCGCGAGCTGGCTGCCGAACTGCTGGACGCGATGATCGAGCAAGGGCCGCCAGCGGATTTGTATACAGCCATCGCCCAGCCTCTGCCGATGATGGTGTTGTGCGAACTGCTGGGTGTGCCCTATGGGGACAGGGCCGAGTTTCGTGAATGGACCACGGCCGCATCGAATACTCGCGATCGGAGCTTGTCTGAGTGGGGGATGGGACAGCTTTTCGTCTACGGGATGCACCTAGTTGGTCGTAAGCGTGCGGATCCCGGCGATGACGTGATCTCCCGGCTCTGTGCGGTGGAGGGTGTTGCTGACCACGAGATCGCCTCGCAATCGATGGCATTGCTTCTTGGTGGGCATGAGACCACCGTCGTCCAGCTCGGTCTGGCCACCCTGCTGCTCTTGGCGAATCCCGAACAGTGGGCTTTGCTTGTGGCACAACCGGAACTGGTGCCCAATGCGGTGGAGGAAACCTTGCGTGCCTCGCGCACCGGCGGTGGGGAGATTCCCCGATATGCACGTGAAGATCTCGACCTCGACGGGGTACATATCGCCGCCGGAGACCTCCTCTTGCTGGACGTCGGTGCGGCCAATCACGATCGGGATGTGTTCGGAGGACCGGACCGGCTGGATGTCACCCGGCATGCTGCGGCTCATGTCACGTTCGGGTATGGCGCGCGTTATTGCGTGGGCGCACCGCTCGCACGGTTGCAGCTCACCGAGGTGCTTGGGCAGCTCGTCGAGCGGCTACCCGGCCTGTGCCTGTGCAAGGACGTCTCGGAACTGACGATGCGGGCCGATCTGCTCACTGGGGGCTTGCTCGAGTTGCCTGTGTGCTGGTAGGCCCGCTTGTCAACATAGATTGACATCACAAAGATGTCAATCTATGTTGACAGACATGAGCGATCTTCCGACTGCCGATCTGGATGCTGCCGTCAGCAGCACCGACCCGGCCGTGGGGCTCCGGGCCGTGCAGGCGCTGCGACGCCTGTGTGAACGGCTGGAGGCGATCCATGTCGCCAACGCCCGCGGTCAGGGCTGGAGCTGGCAGGCCATCGCCGAGGCGCTCGAAGTGAGCCGTCAGGCAGTGCATCAGAAATACAACCGTGCGAGGAAGTGAGCAGCCATGTTTGAGAAGTTTCAGAAGTCGGCCAAGGTCGCCGTGGTGCTGTCACAGGAAGAAGCCCGTGAGATGGCGGAATCGCGGATCGGGGCCGAGCACGTTCTGGTTGGGGTGCTGGACAGCGCCGGCGGACAGCTTTCGGAGCTGCTGGGCGGGTACGGGCTGACTGCCGACACGGTGCGCGACCGACTCCGTGCCGGAACCCACGAGCCGCCGCTGGATGACGAGGACGCGCAGGCGCTCAAAGCCATCGGCATCGATCTGTCCCAAGTGCGTGACAATGTATCGAAAGTCTTTGGGCCGCAGGCCTTCGACGGAGCCTTCGAAAAGTCGGGGCGTCGCAGGGGGCGCGTACGTGGATGGCGTCCGTTCGGGATGATCCCGTTCAACTCATCGGCCAAGAAGTGCCTGGAGCTGGCCCTGCGGGAAGCTATTGCGCACAAAGACAATTGGATCGGATGCGAGCACATGATGCTGGGAATCCTGCGCGGTGGCGACCCGGTGGCACTGGCGGTCATTACCGAGCGCGTGCCCGCCGAGGAACTGCGGCAAGCCGTGGTCGGCTTGCTCGATCAGGCTGCGTAACTATCCCGGCCGTTGATGGAACGAAGGCTCCGCCACGGTGGGGATGACCCGAGGTCCGTCCACATGTCGCGTTAGCTGAGACGCGCAGCTCAACGCGGTGTGTGCGGTACCTTCTCGGTCGCGACGAGACGGCCGCCTCGGCCATTATCACCGACGTGACATATGGTCAATAGCTCGTTGTCCACCGCCCCCGCCGGGATCGGCCGACTCCGGCCGCCTCGCCGTGCTGTCCTCGTCTTGCCGAGCTTTTTGCCCAGGTAGTGGATGGTTGTAACCACATCGTGGGCCGCATACCCCTACCGGGGTAAGGGTTTATCGATTTCTTAACTTCAGATTGAGTAAAAGTTAACAAAAGGTGTACTGTGGGTGACATACAAGCGGCGCCTAGCGCTTTCGTTGCCAGTGGGTTTCCGGGGGCCGCACCTGAATATGCGGATTTACGGAGTCACGATGTATGCACTCACGAAGGCACGGAACGTTCTTTGCTGTACGGCGCTGTTAGCTCTTCCCCTGTTCGGATTGGGAGTGCAGGGTGTCGATGTTCTGCGCGAGCCAGCGGTCGGGGAATCGCTGGCGGGCCCGATCGAGCCGCCAATACCCGGACCGGGCGGGGGAGACGGTTCCCGTCAGTCATTCACCAATCAGCAGCCCGGCAGGGATGGCAACAGCGGCTGGGGAACGCTTCCCCAGGGCCAGGGACATGCGTGCCAGAACAGCTGGATATTTTGCGATGCCACCGGTAACCCGAATCGCTCAGATCTGCCTCCGGGCTACAACCAGGGGGGCGGATGGGTGAGTGCGCCGGACCACACCGGTGTTACGTGCCAAAACACAGGTGTTGTCTGTAAGAACTTCTCCTGAGGCCATCGTGGCCCCAAGGGGTTTAGCTCAACCAGGCGAGCGCTGAGGCGGTGAGAATCGCCCAGCCGAGCATGGCGAGCCCGGTATCGCGTAGCGTCGGAATCAATTCTGGCCCTTGTGCTTTGATGACAACCGGTCGGGCAGCCTTGACCATCAACGGCAACATCACCAGCCCGAGCAGGCGCCACGGGTGCCCGAAACCCAGTCCGGCGCTGACCAGAGCCGGAACCGTCAACAGTGCCGGGAACAGGATGCGGGTACGCGCGTCGCCCAACCGCACAGCCAGCGTGATCTTGCCGGACTCTCGATCGGTGGGGATATCGCGCAGATTGTTGGCAACCAGCACCGCGCTGGAGAAGCTGCCGATCGCCACCGCCAGTGCGAGGCCGATGGGACTAGCCTTCGAGGTCTGCACATACTCGGTACCCAACACGGCCACGAGGCCGAAGAATATGAAGACCGCGATTTCGCCAAAACCACTGTACCCGTAGGGTTTCGAACCGCCGGTGTAGAACCAGGCGCCGGCGAGGCAGACCGCGCCGACGGCCACCAGCCACCAGGCGGTGGTGATGGCCAGCGCCAGCCCCGCTGCCGCGCCCAGGGTCAGGAATGCGATGGCGACGGTCTTGACGGCCGTCGGTGACGCCAGCCGAGAGCCGACCAGCCGCAGCGGTCCCACCCGGTCGTCATCGGTCCCGCGGATTCCGTCCGAATAGTCGTTGGCGAAGTTGACTCCGATAATCATGCATACCGATACGGCCAGCGCTAGAAGCGCTTTCCACCAGACGGGAGCGCCGGCGGCTGCTGCGGCACCCGTGCCGGCAATTACCGGGGCGAGGGCGTTGGGCCAGGTGCGGGGGCGGGAACCTTCGATCCATTGCGCAATGCTGGCCATGTGGCCGATCCTGCCATGGCCGCGTCGAAACCTTCGCTACGGGAAGATCAAGCCGGGTGTCTTCGAGAGCGCCGCGGAGAAACGCGCCTGGACATCCGGCCAGTTCACCACGTTCCAGAACGCCTTCACGTAGTCGGCCTTCACGTTCTTGTACTGCAGGTAGTACGCATGCTCGAAGACGTCCATACCCAGGAGCGGAACAGTACCGAACGGCACATTGGACTGCTGGTCGTACATCTGGAAAGTCAGCAGCTTCTTGCCGAGGGTGTCGTACCCCAGCCATGCCCAGCCCGAGCCCTGAACACCGTTGGCTGCCGCGGAGAACTGCTCGCGGAACTTATCGAAGCTCCCGAACTGCTGGTCGAGAGCGGCGGCTAGCTCGCCCTGTGGTTTGTCACCGCCGTTCGGGGAGAGGTTTTTCCACCAGATCGAGTGGTTCACGTGGCCGCCGAGATTGAACGCGAGGTTCTTTTCCAACAGCACGATCGTGGCGTTGTCGCCCGTCGCTCGAGCCTCGGCGAGCTGCTCCACGGCATCATTGGCACCTTTGACGTATGCGGCGTGGTGTTTGTCGTGGTGCAGTTGGTTGATCTCGCCGGAAATATGCGGTTCCAGGGCTGAATAATCCCAGTCGAGATTCGGTAATGCATACACGCCGGTTGTCTCCTTCGTAGGGGCCGTTCCTTCGCGGGGCTGATCGGCACAGGAGGCGAGTGCCAGGGCTCCGGCGGATGCCGCTGCGGTAGCTATCAGGAACTGTCTTCGATGTAGTTGAGGCCCAATCGAATTCATCTCTTCACCGTAGCCTTGACCGCAGACGCGTCAAGGCTGGAGAACGGGCCGCATCACCGGCGTGCAAGTGTGAATTTCCAACAGCAATTCATGTACTCGCCACGCGATGGCTGCGATCAGCAGTGTTAGTTCCACCATTCGGTTGCGGCAACTATGGGTATATTGCTTGGTGAATGTGAGAAAATTGCACCCGCAATATGTCGGGAACTATTGCAGGTATATGGGCGACTAATTGTTTGTAGAGTGCGGCCGTATACCCAACTGGTCGTAGGCCGAAGCGTTGAACGACAATGTCGGCATGCTCGCAGTGATCGGTGGTAGCGGTTTCTACTCGTTCTTCGACAAACCGGTGCGGACCGTCACCCCGACGACGCCGTACGGTCAGCCCAGTGCGCCCATCACGATTGGGCTGGTGGGGGAGCGTGAGGTGGCGTTTCTGCCACGGCACGGCAGTCGCCACGAATTCTCGCCGCACACCGTGCCCTATCGCGCCAACATGTGGGCACTACGTGCGCTCGGGGTTCGACGGGTCTTCGCGCCGTGTGCCGTGGGCAGCCTCACCCCCGATCTGGGTCCCGGCGCCATCGTGGTGCCCGATCAGCTGGTGGACCGCACTAGCGGGCGCGAGCAGACATTCTTCGACAGTGGCGGTATCCATGTGGAATTCGCCGACCCGTACTGCCCGGGGCTGCGGGCCGTATCGCTGCAACCGGAGAGCGTCGACGGAGGCACGATGGTGGTGGTGCAAGGACCGCGGTTCTCGACCCGGGCCGAAAGCCGGTGGTACGCGTCGCAGGGTTTCACTCTGGTCAACATGACCGGATACCCCGAGGCGGTGCTGGCTCGCGAACTTGAAATTTGCTATGCCGCAATCGCTTTGGTCACCGATCTGGATGCCGGAATCGAACACGGGCAGGGCGTCCGGGCAGTCGACGTGTTCGCCGAATTCGAGCGGAACATCGGCGGATTCAAGGAGCTGGTGCGCTCCGCGGTGACCGCGACCGAATCCGTCGACACCTGTGGGCACTGCCGTGCACATGACGGCGTCACACTGCCGATCGAACTTCCTTAGGGAGCGTAGCGGGTCTGTCCGTGCGGGCTCTTGGCAAAGGACAGCACCTTCGACGGCACCACTGTGTATACGACGGCGAATTGATCGCCCTCGCCGAATCCGCCCTCGCTGGGTGTGAACTTCCAGTCCTCGCCGTACTTTTCGAAGTAGGCGTCCGCGAGGTTTTGTAGGACTGCGGCATCGAGCACGCGTTTGGCCGTCCCTTCGACGACGACGTCATGCCCGTCATTCCAGGTGTTGACGCCGGTCGCGACGGCCACCGTGCAGTTCGCGTCGAGATTACGGGCCTTCTGCTCGGCCGGGCCCGTGCAGAACACGAAGAAGTCCCCTTGCCACAGGCCGACCAATGGAGTCATGTGCGGTCTGCCATCGGCGCGGACAGTGGTCATCCAGTACAGCTCGGCAGTAGCCAGCAGCGCAGATACGTCGTGCCATGCGGGCGCGGTGGCACCGGGCTCGCTGAACCGCTGATCGAAATGAGAAATGAGGGTCATGGTGATACAGACCCGGCCCGCCACCGAGATTCATCGCGGGTACCGTAACGCCATGCGTGATTCGGTCACCGTGCACATCGCCGCTCCCGCCGACAAGATTTGGGCATTGGTCAGTGATATCACCAACACCGGGAAGTTCAGTCCGGAGACATTCGAGGCCGAATGGCTCGACGGCGCCACCGGCCCTGCGGTGGGTGTGCGTTTCCGCGGTCATGTGAAGCGCAACCAGAAGGGGCCCGTCTACTGGACGGTGTGCCGGATCGTCGAATGCGACCGCGATCGTTCCTTTGGTTTCGCAGTGCTCTGGCCCAACGGTAAGACGGTGATCACCTGGCGCTATCGGTTCGAGCCCGTCGGCGACGGCACCGACGTCACCGAATCCTTTGAACTGACACCGACATTGCAGCTGCGCATCTATTGGGCCCTTCTGGGCTGGGCACGCGGACGCACAAACCGTAACGGCATGCGTGTGACCCTCAACCGGATCAAGGCGGTCGCCGAGGCCGCCTGACTCGGTCGCCGGGGCCGCCTGATCAGAGGGAGTCCAACGCCGACAGGCCCCGCCCCTCGGACCACACCGCGCTCTGAACGAAGTGATTGTCGTAGGTTTCCTGCGCGGCCTGCAGCTTGCCGATATCGGCTTGGCCGTGGACGATTCGGTCGAGCAGCCGGAAGTAGTCGAAGCGCTGAACCCCGGGGGAGAGCACCGTGAAGATGTTGGCGTCGCTGTTCGCGGCGGCGCCGAACGCGTGCGGCATCAGCCGGGGAACCAGCAGTGTGTCACCCTGTTCCAGAATCTCGATGCGATCTCCCGCCAGGATTTCCAGCCGCCCCGACACCAGGTAGAAAAGCTCGATGGATCGAGTGTGGAAATGTGGGGCCGCGCCGTTGGCGCCCCTGGGCAAGTAGATGCTCAGGACACTGACCGCCCCAGCTGTCGCGTCGGAGTCCATCACCAATCCGGTCTCGTTACCTGCTGCGGTGCTGACAATCTCGCGGTCGCCGTCCCGAACCAGAAGCGCGGACCCCGGCACAAACTGCTTACGTGTCATGGCGTCAACGCTATGAACTCAAGTCAGCTTGAGGTCAAGAGAAGCGTTTGACGAGGGCGCGGCGGTCCAGTTTTCCGATCCCGCGCCGGGGTAGTTCATCGAGGAGGTGTAGTTCACGCGGGGCGGCGGTGTCATCGAGCGTTGCGTTGACGTGCGCGCGGAGATCCTCCAGCGTCGGGATGCCCTCGGGGGAAGGCACCACCGCGACGGCGACCCGCTGGCCCAGCCGGTCGTCAGGAACGCCGAATACAGCGCATTCGGCCACCAGCGGGTGGGTGGCAAGGGTGGCCTCCACCACCTGCGGAACCACGGTGAGCCCGCCGGTGCCGATGGCCTCGTCCAATCGTCCCAGCACCCGCAACCGGCCGTCGTCGAGCTCGCCGAAGTCATCAGTATGGAACCATCTAAGATCTGCAAATGCCTTGTGGTCCGGAATATTTCGATACCCGGATGCCACCGTGGCACCACCGAGGCTGATCCGTCCCTCCGGGCCGATGCGCACCTGGACCCCGGCGAGAGCCACCCCGTCGTATACGCACCCGCCGCAGGTCTCGCTCATGCCGTAGGTCCGGACTACCGGGACACGTGCCTGCGCTGCCCTGATGGCCACGGATGCAGGGAGCGGACCACCGCCCAGGAGCACGGCGTCAAAAGAGGCGAGTGCCTCCGACGCTGCGGGATCTTTCAGCGCCTTCGCTAATTGTGTTGCTACCAAAGAGATGTACCGACGATTCGCGGTCATCTCGGTGGCCGCGCGCACGAAGTCGGATATGGAGAAACCGGCCGAGACGTCCATGACGACGGGTTCGGTTCCGGCCTGAATGCTGCGCAGCAGCACCTGCATTCCGGCGATGTGATGGGGCGGTAGTGCCAGTAGCCATTGGCCAGCACCGCCCAGGCGGGCATGCGTGGCCGAACCGCTGGCGGCGAGGGCATCGCCGGTAAGCATGGCGCCCTTGGGTTTTCCCGTTGTACCTGACGTCGAGATCACCACCGCGACATCCTCGGCGATCGGTTCGTCGGCGGCGAGTTCAGAGGCGAGGAAATGGGCCTGATCGGCGTCGTCGGCGGGCACGGGCAAGACCGCGTCGCCACGGCCATCCAACAGCTCCGCCAGGCGGGGCAAGAGGCCGAGCATGGTCTGCCCGCTGGGTACGGGCACGGCGCGCAGTAGCCGGGTCACGCCGGGTGGTCGGAGGCCTGACCGGAGCCCGGTTCCTCACGGTGATCTGCGGGCTCACGCGGATCATCAAGGGGCCACCCCTTTTTCGCCAGTCGCTCGCGGATGCGCTCGATATCGTCTGCGGTCGGCAGCTCGTCGGTTACCTGGGTGATGAGCACGGCGATGTCGATGTTGTCGAAGTCGCCGCGGGCCATCAGTTCACGGGCCACGGTTTTGACTTCGTCGTTACTCAACCTGCGGCCCAGCAGCGCCAACAGCGGGACATAGTCAGGCGGCGGGACGCCTTCGGGGTATCCCGCCCGAAGCCAGGTGACGATCTTGCTCAGAAATGCGTTCACGGCCTCAAACTCCTGTACGGACGGGCGGCCGTCCTCTTCGTGTCGACTGCTAGGGATCGTAGTGCTGTTGGCTGGTGTTGTCGCCAGGCAAAACTAGCCGCAATCAGCCAGGAAGCCCGCGCGCATTCCGAACAGTCAGCACCCGGAAGGTTAACGGAATGTGAACTCCTTGCGGGAAATATCAAACTGGCCGGTCAGCGCCCAAACTTGGTCTTCCATCAGCTGGTCAAAGTCAAGGCCTTTACCCCAGAATTAGCGCCATGGACGCAACCATGATCATTCTGGTGCTGTTGATCGCAACAGCACTGGCCTTCGACTTCACCAACGGGTTTCATGACACCGGTAACGCCATGGCGACGTCCATCGCAACGGGCGCGCTCAAGCCCAAGACCGCGGTTCTGCTCGCGGGCGTCCTGAACCTTGTCGGCGCCTTCCTGTCCGTCGAGGTCGCGGTCACCGTGACCACCTCGGTCATCAAGGTGCAGGACAGCAAGACCGGTCATTTGCTGCCTAACATCACCCCGTCTATGGGCCTGACGATCATCTTCGCGGGTCTCATCGGCGGCATCCTGTGGAACCTGCTGACCTGGCTCTTTGGTATTCCGTCCAGCTCGTCACACGCGCTCTTCGGTGGCCTTATCGGTGCCGCCCTCGCCGCCATCGGCTTATCGGGCGTCAAGTGGGACGGCATTCTGCAGAAGGTCATCATCCCTGCGCTCGCTGCGCCGCTCATCGCGGGATTGGTTGCCGCTGCCGGCACGTGGCTGGTCTATCGGATCACTCGCAACGTGGTGAAGAAGCGTCGCGAGGAGGGCTTCCGCTGGGGCCAGATTGCCACCGCGTCCCTGGTTGCGCTGTCACACGGAACCAATGACGCGCAGAAGACCATGGGTGTCATCGCCCTGGCACTCATCACCACCGGCCACCTGACGGGCAACGTCAAGGAGACCGGCCTGCCGTTCTGGATCATCGCCAGCTGCGCGCTTGCGATCGGCCTCGGCACCTACCTTGGCGGGTGGCGCGTCATCCGCACCCTGGGCAAGGGCCTGGTCGAGATCGAGTCGCCGCAGGGTCTGGCCGCAGAGGCGTCCTCGGCCGCGATCATCCTGAGTTCCAGCGCCGCCGGCATGGCCCTGTCCACCACGCACGTGGCCACCGGTTCCATCCTGGGTAGCGGTGTCGGCAAGCCCGGCGCCGAGGTGCGCTGGGCCGTGGCCGGCCGCATGGTGCTGGCCTGGCTGGTCACCCTGCCTGCTGCCGGCATCGTCGGCGCGCTGTCCTACTGGCTCTCCAAGGGCATCGGTGACCTCACCACTCCGATGATCGGCGACCTCATCATCTTCGCCCTCCTCGTTGGGCTCTCCGGTTACATGTGGTGGCGCGCTCAGCAGGAGAAGGTCGACTCCAGCAACGTCAACGCCGATTGGGACGACTCCACCAACTCGGTGGTGCCCGCCGATGTCCGCGAGGCCAAGACCGACGCGTCCGTCGTCAGCAAGGATGCCTCGAACAAGGACTCGGCCAACGACACGGCCTCGGTCTAACCAGCCCAGCGACCCAGACCCGAAGCGACGTAGACCCAAAGAATAGTAAGGAAGCCTCAATGAACTACTTGGAAGCCATCGGCAAGGTGCTCGTTGTTGGGTTGGTCCTCGGTGCGGGTCTGCCGGCGGTGTTCGCGGCGGGCCTGGTCGCCTACTCGTCGGGAGTCGGTGGCACCAATGACGACGGCACGGTCACCGCATCCAACCCGGCCGTGAAGTTCCTGGGACTGGCGCTCTTCACTCTGGTTGGAGCGGTTGTCGTCCTCGCGCTGTTGTGGATTACCCGGACAACGATCATCCACCACACGGGCGTCGACTTCTTCCCGTTCGTCAAGTAATAACGCGGCCAACTCCAAAGACACCCGGCGGAAGCTACCGCCGGGTGTCTTTGCGTAATGGGTGGTCCGGGGGGATCTGCACGAAAATCAGCGTGACGCCGTCGGGGTCGGCGACATGCATTTCGTGGAGGCCCCATGGCTCTTGCTGCGCGGCACGGGTTATCGACACCCCGCGGCCCTCGAGGTCGGTTTGCGCGGCGTAGACGTCGCGTACCTGGAGCCACAACGCACCGGGAAATGCCGCCGGCGGCCCCTCTGTACGGCCGTGCCCGGCGATCTCGACGAGGGACTGTCCGGCGAAGAACACCATGCCCGCCCCGTAGTCGCGGGCTATGGCAAGGCCCAGCGTGTCTCGGTAGAACGTAAGCGTTGCGTCATAATCCTTAGGACGCAACAGTATTCGGCTGGACAATATCTCCATACCCGTGTCTACCACGGAGACGGAGCCCTATCAGAGAGTTTCGCGCCCCGACATTGCCACCCGTGTCACCAGGCTGGGTGCCACGGCATTGGTGGCAGCCGACATCACCGAGATCCTCGGTGCGATGCGCACCACGCGCGTGCGGGCTGCCAGCACCATCCACTCGGCGGCCTCCGCGGAGGTCAGCGCCGCCGCGTTGGTGTATGCCTCGGTCGGCGCAATCATCGGGGTGCGCACCAAGGGGAAGTACAGGGTGGTGGTGTGCACGTTGTACTTGCCGTATTCGGCATCCACGATCCGGCTGACCGTCGACAACGCGGCCTTGGAAGCGTTGTACACCGCGAACTGCGGCACGACGTCCGTGAGCACGCCCCAGGTGGCCACGTTGATGATGTGGCCACTGCGGCGCTCGACCATGCCGGGAGCGAACCCGCGGATCAGGCGCAACGGCGAGAAGTAGTTGAGCTGCATGGTCCGCTCGGCGTCATGCCAGCGATCCAGAGACTCGTAGGTCTTACGCCGGATGGAGCGGCCGGCGTTGTTGACCAGGATGTCGACTCCGCCGTGACGCTCGTTCACGGTCTCCACCAGCTTGTCGATGGCGTCGAGGTCGGACAGGTCGCATGCGATGGCATCCGCGGTGCCGCCGGCGGCGGTGATGCGCGCGGCGACCTCGTTCAGCAGGTCCTCACGTCGTGCCACCACGATGACCTTGGCGCCGAGCTTGCCGAATTGGTACGCGGCCTCCTCGCCGATACCCGAGGACGCGCCGGTGATGAGGACGCGCTTGTCCTTGACCGAGACGCCGTAGTTTGCGTCGAGCTTCGCCCGGAGGAGCGATGGGCTGGGGAAAGGCTGCATCAGGGCGCGGGCAAAGGCGGTGTTGAGTCGCTTGCTCACCGAGTTCTTACTCACGAGTAAGAATGGTAGGCCCCACGAACTGAATGGGGTACCGGTGGGCCCTCGTGACGTACGTCTCGTCCTAGGCTGGGCCCCACTGACCCGATGACGACAAGGACGTAGCTATGGGATCACTGGCAGGTAAGACCATCATCATGTCGGGAGGCAGCCGCGGCATCGGGCTGGCGATCGCGCTTCGGGCCGCGCGGGACGGCGCGAACATCGCGATCATGGCGAAGACGGCCGAGCCGCACCCGAAGCTTCCCGGCACCATCTACACCGCTGCCGAGGAGATCGAGGCCGCCGGTGGCCATGCACTCCCCATTCTCGGCGATGTCCGCGACGACGAGATTGTGGCTTCGGCTGTGGCGCAGACGGTCGAGAAGTTCGGCGGCATCGACATCGTGGTCAATAATGCGAGTGCGTTGAATCTCGCTCCCTCGGAATCGATTTCGATGAAGGCCTACGACCTGATGCAGGACATCAACGCCCGCGGCGCCTTCTCGCTCTCGAAGTCGGCGATCGGCGCGCTCAAGGAGGCCGAGAACCCGCACATCTTGACCCTGTCACCGCCAATCACGCTGGAACCCAAGTGGTTCGATCAGACCACCACCGCATACACCATCTCGAAGTTCTCCATGAGCCTGGTGGCCATCGGGCTGGCCCAGGAGCTACGCGAGTACGGCATAGCGTCGAACTCGCTGTGGCCGCGCACCACAATCGATACCGCCGCCATCCGCAACATCCTCGGCGCGGAGCTCGTCGCCCGTTGTCGCTCGGCCGAGATCATGGCCGACGCCGCGTACGAGATTCTGACCAAGCCCAGCCGTGAGGTCACCGGAAATAGCTTCATCGACGACGAGGTGCTCACCGAGGCGGGAGTCACCGACTTCTCCAAGTATCGCCAATGTGCCGAAGAAGAACTGGAACTCGACTTCTGGATGCAGCGCACGGCAAGGTAGCCACACAGAAATCGAGCCTCAGGGCTTAGTAATGCCAGGGGTACGGTGACCAGTCCGGCTTGCGCTTCTCCAGGAATGAGTCACGGCCTTCGACTGCCTCATCGGTCATGTAGGCCAATCGTGTTGCCTCCCCGGCGAACAGCTGCTGCCCGACAAGTCCGTCATCGGCGAGATTGAAGGCGTACTTCAGCATTCGTTGTGCCTGCGGTGACTTCTCGTTGATGGCGGCGGCCCATTCCAGCGCGACCGTCTCCAGGTTTTCGTGGTCGACGACCTCGTTGACCGCGCCCATGTGATGCATCTGTTCGGCTGTGTACGGCCGGCCCAGGAAGAAGATCTCACGGGCGAATTTCTGCCCAACCATCTTGGCCAGGTATGCGCTGCCATAGCCGCCATCGAAGCTGCCCACATCGGCGTCGGTCTGCTTGAAGCGAGCGTGTTCGCGGCTGGCCAGTGTCAGGTCGCACACCACGTGCAGGCTGTGCCCACCGCCGGCGGCCCAGCCATTCACCAAGGCGATCACCACCTTTGGCATGAAACGGATGAG
Organism: Mycobacterium sp. NGS15; assembly: GCF_059813245.1. Classification (NCBI taxonomy): domain Bacteria; kingdom Bacillati; phylum Actinomycetota; class Actinomycetes; order Mycobacteriales; family Mycobacteriaceae; genus Mycobacterium; species Mycobacterium sp. NGS15. The sequence continues at coordinate 526,505 of NZ_JCALEF010000004.1, read as the reverse complement.
GCGCTGCACCTCCAGGATGTGCAGGCGGCCCGCACGACCCGGGTCCACGGTCTCGGCGGTCTCGCCCCCGGCGTACTGGTAACCGGTGCGGCCCCTGATGCGTTGATCGCCGCCGGAGCAGAATGCCCAGCCGCCGTCCTTGGGGCTGGGGCCGTTCCCGGTGAGCAGCACCGCTCCAACATCGGAGGTCATCCGTGCGTGATCCAGGGTTCGATAGAGCTCATCGACGGTGTGTGGCCGGAAGGCGTTGCGGACCTCGGGCCGGTCGAAAGCGATCCGCACGGTGCCCTGTTTGACGCCCTGGCTGACGTGCCGGTGATAGGTGATGTCGGTCAGATCCTCGAATCCCGCCACCGGCTGCCAGCGAGTCGGGTCAAAGGGATTGGCGGTCTGCCCGTCGTCTTGGGTCATGGCTCCGACTCTAGAGGCCGCCCGGTGCGTAGTCGGTCGACGGCTACCGGTGAACTTCTACGCGGACGACTGTGCCGAGGATGTCGTCCACTGGGTGAACAGGCCCGGCGGTGGCTGCTGGCACCACGCCCACTTGCCGCCCTCCTTACGGAACTGGTTCGGCTTGATCTGGGTCTGGGTCGCGGCACCGCCCAGGCTGTACGTCGCGGTGATGTCGCCGGTGGCGCTGTCCCCGACGATCTTGATGTTGTCGATCGCGAACTTCTCGACCGTGGTGGACTCGCGGATCACCTGTAGCACGGTGGCGGTGTAGGCGAACTGGTCGCGGTTGACTATCGCCTTGACGAGCGTCGCGCGCTCGCCGCTACCCGCACTCGGGAACCGTTGTGCCACATTGCTGGACAGCGTCGAGGTATCGCCATACATCAGCGCCTGCTCAGCGCCCTTCCAGGAATTGATCGAGGGGACCAGGGCCTCGTCGGCGGTGCGGCTGGACACCTGGTAGCGCGGGCAGGTCAGGGCGTTGCCGGCGTCCAAATCGAGGCTTCCAAGCACCTTTCCCATCTGGGCGGTCACTTGCCGGATCTGCTCTTGGTCACTGATCTGCGAGGCCGTGGCCGGTGGCGGGGGAGTCTCCGCGGGCTTCGTGAGTGTCTTGTAGACGGTGCACCCGGACAGGGCGGTGGCGAGCGCCACGGCGAGTATCGCCGAGCGCGCTGTCTTACGGAAATATGTGGCACGCACCTGCGGCATCGTCGAATACCTTCCCCGTGAGATAAGTCAGTGACCAGATCATTAGTCTGGCTTAAGAAATCTAACTCATGGTCGCCCGGTTGTATTCCCGGCCTAGGCCGTCGGGCGTCAGCGCCTTTTGATCGGGTGGCGGCTCAGAATCGAGATCCGGTTGAAGGTGTTGATCATGATGGCCGACCACACCAGCACGGATATCTGATCGTCCGACAGATCTTCACGTGCGGCGGCGTACTGCTCGTCGGTGAGATGGTGGTCGGCGACTTCCGTCACCGCTTCGGCGATCCTCAGCGCAGCGCGCTCCACGTCGCTGAACAGCTCGGCCTCCTGCCACACCGGCAGCACCGCGATCCGCTGAGAGGACTCGCCTTCCTCTAGCGCGATGCGGGTGTGTAGATCGAGGCAGAACAGGCAGCGATTGAGTTGAGATACTCGAATGTTGATTAATTCCAACGTTATTCGCGAGAGTCCGGCCTCGGTGGCCCGGGCGCGGAGCTCTGCGGCGGTCTTGGTCAGCCCCTGGTAGACGGACGGGGTTTGCTTGTCGATGTAGACACGATGATCGGTCATCCCTGGCGCGCCTCGACGGCGGCCAGCGCCTCGCGCGTCACCGGGCGCACCACGTCGTCGAACTCATGGTGCTTACCTACGAACTTCCGGACGTACGGGCATACCGGGACGATCCTGCGTCCCGTGGACCGTGTGGATGTCAGCGCCGACTCCACCAGCGTCCCGGCCAGGCCGCGTCCGCCGAACTTCTCGTCGACCTCCGTGTGATAGAAAATCCGCACTTCGGTGCCGTCCAGGGCGGTGTCCAGGTATTCGGTGAAACCCGCGAGTTCACCGTCTGCAGTGATCTCGAACCGGTGGTTATCGGGCGCGTCGGCGACCGTCGTGCTGGCGTCGGATTCGTCCATGGTGACCAACTATGCCGCACATGCCGCGAGTTCGGCCGATGATGGTCATATGAGCAATACGGAGACCACCCCGACGGAAACCCGCTGCGAGGGCGGCCCATGCTCGCGGGATGGAGCCGGACACCCTGTGGTCGAAATACTCACTCCCCGAGAGGTTCCGCTCGGCGGACCGCGTGCGATGACGGTGCTGCGGACCCTGCCCCAGGCCCGGCGATCGCTGATCGGCGCCTGGTGCTTCGCCGACCATTACGGGCCCGACGACGTCACGCAGACCGGCGGAATGGATGTCGCACCTCATCCGCATACCGGACTGCAGACGGTGAGCTGGCTGTTCACCGGGGAGATCGAGCATCGCGACAGCCACGGAGTGCATGCGATGGTGCGCCCGGGTGAGCTCAACCTGATGACGGGTGGCCACGGTATCTGTCATTCGGAGGTGTCGACGGCCCAGACCACCACACTGCACGGTGTGCAGTTATGGGTCGCCCTGCCCGATGAATCCCGGGACGCGGCACGTGATTTTCAGCATTACGCGCCGCAGGCGGTGGCCGTGGGCGGGGCGAGTCTGCGGGTGTTCGTGGGGACCCTGGCGGGGCAGGCGTCCCCGGTGCGTACCGCCACCCCATTGCTGGGCGCCGAATTGCTGCTTGAACCGCGGAGCGTGGCGCGGTTCGATGTCGACCCAGGGTTTGAGCACGGATTGCTGCTGGATACCGAGGCAGTTGAGTTATCCGGCACCAGGTTGTCGCGGGGCGAGCTCGGTTACGTGGGCACCGGAGTCGATCAGCTCACCGTCCTCAACCCGACAAGTGCCGTAGCGCGGGTGATCCTGTTGGGCGGCACGCCGTTCGGAGAGCAGATCGTCATGTGGTGGAATTTTGTCGGCCGTGATCACGACGAGATCGCCGAATTCCGCGAGGAATGGCAGGCCGAGTCCGAACGCTTCGGTCATGTCGATGGATATCAGGGTGCGGTAGCGCGCCTGCCTGCTCCGCCGCTACCCACCGTGCGTATGGTCCCCAGGCGCAATCCGCCGACCGCCAATCCGGAGAGCTAGATGCCGCTGAACAGAATTGTCATGTATATCCGGTCTACCGCCTGGATGAGTTTTCTGATCCAGTGGTGGACCGAGCCGGTTCCCACGGGCTGGCTGCGAGCTTTCCTGCGCGCACGCAAGCTCGATAGGACCGTGCGCAACCTCATCGGCGGGTATGCGTTGATCTTCGCGGCGATCTGCGTCGCGGTGCAGTTCAGCGACACAGGGCCCCGAAGCACCGTGGGCCGCGCCATCGTCGGGGTGTGCGCCGTGGGGGCATTGGGCTGGGCGGTGCGCTGGGTGGTGGGGCCATGGCCGTCCCTGCGCGAGGCGGTTGCCTTCGTCGCTTTCGCGGACGTCGGGATCGCGATCGCCTGCTGGCAGGACTCCGACCCACTGGCAGGTCTGGTGGGCACGGTGCTGTTCACGCCGGTCGGCGCGTACGTCAGCTTCTTTTTGGGGAACCGGTTGTTGGTGGCGCATGTGGCCTGGTGTGCGCCCATGATCATCGCGTTGTCCTCGCGCCTGTTCGCGGAGGGCACGGTGGGTGCGGCGATGACCGCGGTGGTGAAGCTGACGAGCATGCTGCTGGTGGTGGTGTTGATACCCGCGGTCATCCAGTTCGGCATCGCGGTGGTGCGGCTTGACGCGCTTGCCGCACAGCGTGATCCACTTACCGGTTTACTCAACCGCCGCGGGATCTTCGGTGAGTGGCAGCGCCTGCACAGCAGCGTGTCCCATGAGTTCGGGCTGGAAGGCGATCAGGTCATCGCCTGTGCCATCGTCGATATCGACCGGTTCAAGTCGATCAACGATCGGTATGGCCACGGTACCGGCGACCGGGTGCTCGTCGACCTCGCCAAGGCGCTCACCGCCGAGTCGATTCGCGGGAACCTGGTGGGCCGCTCGGGTGGTGAGGAGTTCCTCGTAGTGACGGTCTGCTCGGCAGAGGCCGTTGCCGAATTCGCTACGCGGCTCAGGGAAGCCGTGACGGCCTCCACGCCGGTGGGTATTGCCGTGACCGCGAGTGTGGGTGTCGCCGCGCAGCCGGTTGCGAGTGTGGCATCGGCGACTTCCGAGGAGGCGATCGACGTGTTGACCGCCTGCGCCGACCGCGCGATGTACGAGGCAAAGCGCAACGGCGGCGACCAATCCCGAATTCTTCATCCGGGTCACGCCCTCGAGGATGACTATTTGTGAGGGCGGGTATCTAGCTCTCCCATGGATCGAATCGGAACACCGCGGCGATCCCGGCGAGTGCCTCGAACTCATCCGGCGTGCCCTCCTTGACCAGCCCGGCGTTTCTGATGAAGCCGACTCCGGTGGGCACCTCGATCGGAAACGCGCGTAGCACCGGGCGGGAGTCCTCGGGTGACAGCTCCACGATATGGACCCGCTGGGTATGGCGCCCCTGCGTCAGGGTGCCCTCCTTGGCCTTGCGTGCGTTGGCGATCCAGGCCGATCCGGGAACTCCGCCGACGCCGTAGCGCTGGCCGTCGAGCGTGAATGGGGTGATGGGAGTCGAACGTGGCTTGCCGGACTTGGCGCCCGGGACCGTGAGGACCACCATCGGTAATTTGAGTCCTACCTTGTGCCCGCCGATGACGACCTTGTTGAAGTATCTGAGCCATCGGGGAACGGGCTTGATGTCAACTGGCATGACATTACGGTACCCCTGTCGGGGTGCGCTGGCTAGGGGGTCTTGCCGTTCAAAATATCGCCCAGTATCTGGTTCACGTGCTCCTCGGCGAGAATCGCGTTAAGTCCCAGTTCGGCCATCTTCCGGGACGTGTCGGTGTGGCCGGACAGGATCGCAAGCAGGAGGTGTTCGGTCCCGATGTAGTTGTGACCCAACCGAAGTGCGGTATGCAAGGTGGCTTCCAGGGCCTCTTGTGCGTCACTGTCGAACTCGGTGGTGGGCAGCTTCGGGGCGAGGGCCTCATAGTCGGGCGCCGGCCGATCGGGGATTCCGAGCGCGTCCGGCGTGATCCCGGCCTGTGAAACGATAAGTGCGGCAAGCCCTTTTGGGTCTATCATGGCGCCGGCAAGCAGGTGATCGATGGTGACCGGTGTGCCGTCGGCGAGGGCAAAACCTGCGGCGGCGACGACGGATCGCCTGGCTCGGTCGGTGAAGCGGGAGAACATCCGTACCGACGGCACGAAGCGCTTTTGTGCGGCTTGTTTGGACACGCCCATACTGGAGCCGATCTCACTCCAGGAGGCGCCGGAGCGCCGGGCCTGGTCGACGAAATGACCGATCAAGGCATCGGCATGATCGGAGAGTCGTCCCGCCAGCAGCATTGCGCCGGAGAGGTGGTCCAGGGCGGTGCCGTCGGGATCCATCCCGCGCACGGCGTCGATCAGGCTGTCGAGGGAGACAGGAAACGCGGCCATGCGTCAACCATAGGTTGACGAATATCTGGCTGTCAACCAAAAGTTGACCAGTTGATGGTGTCAATTGATGCGCGGCCGGAATCGCCTGCGCGCCGCATGGATGGCCCCGATCGAGCGGCCCAGGCGAGTTGCCACTTGCGCGGCGGTCGATGACGCATCCAGCGCCGTGTCGATTTCCTCGGTGGTCCAGGGCTTCTGCCAGTTCAACGGATGATCGGCGGCATCGGCGAAGTAGCGCTGGGAGCGTCGGGTGGCCCGTTGGTTGATCTGTTCCCAGCGTTCACGTTCCGCATCGCCGATCCGCTGCAGTCGCTGCGACTCTGCCGCCGAGCAGCCCCTGCATCGGCAACCCGATTGATATCCCGCGACACCGTGAACCGTCAGCATGTGCTCTCCTTCGCATATCCGCCGATGTGGGCAGATTTGCATCCGGCAGCGGTGCGCCTCTAGAAACCAAAGTCACTTTCGGCGGCGGGGCGCTGCCGATCGCCTGGACGTTCTGAATCGTGTGCGACGATCGGAAGGTGGAGCTGCGCCGGATCTATGTCGTGACGCATCCGGAGTCGACCCATCATCTTGATCGGCTGGTGGGGGGTTGGTACGACTCGGCATTGACGCCGGCCGGGCAAAGTGCCGCCGGCGCGATTGCCGTGTCGTTGCGGGCACGTGTCCCCGACGGAAGCGAAGTCGAGGTGTACACCTCGGATCTCATCCGTGCGGCACATACCGCCGCGGCGATCGGTGATGCACTGGGCACCGTTCCGATCATCGATTCACGCCTGCGTGAGAAGTCGTATGGCGAAGCAGGGGGCAGACCGCAGGAGTGGCTGGACAGGAGGTTCGTGCCGCCGCCCGCGGTGGGCGACCGGATGGCACATGATGAAGGGATTGCCGGCGCGGAGACCAAAAGCACTTTCGCGCAACGGATCTACGAGGCCGCCGGGGAGATCCTAGAGAGTCGCTGCCGTCACCAGGTCATCGTGACGCATGGCGGCGCGCTGACCTTCGTGGTGTCCGCGTGGATCAAGATGCCTATCGAATCGGCCGGTTACGTATCGTTCCGCGGGCCGCCCGGCAGCATCACCGTGCTCAGCGAGGACGACTACTTCCACAACCGAACGGTCGCGGAGCTGGGGAGTACCGCTCACCTCGGTTCGTCCTAGCGTGCGACGATCGCAGGTGTGGAGCTGCCCGCGCTAGACGATGTGCTCGACCGGTTGCATGTCGTCGCATTGCCCATGCGGCTGCGATTCCGTGGCATCACCACCCGTGAGGTGGCGCTGATCGACGGCCCGACGGGTTGGGGAGAGTTCGGCGCCTTCCCCGAGTACGAGGCACCCGAGGCGTCCGCTTGGCTATACGCCGCCGTCGAGGCCGCCTACACCGAGCTTCCCCCGGCCCGGCGCACCCGCATCCCCGTCAACGCGACGGTGCCCGCGGTGGCGGCCGCGCAGGTGCCCGAGGTGCTGGCCCGCTTCCCCGGCGCCCGTACCGCCAAGGTCAAGGTGGCCGAGCCAGGGCAGACGCTCGATGACGATGTGGCCCGCGTCGACGCGGTCCGCGCGCAGATCCGCACTGTGCGGGTGGATGCGAACGGAGGGTGGACCGTCGAACAGGCGGTCCAGGCGCTGACCGCACTGGCCCGTGGCGGACCTCTCGAGTACGCCGAACAGCCCTGTGCCACTGTCGAGGAGCTGGCGGAGGTGCGCCGGCGCCTCCCGGATGTGCCGATCGCCGCTGACGAAAGCATCAGGCGGGCAAGCGATCCGATGCGCGTCGCACGAGCCCGGGCGGCCGATGTCGCGGTGCTCAAGGTGGCCCCGCTCGGTGGTGTGGGCGCGCTGTTGGACATCGCGGAGCGCATCGGTATGCCCGTGGTGATCTCCAGTGCCCTGGACAGCGCGGTGGGTATCGGCATCGGTCTGCGTGCGGCCGCGGCGCTGCCGGTGCTGGAACATGCCTGTGGATTGGGAACCGGAGGGTTCTTTGTCGAAGACGTGGCCGCGTCCCCGGCCCCCGAGGACGGTTACCTGGCGGTGGCGTCGTTCACCCCCGACCCGGCCCGGCTGGCGACGCTTGCTGCCCCGGCTGACCGGCGCGAATGGTGGCGGCACCGAGTGGCCGACTGCTATCCACTGCTGAACCGGTAGGTTCAGTCAACGTGCCTCTCGCGAACATCAACGGCATCCAGATCAGTTACGACGATCGTGGGCCCCTGGCGCTCGGCGCCTCCGGTGATCCCGTCGTCTTCATCTCCGGGCGCGGCGGTGCGGGGCGCAGCTGGCATCTGCACCAGGTACCGGCATTTCGCGCCGCCGGATATCGCACGATCACCTTCAACAACCGGGGGATACCGCCGACCACCGAGTGCGCCGATGGCTTCACCCTGCAGGACATGGTGGCCGACGCCGCAGCGCTCATCGAGGATCTCGGGGCTGCCCCCGCCCGGTTGGTCGGGTTCTCCATGGGAGCGCTCATCGCCCAGGAGCTCGCGCTCACCCGTCCGGACCTCGTGACCGCCGCGGTGTTCATGGGGACCCGGGGGCGGGAGGACTCCACCCGGTCGTTCTTCCGTAAGGCCGAGCTCGAACTGTCCGCATCGGGGGTCGAGGTGCCGGCGTCCTACCAGGCGGCCATGCGCCTGCTGTTGAACTTCTCTCCGAAGACGCTCAACAACGATGCCGCCATCAAGGACTGGATAGACATGTTCACGCTGTGGCCGGAGCCGGCCTCGGGTGGCATCGATCACCAGCGCAGCGCCATACCCGCCCCCGATCGGCCCGGTGCGTACGCGGGCATCACCGTTCCGTCACTGGTCGTCGGGTTCAGTGACGATATGACGCTGCCGCCCTACCTCGGTCAGGAGGTGGCCGATGCCATCCCCGGCGGCAAGTACGTCGAGATTGCCGACGCCGGGCATCTGGGCTTCATCGAACGCCCCGACGAGGTCAACCGCGTGATCCTGGAGTTCTTTGCGAGCGCCTCTCGGGCGGTATGACACCCTGATGGCATGAACCCGTCGACCGCTCAGGCCCATGCCGTCGTCGACGAGCTGATCCGTGGCGGCGTCCGCGATGTCGTGCTGTGTCCAGGGTCGCGCAATGCCCCGCTGGCCTTTGCGTTGCACGACGCGGACAAGGCCGGGCGGTTGCGGCTACACGTGCGCATCGACGAACGCACCGCGGGCTTCCTGGCCATCGGGCTGGCCTCTGCCAGCGGCGCCCCGGTGCCGGTGGCGATGACGTCCGGGACGGCGGTAGCCAATCTGGGTCCCGCGGTCGTGGAGGCCAATTATGCCCGGGTTCCGCTGATTGTGTTGTCTGCCAACCGCCCCTACGAACTGCTCGGCACGGGCGCCAACCAGACGATGGAGCAGCTGGGCTACTTCGGTACCCAGGTTCGCGCTGCCATCAGCATCGGTCTGGCGGAAGACGGTTCGGAGAAGATCGAGGCGCAGAACCCGCACTGGCGTTCGGCGACGTGCCGAGTCTTGGCCGCTGCCAAGGGTTCCCGTACTGCTAACGCCGGCCCCGTGCAGTTCGACATCCCGCTGCGGGAACCGCTTGTGCCCGATCGCGACGGAGGACCGATACCCGCGGGCCGTCCCGGTGGGGTGCCATGGACGCACACCCCGGACGCGACGTTCGATGAACCCGTCGAGATCGATCTGACCCCCGATACCGTGGTGATCGCGGGCCACGGTGCACCTGCTCATGCCAACCTGTCGATGTTGCCCACGGTGGCCGAACCGACTGCGCCCCAACCTGACAACCCGGTACATCCGCTGGCGCTCAGCCTGCTGCATCCGCAGCAGGTGATCATGTTGGGCCGGCCGACCCTTCATCGGCAGGTCTCATCCCTACTGGCGGACAACCGGATTCCGGTATACGCGTTGACCACCGGCCCGCGCTGGCCAGATGTGTCGGGCAACTCGCAGGCCACCGGCACTCGGGCTGTCCTATCCGGAAAACCGGATGCCGCATGGCTGCAACGGTGCGCGCACGCGCATCAGAAGGCGCTCGATGCGGTGCGCGGACAGTTGAGTACCCATCCGCTGACCACGGGTTTGCATGTGGCAGCCAAGGTTTGTGGATCATTGCGCGATGGTGACCAGCTGGTGCTCGGCGCCTCCAACCCGGTACGTGATGTCGCGCTCGTTCCCTGGGGTGCCAAAGATGTTCGCGTGCGCTCCAACCGCGGGGTGGCCGGCATCGACGGCACGGTGTCGACCGCGATCGGTGCGGCGCTGGCGCACAAGGGCGGCCGCACCCTGGCGTTGATCGGCGATCTGACCTTTGTCCACGACAGCTCCGGCCTGCTGATCGGCCCGACCGAGCCGCGCCCCGAGAACCTGACCATCGTGGTCTCAAACGACAACGGCGGCGGGATTTTCGAACTGCTGGAGCAGGGCGACCCCCGATTTCGCGACGTTTCCTCCCGCATCTTCGGCACCCCGCATGACGTCGATATCGCGGCCCTGTGCCGCGCCTACCACGTGGATTCGCGATCCATCTCGGTGGAGGAGCTCGGCCCCGCGCTGGACGAACCGGCCGGCGGCATCAGGGTTCTGGAGGTCAAGGCGGACCGTTCGACCCTGCGCGAGCTGCACGCAGCCATCAGGGCCGCGCTGTGAAGCGGCGTTCCCGTGTCGTCAAGAGGCTCCGGATCGCGGTGTTGATCCTGGCGGGTTTGATGACTCTGCAGTCACTGCTACTGGTCGCGGGTGCCTGGCGAAACGACAAGGCCATCGAACGGGATATGGGTGTCGCGCTGGCCGAGGTGCTCAGCGCCGGGCCGCGGCGATCGACCATCGAGTTCGTCACACCCGAACGAGTCACGTATAGACCCGAATTGGGCGTTCTTTACCCATCCGAACTCAGCCCGGGCATGCGGATCTACGTCGAGTATGACAAATCCAACCCGGATTTGGTTCGCGTACAAGGACGTAACGCATCACTGTCGATTGTTCCCGCCGGTTCCATCATCGTCGTGGTGTGGATGGTCGCTGGGACGTTGCTGCTGGGGCTTGCGTGGATACAGCGCCGAAGTCCGGCGCCCGTGCACGCTTAAGTTTGCGCTACGTATGCCTGGGGGCAACCTAACTGCCAAGTGACGCTGACATGCTTTCAGCGTGCGCATCGCGATCGTCGCCGAGTCGTTCTTGCCGAACGTCAACGGAGTTTCCAACTCGGTGCTGCGGGTGCTGGAGCACCTCCGCCGCACCGGGCATGAGGCCGTCGTCATCGCACCGGACACCCCCCGCGGACAGGCTCCCGCCGGCACCGAACACGACGGGGTGCCCGTGCACCGGGTGCCGGCCATCATGTTCCCCAAGGTGAGCACCCTGCCGCTGGGCGTGCCACAGCCGCGCATGGTGCGGATCCTTCGTGATTTCGCGCCCGATGTGGTGCACCTGGCCTCACCGTTCGTCCTGGGATATGGGGGACTGCGGGCTGCGCAGCATCTCGACATCCCCACCGTCGCCGTCTACCAGACCGATGTGGCCGGATTCGCCGACAGTTATGGCGCCGGGTTCGCGGCTCGCGCCGCTTGGCGCTGGACCAGACACCTGCACGGCCGCGCCGACCGTACGTTGGCACCGTCCTCGTCCGCGATGGAAGGCCTTGCCGCACACGGAATCCCACGGGTGTTTCGGTGGTCGCGCGGTGTGGACATCGAACGCTTCGCACCCTCGGCGCGCGACGAAGATCTGCGGCGATCCTGGTCGCCCGAGGGCAAGTCGATCATCGGGTTCGTGGGGCGGCTCGCTCCCGAGAAGCATGTGGAGCGTCTGGCCGTGCTGGCCGAACGCGACGACATGCAGCTTGTCATCGTGGGCGGCGGCGTGGAGCGGGACGCTCTCGAAAAGCTGATGCCCACAGCGATTTTCACCGGCGAGCTGACCGGTTCGGCGCTGTCGCGGGCATACGCCAGCCTCGACGTCTTCATCCACCCGGGCGAGCACGAGACCTTCTGTCAGGCGGTGCAGGAGGCACTGGCCAGCGGCGTTCCGGCCATCGCCCCGGATGCCGGTGGGCCGCGAGACCTGGTGGTCCCGGGACGTAACGGAATGCTGCTGCCGGTGGCCGATTTCGAGGCATGCCTCGGCATGGCGGTTGAGCACCTGGTGCAGCCGGCAACGCGCAGCCGATTCTCGGCGGCCGCGCGCCGGGGTGTGCTGTCGCGCACATGGCCCGCCATCTGCGATGAGCTGCTTGAGCACTACGCCGCCGCGGCGGGCACCACGCTGGGCCGCGGCATCATGACGGCTTAGTGCGCTGTACCGTCACGGTATGAACCGCGCCACCCTGGAAAAGGACCCGCACGAGGTCGCGTCCATGTTTGACGCGGTGGCCAAGCGATACGACATCACCAATACCGTGTTGTCCTTTGGCCGGGACCGCGCCTGGCGCCGCGCCACCCGCGAATCGCTCAAGCTGAAGCCCGGAGACAAGGTCCTCGATATCGCCGCGGGGACCGCGGTCTCGACGGCCGAGCTCACCCAGTCCGGCGCCTGGTGCGTGGCGGCGGACTTCTCTGTCGGCATGCTCAAGGCCGGTGCGCATCGCGATGTGCCCAAGGTTGCCGGGGATGCGACACGGCTTCCGTTCGCGGATCACTCGTTCGACGCGGTGACCATCAGCTTCGGGCTGCGCAATGTGGTGGATCACGTCGAGGGGCTGCGGGAGATGGCCCGTGTCACCAAACCCGGTGGTCGCCTTGCGGTATGCGAATTCTCGACTCCGGTCAATCGCCCGTTCCGCACGCTGTACATGGAGTACCTGATGAAGACGCTGCCGTCGGTGGCCCGTGCTGTTAGCAGTAATCCTGACGCGTACGTGTACCTGGCCGAATCGATCCGGGCCTGGCCCGATCAGGAGGCGCTGGCTCAGCAGATCATCTCGGCGGGCTGGTCGAATGTGCGGTGGCGCAACCTCACTGGAGGTATCGTCGCCCTGCACGTGGCGGTGCTCTAACCGCGAGCGGATATCAGCTGAACGGCGGACGCGCGTCGAGGCGGCGTGAGCCGCCGCCCGCCGCCCGCCAGGCACGAGCAATCGCGTCATGGTCCTCGTCGGTCACAAGATTTCCCATGAGTCGTACGGCAATTCGCATCAGCGCCGGAGAGCGCATGCCGACCGGGCCCATGAGGGGCAGGAAGCGCGGGAGTGTCAGCAGCGCCGCAAGGCGTCGTGCAATCGAGAACGACCGGCCGTACCGGTCCCGTAGCAGCTCGGGCCACAGCTGCGAGTAGTCGTTGGCGTCGAGAACCTCGGCGGCCAGGTGCCCGGTCTCCAGCCCGTAGTCGATGCCCTCGCCGTTGAGCGGATTGACGCATGCCGCGGCGTCGCCGATGAGCATCCAGTTGGGGCCCGCGACGCCCGACACCGCCCCGCCCATTGGCAGCAGCGCCGAGGCGATGGAGTGCAGGCGTCCACTGAGCCCGAAGTCCTCGCGCCGCAGTTCGGCGTAGTACTCGATGAGCGGACGCAACGCCGCATCAGCCGGGCGTTTCGAGGTGGCAAGTGCGCCGACACCGATGTTGATCTGTCCGCCGCCCAACGGGAAAATCCAGCCGTACCCGGGTAGCACCTGGCCCTCGGGTGAACGCAGCTCCAGGTGCGACGTCATCCATTCCTCGTCGCCGCGCGCCGACTCGATATACGCGCGTCCCGCGACGGCAAACACGGTGTCCTTATGCCACTCACGCCCGAGGACTTTCCCGAGAGGGGAACGCACTCCATCGGCGACAATGACAGCCTTACAAGCGATCTCGCCGGGCCCGCTGTCGTCGAGCACCCGGACGGAGGTGACTCGGCCCGCTGAATCGCGTTCCACGTCAACGGCCTTGGTGGACTCGGCCGTCTTGGCCCCGGAGTCCACCGCCACCTGCCGGATCTTGTCGTCCAGCTCGGTGCGGCGCACCGCACTGCCAGTGCCACCGAAAGATGGCCCAGGCCAAGGAACTTCGATATTTCCACCAAACCCGTACAGGCGCAGGCCCTGGTATCGGATGTGTTCGTCGAGCCATGGCCCGAGACCGAGTAGCTCAAGTTGTTCGACGGCGCGGGGGGTCAGCCCATCGCCGCAGGTCTTGTCCCGGGGGAACACCGCCGAGTCGATCAGGACCACCTCACGCCCGGATCGCGCGGCCCATGCCGCGGCCGCCGATCCGGCTGGTCCGGCACCGACGACGACCAGGTCCGCTGAGGTCTGCACCTTCCCAGTATGTTGGACCGGTGAGTAACTCGACCACGGTGGCCGGAGTTGATCTTGGCGATCCCGTATTCGCCGCGAAGGTGCGCGACCATTTGGGCGCCATCGAAGCCCTCATCGTGTCCGAACTGGGGCAGTCCGATCCGCTCTTGACGGAGTCTGTGCTGCATCTTTTCCATGCCGGCGGTAAGCGCTTCCGCCCGCTGTTCACGGTGCTTGCTGCCCAGACCGGACCGGATCCGGACAACGACGAGGTGATTCTCGCGGGCGCCGTGTGCGAGCTCATTCACCTGGCCACGCTGTACCACGACGACGTCATGGACGAGGCGCAGAAGCGTCGGGGCGTGCCCAGCGCCAACGCCCGGTGGGGTAACAACGTGGCGATCCTTGCGGGGGACTATCTGCTGGCCACGGCCTCGCGGCTGGTGTCCCGGCTCGGCCCCACGGCCGTGCGGATCGTCGCCGAGACCTTCGCCGAACTCGTCACCGGCCAGATGCGGGAAACCGTCGGGGTACCCGGGGGCGGCGATGAGACCGAGCACTACCTCAAGGTGATCCACGAGAAGACCGGATCACTGATCGCGGCGGCGGGGCGGTTCGGCGCGATGACGTCCCGGTGCGACGACGAGCAGATCGAACGGCTGAGCCGGCTGGGTGCGATCGTCGGGACCGCGTTCCAGATCTCCGACGACATCATCGACATCGAGAGCCTTACGGATGAGTCGGGCAAGACACCCGGCACGGATCTGCGTGAGGGGGTGCACACCCTGCCCATGCTGTACGCCTTGCGTGATACCGGCCCCGACGCCGACAGGCTGCGGACCTTGCTGGCGGCGCCCATTACGGACGATGCCGAGGTTGAGGAGGCGTTGACACTGCTGCGGGCCTCCCATGGACTCGTGGCGGCGAAGTCTGTCGTCGTCGAATATGCCGACCGCGCCAAGGCGGAACTGGTGGAACTGCCCCCGGGTGCCGCCCGCGACGCGCTCGGCGTGCTGATCGAATACACCGTCCGCCGGCACGGCTAGGTACCTGGCAACCTGTCCGGAACCCAGGAGCACTGTCCTTCGTTAGCTTGGTGAACCAGCTAGAGGGAAGGGACACCATGCACGGCCACGCCAATGGACTCAAGACAGTGCTGCTGCTCGGCGGCATGTCGGCGATGATTGTGTTCATCGGCTCGCTGTTCCACAGCAAGAGCATCCTGCTGCTGGCCATTGTGTTCGCCGTCGGCATGAATGCGTTCATGTACTTCAAGAGCGACACCTTGGCGCTGCGTGCCATGCACGCCCAGCCGGTGACGGAGTTGCAGCAGCCCGCGATGTACCGGATCGTCCGGGAGCTCGCGACCGTCGCGCGCCAGCCGATGCCGCGGTTGTACATCAGTGACACCAATGCACCCAATGCCTTTGCCACGGGCCGTAATCCGCGAAATGCGGCGGTCTGCTGCACGAGCGGCATTCTCGATCTGCTCTCCGAGCGTGAGCTGCGCGCGGTGCTGGGTCACGAGCTCTCGCACGTCTATAACCGCGACATCCTGATCTCGAGTGTGGCTGGTGCGCTGGCCGCCGTCATTTCGGGGCTGGCCAATATGGCGATGCTCATGAACTTCTTCGGCGGTGGGGGCGAAAACCGTCCGAATCCCTTTGCACTGTTCCTGGTTTCGATGCTGGGTCCGATCGCCGCCACGGTCGTGAAGATGGCGGTATCCCGTTCACGGGAGTATCAGGCCGACCAGTCCGGTGCCGAACTGACCGGAGATCCGCTGGCATTGGCCTCCGCGCTGCGCAAGATTTCCGGCGGGGTGCAGGCCGCGCCGTTGCCACCGGAACCGCAGCTGGCCAGCCAGTCGCACCTGATGATCGCCAACCCGTTCCGGGCCGGCGACCGCATGGCATCGCTGTTCTCGACGCACCCGCCGATGGCTGATCGCATTGCGCGCCTTGAGGATATGGCCCGCTTCTAACCGGCGACGCTGCTTAGACGGGTCGCCCACTGAGCGCGGCCAGCCTCTCGAGTGCTGGTGCGTTCGCGGCGACGGGCTGCGGAGTGCCAAACTTCCCGGAGCGCGCGAAGGCGCCGGAGAGCTTCTCGACGAAGCCCACTGCGTTCTCGACGAGGTCGGTGGGCAGGTCCGCGGGAACGCCGACGGACTGCGCCAGGTCCCAGCCGTGGGTCAACAGGTCGGCCATGCGGACCTCAAGCTGCTTGTCGCCGGTCGTGTGTGCGAACGGGCCGGGATAGTTCTGCTCGAGTACACCCGGAAGCGCCAGTGCGTCACTCAAGGCTTGCGCTGACTGCTGGTACGCCGCCACGGGGTCGCCGTCAGTGCCGCCGCTGGGCCCGCCGAAGCGCTCGGACAGCGAGTAGTTCACCTCGACGAGGTGGTTCACCAACTGGCGCAGATTCCACTCGGTGCAGGGCGTCGGGGCGTCCCATTGGTCTGGACGCACGGCCGCGATCATTGCTTCGATAGCCGCCGAGGCCCGCAGGAAGTCGTCGGCGGGCCTCATCAGTGTGTGAGCTTCTTCGCTCGCGCTCATCAGCGGTACACCATGACCGTGGTGGTGCCATGCGCTACCAACCTGCCCTGGGAGTCGACGACCTTGCCCTCGGCCGTTGCCACCCGGCGGCCAGGATGCAGGACGTTGCCCGTCGCGACCAGCCGCTCGCCGTCCGTGGGGACAGTCCGGACATAGTTCACCTTGAGTTCGAGTGTCCCGTAGCCGATCCCGGGCTCCAGAGTGGAGTGCACGGCGCAGCCCAGCACGGAGTCGAGCAGCGTCGCGCAGATCCCGCCGTGCAGGGTGCCGAGCGGATTGGCGAACTCGGGCCGGGTCACCACGCTGAAGGACACCGAGCCGAATTCGATCTCCTCCATCTGCATCCCGAGCAGACGCCCGATGGGCGGCATCCCATCAGACTTCCCGCCCATGCTGCGCAGCAGCTCGAGTCCGGTCAGGTTCTCGATTTCCGTGGTCATGGCCACCCTTCCGCGTAGACTGATTGGTCCATACGACGGTAGCAGGCGATGGACCGACTGGTCCATATCGAGTGAGGAGGCCGAGGTGACGACGGGTCCACGGCAGCGTCTGATCGACAGCGCGATCGTCATGATGCGCGAACGCGGGGTGCATGCCACGGGCCTTGCTGACCTGCTCAAACGCAGCGGCACCGCGCGCAACTCCATCTACCAGCACTTCCCAGAGGGCAAGGGGGAGCTCCTTGCCGAGGCCGAGCGGGAGGCCTCGGCGCAAGCCAACGCGTTCCTTGGCGCTTTGCGGGCCCGCGGAGATGTCGAGTATGTCCTCGCCAAATTCATCAAGTGGTGGACAAATCAGCTGCAGACCCACGACTTCGACACCGGATGCCCTCACGCGGCGGCCGCGCTCGCGGGTCCGGGTGAGGAGCAGATCCGGACCGCGGCCCACGATGCGTTCCTGGGGATGCGGGCCCAGCTAGAGGATTCATTGCGGGACTCGGGCGTGGTCGACGGCGCAGACGGCGTGGCGTCGCTAATTGTCAGCGCGATCGAGGGGGCGCTGCTACAGGCGCGGGTGGCGCGCTCGGTGCAGCCACTGCACGAGGCTGAGCGTGAACTCGTCGCGCTGATTCGCGCTCGGCGGCGGTGAGGCGAAAGTCCTTATTCCGCTTCGACTTCCGTGAGATCGGTGGGGACGTGGAACGGGGGAGTGCTCTTCCCGATCACCCGGTACCGCTTCCATGGGTCGGGATCGCCGATGAAGGCATCCCGGGCGCTGTGGGAGGTGCGGATCGTGGCTTTCACGCGTGCCTCATCACCGATTATCGCGGTCAGCTGTTCGTTCGGCCTGATGCGTCCTATCCACCGGAAAATACCGTCGATCGGCTCGCTGTACCCCTTGAGCTCCAGCTCGACCGGGACCTCGACACCACGAACGGTCACGGTGGCCTCGCCGATGTAGTCCGAATCGTCATGCGGGCTGTGGGTGAAGACGCTATTGGTGTCGTCGTGTCGGGGAAGGCTCATGATTCTCCGTCCGGCCTGGTGGCCTCTTGACAATCGGGACGCCGTCCCGACAAACTCGCTGACATATGCGTAACAAAGAGTACCCCATACTTATGGATACGGATATTTCATCTTGGCTGACCAGAAGGCGATGACGTGGCGTCCAGCAGTTATAAAGACATCAACTACACCGACTACGACTTCACCCCGGCCACCACGGTCGACGGCGGGGTTCCTGCGCGCCGGCGCCGGGTAGGTGATCGGCTCAAGACGGCCCGCAGGCTGCTCTTCGAGGCGACAGAGCTCAGCTATGACCCCGAGTTGGATATCGACTGGGATGCGCCCCTGGACTCGGGGAAGCACTGGCTGGCCGCCCAGCGGGTATCGCTCTACGGCACCCCGCAATGGGATGTGCTTTCGGCTGGGCAGCGCGGCGAATTGGCGCGCCAGGAGCTGGTCAGTCTGCTGAGCTTCGTCATGGATGCCCAGGGTGCGCTTGCGTCGCTGATGTTCCGCGACGTTATCGAGGGCAACACCCTGGCCGATGATTACACCCGTTTCCTCTTGGCCAGTGTTCGCGACATCAGCCGTAACGCCACCATGGTCGGCCGGCTGATCAACAAGACGGGATTAGAGCTCCAGCCCGCCCCGATGGCGGTGCAACGCCTCCAGCGGTTCTTCGTGCCGCTCATTCCGCACGGTCCGCTCGGTCGCGTATTCATTCTGCTGCTCCAGAGGATGATTCATCAGTTGATGTGCGAGCTCGAGGCCGACGAGCAGGCCCAGCCCGTGGTCCGGCAGGTAGCGAAGATCTGTGTTCTGGTGTGCCGCCGTCAGCTTGAGTTCGCCGAGGATGAGCTGTACCGCGCCGTGGACGCGCGCAGGTATCTCCCGCCGGCCATGGCCGACGTCGCAGCCGCGCTGCTGACGGTGTTGGCGACGTCGTTGGTCGTGCGTCCGCAGGTGTACCGCAGCGTGGGTCTGACCGAGCGGGCGGGTCGCAGGGCGGCCGCCCGGAGCAAGAATGCCCGCCACCGGAACGCGGTGTTGCTGCGGCGATATTTCGACGTCGCCCAGGACGCGGGGATGTTCAGAACCAGTGCTGCACGGGCGATTCTCGGCGGTCGCGGCCTCGTGTGACCTTGCCGGGGGATTGACAAACGCCGGCATGAGAATGAAACTAAAAGTAGCCGGTACTAGAAGTAATGCATAAAACTGAAGGGCGGGATCAATGACGACCATCGACCAACCGACGGCCCTACATGAGGCGGGAGCCTCCTCGGTACGGGGTAAGACCGTGGGCGACCGGCAAAAGACGGCGCAACGACTGCTGCGCTCGGCAGCTGAGCGTGCCTACGACGGCGAGGTTGACATCGACTGGGACGCCCCGGTGGTGCCCGGCTTGTACTGGGCCACGCCGCGCCGGACATCGCTGTACGGCACCAAGCTGTGGGACAAGCTGACTCAGGATCAGCGCATCGAACTCACGCGCCATGAGCTCGGCTCCGTATTGAGCTTCGGCATCTACGTCGAGACCGGTCTCAGCGCCATGTTGTGGCGGCAGGTTGTCGAGCAGAACGGGGGAGCGACCGATCACGGCCGTTACGCGTTGACCGAGATCAGCGAGGAAGCGCGGCACTCCACCATGTTTGGCCGCCTGGTGAACAAGCTCGGCATCGAGCCGTACACCTATCCGAAGTTCGCAACGCGCGTCATCCGGCTCCTCGGTTTGGTGCCGCTGGGCCCTTCAGGGCTTGGCACGCTGCTGCTGGTCGAGGAGGTGCTGGACCGCGCGCAGCGGGAGACGATGATGGATGAGACGGTGCAGCCGCATGCTCGTCAGCTCATGAAGATTCACGTGCTGGAAGAAGCGCGGCATATCACTTATGCGCGTGAGGAACTGGTGCGGCAGATCGCGGAGCGGGGGCCGGTCTCCAACGCGTTCCACCGAGGGGTCTTCGCTCTCTCGGTGATCGGTATCTATCCAGTGCTCTTCAACCCCAAGGTTTACCGGTCGGTGGGTATTCACCCCCTCCGCGGCCTCTTTGCCTTCCTGACGTCACCGCACTATCGCGAGAACGCAACGTGGGTTTCGGAGCCGCTGATGCGCTTCATGCACGAGATCGGTTTCTTGGACGGCAAATTCACCGGCCGACTGTTGCGGATGTCGCGGGCGATGCCGGATGACATCCTGGCCGAGATCAAGGCGCGGTAAGCGCGGCAAGAAACTGGCTCGTTGCCGGCGGCAATGAGCCAGTTCTGCCGTGTCAAGGGTCCACCTCCGAAATAGAAAGCGATTGCGCCACATGACTGCTATCGATACCCCGCCCGAAGAGCGCCAGCCCGACACTGTGACGGAAAGCAGCCCATCGGAGCCCATCCGTATCCGTGCGCTGATTGTCGGCACCGGCTTCTCGGGTATCGGCGCGGGGATCGCGCTGCAGAAGATGGGGGTGCCCTTTCGCATCCTGGAGAAGGCCGGTGAGATGGGCGGCACCTGGCGCGACAACACCTATCCCGGTGCGGCCTGCGATGTGCCCACCCACCTGTATTCGTTCTCTTTCGAGCCGCGCTCGAACTGGGAACAGCTCTTCTCCCGGCAGCCCGAGATCTTCGACTATCTCAAGGAAGTCTCCGCCAAATACGGTCTGTACCGGCACGTCACCTTCAACACGCGCGTCACCCGCGGGTACTGGGATGAGAGCGAGTACCGCTGGCATGTGTTCACCGAGAGTGGGCAGGAGTACATCTGTCAATTCCTCATCTCCGGTGTTGGTGCGCTGCACATCCCCAGCATCCCGGAGATCGAGGGTCTGGACCGCTTCGCGGGGCCGGTCTTTCATTCCGCGCAGTGGAACCATGAATACGACCTGGCAGGCAAGAAGGTTGCCGTTATCGGCACCGGTGCCAGCGCCATTCAGTTCGTTCCTGAGATCGTCGGCAAGGTCGGTGAACTGAAGCTGTTCCAGCGCACCGCACCGTGGGTATTGCCACGCACCAATGTCGAATTCGGCCCGGTGGCCAAGCGGGCGTTTGCGAACATCCCGGGTTTGCGTGCGCTGTTCCGCAGCGGCATGTACTTCGGCGCAGAAGCCGGTGCGTACGCGATGAACCGTCGGCCCGCCCTACTCAAAGGTGTTGAGCTGCTGGGCCGTGCGTACATCAAGAGCCAGATCTCGGATCCGGAGGTACGCCGGAAGGTCACACCCGATTACCGCGCCGGATGCAAACGACTCCTGGGGTCGGCGACGTACTACAAGGCCATCGAGAACCCGAAGACGGAATTGGTCACCGAGTCCATCGCACGGGTGACTGCCGACGGCGTCGTCACCAGCGACGGGACAGAGCGCAAGGTCGACGCCATTATCTTCGGCACCGGCTTTCACGTCACCGACTCGTACAAGTACCTGGATCTGAAGGGCCAGAACGGGGAGGACCTCGGTGACCGTTGGTCACGGGAGGGTGTCACCGCCCACCGCGGAATCACCATCGCGGGCATGCCTAATCTCTTCTTCCTCTTGGGCCCCAATACCGGGTTGGGTCACAACTCGATCGTGTTCATGATCGAGTCGCAGATCCACTACGTCACCGAGGCGATCAAACGCATCGACGAGGCCTACGCCCAGGCGATCGTGCCCACCCGGGAAGCTCAAGACCGGTTCAACGCCGAGGTCCAGCGCAAGCTGCAGGGCTCGGTCTGGAACAACGGTGGCTGCCAGAGCTGGTACTTGGACGAGCATGGCAAGAATCGGACGCTGTGGTCGGGATTCACCTTCGAATACTGGTCGCAGACAAGAAAAGTGGATCCCACTGAGTACGCGTTCGAGGGCGCGGTGCGCCCGGCCGTACGCAAGACCGTTCCGCTCGCAGACGGTCCCCGGCAGACCTCGCCGAGTATGGCCGCGAACTAGCCACCCGCCCCAACAGAAGCGAGAAAACGATGAAAGACTTCGATAACAAGGTCGCCGTAATAACCGGTGCCGGTTCGGGTATCGGCCGCAGCCTGGCCCTGACGCTGGCACAGCGCGGGGCGCGCCTGGCGCTCTCGGATATCGACACCGCCGGGGTAGCCGATACCGCCGGGCGCTGCGAGAAGGCCGGTGCCACCGCCATTCCCTTCGAACTCGACGTTGCCGACCGGGCCGCCGTGTATGCCCATGCCGCCGATGTCAAGAACGAGTTCGGTCAGGTCAACCTGGTGTTCAACAACGCCGGGGTGGCGCTTTCGGCGGATGTCACAGACATGGAATGGGACGACTTCGACTGGTTGATGAATATCAACTTCTGGGGTGTTGCGCACGGCACCAAGGCATTCCTGCCACACCTCATCGAATCGGGCGACGGCCACATCATCAACGTGTCGTCGGTGTTCGGATTTATGGGCATACCTTCTCAGAGTGCCTACAACGCAGCGAAATTCGCTGTTCGCGGCTTCACCGAGGCGCTGCGTCAGGAGATCCGGGCGGCGAAGTATCCCGTGGGCGTCACCTGTGTGCACCCCGGCGGGATCAAGACCAACATCGCATCGAGCGCGCGTGGTATCCCGGAGGGCGTAGACCGGGAAACCGTCCGAAAGGGCTTCCAGCTCGCGGCGATCACCCGGCCGGACTCGGCGGCCCGGATCATTCTGCGGGGAGTCGAAAAGAATCGGCCCCGCGTATTGATCGGTCCCGATGCCCGGGTGTTCGACGCGATACCGCGCATCATCGGACCGCGCTACGGGGATCTGATGGCACCCTTCTACGGCATCGGCAAGTACGGAATCGGCAAGAAGATCGCGGGCCGCTTCGGTATCGAGCTCTAGGCAGCCGTCGATGACAGATACCATCTCGCCCGATACGTCCACCGTGACCGGCAACCCCCACGTTCATTCACTGGAGGTCGTCGAGATCATCAAGGAGACAGGCGATGCGGTCTCCCTGGTGTTCGAAGTGCCGGACGCGCTCGCGCATGCCTTCCGCTACCGGCCGGGCCAATTCCTCACGCTGAAAATTCCCAGCGAACAGACGGGCTCGGTGGCCCGCTGCTATTCGTTGTCCAGCTCGCCGCATCTCGATGACGACCTCGTGGTCACCGTCAAACGTACAGATGGCGGGTATGCGTCGAACTGGCTGTGTGACAACGTCGTTGTCGGAGACCGCATCACCGTGCTCACCCCTTCCGGGGTGTTCGTCCCGCGCTCGCTGGACGGCGACTTCTTACTGATCGCGGCGGGCAGCGGCATCACCCCGATGCTGTCCATAGCCAAGTCGGTCCTGCTCGGCGGTGCGGGCACGGTCTATCTCTTCTACGCCAACAGGGACGAGCACAGCGTCATCTTCGGTGCCGAGATCGACGAGATCATGGTGGAATTCCCGGACCGGCTGCGGGTTGTGCACTGGCTCGAAGCCGAACGCGGACTGCCCACCCGCGAAGCCATGGCCGAGCTGTTCGCCGCCTATACGCGCTACAGCACGTACATCTGCGGTCCGGCGCCCTTCATGGACGGCGCCCGCGCCGCGCTGTCGAGCGTCGGCATGCCCGCCAATCACATTCATGTCGAGCTCTACCAGTCGCTGACCGGCGACCCGTTTGCCGACATCGTGGTCCCGCGGGCCGGTGGTGAAGATGCCGCCCAGGCGAGCGTGGAACTCGACGGCACACAGGTCACCGTCACGTGGCCCAGGAACACCCCGCTGCTCGACGTGCTGCTTGCCCAGGGCATCGACGCGCCGTACTCCTGCCGCGAAGGCGCGTGCAGCGCCTGTGCCTGCACGGTGCGCCGCGGCGAGGTGCGGATGCTCCGCAACGACACCCTGGTCGACGCCGACCTCGCCATGGGGCTGACCCTCGCCTGTCAGGCCGTTCCGGTCACCGATAGCGTCGATATCGTCTTTGACCAGTAGACGCGAGATTGCGCGCGATCTTGGATATGGTCACGGGATGCGTAGCATGCCCATCCTTGGCGCTTTGACCAGCGCGGTCGCCGCCGTCCTGCTGGCGGGTGTGGCCTCCGCCGACCCGGACACCCCGAATCCGCTTGACCCGTCCGGGCTTCCGAACGTCAACGGGTTTACCGCGGTGTCGCCGTTGGAGTACAGCATCATGGCGGACACGGCATACGGTTTCACCATCCCCGGCGGGATCTCATGTCTGATCAAGCGCGCCGACGCCAGCTACGGCTGCAGTGGCCCGCTGCCCGGGGCGCCGAACGAGGCGAACCTCGTCAGCGGCAGTAACGCTCCGGGTTTCGCCAGTACCGACCGGCCGATCTACGGCATCGGCGGCGAATCCTTCAAACCCCTACCGCCGGGCCATCGCCTGAGTTACCGCGAGGTCAGCTGTGGCTTGGACGGTGCCGGCACGCTGACCTGTGTCAACAACCGCTTCCAGAACGGCTTCGTGGTCGGTCCGGGCGGCAGCTACACCACCTAGCCGGCCGGTTAGATTGGTTCCATGCGTCCTGGGTACCTGCTGGTCGCCGCCCTGTGCGGCATCGTCCTCGTCGGCTGCGATAGGGGAGAAGCGCCCAGAGACACGCCTACTCAGGAATCCAGCAGCGCGACCACGCCGGCCCCTAGCGCCACGATCGATCCGGCCGCCGCGCCCGCATGTCCCAAACACGGCGGTCGCTGGGATGCCGCACAAGGCTGCGTCATCGACGAGGTCACGCCGCAGGCCACACAACACCTGCTCATTCCCGTCCAATGGGATTCGTCGTTTCCCGAGTTGCAGAAGGGGGTCGACGAGCTGGTGGCGGACATCCGGGCCAGTTTCCGCAAGTCCGTCGAGCGGGCGGGGGCGCCGCCCGAGGGCAAGCCGTGGGCGCTCAACGTCACCTTTGACGCGTATCAGGGCAAGGGCGTGCATCCGACCGACGGGGTCCGGTTCTCGATCAGCGAGTCACTGGGCGGCTATCACCCGGGATTCGCGTTTCGCACCCTTACCTTCGACCGCACCACCAAACAGGCCATCACCCTGGGTGCGCTGCTGATCGATCCCGCGAAGGCGCTGCCCAAGATCTCCGCGCTGGTCCGCAGCGATCTGCGCGCGCAACTCGGCGGTGTGGGAACCGAATTCGTGGACACCGGAACGGTTCCGGAGACCGGGAACTTCAAGAACCTCTCGCTCGACGGTGATGCGTTGCTGTTCTCCTTCGAGCCCTACCAGGTGGCGGCGTATGCCGAGGGGCCGATGCAGAGCCGGGTGGCGCTGTCGGAGCTGCGTGATGTGGTGAAGCCCGAGTACTTGCCGGCCTGATCAAAATCCGGTGCCATGGACCTCATGGCCTGGCGTTGCCGCCATGAGCCCACGGTAGGCCTGTTCCACCGTCGAGCCGTGGTTGATCACCCCGTCGACCTCGCGGGCGATCGGCATCTGGATGCCGTACTCGTCGGCGAGGGTCATCACCACCGACGACGCCTTGACACCCTCGGCCACCTGGTTCATCGCCTGGATGATCTCGTCGATGGTTTTGCCCTTACCAATCTCCTCACCCACGTGCCGGTTGCGGCTGCTGGCGCTCGTGCAGGTGACGATGAGGTCGCCCAGACCCGCCAGGCCCGGGAACGTCTCGGGGTTGCCGCCCATGGCCACACCGAGTTTGGTCATCTCCCGCAGCGCCCGCGCGATCACCATGGCGCGGGTGTTCTCGCCGATCCCGATCGCGTAACCCATGCCGCTGGCGATGGCGAAGACGTTCTTGAGGGCGCCCGCCATTTCCACACCCACCACGTCGTTGGTGCTGTACACGCGAAAACGTGACGTGCGGAAAAGCTCCCCGAGCCTCGCTGCCTGATGCTGATCGGGCATCGCGACAACGCCGGCGGCCGCATACCCACGGGCCACCTCCTTGGCGATATTGGGCCCGGCCAGGATGCCTGCCGGGTGCCCGGGCAGTACTTCCTCGATGATCTGTGACATCCGCATCCGCGAGCCTTGCTCGAGGCCCTTGACCAGCGAGACGATCGGCACCCACGGACGCAGCGATTGCCCGATCTCGGTGAGCACCTCGCGGAAGCTGTGCGAGGGAACCCCCATGATCACCACGTCGGCCCGCTCGATGGCCTCGTGCAAGTCCGAGGTGGCGCGCAGGCTTTCGGTGAGCTCTACCTCGTCGGTGAGATATCGCGAATTGCGGTGCCGTTCATTGATATCGGCCACGGTCTCCGGCGAGCGGGCCCACTGCAGGGTGGGGCTGCGACGCGCCACAATCGACGCCACCGTGGTGCCCCAGGATCCGCCCCCGAGGACGACGACTTGTGGTTCACGAAGTGCTGCCATGCCCGCCAGGGTATGGGCCCAGTGCGCCCCGAATATGGACTTCGGCAATATGAGTGCGGTGCTGATCGATGTAACGCTCACGACCGGGTTGACCGCCATGGCTGCCGACGCTGCCGAGGCCGAGGCGGCCGGGTACTCCGGTATCTGGACGTTCGAGGGCGCGCACGACCCCTTTCTGCCTCTACTGCTGGCCGCCGAGCACACGGAGGGCGTGACCCTCGGCACCTCGATCGCGGTCGCGTTCGCGCGTAATCCGATGCTGCTGGCCACTATTGGCTGGGACTTGCAGGCGTACTCGGGCGGGCGATTCATGCTGGGGCTCGGTACGCAGATCAAACCGCATATCACCCGCCGGTTCGGCATGCCGTGGGGCAGTCCTGCGGCGAGGATGCGGGATATGGTGCTGGCTGTGCGCGCCATCTGGCAGTCGTGGCAGGAGCGTGGCCGCCTGGACTATCGCGGCGAGTTCTACCAGAACACCCTCATGACGCCGATGTTCATGCCCGATCCGGGTGAGGTGAGCGCCTTTGGCCCGCCACCTATCTGGCTGGCCGGTGTCGGTATCGGGATGACCGAGGTGGCCGGCGAGGTGGCGGACGGATTCCTGTCGCACCCGTTCTGCACACCCGAGTACCTCGCGCAGATCACCCTTCCGACATTGGCGCGGGGCGCGGAGAAATCCGGAAAGACGGTCGCCGACATTCAGATCCACCACTCGCCGATGATCGTCATCGGGCGTGACGACGCCGAGCTGTCCGGTGCCCGCGCGGCGGTACGCAAACAGCTCGCCTTTTATGGATCCACCCCCGCGTACTGGCCGATCCTGGAATTGCATGGCCGGGCAGAGGTTGGCCCGAGACTGAAAGAGCTTTCCAAAGAAGGTGAATGGGATGCGATGACGAACCTGATCGACGACGAGTTCGTCGATATTGCGGCGGTCACCGTGACCGACACCGCGCAGGGTGCGCGCGAATTACAGGCCTGTTACGGCGATCTGGTGCACCGGTTGGGTTTCAATACCCCGTACCGGCCCGACCGCGCGCTGCTCGCCGAACTGCTTCGAGAGTGCGCGCAGGCCCGCTAGGCGCGGGCGCCCGAGACCGCCACTCCTGCGCCCAGGCCGACGATCATGAGGCCTCCCGCGCCGCCTAGAGCTTCCAAACGCCGCGGCGAACGGGCGAACCAGTTACGAGCGGTGCTGGCCAGCAGCGCCCACAGACTGTCCGAGACGAGAGCCATCGCAACGAACACGATGCCGAAGACGAAGATCTGTACCGGCACCGAGCCCGCGGCCGGATCGGCGAACTGCGGCAGCACCGCGGCGAAGAACAGCGCAGTCTTCGGGTTGGTCATGCCGACGATGAAGCCTTGTCGGAAGACTCGCTGCCGTCCTACCGTGGGCTGTTTTGCGTTCAATGCCTCGTTGAGTGATTTTCGGTTCCGAATTGCTTGCACGCCAAGGTAGATGAGGTATACGGCACCAGTCAGCTTCACCGCTGTCAGCGCCCATGAGGAGGCTGTGAGCAGGGCGCCCAGCCCGGCTGTCGCCAGCACCACGAACACGGCAGTGCCCGCCGTATTACCGAGGACGCTCATGAGGCCCGAGCGGCGGCCCAGGCTAAGTGAGCGGCCGACGGAAAACAGGACGCTGGGGCCCGGAATCACGATGAGGGCGTACGCAACGATCACGAAGCCGATTAGGTGTGATGGCGAGACAGCGGGGATCATCGACCGATCCTGCTACCGGTAGTTGACGAACTGCAATGCAATATCGAGATCGGAGCCCTTCAATAGGGCCTGGACGGCCTGCAGATCGTCGCGCTTCTTGCTCGACACCCGGATCTCCTCGCCCTGCACCTGCGACTTGACGCCCTTGGGGCCCTCGTCGCGGATGAGCTTGTTGATCTTCTTGGCGTTCTCGGCATCGATGCCCTGCTTGAGGGTTCCGGTGAGCCGGTAGGTCTTGCCACTGGGGGCGGGATCGCCCGCATCGAAGGCCTTCATGCTGATGTCCCGCCGGATCAGCTTCTCCTTGAAGACGTCGACGGCCGCCTTCAGGCGCTCCTCGGTGGAGCTCACCAGCTCGATGGCCTCGTCACCTTTCCAGGCGATAGTGGTGTCGGTCCCACGGAAGTCGAATCGCGTGGCCAGCTCCTTGGCCGCCTGGTTCAGCGCGTTGTCGACCTCCTGCCGGTCGATCTTGCTCACGATGTCGAATGATGAATCCGCCATGACTGCTCCTCTTTCTGGTCCTCGTACGTTCCGTATCCAGTCGGTTTGCGTTAGCCCGACCCTATCGTTGTATCCTGCATCGTCTGATAAGGCGGGTTGCCCGAGCGGCCAATGGGAGCGGACTGTAAATCCGTCGGCTTACGCCTACACAGGTTCGAATCCTGTACCCGCCACAGCAGTCAGGCCCCCTTTCGAGGGGGCCTGACGTGTTTCATCGGTCTGCCGTCCGCAGTAGATGTGCGCGGCGGTCACAAGGGCGTCCACATCGTGAGGGTTGGCTCACTCTGTGCATGCCAGAGCGCGGGCGCTAATTGTGCGGACAGTCGTCTTTTCAGCTAACACAGTGCACGGCTCGAGGGCCGCTGTTGTACGGTGGGGTCAGTTATGTGGCTGCTGGCTGCGTGAAGGGGACACGGGTGGCGGGTCGGATTAAGGCTGACTTGGAGGCCTTGGAGCGGTTACGTCCGCAGGTGCAGGAGTTGGCCAGCGCGATTCGGGGCGAAAGCGCAGCTAGCGGTGCGGCACCTGCGGGGGCTGATCCGGCGATGGCCGCGATTGCGGCGATGACAGCCAGGACGTTGCCGAATGCTGCGAAGGTTGTCGGGGGCTGGATGAGCGTGTTCGGTGATGTCTGCGAGGCGGGCCGGCAGGGCTTCATCGCCAACGAGGAGCACGGCGTGGCGTTGATGAAGAGCGTCCCGGCCCTGCACCGCGGCCTCTAGTTTCGGGTATCGAATATGTCGCCGACGAAATCGCTGCTGCTGAGCATCGATTCGAACGCGTATCTGGCACCCGTCGCGACCTGGAAGCAGACCGCGGCGAAGCTAGAGTCCCGCACCGCCACGTTCAAAGGGTACGTGGACAAGCCGGGCGGCACCTATTGGGAAGGCGAGTTCGCCGAGGCCGCACAGCACAATGCGGGCGAGGGCCTGAAAACTGTTGGGTCTATCCGGGACACCGTGGATGCTGCTGCCGATGAGTTGACAGGCACCGTGACCTATAGCGTGTTGCCGCCGTTGACTACGGCCAAGGCGATCATCAACCACGCCGAACAACAACAGGGTGTCAGGGTCAACGAAGACTTGTCGATGACCTACACGCCGCCCGACGGTATGAGCGATGAGGCGGTGGAGAAGTCCCGGCAGGCCGTGGCGACGATGGCCAAGGAGCTCAAAGACAACGCCGACAAATGGTGGGCGGCAACACAAACCGTCAAACAGCAGGTCGAGACCGCCGAGAAAACGATTACCGGCCAACTGAACCTTGCCGCAGCGACGTTCAACGTCAACAACAATGTCGCCCAGGCCGCCCCCGCAGATCAACCAGGGATCGCAGCCCGGCTGAAAGGCCTGGACGCGCCTAACCCGGAAGCTGATCCTGGTGCGACGAAGGCCGCCGCCGCGGGAGCCGACACGCAAGCCAACTACAAAGACTGGTACCCGAAAACCACTGCACCCGCTGGCGACAAACCTATCGACCCGCGACAGGTCGGCAGCCTAGGAGCCGTACCCGGTGTGGGCGATATCGATAAGACGAAACCGCAAAAGCTTGCCCCCACACTGCAACCCGGCGACGTGGCAGCGTTCAAAGACATCACTCGCCAAAAGCTGATCAACGAGCGTGTGCCCGCCGATCAGATCGAGCAGCGAGTCAACGACGCGGTCAAGGCGGCACAGGCGCCGCGTTTCCAGCCTGATGTTGAGCAGACGCGCACACCCGGCGCGGTGCCGCTGCACAACTCTCCTGGTGATCAGTTCAACGACATCGTGGGCCGCGCCAACGATTCAGCCACCGATACCGTCAACAGTCAGATAGAGCAGGCGAAAATCCTTACCGGGCAAGCCGGTCCGGGGGCGCCCGGTGTTGCTGAAGCCTGGAAAGAGTACGGGCTGGCCGCTGCCAAGCAGGCCCATGAACTGACGACCGATCCTCTGGCCGCACCCAAGATGGGTATTGAACAAGCCAAGGACTTTTACAACCACCCGGGCGAGTTCATCGGCAAGAACATGATCCTGGGCACCGAGGCCCTGGCCGGTGGCGGAGTCGGTGGCGAAGCCGCGGCTGGCGCCCGCGGACTGCTCGGCGATCTCACCGGCGCCGAAACACGAGCAATCACAGACGGACTCGATGGCGCCACTCCCGGCCATCATGCGCCGCCTCAAGTGGAACACCCGACACCTACAGTGGATCACCCTGCAGCCAACGCCGGGCTTGACCATCAGTCGCCGAATGCTGGCAGCTGGAACCACTCCACCGAGCATTACTCACCGCAGGCGCCGCAGTTGGCAGCCGACCTCAACAATGCGTTTACTAACGGCCACGCAACCTCAGATCTGGCTGGTCAAGTCGCCGATCACTCCACCCATCACGCACCGGGCATCGGCAGCACCGCCAACCCCGACCGAGTTGTTCTGGGCAAATGGGATGGGCAAGACGGCGGTTACATCGGCGAAGCCAGACACAATGGCGGCATCTACTTCGACACAGGCGATGACACATGGAACGCGGTTGGTCACGGACTTGATGACGCAAGCTCCCGAAGCCTGGGGTGGCAGGTCAACGAACAGTTCTTGCGTGCACAATTGGAGAATAGGGTGCCGCGGGTCGACTACGTTCTGCCCGAGGGCTTCAGCAGTGTTGAACAAGTAGCAGCCGTGCAGAGGCGTTCCTTCTCTGCAATGGAGATCAACTTCTTGAAGGAAAACGCCGCAGCGTACGGATACGTACAGCAAGGCAACGTGTGGGTCTACACGGGAGGCAAGTGATGAGACCAGCAGAGTTAGCGAGCTTTCTGAATCGAACCCTCTCTGGAGCTGGCTTCGCGCTTGACGAAGTGCAGGACTCCGCCACCTATGGAAACCGTCCAGCGTGGGCGATCTACTATTTGCGTCCGGACTGCAAGCTTCAGATTTGTTCATCGGTGCGCGACGGCGGCATCGACTTCTTCCTTGCGCCGCTGGACGCGCCCAACGAACTCGGGGTGGACAACAAGTCCAAGAAATGGCACTACATGCTCATGCTGAGCGGTGCCCACGACGATCTGGTCACCCCCGGCCTCGATGCCGATGACACTGCGGTGATGTCATGGATGAAGGAGCTCTTCGAAATTCATTTCGGCGCAGCACATAACGCTCTCCTCTCCCGCCGTTAGCGCATGTCCAGCACCGACATCGATGTCAGTGACGCGATCGTTGTTTACCTCTGGCGCTATCCCGGGAAAACGGCGGACTTCGGTGCGTATGACGACACGGCAGCCTTGGAACAGGTCCGAGCCATTCTCGACGAGGCGATCAAGATCGAGCTTGACTGGGGCCGAATGTCCTTGAATGACGCCGGCGATTATGTCGAAGCCGTCATGTATGAGCGACACCCGGAGCTATCTCGTCAAGCACTCCAAGTAATCGGAAACGACTTCGCTTACGCCTACGCAGGTTCGAATCCTGCCACCCGCCACAGCATTCAGGCCCCCTTTCGAGGGGCCTGACGTCGTTTGAGGGTCTGCTCAGCGTAGGTGGCCGGCCAGCTGTCCCTGCTCACCGAAAAGTTCGGTGTTCCAGCGAGCCACGAGGTCGGTGTTGTCGAATTCGTCCGGGTGGAAACCCGGACGGTTATAGGCCCTGACGCGGTCACGTACTTCCCTGGTTACGAAGGGTGAATGCCTCAGCTCGGCAAGGCTTTTGAATAACCTGATCGGGTGGTATGCCGCCCTGTCCAGCATCAGGGACATCAGGGTGTCGAGGACTGTTCCACAGATGAAGACGGTAGTGATCAGCCGCATGGCCCACACACGCATGCGTTCGGTGCCTCCAACCGTCCGATAGACATCGAATGCGACGGCACGATGCTCGGACTCCTCCAGCGCATGCCACAGAAGCATCGAGCGCACCTCGCCCTCGCCCAAGAGATCTTGCGCGCGCGTATCGGTCAGCAGCGTCTCGGCGAGCGTCGCGGTGTAATGCTCCAGCGCCGCCGTCATGGCGAGGTTGAAGCGAGGCGGCAGGTGCCGCGTGTAGAGATTCATCCCGCGCAGGGTTATCCGGTCGACGATGCGCGTCGGGTAGCCCATCTGCTGCAACCGCTCGTTGAGCTCGCGGTGCTCGCGCCCGTGCGTCACCTCCTGGCCGATGAACCCGGCCACCTGCTTCTTCAGTACGGGATCGGTGATCTGGTCGGAGAAGTGCTTGACCGAGCGAATGAAGTAGTCCTCACCCTCGGGGAACACCGCGGACAGCATGGCAATGATGTGGCTCATCACCAGATCGCCCTGCACGTAGTGGCGATTCAGTGAGCCTGTCGGATAACGGAATGTGATCCGCCTGGTCTTGATGGGCCGGGTGCTCTGGTCAGTGTGGGCGGTCATGGCGACTCCTGAGTGGGTGTGTCGTGCGTGGCTCGGTTGGCGCCCTCGGTGGGCCAGGATTCGAGGGCGGGCTCGCCCTCCGCGTGACGCCAAATGGACCTGGCGACGACGTAATGCGCGATGAGGCCGATGCCCCAGCCCAGCAGTGGATAGATGAACCAGGGGTACGCGGTCCCGTGGTCGAATTGCCAGGTGAGCGCCCAGATCGCGACCAGGAGGATCTGCACGGCGACATAGGTGGCGGCGTGGATCTGGAAGGCCGCTCGATTCACCTGCCCGATCCATGCCCGGCGTTTTCGCTCGAGCCTGCGCTGTTCCTCCTCGGCCCGGCGTTCGGCGCGTTCCACCGCTCGTTCAAAGGCATCACCGCTCACTACTTGGCTCCTCTCCTGCGGTCTTCAACTCGGGTAAGGCCAGTGATCTCGGTGGCGGCCCGGTCGAGAATCGCCTCCACCGCGACGGGATCCACGCGACCTGCAGACGGCATGACCCGCGCGGAGAACCGGGCGAGGATCTTCTCGAAAGAATCCCCGCGGCCGAACCGTGCGCCGGTACGCAATTCCACCGCCGCCAGCACATCGGCTCGACCGGTGAGCGCTCGTTCGCCCTCTTCGGACGCCCGATAGACCGTCCGGCCCTCGCGTGTCTGGCCCGTCAGCAGGCCTTCCACGGCCAGTGCCTCGACTGCGGGATACACCGTGCCGGGCGACGGTTGGTACCCGCCGGCCCCGAAGAGCCTCGACAGTTCGGACATCAGCTCGTATCCATGCATGGGCCGCTGCGCCAGCAGCGCCAGAAGCACGAGCGGCAGCTCGCCATGACGGAAGAAACGTGCCAAATCAGAGCCCCCTCTTCTCCTACGAAAGTATTACGAAAGTTATATCGAAACTATTACGAAGTCAACGGCGGGCAAGCGATTGGGCAGACAAGGTACTACGCCTGTCGTGGCTCATTTCCCGGCGAGGCCTGCGTCGTCGCGAAGGGCCAGGGAAATGGTGCGACCATGCGCTCATGACTGAAGACGCAGCGGTGGCGCAGGCTCGGGTCCTGCTGCGGTCGTTGTATGAGCATGTGGACCAGGTGTCTCAACGAATCGCCACCACCGAACGGCAGATCTGCCGGACTGGCAATGCAATGCCGCGGCATCGTAAGCGGCTGAGGGCGATGCAGAAGGACCTTGATGAGGCGCATCGTCTCATTAGCGGCCTGCACGGCTGTTATCCGGCCGCGCGCGATATTCGGGGCCAGACGTCGCGTTGATCCGTGCCGGACGGCCTAGCCGGCGGTCACCGTGAGCTGATCTTGTCCCTCGGCGATATGGGCCGTCGCATGAAAAGTCTTCCCTGTGTACGACACAAGAAATCGGTAGTCACCGGCCAGGGGCACGGAGATCACAATCTCGCCCCAGTCATCGGCGACCATCGCAATATCGTGGACCTCGCCGGGCGCCGCGGCGATGCTGATCACAGCACCGGCCATGGGACGCCCGGCGCGGTCACGGAATGAGATACCGACCACGTATCCTCCTGTGTCCGGGTTTCTCGGGTTACCTGAAATGCCTTGTCACATACCGTTACTCTTCCAGGTTGACATGTTGTTGAAGACGGCGCTGTTGATGCGGGTGGCCGAGTTGCCCGAGTTGGCGCCGTTGGTGTGAACGCCGACGCCGTAACGGTTCCCGTTCTGCAGCACCCACACCGGCGAGCCGCTCTGCCCGCCCGTGCTGTCGATGTTGTAGGTAATGACGCGATCGGAGACCGCCTTGGTGCGTTGCGCCATGAACCACTGCTCGCCGTTCTTCTCGCCGGGATACCCGGAAAGGTTCAGAGCCGCGGCCTTCAGGAAGTCGTCGTTGCGGGTGGCGAAACCGAAGTAACCCGTCTGATCGCCCGGACGTGACGACGGCGGCAGGATGATCGCGCCGTAATCGTTGTCGCGGTTCTGGTTCTGGGTCCACCCGGTGACACTGCGGAAGGTGGTACCCACATGGGTCCCGAACGGACGGATACCGGAATTGCGGCCGGGAATCACCTGGATCGAGCGCACCCATCCACCGTCGGCATGCATGTAGACGCAGTGCCCGGCCGTCATGACGGTGCGAGGCGCGATCAGCCAGCCCGTCCCGACGTAGGTGCGGTTGTTGGCGGAGGTGATGATCAGGTGGCAGATAGCGCGCCACGGGAACGTCGTGGTGTTGCCGACCCGAACGCGATCATCGGTACCGATAATGATTTCGGCACTATTGGCCAACTCGGGATAACTACCGAGGATGGCGTCCAGCGGCGCGAGCTCGGACTCATCGATAGTCAGCCCGTCGACCGAACCCAGTTCACTGACCGCCGATTCACCCTGTGCTTGCGTGGCGGCGTTGGTGGTCTCGGTGTCGGCGTTACCCGCTTGCCCCGAGGGCAATTCGTGTTCGGTGACCGCGGCCGCACCGGCGGCCCCTGAGATTTCGTACTCGGTCTCGGACGGTTTGTGATTCGTTGACTTGACTGCGGTGGCCATGGTGGACTCCTTGCATAGTGCGTGAGGTTCGAGCTAGGACCTGCTCATCGTGTTCCGATATGCGGTCTGGTTCGCGCGTAGTCAGGTACTCGATCTCACAGTGCAGGAATGATTTTCGTGTTCGATCAGGTGGCGCGGGCGGCGGAGACGATCGCCCAGGCCACCTCGGGGTGCTTGATATCGCTATGCGCACCACTGAATTCGGACTGGCTGGCGTCGTCGATAACCTTGTTGGCGTCAAGTCGGTAGAAATGCCCGCGCTGGAAGTCGTAGGGCTTGCCGGCCTCGGACAGCTCAAGTGCCGTGGCGGCCGGGTCCTGCTGGTATCCGTCGTGACCCATTGCTCCCCAGCGGAACCACAGGTCCTGCCCGGCCTGACTGTCCTGCCGCGCGAGCATGCTGGCCGCCGGGTACCACCAGCCGACTGCGCGGTCGGCGGAGGAATACGTTGTGAGCAGCGGCCCGTCCACCCGCTCTTCGAGCCCGGCCAGGCCGCCGGGGCCACGGCCCGGATCGAAGAGCAGCTTGCGGTTGAAGGTGAAGTGCGAGAAGGCGCCCTGGATCAGGGTGAGCGACTTGACCGGGCTGGTGCCGGTCTTCGGCAACCCAGCCAGCGCATAGGAGACCAGTCGCGCCCCGAAACTATGCCCGATGAGGTGAATGCGGGGTGCGCCGTCAGGACCGGACAATGAGGCCAGCAGTGGGCCAAGGCCGCGTTCGCCGATGACTCCGGCCCGGTTCTTCATCTCGTAATAGCTCATCGTGCGCAGGATCTCGCGCGCCCCTGACCACAGCCCGGCGAAGGGATTGCCCAGCCCCTGGGCGGAGCTCGTGGACTTCGGTGCCATGGCCGCGGCTTGCCCGAACACCGCGAGCGGGTCGCTGTTCGCAATGCTCGACTCTCCGCTGTCCTCTTCCGACTGGGGTTTGGTGGTGACGAGTCCGGCAGCCAAGGTGTGGAACTCGATGAGCTTGGCAGACTGCTGCGGTTTCTCGTCGAGCAGCTCGCCCATCGTCTTGAGCTGCTCTGCCTGGCCGGGGAAGCGTGGAGCCAGCGCCGCCGCGAGCTGTGCACCCGTCGAAGGGACCGGCGGCGCGCTATCCGGATCGTCGTCGGGCAGTAACACCGACGGCCAGTTGATCCCCGCGACAGCCACACCCTCTGTGTGTCCGCCGAGCTGGTCGGCGATCAGCGAGAACATCGCGGTGTAGAGCTGGCGGGCCGACGTCACACTGTTGTTCCATCCGTGCGACATCACGAACAGATCGGTGATGCCCCCGGCCGCCACGGCCGCCGGCAGACCGCCGTCACCGTCGCCAGTGGCGTCATTGAGTGAGCCGTCGGCATTGAAATCCGGTTCGTAGTAAGGCAGTCCGCTAATCGTTACCGTCGTTGTCATGATGTTCCCGCTTGTCTCTACGTGTTGGATAGTGCGCGCATCAGGTCGACCAGCCCGGCGCCCTGGAAGAACTCGTGGCGCCCCAGGTCGACGGCCGACTTCAGGAAGATCTCCTTGACCTCCTGTGGTTTACCCACGAACTCCGTGCGGGCCGACAAGAAGGCGGCGATCGCGCCCGAGACGTGGGCGGCGGCCATCGAGGTCCCGCTGTCCTCGATGTAGTTGGCGGCGCCTTCGGTACCGCCGTCCTTCAACAGGTCAATGCCCGTGGCCATGAGACCGGTTGCCGCAGAGGTGATCCGCTCGCCCGGCGCCACCAGGTCGGGTTTGCGTCGGCCATCCAGAGTCGGCCCCTTGGACGAGTCGAAGGTGACACCGCTGGTGTGTGGCCGGTACCGGTGGACCGAACCGACGGTGATGGCGGTGGCGGCATTGCCGGGGTCGGTGATGGTGGACAGCTGCCCGTAGACGTCGGCCGTCGTTCCGAGAATGGCAGCACCCACACCGACAGTGGCGGTGCCGGCGCCCAGGTTTCCCGCGCTCACGACGCAGACCACGCCGGAGCCGGTGAGCAGATCGAGCTCACGACACAGCGGACTTTGACCTGCCGCGTAATCCCTTGGCATCCAGCCGCATCCCAGCGACAGATTCACGCCGTGGATCTGTAGATCGTTGCCGTAGCTGTTGATCTCACGCACATAGTTGAGGGCGTCGATGAGCACGCTAGACAGGGTCTTGCCGTCGTCGTCGAGGACCTTGAGACTCACCAGGTTGGCGTGCGGCGCCACCCCGGACAGCCGCGACCCCTGTGCCAGCATCCGCGGAACCCATTCCGGAAGTCCTTCTGCGGTCGGTTGGGTGGAGGCGATCCGGATGAGCTTCGGGTCGGTGGGTGATTCGCCCGCGATGATGCCGGCCACGTGGGTGCCGTGTCCGTAGACATCGACGAGTGGGCCCTTGGACGCTTCCGGAGAAAGCGTGAAGTCCTTGTGTAGAGGCCTCACCGAGTCTGCGGTGAGGGTGCCGTTGGCGGCGAAATGCGGGTGCTCGGCATCGATTCCCGAATCCAGCACCGCCCATACGACGCCGGTGCCCCCGGAGCCATACGTACGGATCGCCGCGTCTGCCTT
This sequence comes from Mycobacterium sp. NGS15, assembly GCF_059813245.1. Lineage (NCBI taxonomy): Bacteria > Bacillati > Actinomycetota > Actinomycetes > Mycobacteriales > Mycobacteriaceae > Mycobacterium > Mycobacterium sp. NGS15. The sequence continues at coordinate 488,900 of NZ_JCALEF010000004.1, read as the reverse complement.
GATCGTCGTGAGCGAGCGGTCCAGATGCGCCTCGACCACCAGGTCGGGCCACACCCGCCGGATCAGCTGCAGTGCTTGTTGGGCGCTTTTGGCGCTCGAGGACTTGGCGCCCCCGCGGACCAGGCGCTGGATCTCGTCGGGGGTGAGCATGCATCGCACATAGTGGCGGCCGACGGGCGTTGGCGCGGGTGGCTCGTCGCGCAGCACCCGGTGGAACATGTGCAGGAATTGATCCCGCACATGGTCGGGGTCGACACCGGCGCCGACGAGAAGCTCGATCAGCACCATCCTGCGGTCGTCATTGTCGGTGACCAATGCCTTGGCCTCGCCGGGCGGTGCCGTCTGCGGATCGGCGAGCACCATCGGGCTGATGACCGAGGGCCGCTTGGGGCCGCGCGGCACTGGGCTAGTCACCGCACACCGCAGGTATGAATCCAGTAGGGCTCATCTGATGATTGTGGACCTAAAGGCCCTTGCCGGTCATGAGTATTCGACTACTCGGTCGGTCCGTTGGCCCACACGGGCGTCCACGGTGCAAAGGGGTTGGCGACACCGGTCAGCGCGGACTGCAGGGACGGGAAGTGCCGGAGCAGGACCGAGCGCATCGAGTTATCCCTGACCCACGCAATGCCTTCCGGGGTGTAGACCTCGGGCCGGAAATCGGATGTGAAGAATCTGTCGCTCTCCAACCGTCGGGATGCCATCAGCACAAATATCCGAAAAGCTGTGTCGCTGAACCCAAATCCTTTCGGTTTGGGCTCTGCGTACAGACCGACCATCAGGTCTACCCGCTCCACGTCGCCATAGATTGCCGCGAGTTCCCGGGCGACCACCGGGTCGTCGGTGAGTTCGGCGAAGGACGACACCGGCCGCAGCCGCAACATCCGCCGGAACTGGTTGTAACGGGGGACGCCCCGCTCACGGACCCGAAGCACGTCGATGGCCGCGAGGTCCAGAATCGACCCGTCCGGTCGCTCCAGACGCTGCAGATGACGCGGGAAGTTATGCAGGGTCAGTGCGCCCGGATTGGCACGGCCGAATGAATAGATGATGTTCTCTATCGAGGTCTCACTGAACCGGGTCCGGACATGTTGAACGGCGAGATCGGGCAACTCCTGCTCGGCGATCACGGAGTCGTCGGATGCCGACCGGAGCACGAAATGATCGGGGATGAGCGGGTGCATCCGGTACACCGCGACAAACTCTTCGGTCAGCGAATAGGGCACGTGATGCAGACTCGTCGGTGAGCCCGGAATGCCGCGCAGCAGAGCATTGTGGGGCTGACGGCGAAACAGCGTGCTCAAGCGTTCACCGAGAATGCCGGACCAGTTTGTGTGCATCGCGAACACGGTGGTGGGGTGCCCAATGATCGCGGGGGTCCAGTCGATCGTATGGATTTTCGCCATGAGTGCGGTGTTGACCAGGCGGGCCTTGTCGTACAGCTCTTGATCCGACATTTCCGGGTGGCTGGCGGCCAGATGTGCGCAGATCGCATTGTGCTCCCGCATGAACAGCGAATGCAGGACGGCCAGACCAACCCAGAAGTTGGCGGTTGTCTCTGATGCGCTGGCCAGCTCTTCGACATCGGCCGGTGGCAGACCGAGCCGGTCGAGCCGCAGCGTGCCTCCGGTCCGGGAGCGCAGCGCATCGGCGATGGCCCGAGTGCCACCGTAGACCTGCGATCCGTCCCACCAATGGGTGTCCTGGGTGACGAATGTCGGGGGACCTGAGGCGTCGGGAAAGGGATCGGGTGCGGTGCGGCGTATCTGCATCGGGCGCTGCGGCCACGGATCGTCCTCATCGAGCGGCAAGGCCCAGGGCTTGGACTCGGCGGTGTTATGACTGAACCAGTCGTGGACCTCGAACTGGATCCACGCCGCCGCCAGCACGTTCAGCGTTGTCGCCGGAATGAACTGGTCACGGGTCAGCAGTCTGCGACTGATCAGCCGGGGGTTCGGGTCCAGGAGTTGTCCGGGAGCTTCCGGAAAGGTCTGTGCCGGGGGTGCGTTGCGTCCGAATCGGCTTCCCACCGAACCCATCAACGGGTGATCGAGATTGTTGTAGGTGCCATCCAATGTCCGTGCGGTGCGATAGCTCATGTTCTCCGGCGGCGGTGATCCGCCCGGTGCTCGCCCCGTGTCGAACAGATTGTCGGCCCGTAATGCGTTGCGTAGCCCTATGAGTACTGCGATGCCGAATGCCGGAGGCAGCCGGGACCACCCGACCGACCGATCGATTCGTGTCGCGAGCCATGACGCCAGGGTGGCGGCCGATCCGGCGTGTCTGTCCTTTTTCGGCATACCGGTAATGCTGACAAATTTCGATGGCGTGGAACGTGAGTATTGAGTTACTCGATCGCTATGAAATCCGGATTTCCGATGGCGCCGGGAATACCTGGTCATTTCACCCGCACCGGTCCCGGCCGGGGCGCAGGATTGGGTAGTCGTGTACTCATGCGCGCGCCGCCGGCCTTCACGACACTGACCAAGTCACCGTGTCCGATGGATATCGACAGTCTCGGACCACTAATACGGGAGGACTGGACCGCGATGGGCACAACGGAGCGACGACTCGATGCGGCGCGTACTTACCTTCGGTACCACGAGGAGATGAACGTGGCTCCGCCCGGCGAGGAGGAGGCCATCGACAAGATCATCACGGTGTTGCATACGAACAACGAACGGGCGTTCCGGAAGTATCGGCACGCGGTCCGGGATGCGCACGCGAAGAGTCACGGCATCTTGCGCGGTGAGCTGACGGTCTATCCGGACCTACCGCCGCACTTACGCCAAGGCATGTTTGCGACGCTGGGTAGATACCCGATCATCTGCAGGTTGTCCACGACGTCCGGCCTACTGCGCAGCGACCGGATCCGTGGCGTGCGGGGCCTGGGTATCAAGGTCATGGGAGTCGGTGGTCCGCGCACTCTCCCGGATGACGATGCCACCACCCAGGATTTCGTGCTGGTCACCCACCGCGAGTTCCTCTTCGCGGACGCGAAGACATATCTTCGGCGGGGAATGCCGACGGCATGGTTGCTGGCGCGCCTGCCGGACACCGCACTGAGGCTGGGTAGCAACCTTCTTGGAGGTGTGGCGAAATTTCTTCCACGCGTGGGACTCTCACTGCCGGAATCGGTGGCCGTGTTCGTGCGTCCCAACACACATATTCTCGGCGATACCTTCTACTCCTCGGCGCCGCTGCGGTACGGAGAGTACGTGGCCAAGCTCAGCTATGTACCCCTGTCCAAGTCGGTGCGGGACCTTGAGGGGGTGCTGTTGCCGGAGCCCATCGCCGACGACGAGCTCCGCCGCTTGGTTGCAGAGTTCTTCCAGCACAACAGCGCTGAGTACGAGATAAGAGTTCAACTGTGCACCGATGCCAAGACCATGCCGCTCGAGGATGCCACCGTCGCGTGGCCGGAGGCGGACTCGCCACACCTGGGAGTCGCCAAAATCGTCTTCCCCGTGCAAGATTCATATAGCGCCGAGCGACAGGTATTCGGCGACGACGTGCTGTCCTTCAACTCCTGGCGCGCCCTGGCGGCGCATCGCCCGCTGGGATCGATCAACCGAATGAAACTTCGAGTCTACGAGGCCTCCAGCAACTTTCGGCATGAGAAGAACGGGGTGTCGCGGATGGAGCCGGCCGGGGTCCAGGATCTGCCGGACTGAGAAGGTTGCGATGACACCCACGATCACCAAACCCGTCACGCAGGAGAAGTCGTCCGACGGACTGGCCCACACAAACCGGCATCGCGATCTAGACTCTCTTTCCATGTCGGGGAGCTGGCAGTTGCTCGACCGCCCAACCGAATTCGAGGCTGTCCGCTCAACGCTGGCGGACAATCTTTCGTGTGGAGTGGTGTTGGTGGGCTCCGCCGGCGTCGGCAAGACAACCCTCGCGCGGGCGGTCACCGACTCGTTGGCATGCCCGGTTCGCTGGGTGGCGTGTACCGAGTCGTCGCGGAGCATTCCTCTGGGCGTATTCGCCCATTGGATACAGACGACCGGATCGCGTGATCCGGCCGCGCTCATCGCAGCGGCGCGGGAATCCATTGTCGCAACGCCGCATCCGATCATCGGAATCGACGACGCCCACCTCTTGGACGACCTCTCCGCGACCTTGCTGCACCAGATAGCCGTCGGCCATGCGGGCCGGTTGGTGGCCACCGTGCGTAGCGGCGAGCCCGTTCCAGATGCGGTCACCGCATTATGGAAAGACGACTACCTGCGCCGGTTCGAGCTCGAGGCGTTCACCAAGGAGCAGAGCGTCGCCCTCGTCGAATCGGTGCTCGGTGGGGCGCTCGAAGGGTTCAGCGCCGACGTGATGTGGGAGTCGTCCGGAGGAAATCCGCTGTTTCTTCGGCATCTGGTGGAAGGGGCTGTCGAGGCCGGCTCCCTGACCGCCGTCAACGGGGTGTGGCAGCTGCGCGGTAACACGGTTGTCCCGTCGGGATTGGCGGCGCTGCTCGGAGATCGCCTCGAGCAGCTGGACGGCGACGTGCTCAACGTGCTGAAACTGCTGTCCTTGTGCGAACCGCTTGATCTCGACACGTTGTGTGAGATCGCCGGTGGCGACGCGCTGGACGGCGCAGAGATCACCGGTTTTGTCCGTGTCGAGGCCGACGGACGACGGATCAATGTGCGGTTCAGCCATCCGATGTTGGGCGAGGTGGTCCGGCGCAGAGTGGGAACCGCATCGGCGCGACGCCTACGCGGTCAGCTCGTGCGGGCGCTCCGGGAGCGCGATAACGGCTCGCCCGTCAAGCGCATCCGGTTGGCGCAGCTCTCGGTCGACAGCGACGAGGCCACCGACCCCGCCCTCTTGGTCTCCGCGGCGAAGGACGCGGTGTATCTGTCCAATCTGCCCGTCGGGGAGCACCTGGCGCGGTGCGCGGTGGAACGCGACGGAGGACTGCGTGCGGCCGAGGTTCTTTCCCGCGCTCTGCTGTGGCAGGGCCGGCCCGAGGAAGCCGAACAGGCGCTTGCCGAGTTTGATCCGGACGAGCTCGACGAGCTTTCGCTGGTCCTCTGGGGTCTTCCGCTGGTGTCCATCGCGTTCTGGTCGATGGGCGATGTCGGACGTGCTCATGAGCTGATGGCCCTGCTCCGTGAACGGGTGCAGCATCCCGCGCTGAAACTGGTCGTCGACGCAACGGGAGCGGCCTTGGCCGTGCACGAGAACCAGTTCGATGAGGGGCTCGCGGCCGCGACCTTGGTGCTGTCGGATCCCGAGGCTCCCCGGCAGGCGGTGGAATTCGCGGCATTCGGTATCGGGCTTGCGCTGCCCGTCGCTGGGCGCGGTGACGAGTTCGAGCCGATCGCGGCGAGGTGCCGTGCCCAGAAACGGTCCACCGACGGCATGATCGCGGTAATGGTGCGTTACTGCGACGTACTGGCCCTCGTCTACACCGGTCAGCTCCGGCTAGCCGACCGCCGTGTTACGGAATACACCGAATTCTCCTCTGCTGGGCAGTTTCTCGCATGGGCGATAGCGCGCATCATGGCCGGGTTGGTCGCCGTGCACCGGGGGGCCTTCCCGACGGCGATCTCCTCGATCGAGCAGGCTCTGGCGGCCCTCAACGCCGAGAAGCCACTGCCGTGGCAGCTGCCTGCGCGGCTATTACTCGCCCGTGCCTACGCCGCACTCGGGAAGGTTGAAGATGCCGAGCGCGTGCTCACCGAATCAGGGGAACACTCGGGGCAGTTCGTCGCGCTCCACGACCCCCAGTTGTTGATCGCGAAATCATGGCTCGCCGCAGCACGCGGTGCGGACCGGTCGGCGGTAGACGCCGCCCGGCGCGCGGCCGATGCCGCACACACCGCCGGTCAGTATGCGGTGGAGGCCGAGGCCTTGCACCATGCCGCACGGTTCGGTGACCGGACTGTGGGGCGCCGCCTCGGATCGCTGGTATCGCGTGTGCATGGCCCGTTGGTGGGGTTGTATGCACGGCATGCGGTCGCGGTGGGTACTTCGGATGCCGCGGCCCTGGACGCGGTGAGTCAAGAGTTCGAGAACGCGGGCCTGCTGCTTTCGGCGGCAGATGCCGCGGCCCAGGCGGTGGCGTTACTGGGTCGCGATGGGGACCGGAGCAAGAGCGCCGAGTCTGCCGCGCGCGCACTGCGGATCGCCGGCCAATGCGGTGGTGCGGCCACGCCCGCGATCCGGGCCGCCGCCCGTCCGCTGCCGGTCACGGCGCGTGAGCGTGAAATCGCGGCGCTCATCGGGGAGGGGCTGTGCAACCGCGAGATCGCCGAGCGTCTCACGCTGTCGGTGCGGACCATCGAAGGCCACATCTACCGTGCGTGCATCAAACTCGATGTGGCAGACCGCGATCAGCTCGCCAAGATTGTGTGGAGCGATCTGGCGAACCCGCAGGAATAGGCGTACCGCACGCGATCCGCTGCACGTCAATCGTCTGCGGCGCCTTCTGATGCTGGCTGCTGAAGAACAGTGCGTTCATGCACCAAGTAGCCGGATGCGACGGAGAAGAGGACGGTAATGGCCGATCCCACGTCTCCGGGTATCTCGACATTGAACTTGCCGAGGATGAATACCAGGACAACCGAGATCGCGCCGGCGGTGCCGCTGGCCGCGACCTTGGTCGTGGGTGTGGGTGACGGTTGCCGGATTGCTTGTCGTTCAAGCGTTGTCATGATCGGCTCCTTCGGGTGATGGCTCTCCTCGAACCGTAGGCCGGCGGGCGGTCACCCACACGAGTAGCGAGCTACTTCGTTCGTTGGGGGCGCGCGGCCACTCCGGAGTACCTCAGCGGTACTAGCCGGCCAGCCTAGGCGCCCGCCGGGCTCCGAATCTGCCATGGCTGACACGGTGGATTGCTGCCCGACGCTGACTGCCGATCGATACCGGAGGAGAGCTGACGCCGGCGGGCTGAGGTTGAACGTCAACGGATTCCAGGTAGGTGGCCGCAACGCCGGGCAGCGTATGCAGATACTCGGCGAGCCGGTCGAATTCGGGGCAGGCGGGTGCGGTGACGACGAAAATGGATCGAAGCTCGAGTGGCACGCCCGCCGCGTTGGCGTGCAGGGGCGCGACTGTGTGCCCGGCGACCCGAACGGCCTCGAAAATCGGTGTAGCTGAATTGATTCCACCCGGATGCTCGCGAAGATCGTGAGCAGGGCCGGCCTCAACCAGGATGAGCAGCTTGACGTGCGGCGGGACGGAGTGTGGGGCAGTTCGCGTAATCATTTCTACTCCTCCCGGCAAGGGCCGCGCAGTTCGGTTTCGTTGTGTAAAAGCGATACACATCAATCCTGATCTGACGCGGTCTCGACGACGCGAGTAGCGAGATACCCCAAAAGTGGCGTGATGTGGCAGTAGGCACCACGCGGTGGTGTTGCTTAGAGCAGCTGTTGCCGCGCGGCCACGAGTACCGAACAGTGGGTCCTGCCCAGCACGCCGCACCCGCTGGGGCCGACCAATTCCTGAACACGCGCCGCATCGCCGGCCCCGACGATCACCAGCTGCACGGAATGTCCGTGGCGCTCCAGGTAATCCAGCGTGCCGCCCACCGGGTCGAGGGCGCGGATGTCCAGGTCGGGGTGCCGTGCTCGTAGCGGCGCCAGGCGTCGCTCCAGCAGGACCGCCGCCACCTGACGGTCCTCACGCGTCAGGGTGGTAGCCCGGAGCCGGCCCGAGCTTGGCGCACGATGGCGTAGCAGGACGCGCATCGGTGCTCCGCGCAGCCTTGCCTCGTGCGCGGCCAGCTCCAGCGAGGCTACGGACTCATGGGATTCGTCGACCTCTGCCACCACCGCGGGTGTTACACCGAGCGGCGACTGTCCGTCACGGATCACCGCGACCGGACACCGCGCCGACCGGAGAACTTCGGCGGCGGTGGACCCGACCTTCCGGGTATCGGAGCCGCTGATGCCGATCGCTCCCACGCAGAGCATGAGGGCACCGCGTGAGGAGTCCAGGAGCACATCTGCCACCCGCCCGTGCCGGATGTCGACTTGGACCTTCACCGGCTTTCGCGTCGCGCCGATCTCGCGAGAGACGTGCTGTACCGCGGCCCCGGCGGGACTTGGCTCGGCGTCGAATTCCGGGAACTCCGGCTGGGGCGCCACGTGGACCAAGCGCAGCGGTACGTCATGGTGCAGCGCCTCGTCGACAGCCCATAACGCGGCCCGAACGGCGGACCGCGAGCCATCAATACCGACTACTACCGCGGACTCGGGAAAGCGGATATCGCTCATAGCCGCGCCCTAGCCGCGAATCTCGAGCACATCGGCAAGCGATCGGCGGGGTGTCGGGGGAGGGACGCGACCGAATGTCGGAGCCAGGCCGACCCGGATCAATGCCTGTGGGTGCGCGCGCCCGATGGCGGCGCCGACAACTTCGCGACTGGCCGTCAACTCCAACATGTGCGTGATGGTGCAGGTAGCCATCCCGGCCAGCGTCGCTTCCAACAGCACCTCAGAGAGCAGCTCGCCGCAGCGCAAGAGATGTTTCGGGGTGTCTCTGGCCGTCGACAGCGCGAGCACCTTGGACTGGTCCTCCTGCAGGCCGGACCGCGAGGTCCGTTCCGAGACGACCGGGAAGGTGCGGCCGATGTCGACGCGATCGCTCTCGCCGGCCGACACCAGCGCGCTGCGCGGGATACCGTCCTGCAGGGTGAACGACGCCGTCCACCAATCGAGCTCGGTCTGGTAGGCCGAGTCGTAGATGCGCAGGGCGTCACTCAGTGCCGACGCCTCGGCCAGCCTCGGCCGCATCGCGTCGTCCACCATGTCCAGGATCACCGCCCTGTCGGCGATCACCGCGTTGAGCATCCGGGCGAACTGTGACCAGCTCGGTGGTGACTCGAAGGGGAGACGGTCGGTACGCCGCTGCAGGATAGCGTCCGCGCGTCGTCGATCACCGGCCACCACAAGGGTTCTGGGCGAGAAGGTGATGGCCGCGAGATGATCGGGGTTGTCGGGATCGGGGATGCGTTCCACGCGTGCCATCCAGCCCGCCGAGGCCATCGCCACCCTGAAATGATCCAGCGCCGCGCCGCAGCTGATGATCGCTTCGCGGCCCGCGCCGTCGGTTCTCCGCACGCAGCGCGAGCGGTCCAGATACAGGTGTAGACCGGCGGCCCCAGAGACCGATTCGACAATCCAGCGCCATGGCTGAGTGTTGTGTAAAGACGGTGCACGGCAGGCAAGTTGGATCGCGGTCTGGATGACGTCGATGTGAACCATTGTCTTGGGCATGTCGGCTCCGATCGGCTAGTGGTGATATCGACTCTTGGGTACGTACTGGGGTGCGGACAGGGCACTTGGTCACCGGTACCGGGCCTGAAATGCCCGACTTACCGCACCTGCGCACGCTCAGCGGGCCGACCAAGGGAAGAACTGGTGACTTCCGACCCACGAATCGAGGGCCCATGGCCGGATATCCGGGTGGCGTGCGCGGCGACGATGAACTCATGCGCGCATCACGATCGACCGCCAGTCCCACCTCCGTCGGTGCGGAGATCCGCGAAACCCACACGGGAATCGTCATTTTGGTCGGAGGCCGGGCCTACAAGCTCAAGAAGCCCGTCACCACCAACTTCCTGGACTTCAGTACCCCAGAGCTTCGCGAAAGGGCTTGCGCCCGTGAGATCGCGCTCAACAGCAGGATCTCGCGCGACAGCTACATCGGCGTCTCGCATCTCGCCGATCCCGACGGTGGACCCGGTGAGCCGGTTGTGGTGATGCGGCGTTATCCGGACGCTGCGCGGCTCTCCGCGATGGCCAAGAACGGCCGGGTCACCAAGGCGCATCTGGACGCCATCGCCGAGGTACTGGCGGCGTTCCACGAACGGGCCGATCGTAGTCCGTCGATCGACGAGGCCGGGGCGCTCGACGCCGTCGTCGACCGGTGGGAGGACACCCTGGCTTCCCTGGAGAAGTACGCGGGGACGGTACTCGCGACGGATGACGTACGTCTGGTCCGGACGCTTGCGACGCAGTTCATCTCCGGTCGGGCGGTGCTGTTCGCCCAACGTGTTGCGGACAAGCGAATCATTGACGGGCACGGAGATCTGATGGCCAGCGACATCTTCTGCCTGCCCAACGGGCCCGTGCTGCTGGACTGCCTGGAATTCGACGACCGTCTGCGGCATGTGGACAGTCTCGACGACGCGGCGTTTCTGGCCATGGATCTGGAGTACCTGGGGCGGCAGGATCTCGGCGACTATTTCATGAATCGCTACGTTGAGCTGTCTGCGGACCCCGCGCCGGAACCGTTGCGGCACTTCTATATCGCCTATCGCGCGCTGGTCCGGGCCAAGGTGGACTGCGCACGGTTCACGCAGGGGCAGCGCGCGGCCTCTGCCCGCGCCACCAAGCATCTGGCGATGGCACTGAACCACCTGGGGGCCGCGACGGTACGGCTGGTGCTGGTCGGCGGTGGGCCGGGCACGGGTAAGAGCACCTTGGCCCGACGGATATCGGAAGATATTGGTGCTCAAGTACTTTCAACGGATGAAGTGCGTCATCAGCTGCATCGACTGGGCGTGATATCCGGCGGGAAGGGAGTGCTCGACGCCGGGCTGTATTCGCCGGAAAACGTAGGCGTTGTGTACGAGGCCGTGCTCCGGCGGGCGCGGCTGTGTTTGGCGGGCGGCCACACCGTGATCCTGGACGGAACATGGCGCAATCCCCGGCACCGGCTGCGTGCGCATCAGCTGGCCTATGAGGCGGGTGCGCCGATGGTGGAGTTCCTGTGCATGGCGCCATTGGTCACCGCACAACATCGGGTCGCTACCCGTCATGACGGGATATCCGAGGCCGCCGGCGATATCGCGGCGGCCTTGGGTGCAGAATTCGCCGGACTGGACAACGGGTGGGGGGAGGCGCACGTCATCGATACACGTCTGCCGCTGGACCGGTCGACCGCCGAGGCCGAGCAACTGTGCCGACAGGCGTTGTACGCCCCCGTGCCGTGCCACCCCCGGTAGAGCTGCCCGATCAGTTTCTGGCACTCGCGGCGGCAACGTTGTCCACGATGGCTCTGCAGAATGCCGGCAGGTCTTCCGGCGAACGACTGGTGATGAGATTGTGGTCGATGACGACCTCCTCGTCGAGGACGTGGGCACCGGCATTGCGCAGGTCTGTTCGGATACTGAGATACGACGTGACCGTCCGGCCGACGAGGACACCTGCTTCGGCCAACGTCCATGGGCCATGGCAGATCGCGGCCACGGGCTTGCCGGACCGCACGAACCTACGCACGAAGGCCACCGCATCTGCGTCGGCGCGCAATTTGTCGGGGTTGACGGTGCCCCCGGGAAGCACCAGCGCGTCGTAGTCGTCCACGGACACCTGGCTGACTTCGCGGTCGACGGGCAGCGTCCCGGCGGGCTCCAGATCGTGGTCCCGGGCAGCGATCTCGCCAGATTTGATCGAGAGCACCACCACGGTGCCACCGGCAGCGATGATCGAGTTGCGTGGCTCCTCGAACTCGACACGCTCGACTCCGTCGGCCGCCAGTATCGCGATGGTCCGCTCCTCAAGAACAGTGGACATCCTTCTCTTTCCCTTCCTTCCGTTTGGGCGCGCAGCACACCGTTATGGGATACCCGGTGTGCGGTTGTTTATGCACGGACCGGGTATTTCGTGGTGTCCGCAGGCAGGCGATACTGCTGTGCGCGAACCGCGTCCGAACCGGTATACCGGCGAGGAGACGTCCGGGACGCTGAGGCCCGGCTGCCTCTGGCCGATTTGACGTGTGAAGAGAGGTTTGGTTCTGGAATCCGGCGGGTAGACATCCTCTGACGCCGCATAGCGAAGGAGCTGACTATGACCACGTTCACCATCCCCGGGCTTTCCGATGCGCAAGGCAGAAAGATCGCCGATCTGCTGCAAACGCAGCTCAGCACCTACAACGATCTGCACCTCACCCTGAAGCATGTGCACTGGAATGTGGTGGGCCCCAACTTCATCGGAGTGCACGAGATGCTCGACCCACAGGTTGCGCTGATACGCGGATACGCCGACGAAGTCGCCGAGCGGATTGCGGCACTGGGCCGGTCCCCGCTGGGAACACCCGGCGCCATCATGAAAGACCGTACGTGGGACGACTATTCGGTAGATCGTGACACGGTGCAGGCTCATTTGGCGGCGCTGAACTTGGTGTATGACGGCGTGATCGAGGACACTCGTAAGGCCATCGAGACACTCGACAAGCTCGACCTGGTCTCCCAAGACATGCTGATTGGTCATGCCGGTGAACTCGAGAAGTTTCAGTGGTTCGTCCGTGCGCACCTGGAGAATTCCGGCGGTCAGCTGGCCGGTGGGGATGCGAGCACCGAGAAGAAGGCCGCGGCTCAGGCCAAGAAGAAGACCACCGTCAAGTGAGGGGTGCCGCCCGTGTGGCGAGCCGTCGCGTGTGTTGAAGGTTACTTCCCTTGCGGTTTGAGCGAACTGGATACGGGAAGTCCACAAGTAAGGGCGGTGCACACCGTCTGCCGCGTGGATGCGTGGTTGCAACAGGATGCAGGAGGAAAGGAAACGTATGTCTGACAAAAGTGGTCCCGAAGAAGGGATCGAGGGCGTCGTCGAGGGCGCGAAGGGCAAGCTCAAGGAAGTCGCCGGCGCGGTGACCGGCCGCGACGACCTCAAGCGCGAAGGCCAGGCGCAGCAGGACAAGGCCGATTCGCAGCGGGAGGCCGCGAAGAAGGAAGCCGAGGCCGAATCCGCGCGTAAGGCGGCGGACGCCAACGAGGCGCGCCAAGAAGCGCAACGGTAGTTGGCCTGGTCGGCAGCGGCCCGTTCCCGAAGGGGGCGGGCCGCTGGCTTGTCTTCTGCGCCAACTGGAATGGTGGCGGCAGGCGTGCGGATGTTTCAGGCGTTACGCCAGTGGGAATCCCTAGCGGACATGGTTGCGCTATGGAGGTGATTCTCGTGCCGAACTCGTCGATCAAGAACGAGAAGATGTACAAGGAGCTACGTAAGCAGGGCGATTCCCAGGAGAAGGCGGCCCGGATCTCCAATGCGGCCGCCGCCCGCGGGCGCTCCACGGTGGGACGTAAGGGCGGCAAGTCGGGTTCCTACGATGACCGAACGGTGACAGAACTCCGCGAGCGCGCCAAGGAACTCGGCATGTCGGGTTACTCACGGTTGACCAAGGACGAACTGATCGACATGCTGCGAAACCACTGAGTGCCGGGGCGCCCTTCGTCGGCCCATCGGAGATCATCCGCATGGCGACGGTGCGGGCCGATGGCCCGCGATGAGTTGTCCGGCGAGCCCGCATGGGCATCTTCCACACAGGTAATGGGTGATCGAACGCGATGGGCCGGTCGCTCCGGCCGAGCGGTTTTGGATCCGCCGACGTCACCGGGTACCCTCGTGAGGGCTTTATGCCCCCTTAGCTCAGTCGGTAGAGCGTTTCCATGGTAAGGAAAAGGTCAACGGTTCGATTCCGTTAGGGGGCTCGGTAGACGGCAGGCGGAAACGCCGGCTCTGTCTGCGGGGCGGTGTAGCTCAGCTGGTTAGAGCGCACGACTCATAATCGTGAGGTCGGGAGATCGAGCCTCCCCACCGCTACCACCCGTACATAGTCAACGAACGAAAGAGGGCAACTGCAGTGGCCTCCAGCACAGACGTCCGGCCCAAGGTCACCTTGGCATGTGAGACGTGCAAGCACCGTAACTACATCACTAAGAAGAATCGGCGCAACGACCCTGACCGGCTAGAACTGAAGAAGTTCTGCCCGAACTGCGGATCGCACCAGCCCCACAAAGAGTCGCGCTGATCGCGCTTCTCTTTGGTCTATTCGCGTTGCCTGAACGCGACACGAATAGGCCAGCCTTACTTGGTATCGGTCAACATCAGTAGGTAGGTTCCGCCCCGTGGCTTTATCGCAAGATCTCGTCGGAACGCACTACCGATACCCCGACCACTACGTGGTAGAGCGGGAGAAGATTCGCGAGCACGCCGACGCGGTGAAAAGCGGGCACCCCGCCCATCACGACGAGGCTAGTGCCGCGTCTCTCGGCTACGGATCGCTGGTCGCTACGCCGACCTTCCTCTGCATCTTCGGATACGTCGCTCAGGCAGCCTTCTTCGAGCACTCAAATATCGGGATCAGGGACGAGAAGATCGTCCAGGTCGACCAGGAACTCAAACTCCTGCGGCCGATCACGGCCGGCGACAAGCTGTACTGCGATGTGTACCTTGACTCGATCCGACGCTCGTTCGGTGCCGACATCATCGTCACCAAGAGCCTCATCACCAATGACAAGGGTGAGCTGGTGCAGGAGCTGATAACGACTCTTGCCGGGCGCACTGCAGAAGACGGAGAAGAAGGCGGGTTCAACTGATGGCATTGCGTGAGTTCAGTTCGGTCAACGTGGGAGATCAGCTGCCGGAGAAGATGATCCCGCTGACTCGGCAGGATCTTGTGAACTACGCCGGAGTCTCCGGCGACCTCAACCCGATCCACTGGGACGACGAGACCGCCAAGCTGGTGGGGCTCGAGGACGGCGCTATCGCGCACGGCATGCTGACCATGGGTCTCGGTGGCGGCTACGTCACCGAGTGGATCGGTGACCCGGCGGCGGTGACCGAGTACAACGTGCGCTTCACCAGTTTCGTCACCGTGCCCAATGACGGTGTCGGCGCGGAGATCGTCTTCAACGGTCGCGTGAAGTCGGTCGATCAGGACACCAAGTCGGTGACCATCGCGCTGACCGCCACCACCAACGGCAAGAAGATCTTCGGACGCGCTATCGCGACTGCGACGCTGGCGTAGTCGTGGCGCTTCAACTCGACGTCGTCGGAATGACGCATAAGTACTCCCAGACCTATGTGGTGGGCCGGGAGAAGATCCGCGAGTTCGCGAAGTCGGTCAAAGCCGTAGACCCCGCCAGCCACGACCCGAAGGCGGCGGCTGAACTCGGACATGGCGGTCTCATCGCGCCGTTGGCCTTCCCTGCGGTCATGGCGCTGCTGGTGCAAAAGGAGTTTTTCCGCACCTACGACGTCGGCATGGAAACCATGCAGATTGTGCATTCTGAACAGCGGTTCGTCTACCACAAGCCGATCACCGAAGGCGACGAGCTGTCCTGCGACTTCCAGGTGGACTCCCACAAGGAGGCCTTCGGCGTCGACATCGTGACCACCCGCAACGTCGTCCGCAACCAGAACGGTGAGTTGGTCATGGAGGCGTTTACCACCCTGATGGGTCGGGACTCGGATCGGATGGCAGACATCAAGCTCATCTGAGCGTGATGCCGTCTTCCCCAGGCTGTGCTGACCGGCGGGCAATTTCAGTCTGGGGATAGCGTCGGGGTACACTCAAGATTCGGGGTTTTCCCACCACAACGCGCCTGTCGGGTACTCGGGAGGCGCGTGTGTTGTGTGAGGCCCCGGCCAACCGGGTTGGCATGCCAGCCATAGGGGTGTAGCTCAACTGGCAGAGCAGCGGTCTCCAAAACCGCAGGTTGCAGGTTCAAGTCCTGTCACCCCTGCAACACCCTGGGGTATGCACTAGGGACACGACGAGATCACTCGCCGAAAGGTAAGAGAGGTACGGAAGGGCATGAGCGACGAGCTAGACGAGTCCGACATCGGCACCGCCGACAGCGACCGGGCCGTCACCTCGACCAAGCCGCTTCGCCCGACGGGCAAGCGGACCCGCCGTGCTGACGCCTCGATCGCGGCTGCGGAGCTCACCGAGTCAGGTGCCTCCGAGACCGGTGAGGTGAAGAAGAAGAAGGCCAAGAAGCCGGCCGCCAAGAAGGACAAGACGGGGCCGTCGCGCAATCCACTCGTCCAGCTTTGGGTGTTCCTCAAGCAGGTGGTTGCCGAGCTGCGCAAGGTCATCTGGCCGAACCGCAAGCAGATGGTCAGTTACACCTCGGTGGTGCTGGTCTTCCTGGTTTTCATGGTCACCCTGATCGGCGTGATCGACCTGGGCCTCGCCCGGCTGGTCATGCTGGTGTTCGGGTAGCAGACCGACGAGACGCAAGAAACGAGAGAGGACAAACGGTGACGACCTTCGACGGCGACGCTACGAGCGAGCCAGAAGACACCGCGGATACCGCAGGATCGGTCGACGTGGTGGATGAGAGCACCGAGACCGAGGCGACGGCGGCGGAGCCGGCTGAGTCGGCTGAGCCGTCTTCGGATGTGCCGGCCGCCGAGGCGGAGGCGCAAGAAGACCAAGAGGACGCCGACCCGGCTGTCACGTTGAAGGCTCAGCTGCGCCGCGAGCCGGGCGAATGGTACGTCGTTCACTCGTACGCCGGATACGAGAACAAGGTCAAGGCGAACCTGCAGACTCGCGTGCAGAATCTGGACGTCGGCGATTACATCTTCCAGATCGAGGTGCCCACAGAAGAGGTCACCGAGATCAAGAACGGCCAGCGCAAGCAGGTCAACCGCAAGGTACTGCCCGGTTACATCCTGGTCCGGATGGAACTGAACGACGAGTCCTGGGGCGCGGTCCGTAACACCCCCGGTGTCACCGGATTTGTCGGCGCGACCTCGCGCCCGTCGCCGCTGGCTCTCGATGACGTGGTGAAGTTCCTGCTGCCGCAGACCCCGGCCAAGAAGCCCGCCAAGGGTTCGGCGGCCGAGGGCGCATCCGGGGCGGCCGAGACCGGTGGCCTGGAGCGTTCGGTCATCGAGGTCGACTTCGAGGTCGGCGAGTCGGTCACCGTCACCGACGGCCCGTTCGCGACGCTGCCCGCCAGTATCAGCGAGGTCAACGCCGAACAGCAGCGCCTCAAGGTGCTGGTGTCCATCTTCGGCCGCGAAACCCCGGTCGAGCTCAACTTCACCCAGGTGGAGAAGCTCTAACAAGACTTCGGACCGCGTCACGGTCCGCAGGATCTCCGGTCGAATAACGGCCGGAACACGGAAGGAAAGTAAGGAAACACCCAATGGCCCCGAAGAAAAAGGTCGTCGGGCTGATCAAGCTGCAGATCAAGGCCGGCGAAGCCAACCCCGCGCCTCCGGTCGGTCCCGCGCTCGGTCAGCATGGCGTCAACATCATGGAGTTCTGCAAGGCGTACAACGCCGCGACGGAGTCGCAGCGCGGCAACGTCATCCCCGTGGAGATCAGTGTCTACGAGGATCGCAGCTTCACCTTCGCCCTCAAGACCCCTCCCGCCGCCAAGCTGCTGTTGAAGGCCGCCGGTGTGCCCAAGGGTTCCGGTGAGCCGCACAAGACCAAGGTCGCCAAGGTGAGCTGGGATCAGGTGCGCGAGATCGCCGAGACGAAGAAGGAAGACCTCAACGCCAACGACATCGACGCCGCCGCCAAGATCATTGCCGGCACCGCGCGCTCGATGGGCATCACCGTCGAGTAATACGGCATAGCACTCCGCGAATAACCCAGTGGTAAGGCCCGCTTCGGCCTGCAGCGTTTGACGCTCTTCACTCAAGAGATTCATCGCACACCACAACCCAACGATTGATTGGATACCAATGAGCAAGAACAGCAAGGCATATCGCGAAGCCGCCGAGAAGGTGGACCGCGAGAAGCTGTACACCCCTCTTGAGGCCGCAAAGCTGGCCAAGGAGACCTCGTCCAAGAAGTACGACGCCACTGTCGAGGTCGCGATGCGCCTCGGTGTCGACCCCCGCAAGGCTGACCAGATGGTCCGCGGCACCGTGAACCTTCCGCACGGTACCGGTAAGACCGCTCGCGTCATTGTCTTCGCGGTGGGCGACAAGGCCGAAGCGGCCGCGGCCGCCGGTGCCGATGTTGTCGGTAGCGACGACCTGATCGAGAAGATCCAGGGCGGCTGGCTGGAGTTCGACGCCGCCATCGCCACCCCGGATCAGATGGCCAAGGTCGGTCGTATCGCCCGTGTCCTGGGTCCGCGCGGTCTGATGCCGAACCCCAAGACCGGCACCGTGACCCCCGACGTTGCCAAGGCCGTCACCGATATCAAGGGCGGCAAGATCAACTTCCGCGTCGACAAGCACTCCAACCTGCACCTGATCATCGGCAAGTCCTCGTTCGATGCCGAGAAGCTGGCAGAGAACTACGGTGCCGTGCTGGATGAGATCCTGCGTGCCAAGCCGTCGTCGGCCAAGGGCCGCTACCTGAAGAAGGTTGTGGTCACCACCACGACGGGCCCGGGCATCCAGGTCGACCCGAGCGTGACCCGGAACTTCCTCGAGGTCCAATAGCCTCCCGCGCACATTATCGGCATAAGCCCCCATTCCCCTTTCATATCGAGGGAGGAAATGGGGGCTTTGTCGTGAGTAGGGACCAAATACCGTAGCGGCCCAGCTCCTTCCCGTCCTACCGTTGAACAACGGGGTACGACGGGAAGGAATGCCATGTTGGCGCGCTCTATCCCACTTCAGGGCAGTGTGACCGCCGGAGCGCTGGTCGAGGCGTCGGCTCTGATCGACAAGAAGTTGCTCGTGTCCGCGGGTTCGCAGCACACTCTGGACATCGTGTCGGCCCGTCATCTGCTGGACGCGATATCGCACAGCGACAAGAACATCGGTGATCGATACGTGGTTGGGCTGTGGTGATGCCGGTACTGGAATCCGTTGCCGGTGCCACACTGGGTGCGGCAGGTGAAAGGGAGACGGACATGATCACGGTGTTCCTGGTCGACGACCACGAGGTAGTGCGCCGCGGTTTGGCCGATCTGCTTGAGGAGGAAGAGGACTTCTCGGTGATCGGTCAGGCCTCCTCGGTGGCCGAGGCGATGGCGCGTATCCCCGCGCTACAACCGGACATCGCGGTGCTGGACATTCGTCTTCCTGACGGTAACGGGGTCGAGTTGTGCCGCGAATTGCGTTCCAAGCTACCGAATCTCAACTGCCTGATGCTCACCTCATTCACCGATGAACACGCCATGCTGGACGCGATCATGGCGGGTGCCGGTGGTTACGTCATCAAGGACATCAAAGGAATGGAGCTGATCTCGGCGGTCCGCACCGTGGGAGCGGGACGCTCGCTGCTGGACAACCGGGCCGCTGCCGCGTTGATGAACAAGTTGCGTGCCGCAGCGGATAACCCGTCGCCGCTGGCGGGGCTCACCGCGCAGGAGCGGACGCTCCTGGAACTGATCGGGGAGGGGCTCACAAACCGTCAGATCGCGGAACGAATGTTCTTGGCGGAGAAGACTGTCAAGAATTACGTCTCACGTCTGCTCACCAAACTGGATCTGGAACGCCGGACACAGGTTGCCGTGCTGGCCACCAAACTTGCGCGAGAGAACCAGGGGCCGCACGGCTGACGAGTCCGTGTTCACTCGAGGTCAAGGTGTGCGAGAGTGGAATTGTGGTCGACGATGCTGGTGCGCAACCCAATCGGGTGACGGCCGAGCTGGCCCATTTGCAACTGCGTGAATTACTCGCGGAGGTACAGGGCCGGATCGAGCAGATTGTCGATGGGACGCGGGGGCGTATGGACGCGCTCCTCGACGCCGTCATGGCTGTCAGTTCAGGGCTGGAACTGGACGCGACCCTGCGGGAAATCGTCTGTGCGGCATCGGAGCTCGTCAGTGCGAGGTACGGAGCGCTCGGTGTAGTGGGCTCGGACGAGAAGCTGGCAGAGTTCGTCTACGAGGGTATCGACGAGGAAACCCGCAAGCAGATCGGCCCGCTACCCACGGGCCACGGTGTGCTCGGCGTGGTGATCGACGAGGCCAAACCACTGCGGCTGCGGGATATCGCCGCCCACCCCGCGTCGGTAGGCTTCCCCGCGAACCACCCGCCCATGCGGACCTTCCTGGGAGTGCCCGTGCAGGTGCGCGGTGAGGTGTTCGGACGGCTATATCTCACCGAGAAGCTCGACGGGCAGGAGTTCACCGAGGACGACGAGGTGGTGGTGCGGGCGCTGGCGGGGGCGGCCGGTATCGCGATCGAGAACGCCCGCCTCTATCAGCACGCCCGGCGTCGTGAGCAATGGCAGCGTGCCACCGCCGATATCACCGCTGAGCTACTCGCTGGCGTGGACCCGGGCAACGCGCTGCACCTGGTGGCTTCCAGTGCGGCACTGCTCGCGGAGGCAGATTTCGCGTTCATCGCGCTGCCTGTCGGTGATGAGGAGGACACTGCCGCGCTGGTGGTGTCGGTCTGCGAAGGTACCGGTTCGGAAGTACTGTGCGACAAAATGATCCCGGTCGATGGGTCAACCTCCGGCAGCACCTTTGTTGATCATGAGCCGAGGAACGTGAGCCAGCTCGCAGTGAACCTGGCCGAGGGCACGGACTTGGCATTCGGGCCCGCACTGGTGCTACCGCTCGGAGGAGGGGAGTCCACGGCAGGTGTGTTGATCCTGTTGCGCACGGTGGGATCGGTGGCCTTCGACGAAGAGCAGCTCGATATGGCGGCCTCCTTCGCGGGGCAGGCGGCGCTGGCGCTGGAACAGGCTGAGGTCCGTCTGGCCAAACATGAACTGGATGTGCTGGCCGATCGCGATCGCATCGCCCGCGACCTGCACGATCACGTCATCCAGCGCTTGTTCGCCGTCGGGCTGGCCATGCAAAGCACACATCGCCGGTCCGTGGATCCAGCGGTGGCGGCCCGCCTCGCCGACCACATCGATCAGCTGCACGAGGTGATCCAAGAGATCCGGACCGCGATCTTCGACCTGCACACCAACGACGAATCCCTACGCGCGACATTGCGTTCCACGATCAACGAGCTCACCGCCGACACCGGCCTGCGGGTCTCCCTGCGTATGAGCGGCCCACTGGATGTGATCCCCGCCAGCACTTCCGGTGATGCCGAGGCAGTGGTGCGTGAAGCGGTGAGCAATGTGGTCAGGCATGCGCGCGCCAGGGAGCTGTCGGTGACGGTGTCTGTCGACGACGACTTGGTCATCGACGTGGTGGACGACGGCATCGGGATACCGGACGTGGTCGCGCGCAGCGGTCTGAGCGGGCTGGCGAACCGCGCGGCAGAGTCGGGGGGCACGTTCAGTGTGTCGGCGATGGACACCGGCGGCACCCGGCTGGTGTGGTCGGCGCCGCTGCCGTAAAGGTTCTGTCCCCTGCGGGCCGGCCTATGCCGAGTCGGTTCGTGGGTTGGTGCCAGGTCTGCGTAGTAATGCGACTGCCGTGTCGATGACCGCGCGGACTCCTTCGTCCGGCTCGGCGAGATCCGCCTGCCACACCAGGCAGGTGACGAGGGTCAGCTCCATGTTGTTGATCGGTACGCAGACGTCCTCGGCGAGGTTGTACATCCGGGCACCGCTGACCGGAGCGAGCGGTGCGATGGCGAATCCATCGCCGACACTGATGACGTCGGCGGCGCCCGCAAAGTCTCCGGGGTCGACGTTTTCCCGTCGAGGTATCCCCGCGGACTCCAATGCGTTGTCCACCTGCTGCCGATACTCGGTGTCGGTGTCTCGCCGCGCGGTCACGTAGTTGAGGTTGGTGAGTTCGGATACCGAGATCGAGGACCTGGATCCGTACCTTTCCTTGGAAAGCACTGCGCCCAAAGGCTCTTCACATACCACCGTGCTGATCAATCCATCCGAATCGAATGGCGGCCGGACCAGGCCGAACGCGATATCGCCTCGGCGGAGCGCGGAAATGATCTCCGCGCTGCCGCGTGGCCACTTCCTCAAGGTGAATCCACCGGCATGCATCTTTTCCAGGTCTGCCAATACCGTACGCAGGTCGGGGTGTAGCCAGGGCGGCACGCCATAGTCAAGGGACCGCACCGGCGCGGTGGGTTCCGGCGACACTATCGCCGGCAACTCATCGAATTGTGCGAGTATGCGCCGCGCCGCGGGCAGCAGTCGGGCGCCCTCCGGGGTCAGTTTCACCCGGCGCGTGTCGCGGTGAAACAACTTCACCCCCAACAGGCGTTCCATGTCTTGGATTCTTCGGCTAAGGGGCGGGGGCGAGACATGAAGATCCCGTGCGGCCTGGGTGAAGTTCAGTGTTGTTGCCACCGCGATAAAGCAGCGAAGATCGTATACATCGAGGCTCTGAAGACCCACTGTGCGATCATATCGCGCAGTGGAAAAATGGTTATTCGGACGGCACACCACTTTCTCTGCGGTGCAACATACTATTTCTTAATCAGTAACACTCTCGCGGAGAACTTGGCTAAGCGCCGTGCTAACTTGCTGGTGTCGACGCCGTGCTCCGGGATAGCCGAGCGTCCATGTGTATGAAAACCTGCAGACTGTGGTACCTGTGTGAATTTGCTATTGAATTTATGGATTACTCATCGGCTTTAAAGCTAATGCGCATTGTCGCGCAGGAGGAGTGAGTGACTCGCGGGACCTGGAATACCCTGCAATCCTCCCGACAGCCAAGGAGGCTCATGATGGGCGTCGCCCGGTCGTATCTGTCGATCGTGGAGCGAGCCCGGCAAGCCCAGCAGAAGACTGAGGATGCCCGGGAAAAGACGAGGGACCAACTTCAGGACGACCTGGACAGGGTCCATGCGCGCCGCGAGGAACTGGAGACCAGAGCAGACAAGGCGGCAGCCACCGCGGGCTCGGCCTGGGCCGAACTGGGCGCGAGCTGGAAGGCCCATGTGGTGAAGGTGAAGAACGCATTCGGTCACAAGGAACGCACGATTGATGCGAGGCTGGCCGAGCGGGAGGCCGATATCGCCGAATCCGATGCGGAATATGCGGTGGACATTGCGTTCTCTGCAATTGAGGAGGCGGAGGACACCGTGCTCTATGCGATCTACGCCCGTAAATATGCCGGGGAGATTGCCTCATGAAAGGACCGCTATGAGTCAGGACGTACCCGTGGACAGTTCGAATCCCGTTGGCGGGCCCGTATTTTCCACGTTCGCATCCGACGTGGACCAGATGGCGATCTGGTATCGGACGTGGCATCCACCATGTGGGATCGAATGGCGAGCCGCCGTGCAGATCACGCACGGTATCGCCGAATACAGTGCGCGGTACGACCGTCTGGCCCGATTTCTGGCCGCGCGCGGGTGTGTGGTGTACGCACTGGACCTCCGCGGACACGGACAGACGGCCGGGCTCGAAGGGTTGGGCCAGCTGGGCGTCACGGCCTGGGACGATATGGCGGCTGATATCAAGCAGCTGGCGGACATCGCGCGTGCCCAGAACCCTGAGCTGCCGTTGATCGCCTTCGGCCACAGCATGGGTTCGGCATTGACGCAGTCCCACATCGAGAACTACGGGGACCTCCTGTCGGGGGCGGTCCTCTGCGGGACGCTCGGTGCGGTGCCGGGCCTCACCGAGGGGGCCTACCAGCAGGCCATTGCCCAACTCGAGGCCGTCGCGTCCGGGCCGAACGCGATGGCACCGAGCGAGTTCTTCGGTTCAATCCTGGCGGGGTTCAACGCCCCCTTCGTCGCCGGCGATGCCACACCTACCGGATCCGAGTGGCAGACGTCCGACCCCGAAGAGATCCGTGCCTTTCAGTCGGACCCCTTGTGTGGCAAGCCGTTCTCCAACGCGATGACATATTCGGTGATCAAAGGATTCCACTCATTGTGGGAACCGGAGAACGAATCGCGCATTCCGGTCGAGCTGCCCATCCTCGTCATCGCGGGAAGTGAGGACCCGGTCGGGGGTCGAACCGAAACGATTCAGAGCCTGATCACTCGCTATATGACCGAAGGTCACCGGCGGCTGGAGTACAGGTTCTACGCGGGCGGACGTCACGAGATCCTCAACGAGCCGGAGAAGGATCGCGTCCAGCGCGATATCGGTCTGTGGTTGGAGAGCGTCCTCGACGCTCTCTAGTTCTCGTTCGTGCTTTCACATTCGGCGATGCGCCGTCGCAGAAACTCACGTCCCGGATCGGATCCGTTGGCGGACAGTGCCGTCCGGTACCAGTCCGCGGCTTCGGCATGTCGGCCGGCGCGCCGGAGTAGATCGGCGCGGACGGTAGCTGCCAGATTCGATCGGGCCAAGCGGGGGTCGTGGGCCACCTTCTCCAGCGCAGCCAGTCCCGCCTCGGGGGTGTCGCGCAGGCCGATCGCCAATGCTCGATTCACCAGCACCACAGGCGAATGCGTCATGGCGGCGAGCCGGTCGTAGGCCTGGCAGATCGCCTGCCAATCGGTCTGCTCCCAGGTTGGTGCGGTGGCATGTAGCCCCGCGATCACAGCCTGCGGCAGGTAGGGGCCTGTCGAGCCCGCAGCCTTTCGCAACTGACTCAGCCCGCGGGTAATGCGATCGCGGTCCCATCGGGTACGGTCCTGCTCGTCCAGCGGTACCAATGCGCCGTTGTGATCCATGCGCTCCGGGCGCCTCGAATCATGAAGCAGCACAAGGGCAGCAAGCGCATTGGCTTCTCGCTCCTGTGGCATGAGCTTGCACAGCTCACCGGCCAGGCGGACGCCCTCGTCGCATAACTCGTCGCGAATCGCCGATGGTCCGCCCGTTGACCAGTAGCCCTCGGTGAACACCGAATAGATGCAGCTGAGCACATGCGGAGTGCGTTCGGGCAGTAGCTCGGCGGGCGGCACCCGCAGGGGAATGTTGGCCGTACGAATCTTGGCCTTGGCGCGGGTGATCCGCTGGCCTATGGCGGCCTCGCTGTGCAGCAGCGCCCGGGCGATCTCGGCCACCGTCAGGCCCGATACCAGCCGCAGCGTGAGGACCAGCTGCGATACTCGCTCCAGGGCAGGGTGGGCACAGGTGAACATCATTCGCAGCTCGTCGTCCGGCACGGAGTGGGGATCTGAGACGTCGGTGCGGGCGGTGATGTCGTCGATCACGGCAGCCAATTCCTTTCCCGGACGCAATGTTTCGCGCCGCAGCCGATCACGTGCCCGATTCCGCGCGGCCGTCAACAACCACCCGCCCGGACTATCGGGTACGCCGTCGCGCGGCCAGGTGCGCACAGCGTCGGTGCACGCCTCCTGGACGGCGTCCTCGGCGACGGTGAGGTCCCCTGACCATCGTGCGATGGCAGCGACCGTTGGCCCCCATTCCCGCCGAAAGACGCCGTCCAGATCGGTCATCGTGGATGAGCCGCGTGCGCGAAGACCATGTGGTTCGCCTAGAGACCTGACACACCGGTGAGCTGGCGCAGTTCCACCGCGGATGCGGGCAGCTGCGAGGCCAGCTCGATGGCTTCGTCGCGGCCATCAGTAGTAAGCACGTAGAAGCCGTTCGCGATCTCGGCGCCCTCGATGTACGGGCCGTCGGTGAGGAGAACCTCGCCGTCTCGCACTCGCACGGTGGTCGCCGTGGACGGGGGATGCAGTGGGCCGGCGATCTTGATGTGCCCGTTTGCTTTCGCACTGAACACCCCGTGCTCGGCCGCCACCGCCTCCCACTCGGGGCTGCCCGGGGTGAAGGCGCGAGCGCGGGGTTCCAGAAGCAGTGCGAGCCAGCTGGTGGCGCCCTGTCCGCTGAACTCACGCGAGCAGTCGATCAGCGGCCACACCTCGACCGCGCCATGCTTGGCTTCGGGGATATCCCGCGCCAGCGTCAGCGCGTCGTCGAGATTCTCCGCCTCCAATACGTAGTAGCCGCCGGCAACCTCGGCTCCCTCGGCGAAGGGTCCGTCGGTGACCACGCGTGCATCGAGCCCTCCGCTGATGCGGACGCCTTCGGTCACCGGGAACAATGCATCACCGGCGCGGATCGCCGATGCCGCCTTGGCATGAAAGCCCTGGTAGTCGGCCATCTCCTGGGCGCCCTCGTCGGGTGTCCGCGTCCGTTCGGGGCCGATCAGCAGCGTGAGGTAGTACATGGTGGAGTCCTCCGTCGGTATCAGTGAGCGGAACTCTGCGATCCACTCTCTACCTGTCTGACGAACCGCGCACTACCGATCAGACACCTTCTGCCGAATATTTCCAGGCTGGCGTACAAAGGAACGCATGGCGCGAAGCGATGGAGACAGCTGGGAGATCACGGAGAGTGTTGGCACCACCGCATTAGGCGTGGCCAGTGCCAGAGACGCAGAAACGCACAGCGAGAACCCGTTGATCAGTGATCCGTATGCCGGGCACTTTCTCGCGGCCGCCGGCGAGGGGGTGTGGAGTATGTACCGCTTCGACGGAGAGCCGCCCGCCGCGCTGCTGGAGGCCGAGCCCCGATTGGTCGAGCGTATCGCCGCCATGCGGTCCTATGTCGCGTGCCGCACGAAGTTCTTTGACGATTTCTTCCGTGAAGCGTCCGCGACTGGGATTCGTCAGGCGGTGATCCTGGCGGCCGGACTCGACGCACGTGCGTGGCGACTCGACTGGCCCGCCGGCGCAGTGTTGTTCGAGCTGGACCTGCCCACGGTTCTTGCCTTCAAGGCCGACACCCTGGATGCGCTGGGTGCCGCGGCGCGTGTTCGCCATGTCCCGGTAGCGGTGGACCTGCGCGACGATTGGCCCGCCGCGCTGAGAGCCGGCGGGTTCGATGCCGGCGAGCCGGCGGCCTGGATCGCTGAGGGCCTGCTGCCGTATCTGCCGCCTGCGGCACAGGACCTGCTGTTCGAACGCATTGATTCACTCAGCGTGCCGGGCAGCCGTGTCGCGGTCGAGAACTTCGGGGAAGGCTTCTTCGATCCGGAAACACTTGCACGGCAAAGGGAACGGGGACAGGCGTTCCGGCGCGCCGCGGAGAACCTCCAAGACCAGGACATCCCCGACGTGGCCGAGCTGTGGTATCTGGAGGAACGTACCGACGCCGGTGAGTTCCTCACCGGCCGCGGCTGGCAGGCGACCAGCGAGACCACGCCCGCCCTGCTGGAGCGTCACGGTCGTGGTATCCCCGCCGATCTGCCCGACGCCACCCCGCACTCCGCTTTCCTGTTCGCGCAGAAGACCGGCTAGGCAAAGACGGTCAGGGCACCGGGAACCACATCGATATCGATCGGCAGAGGTGCCACCGGGTCTCCATCGGCGTACGCGGTGATATCGTTGGCGCACAGCCGAACTCGACGTGACCGGAAGGTACTCACCTCAGGCAGGTCGACATGGGTGCCCTTGTAGACGGTGGGAGATAGCCGCAGTAGGCGCAGCCGCCCACCTGCCGCCACCACAGTCACATCCAGCAGTCCATCGTCCAGCACGGCATGGGGACAGATGCGCATTCCGCCCCCGTACGAGGTCCCGTTTCCTACCGCGACCAGGGTGACATCGGTCTCGATCACCTGATCGTCCAATTCAATGCGGAACGGCAGTGGCCGCAGCTTCGCCGCCTCGAGCGCCATGGCGATGTCATACCGGCGACGACCTCGAGGCCAGCTCATCCGATTGGCCCGATCGTTGACCAAGGAGTCGAATCCGGACGCCACGACGGTGGCGAACCATGTTGTGCTTCCGTGGTATTGAATGCGTCCGGCGTCAATCACCCGAGTATTACCGGTGGCGATCACGTCGGCGGCGGCAACCGGGTCACCCAGCGGGATATCCAGCATGCGGGCACAGTCGTTTCCGGTGCCGATCGGGATCACGCCGAGTGCTATCGGGGTGGATGCGACCGCCTGTAACGCGATGCTCACCAGGCCATCCCCGCCCGCGGCGACTATTCCGCGGGCTCCGGTGCGGGCGGCTTCCTGCGCGAGTGCATGCGATTCCGATGCCGATGATGCCGCGTGGTGCGTCACCGTCAGCCCGCGCGCACGCAGATGCGCGATGGCAGCGTCGGATGCTTGCGCTGCGGCGTGGCCTGCGGCCGGGTTCGTCAGGACGGTGAGGTGGGTCATCGGTGTTACTCGCTCACGGGAATCAGCTTGCCGGGGTTGAGAATTCCATGCGGATCGACGGTTCGCTTCACCGCCTGCAGGATTTCGATACCAAGCTCGCCGACCTCATCGACAAGCCACGGTTGATGGTCGCGTCCGACGGCGTGATGGTGCGTGATGGTGCCACCCGCAGCGACTATGGCGTCGCTGGCTGCCTTCTTCGCCTTGCCCCATTGGGTCATCGGATCCTCGGCGGCCGCGCACACCACGGTGAAGTACAGCGAGGCGCCCGTGCGGTAGGTATGCGAGATATGGCACAACACCAGCGGCGGGGTGCCTTGGGCCCCAAGCGCTTCGGCGAGTGCTGTGGTGACTGCCGTGCGTAGGGTGGCGAGGTTCTGCCACGAGGTGGCGGTCTCCAATGTCTCCACCACAGCCCCGGCATCGATGAGAGCATCGCGCAGGTACGGTGCGTCGAAACGGCCGTGGTCCCAGGCCTTGGCGGGCTCGTCGCCGAGGGCGGTTCCGCCGGCGGCGGTGAGAACGGCGGCCACTTCGGCCGACCGGGCCTCGACGTGCCCGTGGGTGCCCTCGACTGTCGTGATCGCCAGCACACCCGTGGCCGGGTTCTTCCCGCCGATGTCTTTGGCCAGGGCGAGATTCAGCCCGCTTTCGGCTTCATCGGACAGCCGCAGCACGGTGGGCGCCGCATCGGCCTGCACAAGCGTGCGCAGCGCCCGTGCGCCGGCGTCGAAGGAGGGGAAGGACCAACCCTGATACCAGGTGTTCTCGGGGAGTCGGTGCACGCGCACGGTCACCTCGGTGATGATGCCGAGCGCACCCTCGGATCCCAGGAAAAGCTGCCGCAGATCCGGACCGGCTGCCGAGGCGGGCGCCTTGCCCAGGTTGAGATCGCCGCGCGGGGTCGCGACCCGGACCGCATCCACCATCGCGTCGAAGCGCCCGTATCCGCTGGAGGCCTGCCCTGAGGAGCGAGTGGCGGCGAAACCGCCGATGCTCGCGAATCGGAAGCTCTGGGGGAAGTGCCCGAGCGAAAAGCCTTTGGCACCAAGGAGTTCTTCGGCCTCGGGTCCCGTCGTTCCGGGCAGCAGCACGGCTGTTCCCGATTCCTCGTCGAGGGAGACCAGGCCGGACATCCGGCGCAGGTCCACCGCGATGACTGCGGCGAATCCGCCGCGCTCGGGGTCCAGCCCGCCGACAACACTGGTGCCGCCGCCGAAGGGCACGACCGCGACGGCCTGCTCGCCGCAGAGCGCCAGGAGCGCGGATACCTCGTCGTGAGATGCCGGGTAGGCGATGGCGTCGGGGGCCTCCTGGATGCTGGTGGAGCGTCGGCGCAGCAGGTCCGGGGTGCTCTTGCCACCCGAATGCCGGAGCCGGGCGCCGTGATCGGTGCGCACGTGCTCCGTGCCGAGCAGGCCAGTGAGGGCGGCCAGTTGTTCTTCGGAGAGTGAGTTGTGGGACAAGGTGACGGCCGATTCGTCGCGGCTGACCGGCTCCCGTTCGGGAATACCCAGGGCCGACGTCAAGAGCGTCTTCACCTGAGGTGAGAGGGTCTGTCGTTTTTCGGCCACGCCCCAGGCGTCCCACTCCATCATGCGTTACAGTATTACATAAGATGGCAAGTTGTAACGCAGTTCTGTGAAGGTGAGGTGACATGACGGTCGAGACGACTGACATCGCCGGGGTCGCGGAGATCTCGGCGGATCCCGTCACCGAACGCATCCTCGATGCCGCGTTGTCCTGCGTCACCGAGTTCGGGGTGCGTCGCACGACGCTGGTCGAGGTCGCCAAGCGTGCCGGTGTCAGCCGCCCGTCGGTATATCGGCGCTGGCCTGATGTGCGCTCCCTGGTTGCCGATCTGCTGACGCGGGAGATGGCCTCGATCCTGCCCGCTACCGGGCAGGGGCACGCCCGCGATCGTCTGGTCCAGTCGGTGACAGGTCTGGTCACCCAGGTGCGCGAGCACTCGATTTTTGCGGCGATCCTGCGGTCCGATCCCGAACTCCTGCTGACCTACATCGTGCAGCGGTTGGGGACCAGCCAGCGTGCACTCATCGGCTGGACCGCGATGCTCATCGCGGAGGGCCAGACCGATGGATCGATTCGCCACGGTGCCCCGGAGCAGCTGGCGGCGATGGTGCTGCTGATCGGTCAATCGGTTCTCCAGTCGGCGCGCATCGTCGCCGACATCCTCTCGCCGGACGAACTGGTAAACGAGTTGGCCACAGCCATCGACGGATATCTCACGGCTTGATCCGCCCCTTAGGAGAATTCATGACGACCCAGCTCAACAGCACACGCCGCAGTGCCGATCTCGCTGCGCTGGCCGGCAGCGCTCCGGTGGACGTCCTCGTCATCGGCGGCGGTGTCACCGGTGTCGGGGTGGCACTTGACGCCGCGAGCCGGGGCCTGCGCGTCACCCTGGTCGAGAAGCACGACCTGGCCTTCGGCACGAGCAGATTCAGCTCGAAGCTGGTGCACGGCGGATTGCGCTACCTCGCTTCGGGCCAGATTGGTATTGCCAGGGAGAGCGCGATCGAGCGCCACATCCTCATGACGCGTACCGCCCCGCATCTCATTCACCCGCTCGCGCAGGTGGTTCCGTTGCACCCGGCGGTGAGCATGTTCAGCCGGACTCTGGTGCGGGCGGGCTTCGTCGCTGGGGATGGGTTACGCAAACTCGCCCATACCTCGCCCGATGTGCTGCCGCGCTCACGCGCGATCGACGCGGGTGAAGTGATCCGCCGAGCCCCGACTGTGCGGCGCAACGGACTTCGCGGTGGGCTGATGGCCTTTGACGGTCAGCTCGTCGACGATGCACGGTTGGTGGTGTCGATTGCACGTACCGCGGCCGGGCTGGGCGCCCGCATCCTCACCCGCGTGTCCGCCGAACAGGTCACCGGCGACGGTGCGGTGCTCCGCGACGAGCTGACCGGCAATACTGTTGCGATACAGGCGGGTTTGGTCATCAACGCCGCCGGAGTATGGGCCGGCCAAGTCGATCATGACATCAAGCTGCGTCCTAGCCGCGGGACGCACCTGGTGTTCCGGGCGGCGAGCTTCGGTGGACTCACCGCCGCCCTGACCGTTCCGGTGCCCGGCACAATCAACCGTTTCGTGTTCGCCCTGCCGGCCATCCACGATCGGGTGTACCTCGGGCTCACCGACGAGCCGGCACCCGGCCCGGTACCGGATGTGGCCGAACCCTCGGCGGCGGAGGAGCAATTCCTCCTCGATACCGTGAACACGGTGCTACAGACTTCGCTGTCCGAATCGGACGTCGCGGGACGTTTCGCCGGGCTGCGGCCCTTGCTCGACGGCGATGACTCCGCCACCGCGGACCTGTCCCGTAAGCATGCGGTCCGGGTGTCGGATTCGGGTGTTGTCAGCGTGGTGGGCGGCAAGCTGACCACCTACCGCAAGATGGCCGAGGATGCCCTTGACGCGGGTCTGGAACGCCGGCCACTGTCGGCGTCGGAATGTGTGACACAGAACCTGACGCTGGTGGACGATTGGCCCGGTGCCGCCGGAACCCGGTTGGTTGATGGCCTTGACATCACCCGCGAGCACGTCGAGTTCGCGCTCACCCATGAGGGTGCGCTCGACGCCGATGACGTTCTCGATCGCCGTACCCGTATCGGACTTGTGCCCACCGACAAGGAACTGGCCATCGGCGTGGTTCAGGGGCTTGTCGACTCCTACTTCTCGCAGGTGAACTGAACTACGTCGATCCAGCCCTCCCGGAAGGCATCGGCGCAACCTGTCAGGTACTTGATGTACCTGTCGTAAACCTCTTGGGACTGAAGGGAAATCGCTTCATCCCTGTGCGCGGCCAGGTTCTCGGCCCAGCAGTCCAGGGTGCGCGCATAGTGGAGTTGCAGGGCCTGGTGGCGGGTAACGTGGAAGCCCGCCTGCGCGGCATGCTGGTCCACCATCGGCACGGAAGGTAAACGGCCGCCAGGGAATATCTCGGTGAGCATGAAGTGCATGAACCGGACCCGCGACATCAGTAGCGGAACCCCCCTGCGTTTCAATTCCTCCGGGTGAAAGCTGACAATGGTGTGCAGCAACATCTTTCCGTCGACCGGCAATATCCGATGGGCCATCTCGAAGAAGCTGGCGTACCGTTCATGGCCGAAATGCTCGAAGGCGCCGATGCTGACGATGCGGTCGACGGTGCCGTCGAACTCCTCCCACCCGGCCAACCGAACCTCGTGCGTACGCGAACTTTCGGTGGAGTCGAGAAGCTTGGTGACGTGCGTAAATTGATTTTTGCTGAGGGTTAGGCCGATGACGTTGACGTCGTAGTGCTCGAGGGCACGTTTCAGGGTGGAGCCCCAACCGCAGCCGACGTCCAGCAGGGTCATCCCGGGCTGTAGGCCCAGTTTTCCGAGCGCAAGGTCGATCTTGGCCTGCTGTGCCTGTTCGAGTGTCAGGTTCCCGGGCTCGAAATAGGCGCAGCTGTATGTCCTACTGGGATCGAGGAATAGTGCGAAGAAGTCGTCGGACAGGTCGTAATGCGCTTGTACGTCCGAGAACTTGGGGGTCAATCTGGACATGCGGCGGCCTCTCGCGAGAGATGGCGCGGTGCCCCGAACGGCGCGCGTGCGTTTGATCGAATCTAGGGGTGGCTGGATTTGTCCCGTGCCGAGGCTAGAGCATGATCGCCGCAGGTACAAGGATTCTGTGCAGAATTAACAACCAGTTCGATCCCGATGAAATCGTTCCCTACGGGAGCTAATTAGCGGCCCGCGGCCTCGGATTCCGTTGCATCCTCTGCAGGCTCTGATCGGGCGAAGTTCTCGGTGAGCTTGGCAATGACCCGGTTCCACAGCTGTTCGGGCAAGTCATGGCCCATGCCGTCGATCAGCGCCAGCCGTGCACCGGGCGTGGCCCGAGCGATGGCCCGAGCACCCGAAGGGCGCATCAACCTGTCGGCCTTACCGTGTAAAACCAGTGCGGGGGAGGCGATTCGGTTGTCGAACGGCACCAGGCTGCCGGTTCCCATGATTGCCGCGAATTGCCGGGCGAATCCCTTGGGGTAATAGCTACGGTCATAGTACTCGGCGGCGTGTAGATATGACTTCGTTTGGGACTGACGGTATTTCGGACTGCCAATGGTCTGGCCCACCCGCACGCTGTTGGCGATGATCTGCTCGCGGGTGGCGTCGGCGGGCGGTGGCTTCAGCAGCGCCATCAGCTGACGTGGTCCGGGCGGCGGCAGGAATGGCTGGTTGTTGCTCGACATGATGATGGTGACCGTCTCGGTCCGGTCGGGATGCTCGGCGGCGAAAACCTGCGCGATCATGCCGCCCATCGAGGCGCCCACGATATGCGCTTGCCCGATGCCGAGATGATCGAGCAGGCCGGCCGCGTCGGCCGCCATGTCCACCAAGGTATAGGCGGTGTCGGCGATCTTCACTCCGGCAAGGAATTTCGCCATGGTTGGAATGAGTGAGCCACCACCGGCACGCACCCCGTCCAGCTTGGTCGATAGGCCGCAGTCTCGATTGTCGAAGCGGATGACACGGTAACCCTGATCGGCGAGCTGCTGGCAGAATTCGGTACGCCAGAACACCATCTGCGCACCGATGCCCATGATGAGCAGCACCGCGGGATCGGCCGGATTGCCGAACTCCTCGTAGCACAGCTCGATATCGCCGACCTTGGCGGTGTTGGCCGTCATCTCAGATATCTCCCTCGCGATTGTGCTCACGGCTGATATCGACAATGAAATTGCCGAAGTAGCCCTTGAGTTCGGGGTCCTCCATCATCTGCCAGCGCGGCGCCAGCAGTTTCATGTACCGCTCGACATACAGGAATTGCTTGCCTATGAGCACCAGCTCACGCGGCAGCTTGACGTCGTATTGCTCGGCGAGCGTGGACAGCTGCTTACCGATATCCGAGTACGACATGTCCCCAAGGGATTTCATGGTGAGCGGAGTGGCGAAGGCCTGGATGTCCCGGGTGCCCTTGTCGGCGTCGCCGGGGCTGCCGACGGCACCCAACAGAACCACGATTTTGCCTGCGGCGCGATGGTCCTTCTTGACCAGTAGCGCGTGAATCAGCTCGCGTAACAGCCAGCGGGTCCGCGGGTCGATGAAGCCGACGATGCCGAAGTCCAGGAATACGATCCGGCCCTCGGCATCCACCAGGAGATTCCCCGCGTGCAGGTCCCCGTGGAACAAGCCCTGGCGTAGCCCGGATTCGAACACGGAGAACAACAACGACTTCACCAGCGCGGTGCCGTCGAATCCCGCCTTGCGAATGGCCGGCGCGTCGTCAATCCGGATGCCGTGCACCCGCTCCATGGTGAGCACCTTGGACGTCGTGTAGTGCCAGTGCACATCCGGCACCCGGATGTTCTTGCCGAGCGAGGAGGTGTGCAGGTGCTCGACCCAGGTCTGCATGGCCTGGCCTTCGGCCAGGAAATCCAGCTCCTCGGAAAGGTTTCCGGAGAAATCGTCCACGACATCGCGGGCCGAGAGCATCCGGCCTACCTTGCCTAGTTCCAGTAGTGCCGCGCCGCGCTTCATGATCTGAAGGTCGGCGGCGACCCGGCGGCGAATCCCCGGGCGTTGTATTTTGACCACCACATCCTCGCCGGAATGCAGTGTCGCGTAATGCACCTGGGCGATCGACGCGGATGCGAACGGCTCAGCGTCAAAGGTGGCGAAGAGCTTCTCGGGTTCAGAGCCGAGTTCGGAGATGATGAGCTCACGGACCTGTGAGGAATCAGCGGGTGGGACGCGGTCGAGCAGCCCACGGAATTCACGAGACAGCGACTCGCCGAATGCACCCGGACTGGACGCGATGATCTGACCGAGCTTGACGTATGTGGGACCCAGATCGGAGAAGGTCTGAGGAAGCTCGGCGATGACCTTCTGCTCGAAGCTGCCCTTCTTGGTGATCTTGCCCAGCACTCGTCCAGCGGTGCGCGCGACCTGCCAGCCTGTGGTGCCCAGCCGCGCGGCCTCGGAGAGCAACGCCACGCGTCCGAGCGGTGCAACCTGACGTCCACGGCCTTCACCTACGCTCCGGCCGGAACGTTCTTGGGCAGTCATGAAATGCAAGTGTGCCGCATCATGCCCGCGCGGCCCTAGTCAGTCCTGCACGCGTTCGGCCGCGAGCGGGAGATGCGCCCTGTCAAAAGTTGTCAACAACTCCGTGGTCACGGGCTCCCACACGGGCTCGGGCAGATCGTGGCCCATGCCTTCGATGAGCGCGAACCGTGAGTTCCGGATGTTCTTGGCCACGACCCGCCCGTTCTGGTACGGCACCAGCGGGTCATTGCGGCCGTGGATCACGACCGCTGGCGCGGTGATGGCGCGGGTGAAGCGCAGCAGGCTCCCGGTGCCCAGAATGGCGTCGAATTGGCGCACGGTGCCCACCTTGTAGTCGCTGCGGGCTCTGTGTTCGAGAATGCGCTGTCGCAGTACCTCGCGGGAGGGCAGGTTGTCGGGCCCGTTGTAGACGATGCCGTTATTCACCTCGAACTCGAGCCACTCCTCGGGGGTCGCGTTCTTACCGGGAGCTTTCATGGCGGTCTTGATCAGTTCCCAGGATGGCAACCGCGAGAACGGGCGGCCGGTCGCCGAGTAGATGATGCCGACGGAGCTGACGCGCTCGGGGTAGGTGCCCGCGAAGACCTGCACGATCATGCCGCCCATCGAGGCACCCGCGATATGCACGGTGTCCAGCTCTAGGTGGTCGATGAGCGTGCGGACGTCCTCGGCCATATCGATCAGGGTGTACGGGACCTCACTGCCCACGCCGAACGCATAGCGGACCACGCGACGCTGTACCGATCCCGGCGCCTTGTGCCCGTCCAGTTTCGTCGACAGCCCGCAATCGCGGTTGTCGAAGCGGATCACGCGATAGCCGCGATCGAGCAGCCGCCGGCAGAACCCGTCCGGCCACATCGGGAGCTGTGCTGCCACTCCCATGACAAGGATGACGGCGGGATCGCGGGGGTTGCCGAGGTCTTCGTAGAAGAGCTCGATATCGCCATTACGTGCAATGCCTGATCGGATCGGGACTTCGGAGGACAGCGGCACCATTCCTGGATACCACGCCGTTTTGGATGATCGCCCTCATCTGCGGTAATCTCACAGAGCTCCACCGAAGACCGTCGGTCACCTCTCGCGAGGTTGAAGGTTCAGGACATGTCCTGACGGCCCACGCAGGAGGACGAGGTTTAGACCTGCGGATCAAAAGTCCGTGGATTTTCACGCCCCGACCTGTCTGCGTCGGGGCGTTCGTCATTTCAGACGCCTTCTCGCCCTCAGACCGTCTTGTCCCAGGTGTAGCGACCGAAACGAGATGAGGAGGCAATACATGGCCAAGACTGAAAAGGTCACTGCCGTTGCCGAGATCACTGAGCAGTTCAAGGATTCAACTGCGACTGTGATCACCGAGTACCGCGGCCTGTCGGTGTCCGCTCTGGCCACCCTGCGTCGCTCCCTCGGAGCTTCCGCCACCTACTCCGTTGCCAAGAACACGCTGGTCAAGCGTGCGGCTTCGGAGGCCGGTGTGGAGGGCCTGGACGAATTGTTCACCGGCCCAACGGCAATCGCGTTCATCAAGGGTGAGCCCGTGGACGCAGCGAAGGCCATCAAGACCTTCGCGAAGGACAACAAGGCACTGATCATCAAGGGCGGCTACATGGATGGCCGCGCCCTGTCAGTTGCCGAGGTTGAGCGCATCGCCGATCTGGAATCGCGCGAGGTGCTGCTGGCCAAGCTGGCTGGCGCTATGAAGGGCAACCTGGCCAAGGCCGCCGGGCTGTTCAACGCCCCGGCGTCCCAGGTTGCACGCCTGGCCGCCGCCCTGCAGGAAAAGAAGGCCAGCGAAGAAGCGGCCTAGGGGCTGCGTAGCGG
The DNA here is from genome assembly GCF_059813245.1 of Mycobacterium sp. NGS15. NCBI lineage: Bacteria > Bacillati > Actinomycetota > Actinomycetes > Mycobacteriales > Mycobacteriaceae > Mycobacterium > Mycobacterium sp. NGS15. Next base: position 452,435 of record NZ_JCALEF010000004.1, on the reverse strand, counting down.
CCTCCGGAAAACCCCAAACCTGTTGTAAATCAAGGAAGGAACCAACATTATGGCAAAGCTGAGCACCGAGGAACTGATCGATGCTTTCAAGGAGCTGACGCTGCTTGAGCTGTCCGAGTTCGTCAAGACCTTCGAAGAGGTCTTCGAGGTCACCGCTGCCGCTCCGGTCGCCGTCGCGGCCGCCGGTGCCGCTCCGGCCGCTGCCGAGGCTGCCGAGGAGCAGAGCGAGTTCGACGTCATCCTGGAGAGCGCCGGCGACAAGAAGATCGGCGTCATCAAGGTTGTGCGCGAGATCGTCTCCGGCCTGGGCCTGAAGGAAGCCAAGGACCTGGTCGACGCGGCCCCCAAGCCGCTGCTGGAGAAGGTCGCCAAGGAGGCCGCTGACGACGCCAAGGCCAAGCTCGAGGCCGCTGGCGCGACGATCACCGTCAAGTAGTTCGCAGTACTTTCGAACCCCGGCCCCTGGGAGTCTTCGGACTTCCAGGGGCCGGTTTCGTTTTCAGCCCGCACACTCGATTCCGTGATCGTCTATCTGCTCATCGCCGCGGGCTGTTTCCTGCTGATTCTCGTGGTGCTTCGCGCCCGGCGTCGTCGTAGTCCCGGGACGGCCATGCCCACGCCGCGAACGAAAACGCCCACCGACGACGAATTGCGCAAGCAACTGCTGACGCGTCTTGCGCGAGATATGCGAGCTCCCACTGCCACGGCCGTCCGTGCCATGGCGGCCCTGCGGGATGCGACGGTGTCGGCGCCAGCACGGACCGCTGTGCCGGTTCGCCACGAAGATGCCGGCGAATTGTCCTGGGCGCCTCTCTAGGTCGGCCTTGCTCCGCTAGGCCAGCGCGGCGATTCGGGCGGCAGCAGTCGTGGCCGAGCTGCTTACCCGCTCAGGGGTGTCGCCCAGCGCGATAAGCAGGTCCGTGGTCATGGAGGCCAATACCGGACCAACCGCAGTGCCGTTTTCGCCCCAGAAGCCGGCAAGTTCCAGCATGACAAACCCGTGCATGATGGTCCAGAACTTGGCGGCGGTGGCAGCGACCTTGGCGGCATCGTCGGGGGAGCCGTCGATCCGGCCCGCGGCCATGGCGCGTTGCACACTGCGATAGAGCTCCGTGGCGCTGGCGTGCTGGGGTGTCAGGTGCATGGTGTTGAACATGTTGCGGCTGGGGGCGTTGATGCCGTGCGCGCTCGTGACTCCGAACATCAGTCGGTACATGTGCGGATAGTTGATCGCGAACTGCCGGTAGACCATGCCCGTCACCATGAAATCGGCGATGGGGTCGTCGGTGTGGGACACGTCGGCCTGTGCGCCGGCGAACTGGCGCAACCCCTCCTCGGCTACCTCGGCGATGAGCTCGCGCATGCCGCCGAAATAGGTATAGACCGCCATGGTGGAGGTGCCGGCGGCAGCCGCGATCTTGCGCGTCTGCAGGGCATCGGGGCCCTGCTCATTCAGAAGCTGCACGGCCGCGAGGACAAGATCGCCCCGGGGGTTACGGGCGACGGTCCGATCGTTTCGCTGACTGTTTTTCGGCACGGGTGAGCTCATGGTCTTGCCATGTTCGCACAACGGGAGTACGTTCGGCATAACGCCGTAATAACAGCGTTATGCCAGTCAGTCAGCCAGCCCCGGAGGACACGATGACCGCCACGATTCAGCCCACCGCCACGGAGAGTCCGTATCTGACCGGAGTCTGGGAGCCGGTTCAGCAGGAAGTGACAAGTACCGATCTGAAGGTCACCGGCACCATTCCGGACTACCTGGACGGGCGCTACCTGCGCAACGGTCCCAACCCTGCCGCCGAGGTGGACCCCGCGACCTACCACCTGTTCAGTGGGGACGCGATGGTGCACGGCCTGTCACTACGTGATGGGAAGGCGCAGTGGTACCGCAATCGCTGGGTGCGTACCGAGGCAGTGCGCAAGGCGCTCAGTGAGCCGGCGGTCGCCATCGGTACCTCGGCCGGTACATCGCTGATCGGACCTAACACCAATGCGCTCAGTCATGCCGGTCGCACCTTGGCGTTGGTGGAGGGCGGTATCGCCAACTATGAGCTCACCGAGGAGCTGGATACCGTCGGCGCCTGCGATTTCCAGGGGACTCTGCCGGGTGGATACACCGCACACCCGAAGATTGATCCCGATACCGGTGAAATGCACGCCGTCTCATACTCTTTCGCGCGGGGTAATACCGTCCAGTATTCGGTTATCGACACCTCCGGCAGGGCCCGCCGTACGGTCGACATCAAGGTCCACGGTTCTCCGATGATGCACGACTTCACCCTCACCGAGAAGTACGTCGTCTTCTACGATCTGCCCGTCACCCTGGACACCTCGATGATCACCAAATCGGTACCGATGCCTGCCATTTTGCGTAAGCCCGCCCAGCTGGTCATGCAATCCCTGATCGGCAAGATCAAGATCCCTGGTCCGATTGCTGCCAGAGCGAGCCAACTCTCGGGGAAGTCTCCCTCGATTCCCTACTCGTGGAATCCCAAGTACCCGGCCAGAATTGGTGTGATGCCGCGCGAGGGCGATGATGCCTCCCGGAAAGCCCAGGTGCGCTGGTTCGAGATCGAGCCGTGCTACGTCTTCCACCCGCTCAACGGGTACTCCGAGATGCGTGACGGCCAGGAAGTCGTGGTGATCGATTTGGTCCGCTATGACTCGATGTTCTCCGCCGATGTACTCGGCCCCAGCGATGCGCGCGGCCTGCTCGACCGTTGGGTCATCAACCTGGCCAAGGGCACCGTCGCCATGGAACGCCGCGATGATCGCCATCTCGAGTTCCCCCGTATCAACGAGGCGCTCACTGGTAAGAAGCACCGGTACGGATACCTGCCCTGCATCGCCGGGGCTTTCGAGTCCGACGGCAAGGTAGACGGCAGCCTTGTCAAGTTCGATTACCAGACCGGTACCGACAGCCGGACTGCGCTTGATTCACTTGCGGTGGGTGAGATGTCGTTTGTGCCGAACCCTTCGGGAACTGCCGAAGACGACGGTGTGCTCGTCGGGTTCGGTCTCAGCGCCGGGACGTCTGAGGGCAAGTTCGTGGTGCTGGACGCACAAACTCTGGAGCTCGCCGCCACGGTCGATCTCCCGCAGCGAGTTCCGGCAGGTTTTCACGGCAATTGGGCCCCTCGCTAAGACCATGGACGCCCCTCTGCCGGAGTCGTTGCGCTACACGGACGGACGGTACGTCTTCGAGCGGCGGCCGGGGCTGGACACGACGGCGGCGCCGCTGGCGGAGCGCCGTCGGTTCGCCGGAGCACTGCACGCGATACATCGGCCATGGTTCGCCATCCGGGTGCCTCGCGGTGTCGGCGTACTGACCACCATCGGAAGAAGATCCGGGAGTCCGCGCGTCACGTACGTCAAGGCTGTGCGCGACGGGGACAGGGCATATCTGGCGGCGATCACCGGTCGGCACACCCTGTGGGTCAAGAACATTCAGGCCAACCCACAGGTGAGCCTTCGGCTCACCGACGGAACGTACTCGGGGGCCGCCCGGCCGATCGCGCCCGGCGACTCGGTGTACGACGCGGCCCGCGAGCGGTTCTGCGGCGTTGTATATCCCTTCGACTACGTCGAAAACATGTTCCACCGCAAGGGGTTGCCATCTCGACGCAAGATTGTCGAACTGCATCGCGCCTGGTTCGAGGGCGGAACACCACTTGTCGTCGAGCTGGACACACGCGCGTGACGCCGTCGCGAAATCGCCGCTGAAATCGTGTGACCGCGTCACACTCGTGACATGGAGATCACCTCGGCCATCAGCGCTGTCCTCGGGGCATTCGGCCTCTCGGGTGCCGCCGGACTGAATGCCTGGCTGCCGCTGCTCGCGGTGGGCGCCGCCGACCGATTCGGGTGGATCGAGCTCGGCCCGTCGTACGGCTGGCTGTCCTCTGCTCCGGCCCTGATCGTCCTTGCGGTCATCTTCGTGCTCGACCTCATCGGCGACAAGATTCCGGCCCTGGACTCGGTACTGCATGCGGTCGGCACATTTATCGCACCGGCGTCGGGAGCGATTCTGTTCACGGCTGAAACGAGCCTTTCATCGAATCTGCCGCCGGCAGTCGCCGCGATCCTGGGGGCCATCACTGCCGGCAGTGTGCACGCCAGCCGGACGGTCGCACGCCCCTTTGTGACGGGCACCACTGCCGGCCTGGGGAATCCGGTGGTCTCGACCGCCGAGGACGGCACCTCGCTGGTCCTGACAATTCTGGCCTTGGCGGTGCCGCTTCTTGCGTTTGTCGTGGTGCTGGTGCTCATGGCCGCACTGGGGTGGGTGACCTTTCGGGCCGTCCGATGGGCGCGCGGCAGGCGCAAAACCGACTCGGCCAGTCCCTAGGTAGCTCCTGCGATAACGGCTATCGCAGGACGAATGTGGATGGGGCTCATAGAGTGATCAAGACGAGAGAATGAAGGTGACATGAATCTGGCCGTACGGCACGTCTTTATCGCTTGCGCCGCGCTACTGGTGGCGAGGGTGACCATGCTGGACCACGGTCTGGCGGCGGTGTGGGGAGTGGACCGGGGTGATGACGCACTCGGCACGGTCGAGTGGGCGACCGTCGCGGGCGACGTGGTGGCAGTGGTGACATTGCTTGTGTTCGCCCGGTTGGGAAATCACATTCGGCCGACGTCCTTCCTGGCGGCCGGCCTGGTGATCCTGGGCCTGTCGACGGCCGGGTCGTTGATACCGGGATCGGCGACGTTACTTGCCTGGGTGATGCTGGTTTCGGCACTGGGCGCCGGGCTGACCATGGTGGCCTCGATGCTGATCGTCCTGCATTCGACGCCACGGCAAGGCCGCGGTCTGTCCTTGGGATTCTGGGTGGCAATGTACCCGGTGGCGATGTTGGCGGGTCAGGTTCTGGACATCAATTCGCCGCAGAACTGGCGCCCCATCACCTACGGGATCCTTGCGGCAACCGTAGTGGTGCTGGTGGTGGTTCTCACCCAGCCGCACCGCGAGTTCGTCGGCACGTTCGACACCTTCGACCTCGTTGGCGCCCTGCTGTGGCTGGTTGGGGTGTCGGCGCTGGCCTGGCTCCTGATCGACGAATCTTCGCCGGTACGCGCGGTGATCCTCGGGATCGTCGCCCTGGTGTCCTTCGGTGCGCTCTTCGCGCAGACGCGGCGCCGGGGTTCTGCGGCATTGATCGCCGCGGACGTTCTGACCCGTCCGGTCGTGCTGGCGGCACTGCTGGCGATTACCGTGCTCACGTTCCTGGTGCGGTTCGCCGACTTCGACCATGCGGCGATGTGGTGGTCGATCGATCGTGAGCAGGCACCGTCCGACACCCCCGCGTTTGCCCTCTTTGTCTCCGGACTGGTCTTGGCCCCGGTCGCCGGGTATCTCATCGACGCGGGCAAGCGCACGCTCGTCGCGGTGTTGGGCACGGTGTTGCTGATCGCCGGAGTGGTGGCAACGGTCATCGAACTGCGGGCGGCGACGACGGAGGGCGGATTGATACTGGGTTTGCTGCTGTCCGGAGCCGGTATCGCGACGCTGGCCGTCTACCTTTTTTACGCGGTGTTCCACGGAGTCTCGCCGGTACAGCTGACGGTGGTGGGGGGCCTGGCGGTGACCGCTTCTGCGCTGGGTGTGGTCCTCGGTGAGTTCGTTCGGCAGCGCGCAGAGGTGGATCTGCTGACCGGATATGGCCTCACGCATCCGAGTGTCTTCGCCGATGTTGTCGGGTTGATCGTCGTACTCATCGCGCTGCTGGCCGGGGCACTGCTCATCGTGGAGCGCCGACGGCACGGTGCTGCTGACACGGAGCCCTCCGACACGCAGTCGTCGACGCGTTGAAGGGCGAACTCGCGCGAGACCGGCGACGGCGTGTACTAAACGCGTAGTGGCTGGTTATCACAGTTAGCCAGTTGACGGACGGGTCTGCACACAAACGCGATGCAGCTCCTGGGCATGCGCTAAAGTGATCCGAACCACAGCCTGGCCGGGTTGGTGGTGAAGTGTGCGTGTCGCGGAAGGATCGCCTGGTGGGTGCAGAAGTCTCCGTTGAGGGTTTGACCAAGTCCTTTGGTTCACAACGAATCTGGGAGAATGTCACCCTGTCTCTGCCGCCGGGCGAAGTCAGCGTGCTGCTGGGGCCGTCCGGTACCGGTAAGTCCGTCTTCCTGAAGTCGCTGATCGGACTGTTGCGTCCGGAGCAGGGTGCCATCTACGTCGACGGCACCAACATCATGGAGTGCTCCTCCAAGGAGCTGTATGAGATCCGCAAGCTGTTCGGCGTGATGTTCCAGGACGGTGCGCTGTTCGGCTCGATGAACCTGTACGACAACACCGCCTTCCCCTTGCGTGAGCACACCAAGAAGAAGGAATCCGAGATCCGCGACATCGTCATGCAGAAGCTTGACGTCGTGGGTCTTACCGGCCACGAAACCAAGTTTCCCGGCGAGATCTCCGGCGGTATGCGCAAGCGTGCCGGTCTGGCCCGCTCGCTGGTGCTGGACCCGCAGATCATTCTCTGTGACGAGCCGGACTCCGGTCTGGACCCAGTGCGTACCGCCTACCTGAGCCAGCTGCTCATCGACATCAACGCCCAGATCGACGCCACGATCCTGATCGTGACGCACAACATCAACATCGCCCGTACCGTCCCGGACAACATGGGCATGCTGTACCGCCGCCAGCTCGTCATGTTCGGCCCCCGTGAGGTGCTGCTGACCAGTGACGAGCCGGTGATCAGGCAGTTCCTCAACGGTCGCCGTATCGGGCCGATCGGGATGTCCGAGGAAAAGGACGAGGCCACCATGGCCGAGGAGCAGGCGCTCGTCGATGCCGGCCACCACGACGGTGGCGTCGAGGAGATCGAGGGTGTGCCGCCGCAGATCCAGGCCACCCCGGGCATGCCGGAGCGGGCGGCCGTTGGTCGCCGTCAGGCACGGGTGCGTGAGCTCATGCACTCGCTTCCGCCCAACGCGCAGGCCGCTATCCAGGACAGCCTCGCCGGCACTCACCAGTTCCCCGTGCACACCTTCGCGGACGAGCCCGGTACCGCGGCGACCACCACGTTGGCGCCGCCGCAGACCGAGCAGCCCACGCAGACCATCAACACGGTCGACGACGACGCTCCCACGGGCCAGATCCCGCCCGTGCGGGGGTAGTAGCGGGCCTCGGTGAATCCGGGGTTGATATTTGCAAACACGCGTTATCAAATAGGGGTCAGCCCTGTGTGACGTGTGAAAGCGGTGCCGACTATGACAGTCGAAACGAAGGCGACATTCTGTCGTATCTGTGAGCCGCTGTGCGGCATGGTCGCCACGGTCGAGGACGGCAAGCTGCTCTCGCTGCGTCCCGATAAGGAAAACCCGGCATCGTCGGGGTTCGCGTGCCAGAAAGGCATCGCGTTCGCTGATGTGCACAACGATCCCGACCGACTGATCACGCCCATGCGGCGCACGCCTTCCGGGGAGTTCGAACCAGTCGACTGGGACACCGCGATGGCCGATATTGCCGAGCGGGTTCGCGAGATCCATCGGGCACACGGCTCCGGCGCCTTGGGCTGGTATTTCGGCAACCCCGGGGCGTTCAGCTATTCGCATGTGCTGTGGTTGTTGATGCTGTCCGCGGGATTCGGCCCCCGGCTGCATCTGTTCACGGCGGGCTCGCAGGACATCAACAGTCGTTTCGTCGCCAGTCAGCTGCTGTACGGGAACTCCGTGACGATGCCGATACCGGACATTCCACGCACCGACTTCTTGGTGGTGATCGGGGCCAACCCGGTCGTATCCCACGGCTCCGGGGTCACTATCCCGCGGATACGTGAGCACATGAAGGCCGTGGTCAAGCGCGGGGGACGGGTGCTGGTGATCGATCCCCGCCGGACCGAAACCGCGGCGGATTTCGAGTGGCTCGGCATCGCGCCCGACGGTGATGCGTTCCTGCTGTTGTCGCTGCTTCGGGTGATGTTCGATGAGAACCTGGTCGACCGGGCGCTGCTCACCAGACAGGTCAGCGGCATCGGCTGGCTCGAACAGCTGGTCGAGCCGTTCACCCCGGAGTCGACGCAGGAGCACACGGGAATCGATCCGAGCACGGTCTGCCAGTTGGCGCGCGATCTCGTCGCTGCCGACCGTGCCGTGGTGTATGGCAGGGTGGGCACCTGTCTCGGTCAAAATGGAACGCTCACAACGTATTTACTCGATGTAGTGAATTTGGCCGCGGGCAATCTGGCCCATCCGGGTGGTTCCATGTTCGGATCGTTCGGCATGCCGGGTGAGCGGTTCGCCATGAAGGCGGTGGGTGCGCTGCTGGGTTCGGTGTACCGGCGCCGCCGCTCGCGGGTCGGCGGGTTCCCCTCGGTATTGGGATCGGAGCCCGCCGGGATCATGGCCAAGGAAATCACCACTCCGGGACAGGGCCAGATCCGGGCCCTGTTCGTCGGCGCGGGAAACCCGGTGCTCTCGGTACCCAACGGCGATGAGCTGGAGAGGGCGTTCAAGCAGTTGGATCTGATGGTGGGCATCGACCTCTACATCAACGAGACACTGGCGCACTGCGACTACGTGTTGCCGGCAACAACCATGTACGAGCGCGACGATTTTATGATCCCCTTCGCGATGCTGCGGCCCACACCCTTCCGGCAGGTCACCGAGGCGGTGACCGCCCCCGCAGGTCAGGCGCGCCAGGAGTGGCAGATCATCGACGAGCTCACCAGCAGGCTGTGGAATCTCACCCCCGGCCTGCGGCTCCTCGAGGGCATGCGCAGGACACTGGCGGTGTTTGGCTCGCGTCTTCAGCCCCGGCTCTTCGTGGACGCGCTGATCAGGATGTCCGAGGGCGGTGATCGCTTTCGGATTCGTCGTCGTGGCCTGACGTTTGATCGGCTCACCCGAGACTATCCACACGGCAAGGTGCTCTCCGAGCATTTGCCGGAGGTGCCGCTAGCGCACTCGGTCTCATATCTTGATGGGCGGGTTCGCCTGCAGCACAAGGATATCGAGACCGAAGTCATCTCGCTGGGCGAACGTGAACACGATCCGCGGTTCCCGCTGCGCCTGATCGGGATGCGGGAGGCTCGTTCCGAGAACTCCTGGATGCATAACGTCCCGCTGCTCATGCGCGGCGGCCGGCTGCAGCGTGCCGTGATCCACGCATGTGACGCGGATCGACTCGGCATCGCAACCGACGACCTGGTGAGGATCACCTCGGCGCATGGCGAGATCGAGGTGCCCGCTCAGGTGAGTAAGGACATCCTTCCAGGCGTCATCGCCGTCCCGCATGGCTGGGGGCACCGTCGTCGAGCCGGATGGAAGACCGCCAACGCGAACCCCGGCGCCAACGTCAATCTGCTGATGTCCAGCGCGCCGGGAGACCTAGAGGCACTGGCCGGGATGGCACGCCTCAACGGTGTGCCCGTCAGGGTTGAGCGCATGTGACGAGTGCCTGTGGCCGCCGTTTTCCGGCGGCACCTTCGATGCCGTGATCGAGGATCCGGTCAAGCTCGGCTAAGGCGGCAGTCTCTGTATCGAAAGGGCAAAAAAGAAACGCCGAAAATACTGGCGCTATCTCTTGACGGGCGGCGTGCGACGAGTCACTCTGTTTGGCAGCACGGACGTTTGCGAATGCAGTGAGGCCGCCAGCCAGCACTGATCCGCAGAATTGACCGGGCAGTTGAAGGCTGCGCGATAGTACGCTATTGTTAGACGTTGCGCTGGCTGCCTCCTGCCCACCTTCCCTCGCCACGACGGTGTCGGTTCATGTTGTGATCGATCGGGTGTGTGTTTGGTCGTTGCTTGCGCAAAACAACGCAGATGCGCGGCAACACTGGAGGACCGATCTTGGCAGTCTCTCGCCAGACTAAGACCGATAACGCAACTACTAACTCCGTACCTGGGGCGCCTAGCCGACTTTCCTTTGCCAAGCTGCGGGAGCCGCTTGCGGTTCCCGGCCTGCTTGATGTGCAGACGGATTCCTTTGAATGGCTGGTTGGCTCACCCCGGTGGCGTGAGGTTGCGACTGCTCGCGGTGAGGTGAACCCGACCGGCGGCCTTGAGGAGATCCTCACGGAGCTCTCGCCGATCGAGGACTTCTCCGGCTCGATGTCGCTGTCATTCAGCGACCCGCGCTTCGACGAGGTCAAGGCACCCGTCGACGAGTGCAAAGACAAGGACATGACGTACGCAGCCCCGCTGTTCGTCACGGCCGAGTTCATCAACAACAACACCGGCGAGATTAAGAGCCAGACGGTCTTCATGGGTGATTTCCCGATGATGACCGACATGGGCACCTTCATCATCAACGGCACCGAGCGCGTCGTCGTGTCGCAGCTCGTCCGTTCGCCCGGCGTCTACTTCGACGAGAACATCGACAAGTCGACCGAGAAGACCCTGCACAGCGTCAAGGTCATCCCCGGCCGCGGTGCGTGGCTCGAGTTCGATGTCGACAAGCGCGACACCGTGGGTGTCCGCATCGATCGCAAGCGCCGCCAGCCGGTCACCGTGCTGCTGAAGGCACTCGGCTGGACCAACGAGCAGATCGTTGAGCGTTTCGGATTCTCCGAGATCATGATGGGGACCCTGGAGAAGGACAACATCGCCGGTCCCGATGAGGCGCTGCTGGACATCTACCGCAAGCTGCGCCCGGGCGAGCCGCCGACCAAGGAGTCCGCGCAGGCTCTGCTGGAGAACCTGTTCTTCAAGGAGAAGCGCTACGACCTGGCCCGCGTGGGCCGGTACAAGGTGAACAAGAAACTGGGCCTGGGAGGCGTCAACCCGGCTCAGGTGACCACGACCACCCTCACCGAGGAAGATGTCGTCGCCACCATCGAGTACCTGGTGCGCCTGCACGAGGGCCAGACCTCGATGACCGCCCCCGGCGGTGTCGAGGTGCCGGTGGACGTCGATGACATCGACCACTTCGGTAACCGTCGTCTGCGCACCGTCGGCGAGCTGATCCAGAACCAGATCCGGGTCGGCCTGTCCCGCATGGAGCGCGTCGTGCGTGAGCGCATGACCACTCAGGACGTCGAGGCGATCACCCCGCAGACCCTGATCAACATCCGTCCCGTCGTGGCGGCGATCAAGGAGTTCTTCGGAACCAGCCAGCTGTCGCAGTTCATGGATCAGAACAACCCGCTGTCGGGTCTGACCCACAAGCGTCGTCTGTCGGCGCTGGGCCCGGGTGGTCTGACTCGCGACCGCGCCGGCCTTGAGGTCCGCGACGTGCACCCCTCGCACTACGGCCGCATGTGCCCGATCGAGACCCCGGAAGGCCCGAACATCGGCCTGATCGGCTCTCTGTCGGTGTACGCGCGGGTTAACCCGTTCGGCTTCATCGAGACGCCGTATCGAAGGGTGACTGAAGGCGTTGTTACCGATGAGATCCGCTACCTGACCGCCGACGAAGAGGACCGCCACGTCGTGGCGCAGGCCAATTCGCCGACCGACGACAAGGGTCGCTTCACCGAGGAGCGCGTCCTGGTGCGCCGTAAGGGTGGCGAGGTCGAGTTTGTGCCGTCGACCAACGTCGACTACATGGACGTCTCGCCGCGCCAGATGGTGTCGGTGGCGACAGCCATGATCCCGTTCCTCGAGCATGACGACGCCAACCGTGCCCTGATGGGTGCCAACATGCAGCGCCAGGCGGTCCCGCTGGTGCGTAGCGAGGCCCCGCTGGTCGGTACCGGTATGGAGCTGCGTGCTGCCATCGACGCCGGTGACGTTGTTATCGCGGAGAAGGCCGGTGTCATCGAAGAGGTGTCCGCCGACTACGTCACCGTGATGGCAGACGACGGCACCCGGCAGAGCTACCGATTGCGCAAGTTCGCGCGATCGAACCACGGCACCTGCGCCAACCAGCGCCCGATTGTGGACGAAGGTCAGCGGGTCGAGGTCGGTCAGGTCGTCGCGGACGGTCCCTGCACCGAAAACGGTGAAATGGCCCTCGGTAAGAACCTGCTCGTGGCGATCATGCCGTGGGAAGGCCACAACTACGAGGACGCCATCATCCTGTCCAACCGCCTGGTGGAAGAGGATGTGCTCACCTCGATTCACATCGAAGAGCACGAAATCGATGCGCGTGACACCAAGCTGGGCGCCGAGGAGATCACCCGGGATATCCCGAACGTGTCGGACGAAGTCCTCGCGGATCTGGATGAACGCGGCATCGTCCGCATCGGCGCCGAGGTCCGCGACGGCGACATCCTCGTCGGCAAGGTCACCCCGAAGGGCGAGACCGAGCTGACCCCCGAGGAGCGCCTGCTGCGTGCCATCTTCGGCGAGAAGGCCCGCGAGGTTCGCGACACCTCCCTGAAGGTGCCGCACGGTGAGTCCGGGAAGGTCATCGGTATCCGCGTCTTCTCGCGTGATGACGACGACGATCTGCCTGCCGGCGTGAACGAGCTCGTTCGCGTCTACGTCGCGCAGAAGCGCAAGATCTCCGACGGTGACAAGCTTGCCGGACGCCATGGCAACAAGGGCGTCATCGGCAAGATCCTGCCCGTCGAGGACATGCCGTTCCTGCCCGATGGCACTCCGGTCGACGTCATCCTGAACACGCACGGTGTACCGCGTCGTATGAACATCGGCCAGATCCTGGAAACTCACCTGGGGTGGGTGGCCAAGACCGGCTGGGATATCCGGAAGGATGGCAGCGCTGAGATTCCGGCGTGGGCGCAGAACCTCCCCGAGGACCTGCAGTCGGCTCCGGCCGACACCCGCACGGCCACCCCGGTGTTCGACGGTGCCCGCGAGGAGGAGCTGACCGGACTGCTGTCCTCGACGCTGCCCAACCGGGACGGCGAGGTCATGGTGGACGGTGATGGCAAGGCGCGGTTGTTCGATGGCCGTAGCGGCGAGCCATTCCCGTACCCGGTGACCGTCGGCTACATGTACATCCTGAAGCTGCACCACTTGGTCGACGACAAGATTCACGCCCGTTCGACCGGCCCGTACTCGATGATCACCCAGCAGCCGCTTGGTGGTAAGGCGCAGTTCGGTGGTCAGCGATTCGGTGAGATGGAGTGCTGGGCCATGCAGGCCTACGGTGCGGCATACACGCTGCAGGAGCTGTTGACCATCAAGTCCGATGACACTGTCGGTCGTGTGAAGGTCTACGAGGCGATCGTCAAGGGCGAGAACATCCCCGAGCCGGGGATCCCGGAGTCGTTCAAGGTCCTGCTCAAGGAACTCCAGTCGCTGTGCCTGAACGTGGAGGTGCTGTCCAAGGAGGGCACCACCATCGAAATGCGCGACGGCGATGACGAGGACCTGGAGCGCGCTGCCGCGAACCTGGGAATCAACCTGTCCCGCAATGAATCTGCGTCTATCGAAGACTTTGCGTGACTGTGATGTCGCTGTCCTTCTGATCGAACTATCCCGCAAGGGGAAAGGAGTTTACGTGCTCGACGTCAACTTCTTCGATGAACTCCGTATCGGCCTCGCGTCGGCGGATGACATCCGTAATTGGTCCTTTGGCGAAGTCAAGAAGCCAGAGACCATCAACTACCGCACGCTCAAGCCCGAGAAGGACGGCCTGTTCTGCGAGAAGATCTTCGGACCTACTCGCGACTGGGAGTGCTACTGCGGCAAGTACAAGCGCGTGCGCTTCAAGGGCATCATCTGTGAGCGCTGCGGCGTCGAGGTAACTCGCGCCAAGGTGCGCCGTGAGCGGATGGGCCACATCGAACTGGCCGCACCGGTCACGCACATCTGGTACTTCAAGGGTGTTCCGTCGCGTCTCGGATACCTGCTCGACCTGGCGCCGAAGGATCTGGAAAAGATCATCTACTTCGCCGCCTACGTCATCACCGCGGTCGACGACGAGCTGCGCCATAACGAGCTCTCGACACTCGAGGCCGAGATGGAGGTCGAGAAGAAGGCCGTCGCAGATCAGCGTGATGCCGACCTGGAGGCCCGCGCCCAGAAGCTCGAAGCCGACCTGGCCGAGCTCGAGGCTGAGGGTGCCAAGTCCGACGTACGCCGTAAGGTGCGCGACGGTGGCGAGCGCGAGATGCGTCAGTTGCGCGATCGGTCCCAGCGTGAGCTGGACCGGCTCGACGAGATCTGGACCACCTTCACCAAGCTCTCCGTCCAGCAGCTGATCGTCGACGAGCTGCTCTACCGCGAGCTTGTGGACCGCTACGGCGAGTACTTCACCGGTGCTATGGGTGCCGAGGCCGTGCAGAAGCTCATCCAGAACTTCGATCTCGATGCCGAGGCCGAGAACCTGCGCGAGACCATCCGGAGTGGCAAGGGGCAGAAGAAGCTTCGGGCGCTCAAGCGCCTGAAGGTGGTGGCAGCGTTCCAGAACTCCACCAACAACCCCGGTGGCATGGTGCTCGACGCGGTGCCGGTGATCCCACCGGAGCTGCGCCCGATGGTTCAGCTCGACGGCGGCCGCTTCGCGACCTCCGATCTGAACGATCTGTACCGCCGCGTCATCAACCGCAACAACCGCCTCAAGCGACTGATCGATCTGGGTGCGCCCGAGATCATCGTCAACAACGAGAAGCGGATGCTGCAGGAGTCTGTGGACGCACTGTTCGACAACGGTCGTCGTGGACGTCCGGTCACCGGACCGGGTAACCGTCCGCTGAAGTCGCTGTCGGATCTGCTCAAGGGCAAGCAGGGCCGGTTCCGCCAGAACCTGCTCGGTAAGCGCGTCGACTACTCGGGCCGTTCGGTCATCGTGGTCGGCCCGCAGCTCAAGCTGCACCAGTGTGGTCTGCCCAAGCTGATGGCGCTCGAGCTGTTCAAGCCGTTCGTGATGAAGCGCCTGGTCGACCTGAACCACGCGCAGAACATCAAGAGCGCCAAGCGCATGGTGGAGCGTCAGCGCGCCCAGGTGTGGGATGTCCTCGAAGAGGTCATCGCCGAGCACCCGGTGCTGCTGAACCGTGCACCAACACTGCACCGCCTGGGTATCCAGGCCTTCGAGCCGCAGCTGGTGGAAGGCAAGGCAATTCAGCTGCACCCGCTGGTGTGTGAGGCGTTCAACGCCGACTTCGACGGTGACCAGATGGCCGTGCACCTGCCGCTGTCCGCGGAGGCGCAGGCCGAGGCGCGCATCCTGATGCTGTCCTCGAACAACATCCTGTCGCCCGCGTCGGGCCGCCCGCTGGCCATGCCGCGTCTGGACATGGTGACCGGTCTGTACTTCCTGACAACCGAGATCCCCGGCGATACCGGTGCGCACACCCCGGCCGCCAAGGACCAACCGGAGACCGGTGTGTACAGCTCGCCCGCCGAGGCCATCATGGCCCTCGACCGTGGTGCGCTGAGCGTCCGTGCGCCGATCCGGGTGCGGCTGACCCAGCAGCGTCCGCCGGCCGAGGTCGAGGCCGCGTTGTTCGAAAACGGTTGGCGGCCAGGCGATGCCTGGGTTGCCGAGACCACCCTGGGTCGCGTGCTGTTCAACGAGCTGCTGCCCCACGGGTACCCGTTCGTGAACAAGCAGATGCACAAGAAGGTGCAGTCGGCGATTATCAACGACCTCGCCGAGCGGTTCCCGATGATCGTGGTCGCTCAGACCGTCGACAAGCTCAAGGATGCCGGTTTCCACTGGGCCACGCGCTCGGGTGTTACGGTCTCGATGGCCGACGTGCTGGTGCCGCCGCAGAAGGCGGAGATCCTGGACCGCTACGAGAAGGAAGCGGAGCGGATCGAAAAGCAGTACCAGCGTGGTGCTTTGAACCACCAGGAGCGTCGCGACGCACTGGTCAAGATCTGGCAGGAAGCCACCGACGAGGTCGGTAAGGCGCTGGAGGAGCACTACCCGGACGACAACCCGATCACCTTGCTGCCCAAGTCCGGCGCGACCGGCAACATGACCCAGGTGCGAAACCTGGCGGGCATGAAGGGGCTGGTGACAAACCCGAAGGGTGAGTACATCCCGCGGCCGATCAAGTCCTCGTTCCGTGAGGGTCTGACCGTTCTCGAGTACTTCATCAACACGCACGGCGCCCGTAAGGGCCTGGCGGATACCGCGCTTCGCACCGCGGACTCGGGTTACCTGACCCGTCGTCTGGTGGACGTCTCGCAGGACGTCATTGTCCGCGAGCACGACTGCGGTACCGAGCGTGGCATCAACGTGACCATCGCCGAGAAGCTGGACGACGGCACGATGATCCGCGATGCGCACATCGAAACCTCTGCCTACGCACGGACTCTCGCCGCTGACGCGGTGGATGCCGATGGCAACGTGCTGGTGGAGCGTGGACACGATCTGGGCGATCCGGCGATCGAGAAGCTTCTCGCCGCGGGTGTCACCACGGTCAAGGTGCGGTCGGTGCTCACCTGCACCACCGGTACCGGGGTCTGCGCGATGTGCTACGGCCGCTCGATGGCGACCGGCAAGCTCGTCGACATCGGTGAGGCGGCGGGCATCGTGGCCGCACAGTCGATCGGTGAGCCCGGTACCCAGCTGACCATGCGTACCTTCCACCAGGGTGGCGTCGGTGACGACATCACCGGTGGTCTGCCGCGTGTCACCGAGCTGTTCGAGGCGCGAGTTCCCAAGGGCAAGGCGCCCATTGCCGATGTCACGGGCCGGGTGCGCCTGGAAGAGGGCGAGCGCTTCTACAAGATCACCGTCATCCCGGATGACGGTGGCGAGGAAGTTGTCTACGACAAGCTCTCCAAGCGTCAGCGCCTGCGCGTCTTCAAGCACGAGGACGGCTCCGAGCGTCCGCTGGCCGACGGCGACCACGTCGAGGTCGGGCAGCAGCTCATGGAGGGCGCGGCCGATCCGCACGAGGTGCTCCGCGTGATGGGCCCGCGTCAGGTGCAGGTGCACCTGGTCAACGAGGTCCAGGAGGTGTACCGCAGCCAGGGTGTGTCGATCCACGACAAGCACATCGAGGTCATCGTGCGCCAGATGCTGCGTCGCGTGACGATCATCGATTCGGGCGCAACGGAATTCCTGCCCGGCTCGCTCACCGAGCGTGGCGAGTTCGAGACCGCGAACCGTCGCGTCGTGGCCGAGGGCAACGAGCCTGCGGCCGGCCGTCCGGTGCTGATGGGTATCACCAAGGCATCGCTGGCCACCGACTCGTGGCTGTCGGCGGCGTCCTTCCAGGAGACCACTCGCGTCCTGACCGATGCGGCCATCAACTGCCGCAGCGACAGACTGAATGGTCTGAAGGAGAACGTCATCATCGGTAAGTTGATCCCGGCTGGTACAGGTATCAACCGCTACCGCAACATCTCGGTGCAACCGACCGAAGAGGCCCGGGCCGCCGCGTACACGATCCCGTCGTACGAGGATGCCTACTACAGCCCCGACTTCGGTTCCAACACCGGTGCTGCGGTGCCGTTGGACGACTACGGATACAGCGACTACCGCTAAGTCGTAAGCACGAGAAGGGCCCCCGGGTTACACCCCGGGGGCCCTTCAATTTCGCCGCGCGGCGGTCCACGCACGCCGGAATGCGCTCCCGGCCACGACGACGAGAACCACGGGTGCGATGAGCCATTCAAGGAACGCGTCGATCGCGATGATCGGCCCGACTACCGGGCAATGATGACGGAATTGCGCGTAGAAGAAGCCCTGCGCCGCGGTGAGTGCGGCCAGGCTTGTCCAAAAGAGCACCCAGGACCGACTGATCGCGAGGCCTGGGCCGTTCGAATTGCACATGCCGAACGTGGTGATGCCCATCAGGGCAGCCACAATGGTTGCGGTGCCGTAGACGATCCACCAGCGACAAATGTCCAGACCGAGTTGTCCGGCAATGATCATGAACGGAAACACCGCGGTGAATATCGGCAATGCCACGCGTCCGATGAACTGTTGGTTGAGCATGCCAGAAGCCTATGTGCGTAAGAGAAGTCGGTTCAGCGCATAAATACCTAGCTAGGCCACGCAATTCCACGCGCGTTGTGGACGGTGTGTCCGGGTTTCCCGTGCAATAAGCGTCTGCTCACGCAATGATGTTCCGATGACCGTTGCCAATTCCGAGTCCGAGACGCCCGACGCCGGATATTCACGTGGGCTCTCTGCCCGCACGGTGCAGATGATCGCGATCGGAGGTGCCATTGGCACCGGCCTCTTCTATGGCGCCGGTGGTGCGATCGAGAAGGCAGGTCCGGCGCTCATCTTGGCCTACCTGGTCGCGGGTCTGGCCATATTCGTGATCATGCGCGCACTCGGTGAACTACTGGTCTATCGGCCAGTCTCGGGCAGCATCTCCGAGTACGCCGAGGAATTCATGGGACGCTTCGCCGGATTCGC
The DNA here is from genome assembly GCF_059813245.1 of Mycobacterium sp. NGS15. Lineage (NCBI taxonomy): Bacteria > Bacillati > Actinomycetota > Actinomycetes > Mycobacteriales > Mycobacteriaceae > Mycobacterium > Mycobacterium sp. NGS15. The sequence continues at coordinate 434,236 of NZ_JCALEF010000004.1, read as the reverse complement.
CAACGGCTGGACGTACTGGGCGGTGTGGGCCACAACATGTATGGCAGAGATTACCGTCGCCGGCGTATACATCCAACGGTGGTGGCCCGGAGTCCCGCAGTGGGTCACTGCTTTGGCGGTCCTTCTCATCTTGTTCGGGGCCAACCTGATATCGGTGAAGCTCTTCGGGGAGGCCGAGTTCTGGTTCTCGATGATCAAGGTGACGGCGATCGTCGGCATGATCATCATCGGTGTCGGTGTACTACTTCCTATTGCGGGCCTCGGCCCGGAATCGGGCCCCACCGTCGCCAATCTCTGGAACGACGGCGGTTTCTTTCCGACCGGATTCAGCCAGGCCCTACTGAGCCTGCAGATCGTGGTGTTCGCCTATGTCGGCGTTGAGCTCGTCGGTGTCACCGCGGGGGAGGCCGAGAACCCGAAAGTTACGCTGCGCAAGGCGATTAACACGTTGCCGTTCCGCATCGGGTTGTTCTACGTGGGCGCGCTGATTGTCATTCTGTCGATTCAGGGTTGGCGGAATTACCACAAGGGCGAGAGTCCCTTCGTCGCGGTGTTCGAGTACCTCAACATTCCGCAGGCGGCGAACATCGTGAACTTCATCTTGCTGACTGCCGCACTTTCCTCCTGCAATTCGGGCATCTATTCGACCGGCCGGATGGTGCGCAGCCTGGCGCAGCGCGGCGATGCCCCCGTCGGTCTGCAGTCGTTGAGCTCACGTCACGTCCCGATGTTGGCCATCTGCTTCTCGGCACTCGCCATGGGGATCGGTGTGTTCGTCAACTGGCTGTCGCCGGACAAGGCATTCGCCTACATCACGTCGGTGTCCACTATCGGCATCATTTTCGTGTGGGGTTCAATCTTGGTGTCCCACATGATCTACCGGAAGCGGGTCGCTGCCGGGGAGTTGCCTGCCTCGGATTACAAGCTACCCGGCGCGCCGGTGACGAATCTGTTGGCGCTGGCCTTCCTGGCTCTCGTAGTGGTGCTTCTGTTCTTCACCGAGGACGGCCGTACCGCGATCTTCGTGGGCCTGGTGTGGTTCGCGATTGTGGTGCTTGGTTACTTTGTGCACCACGGCGAACCTGCGCGGCACGAAAGGCAAGACGCCTAGGCGCGGTCGGTATCGAGCTTGACCTCCACGGTCACTCGGTCCCCGGGCCCCTTGCCCAACTGTTCCTGAATGTCCTTGCGCACCCCGAGGAGGTGCTTGCCGCCGTACGGCGCCAGGGATCCCGTGTACGTGACCGAGCCGTCGAACACGGCCCGCACCGGCACGCGGGCCTTGACTCCGAAGGTGTCGATCACGGAGAACGGGAACTCAACGAATGCGCCGGGGCCCTCTGGTTTCTCAATTGTCGCTTCGAAGGTGATGGCGCCGGGGTTGCGATATTCCACCATGGGGTGAGCGTAAAGGACGCCCGCACCGGCAGCAGTGGTACGGGCGCCGATCGCTCATGAGCGGACGAGGTCGTCGATCTGGTTGATCGCCGACGAAGCCCCTTCGATAACGCCCATGTCCAGCACCTTCTGCAGCCCCTCGGCGGTCTCGAACGTGCTGACGTAGCTTGCCAGGGTGCGGCCGTCCTTCTCGGCGAAGCTGTAGACATTTTCTGCAACTGGCATGTCGTCGACCGGGTTCAGATTCTCGTCGGAGAACCCGTCCTTGAATGCGAAGCTGTTTGGCTCGTCGACTGCCGTGATCTCCCACCAACCGCCGAAGCGCTCGCCTTCGGGCCCGGTCATGTAGTAGCTCGTCCGCCCACCCGGCTTGAGCTCGTGGTCCACGAACGTCGCCGGGTAAGTTGGTGGTCCCCAGATCTTTTCGAGCTGGCGAGGGTCTGCATAGATCTGCCAGATCCGCCCGATCGGTGCCTCGAATTCGGCGTTGATGGTGATGGTTCGGGTGTCGATGTCATGAGTTACGTCGGTAACAGGCATGATTCAGTCCTTCCGTGGTGGTTTGAGCGTCGGTGTGTCGAATGCAATGAGTTCATCGATGCGGGCGATCCTGCCGCGCCAGAACTGCTCCAGTTCGGTGAGCATGGCGCCCACCGAGCGAACCGCGTCCACATCGCCGCTGGCCAGCTGCTCGCGACCGTTACGCCGTTTTGTCAGCAGTCCGGCCCTTTCCAGCACGACGACGTGCTTTTGCACTGCGGCGAAACTCATGTCGTAGTTCGCCGCAAGCATTGAGACCGAGTGCTCACCGGCCAGCACTCGCCGCAGGATGTCGCGCCGGGTGCGGTCGGAGAGGGCATGGAACATGGCGTCGGCCCTGTCCTCATCCGTGGCGGTCACGCACTCCAATGTACAACCATTTGGTTGTATGTCAACGCCGGGCAACCGTCGGAATGACGAGGATTGTCACCCAAATGGACTACTCACGTCGTATCTACTGGTGGCGACGGTGTCGATATTGGTATGAGCACCAAAGGCTTTCACGCTCTCCAACATGGCCATCGCGCGTTGGCCCAGCTGCTGTTGATCCAGGGCGCCGTACCAGGCCAACGGGTCGGTGAGGGCCGAGGCGGGAAACTGTTCGAGGACGACGGCCGAGATGGCGGGAGCGTCATCGGTAACGGCGCGGACCACCAGGTTCTGCTCGTAGCCGATGCTCGATTGCAGGTCGAGCGCGTTCTGGGTGTGCACGCCCTGCCACTGCTGTCGCCACGCCACGAAGGGCATGTCGGCGGGCCTGCGCAGCAGCGCGATGTTAGTGAAACCCGTTGACCGTGTGCCGGGTTCGGACTCGGGAGGGGGCAGCGGCACCGACTCCGTGACGAGATATCCGTGCACATGGTCCGAGACGGCGGCGAGAATCGTCTCGATCTCCCGTATCGCGGGGCCATGCGACTGCTGAACCCACACGCTGACTGTGGCGGCCAATGGCGGGTCCAGGGTCATCAGGCGCAGCCTGGCGGTACGCACTGCGGCGTCATGCACGCACACGGTCAGACCGTGCACACCTGCTGCCCGGATCTTGTCGACGACGGCCGTGCGCAGCTGCGCGGACCACTCGTCTGTGGCGGCATCGGACGGTTGGCGCAGCACGAAGACGACCTTCTCCACGCTCTCTTTGTAGCGCAGGTGCGGCTTACCGAAGGCCATGTGAACAGATCTTGTGCGGTTGTCGCGTAAATGTAACACTGAATGTATGGCCGATACGCATGTCGTCACCAATCAGGTCCCTCCGCTGCACGACTACAATGCCGCGACCAGTCCGGTGCTGATGGAAGCCCTCGTCCGCGAAGGCGGCCAGTGGGGCGTCGACGAGGTTGTCGAGGTCGGCGCGCTCAACGGCACCGAGCGCATGCAACGCGCCGGGGAGCTGGCGAACCGGCACCGTCCCGTGCTGCACACCCACGACCGCTGGGGGCATCGCGTTGACGAAATCGAGTTCGACCCGGCCTATCACGGGCTCATGCGCGAGGCTGTTGCTCACGGGCTGCATGGTGCGCCGTGGGCCGATGAGCGCCCGGGCGCCCATGTCGTCCGCGCCGCGAAGACCGGCGTGTGGACCGCCGATCCCGGCCACATGTGTCCCATTTCGATGACCTACGCGGTGATACCGGCACTGCGTGCCAACCCCGAGCTGGCCGCGATTTACGAGCCACTGCTGTCCAGCCGTGTGTATGACCCGGTGCTTGCGGTGCCGGCCACCAAGGCGGGGCTGACGGCGGGTATGTCGATGACGGAGAAGCAGGGCGGCTCGGATGTGCGCGCGGGCACCACCACCGCCACGCCGAACGCAGATGGCAGCTACACGTTGGTGGGGCACAAGTGGTTCACCTCGGCGCCGATGTGCGATGTGTTTCTGGTACTCGCGCAAACGCCTGGCGGCCTGTCGTGCTTCTTCTTGCCGCGCGTACTGCCGGACGGCACCCGTAACCGGATGCGGCTGCAGCGTTTGAAGGACAAGCTCGGTAACCATTCCAACGCGTCCTCGGAGGTCGAGTACGACGAGGCCACGGCATGGCTGGTCGGCGAGGAGGGAAAGGGCGTCAAGACCATCATCGAGATGGTGAACATGACGCGGCTGGACTGCACGCTCGGATCGGCCACCAGCATGCGGACGGGCGTGGCGCTGGCCATGCATCATGCTCAGCACCGCAAGGCCTTCGGCGATTACCTCATCGATCAGCCGCTCATGCGCAATGTGCTCGCGGACCTCGCGATCGAGGCGGAGGCCGCCACCATGGTGGCGATGCGGATGGCGGGTGCCACGGATCGTGCCACTCGTGGAGACGAAACCGAATCCTTGCTGCGTCGTATCGGGCTGGCCGCCAGCAAGTATTGGGTGTGCAAGCGTGCCACTCCGCATGCGGGCGAAGCCATGGAGTGTCTGGGTGGCAACGGGTACGTCGAGGATTCGGGTCTGCCACGTCTCTACCGTGAGGCGCCCCTGATGGGGATCTGGGAGGGGTCGGGGAACGTCAGCGCCTTGGACACGCTGCGCGCCATGGCCACCAAGCCCGAGTGTGTCGAGGTGCTGTTCAAGGAGCTTGCTCTTGCCCAGGGGCAGGACGAGCGTCTGGACCGCCATGTCAACGGATTGCATTCGCAGCTCAGTGATCTGGACTCGGTCACCTACCGTGCCCGCAAGGTCGCCGAGGACATCTGCCTCGCCTTGCAAGGAGCGCTGCTGGTCCGTCACGGGCATCCCGCGGTCGCACAGGCATTCCTGGCCACTCGATTGGCCGGAGATTGGGGTGGCGCATTCGGCACGCTACCCACGGGACTGGACCTGTCGCCGATTCTGGAGCGGGCGACCGTCAAGTCGGGTAGCTAACGGCTATGGACACCTTGAAGACGATGACCTATGAGGTCACCGATCGCATCGCGCGCATCACCTTCAACCGGCCTGAGCAAGGCAACGCCATCATCGCGGAGACTCCGCTGGAGCTCGCAGCCCTCGTGGAGCGTGCCGACCTGGATCCGCAGGTTCACGTCATCCTGGTATCGGGCCGGGGCGATGGATTCTGCGGAGGCTTCGACCTCAGTGCCTACGCCGAGGCGAACGACGAAGGCTCGGCGCAGTATTCGGGTACGGCACTGGACGGACAGGTACAACTGCGCAACCACCTGCCGAACATCAACTGGGACCCCATGCTCGACTATCAGATGATGAGCCGGTTCACCCGTGGCTTCTCGTCGTTGCTGCATGCCAACAAGCCAACCGTGGTGAAGGCGCATGGGTATTGCGTGGCCGGTGGCACCGACATCGCCCTGCATGCCGACCAGTTGATCGTTGCTGCTGATGCCAAGATCGGATACCCGCCAACTCGGGTGTGGGGTGTGCCGGCCACCGGGCTGTGGGCGCACAAGCTTGGCGATCAGCGCGCGAAACGTCTTCTGCTGACGGGAGATTGCCTCTCGGGTAAACAAGCCTACGAGTGGGGACTAGCGGTCGAGGCGCCGGAGCCCGATGACCTGGACGAGCGCACCGAGCGGCTGGTGGCGCGCATCGCGGCGATGCCGCTGAACCAGTTGATGATGGTCAAGCTCGCGTGCAACTCGGTGCTCATCAATCAAGGAATCGCCAACAGCGCCATGGTGGGAACCGTCTTCGACGGTATCTCCCGACATACTGCGGAGGCCCACAAGTTCACGGCCGATGCCATTCAGAACGGCTACCGGCAGGCGGTCCGGCATCGCGATGAGCCCTACGGCGATTACGGTCGCAGGCCCACCGATCTGTAGCGATGGCTGACTCTCTTCGCGCAAGCGGCTCATCGATGGACAACCCGGTCGATCATCACCCGATGACCGCTCGCTCGGTCATCCTGAGCCTGCTACTGGGCGCACACCCCGCCGAGCTGTCGGTGCGGGAAATTCGGGCCCTGACTACGTTGTTCGGAATCAGCGACACCACGGTACGGGTGGCGCTCACCCGGATGGTCTCCGCGGGAGATCTTGCCAGAACCGAATCGGGATACCGGCTTGCCCAGCGTCTGCAGGCCCGTCAGCTTCGACAGGACGAGGCCTGTGATCCACATCGACGTTCCTGGGACGGCAATTGGGCGCAGCTGGTGATCACGAGCGTGGGTCGCGACGCGCGCGACCGCAATGATCTGCGAACTGCATTGCGGCAAAGGCGTTTCGGGGAACTGCGTGAGGGCGTGTGGCTGCGTCCGGACAATCTGGAGTTCGACCTGCCGCCGTCGGTCGCCGACCATGTCTGGGTCCTGCGTACCCGAACCGGGGATCCCGAGGCCCTGGCCGCCCAGCTGTGGGACCTGCCGGGGTGGTCTCTGTATGCGACGGCCCTGCTGCAGTGGTGGGATCAGGCCGAGGCGATTCCGGCGCGATTTGTGTTGGCCGCCGCGATGGTGCGGCATCTGCTGGCCGACCCCGTGCTGCCGGACGAGTTATTGCCCAAGGATTGGCCTGCCGACGAAATACGTTCCCGCTACCGGGAATTCAAGGATGAATTGGTGAAACTGCGCGACAACGCTGAGATGGAGGAGGCCTCCTTGTGATCGAGCCGAAGAGTGAGAACCCTGTTCGTGTCGAGAAGACAGGTCCGGTGACGACGGTCATTCTCAACCGGCCTCATGCCCGGAACGCCGTCGACGGCCCGACCGCCGCGGCGCTGCTTGCAGCCTTCACCGAATTCGAGGCGGACCCCGAGGCGTCCGTAGCGGTGCTGTGGGGCGACAACGGAACATTCTGTGCGGGAGCGGATCTCAAGGCTATGGGATCTGGCCGGGGAAATGAACTACACCCGCATGGCCCCGGCCCGATGGGCCCATCGCGGCTGCGGCTGTCGAAACCGGTGATCGCGGCGATATCGGGGCATGCGGTGGCGGGGGGTATCGAGCTCGCGTTGTGGTGCGATCTTCGGGTGGTCGAGGAGGACGCGGTACTGGGTGTGTTCTGCCGGCGCTGGGGTGTGCCGCTCATCGACGGCGGGACGATCAGGTTGCCACGGTTGATCGGGCACTCGCGCGCCATGGACCTCGTCCTCACCGGACGTCCCGTCGCGGCGCGTGAGGCGCTGGATATCGGGCTCGCGAATCGGGTGGTTCCTCGCGGGCAGGCTCGTGCGGCAGCGGAGACTCTTGCCGCGGAGATCGCCGCATTCCCGCAACAATGCGTGCGGGCAGACCGCGATTCAGCCATCGCGCAGTGGGGGATGGCCGAGGAAGCGGCGTTGGACAACGAATTTGGCAGCATCGAGCGGGTTGCGGCCGAAGCGCTGGAGGGTGCGGGCCGGTTCGCCGCGGGTGCGGGTCGCCACGGCGCCGGTGTCTGATACACCGGCTTCGGTGGTGCCGACACACTCGGGACATAGGGGAGACCTGCGGGATGCGGACGTACTGTGGACACCGTGAGTGTGCGGATTGTTCCGGTATCGGCCCTGGTGGTTGTCGCCGTGGTGCTGGCCGGATGCTCGCCCCGGTCCTCTTCCGGTGGTGACGACGACGGTAGCGGATCGCCCGACGTGCAGGTGACCACGGTGCCCGAGGTGAACAACGGGCCCGGCAAGGGTTTCAAACTCGGCGACTGCGGCGGCATGACTGACGCGGAAGTCACTGCGGCGGTGGGCAATCCTGCGCTCAAGCGTGATGTGGACAGCCTGCTGGGCTGCCGGTGGTCCACCGGCCCGGGAAGTGGAGACACATCGCTGTCGCTGTACTGGTACCGGGGCAGCTCGGCGCAGAAAGAGGCATCAGTCGCGCGAAACCTCGGGCATACGGTCGAGACGGTCACCACCAAGTCCTATCCCGGTTATCGCGTCAGCAATGTCGGGCTGTGTGAGCTGTCCGCGGGATCGGGGCCGGACTTCCTGCATTGGTCCCTGCAATCGGGGAACGTCAAGAACGACCCGTGCAAGGCCGTCGAGACCCTGATGGACTCGCTGCTCGGCAAGGTAGGCAAGCAATGAAAAGGATTGTCGGTGCGCTTGCCGCTGCGGCGCTACTTCTCGTAGGAACGACCGGGTGTGCGCGCACCGTCGATGGCGCTGCTGTCGTTCCGGGCGAGACGCTGCACTCCAGCGAGCGGGGCGAGAACGACAAGCTGGACCCGTACGGCTTCGCCAACGGCCAGTGTGGTCCGCTCGATGAGAAGACGATTGTCGAGACCGTCAAGGCCGCTCAGATCTACCAGAATTTCTTTGGGGCGCTGTGCTATTGGGTCGCTGCCGATGATGCGGGAAACCTCATCGATCTCCTGTACGCGTACTACGAGGGTGGTGATGTCGACCGCGATCGCAAGTCAGCAGACGGGATGGGTCAGAAGACCGCTGACATTACGATCAACGGCCGCAAGGGATTCACCAGCACCGGACCCGGCGGCTCGGGATGTGGGGTGACCGTTCCGGCGGGGACGGGTTCCTTGACCTGGTGGGTTCAGTACCGCAAGGGCGGTGACAGCTGCGCCGCGGCCCGTCAGCTGGTCGAACACATCGTGCAGACGGTGCTCTAAAAGGGCTCTTGGGAACGGTTAGGAAGCCTTCGCGATCGTGTTGTTGCTGCCGTAGTTGTTGACTTTGGGCTCGCCTGCCTTGTAAGTGAGCTTGTTGCCATAGCCGGTGACCGTCACCTCGGTCTTCAGCTCATCGAAGGCAATGGTGTTCGAGAAGCCCGACACGGTGACCTTCTCGCAGGCACCGGTGACGGTGAGTGTGTTGTTGGCGCCCGTGATGTTCAGGCGCTTGCCCTCTTGGCACGCGGCGGTCGTGGTCTGGCCGAAGTATCCGATCACGGTCTCGTCCCCGACGTCGACCTTGGCGGAGGTCGGCGTGGAGGAGCTGGGTGGGGCCGACGTCGACGGGGGAGTCCAGGTGCCGGGTGTTGGGTTGCTCGAACCGGGCTTGATGACGCCGCATCCCGCAAGTCCGACGGTGGTGACGGCGAGGGCAAGGACTGTCGCGGGGGCGACACGGTTGCGGGGCATGGTGTCGATTATCCCGAGATTTGGGGTGGCGGGAGGGGATCAGCCGGGAACGCGGTCGATGAAATTCATCATGCCCAACTCGCGGCCGCGATCGATGACCGCCGGCTCGCCGGACTTATAGAGCACCTTCTGGTTAAAGCCGTACACCGTGATGTCGTTGACGACGTTGTCGGCGATGATCGTGTTGGACGAGCCCTGTACTGAGATCGCATAGCAGCTGCCGAGAGCGGTGATGACGTTCTGCGATCCGTTCACAAAGACCGTGGAGTCGCCGCAATCGATGGTGGTCACGAGCCCGTACTGGGTGATGTGGGTGTCGCCGTTCTTCGCCAGGCGAATGTTGTCCGCGAGGCTCGAGCGGGCCGTGGGTGAGCTCATCAGTGTGACGATCGCGCCGGTCACCAGGACGGCGACCAGCAGTCGCTGCCCAGCGGAAACTAGAACGTGTGTCATTTCAGCGTCCAGATCACTCGATGAGAATAAGCCACGGCGCGCCACGACAGGATCGATAGGCGGACAAACGCAAAGGTGGTGGTGGGGAGAGATAGGGTCATATCAGGCCATCTGCGTAGGAGGCCGCACCAGATAGCACCGAACTAGAACGACTCACCCCCGAAGGCGGCCAGACGTGACGACCGAGCCCGCAACCGCGCACCGCAGAAATCCTGCGCGGGCAACGCGGCTCAACCGCGACACCGTTGTCAACGCCGCACTGTCGTTTCTCGACCGGGCCGGCTGGGACGCGCTGACCATCAACGCGTTGGCCGTCGAGTTGGGTACGAAGGGGCCATCGCTCTACAACCATGTGGATAGCCTCGATGATCTGCGCCACGAGGTGCGCGACCGCGTGCTGGTCGAGATTGTCGGCATGCTGCACACCGTGAGCTCGGGCCGTACCAGCGAGGACGCAATCCTGGCCATGGCCGGCGCGTACCGCAGCTACGCGCACCACCATCCGGGCAGATATGCCGCCCTGACCCGGATGCCGTTTTTGGACGACGTGAACCGTCCGACTATCGACGCACGCGAATTGGCCAAACCCGCGACCGAGGCCATCGGTGTCTACGGGCTTGACGAGGACACGGCCTTTCATGCGGGCGTTGAGATGTGGGCCGCGATGCACGGGTTCGTCATGCTGGAGATGACGGGCTTCATGGCGGGCATCGAGATGGATCCCGACATCGCATTTACGGAGATGGTGCACCGCTTTGCGTCGGGTCTGGCCGAGCGGCGATGAGCGCTCGGCGCGAAGAGCAGACCGCACCGATGAGCGCTCGGCGCGAAGAGCGGGCCGCTCAGTCCGGCATGTTGCCCGCGCAGTGGTGAGTCGCCGATGACCTGCGCTTTGTCGCTGGTAGGCGAGTTTGTCTCACCGTGATCAGCCCTGGTATGGTAGGGCGCTGTGCCTGGCCAATGGCCACCGCTGAGGTACTCGGTGGGGGTCAGATAGGGCGCCAGGTCAATTCGCATGCCCAGAGGGTGAAGGAGTTTTCTTCGCGTCCGCGGTGTGTGCGACACGCCCGGCCTCGGGATACCGATATGGGCGAGAACTGCAGGACAACAGGGCCTTTTGACGGGCTCGCGACGCTAGAGCCCACGTACGTAGTTAGACGTAGCTAGAGAGAAACAGAAAGCCGGTACATGCCAACCATCAACCAGCTGGTCCGTAAGGGTCGCCGGGACAAGATCGCTAAGGTGAAGACTGCGGCCCTGAAGGGCAGCCCGCAACGCCGTGGCGTCTGCACCCGCGTCTACACCACCACCCCGAAGAAGCCGAACTCGGCGCTGCGGAAGGTGGCCCGTGTGCGGCTGACCAGCGCGGTGGAGGTCACTGCCTACATCCCGGGTGAGGGTCACAACCTGCAGGAGCACTCGATGGTGCTCGTGCGCGGTGGTCGTGTGAAGGACCTCCCCGGTGTGCGCTACAAGATCATCCGCGGCTCGCTGGACACCCAGGGAGTCAAGAACCGCAAGCAGGCTCGCAGCCGCTACGGCGCCAAGAAGGAGAAGAGCTAATGCCACGCAAGGGACCCGCGCCGTCGCGCCCCCTGGTCAACGACCCGGTTTACAGCTCGCAGCTGGTGACCCAGCTGGTCAACAAGGTGCTGCTCGATGGCAAGAAGTCCATCGCCGAGCGCATCGTGTACGGCGCACTGGAGCAGGCCCGCGACAAGACTGGCACCGATCCGGTCGTCACCCTCAAGCGCGCCATGGACAACGTCAAGCCTGCCCTTGAGGTGCGCAGCCGCCGTGTCGGTGGCGCCACTTACCAGGTGCCGGTCGAGGTCCGTCCCGATCGCTCCACCACCCTGGCCCTGCGCTGGTTGGTGAGCTTCTCGCGGGCACGTCGCGAAAAGACCATGATTGAGCGTCTGGCGAACGAGATCCTGGATGCCAGCAATGGTCTGGGTGCTTCGGTGAAGCGTCGCGAGGATGTTCACAAGATGGCCGAGGCCAACCGGGCGTTCGCGCACTACCGCTGGTGATCTGACGGGCCTCACTTCACGGCGAGGCCCGCCCAGTTCGTCCATCCCCCATCCGAAGCGAAAGAGCGGAAACTTCTGTGGCACAGGAAGTGCTGACCGACCTGAACAAGGTCCGCAACTTCGGCATCATGGCGCACATCGATGCCGGCAAGACCACCACGACCGAGCGCATCCTCTTCTACACCGGTATCACGTACAAGATCGGTGAGGTCCACGACGGCGCAGCCACCATGGACTGGATGGAGCAGGAGCAGGAGCGCGGCATCACCATCACGTCCGCCGCGACGACCGCGTACTGGAAAGAAAACCAGCTCAACATCATTGACACCCCGGGACACGTCGACTTCACCGTTGAGGTGGAGCGCAACCTGCGTGTGCTCGACGGTGCCGTGGCGGTGTTCGATGGCAAAGAGGGCGTGGAGCCGCAGTCCGAGCAGGTGTGGCGTCAGGCCGACCGCTACGACGTGCCGCGTATCTGTTTCGTCAACAAGATGGACAAGCTGGGCGCCGACTTCTACTACACGGTGAAGACCATCGAGGACCGCCTCGGTGCGCGTGCGCTGCCCATTCAGCTGCCGATCGGTGCCGAGAACGACTTCGAGGGCATCATCGACCTGGTCGAGATGAACGCCAAGGTGTGGCGTGGCGAGACCAAGCTCGGCGAGCAGTACGAGGTTGTCGAGATTCCGGCCGAGCTGGCCGAGAAGGCCGACGAGTACCGCGCGAAGCTCCTCGAAGCCGTCGCTGAAACCGATGAGGTGCTGCTGGAGAAGTACTTTGGCGGCGAAGAGCTGACCATCGACGAGATCAAGGGTGCGATCCGCAAGCTGGTGATCAGTTCCGAGGCTTACCCGGTGCTGTGCGGCAGTGCGTTCAAGAACAAGGGCGTGCAGCCCATGCTCGACGCCGTCATCGACTACCTGCCGTCGCCGCTGGATGTCGAGTCGGTCACCGGCCACGTCCCCGGCAAGGAGGACGAGCTGATTCAGCGCAGGCCGTCTACCGACGAGCCGTTCAGCGCGCTGGCATTCAAGGTCGCCACCCACCCGTTCTTCGGCAAGCTGATCTACATCCGCGTGTACTCGGGCAAGGTCGATTCCGGCACCCAGGTGGTCAACTCCACCAAGGGCAAGAAGGAGCGTCTGGGCAAGCTGTTCCAGATGCACTCCAACAAGGAGAACCCGGTGGACTCGGCGAGTGCCGGCCACATCTACGCCGCGATCGGTCTCAAGGACACCACCACCGGTGACACTCTCTGCGACCCGAGCAACCAGATCGTGCTGGAGTCCATGACCTTCCCGGATCCGGTGATCCAGGTGGCCATCGAGCCCAAGACCAAGAGCGATCAGGAAAAGCTGGGCACCGCGATCCAGAAGCTCGCCGAGGAAGACCCGACCTTCAAGGTCAAGCAGGACGACGAGACCGGCCAGACCATCATCGGTGGCATGGGCGAGCTGCACCTGGACATCCTGGTGGACCGCATGCGCCGCGAATTCAAGGTCGAGGCGAATGTCGGGAAGCCACAGGTGGCCTACCGCGAGACCATCCGCCGCGCGGTGGAGAAGGTCGAGTTCACCCACAAGAAGCAGACGGGTGGCTCGGGCCAGTTCGCGAAGGTGATCATCTCCGTCGAACCGCTGGTGGATGCCGAGGACGGCGCCACCTACGAGTTCGCGAACAAGGTCACCGGTGGTCGCGTTCCGCGCGAGTACATCCCGTCGGTGGATGCCGGTGCGCAGGACGCGATGCAGTACGGCATCCTGGCCGGCTATCCGCTGGTGAACGTCAAGGTGACGCTGCTCGACGGCGCGTACCACGACGTTGACTCGTCGGAAATGGCCTTCAAGATCGCGGGTTCCCAGGCATTCAAAAAGGCTGCCGGACAAGCACAGCCGGTCATCCTGGAGCCCATCATGGCTGTCGAGGTCACCACACCCGAGGACTACATGGGTGACGTGATCGGCGACCTGAACTCCCGCCGTGGCCAGATCCAGGCTATGGAGGAGCGCAGCGGTGCACGTGTCGTCAAGGCACAGGTTCCGCTGTCGGAGATGTTCGGCTACGTCGGCGACCTACGGTCGAAGACCCAGGGCCGGGCTAACTACTCCATGGTGTTCGACTCGTACGCTGAAGTTCCGGCCAACGTGTCGAAGGAGATCATCGCGAAGGCGACTGGGGAGTAGCGAAAGCTCACAACCCATTCGGACTTGCGCGAGTGAGTCCGCTAGGCAAAATGAAAACCCTTGTCTCTGAGAAAGTCTCAGAGACAACAGAAAGTCCAGGAGGACACAACAGTGGCGAAGGCGAAGTTCGAGCGGACGAAGCCGCACGTCAACATCGGGACCATCGGTCACGTTGACCACGGCAAGACCACTCTCACTGCGGCAATCACCAAGGTGCTGCACGACAAGTACCCCACTCTGAACGAAGCATCTGCCTTCGACCAGATCGACAATGCTCCCGAAGAGAAGGCTCGTGGTATCACGATCAACATCTCTCACGTGGAGTACCAGACCGAGAAGCGTCACTACGCGCACGTCGACGCCCCCGGCCACGCCGACTACATCAAGAACATGATCACCGGTGCCGCCCAGATGGACGGTGCGATCCTGGTAGTCGCCGCGACCGACGGCCCGATGCCGCAGACGCGTGAGCACGTGCTGCTCGCCCGTCAGGTGGGTGTGCCTTACATCCTCGTCGCGCTGAACAAGTCCGACATGGTGGACGACGAGGAGCTCCTTGAGCTCGTCGAGCTGGAGGTCCGGGAGCTGCTGAGCAGCCAGGACTTCGACGGTGACAACGCTCCCGTGGTTCGCGTCTCGGCGCTCAAGGCGCTCGAGGGCGACGCCGAGTGGGCCAAGACCGTTGGCGATCTGATGGACGCTGTTGACGAGTCGATCCCGGACCCGGTTCGCGAGACCGACAAGCCGTTCCTGATGCCCGTTGAGGACGTGTTCACCATCACCGGTCGTGGCACCGTGGTGACCGGCCGCGTCGAGCGTGGCGTGATCAACGTGAACGAGGACGTCGAGATCGTCGGCATCAAGGACACCGTCACCAAGACGACCGTCACCGGTGTCGAGATGTTCCGCAAGCTGCTCGATCAGGGCCAGGCCGGCGACAACGTTGGTCTGCTGGTTCGCGGTGTGAAGCGTGAGGATGTCGAGCGTGGCCAGGTTGTGGTCAAGCCCGGCACCACCACCCCGCACACCGAGTTCGACGGCAGCGTCTACATCCTGTCCAAGGACGAGGGCGGCCGTCACACGCCGTTCTTCAACAACTACCGCCCGCAGTTCTACTTCCGTACCACGGACGTGACCGGTGTGGTGACACTGCCCGAGGGCACCGAGATGGTTATGCCCGGTGACAACACCGACATCTCCGTCAAGCTGATCCAGCCGGTGGCCATGGACGAGGGTCTGCGTTTCGCGATTCGTGAAGGTGGCCGTACCGTCGGCGCCGGCCGCGTGACCAAGATCCACAAGTGATCTAAAAGACGCCAAGAAAACGGCGCTCACCCTTCGGGGTGGGCGCCGTTTTCGTTGTGGCGGGAGCATCGAGTCTGCGACTCACGACGTTTTCCGGCCACTTTCCGTCGTGAGATGCAGACTCGGCGGCACTGATCAGCGGGCGAATGCGTGTCCGGAGGTGTTGTTGTCGTGCATCGTGTATGTCGAGGCCACCTTGGCGCGTTTCTCGATCAACTCGGACAAAAGATTGTTCACCGCACTGGGATTGGGGTTGAAGGCGTCCAGCCGGTGGCGCACCAGGCCGATACCGGGCAGCCGATCGAGAACCGCGGACGCGCTGGCGTTGACCGTGGCCGCCCTGCCGAACAGCCAGCCCGAGAGACGATGGTTGACGCCTTCGAAGGTTGTGCCCTGGAAGAATTCGTCCATCGCCGCCGGTCCCATCAGCATGGAGCCGGGTCCGGCGAGCACCTCGGCGAAGAGGCGCCGGACGGGTCCGGTGCGCGCGCCCGACATGCCCGTGGCCAGTGCTTCGATCAGCTCGACGCGCCAGCGTGACGCATCACCGGAGCGGGCCAGCAGGTAGTCGAGATTGCGCATGGCATCGATACCGGTCCGCGGCAACAGGTCTTCGGTGACGCCGAACATCAGCGCCCAGCGCAGCAAGTAGTGCCACACATCGTCGATTTCCCGGAGCGTGCAAGATCTTCCGAGGCGGTAGTCGACGAGGAGTGCCCCGAGCATGGCCTCGATGAATCCACACATGGAGGCGTTGGAAATGGGAGCACCGTACTGGGCGAAATTGTCTTCGCCCCACGCACTCCGCAGACCCCGTCGGGCCAGTGAGTGCACCAATCGAACGCGCATGGTCAGCTTGATTTGTTCGGAGCCGGGCGCTAATCCGTCACGGTCGAAGATCATCGAGAAGAACCGATTCGTCTCAGCCAGCCGCTGGGCGCTCTGATAACGGAACCGGCCAGTGGCTCCGGTGGCTGCCGACACATCCGAGTTCATGACGGTGTCGAACACCGCGAAGGTGGCCATGACCGCGGTGGTCGCGGTCGTCACCTGGCGTGCCCGCAGTCGACCCCGTTCCGCCTTGGCCGGATCCCACCACTGCGGCACGCGGTAGGCATCGGCGAACAGTATCCGTAGCGCCTCGGGGGGATCGTCCAGGCTGTCGATGCCGTGCTCGACGGCCTGTTCGAACAATGCCCGGGCCTGAGCGGACCCGAGCTCGTGAAACAGCTCCACGACGGCGTCCATCGGCTCGTCGCCCTGCCACATGTGATCGTCGAACAGGCGAGTGGCTGGCGTGGGAGTTACCTCGTCCTCAACATCGAACCAAGGGTCGAACAAGTAATGCCGGCAGTGTCGCCAGATCCAGCCGAATTCATTCTTGCCCTGGGGAATCGGACGTAGCTCCATTCCCGGGCGGAAGTAGTAGTCGAACGGGTGCGGACCGTCTGACGGTGGTGCGTCGACCACGGTGAGCTCAGGCATCCGGCGCCTCCTGGAGTGTTGACGTCGACATCATTGACAACGTGCATTGTCAATATTAGGCCGCCCGGCGGCGGCTTACAAGTACTGACATTGCGACCTAGCGGGCGAAGGCATGCCCAGAAGTGTTGGTGTCGTGCATCGTGTACGTCGAGCTGACCTTGTTGAGCTTCTCGAGAATGCCGAACGCCGGATTCAGCACCGCGCTGGGGTTTGGCAGCAGGGTCCCGTAGACAATCCTGCGTGCCACCTGTGTGCCGGGTACTCGATCGCGGATCGCCGCCACGCGCGCGCTCACCGACATCGCGGCCTGCAGGGCCCGTCCGGGGAGCTGTCGGGGTAGCCGTTCATAGCTTGTGCCACGGACGAATTCATCCATTGCCTCGGGCCCCATGAGGACCCAGCCCGGCGCTCCTATGCCTGCCACGAACATCAGGTCGCTGAGTAACTTGCGCAGACGCGGCAGGGGTAGTGGGGCAATGACTGCCGAGGGCAGCGCCGAGAGGACTTCGACGAGTTCGACGCGCCAGCGTGAGGCATCACCGGAGCGCGCCAGCAGGTAGTCGAGATTGTGCATGGCGTCGGTCCCGGTTTTGGGACACAGTTCCTCGTTGATACCGAAAAGCAGTGCCCATCGCGTCATGTAGTGCCACGCGTCATCCAGCTCGGCGAGGGTGCAGGGCCGGCCGAACCGATGCTCAATGAGCATCTGCCCGAGTGATTCGGCTTCGATGAATCCGCACATCGATGAGTTGGAGATGGGCGCGCCAAAGTCGGAGAAGTTCTCCGCTCCCCACGCTGCGCGAAGCCCCTTGCGGGCCAACGAATGCACGAGGCGCACGCGCAGGGTCATCTGTATCTGTGGCGATCCGGGACGCATGGCATCACGGTCGCGCAGTGCAGCGAAAAAGCGCGCCGTCTCCAGGAGTCGTTGCTGGCCTTGGTCGCGGAACCGGCCGGAGGCGCCGGTGGTGGCCGACACGTCAGAGTTCATGACGGTGTCGAAGACTCCGAACGACGCCATCAGGAGCACGGTGGGTGCCGCCATCTGGTTCAAGCGGACTCTTCCCCGCTCCGCCTTGGCCGGGTCCCACCATTCCGGAACCCGATACGCATCCTCCAAGAGTGCACGCAGCTCATCGGGTGGGTCGTCCAGGGAATCGATGCCTTCGGTGATGGCCTGCTCGAACAACGGGCGGGCCCGCTGGGAGCCCATCCGGTCGAACATAGCCACCACGGCATCCATCAGCTCGTCGCCCTGCCACATGTGGTCATCGAACAGGCGAGTCAGCGGCGTCGGGGTGACTTCGTCTTCGACATCGAACCAGTTGTCGAACAATGTGTGTCGGCAGTAGCGCCAGATCCAACCGAAATCGTTCTTGCCCGCGGGAATTGGGCGTAGGTCCATACCTGGCCGGCGGTAGTAGTCGTACGGGTGGGGATCACGCGCTGACGAGTGATCGGTGGCGGTGAGCTTGGGCATGCGTATGCCTCCTGTCGGGCGATGCCGGCATCGTTGACAACATCTATTGCCAATATTAGGGGCTGGATAGATCCCGCACAAGATGCCGCACGGGTGGTGGATGATGAACGCCATGAACGTGGTCGCGCGCTTTCTGAAGACCCTGGCCTTCTCGCTGCTCTGCGGGATCGTCGGGCCGATATTCATCGTGATGTATTACGTGATCGACGAACCTGCGACGAGTTGGATGCTGTATAGCGGTGTCGGTATCACCATCGGGATCGTGGTGTTGGCATTCGTGTTGACACTGATATTCACCAGGACCGACGAGGCGCGCAAGTTATTGGAGGCCAACGGTATTCTCGCGCTTGCCGATGTGGTGGCGGCCGATGAGACCGGGATGCGGGTTAATGATCAGCCGGTGATCAAGCTGACGCTGCAGATACACGGCGACGGGATCAGTCCGTTCCGTGCCGAGACAAGAACGCGCGTGTCGGTGCTGCAGGTACCGGCCCTCTCGCGGGGCAAGCTCGTCGTGCTCGTCGCGCCAGGCACCGAGCAGTTTCAGATCGACTGGCAGCGCAGTGCTTTGCTCAACGGTCAGGTACCGGCCAAGTTCACCAGCTCGTCGCAGGGCCGCGAGTATGACCTCACCGGGCAGTCCGGCCCGCTCTTCGAGATCATGAAGGTTCTCAAGGCCAATGGAATCGGCACCGACGGCGTGGTGGACATCCGCTCGAATCCGGTTGTCCGACAACAGATCGATGCAATCCTGGCCAAGACGGAGGGAGCCGAGCAGGCACCCTCTGCCCACCCCACATCCACTGCTTCGGTGGCCGACCGACTTGCCGAGCTCGATCGGCTGAAGCTCGCATCCCTGGTATCCGAGACCGAGTACAACACCAAACGTGCGGAGATCCTCAGCGACCTCTAGGCGTGCTTCTTTCCCGCCCGCTGAGCGGTCCTCAATCTGGAACACGTTCTAGAACGGCTGCTAGCCTGGTGTCGATTGCAAAGGAGCAGACATGGCGGATCAGCCGGCCCATCAGACCTTGTCCGGAAAAGTGGCCTTCGTAACCGGTGCGGCTCGTGGCCAGGGACGCCAGCACGCCGTGCGGCTGGCCCAGGCCGGCGCGGACATTGTCGCGATCGACGTCTGTGCCCCCGTGTCGGAGTACGCGGGGTATGACGCCGCCACTCCCGAAGACCTCAAGGAGACCGCGCGGCTGGTCGAGGCCGCCGGGCGCAAGATCATCGCCGAGCAGGCAGATGTCCGCAACGGTGCAGCGCTGCAGAGCGTGGTTGAGGAGGCTGTCGCCCAGTTCGGGCACATCGACATCCTGATCGCCAATGCGGGAGTACTCAGCTGGGGCCGGTTGTGGGAGATGCCCGACCGGCAGTGGGAAGACATCATCGACACCAATCTCACCGGCACCTGGAAGACCGTGAAAGCTGTTGTACCGACAATGATTGCCGCCGGCAACGGTGGTTCGATCGTGATCGTGAGCTCGGTGTCCGGGCTCAAGGGCACCCCGGGTAACGGCGCCTACGTTGCCTCGAAATTCGGCCTGACGGGGCTCACCAAGTCGTTGACGATCGAACTTGCCGAATACGGGATCCGGGTCAACTCGATCCATCCGTATGGAGTGACCACGCCGATGATCACCGGTGACGCCATGATGAAGCTGCTGGCCGAGCACCCCAACTACCTGCCGAGTATTGCGCCAATGCCCTTGTCGCCCACCAAGATGCTCGAGCCTGACGAGATCTCCGATGTGGTGCTGTGGCTGGCGGGGGATGCGTCGGGCACATTGGCCGGCGCGCAGGTGCCGGTGGACAAGGGGCACCTGACGTATTAGCCCGGCATCACCACGACGGGCACCGGGCTGTGCCTGACGATCTTGGTTGCGCGGGATCCGAGGAAGACGCGGGCGACGGTGCTGTGCGGGCGACTGCCGAGAACCAGTAGCTCGCCGTCGAGCCATTCGGCGTTGTCCAGCGCGTCATCCCAGCTGTCGCCGGTGACGACCTTCAGCTCCACATCGGCTTCGAGAATCCCCTCGTGGCGCAGCGCGGCCAGAGCATCCTCGGACTGGGTGACCCAGCTGGCGAGGACCGCGTCCTCGGCCTCGGGGCCAACACCGGCGGTCAGCATCGTGCGTCCGCGCACCGCGAAGGTGACCACACGCAATGGCGCGTGCAGGCGCCGGGTCAGTCGAACCGCCTGTTGCACAACATCAACCGCGTCCTCGGTGCCGGGGTACCCGCAGGTGACCCGGCTGACCGTGCCGGCCTTCGAGCCGCGATAGCCGCGGGGGCTGATGGCCAGCGGGACGGGGGAGGAGTGCAACAGCCGGTCACCGGTTGAGCCCAGCACCACCTGTCCGAGACTTCCTTCCGAGGCGGAGCCAACGACGAGCACGTCCGCATCGGATGCCTCGACGGCTTCCAACAGCCCGCCGGACACCGACCGATGCGCCACGTTGTGGAACGTGACATCTATTCCAGCGCTGATCTTTTCGAGATATGCGGCGGCTTCGGACTTCGAATCTTCGGATAGCTTCTGTGCCCATTGGGCGTACTCGGCGTCGATCTTGGCTTTCGACAGAGTGGTCCAGGGCTTGGGCACCACCGTGGTGACAGTCAGCGAGGTTTCCAGGACGCGGGCAGATTCGACAGCCAGGTGCAGGGCGCCCTTGCCGCCCTTGCCCGAGAGATATCCGACGACGACGGTCATATCTGACGCTCTTCCCGCAAGCTGGGGGTACGACCCACTCGTGGGCGCCTCATCGCACCGGCTCCTCAATCAATTCGGCTGGTTCGCTGGGAAGGTCGTTCAGCGCGCTGTGATGCCGGCCCCACACCAGGTAGAACGCCAGCACCACGACAACCCAGGATCCGAATGCGATCCAGGTGATCCAGGGCAGGCTGAACAGAATGTAGCCGCAGGCGATGACCGACAGGACCGGTGTCACCGGGTAGCCGGGGACACGAAAGGCGCGCGGTAGCTCGGGCTCTCGCACCCGCAGAATGATGACGCCGATCGATACCACGATGAATGCCGTGAGCGTGCCGATCGACACCATGTTCGCGAGGCTGTTCAAGGGCACAAAGGCGGCCATGAGGCCCACGACGATTGCCACGATGATCGTGTTATTCACCGGCGTCAGCGTGCGGGGGTTGACTTGGGCGAAGACCGATGGCAGCAGACCGTCGCGGCCGATGGCGAACAGAATGCGGGTCTGGCCATACATCGACACCAGGGTGATCGAGAAGATGGAAATAACCGCGCCCAACGCGAGGAACGTACTGGCAGAGGTGCTTCCGGTGACCTTATCCAGAATCAGGGCCAGGCCCGCGGACTGTCCCTCGAACTCCCTCCACGGCTGTGCACCCAGCGCGGCAAGGGCAACCACGAGGTAGAAGGCGGTGACAATCAGGAGCGCGGCGATGAGCGCGCGAGGCATGGTCCGTTGCGGGTCCTTCACTTCCTCGCCCGCGGTGGACACGGTGTCCAAGCCGACATAGGTGAAGAAGATCGTCCCCGCCGCGGCGCCGATGCCGCTGACACCGAACGGTGCGAAGTCGGAGAAGTTGCCCGCCTGGAACGCGGTAAACGCGATGATCGCGAACACGGTCAGCACGGCGAGTTTGAGCAGCACCATGACCGTGTTCACCAGTGCGGACTCACTTGTCCCGCGGATGAGAAGGATTGCGCACATGACGATTAGGACCACCGCGGGCAGGTTGAGCCAGGCATGCGGCATCCCGGGGTCGGCGTTATCCCACGGGGCGGCGCTGATCGCATGCGGCAGATGGGTTCCGAAGACGTTGACTAAAAGCTTGTCGAGATACTGGCTCCAGCCCACCGCTACCGCGGCCGCTGACACGCCGTACTCCAGCAGCAGGCAGGCGGCCACCACCATCGCTGCCAGCTCGCCCAAGGTGGTGTACGCGTAGGAGAACGAAGAGCCCGATACCGGTACCGCGGAGGCCAATTCGGCGTAACAGAGCGCGGCGAGTCCCGCGGCGAGTCCCGCGACCAGGAACGAGACCATTACCGCGGGGCCCGCCTTGGGCACGGATTCGGCCAAGATGAAGAAGATGCCGGTGCCTACCGTGGCGCCGACGCCAATCATGGTGAGCTGGAACATCCCCATCGACTGCCTCAGATGCCCGCCGGCGCCGTGCGCGGTGGGCGCCCCGGACGTGGGACGGCGCCGCAGCAGCTGTTGGGCAAGGCTGGGTGACGAGGGTGCCATAGTGCCTCCTGTGGCCGGACGAAACCTACCGGCTTTTGGCCAGCGCATCAACGAACTGGTCTATTGCCCAATCGATTTCGTCCTCGGTGATGACAAGGGGTGGTGCAAACCGGAGAGTCGCGCCATGCGTGTCCTTCACTAAGACGCCACACTCTGCCATGCGCAGACTGATTTGTCTTCCGGTTGCCAGATTCGGATCGACGTCGACCCCGGCCCACAACCCCAGTGAACGCACCTCGGTGACGCCGTGGCCGATCAGCGCGTCGAGACGCCTTCGCAGGTGCCCGCCTAGGACGGTTGCCCGGCGCTGGAACTCACCGCGCTCCAGGATTGCCACGACGGTAGAACCGATGGCCGTGGCCAACGGATTTCCGCCGAAGGTGGAGCCGTGCTCGCCGGGATGGAGCACGCCGAGCACATCGGTATCGGCAACCACAGCGGAGACCGGGACCACGCCACCGCCGAGCGCCTTGCCCAGCAGGTACACGTCCGGGACCACGTTCCAGTGGTCGCACGCAAACATCGTGCCGGTGCGCGCCAGCCCGGCCTGGATCTCGTCGGCGATGAACAGGACATTGTTCTCGGTGCACATTGCACGAACCGCTGGCAGATAGTCGTCGGGCGGGATGACGATGCCGGCCTCGCCCTGAATGGGTTCGAGGAGGACCGCGACGGTGTTGTCGTCGATCGCCCGCGCCAGGGCGGCGATATCGCCGAACGGGACGACGCGGAACCCGGGGGTGAACGGGCCGAACCCGCCGCGCGCCGTCTGGTCGGAGGAAAAGCTCACGATGCTGATGGTTCGACCGTGGAAATTGTTGTGTGCCACCACGATATTGGCCTGTCCCGCGGACACTCCCTTGACATCGGCGCCCCACTTGCGGGCGACTTTGATGCCGCTCTCCACGGCCTCGGCGCCGGTATTCATCGGCAGCACCATGCCCTTGCCGCACAGGCGGGCGAGATCGCGGCAGAACCTGCCGAGACGATCGGAATGAAACGCTCGGCTTACCAGGGTCACCATGTCGAGCTGTGCGTGCGCCGTCGCGAGGATCTCGGGGTTCCCGTGGCCGAAGTTCACCGCCGAGTAGGCAGCCAGGCAGTCCAGATATCGCTTGCCGTCCACGTCTTCGATCCAGGCGCCCTCGGCGCGGTGAGCGACAACCGGTAACGGCGCATAGTTGTGTGCACCGTACTGTTCGGCCAGCTCGATGTACTCGGAACTCTTGTATGAATGGGGTGTCATACCGGGCGCCTGTTCCGGCAGTGCGTGACGTTCTTCGCCCACGTGGCCCATCGCGGTCACGAGTGCAGCTCCAGTGTGCAGCATTTCACCGATCCGCCGCCCTTGAGCAGTTCGGAAAGGTCGATGCCGACCGGTTCGAATCCGGCGTCACGGAGCTGTTCGGCGAATCCGGTCGCCGCCGCCGGCAGCATGACGTGGCGACCATCGGAGACCGCATTCATCCCGAGCACGTAGGCGTCGTCGGAAGTCGCGATGATCGCGTTGGGGTACATGAACCGCAGCTTGGCCTGCGAGGCCTCGCTGAACGCCTGCGGGTAGTACGCCACGGTTTGCGGATCCAGCACTGCCAGCGCGGTGTCCAGGTGATAGAACCGTGGATCGACGAGTTCGAGCGTCACGGTAGGAATATCGAGCATCCGTGAGACCTCGACGTGCGACCTGATATCGGTCCGAAAACCCGTGCCTGCCAACATAATATCGCCAGCCAGGAGGAAGTCGCCCTGTCCCTCGTTGGTGTAGCGAGAATGCATGGGGCGCAGTCCATGTACACGCATCCATTCGGCATGTGCGGCGGATTCACCCGCGCGCTCGGCGTGCGTGAATCGTGCGACAACAGCTTTGCCCCGTAACACGATTCCGCCATTGGCCGCGTAGACCATGTCCGGCAAGCCTGCGACGGCGGGCAAGATGTCCACTGTGTGGCCGAGGCGTTCGTAGGTGGCGCGCAACGCATCCCATTGAGCGAGCGCCAGTGCCGGGTCGACGGGATTGGATACGTCCATCCAGGGGTTGATCGCGTATTCGACGGTGTAATAGGTCGGCGCCACCATCACGTAGTGACGCGTCGTCGGTGTTCTGTCTGATTGCTGGGTCGGGGAGCCGGCCGGGTGTCCACCCTCGTGCACAACGGTCATGTGGTGAGCGTATGAGAGGCGATTATCGCAATCAATCTCCATACGTTGTCTAGTCAAGTGCGGTCTATTGCGTCTACATCGCTAATTTGGCATTCTATTGCGTGAACGGGTTGGATCGCCTGAGGAGGATGGTGGATGGCCGAGCTCGATGCCACCGATGAGCGGATCGTGACGCTGTTGATGCGTAATGCTCGAGCGACGTTCGCCGAGATCGGCGAGGAGGTGAACCTGTCGGCCCCCGCCGTCAAGCGTCGTGTCGATCGCCTGGTCGCGACGGGGGTGATCAAGGGCTTCACCACCGTGGTGGATCGCGCTGCGGTCGGATGGAACACCGAGGCCTACGTTCAGGTCTACTGCCAGGGCACCATCACCCCGGAAGCCCTGCGGCGGGCGTGGATCGATATTCCCGAGGTGGTGAGCGCCGCGACGGTGACCGGAACCTCCGACGCGATGTTGCGTGTGCTGGCTCGCGATATTCAGCATCTCGAGCGCGCGCTGGAGCGCATCCGCGCCAGTGGGGACATCGACCGCACCGAGAGCATCGTGGTGCTCTCCAACCTGGTGGACCGAGCGCAGGTCCAGGGGTAGGAGGCGCGGGCGATAGGCCTGACACCGCGCATGTCCAGTCGTGTATGAAGTAGACCGTGAGTGATGCGACTGGGAGCGACGCAGAGCATGGTGTCCTGATCATCGGTGGTGGACTGGGCGCGGTGCGAACCGCCGAGCAGCTGCGCCGCGCGGAGTTCACCGGGCCGATCACCATTGTGAGTAGCGAGGCTCATCTGCCCTACGATCGCCCGCCGCTGTCCAAGGATGTGCTGCGTGACGCGGAGAAGACGATCGACGCGGTCGTGCTCAAGCCGCGAGAGTTCTATGACGAGAAGCAGATTGAGCTGCGACTCGGCGCGAGGGTAGTGGCATTGGACCCCGCCGGCCGCACGGTCGCTCTGGATGACGGAAGCACGGTGCAGTACGGGGAGGTCATCATCGCGACCGGCCTCGTTCCCCGGCGCATTCCTGCTTTCCCCGAGTTGGACGGCATTCACGTCCTGCGGACCGCCGACGATAGCTTCGCGTTACGGGGAGATGCCGCGAAGGCGCGGCGCGCGGTGATTGTCGGAGCCGGATTCATCGGATGTGAGGTTGCGTCCACATTGCGGGCCAACGGGGTTGAGGTGGTTCTCGTGGAGCCGCAACCGGCCCCTCTGCTGGCTGCGATCGGTCAGCAGCTCGGTGACTTGGTCGCCCGGCTGCACCGCAACGAGGGCGTGGATGTTCGAGTGGGCCTCGGAGTGGACGCCGTGGAGGGCGAGGAGCGAGTCCGGTCCGTCACGCTGTCGGACGGCACGCGGCTGGACGCCGATCTCGTCGTACTGGGGATCGGGAGCCGGCCCGCCACAGACTGGCTGGACGGGTCCGGTGTCGAGGTGGACAACGGGGTGGTGTGCGATACCGTCGGTCGCACCGGTACCCCGCATGTCTGGGCGCTGGGTGATGTCGCCGCGTGGGCCGACGCCACCGGGCGTCCCAGCCGTGTGGAGCACTGGAGCAATGTCGCCGAGCAGGTTCGCGCGCTCGTACCGGCGTTGCTTGGCCAGGAGCCCGCAGCTAATACCGCTGCGGTGCCGTACTTTTGGAGCGATCAGTACGACGTGAAGATTCAGTCGCTCGGTCATCTGGGGAGCTCGGACACCGTGCATCTCATCTCTGATGACGGTCGCAAGTTCCTGGCCTACCTGGAGCGCGATGGTGTGCTGACCGGCGTCGTCGGCTGCGGGATGGCTGGTCCGGTGATGAAGATGCGGGCCAAGATTGCGGCGGGTACGCCCATCGCCGAGGTACTGGAGTAGCGAGATTTAGCCGAGGGCTCGCAGCCCCGCCTCGGCGGCGTCGAAGCCCTTGCCGAGTAGTGCGGTAAGGATCGACGCTTCGTCGGTGAGCCATTGTTCGTAGGCGGCGAGCGCCACGCCTAGCAGTGTCCAGCCGACGGTCTGCGGCAAGAGAGCAGTGGGATCTGCCCCGCTGCGTTTGGCCACGAACTGTGCGATGACATCGCGCCAGCCGGTGTACATCAGCATCGAATATGCCTGTAGCGCCGGGACCTCCAGAATCAGCCTCATCCGCATGCGGTGCCGCGGCGTTTCGTCGACCGGAAAGTCGTTGAATGTCAACAGCGCCTGGCGCAGCGCGGTGCTGATGTCCACCGTGTCCGGAGTTTCATCCAGCAGCGCACGCATCACCTCCAGGTGAGAATCGAAGTCGCCCCAGACGATTGCGTTCTTGGAGCTGTAGTACCGAAAGACCGTGCGCCGGGCGATGCCTGCCGCCGCGGCGATGTCGTCGACGCTGACCTCGTCGAAGCTGCGCTGCGTGAACAGAGCCATGGCAACCGCGGTGATCTCGTCCCGGGTTGTGGAAGGGCGTCGTCCTACGCGCGCCGGCTGCGCATTCATACCGAGAACTCCGCCATTTCCTGACACCCTCTTCCCTTTCTGCACTCGATGCCATTATTATCGTGATCGTTGCCACAGTCCAGACTCACAAGGGAGTGAACAGATGGCCGAGCCCACCACTGTCGCCGGACAGACCACCGACACCGAACTGGTGCAGGAATCGCTGGTCGAAGAGGTATCGATCGACGGGATGTGCGGCGTCTACTGAGACGCCCGGTCTCGATGAGCGCCATGATTGACGAGGCGCCCGCCGGTTTCGATTGGACCCGGCCCTGGCAGTTGCACCCCCAGGTGTCGTTGCGTCCGGAGCCGTTCGGGGCGCTGCTCTACCACTTCGGCACCCGCAAGCTGTCCTTCCTGAAGAACCGCACTCTGCTGCAGATCGTGCAATCCCTTACCGAACACAGCAGCGCCGAGAATGCTTGGCGGGCCGCTGGTGTCGAGGACGATCAGATTGCCGTTTACCAGCAGGCCCTGGCGGTACTGGCGGATTCAAAGATGATCGTGACCCGAGAGGACGCCCGATGAGTGCTCCCGCAGTACCCCGCCTGAATGTCGCCGGCGTTGCGGCTCCGAGGCTGGATGTCGCCGGCGTTGCGGCTCCGAGGCTGGATGTCGCCGGCGTTGCGGCTCCGAGACTCGTGGATCAGTTCGAGCAGGGGCTGGATGCCCCCATCTGCCTCACTTGGGAGCTGACCTACGCCTGCAATCTGTCCTGTGTGCATTGCCTCTCGTCATCGGGCAAGCGCGATCCGCGTGAGCTGTCCACTGAGCAGTGCAAGGACATCATCGACGAGCTCGAACGCATGCAGGTGTTCTACGTGAACATCGGCGGCGGCGAACCCACTGTGCGATCAGACTTTTGGGAGCTCGTGGATTACGCGACCGAGCATCACGTAGGGGTCAAGTTCTCGACCAACGGCGTGCGCATCACCGAGGAGGTGGCGGCACGACTGGCCGCCAGCGACTACGTCGATGTACAGATCTCGCTGGACGGCGCGACCGCCGACGTCAACGATGCGGTGCGCGGTGCGGGCTCGTTCGCCATGGCGGTGCGGGCGCTGGAGAACCTGGCCGCCGCCGGATTCAAGGACGCCAAGATCTCGGTGGTGGTTACCCGCCACAATGTGGACCAGCTCGACGATTTCGCCGATCTGGCCGCAAAATACGGTGCAACACTGCGGATTACACGGCTGCGTCCCTCCGGCCGCGGCGCCGACGTATGGGATGAGCTCCACCCCACCCCGGCGCAGCAGCGTCAGCTGTACGACTGGCTGGTGCTCAACGGCGAGCGGGTTCTGACGGGAGATTCCTTCTTTCACCTGTCGGCCTACGGTGACGGGTCCGGGGGTTTGCCGGGTCTGAACATGTGCGGTGCTGGACGGGTGGTGTGCCTGATCGATCCAGTGGGCGATGTCTATGCTTGCCCGTTTGCCATCCATGACCGGTTCCGTGCCGGTAATGTGGTGTCCGACGGTGGGTTTGACGAGGTGTGGAAGCACTCGCAGCTGTTCACCGAGTTGCGTGAGCCGCAGTCCGCGGGTGCCTGCGGCAGTTGCGGGCATTACGACAGTTGCCGGGGCGGCTGCATGGCGGCCAAGTTCTTCACCGGGTTGCCGATGGACGGACCCGACCCGGAGTGCGTGCAGGGCTATGGCGAGGCGGCCCTGGCCGCCGATCGCGTGGTGCCCAAACCCAGTGGCGACCACTCGCATTCGAAGGGCAAGCGCGGACCGTCCGGGGGCCCCGTCGCCCTGACCCTGACGCGCCGGCCGCCCTCGCGCGCATGCGATGAGAACCCCATTTCCAACGTACGAGCAGGACGGTAGATGGCCCGCAACACATGGTTCGAGACGGTCGCGATTGCCCAGCAGCGGGCCAAGAAGCGACTGCCGAGGTCCGTCTACAGCTCGCTAATCTCGGCCAGCGAAAAGGGGCTGACCGTCAGTGACAATGTCGAGGCGTTCGCAGAGCTCGGATTCGAGCCTCACGTCGTCGGCATTCAGCCGGACCGTGAACTGTCGACAACTGTTCTAGGGCAAGAAATCTCGTTGCCGGTGATGATCTCTCCGACCGGGGTTCAGGCCGTTGATCCCGACGGTGAGGTGGCGGTGGCCCGGGCCGCCGCCGCGCGTGGAACCGCCATGGGATTGTCCTCCTTCGCGAGCAAGCCCATCGAGGATGTGGTGGCCGCGAATCCGAAGACGCACTTCCAGATTTACTGGCTAGGCGGGCGTGACGATGTGGCTCAGCGCATTCAGCGTGCGAAAGATGCTGGTGCAGTGGGCCTTATCGCCACTCTTGACTGGAGCTTTTCGCACGGCCGTGATTGGGGTAGCCCTTCCATACCCGAGAAGATGAACCTGCGGTCGATGATCCGGCTGGCGCCGGAAGTGGTCACCAGGCCCGGCTGGCTGTGGTCGTTCGGGAAGAAGATGAACATTCCGGATTTGCGGGTGCCCAACCAGGCAGCCCGCGGCGAGGCCGGACCGCCCTTCTTCGATGCCTACGGGCAGTGGATGGGAACTCCGGCGCCGACATGGGACGACGTTCAATGGATGCGTGAGCAATGGGACGGTCCATTCATGCTCAAGGGTGTCATGCGCATTGATGATGCTAAAAGGGCTGTAGATTGCGGAGTTTCGGCGATTTCGGTGTCGAATCACGGCGGGAACAATCTCGATGGAACGCCCGCCTCGATCCGTGCGTTGCCGGGCATCGCACAGGCCGTCGGGGGTGATGTCGAGGTGCTGCTGGATGGCGGCATCCGGCGGGGCAGCGATGTCGTCAAGGCATTGGCACTTGGAGCGCGTGCGGTGATGATCGGACGGGCGTATCTCTGGGGCCTGGCGGCTTCGGGTCAGGCCGGCGTCGAAAATGTCCTGGACATCATGCGCGGCGGCATCGATTCGGCACTGATGGGGCTTGGCAAGAAGTCTGTGCACGAACTGTCCCCAGATGATCTTCTCGTTCCGGAGGGATTTGCCCGCGGCCTCGGACGGCACTAGTTCAGCGCATCGGGAATTGAACACGGTGTCGGCAGAGTCGATGTGGCGGCAGGGGCTGGCGTGACAATCGGTGCGAAATAGCGCCCAGCACCTAAGCCGACGGCCAGCAAGGATGTAAAGACCTCAATTGGGTGCGCCAACTTTGGATGCATTTGGCGTGAATTCGGCCTACCATCGGCGGGTGGCTGTACCGACTGTCTTGAGCACCGCCATCTCTCCGGAGCTCGCAGACGAGGCCATCACGCTGTTCACCCCACTCGGCTCAACCGAGCAACACGGGCCGCACTTGCCGTTGGATACCGACACCCGGATTGCCGATGCTGTGGCTACCGCTGCGGCGGAGATGCTGGCCTCCGATGCGGGCGCCGGCCGGATCGCTCTCGCCCCTGCCCTCGCGTACGGATCCAGCGGAGAACATCAATCCTTCGCTGGAACGATCTCGATCGGTACCGCGGCGCTGACCCAGGTCCTCGTGGAGTACGGCAGGTCGGCCACGCAGTGGTGCCGACGCATCGTCTTCGTGAACGGTCACGGCGGCAATATCGAGGCGACAGTCTCCGCGGTGCGGCTCCTGCGGTCGGAGGGCCGCGATATCGCGTGGTGGGCGTGCGCGGTCGAAGGCGGTGACGCTCACGCTGGACATGCGGAAACATCTCTGCTGCTACATATTTCACCGGATGCAGTGCGCCGCGAGGAAGTGCTCGCCGGAAACTCGGCACCGCTGCACGAGCTGATGGCGCCCATGCGTGCGGGCGGCGTGGCGGCGGTGAGCGCGATCGGTGTGCTCGGGGATCCGACGACTGCCAGCAGCCAGGACGGCGCGCGGATGCTTGCGACGATGACCCGACGATGCGCCCACGCGGTGCGCCGTTGGTTACCTGATGCCGACGGGCGGCTGGTATGACGACGAGCGACGACGCGGTGCAGGGCATGTCCGCATCACACGGACGGCTACCCGACGGATTCGCGGTTCAGGTGGATCGACGGGTTCGCGTGCTCGACGAGGGGTCGGCGCTGCTGGGTGGGTCGCCGACTCGGCTCCTGCGACTGGCGCCTGCCGCGCGGACGCTGCTTTCCGGCGGACGGCTTGAGGTACGCGATGCGACGAGCGCTCAGCTCGCCCGGACGCTGCTGGATGCGACCGTCGCCCACCCGCGTCCCACGAGTGGCCCGGGCTATCGGGACGTGACTGTCGTTATTCCATGCCGTAACAATGGTTTTGGATTACGTAGACTGCTGCGGGCACTGCGCGGAATGCGCGTGATCGTTATCGACGACGGTTCCACCATTCCGATCGTGGAGTGCGAGCTGGAGGGTATGCATTGTGACGTGCGGGTGGTGCGGCACACCGACAGTCAGGGTCCGGCGGCGGCCCGCAATACCGGGCTGAAGCTGGCGACCACGGACTTCGTCGCGTTCCTTGATTCGGATGTGGTGCCCAGGCGCGGTTGGCTGGAGGGACTGCTGGGGCACTTCAGCGATCCCGCGGTGGCTCTGGTTGCTCCGCGGATTGTTGGATTAGTGTTGAGCGACAATGCGATTGCTCGGTATGAAGCAGTCAGGTCCTCGTTGGATCTCGGCCTTCGTGAGGCGCCGGTCGTGCCATATGGCCCGGTGTCGTATGTGCCCAGCGCGGCCATCGTGGTTCGGCGGGCCGCGATCGACGAGATCGGCGGATTCGACGAGTCGCTGCAGTGCGGTGAGGATGTGGATCTGTGCTGGCGGCTGATCGAGGCGGGGTCACGGCTTCGGTACGAACCCGTGTCCCACGTGGCCCATGATCACAGGTTGACCCTCCGAGAATGGTTTGCGCGCAAGACATTCTATGGAAGAAGTGCGGCACCGCTGTCGACGCGTCATCCCGATAAGGTGGCGCCGATGGTCATCTCACGGTGGACGCTGCTGGTGTGGATTCTCGTAGCAGTGGGTTCAGGGATGGGCTATCTGGCCGCGGCGGGCATGGCCGCACTGGCGGCGGGCCGCGTGGCGCGGACGCTGCGGGGGGTGGATACCCCACCACGGGACGTCGTCCGGGTCGCTGCCCAAGGTGTGGGTGGTGCGGCGTTGCAGATTGCGTCCGCGCTGTGCCGTCATTACTGGCCGTTGGCGCTGGTGGCCGCTGCGCTGTCGCGGCGCAGCCGCCAGGTGCTCGTGGTGGCCGCGATTGTCGACGGCGTGGTGGATTGGATGAAGCGCAACGACAACTCGGCCTCTCCCGATGATCGCATTGGTCTGCTGGAGTACGTACTGCTGAAGCGTCTCGACGACATCGCCTATGGGATTGGCCTGTGGTCGGGGATTGTGCAGGAGCGCGATCTCGGTGCGCTCCGACCGGAACTACGGCCCTGAGTAGGCCGATCCATGCGGATGCGCTCATCGTGGGTGCAGGAAGCGCGGGATCGATTCTGGCAGGGCGCCTTTCCGAGGATCCGTCGTTCCGGGTGGTGCTTGTCGAGGCGGGCCCAGCGGCCTCCGCGGATGAGGACGGCGTACGTGACGGGTATCGTCTTCCGATTGGTCCCGACAGCCGGATAGCCACCTACTACTGGGCGACTCTGACGTCCACGGGTGACCAGGCCGAGTTGGTGCGTGGATCGGTGGTGGGGGGCTCCGGCGCGATCAATGGCGGCTACTTCGTGCGTGGCCGGCCCGCGGATTTCGACGGATGGTCGGTGCCGGGCTGGGCCTGGGTGGATGTTCGCGATCATTTCCGCGCGCTGGAGACAGACCGTGACTTCCGGGACGATCCGTTGCATGGCTCGTCAGGGCCTATACCGATCGGGCGAAAGCACGAACAGAGTAGCGCTGGAAGAGAACTGGCGGAGTTCGCACTCAAGGGCGGATATCCGATGGTGGCAGACCTGAATGGTAAGGCCGGCGTCGGGGTGGGGTTGGTACCGCTCAACATCGACAGTGGGATGCGGGTTGGGCCCGCGCGCGCATATCTGGAGGGGGCGGGCTGGCGCCCCAATCTCGCGGTGTACTCCGGTACCCGTGTGCTGCGGGTGCTCTGCGGCACCGGGCGCGCCACCGGGGTGCAGGTGGCGGTCGGGAATTCGGTGCGGACGCTGACTGCCGACCGAATCATATTGAGTGCGGGGGCGATTGAGACCGCGAAGCTGCTGTTGCTCTCCGGGATCGGGCCGGCAGATGACCTGCGCGCGGTGGGCGTCGAGCCCGTTGTCGACCTGCCCGGTGTCGGTACCCGCGTGATGGACCACGCGGAGTGGGTATTGGACACGGGCGACCAGGGGCAGCAGGGCTATCCCGTCCTGGATACCGTATTGCACACTGATCGTCAGATGGGCATCGAGATACGGCCCTATACAACCGGATTCGCGGCGATGGCCGGGACGTCGGTGAACGGTGCGGATGCCCGGCAGATCGGCGTCGCGTTGATGACACCGCGGTGTCGCGGTCGGCTTGAACTGCGCTCGACCGATCCCGCAGTGCCGGTGTACATCGACTTGCGGTACGACAGTGAGACCAAGGACATGGATCGCTTGCGCGATGGAGTGCGTCTGGTGTCCGAACTGTACGGACGGCGATTCGGCGGGCCGCGGTGGTCCACGTCGCAGCATTTATGCGCAACGGCCCCGATGGGCAATGACGAGGACAAGCATGCGGTCGTTGACAAGTACTGTCGCGTCAGGGGAGTCGATGGGTTGTTCGTCATCGACGGGTCGATCATGCCCACTATTCCCAGCCGGGGACCGGCCGCAACGATCGCGATGATCGGACATCGTGCGGCCCAGTTTGTTGCGTGGTCGTAACAGGAGGGCGAATCTTGGCGTCTACTGCACGCGCGCACGCCATCGGCCGCACAATTGGACGATGTCAACTCCCGATGACGCCGTCAGTTCACCTGCGGAAGCACCGTTTGATCATGCGGGTGTGCAATCACACCGTGAAGGTGCCGACTACCTCGCGCGGCGGCAGCTGAGATCGGGCACCGCGGGCTGGGTGCTGCTGGCGGGGCTCGGCGTGAGTTATGTGATTTCCGGAGACTACGCGGGCTGGAACACCGGTTTGAGCAAAGGCGGCTTCGGCGGGATGGCCATTGCAGCAGTGGTTATCGCCGCGATGTACCTGTCGATGGTACTCAGCATGGCGGAGATGTCGTCGGCATTGCCCACGGCAGGAGGCGGATACACTTTCGCACGGCGCGCGATGGGCCCGTGGGGCGGATTCGCCACGGGGACCGCGATTCTCATTGAGTATGCGATAGCGCCGGCCGCGATTGCCACCTTTATCGGAAGCTACGTCGAATCACTGCACCTGTTCGGCCTCAAGGATGGATGGTGGATCTATCTGGCGGTGTACGCGATCTTCATCGGCATCCACCTCAGCGGTGCGGGCGAGGCGCTCCGGACGATGTTCATCATCACGGGGATCGCGCTTGTCGGCCTCGTCACCTTCGCAATTGGAGCCGTCGGCCGATTCGACGCAAACAACCTCACCAACATTCCCGTCGATGAAACGGCCACGGGTGCATCGGCATTCCTGCCCTACGGATATCTGGGAATCTGGGCGGCGGTGCCGTTCGCGATCTGGTTGTTCCTAGCGATCGAGGGCGTGCCACTGGCCGCCGAGGAAGCCCGCGATCCCGCAAAGAACATTCCGCGCGGCATCGTGATGGCCATGCTGGTGCTTGTCGTCACCGGTACGGCCGTGCTGATCCTGGTGCCCGGGGCGGGCGGTGCCGAAGCGATGGGGCAGTCCGGGAATCCCTTGGTCGAGGCGCTGGGAAACACCACGGTGGCCAAGGCGGTCAATTACATCGGGCTGGCCGGACTCATCGCCAGCTTCTTTTCCATCGTATATGCCTACAGTCGGCAGACCTTCGCGTTGTCCCGGGCAGGCTACCTACCGACCGGGTTGTCGGTCACCAATGGCCGTAAGGCTCCTGTGCTGGCGCTGATCGTGCCGGGAATCATCGGATTCCTGTTGTCGCTCAGCGGTAAAGGTGCGATGTTGCTTAATATGGCGGTGTTCGGCGCGGCGCTGAGCTATGTGCTGATGATGGTGAGCCATATTGTGCTGCGCGTTCGCGAGCCGGATATGCAGCGGCCGTATCGCACCCCGGGGGGCATCGTCACCAGCGGGTTTGCCCTCCTGATCGCCTGCGCCGCGGTGGTGGCGACGTTCATCGTCGATACCACCGCGGCTTTTGCCACGTTCGGCGTATTCATCCTGTTTATGGCGTATTTTGGGTTGTATAGCCGTCACCGTTTGGTCGCAAACTCCCCGGACGAGGAGTTCGCGGCGCTTGCAGAGGCCGAGAACGAACTGAAATAGGCATATTATGAGCACCTTTCGCCACATCGCCGGACCGGTCACGTACCGGTTCGGGTCGCTCGCCGAAGTTCTCGCGAAGGCTTCGCCGCCGCGGTCCGGTGATGAGCTCGCGGGCTGTGCGGCACAATCGGACGCCGAGCGGGCTGCCGCACGCTGGGCACTCGCCGAGGTACCGCTAGCGGACTTCCTGTCCGAGGAGATCGTCCCGTACGACACCGATGAGGTCACCCGGCTGATCATTGACAGCCACGACGCGGAGGCCTTCGCGGTCATCTCGCATCTCACCGTCGGCGATTTTCGCGACTGGCTGCTGGAGACCATCACCAAACGCCATGGGGCGCAGTCACTCAAGGATATTTCGCCGGGGCTGACACCAGAGATGGTAGCGGCCGTCAGCAAGCTGATGCGCAATCAGGACCTCATCGCCGTCGGTGCCGCGGTGCGCAACCGTAGCGCTTTTCGTACGACTATCGGACTACCGGGCACGTTGGCGACCCGACTACAGCCCAACCATCCCACCGACGACGCGCGAGGTATCGCCGCTGCCACCCTCGACGGACTGCTACTGGGTTGCGGCGACGCCGTCATCGGAATCAACCCGGCGACCGATTCCCCGCATGCCGCGGCCGACCTGCTGCGTCTCATCGACGACATCCGGTTGAGATTCGACATCCCCACACAGTCGTGCGTGCTCGCGCACGTCACCACCACGATGGAGCTCATTGAGCGAAATCTGCCGGTGGACTTGGTGTTCCAGTCGATCGCCGGCACCGAAGGTGCCAACGAGAGCTTCGGGGTCAACTTGGCGCTGCTGCGTGAGGCGAACGAGGCCGGACGTTCTTTGGCGCGAGGAACCGTGGGCAACAACGTCATGTACCTGGAGACTGGCCAGGGATCGGCGCTCTCGGCCGGGGCGCATCTCGGGGTGGGCGGAGTCCCGGTAGACCAGCAAACACTGGAGGCCCGGGCCTACGCGGTGGCGCGTGAGGTGGAGCCACTCCTGGTCAACACAGTCGTGGGATTCATTGGGCCGGAATATCTTTACGACGGCAAGCAGATC
Organism: Mycobacterium sp. NGS15; assembly: GCF_059813245.1. Classification (NCBI taxonomy): domain Bacteria; kingdom Bacillati; phylum Actinomycetota; class Actinomycetes; order Mycobacteriales; family Mycobacteriaceae; genus Mycobacterium; species Mycobacterium sp. NGS15. The sequence goes on along the minus strand of NZ_JCALEF010000004.1, from coordinate 398,176 downwards.
ATCAGGGCTGGCCTGGAAGACCACTTCTGCGGCAAGCTCCTGGGGCTCCCGATGGGGGTGGATGTCTGTTACACCAATCACGCCGAAGCCGATTCGGATGACATGGACGTCCTGCTTACTGTGCTCACGGCGGCGGGAGTCGCGTTTGTCATCGCGGTGCCCGGGGCGGATGACGTCATGCTCGGGTACCAGAGCCTGTCCTTCCATGATGCGCTGTTCGCGCGCCGCGCCTTCGGCCTGCGGCCGGCCCCGGAGTTCAACGACTGGCTTGAGCGCATGGGCATGCTGGAGCGCGACGGGGGGCTGCGTGAAATCGCGGTCAACGACTCGCCGTTGCGGGCACTGTTATGAGTGACGTTGCGAACAACGGAGCGGCGGAAGATATCTGGGATACGTTACGTCGCTCCACGCAGTCACGAATCGGTTTGGGGCGCAGCGGGGATGCGTTGCCCACCGCTCGAGTGCTGGAGTTCGGGACCGCGCACGCCGCCGCCCGCGACGCCGTGCATACGCCGCTGGACGCTTCCGCGCTGGCCGGCCGTATCGACGGTCTCGGATTGGGTACGCCGCTGCTGGTGACCAGCCGCGCAGGCGATCGATCCGAATACTTGCGCCGCCCGGACCTGGGGCGGGCGCCGGCCGATGGCGCGCTGGATGTGCTGTCGGATTCCGCCGCCGATATCGGCATCGTGCTGGCTGACGGTTTGTCTCCGCGCGCCCTTGATGACCACGGTGTTCCGCTATTGCAGGCGCTACACCAGCGCCTTCGCGGATATTCGCTCGCACCGCTCGTCATCGCGACACAGGCGCGGGTGGCCCTGGGTGACCACATCGGTGCCGCGCTCGGTGTGGACACGGTCCTGATGCTCATCGGGGAACGTCCCGGCCTGTCCGTCGCCGACAGCGTAGGGATATACCTCACGCACAATCCTGTTGTCGGATGCAGTGACGCACAACGTAATTGCGTGTCCAACATCCATCCGCCGGAAGGGTTGGGCTACGACCAGGCGGCACAGGTCGTCGCTGCGCTGGTGGCGGGCGCACGTGAGATCGGTCGATCAGGCGTCGCCCTCAAGGACATGACGGGCGCGGGTAGTCAGATCGAGGGGTCCGGGCCCGCTCTCACCACGTAGCGGGATGGCCTTTCCGGGGCCAACCGGGTGGTTGGTTACCATCGGTTAATGGCCCTCGACCCTCGCACGCCGGTTCTCGTCGGTACCGGACAGGTCAACCAGCGGACGGACGCCGATACTGCGTTCTCGGAGATCCCCGAGCCCATCGATCTCATGGAGCGAGCGGGCCGGCTGGCGGCCGAGGATGCGGGGGCGGTTGAGCTGCTCACGGCCATAGACACGGTGTCGGTGGCGAACATCTTCTCGTGGAAGTACCGCGACCCCGGCGCGCTGCTCGGTGAACGTCTGGGTTCGGCGCCCAAGCGCACGTTCTACACCGGGCCCAGCGGCAACTCGCCGCAGCTGTTGGTCAACCATGCGGCCGCGGACATTCTGGCCGGGGATGCCGACGTGGTGCTCATCGGCGGGGCGGAGATGTGGCGGTCGCGCAACAAGATGATGGCCACCGGTGTGCAGCCCACGTGGACCACCCAAGACGAATCCATCACCGAACCAGCCATTCTCGGCGGTCGCATGGATCAAGTGGGCGGCGCCGAGACCACCATTGGCCTGATCTCTCCCGGTCATGTGTACCCGCTGTTCGAGCAGGCGATTCGGGTCGCCAATGGTGTATCCGTCGCCGACCATCGCGCTGCGATTTCTCAGTTGTGGCAGCGCTTCAACGCCGTGGCCGTGAACAACGTGCATGCCTGGTCCAACGATGCGTACACCGCCGAGCAGATCGCTACGCCCGGTCCCGACAATCGGTGGATCAGCTCGCCGTACACCAAGCTGATGAACTCCAACAACATGGTCGAACAGGGGGCGGTGCTGCTGCTCACCTCGCTAGAAACCGCGCAACGGCTCCGAATCTCCAAGGATCGCTGGATATTTCCGCTCGCCGGCAGCCAGGCCAACGACACCTTTGCGCTCAGTGAACGTAACGAGCTGCACCGGTCGCCGGCTATCCGTCTTGCGGGCAAGCGTGCGTTCGACATCGCCGGTTTGGGAACCGATGACGTGGACCTGATCGACATCTACTCGTGTTTCCCCTCGGCGGTGCAGGTCGCGGCGACCGAGCTGGGGTTGGCGCTCGATGACCCGGCGCGGCCGCTCACCGTCACCGGTGGACTCACGTTCGCCGGCGGCCCCTGGTGTAACTACGTCACCCACTCCATCGCCACCATGGCCGAGCGGCTGCGTGAGCGTCCCGGTGCGAAGGGGCTGATCACAGCCAATGGCGGATACCTCACCAAGCACGCATTCGGAATCTACGGAACCGAGCCGCCCACATCCGGTTTCAGGTACGAGGATGTGCAGCCCGCCGTCGATCGAGAGCCCAGAACCGCGGCGGCCGATGGCTATTCGGGTGCGGCCGCCGTCGAGGCCTGGACCGTCAACTATGGGCGAGACGGATCGCCGTTCCAGACGTTCGTGAGCGTACGTACCCCGACCGGGGCGCGCACCTTCGCCAAGCTCGACGACCGCGCTGTGGCGGCGCAGATCGGGGGCACAGATATCGCCGGTGCGTCAATCGAAGTCGCGGCGGATGGTTCCGCGCGGCTCGCTTGATCGCCGCCGTCACCGCAAGGAGTAGCGGATCGGCAGGTGTTTGATACCGCCGACGAATATGGTCGACGTCCGCTCGACGTTCCCGTCGATCTCGATGGACTCCAGCCGGGGGAGCAGTGCCGAGAAGAAGCTGTTGACCTCCATCCGGGCCAGTGCCGCTCCCAGGCAGAAGTGCACACCAAACCCGAATGCCAAGTGTTTGTTGGGGTCTCGTGCCACGTCGAAGGTGAACGGGTTGGCAAAGGTGTCTTCGTCGCGGTTCCCCGACGGGTAGGACAGCAGCACCGAGTCGCCTTGGGCGATGGATACTTTGCGAATCTCGGTGTCCGCGGTCGCTGTTCGCATGAACTCCTTGACCGGTGTCACCCAGCGGATCATCTCGTCGACCGCCAAAGGCATGAGGTCGGGGTTCTCGCGTAGGCGCGAGAGCTGGTCCGGATGCGCCAGAAGCGCTTCCAGGCCACCGGCAATCGTGGCGCTGGTGGTGTCGTGTCCGGCGGTGGCGATGATCGTGTAGTACGACGCGATGTCGACATCGGAGAGTGGCTCGCCATCGACCGTGGCATTCGCGATGGTCGAGGCCAGGTCGCCGGTGGGGTTTTCGCGCCGGGAGGCGGTGAGCCCACTGAAGTATCCGAAGAAGTCCAGCAGCGCCAGCAGCTGCTCCTCCGGAGTCGCGCCGCGCTGGAATTCGGTGTCGTCGCCGCCGAAGAGTTCCTGGGTGAGCTTGAGCATGCGGTCGAAATCCGATTCGGGAATGCCGAGCAGCGACATGATGACGTACAGGGGAAAGTGCACGGCCACGTCCTGGGCGAAGTCGCAGGTTCCACCGGCCTCCATCAGCTTGTTCACGTATCTGGCGGCCAGCTCGTCGGTGCGGATTTTCATGTCCCGCATGGCTTTTGGCCGGAACCAGTCGGCTCCGATGGCGCGCAGAACGCGGTGTTTGGGGTCGTCGATATGGACAAGGGTTTTGAGCTCGATGCCCATGGCCGCCTGCCGGTCCAGCTCGGCCTCCTGCTCGAGGTTCATCAGCAACGGACGCGGTTCGTTGATCCAGAGTGCGTTATCGCGCTCAACGTCCATGATGTCGTCGTGCTTGGTGATCGCCCAGAACGGCCGGTAGTTGTCGGTAACGACCTTCGCCACGGGCTGTTCGCGCCGTAGCAGGGTCAGTGCTTCGTGCAGACGGGGCTCGTCTGCGTACGCGGTCGGATCGGCCAAGAGTCGGCCGGCGTCTTCGATTTCGGATAGTGCAGTGGCCATAGCCGGAGTGTGCGCGCGGCGCACCATAGATTTGACCGTAACGGCTGAATTTTTGACCGCCGGATGCGGGCGATGCTGGCTAGGCGGGGGTCACCCAGGTGGTGATCTCTGCTTTCACCACTTCCTTGCCGTCACGGTCGGTGATGCTGATCGGCACCACGACATCGGTGCCCTCGGTGATCGAGGCGAAGTCGAGGCCTTCCAGTTTGGCGACCGCGCGCAGCGAGGTGGTGGCCTTGCCGAGGTACTGCACATTCATCGCCTTGGGGATCCAGCGATGCGAGGACGGGGTGGTGGCCTCCATCAGCATCCCCATCGCGACCTCGGCCAGGTTGCACGCGGCGATCGCGTGGAAGGTCTTGAGGTGGTTGTAGACGAAGTACCACTTGGGGGCGGTCACCTCGCAGTAGCCCGGTTCCATCCGGTGCACGTGCGGCACCACCGAGGCGAAGTAGGGGACGCGGGCCATCATGGCGGCGGAGAACAGGGCGGAGCCGCCCGGCTTGTTCTGCAGACGCTGCCAGATCTTGTAGGTCGGAGATGCACTCACGCCACGTACCTTACTCGAAAGTAAGGTACCTCCGGTCACGGGTGCTGATGGGAGCGAAAGGGCCGGAGAACCCGCGCGGCGTGAGGGTATTGAGGTCGGGGACATCATCGAACCCGCCACGGGTACCGCGCACCTGGTCGATGGCTGCCCCACATGCGAGGCCCGCCGTCACGGTGAGCCGCTCGACACCGACGACAACGACCCGAGCCTCCTGTGCGTCACCACCGACCGCGACTACGCCCGCATCTATGCCGCCGGATACCCGCGCGGCGCCCTGTACGTCGTCGAGCCGATCGGCGAGCTCGTCGACCGCTCCGAGCACGACCCGGTGCCGTCCTGGGGCTGCCCCTCGGCCCGCGTCGCCAGCGTCTACGACCCGCTGGTCAATCTGACCGACAAGCAGATCCGCCAACTGTTCCGGCGGTGGTGGCGGTGAGCGATTTCGAGGAAGACACCGGCCGCCGCGACAAACCAGGCCCGTACGACGTGAACGATCGGCAACGTCAGGGCCGCAGGAGCCCAGCAACGATTGAATGACGCCGCCCGGCTGTTTGGTGAAGCGGGCAGCAAGGTGGCGAACGAATTTCGCCATGAAATGCAGTCCCCCAAGGGATTTGGCGGTCTGATGTGAATCGGGCGCTAGTGGCATTGACGCCGAATTCGACGTATTGACGAAAGCCGATGCGGCGCAGCTGCGCCAGGACGCCGCAGAAGCCCCTGACGGCACCCGGATGGACCACGCACCCGGAACACCCGCGCCACCCCTGCCGCCAGAGCTGCGCGACGAGGTGTAACCAGCTACGGCCGTGTCCCGCTAGGCTGCTTACTGCCCCCGCGCTCACCTCACCCCCCGATGGTTCGAGTGCGGGGGCGTCTCTGTCGTTTCTCAGCGCGCCAACCACCGCGGCCATCCTGCTGCTCGCTGAACACCGATGGCCGTTGCTGGGCGCCGCTGTCGCGTTGGCTGGCCAGATAGTTCTGGATGTGATCACTTTCGGATTCCGCGACCGTTGGCACGTGGTGGGACCGCGCATAGCCCTGCTCGATGCCGCAGTGCTGGCGCGTCCGCCGGATTCTCCTGGTGCTGCTGGGTCCTGGCTTCTCGCCGCATCCCGCGTTAGCAGCTAGTCGAGGCCAGAAAGCGCGGAGAACTTAACGGGATAGATCACATTTACACTGGTAAAAGCGAAATTTATTGTTGCTGTATGAGTTGACGAGTTCGCTGTGTGTGCAGTAGTTTCTCTAGTCGGAGGAGATGCACGCCGACGTTTGGCGTCAGGTGATGGTCGGGGAAGGATGTGGTCGGGCCCATGGCACAGCCGGTGCAGGTGAGGAACTGCCGCGTGCTGGGAGACCGCCGCCTGCTGCCGGGAGCGCCGCGGTCCGGTCTGTCCATTCGCCGTCGCGTCGCAATGACAGCAGCCGCGTTACTCTTTGCCCTTGGTGCCGCGGATGCTGGGCAGGCATGCGCCGATCCACAGCCTGCTCCGCCGCCTGCTCCGCCGCCGTTAGCGGTCCCGCAGCCCGATAATCTCCCCCGCGCAGTCAACATTGGTGGGGCGCAAGCTAAAACGAATGTTCCGCAGGGCATGGGTGACGGAACGGGTCGGCCGCTGGCAGAGGCCCGGGAGCGCAATCTAGCTGCAGTGCCGCCGATCGTGACAGACGGTGTGCACGCCGCGACGGCCTGGCCGGGAAAACAGATCGTCATCCACTTACCGAACGAACGTGAACTGACCGCCGCTAACTGGGGCGAAGGCGGTGCGGCCGCCTACGGCTCGGGCCCGGTCGATTATGTGGTGATACCCGACGCAGGTGGCGGCGCTGATATCCGTATGGTCCGCAAGTCCTTCATTTCCCCGAGCGACTTTTCTCTGGGTATCCGCTATCCAGAAGGAACCCACCTGCGTCAAGCAGGCCAAGCCGTGGTGGTCGAGACCGACGCGTCTCCGGGCAAGCCTGCGGCGATTATCGGAGCGTTCAGCATCCCTGACGCACGTGACGGCGCCGGGAATCTAATCTCGGTCGCGCCGTCGCTGGGCGGCAGCTATCGCTATCAGCAATCGGGGCTGGACCTGAACGTCGGCGACGTGGGGCTGCTGAATTTTCCAGTGACCATCACGGTGGCCTACCGCGCCACCACCACCATGCCCGCAGTCGCCCAGGGCGACCCAGCCCCCAAAGCACCAGCCAACACTGCAGACGGGGACGGCGGCCGTTGTGTGTCCGGCCCACCACAGTTCCGTGGTGGCGAAAACCCGGGCAAGACAGCTGATTTCGCGGCGTCGTGCGGCAAGTTGGCCACATGCATGACGGCGGTACCTGCCCGCACCAGCGCACTGACGTGTGAGAACACCTTCCTGGCCGATCTGTCGAACGCCTGCGTCACTGCGTTCGGGCATGACGGCCCTGACTACGAGGGCTGCCTGTCCGTGGCTAACGGGCACACCCGCTGGGCCAAAGAGAACATGGCACCCGGCCCGCCTGCGGCAGGGTCCTGACATGGCAACCGTCACAACATCTTTTGCAGCAGCATTCTTCGGAGAAGAGGGGTAGCCGATGGCCAACACGACCACGGGAGGCGTCGGTGACGATGCGCCCACGCAGACCCTGCCCACAGCTGCCCCGTTACAGGTGCCGGAACTGACGGGTTTTGCAGCCGGTGCCACCGGCGCAGTGTTGGCTGTTGCTGGCGTGTGGGGTTTGCATGTGCTGACCCGCGGCGATGGTGTGGCCGCCTCGGTGGGGTGGGCGATCTTGCTGCTGGCGGCATTTACTGCTCTGGGCAAGGGCATCACCTTGCTACGCCGCGCACTGGCCCCGCTGTCCGTGGTGGTGTCAGCGTCGGTGGCCGGTATCCCGCCACTGGCGCGTGCAGTCACCGGGATTGGTGTCGGCGCAGCCGGGATCTGGTGGGTAATGCGCGGGCACGCCAACACATGGTGGGCCCAGATCACCGGGACCGGCACGGGGTGGACGCTGACCTCGGGGCTGGTGCAGGTGGCGATCATTGCGGTGGCCGGTGCCTTGCTGTTCGATGGCGGTAAAACCCTCGCTGCCCTGATTTTCGCCAATTCCGGTACCCGACAACATAAGCAGGAAAGCAGTCCAGACCGCTGGAGCCTGTGGTGGTCGAGCCACGCGGGCCTGGGTTTGACACTTTTGGCCGGCGGCACCGCTTTGGTGCTGCTGTCCGGTTACATCGTGCCGCGGGTGAGCGCATGGCTGACCGGCGTTGATCCGATGGCAGCCCTGGCCTCCATCGTTGCCGTCCTGACCGTCGCGTTCCTGGCCAACACCTGGTGGTGGCGTGCCCTGTCTGGGTGGTGGACGTGGGTGCACACCCCGCACACCCCGGGCGGTGGTGCTACCCCTATGGGGCAGATCTACGCCGGAGCCGGAATCGTTGCACTGCTGTTCTTCTCGGCTACTGCGTTCGGGCTCGCTACTCCCGATTCCTACACAGGCCCGGGCGCCGCGCCCCTGGCACGAGCTGCCTGCCCGCCCGATTGTGGCGGCGGCGGTAATGACGGCAGCCCGCAAGACGGCGGCGCTCAGTTCAGACCCCCGAACATGCCCGCCCAACAGCCCGACTACCAAGGCGGCTTCAACCAGGCTCCCCTGGATCAAAACGGCGGAATCTCCATCAACAACGGCAACAGCCCTCAACCGGCCCAACAGGCCCCGCAGACGTTAGGTCCGCAGATGCCCGGCCAGCGTGCCGCACACGGCGAACCCCTGCCCAACTACGGGCCCTGGCAACCCGACGCACAACCCCCAGCCCAAGCACCCGTACAACAGGCGCCACAGCCGGTCCAGCAGGCACCCGCACAGCCACCCGCGCAACAGGCACCCCAAGTTCCGCAGCAGCCAGCCCAAGCACCACAGAACCCTGCCGGCCAACAGCCACCCCAGCAGCCGGTGCAGCAAGCACCTCAACAACCGGGTCCGCAGCAGCCCCAGGGGCAGCCTGGTCAGCAACCGGGACAATCTGGTGAGCCAAATCAAGGACCGGTTCAGCAGCAGCCGCAGAACGACCCCGGGCTGCCGAATAGGGACAACAGCCCGATGAACCCCACGGACCTGGCGTCCGCGGCAACTCGTCGTGGATCACAGCAAGCAGGCGAGCAGGCTGCGCAACAGGGCACGCAACAAGCAGCTCAGCAGGCACCAAAATCTCCCACGCAGATTAACCAGGCACCGCAAACTACGTCGCAGCAAGCGCCGCAAACTCCAACGCAGACTAACCAGGGACCGCAAACACCGCAAACTCCAACGCAGACCAACCAGGGACCGCAAACACCGCAAACTCCAACGCAGGCCAACCAGGGACCGCAGACACCGCAAACTACGCAACAGTCGCAGCAAGCGCCGCAAACTCCAACGCAGACTAACCAGGGACCGCAAACTACGCAACAGTCCCAGCAGGCGCCTAAGAAAATCCAGAGTGCCGGTAAAGGGGAACCGCAAATCCAGAGTGCCGGTAAAGGGGAACAACCCTGGGATATCACCGGCGAATTGAAAACTATTAACAAGAGTTTCCCGGACGGTAGTCAGAAAATTGGGCTGGAGGGTCGGCACGGCCTGCAAAACCCGGATCCCATCGAAATCGGCAAAACTACTGTAGGTGAATACACCTTTGGTAGCACGTTCCAGCAAAAATTGGGTGGTGAGGTAGAGGCGTCAGCGGTGCTGAATGCACAAAGCCCCCAGGCTATGTCGAACTCACCCTCAGTGCTACCTAAAGCAGAAGCATTTGCAGGCTATAACCTTGAGAACAAGACCTTTATATCGGGCCCTGCAGTACAGGGAACTCTCACAAACACGCTGAAAATCGGCCCCAGCGCCAGTCAGGGTGCAAGCACGGGTACGCCTCTCGGTGCTACTACCACATTCCAAAATCTTGGTGGCGGCAATTTCTATATAAATCTGCCCTTGACTACATCTTGGCGTGCCGTCGAAGGGGGAACCGCCTTTCAGGGATTCGTCAATGTGCCGCAGCTTATCCAGGGCGCTCTCGGGCCAGCCGGCCAATGGATAACCAGTGGAATTCCCTCCGTATTCGGTCCGTAAAGTTGCTAAAGTCAAAGGATCGAGAGGTAGAGGCGGGAATGACAACTCTAGAAATTGGGATCGACGGTCACGCTCCCCCCGGCTGGAGTGCCAGGGTCGACGAGGCCCGACGTGGGGATACGTATCTGAGCGTTACAAGGGACACCGAAGTTGGCCAGCCAATTGTGCCAGAGATCACGGTTTCGGTCCTGGAAGTCCCTGATTTGGAGACGTCCTTGGAGGTGCTGGCCTCCGCGCGCCGCGCCGCCGTAGCTGAGGCCTACGAGGAGGTTAGGCTTCGTCGTGGTGAGTTCATCTCTCACCGTGATCCTGAGATGTACGGTCAAGAAATCCGGTTCGAGACCGAGATGTCTTCAGGCGATCGCGTTGCGATAATCCAAAGCGAAATTCTCGTTACTTTCGCCGGATTCAAGACGCGTGTCTTGAGTTTTCTCCTAACAGCACCGGAATCGATATTTGAAATCTGCGCACAGGATTTTCGAATGCTATTCGATTCGATCGTCGTGAAAGAAAGCGGGTAAGTAACGAAATGCATTACAGACCGGCAATGGCGGCTCTTATATCGTCAGCTTTTGTGGTGTCAGGGTGCTCAGTCACGTCGACATGGCATGCCGGGCCCGCAACATCTGAACCGCCACCAACTTCATCCGTAAGAAAGATTCCGAAAGAAGAGGCCGGGAAGATTGCGGCGGCGCGCCTTGAGGCTCAGTATGGCGGCAACGTGGAGTCGGTCGTATGCGACGGGCCTCTCGAAGCGACGGTGGGCTCTACCCAACGATGCGTATTGACCGAGGATGGACAGAGGGCAGGTCTAACCCTCACCGTCACAAAAATCGAGGGCGATAAGGTCGACTTCAAAATAAAGGTCGATGACCATCCGCTCCCGGAGTAGTCGCGAATTAAGATTTACACATGCTCGCGGGTTTTGAGCACGGCGGGCCGGCATACTTGACAAAATCGCCAGTCGAATCACTTAAGCGCATCGCCTGAAAGACCGGCCAAGCGTGGGCCTACGGCGAAGTGCGTATCGGCGATCAAGGTAACTGGCTGCACATCGTGGACATCCTGGCACGGCTGCCTGTTGACGGCCGCCCCGCTACTGGCCGCACATGGTGCCGCACGCCCGCGCCAGAGTTAGTGGGGGTAACCGGATGTACAGCTGGCGGGGATTGAGACCAGCAACATGATGATTAGCAACGCCGCGCTTAACATGCCGTAGGCGAGGAATGGAAAGAGGGCCGCGTTCTGCCAGAAGCCCTTTGGGCGCCAATGGGCTACCTGCTCGGGGAGCTTCGTCCACGCATACATGAGCACGGCACCAATGGGCTACCTGCTCGGGGAGCTTCGTCCACGCATACATGAGCACGGCACCAATGGCGAGGATTGCCGGAAGCGTCAAGTACCAATCATCGGCGAGGGTCAATGGGGTGACCCATAGCAGTATCAGCGCGCCCAAACCGTGGTCCCTCGCCGTGGAATCCGTTGCAGTGAATAGGAACCCGATCGCGAACACGAGGTAGTACACCACGCACAGCAGCCCGCCTGCCACAACGACGAGCTTGCCGTAACGCTTGGCGTTGTCCTTCATCACTTGCCAATCTCGATGCGCGGCACAGGATCTACGGGAACGGGTGGTGCCATCGGGGTAATCGTCGGTACGTGTGAGCCCGGGGGCACCAGCTCGGTCATCTGCGCACCGTTCATAGAGTTCGTTATCCCCTGATCGCCGACGTTCTGCGTGAACGGCAATCCGAGCATCGGGCCCCATTGGTCGGTGTGTACGGGCCACATCTGAGCAATCTGCGAGATGTCGCCGGATGGCGTGTTGTGGTAGGCCTCGAATGCCGGGAAGCTCGTCATCTGTCCAGCCACCGTGGGTCCGGCCGTGCCGGGTTGGACCACGATGTTGCCGTTCACCGAGTAGTTCGTTCCCCACGAGAGACATAAGTACAGGTTGTTCTTTCGTTAGGGAACGGACCGGTCGGACTTGTTGCAGGCTAGATACCTCTCCGATGAGAAGCGGTGATTAGAGCGCAAACGCCGTTTCTGAGCAGGGGATTTACAGATTCGCTTGCCGTACTCGAAAGTAAGATGACGTCGAACGCACACGTCAGCAGCTCCTCGATCACGGCCAGAGCTGAGTACGCTCCCAGCGCTCCTCAACGCGCTGATAGCCGAGACGCAGGTGCTTGCGTTCGGGGGAGCCCTGCCAGAACTCCACCCGCGTCGGCTGCACTGCATACGACACCCACTCCCCGGGTACGAGATCGGGATCGTCCGTGAGCTTCCGGTGCGCCTTCTCGATCTCGGCGTCGATTTCCGCAGCATCCACCAGCGGCTGGCTCTGTCGCAGCGTCAGTGCCATGGCCCGGGATCCGATGGGTCTGCCCAGGAAGTCTTCAGCGCTTGCCCGCGCACCGTCGTCGACGACCGGGCCCGTCACCCGTACCTGCCGGACGACCGCCTGTCAATGGAAAGTCAGTGCGGCAACGGGGTGGGCAGAGAGGTCCCGCCCCTTCTGGCTCACCGAGCTCGCCGCGAAATGCCAGCCGTTCGCATCGATGGCCTTCAAAATCAGCACTCGTGCGCGCGGTGCGCCCTGGGCATCGACCGTCGAGATCGTCATGGCATGCGGCTCCGGTATGCCGGCCCGCGCAGCCTGCTCGATCCATTCGACGAACAAGGGGAGCGGTTCGGCGGGAGCATCGCCGATGTCAAAGGGTGGGGCACTACCGGCCAGGACCGGCAGTGCCCGCAGAAATGAGCGCTCTCCGTCGGCTTCCGACCAGCGCACTCGCAACCTCCTCGACGGACCTTGAACTAGCGTTCCAGAGGTCCTCGGATTCACAGGTCAGGGGCTCCGCGTTGTTGCCGCAGAGTGGTTACACCAGGGATTTGGCCGCAGCCGCGGGATGAGGCATACTGTTCGGGTTGCCGTGAACCGGTTGCGACGCCTTTTGTGGCGCGCGAACGGAGACGGCGAACTACAGCGCCCTTACGGGCGCGTCGGCCCAGTCCAAGCGACGAGAATTTTCGACGCGGACGACTGCGCGCGAGGGCGACACGCCCGACCGCGGGGGTCGGTGAACTACGACAGGTAAACAGCGGCGGTATCGGGTTGTGCGCTTCGGCGTGCACCGGACCAGTGATAGTAGAGGTAGGAAGCGTGGCGGGACAGAAGATCCGCATCAGGCTCAAGGCCTACGACCATGAGGCCATTGATGCCTCTGCGCGCAAGATTGTTGAGACGGTGACCCGTACCGGCGCGAGTGTCGTTGGACCTGTGCCGCTGCCAACCGAGAAAAACGTGTATTGCGTTATTCGGTCGCCGCACAAGTACAAGGATTCGCGCGAGCATTTCGAGATGCGCACCCACAAGCGGCTCATCGACATCCTCGACCCGACGCCCAAGACGGTTGACGCGCTCATGCGCATCGACCTGCCGGCCAGCGTCGACGTGAACATCCAGTAGGAGAACCAGAAACCATGGCAAGAAAAGGAATTCTGGGCACCAAGCTGGGTATGACACAGGTGTTCGACGACAACAACCGGGTTGTCCCGGTGACCGTCGTCAAGGCCGGACCCAATGTGGTGACCCGCATCCGCACCCAGGAGCAGGACGGCTACAGCGCCATCCAGCTCGCATTCGGTGAGATCAGCCCGCGCAAGGTGACCAAGCCGGTCACCGGTCAGTTCAGTGCTGCGGGTATCAACCCGCGTCGCCACCTGGCCGAGCTGCGTCTGGACGACGAGGCTGCTGCCGCCGAGTACGAGGTGGGCCAGGAGCTGACCGCGGAGATCTTCAGTGACGGCGCCTACGTCGACGTCACCGGAACCTCGAAGGGCAAGGGCTTCGCCGGAACCATGAAGCGTCACGGCTTCAGCGGTCAGGGCGCCAGCCACGGTGCGCAGGCTGTGCACCGTCGTCCCGGCTCGATCGGTGGCTGTGCCACCCCGGGCCGTGTCTTCAAGGGCACCCGGATGTCGGGACGCATGGGTAGCGATCGCGTCACCACCCAGAACCTGGTGGTGCACAAGGTGGATGCCGAAAATGGCGTGCTGCTGATCAAGGGTGCCATCCCCGGACGTAAGGGTGGCCTGGTTGTGGTCCGCACCGCTGTCAAGCGAGGTGAGAAGTAGTGTCTGAGAATCTTTTGACAATCACGGTCAAGGCTCCGGGTGGCAAGACGGACGGCTCCATCGAGCTGCCCGCCGAGTTGTTCGACGCCCCAGCCAACATCTCGCTGCTGCACCAGGTGGTGACCGCTCAGTTGGCGGCCGGCCGCCAGGGCACGCACTCCACGAAGCGTCGTGGCGAGGTGTCCGGTGGTGGCAGGAAGCCGTACCGGCAGAAGGGAACTGGCCGCGCCCGTCAGGGCTCGACCCGTGCCCCGCAGTTCACCGGTGGTGGCGTCGTCCACGGCCCGCAGCCGCGTGACTACAGCCAGCGGACGCCCAAGAAGATGATCGCCGCTGCGCTGCGCGGTGCGCTGTCGGACCGGGCCCGCAATGGCCGCATCCACGCCGTCACCGAATTGGTTGCCGGGCAGGAGCCCTCGACCAAGAGCGCCAAGGCGTTCCTGGCCGAGATCAGCGACCGCAAGCAACTGTTACTGGTGCTGGGCCGCGACGACCTGGCCGCGGTGAAGAGCGTCCGGAACCTGCCGAATGTGCATGTGCTGGCCTACGACCAGCTCAACACCTATGACGTGCTGAAGGCCGATGATCTGGTGTTCAGCGTCGAGGCCCTCAACGGCTTCATCAACGCCAAGAAGAAAGAGGAGGTGTCGGCCTGATGGCAACTATCGCTGACCCCCGCGACATCATCCTGGCCCCGGTGATCTCGGAGAAGTCGTACTCGTTGATCGAAGACAACGTGTACACCTTCGTCGTCCACCCGGACTCGAACAAGACGCAGATCAAGATCGCCATCGAGCAGATCTTCAGCGTCAAGGTCACCTCGGTGAACACCGCCAACCGGCAGGGCAAGCGCAAGCGCACCCGCACCGGTTTCGGACAGCGCAAGAGCACCAAGCGCGCCATCGTCACCTTGGCACCGGGTAGCAAGCCGATCGACCTGTTTGGAGCCCCCGCGTAGTCGGGGAGTAGAGGACTAGAGAAGACATGGCTATTCGCAAGTACAAGCCGACGACCCCCGGTCGCCGCGGCTCGAGCGTCGCCGATTTCTCGGAGATCACTCGCTCGACTCCCGAGAAGTCGCTGGTTCGCCCGCTGCACGGCACCGGTGGTCGTAACGCCCACGGCCGCATCACCACTCGTCACAAGGGTGGTGGCCACAAGCGCGCCTACCGGCTGATTGATTTCCGTCGCCACGACAAGGACGGTGTCAACGCCAAGGTCGCGCACATCGAGTACGACCCCAACCGCACCGCGCGCATCGCGCTGCTGCACTTTCTTGACGGCGAGAAGCGCTACATCATCGCGCCGGTCGGGCTTTCGCAGGGTGACGTGGTGGAGTCGGGCGCCAACGCCGACATCAAGCCGGGTAACAACCTGCCGTTGCGCAACATCCCGACGGGTACCACCGTGCACGCCGTCGAGCTGCGTCCCGGTGGTGGAGCCAAGATGGCCCGCTCTGCCGGTGCCGGTATCCAGCTGCTGGGCAAGGAAGGCGCCTACGCCTCCCTGCGTATGCCCAGCGGTGAGATCCGCCGCGTCGACGTGCGCTGCCGCGCCACCGTCGGCGAGGTCGGCAACGCCGAGCAGGGCAACATCAACTGGGGTAAGGCCGGCCGTATGCGGTGGAAGGGCAAGCGCCCCACTGTCCGTGGTGTCGTGATGAACCCGGTCGACCACCCGCACGGTGGTGGTGAAGGTAAGACCTCCGGTGGTCGTCACCCGGTGAGCCCGTGGGGCAAGCCCGAAGGCCGCACCCGCAAGCCGAACAAGGCGAGCGACAAGCTCATCGTCCGTCGCCGGCGCACCGGCAAGAAGCGCTAGGAGTAAGCGATGCCACGCAGCCTTAAGAAGGGCCCGTTCATCGACGACCATCTGCTGAAGAAGGTCGACGTACAGAACGAGAAGAACACCAAGCAGGTCATCAAGACCTGGTCACGTCGGTCGACCATCATCCCCGACTTCATCGGCCACACCTTCGCGGTGCACGACGGGCGCAAGCATGTCCCCGTCTTCGTCACCGAAGCGATGGTCGGTCACAAGCTGGGCGAGTTCGCCCCGACGCGCACCTTCAAGGGTCACATCAAGGACGACCGAAAGAGCAAGCGGCGATGACCACTACTACCGAACTACCCGCCTACCCAACGGCCAAGGCTGTTGCCCGCTTTGTGCGGGTATCGCCGAGCAAGGCACGCCGGGTCATCGACCTGGTGCGCGGTAAGCCCGTCGCCGTCGCCATCGACATTCTGCGGTGGGCGCCGCAGGCGGCCAGCGAGCCGGTGGCCAAGGTCATCGCCAGCGCTGCCGCCAACGCGCAGAACAACGACGGTCTGGATCCCTCCACCCTGGTGGTGTCGGAGATCTTCGCCGACGAAGGCCCCACTGCCAAGCGTATCCGTCCCCGCGCGCAGGGTCGTGCGTTCCGGATCCGCAAGCGCACCAGCCACATCACCGTGGTGGTGGAGAGCCGTCCCAAGTCCGAGCAGGGCGGTAAGGCCGGAACCTCGCAGGCTGCTTCTCGTGCCCGCCGGGCCGAGGGCTCGAAGGCTGCCGCCACCAAGACCACCGCTGAGGCGAAAGTGACGGCGTCGAGCGCCCCTAGCGCCGCGACGGACAAGACTGATGCGAAGGGAGGCTCGCGCTAGTGGGCCAGAAGATCAATCCGCACGGTTTCCGGCTCGGTATCACCACCGACTGGAAGTCCCGCTGGTACGCCGACAAGCAGTACGCGGACTATGTCAAGGAAGACGTGGCGATCCGCCGCCTGCTGGCCACCGGCCTGGAGCGCGCCGGCATCGCCAAGGTGGAGATCGAGCGCACCCGTGACCGGGTTCGCGTTGACATCCACACCGCACGTCCCGGAATCGTCATCGGCCGTCGTGGCACCGAGGCCGACCGCATCCGCACCGATCTGGAGAAGCTCACCAAGAAGCAGGTGCAGCTGAACATCCTGGAGGTGAAGAACCCCGAGGCCGAGGCGCAGCTGGTTGCCCAGGGTGTCGCCGAGCAGCTCTCGAATCGTGTGGCGTTCCGTCGCGCGATGCGTAAGGCCATCCAGTCGGCCATGCGTCAGCCGAATGTCAAGGGCATCCGGGTGCAGTGCTCGGGCCGCCTCGGCGGTGCTGAAATGAGCCGCTCGGAGTTCTACCGCGAGGGTCGGGTGCCGCTGCACACGTTGCGTGCCGATATCGACTACGGCCTGTACGAAGCCAAGACCACCTTCGGCCGTATCGGTGTGAAGGTCTGGATCTACAAGGGCGACATCGTCGGTGGTAAGCGTGAGCTCACCGCCGCGGTGGCCGCACCTGCCGGTGACCGTCCGCGCCGTGAGCGTCCGGCCGGTGCCCGTCCGCGTCGCAGTGGCGCCTCGGGTACCACCGCGACGAGCACCGAGGCCGGCCGTGCCGCCGTGGAAAACACCGCGACCCCGGACGCATCTGCGGCCGACACAAGCACTACGCAAGATTCAGGGAGCTAACGATGCTCATCCCCCGTAAGGTCAAGCACCGCAAGCAGCATCACCCGAAGAAGAAGGGCACCGCGTCCGGCGGTACCACTGTCGCCTTCGGTGATTACGGCATTCAGGCGCTGGGCCATGCATACATCACGAACCGGCAGATCGAGTCCGCTCGTATCGCCATCAACCGGCACATCAAGCGTGGCGGCAAGGTGTGGATCAACATCTTCCCCGACCGCCCGCTGACCAAGAAGCCCGCCGAAACCCGCATGGGTTCCGGTAAGGGTTCGCCGGAGTGGTGGGTTGCGAACGTCAAACCCGGTCGTGTGCTGTTCGAGTTGAGCTACCCGAACGAGGAGACCGCGCGCGAGGCGTTGACGCGTGCGATCCACAAGCTGCCGATCAAGGCGCGCATCATCACACGAGAGGAGCAGTTCTGATGGCAGTGGGAATTTCCGCTGGCGAACTGCGGGAAAGCACCGAGGACGAGCTGATCACCAAGCTGCGTGAGTCCAAGGAAGAGCTGTTCAATCTGCGCTTCCAGATGGCCACCGGTCAGCTCGCCAACAACCGTCGGCTGCGTGCGGTGCGCCAGGAGATCGCGCGCATCTACACGGTGATGCGTGAGCGCGAGCTCGGATTGGCCGCAGGACCCGATAGCGAGGACAGCAAGTGAGCGATACCAAGAAGGCCGCCGGGCCTAAGCACACCCCGGCCACCGAGCAGCCCCGTGGGCGTCGTAAGACCGCCATCGGTTACGTCGTGTCGGACAAGATGCAGAAGACCATCGTGGTCGAGCTCGAGTCCCGTGCACGGCATGCCCTGTACGGCAAGATCATCCGCACCACGTCTAAGGTCAAGGCCCACGACGAGGACAGTGTCGCCGGTGTCGGCGACCGTGTCTCGCTGATGGAGACTCGTCCGACGTCGGCCACCAAGCGGTGGCGCCTGGTCGAGGTCTTGGAGAAGGCTAAGTAAAGGCTGCCTCACGTCAAACGCATAAAGCGCGCCGTTTCCCGAAAGGGGCGGCGCGCTTTTGCGTTGGGGGAGTGTGCGGTTGAGGACGGCGTGCCGCGCACGACGCGTACGTCAACCGCACACTCGATGCTTAGCGCCGCAGGAAGTCCACGACGGTCTGCTCGAAGGCCTGCTTGGCCTCGATCATCACCCAGTGACCGCTGTTGGGGAAGATGTGTAGCTCGGCGTTGGGGATGAGCCGCATCGGCACGATCGCCATATCCGGCGGGCTGACCCTGTCGTCGCGACCCCAGGTGAGCAGGGTCGGGCACTTAACCTTGTGCATCATCGCCCAGTACGGCGCGATATCGGAGTTCGCAAGGAACTGCTGTTGCATCGCAAAGGCTTTGGAGCCGTACATCAGCTGCGCGGTCTTGTGCGCGTCCGGGTTGATCGCGGCTTCCCAACGCTCCTCGATGAGCTCCTCGGTGACGACGGCGGGATTCCACACCATCGAGTTGAGCCAGCGGACCAGCTTGTCGCGGTCGGGGTTGTCGGTGAACTCCTGCAGCAGGCGCAGGCCCTCGCTGGGGCTCGGGCTGAAGATGTTCGGTCCGACACCGCCGATGGTGACGAGCTTGGTGATGCGGTCGGGGTGCTTGATCGCCAGGTTGATGCCGACGACCCCGCCCATCGAATTTCCGACGATGGCGGCGGATTCGATGCCGAGGCCGTCCATGAACCGGATCACCGAGGCGCCGGCTGTCAGGACGGGGTGCCCCTGCACGGCGTCGCTGACGCCGAACCCGGGGAACTCCAGGACGTAGGTGTGGAAGTACTTCGCGAACACCTCGAGGTTTCCGCGGTAGTTACGCCATCCCGTCACCCCGGGGCCAGAGCCGTGGAGCAAGATCAGCGGCTCGCCCTCGCCCGCTTCGTGGTAGCGCAGCGTCCCCTCGTCGGTGGCCAGTTCTTTCTTGGTGCCCTCGTATGTCACGTCCACGACATAAGAGTAGAACGTGTTTCAGTTTTGGGTGGCGGCGGTGTCCGCTGAGCGGGTCGGGCGTATGCGGGCCCGGCATGGATTAGGTGCGAATAAGGGCCCGGTAAGAGTCGTTTCCGGATGCCGCCAACCTCTGTCAATGTGCGGGCAGACCTGTCTACGCTGGACGAATGAACCGATACGTCAAGCGTGGATCGGTCGGGGTTTCGATTTTCGCGTTATCCGCGGCAGCCGCCGCGGTGCTCGCCACACAAACAGAGAGCTCTCCAACCGCAACGGCAGCGGGCTGTCCCGATGTGGATGTGTCCTTCGCCCGCGGGACCAACGACTCACCGGGGCTCGGCGATGTCGGGAAGGCGGTCACCGACGAAATGGTCGACCGCCTCCCCGGCAAGAGCGTCGACATCTATGCGGTGAACTACCCGGCCAGCTTCGATTGGGTCCGCGCCGGCGACGGAGCCAATGACATGAGCTTCCACGTCCAAGAGGTCGCGCGGAACTGCCCGAACACCCAGTTCGTGCTCGGCGGCTTTTCTCAGGGCGCGGCGGTCGTGGACGTGTTGTTCGGCAAGAACGGGACGGGGCTCACCTTCAACAATCCGCTTCCGGCCGATCTCGAAAAACGGGTCGCCGCAATCGTATTGATCGGGAATCCGAAGAACTGGCAGGTCAACGGCATGAACCTGGACTTGGAGATCAGGGACGACCAGCGCGGCAAGGTCATCGACATCTGCAATCCCGGTGACGGGATCTGCGATCCGGCCGGCGGCGGTCTGGGTCCGCATATGCAGTACAAATCGGACGGTTCCGCCGATCGTGCCGCCGACTTCGTCGTCAACCGACTGACCGCCATTGCTGCCAGCAGTAGTGCTGCTGCCGCTTCCAGCAGCACATCCACGAGCGCTTCCGGCGTCCCGGCCTCAACGTCGAAGAGCGCCAGTCCGCTGAGCGGAACGACGACGCCGCCCACAATGGCACCGTCGCCCGCCACATCCGCGCCGCCGCAACCCTCGTCGTCCGCACCAAAACCCGTGGCGGCGACACCGACTCGAAAGGCGCCGGCGTGGATGATGCCGGCGACCGACGGTCCGGCACCCGATGCTCCTGCCGCTGTGGCGTCAACCAGCAGCATCACTGCGCCCGATCCGGGCCCGCACGGCGCACCGCCGGGCCCGGCATCCGGCGGTCAGTAAGCCTGTATGACCGTTTCGACGGCTGACACGCCAGCTCCTTCGGGCCGGGCCGACACTCGCCGCGCCATCTGGAACACCATCAGAGGGTCGTCCGGCAACCTCGTCGAGTGGTACGACGTCTACGTTTACACCGTCTTCGCGATGTACTTCGAGAAGCAATTCTTCGATGAGGCCGATCAGAACTCGACGGTCTACGTGTACGCGATCTTCGCGGTCACGTTCATCACCCGGCCAGTGGGATCGTGGTTCTTCGGCAGGTTCGCCGACCGGCACGGGCGCCGTGCCGCGCTGACCATCAGCGTCTCGTTGATGGCGGCCTGCTCCATGGTGATCGCCCTGGTGCCCTCGCGCACCAGCATCGGAATGGCCGCGCCGATCGTGCTGATCCTCTGCAGACTCGTCCAGGGTTTCGCCACCGGTGGCGAGTACGGCACCTCGGCCACCTACATGTCCGAGGCGGCCACCCGTGAGCGGCGCGGATTCTTCTCATCGTTCCAATACGTGACGCTGGTCGGCGGCCATGTGCTCGCCCAGTTCACCCTGCTGATCATTCTGACGGTCTTCGACAAGGAGCAGGTTCAGGAATTCGGTTGGCGCATAGCCTTTGCCGTCGGAGGCGTGGCTGCGATCGTCGTGTACTGGTTGCGGCGCACCATGGACGAATCGCTCAGCGATGAACAGCTGGCGGCCATCAAGGCCGGTGAGGACACCAGCTCCGGGTCGATGCGTGAGCTGCTCACTCGGTACTGGAAACCGCTGGTGATGTGCTTCCTCATCACCATGGGGGGCACCCTCGCGTTCTACACCTATAGCGTCAATGCACCGGCGATGGTCAAGACCGCCTACAAGGACCAGGCCATGACCGCTACCTGGATCAACTTGGCGGGACTGATCTTCCTGATGCTGTTGCAGCCCATCGGCGGAATCATCAGCGACAAGGTGGGGCGCAGGCCGTTGCTGCTGTGGTTCGGCTTCGGAGGACTCGTCTACACGTATGTCCTCGTCACGTATCTGCCCCAGACACGGTCGCCGATCGCATCATTTCTGTTGGTCGCCGGCGCTTACGTGATCTTGACCGGATACACCTCGATCAATGCGCTGGTTAAGTCCGAGCTGTTTCCGTCTCATGTGCGCGCGCTCGGTGTGGGTGTGGGCTACGCGCTGGCGAACTCGGTGTTCGGCGGGACGGCGCCGCTGATCTACCAGGCACTCAAGGAGCACGGTCAGGTGCCGCTGTTCATCGGGTACGTCACTGTATGCATCGCGATTTCGCTGGTGGTCTACCTGTTCTTCCTCAAAAACAAGTCCCAGACCTATCTGGACCGCGAGCAGGGCTCGGCCTTCACCCCGTAGTCCGGCGCCGAGACCGAGGTTTCGGCGAGGGGTGGGCGAAGTGGCGCGGATTTGTATCCGACCTGCGGGTTCACCTACACTAGGGCGGTTGTCTTGTGGGTGCTTTGCGCCCAGGGGCAGGTAGGCATCCCCACCAGGTGAAAACCCGGAGGTGACGCGTGCCCTGGAGACAACATGACCGCGTGTGTCGGGTCGGAATCCGCCACACATCCACTTCCAGGTCACGTAGGAGAGACCAGTGATTCAGCAGGAGTCACGGCTGAAGGTCGCCGACAACACCGGTGCCAAGGAGATCTTGTGCATCCGCGTGCTCGGTGGCTCGTCGCGACGCTACGCCGGGATCGGGGACATCATTGTGGCGACCGTCAAGGACGCCATCCCCGGAGGCACCGTCAAGCGTGGTGACGTCGTCAAGGCCGTCATAGTCCGTACCGTCAAAGAGCGTCGCCGCCCAGATGGCAGCTACATCAAATTCGATGAGAACGCCGCCGTCATCATCAAGGCCGACAATGACCCGCGTGGTACCCGTATCTTCGGGCCCGTCGGTCGCGAGCTTCGCGAGAAGAAGTTCATGAAGATCGTTTCGCTCGCCCCGGAGGTGCTGTAAATGAAGGTGCACAAGGGCGACACCGTTCTCGTCATCGCAGGCAAGGACAAGGGTGCCAAGGGCAAGGTCATTGCGGCCTACCCGGAGCGCAACCGTGTCCTCGTCGAGGGCGTGAACCGTATCAAGAAGCACACCGCACAGTCGGCCAATGAGCGTGGCGCGCAGTCCGGCGGAATTGTTACCCAGGAGGCCGCCATCCACGTCTCGAACGTGATGGTGATCGACTCCGACGGCAAGCCGACCCGCATCGGCTACCGCATCGACGAAGAGACCGGCAAGAAGGTCCGTATCTCCCGCCGCAACGGGAAGGACATCTGATGACCACCGTAGAGAACGCTGCGAACGCTCAGCCCCGTCTGAAGACTCGCTACCGCGAAGAGATCAAGACCGCGCTGAACGAAGAGTTCAAGTACGCCAACGTGATGCAGATCCCGGGCGTCGTGAAGGTCGTCGTCAACATGGGTGTGGGCGACGCCGCGCGTGACGCCAAGCTCATCAACGGCGCCGTCACCGACCTGGCCGCCATCACTGGCCAGAAGCCGGAGATTCGCAAGGCCCGTAAGTCCATCGCACAGTTCAAGCTGCGCGAGGGCATGCCGATCGGTGCCCGCGTCACGCTGCGTGGAGACCGCATGTGGGAGTTCCTGGACCGCCTCGTGTCCATCGCACTGCCGCGTATCCGCGACTTCCGCGGCCTGTCGCCCAAGCAGTTCGACGGCAAGGGCAACTACACCTTCGGTCTCACCGAGCAGTCGATGTTCCACGAGATCGACGTGGACTCCATTGACCGCCCGCGGGGCATGGACATCACCGTCGTCACCTCGGCGACCAACGACGACGAGGGGCGGGCGCTGCTGCGGCAACTCGGCTTCCCCTTCAAAGAACTTGAGCAGGGAGCGAAGAAGTAGATGGCGAAGACTGCGCTGGTCAATAAGGCCAACAAGAAGCCGAAGTTCGCGGTGCGCGGGTATACCCGGTGCAACCGGTGCGGACGTCCGCACGCCGTGTTCCGCAAGTTCGGCCTGTGCCGAATCTGCTTGCGGGAGATGGCACACGCCGGCGAACTGCCCGGCATCCGCAAGAGCAGCTGGTAAACCTCTGCACAATAGGCCGGGACTCGAGAGTCCCGGCCTATTGGCGTCTCCGCGTCTTGGAGCCCTGCGCGGCCCCACGGCCATTACGCTTGCGGCCGTGCCAGTGAAGGGTGACATGACGGGGCGGTTGTTGGTTGTGCTGGTTGTTCTCGCCGCCGCCGTGATGTCGTGCAGTCCCACCACCGCTGCAGATCCGACGATCGTCAACATCCGCGCGGGCGCGGTGCGTGGGCACATCGACGATGAGGTGCGTGTCTTCACCGCCATTCCTTATGCGGCGCCACCGGTCGGCCCGCGACGATTCACCGAGCCGGAGCCTGTCGCGCCGTGGCCGGATACCCGTGATGCGACGGGCCCCGGCGTTGAATGCCCGCAACCGGGAGCCGAGAGCGATCTGACCCAGAACGAGGACTGCCTGGTTCTCAACGTCACCATGCCGCGGCACACCCAAGGGAAAGTGCCTGTGCTGGTGTGGATCCACGGCGGTGCCTTCATCTCCGGCAATGGTGTCGGCTACAACGCGCGAAAGCTCGCCGCCCAGGGCGGAATCGCGGTCGTCACCATCAACTACCGACTGGGGACGTTGGGGTTCTTGGCCGCGCCGGGCCTGTCCGATGTGATCGGCAACTACGGGCTGCTGGATCAGGAGGCGGCGTTGCGGTGGGTGCGCGACAACATCGCCGCGTTCGGCGGCGATCCCGGGCAGGTGACTATCGGCGGCCAATCAGCGGGCGGTGTATCGGTGTGCGACCTCATGGTGGCGCCGAGCGCCTCCGGGCTGTTCCGGTCTGCCATCATGGAGAGCGCTCCATGCCAGGCGCAGGCTCCTGTCTCCTCAGCCGTCCGCGATAGCGCGGCCTATGCGGCCGAGGTGGGTTGCCCGGCCGGGCCCGGCACCGCCGGCTGCTTGCGCGCATTATCAGTTGACGCGCTGCGGGATTCACCGCAGTTCACCGGCATTGGGCTACCGGTGAGCCCGGTAACCGGGACGCCAGAGCTTCCGGCGCCGCCACTGGATGCATTCACCAGCGGCTTAGCGTCTACCGTCCCTGTCCTTATCGGCAGCAATGCCAACGAGGCCACGGTTTTTGAGGCCCAGCAGTACCAGCACAAGCCCGCGCCGAGCACCGCCGAGGAGTACCAGGGCGTGCTCGAAAGCAAGTACGCGGACAGGGCCACGGAACTCGCACGGCGATACCCCCTGTCCGCCTTCGGTGGAAATGTGCTCGCCGCGCTTGCGGCGATCGACACCGATAACAGCTACGCGTGCCCGACCCTCGGGCTGGCGGAGGCGTTGGTCAGAAAGACGCCCGTGTACGCGTACGAATTCGCCGACCCGACCGCCCCGGTAGAGCAGCAGTATCGGGACGCGCCGTTGCCATTGGGGGCCTCGCACGGTTCGGAATTGGGATATCTGTTCGATCTGTCAAGGTCGTTGAGTCAGGAATCCGCTGCACTGTCCACGCGCATGATCCAGTACTGGACTCAGTTTGTGAAGACCGGGGATCCGAACGGCGACGGCCAGCCAGAATGGCCGAAATATCTGTCCGGGGGAGCGTTCCTGCGCTTGGCGCCACCGACGCCACAGCCGATGGAAGGTTTCACCACCAGCCACCAGTGCGGTTACTGGCGCTAGCCGCCGCTGTCGGCAAATCTGGAAACGCTCGTCATCTAGAATCGGCCGGTGGTTGACCGCCGTCGCGACATTCAAGGGTTGCGCGCGGTGGCCGTTCTGTTGGTAGTCGCCTATCACAGCGGTCTGCCTGTTCCCGGCGGATTCATCGGCGTCGATGTCTTCTTCGTCATCTCCGGATTTGTGATCACCCGACTACTGCTGCGTGAAACCGACAGGGCGGGGCGCATCAACGTTCGTCGCTTCTATGCCCGCCGGGTGCGGCGTCTGCTGCCCGCGCTCGCCGTCCTGATTGTCGTGGTGCTTCCGGTGACCGCCGTCATCCAGAGTCCGCTGGGATCAATGCAGGTTGCGGCGCGAACCGCGGCTGCCGCGGCACTGTTCGTCTCGAACGCGGTGCTTTTCCTGGAACCCTCCGGCTACTTCGCCGCGCCGGCGGCAATGAATCCGTTCCTACACACCTGGTCGCTGGCAGTCGAGGAGCAGTTTTATCTGATGTTCCCGGGCCTGATGCTGCTGGCCGCCTATGTGGCAACGCGGCGGCGAACCAGCCGGCTGGTCGTCACCTTCTCGGTGCTTCTCCTGCTATCGGTTGCATCATTGCTGCTCGCGATCTACCTGACGGCCAGCGATGGTCTCCCGTTCCATGCGCACAATGCGGCGTTCTCGTTTTACAGCTCGCCCACGCGCGCATGGGAATTCGGTGTCGGTGCGCTGATTGCCCTGGGGGAGGCCCGGATCCGCCGATGGAGCAGTGGCGCGGCGCTTCCGGTCGCGGTCCTGGGCGCGGCCGGTGTCGCTTGGGGTGCCGTTGCGATATCCGCGGCAGACCCCTTTCCGGGAGTCAATGCGCTGATCCCGGTGCTGGGCTCGGGCCTGCTGATCGTCGCCGGGTCCGTATCGGCGCAGCAGCCCATCGGCTGGTTGTTGTCGTCGACACCGATGCAGTGGCTCGGGGATCTGTCCTACAGCTGGTACCTGTGGCACTGGCCGGTGATCGTTTTCGCCCACAATCTGTTGAGCGCGGAGTATCAGTGGGTGGTGCCCTGTGCGGGCGTGCTCTCGCTGTTCCCGGCCTGGGTGTCGAAACGCTACGTCGAAGACCCGATTCGGGCGGGGCGAAGACTGGCCGATCTTCGCGCGCCGCGGCTCGCGGTGACCTCCGTCGGACTGGCAGTACTCGTTTCGGCCGCGACATTCAGTGCCGCACAGATAGCCACGCCGGCGATTCGCGATGCGCGTGCGCAGCGAGCGGCTCACGCGGATGTCGTGAATGGGTGCATCGGCAACATGCCGGATGACGACAAGACCCGTCTGGACTGCCTATGGCCGGGAGGCGGAGACGTCGATTCACGGTCGGTCGTTCTCGTCGGCGATTCCAATGCTGGACAGTTCGCCGAGGCGCTCATCCCGGCGGCTACACAGCAAAACCGGACGACGATCCTCGCGACAAACGCCGCCTGCCCGTTCGTTGAGCTCGTCCTCGACCCGTCACCACCTGGCTGCATCGACTTCGTGCGGCATTGGACGAGCGCGCTGGCGGCCATCCGGCCGGGGTTGGTGGTGATCGCCTCCGCATCAAGCGATTACTTCCTGGCCGACCAACATGTCCGGTTCCGGCTCCCGTACGCACAGGAATGGGTCGGGGACGACGCCGGTAAGAGCCGGTTGTGGCAGCAGGGGATGGCGGCAGTGCTGCAGAAGCTGTCCGGGGCGGGTGTCCCGGTCGTCGTCGTGCATACCCTGCCGCATTTCGTGAACTGGGATCTATACACATGCCCGGGTTACGAGGTCTGGACATCGCTCTCCCGCTGTGGCCGCACCATTGCGTTGGCGGATATTCAGCGGCAACAGAACATCGCCCTGGCAGCCGAGCGGCGCGCCGCCGGTGGACTCCCCGGGGTTTCTACCGTTGATCTGGGGTCAGCGATGTGTCTGGACGACGTATGCCGCACCAATATCGGTTCGCGATGGGTAGCGCGCGACGGTGGGCACATCACCGTGGGCGAAGCTCAACGGCTACAACCGGAATTCACTCGCCTCATCGCTGAGCGCGCCCGTCCGTGAGACGACGAGCATGGCACGGAACGTGGTCTCCGGACCAACCTCGACGGCCCGTCTGATTCCGAGTCAGCAACCTTCGCTGCTGTGCCGGAGAGGGCCCGTGGGCCGAGGCTGGCGTTCGTATGGATTCCGGGTCGTCTGATCGGACACTTTGCTGTCCACCCGGCGAGGCGAGTGCGTCGTGACGTCAGGAGCGTTCGGGGGCTGTGGCCTGTGCTGGCGTTCTGTGCGCAGTGTTGTGCATCTCGCAACGGACGGCTGAGTTAGCGACGATGGTCCAGCTGGTATACCTTTGTGGTGCCGCATTGCTGATAGTCCGGCAGTGGCTCGACAAACTCGCTGATCTGGAGGGTTGGGTAGCGAGGGGGGTCGAAGAAATCATGTCTGAGCAAATTATGACGAATGGACACACCGATGCAGATCTCGCAGGGTCGACGAGAAATCACCAAGGTGCGGTTGCGCACAACCGGGGTGGCAGCGCTCGCAGCGCTGGCCCTTGTGGCACTTCCCGGTGTGGCCGGCGCCGACCCCGAAGTACTGCAGTCCGCTGATCAGCTCGGCCTGCGGTTCGAGAAGACCAGCACACCCCAGCCGGAGGGGGCAACCACCACCATCACGGTGCGCACCGGCGACGGCAAGGTTGTGCAGACGATCTCCGAGCCCTTCAAGGGCTGGCTCAGTGGCGCAGAGGTCGAGTTGCGCGACATCGATCAGGACGGGCGCGACGATCTGCTCGTTCAGGTAGATGCGCGCGTGAAGGACGGGAAATGGGCGATCTGGCACGCATCGGGTAGCAACCCGAAGCTGTCACGCGTCGGCGTCGTGGACGGGCATCCGGTGCCTGCTGGACCCGGTGTGATCGAGACGGAGACCGAGCAGGGCACGTTCTTCTACACCATCAAGGGCAACGCACTGGTCACGGCGCCCGCGCCTGCTGCATAACCTGAGGTTCTGATGCCGCATCGTTAGCCAAATGTGCTGTGGTGCACTCTATTAGGTATGCCAGAGGCCCTGCACCCCGTCTTTCAGCCGCGTTTCGAGACCGTTCTCGCACGTAACCCTGGAGAGGCGGAATTTCAGCAGGCTGTTTACGAGGTGATGGCCAGTCTGACTCCGTTGGTCGGCAAGACACCTGACTACGACCGCTGGTCGATTCTGGAACGGATCTGTGAACCGGAGAGGCAGATCATCTTTCGCGTCCCATGGATCAGGGACGACGGCGCTGTCGAGATCAACCGCGGCTACCGGGTGGAGTTCAACTCCGCGCTGGGCCCGTACAAGGGTGGACTGCGCTTTCATCCCAGCGTGAATCTGTCGATCGTGAAATTCCTTGGCTTTGAGCAGATGTTCAAGAACGCGCTCACCGGGCTTCCCATCGGCGGCGGCAAGGGCGGATCCGATTTCGACCCCAAGGGGCTTTCCGACGCCGAGATCATGCGTTTCTGTCAGTCCTTCATGACCGAGCTCTACCGGCACATCGGCGAATACACGGATGTGCCCGCCGGCGATATCGGCGTGGGCCAGCGCGAGATCGGGTATCTCTTCGGGCAGTACAAGCGCATCACCAATCGCTACGAATCCGGCGTACTGACGGGTAAGGGGTTGCCCTGGGGCGGATCTCAGGTGCGCACCGAGGCAACCGGCTATGGTGTCGTGCTTTTCGCCCAAGAGATGCTCGCGATGCGTGCGCAATCGCTGGCCGGGAAGACCGTGGTGGTCTCCGGCGCGGGGAACGTCGCGATCTACGCCGTGGAGAAGGCCCAGCAGCTGGGCGCGAAGGTCATCGCCTGCTCGGACAGCGACGGTTACATCGTCGACGAACGGGGCCTGAATCTCGACCTCCTCAAGGAGATCAAGGAGGTCCGGCGGGGCCGGCTCTCCGAGTATGTCGAGGAACACGGCGGGGGAGCACGCCAGGTCACCGCCGGCAGCCTCTGGGACGTGCCTTGTCAGGTCGCGCTGCCCTGCGCCACGCAGAACGAGCTCGACGGCAAGGATGCCCGCAGGCTCATCGACAACGGTGTGCAGCTTGTCGCGGAGGGTGCCAACATGCCCTGTACACCCGAGGCGGTGAAATACCTCCAGGACGCGGGCGTGCTGTACGCCCCCGGCAAGGCGTCGAACGCCGGTGGGGTAGCGACGAGCGCGCTCGAAATGCAGCAGAACGCCAGCCGCGACTCATGGTCGTTCGAGCAGACCGAAAGCCGCCTGCAGGCGATCATGCGATCCATCCACACCACCTGCATCGAAACCGCCGATCACTATGGCGACCCGGGGAACTATGTGACGGGCGCGAACCTGGCCGGATATACGCGCGTCGCCGACGCGATGGTCGCCCTCGGCGTCATCTGAGGATCGTGTTCGATCGTTCGGCTCCGGTCGTGTGCGTGCTGTGTTATCAGTGACGTATGCGCAGGTACGGTGGGCTTGTACTCGCGGTCATCGCGGCATTGCCTGGCGCCGGGGTGGCACGCGCAGACCGGCCCGAGCCGGTGCCGCTGTACGGCGCCTACGACACCTACCTGGATCATTCGCGGCAGACTTTTGAGGGCAGGCCGGACGCGTCGGACCCCTCAACGCAGGCGGCGAACTTCACCACCACCTGCGGCGCGCAGGGATGCGTGGCGCATTGGTTGCGACTGGCCGAGCTTGCCGACAATCCCCATGCGCCCGCGCTGTTCGACTATCGGTGGAACGGTGATCGGTGGGAGTCGGCCTCGGACTACCCATTTCGTTGCAGCGACGGCGGCACGGTGATCGCGGCCAGAGCCGACTTCCTGGTGCCGAACGGCGATGGCAGCTTTTCGGGGGAGCGCACGTTCACGGTCGGTGCGCCGGGATGCCCGGACGACGGGCCCGGAACCTACTGGCTGCCGTTCACGCTGATACCCACCGCCTGACCGACCACTGGCCGTCGTCACCGATTTGGTCCATACGTCCAGGCCCCCTACACTTAACCGGTTGCCTGGGCTGTGTTTCGCCCATGGCCGGTCGGCATGTGCTTTCGGGTTCTCGTTCGAGTTCCATGGATAGCACTACCGATGCACGACCCCTGACCGAACCCGGTCAGATACGGAAGATCACTTCGCAGTAGGCCCACCACGGGATGTACCAGGCCCTTTACGGGAACCGGTACGAGCGTGCTGTATGGGAACCGCGGCGAGAAAGGTTGATGGACTCTGTCATGACTATGACTGATCCGATCGCAGACTTTCTGACACGTCTGCGCAATGCCAACTCGGCATACCACGATGAGGTGACTCTGCCGCATTCGAAGATCAAGGCCAATATCGCCGAGATCCTCAAGCGCGAGGGCTACATCACCGATTACCGCACCGAGGACGCCCGCGTGGGCAAGAGCCTGGTTGTCTCGCTCAAGTACGGCCCCAGTCGTGAGCGCAGCATCGCCGGCCTGCGACGCGTGTCGAAGCCCGGTCTGCGTGTGTACGCAAAATCCACCAATCTGCCCAAGGTTCTCGGTGGTCTCGGCGTGGCGATTATCTCCACGTCCACTGGCCTGCTCACCGACCGTCAGGCGTCCCGACAGGGCGTGGGCGGCGAAGTCCTCGCGTACGTCTGGTAGAGGAGGACTAAAAACATGTCGCGTATTGGTAAGCAGCCCGTGCTGGTTCCCGCCGGAGTGGACGTCAACATCGACGGCCAGAACGTTTCGGTCAAGGGTTCCAAGGGCACTCTCGAACTGACAGTCAGCGAGCCGATTTCGGTGTCGCGCAACGACGATGGCGCCATCGTGGTCACCCGTCCCGATGACGAGCGGCGCAACCGCTCGCTCCACGGATTGTCTCGCACCCTGATCGCCAATCTGGTGACCGGTGTGACGCAGGGTTACACCACCAAGATGGAGATCTTCGGCGTGGGTTACCGCGTCGTCGCCAAGGGATCGAACCTTGAGTTCGCGCTCGGATACAGCCACCCCGTGCTGATCGAGGCGCCCGAGGGCATCACGTTCGCGGTCGAGACCCCCACCAAGTTCTCGGTCAGCGGAATCGACAAGCAGAAGGTTGGCCAGATCTCGGCCAACATCCGCCGCCTGCGTCGTCCCGACCCCTACAAGGGCAAGGGCATTCGCTACGAGGGTGAGCAGATCCGCCGCAAGGTCGGAAAGACAGGTAAGTGACCATGGCTCAAACTGGAACGTCGAAGACAGCCGAAGGCAGGCAGCACGAGCCCGTCGGCAAGAGTGTTTCGGAGGTGCGCCGCACCTCGCGTCTGCGCCGCCACGCACGTCTGCGCAAGAAGGTGTCCGGTACGGACGGGCGGCCGCGCCTGGTCGTCAACCGTTCGGCCCGCCACATCCACGTGCAGCTGGTCAACGATCTCACCGGCACCACTCTGGCAGCGGCCTCGTCCATCGAGCCCGATGTGCAGGCAGTGGAGGGCGACAAGAAGGCACGCAGTGCTCGGGTCGGTCAGCTGATCGCCGAGCGTGCGAAGGCTGCCGGCGTGGACACCGTGGTATTCGACCGCGGTGGCTACACCTACGGTGGCCGGATTGCCGCACTCGCCGACGCCGCCCGCGAGAACGGGCTGGTGTTCTGATGTTCGGACTTAACGAGATTTTTGAAGAAGGGACAGCATGATGGCGCAGCGCAATTCTGGCGCTCCCGACAATGCGGGCGGCGCCAACGAGGGTCGCGATGGCGGCCGTGGACGTCGTGACAACCGCGACGACCGTCGTGGTGGGCGTGACAACGCCGAGAAGAGCAACTACCTGGAGCGCGTTGTCACCATCAACCGCGTCTCCAAGGTCGTCAAGGGTGGTCGCCGGTTCAGCTTTACCGCACTGGTGATCGTCGGCGACGGCAACGGTCTGGTCGGCGTCGGCTACGGCAAGGCCAAGGAAGTTCCGGCTGCCATCGCCAAGGGTGTGGACGAGGCTCGCAAGAACTTCTTCCGCGTTCCGCTCATCGGCGGCACCATCGTCCACCCGGTTCAGGGCGAGGACTCCGCCGGCGTCGTCATGCTGCGTCCGGCCTCGGCCGGTACCGGTGTGATCGCCGGTGGCGCTGCTCGCGCGGTGCTGGAATGCGCGGGCGTGCACGACATCCTGGCCAAGTCGCTGGGTAGCGACAACGCCATCAACGTGGTCCATGCAACCGTCGCGGCGCTCAAGCAGCTGCAGCGCCCCGAAGAGGTTGCGGCCCGCCGCGGTCTGCCCATCGAAGATGTGGCACCGGCCGGCATGCTCCGGGCACGTGCAGAGTTCGCAGCTGCGGCAGCACAGGGAGGCAGCCATGGCTGATCTGTTGATCACCCAGGTGCGCAGCACCATCGGATCCCGGTGGAAGCAGCGCGAATCGTTGAAGACACTGGGCCTGCGCAAGATTCGCCAGACCGTTGTCCGCGAGGACAACGCGCAGACCCGCGGCCTGCTCCAGGTGGTTCGCCACCTGGTCACCGTCGAGGACGTGAAGTAAATGACCATCAAATTGCATCATCTGCGCCCGGCCCCGGGCTCCAAGACCGAGCGCACCCGCGTCGGTCGTGGTGAGGGGTCCAAGGGTAAGACCGCGGGTCGCGGTACCAAGGGCACCAAGGCACGCAAGAACGTGCCGGTGACCTTCGAGGGTGGGCAGATGCCCATCCACATGCGGCTCCCGAAGCTCAAGGGCTTCAAGAACCGCTTCCGCACCGAGTACCAGGTGGTGAACGTGGCCGACATCGAGCGGCTGTTCCCCGAGGGTGGCGACGTCACCATCGAGGCCCTGGTCGCCAAGGGTGCGGTACGCAAGAACGAGCTGGTGAAGGTGCTCGGCAACGGCGACCTCAAGGTCAAGGTGTCGGTCACTGCCAACAAGTTCAGCGATGCGGCCCGCGAGAAGATCACCGCCGCAGGCGGATCGGTCAGCGAGGCCTAGTAACTGTTTTCTGCGAAAGGGCGTCCACCTTCGGGTGGGCGCCCTTTCTGTTTCGCCGAGTGTGAACCGAGGGCCGCAATTCGGCAGATTTTCCGCCATGGATTCACACTCGGTGTCAGATCAGCTGGGGGATGACCTCGGCGGCAAGGCGTTCCATCTGCTCGCGATCGGCCGCGACGTCATCGCCGACGGGATTGAGCAGGATCATCTCGGCGCCGGCGTCGGCCACTTCACGCAAACCGGCGGCAACCTCATCGGGAGTGCCCCAGACGGGCACGGCGTCAATGCCCTTCATCTCGCCGTAGATCCGGCGCAGCCCTGCCTGTACGCGCGTGTGGGCGAGGCCCCGGTCGTCGTCGACCATCAGATAAACGCGCTTGCCGATCGGAAAGCCGGCCGCGTTCTTCCCCTGACTCTGCAGGGCACTGTGAAGCAGCGTGACCTCCCCGGCGAAGGCGGCCGTGGTGGAGGATCCCGCGCCGAGGAACGCATCGCCATGGCGTACCGCTCGGGCAAGCGCAGCGGGCGCGTGGCCACCGAACCAGATGGGCGGATGTGGACGCTGCACAGGCTTGGGCTGGATCGCCAGATCATCGACGTTCCGGAAGCGGCCACGAAAGCTGATGCGCTCGTGGTCCGACCACGCCAGTTTCATCAGATCGAGTCCCTCGGTGAAGCTTGCGATGAAGGTCGCCTTGTCCACGCCGAATGCCGCGAAGTTGCGGAAACCTCCGCCCGGAGCGACTCCGATATCCAGACGGCCGTGGCTGAGACGGTCCACCGCGGTGACGGCGGAGGCCAGCTGTAGCGGATCATGCTGTGAGGCAACGAGCACCGCGACGCCGAGACGCAAGCGCGTGGTACATGCCGCCGCGTATGCCAGTAGCTCCAGTGGGGCAATGATCGGTGAAGATCCGATGGTCTGTTCCAGAGTCCAGCCGCCCTCGAAGCCGAGCTCTTCGGCACGTCTCAGATAGGAGCGGACGCCTTCGGCATCGAAGCTACCGGTGTCGAACTGTGGAATGGAGATCGAGAACCGCATCCCACCACGGTACGTCCGGCTAGCGTTTCCGGTAGAGGTCGGCGACCCAGGCTTGCTTGCAGAATCGATCCTGTGCGGACGGCGGGTCGATGCCCGCCTCCGTCAAGGCCAGGTTTCTTTGCGCGATCCTGCCAGGCGGATCATCATCGAAATTGAATGAGCACAATGTATTTCCGTTGGTGTACCAGCTGCGGGCGGGATCCGGTGGGTCGGGCCAGTCCGCAGCCCGCACGAAGAGGGAGCCGACGTCCACCACCTTGTCATTGACGAATCGGTAGAGGGAAACCCTTCCCGATCCAGCACCGGTACTGGCGTAGAAGGCGGTGAAGTGTTCATCGGTAGTCCGGAAATCCGGATAGCCGACTACCTGTCCCGCCGAAGAGAACTTCCCCGAATCCCTGTTGGCCCGCCACACATCCAGGACATCGCCGTCGGAGCCCACAGAGTGCACCACCACCAACTCATCGCGGCCGTCGCGATCCAAGTCGGCGAGAAGCGGCGGAGTTCGTTCCGGTTTGTCGACGGGAACGGTAAAGGTCTGCCGCTCAGCCCCATTGGGCTCGTAGACCTTGACGGTGACGGGGGGAGTGCCCAGCACCTCGAACGTCAGCTTCGCCGAATCCTTGGATCGCAACACACAGTCCAGGGCGGGATCTGGATCTGGTTCGATTGCTTGTGGCTTGATCGATGAGCACATCGGTAGCGCGTCCAGGTGGCTGGGCGCCGAGCTGGCCGGGGTTTCGGCGCGGTGAATACCCCCGTGTGTGCATGCCGTGAGGGTCGTCCCCATGACGAAAAGTGCAGTGGCACCCCACTTCTTCATGTGTGCCTCACCGTGCGCCCTGCCGGTACAACGTCGCTACCCAGGGCTGCAGACAGAAATGCTCCTCGGCCGTCGCCGGGTCGACACCGGCGGCCCGCAGCGCGTCCATCCGCGCACCGAGTGCTCCTGGCGGATCATCGGAGGTGTTCATCGCGCATTTGACGTTGGCATTGAGGCGCCACTTCGGATCGAGTGGTTTGTTGTCGACACGCCTTTCGGTGTCCAACAGTGCCAGCACCGCCAGCTTGTTGTCGACGAACCGGAACAGCGCCGCTACGCCGGCGTCGGCGCCGTTGCGCGAGAAGATTCCGATGAATCGATCGGAGGTCATCCAGAACCGCGGGACCCCGAAAATCGTTCCGGTCATGTCGAATTGATCGGAGTTCGGGCGCGAGCGCCACACGTCCATGAGGTCCCCGGCAGGGTCTCCGGTCGCTGTGACCACTAACAGCTCTTCGTGCTTGTCCTGATCCAAATCCTGCAGAAAGGGGAGACGCTGCTGAAAGATCGGATGGGGTACGCGAATGGACTGCGACTGTGCGCCATTGCCGTTGAACACACGGACGGTCCCGGCTGGGGTGCCCAGCACTTCGAAGACGACACCGCTGCCGTCCGAGGTACGGATCGTGCAGTCGAGTGCCGGATCCGCTTGCGGATTCCCGGGCTGGGTCGGGGCGGTGTCGCAGGTGGGAAGTGCGGCCAATCGCCCGGCGTTCTGGTCGGGGGGTGGCGGGGCGTGCTTGGCGTTCGCGATGGTGGTGGCCATGAGCTGATCCAGCAGGCCGGGGTCTACCTGGTCGGTGCCTTCGACCTCGAACACGACAGAACGCACCCTGGCAAGCAGAATGCGCTGTCCCTGCACTCCTGACGGCTGCTTATTGGCCGATGCGTCATCCAGGTCGGTGCTGGTGCTGGTGTACACGTAGGTTTGCACGCCGTCGACGTTCGGGCCAGCTGCGAACGTGTCGGTGACATGCCGATCACGCACCTCGGGATTGGCGAAGGTCGGGAAGGCCTTGTCGTACTGGCCGCATTTCTTGATCCAGGTGCTGGTCAACGCGAACACGTCGGCGTCTTCGCGTTCACGATTCACCGTGACGATGATGTGGTTACCGTCCGGGTCCGCCTCATGGAATGTCGACGCTGCGTAGTACAGGTTCCAGTCCGCGCCGTCGGTTGCCCTCGAAAAGGACTTGCCGAAGGGCGTGTACAGGCATTCGGGTAGGCGAGTTTCACCATCGGTTTGGCCGTGCATGCCCAGCCCCGACCCGTCGTCAGCGGCGATATCGGGCGGGCGGGTCACTCCTTGTGCGGGGAAGTCAGCCTCCACCGGCAGCAGACTGGCCAGTTCGGCATTGTTCCGAGCACCCAGATCGGTGTGGTTGGGATGGAATTTGCCGCGGTATTCGGGAAACAAACCTGGGTAGCTGCGGGTGGGTGCTGCCGCTGTCGATGACGTCGATGGTGACGGTGTGAGTTCGCGTGTCCCGGATGTGTCGATACACCCGGACACCCCCGGTGCCACGGTCACTGCGAGTAGCGCAGCGACCTGGGCCAATACCTTTTTGGCTGTCGTCTTTTGTGCACGTGTCATCGTTGCCCCTCCACCAGCGAATGGATTCGACCCTACGCGCCGAGCAGTACGGCAGCACGGATTTGTGGCCGGGAGCATTGCCACTTTCGTCGGTACGCTCAAGGCATGTTCGCTTTCACCACGCCCACGGACGTCCACGATCTGCTGGCCAAGGTCGACACCGCGCGTCACCGGGGTGTGCCACGGGACTGCATCCTGGAGCTCGATTTACTCGAGGTCCCGCCGGAAACTGTCAGCTTCGACCCGCTGGGTCTCGTGTTCTCCGGGGCGAGTAGGCCGCTGTCACTGCGGCACACCATCGCAGCCATCCACCGGGCGATTGACGATCCGCGGGTGGCCGGTCTCATTGCCCGTGTGCAGATCCCGCCCGCCGCCGCGGGAGCTGTCCAAGAGCTGCGGGCTGCCATCGAGGCCTTCAGCGCGGTTAAGCCGAGCCTGGCGTGGGCCGAGACCTACCCGGGCACCCTCGCCTACTACTTGGCATCGGCCTTCGGTGAAGTATGGATGCAGCCCTCCGGCACGGTGGGACTCATTGGATTCGCGGCCAACGGGACCTTCCTGCGCGGCGCGCTCGACAAGGCCGGGGTAGAGGCGCAATTCCTCACTCGCGGTCAATATAAGTCGGCGGCAAACCTTTTCACGGAGGACGGCTACACCGAGGCGCAACGGGAAGCCGACGGGCGGCTGCTGGAGAGCCTGTCCGAGCAGGTTCGCGATGGCGTTGCCACAGCACGCAAGCTCGAACCGGCCGATGTGGACGCCCTGGCAGACCGGGCGCCGCTGCGGCGCACCGAGGCGGTGACTGCCGGATTGGTAGATCGCATCGGATATCGGGACGAGGCGTATGCGCGCATCGGTGAAGTGACCGGCGTACAGGCCGATAAGGAGCCTCCGCTGCTGTATCTGGCGCGCTATGCCCGGGCCACCCGGCCACAGGTGCCGAGCCTGCCCGCTTTGCCCGGCCGTCCGACGCGGCGGACCATCGGCGTGGTCACCCTGACGGGACCGATCGTGAGTGGCCGCAGCGGGCCCCGGCTCTTTCCGCCGGGGCCGGCCAGCGGAGGAGACGTGATCGCCGAGGCGCTGCGCGATGCCGTCGCCGACGATTCGGTGGTCGCCATCGTGTTGCGTGTGGACAGCCCCGGCGGTTCGGTCAACGGTTCGGAAACCATTTGGCGAGAGGTGATCCGGGCGCGCGAGGCGGGTAAGCCGGTGGTGGCGTCCATGGGTGCCGTCGCCGGATCGGGTGGCTACTACGTCGCCATGGGTGCGGATGCGATCGTCGCCAATCCGGGAACCATCACCGGGTCCATCGGCGTGATCACCGGAAAGTTCATCACCCGGGGACTCAAGGAGAAGCTTGGTGTCGCGTCGGCCACGCTGCGCACCAATGCAAACGCCGATGCCTGGTCGAGTAATGAGCCGTTCACCGACGAGCAACGCGATCTCGTCGAGGCCGAGATCGACATGCATTACGACGATTTCGTTCAGCGGGTCGCCGACGGGCGAAACCTCACCGTCGATGCCGTGAAAGCCGTTGCACAGGGCAGGATCTGGTCGGGCAGGGATGCGCAGGAGCACGGTCTCGTCGACGAGCTTGGCGGGTTCCGCCACGCGGTGGACAAGGCCAAGGAGCTGGCGGGCATAGATGCCGACGAGGACGTTCGGATTGCGAGCTTCCCGAGCTCACCGCTGACCTCGATGCTGCGGCAGCGCGCGTCGTCGCAGCCCGCTGCCGCGGCCGTGACCGATGCGGTGCTGGGGCGGGCGGCGCAGCTCGCGCTGGAGACGGTGCAGCGCGCCCAGCGCTCGATCGGCAGCGCCCAGACCATGATGACGGGCGACTATCGCTTCTAGCCGCGCGGCACCAGCATGTTTCGCTGGAGCCGGGGCTGACACCGACTAACGTGTCGGGTGCAGCTGCCGGCGAAAGGGCGTGGCGTGAACACCGAACTGACTGTATTTCAGAAACGTGTGCTCGCCATCCTTACCGGCGTGGGCATCGCCGTCGGCATCTATTTTCTGCGCGGCTATTTCATCCTGATCGTCGTCGCGGCGGTCGCCGCGTACCTGTTCACGCCGCTGTATCGGCGCCTGGGCCGGCGATTCGGATCGGGCGTGGCTGCCACGCTGACGTTGCTGTGCGCGCTGGGATCGGTGGTGGTTCCGGTCGGTGCACTGGTTTACGTTGCGACGGTTCAGATCACCCGCATGGTCGACAGTGTCTCGAACTGGGTGGGAGAGACCGATATGACCACGCTCGGGCAGAAGGCGTTCGCTGTGGTCAACGACGTCTTGGCGCGGATCCCGTTCGTGCATGTCCAGTTGACCCCGGAGACCTTGCGGCAGTCCATCGCTTCGTTGGCTGAGAATGTGGGACAAGAGCTGCTGCAGGTGTTGCAGAGCGCCGTGGGCAGCGTTGCCGCGGCCGTCGCGGCGTGCATCATCTTCCTGTACGTGTTCGTCTCACTACTGGTCAAACAGGACAAGGTGCTCACCCTGGTGCGGCAGCTCAACCCGCTGGGGGAAGAGATTACGGACCTGTATCTCGACAAGATCGGCGCAATGGTGCGCGGTACGGTCAAGGGACAGTTCGTGATTGCCATGGCGCAGGGTGTCGCGGGCGCCGCGTCGATCTACGTCGCAGGCTTCCGGCAGGGTTTCCTCTTCTTCGCCATACTGCTGACCGCGTTGTCGATCATCCCGCTCGGGGGCGGCATCGTGACGATTCCGTTCGGTATCGGCATGATCCTGTTCGGCCACCCCGTCGGTGGACTGTTCGTCATCGCGTGGCACCTCCTGGTGGTGTCCAATATCGACAATGTGCTGCGCCCCTTCCTCGTACCGCGCGGCGCACGCCTGGACCCCGCGTTGATGCTCCTGGCGGTCTTCTCGGGGATTGCGGCGTTTGGGTTCTGGGGAATCGTGCTGGGCCCGGTGTTGATGATCGTCATCGTGACCACGATCGACGTGTATCTCGCTGTTTATAAAGGGGTTCCGTTTGAGGACTCCGATACCGACGAGCCCGAGGCGCCGAGGCGGACCTGGTGGAAATGGGCACGTTCGCGCGTGGTGAGCTAGCCCAGCGTCGCGTCGACGTACACGATGTTGGGGAATATCGTGCGCAGCAACGGGTTCGCTGGCTCCAGGTTTAGCCTGGCGTAGAGTGCGTCGTTCTCTTCGGTGACCACCGACCAGCCGTGTTCGGCCAGCCAGTCCGCGGCCATTTGGCGCTCTTCGGCGTAGACGAGCGACTCCATGTCCAAATCCAGTGTCTCTCCGGCGAATTGACGGGTGAGTTCGCGTACTTTGGAAAAGTCGGCGGTCTCCAGGCCGGGCACCTGCTCACATACGAGGCGGCTGCCCGGTGCGCTGAGCTCGGTGACCGACGCAAACAACCGATCCTGTGCTTCCGGGGGCAGATAGATCAGTAGCCCCTCGGCGGACCACACCGTCGGTTGTCCTGGGTCGAAACCCGCGGCTTTCAAGGCGGTTGGCCAGTCATCGCGCAAGTCGATCGCGACGGTCCGCCGGTCGGCACTCGGCGAGGCCCCCAGCCCGGCCAGGGTGTCGGTCTTGAACGCGATCACATCCGGCTGGTCGAGCTCGTACACGGTGGTGCCGGCCGGCCAATTCAGGCGGTAGGCCCGGGTGTCCAGCCCCGACGCGAGGATGACGACCTGGCGCACTCCCGCAGCAGTGGCGGCCTCGAACGCGGTGTCGTAGTACCAGGTGCGGCTTGCCATCCCGTTGGCCATGCCGTCGGCAGTCATGCCCAGCTGCACCAGACCGGCCATCTGTTCGGCGTCGAAATCACCCGAGGCCAGTTTGGTGAAGTACTCGATGCCGACAGCACGCACCAGCGGCTCTGCGTAGGGATCGTTGATCAAGGCATTGGGAACATGGCTGGCCAACGCACGCTGTGCGGCCACCATCGTCGCCGTCGCTCCGACGCTTGAGGCCAAATCCCAGCTGTCGTCATCGGTCCGCGTCATCGAGGCTCCTTGTAGAGGTTGTCGGGGTGCCCCGACCATAGTGCGCCGCGGTCCGCGATTGCGCACCCCCGGGCCTGTGGCCTGCATAGATTCAGTGGCGCGCGATACGGATCAAGCTGTTTGATATTCCTGAACTACCCCCGCGGGGCCACCATCGCGAGACAGGCGAGAGCCGATATTTGTCCGCGCCGCAGCCCACCGATATCGCGCAACGGCGAGAACACATTTGGCTGCGGACAGCGTATATCCGGGCTCAACAAACAGGAAATGCCGATGAACGCTCGGTGACCGTCCCCGAATCACGGACGCGCGGTGGTAATTTCGGCCGGTGAAGGCGCTGACGTGGATTGCTGCTGTCGTTTTGTCCGTCGCGGCCTGGACCGTGAGCGCCCCCGTTACGCAGGCGGCACCCGGATGCCGCCAGCTGGACGCCGCGTTGCCCTGGTACGGCGATGTCAGGGAGCGGCTGCAGACCGCGATCGACGCCCACAGCACATGCACCGGCACCTGGAAGCGCTCGACCAAGGCGGTCGCGCTTTTCGACTGGGACAACACCGAGGTCAAGAACGACATCTCCGATGCGACCCTGGCGTGGATGCTGCGGCACAACAAGATCCGCCAGCCCGGCGACTGGCACGCCACCAGCCGACACATCACCGAGGTGGCGGCCACCGCGCTGCGTGAGGCGTGTGGCACCGCAACCCCCGCCGGGCAGCCGCTGGCCACCTCGACCAACGCGGCATGCGCAGACGAGATCCTGGCGGTGAGAGAAGGCAAGACCCGCGGTGCAGATTCCGGGGAACAAGAAGCGTTCGCCGGATACAACCAGCGCTGGAGCAACGGCGCCTACGTGTGGACGGTCGCGCTGACCGCCGGCTACACCGCCGACGAGGTCACTCAATTCGCACAGGCGGCCAAGCGCGAGAACCTGGACGCACCGATCGGAGCCACCCAGACCATCGGCACCACCACTCTGCCGGGATATGTGCGGGTCTACCCACAGATCAAGGACCTCATTGCCACCCTGCAGGCCCACGGTGTCAGCACCTGGGTGATCTCGGCATCCTCGGAGGCGGTGGCCAAGGTGTGGTCACCGGAAATCGGAATCCCGACAAACCAGGTAATCGGGGTGCGCAGCGTCTACGACGCCAACGGAAGGCAGACTGCGCACGTCAAGGGTTGCGGCGGACAGCCCGACGGTGCCGACACCGTCATCACCTACGTCGACGGTAAACGCTGCTGGGCCAACCAGGTGGTCTTCGGCGTGCAGGGACCCGCCGCGTTCGAGCCCTATGACATCGACAAACGGCAGATTCTCGCGGCCGGGGACTCGACCACCGACGTCACCTTTGTCGACGACGCCACCGCCGCGCACCTCGTCATCAATCGGAACAAGACGGAGCTCATGTGCCGGGCCTATGACAACGCCGACGGCAAATGGTTGATCACCCCGATGTTCATCGATCCCTATCCGCAGCATCTTGACCCGTACCTGTGCGCAACCGACGGCCGGACCGACCCGGACGGCAGCACGGGGCCGCTGCTGCGCTCCGATGGCACCGTCATCCCCGACCAGAAGGACACCGTCTTCTCCACGGGTATGTAGCGAACTGTTAGTCTCGTATCCGGCCCGGGCGTGCCCTGACGGCCGCCGAAACGGTTACCCAACGCTGGGATCACCAGCTGATTCATCTAGCAGATCACATGGCGAGCTGCAGGATGCGCAGGAGGATGTGTGCTTTCCGCTTTTGTCTCTGCTCTCAGGACAGCTGACCTGAGGCGGAAGATCCTCTTCACGATCGGGATCGTCTTCATTTATCGGCTTGGTGCGACGCTGCCGTCTCCCGGGGTGAACTACGCCAACGTGAAGTACTGCGTGGAGCAGGTCAGCAGTGGCGATTCGGCGCAGCTCTACTCGCTGATCAACCTGTTCTCGGGTGGCGCGCTGCTACAGCTGTCAGTTTTCGCGGTCGGCGTCATGCCGTACATCACCGCCAGCATCATCGTTCAGCTGCTCACGGTGGTTATTCCCCGGTTCGAGCAGCTGCGCAAGGAAGGCCAGTCGGGCCAGGCCAAGATGACGCAGTACACCCGCTACCTGTCGGTCGCGCTGGCACTGCTGCAGTCCACCTCGATCGTTGCGCTCGGCGCCAGCGGAAATCTGCTGCAGGGCTGTGACCGCAAGGACGAGATTGTCTCGGACCAGTCGATCTTCTCGCTGAGCGTGATGGTTCTGGTCATGACCGCCGGATCCACCTTGGTGATGTGGCTCGGTGAAATGGTCACCGAACGCGGAGTCGGCAACGGCATGTCGCTGCTGATCTTCGCCGGTATCGCGGCGCGGATTCCCGCAGAGGGCAAGACCATCCTCGACAGCCGTGGCGGTGTCACCTTCGCCGCGGTATGTGTGGCGGCGCTGCTCATCGTGATCGGTGTCGTGTTCGTCGAACAGGGCCAGCGCCGCATACCCGTCCAGTACGCCAAGCGCATGGTGGGCCGGCGCATGTATGGCGGCACCTCCACCTACTTGCCGCTGAAGGTCAACCAGGCCGGTGTTATCCCGGTCATTTTCGCCTCATCGCTGTTGTACATCCCGGGTCTCGTTACGCAGCTCGTGCGCAGCGGCGGCAAGGACAAGACCGGCTGGTGGGATCGATTTGTCAGCACGTACCTGACCGACCCCAGCAACTAC
This sequence comes from Mycobacterium sp. NGS15, assembly GCF_059813245.1. Classification (NCBI taxonomy): domain Bacteria; kingdom Bacillati; phylum Actinomycetota; class Actinomycetes; order Mycobacteriales; family Mycobacteriaceae; genus Mycobacterium; species Mycobacterium sp. NGS15. Next base: position 355,080 of record NZ_JCALEF010000004.1, on the reverse strand, counting down.
TGGTACGTCACGATCTACTTCACGCTCATCGTGTTCTTCACGTTCTTCTACGTGTCGATCACCTTCAACCCCGACGAGCGCGCCGACGAGATGAACAAGTTCGGTGGCTTCATTCCCGGTATCCGTCCCGGACGCGCCACCGCCGACTACCTGCGTTACGTGCTCAACCGCATCACGTGGCCAGGCTCGATTTACCTGGGTGTCATTGCGATCTTGCCGAACCTGTTCCTGCAGATCGGGAACTCCGGCGGTATGCAGAACCTGCCATTCGGCGGAACTGCGGTGCTGATCATGATCGGCGTCGGCCTCGATACTGTGAAGCAGATCGAAAGCCAGTTGATGCAGCGTAACTACGAAGGGTTCCTGAAGTGAGAGTGGTGTTACTCGGCCCGCCAGGGGCAGGCAAAGGTACGCAGGCGCAACTGATTTCGGAGAAGTTCGGCATTCCGCAGATCTCCACGGGCGACCTGTTCCGGTCGAACATCAGTGAGGGCACCGAGCTGGGAATCCAGGCCAAGCAGTACCTGGACGCCGGCGATCTGGTGCCCAGCGAGGTGACCAACAAGATGGTGGAGGCGCGCCTCGACGAGGCCGACGCCGCGGACGGTTTCATTCTCGACGGATTCCCGCGCACCGTGGACCAGGCGGATGCGCTGGCCTCGATGGAAGAGGCGCGCGGAGTCAAGATCGACGCCGTGCTGGAGTTCCGGGTGCCGGTAGAAGAGCTCGTGCAGCGACTGCTGGGCCGTGGGCGCGCCGACGACACCGAGGACATCATTCGTAATCGGCTCAACGTGTACCGCGCCGAGACCGCGCCGCTGCTGGAGTACTACCAGAGCGTGCTGCAGACCATCGATGCCGTGGGCACGGTGGACGAAGTGTTTGCGCGGACATCGCAGGCTCTGGGCCGGTAGTAGGCGTGGGGCTGTTCGGCCGCAAGAAGACGGTGGAGCAGCGCACCACCGGGGAGCTCGATGCCATGGCTGCCGCCGGCTCCATCGTGGGCGCCGCTCTGGTCGCCGTGCGTGACGCCGCGAAGGCCGGTGTCTCGACGCTGGAATTGGACCAGGTCGCCGAGGCCGTGATCCGGGATGCCGGCGCGGTGCCGTCGTTCCTGGGCTACCACGGTTTCCCGGGCTCCATCTGCTCCTCGGTCAATGATCAAGTGGTCCACGGAATACCTTCGGCGACAGCTATTTTGGCCGAGGGGGACCTGGTTTCCATTGACTGCGGTGCGATCCTGGACGGTTGGCACGGAGACTCCGCGTGGACATTTGCGGTGGGCACCGTCATTCCTGTTGATGACGCGCTGTCGGAAGCCACTCGGCTGTCCATGGAGGCGGGTATCGCGGCGATGATCCCGGGGAACCGGCTCACCGATGTGTCCCACGCCATCGAGCTGGGCACCCGGGCGGCGGAGAAGCAGTTCGACCGGACCTTCGGAATTGTGGACGGCTATGGCGGCCATGGCATCGGGCGCTCGATGCATCTGGACCCGTTCCTGCCCAACGAGGGAGCACCCGGCAAGGGGCCGCTTCTCGGGGTGGGGTCGGTGCTTGCCATCGAACCGATGCTTACGCTGGGTACCACTCAGACCCGGGTGCTTGCCGATGATTGGACCGTTGTGACTACCGACGGATCCCGAGCCGCGCATTGGGAGCATACGGTGGCCGTCACCGAGGACGGCCCCCGCATTCTGACGCTGCGCCCGTAGGCTAAACGCCTATTTGCCCCTGATCGATTGGGTGCGATCGGTGGCGAAGACGGCCACGCAGGCGATCGCATGATCACCTTTCGCCCACGAACGTTTGGTGGGGTAGAGGTAGGTAATCTCGACCCCGTCATCCTCGAATGCTCTGGGGGAGTAGCTTTCCAGCGCGGTGCTGCAGCCCTCATTGCCCTTTTCGTCCAGCTCGGACTGTGTGGGCACCGAGGCTCCGTACAGCGGTAGCAGTGCGTAGACCTCTGCCTTATGCGGCTGTGCACACGGGATGGCCTTGGTGGTCGTGTAGTAGTCCTTGTCGCCGATATCGGCAACGCAGTCACCGACGCGCAACTTGGTGACGTCCATATCGCCGGACTGCGTGAGGTGGCCGGATTCGTCGCGTTTTGGTTGGTTACTGACGCCCACCGCGATGACGACAATCGACGCGACGACCCACAGGGAGCCGAGCACTATGCCCGCGATGGCCATTCCGCGGCCGTTCTGACCGGTTCGTTTGATCTGGTTCAGGCCCAGGAAGCCGAAGATGATGCCCAGGATTCCGCCCAGGCAGGGAACGATGCCGAAGATCAGTGCCGTAATGGCGAATCCGTTGGTGCTCCGTGCGCTTTCGACGGGCGGATAGGCGCCGGCTGCGGGATAGCCGTAGGGCGCAGCTGGGTATCCCGGAGGTGGGGGCGGGTATCCCGCGGGGCCAGCCTGGGGATACGCCGGGTACGGCTCGGCACCCGCGGGTCCGGCCGGCGGAACGGGTGGATATCCGCCTGTCGGCGGCGGCCCGACCGGTGGGTATCCGGGGCCCGTCGGCGCCGGGTACGGCGGAAACTCCGGCGGCCCGGGATCCGAGGGCGGCGGCCCGGAAGGCGGTTGCGTCATGTAGGGACCTTAGCAAACACGTGGTGGTGTGGGTAGATTCGCTGATCAGCCGGAGAGGCCTTCCAGAAAAGCTTGAACTTCGCTAGCGACGGGGAGCAGGCCGGAGTCCCTGGCATCGAGCAATGATGGTGCAGCACCATCTTTTTCGGAAACAACCAGTGGCAACTCGGTGCCGTCGGACCGCCTGGTCGGCCAGTGGATCCCGACGGTGGAATCCAGCGGATCGATGCCATGTTCGCGTCCCGGGGCGTATCCAGCAGAGCACAGGTAGACCACCGTCGAGGCATCCTCGAGTGCCAGGAAACCGTGGCCAACCCCCTCGGGCACGTACACGGCACGGCGGTCTTGAGGATCGAGAAGTACTGCGTCCCAAGCGCCGAACGTTGCCGACCCCACGCGGATGTCGACCACGACGTCGTACACCGATCCGGTCAGGCAGGTGACGTACTTGGCTTGTCCGGGTGGCACATCGGCGAAGTGTATCCCGCGCAGTGACCCGGCCGCCGATACCGAGCAATTGGCCTGCTGCAGGTCGAACGGGTGGCCAATGGCCTCGGCAAGCGCTGAGCCCTTGAACAGTTCGAGGAAGACGCCCCGGCTGTCGTGATGCTGCACCGGGGTGATCTCGAAGGCGCCGGGCACAGACAGTTCTCGGATCTGCACGTCACTGCCCCCTGCTTGCATACTGTGATTCCACCGCATCCTTGATGGGGCGCCACCAATCCTCGTTGTCCCGATACCAGTCGATAGTGGCCGCCAGGCCGCCGGTGAAATCGCCATGTGTTGGCTTCCAACCCAATTCATCGCGCAGCGGTGTCGGATCGATGGCATAGCGCAGGTCATGGCCGGCGCGATCGGTGACATGGTCGAAGTCGTCGGGCGATTTACCCATCAGTTCGAGAATGGTGCGCAGCACCGACAGGTTGTCTCGTTCTCCATCTGCCCCAATGAGATACGTACGTCCGATGGTGCCTGCCTCGATGATGCGCCATACCGCGCTGTTGTGGTCGTCGACGTGAATCCAGTCCCGGACATTGGCGCCGGCTCCGTAGAGGCGTGGCCGGCGGTCCGTGAGGATATTGGTGATCTGACGCGGAATGAACTTCTCCACATGCTGATAGGGCCCGTAGTTGTTGGAGCAGTTGGAGATCGTCGCACGGATTCCGAACGATCGCATCCACGCGCGTACCAGCAGATCCGCTGAGGCCTTGGTCGCCGAGTACGGGCTCGACGGGTTGTACGGGGTGCTCTCGGTGAACCGATTCGGGTCATCGAGTTCGAGATCGCCGAATACCTCGTCGGTGGAAATGTGGTGCAGCCGGACGCCGTGGCGGCGCACCGCCTCCAGCAGCGTGTAGGTACCAATGATGTTGCTGCGCAAGAACGGTGACGGGTCGGCCAGGGAGTTGTCGTTGTGCGTTTCCGCGGCGAAATGGACCACCACATCAGTGCTGGCGACCAGCCGGTCCACCGTCTCGGCATCGCAGATATCGGCCTGTACCAGCTCGACCGACGCCGCGACCGGGGCCAACGATTCGCGGGTGCCGGCGTAGGTCAGCGCGTCAAGGACCGTCACCGAGACGTCGGGGCGCTCGTGGACGGTCGCGTGTACGAAGTTGGCTCCGATGAAACCGGCGCCGCCGGTCACCAAGATTCGCATGCACTCACCCTAGTAGGGGATTACCGAAGCGCGTCCGCCAATGAGGTCAACGTGTCGACCAGCCCCTTGTCGCCCAGGACTTGGATGAGCACCTGGTCCGCACCGGCGTCAAGGTGTTCGTGCAAACGCACCGCGATTTCCTCGGCGGTTCCGTGCGCCACCACGGCATCGATGAATGCGTCACTTCCCGGAGATGTGACGTCCTCGTCACTGAAACCGAGTCTCTTCCAGTTGTTTACGTAGTTGCTCAACTGGAGATAAAAGTCCACGGTGCGCCGGCCGATCTCACGTGCACTCTCCGGGTCGGTGCTGAGCACCACCTTGTGCTCGGGAACGAGCAGGGCGTCTGGACCGATGATCGCTCGAGCCTCTCGGGTGTGTTCAGGTGTCGTCAAATACGGGTGCGCGCCGGCGGTGCGGTCCGCGGACAGCTTCAACACCTTGGGCCCCAACGCGGCCAGCGCCCGACGTTCCTTGGGGACGCCCGCGGCATCCAACCCGTCCAAGTATTCGACAAGGGCGTCGTACGGCTTGCGGTATTCGGCCGATGCCTCGGGATGGCCGGCACCCACCCCGAGCAGGAATCGCCCGGGATAACTCGCCTCGATGCGATGGAACGCAGCGGCGATCTCGTCGACGGGGGAGGTCCAGATGTTGACGATGCCGCTCGCAACCGTGAGGTTCTCTGTCGCCTCGAGCAGCGGCTCTACATATGCGAGATCCGAGGTGAATACGCCGCCGATCCACACCGAGCCGTAGCCGAGATCCTCGATGGCCTTGGCCTGCTCCGGTGTGACCGGGCCGCCCTTCCATATTCCATACCGGCTGAGGTTCGTTTCGCCCATGTCGCGTCCCAACTTCGCAGGAGGTGTCGCTATTCCTCCGCAGATCCTTCCGGATACACCGCAGGGGCGGGGGCGGGGGACGAGGATTCCTTGGCCTGCGGCGCGCGGTTCAGGAGCTCGGCCACGTCGATGCCTGAAATCTTAAGGCTTTCAACCACTTTCGCTACTGCCTGCGGGCTTACCCCTAAAAGCGTGCCCAACGCGTCCCGGGTATCGCCGGAGCCGCCGATGATGGACAGCCTTTCGATCTCCCCGATCGGTTTTGATGCGGCTTCGGTTGCCTGTACCACCGACGCCAGGATGTCCGGCAGTGTGAGCAGTCGGGCGGCCTCCGGCGTGTAGGCGTTGAGTGCCGCGGCGACTTCCTTCTTGCCGTCGGCCTCGGCCAGCAGCTTGGCCTTGATGCCGTCCGCCTCGGCGATCAATTTCGCCTTGGCGCCGTCGGCCGCAGCCTGCTGCTCTACGCGGAATGCGTCGGCGGCGGCCTTGCGGGCGTCAGCTTCCGCGGAGCCCTTCTGCCGTTCCGCCTCGGCATCGGCCTGCGCCTTCAGGATCGTGGACTGTCGACTGCCCTCCGCGATCGCGATATCGGCCTGACGGCGTGCTTCGGCCGGGGCGATGACATCGGCCTGCAACGCGGCCTGAGCCTGCTCGGTGCGCCGCAACTCCACCTCGGTGCGGGCTTGCACGCGCGCGGCCTCCGCCTGCTCGCGGGCGATTCCCACGTCCTTCTCGGCCCGTGCCTGCGCCAACGGGCCCGCCTGATCTGCCTGGGCGTTCTCGGCTTCGGTCTGTGCGCGCAGCCGTGCCAGCTCCACGTCGCGCTTCTGGTTGGCGGAGGCGATCGCGGTATCGGCCTCGGCCTGTGCGATGGAGCCGGCCTGCCGGGCCTGCGCCGACTGAATCTGCGCGTCCCGCTCGGCCTGGGCCGTGCCGACCGTTGCATCGCGCCGGACCTCGGCGATACGACGCTGCCCCAGCGACTCCAGATATCCGTTGCGGTCAGAGATGCCCGCGATCTTGAGAACGTCGACCTCCATACCGATGCGGGCGAGGTCGCCGCCCGCTTCCTCCACCACGCTGCGCGCCAGCGAATCACGGTTCGAGTTCAGGTCCTCGACGGTCATCGTTGCGGTGATGCCGCGCAGGCTGCCCGCCAGGATCTCATTGATCTGCCGCTGCAATTCGCTCAGATCCGCGGTCAGGAAGCGTTGGACGGCGGTCTGCACGGCCTCGTCGTTCGAGCCGATGCGGACCAGTCCTACGGCCTCGACATTGACCGGAACGCCATTGTTGGACAACGCGTTCTGCAGGTTGATGTTTACGTTGAACGGTTCGAGCGACATGATGTCCACCCGCTCGATGCCGGGCATCTTGAAACGGGCGCCGCCGCGCACCACCTTCGGCTGACCGCGCCCGGTGAACACGGCGACCTCGTTCGGCGGCACTTTGACGTAGTTGCGCACGTAGACCAGTGGCAGTGCCACGAAGAGCACCAGGGCCGCGATGGCGATGATGACGATGATGAGAAGCGAGCTCATGCGGGGTCCTTATTGGTGTGAAGTTGGTGTGAAAGTGGGTGAACTAGCGGTGTGAACGGGAAGTGCATCAGAGAGTTGCCTCGGGAATGCTGACTACGTGCAGGTATTCGGAATCCACGTCAGCGATGTAGACCGCGGTGTTCTTGGCCAGCCCCTCGGGCTCATCGGTGATCGCCCGCGAACGCACCCGGTTACCGTCCGCGTCGGTGAATGCGATCTCGCCCCAGCCGCCTTCCGGGGGCACCTCCAGGGTCACCGTGCCGAGCCTGCCGACATAGGACGCACGACCCGCGTGTGAGTTCGCCTGCTGGCGTCGCAGATACGTCAGAAAAAGTTGCAGGATCGACACCAGCGCAACAGCGCACACACCCGCGATGACTGCTGTCGGCAGCGCTGCGAAGCCCAGGGCGGAGCCGACGAATCCGCCGGCGCCGGCTCCGGTCAGCGCGGCAGAAATCGAGGTCAGGCTAAGAAATGGCATCCCGTCGCCGTGGCCGATATCGGTGAGCAGCAGCGCCGAGAGCACCGCTATTCCGCCGACCGCGAAGGCCGCTAGATACCCGATCGTCAGACCGTCCACTGGACCCCCTCCCCGTTGTCCCCGTTGCTGCTGGCGATGTTCGCCACTACCGACATAGGTACCATGAATCGATCGTGCTGGCTACGGTCTGCCTGGTTGGCTGGCCGGGTTCAGCACGCGCCCGATTGGTCCTGCGCGGTACCGTCATGAGGTGCCTCACCTAGCGGCAGTATCCGCGGATGCGCGTCGGGACATTACCGACGACGCCGTGGTCATCGTCGGCGGCGGTCCTGTCGGGTTGCTCGCTGCCACACTGCTGGCGCGTCGGGGAATTCGCGTGGTGGTGCTGGAGGCCGCCGGTTCGAAGGAACGCCAGCGGCACCGGAACTGCGCGACGTTTGTCGGGCACTCGACATTGCGGCGATACGACCGGGTGGCACCCGAACTGGGCGCGCGGCTGCGCAAATCGGCGCTTGCCGTCCATGGCGTCCAAACCTTCTACCAGGGCCGTCCGGTCTTCGTCATGTCCTCGTACGCCCCGTCGCGAATTCCTGGTCCATGGAACCCCGCGGCATGGGGAATGAGCTTGTCGCAGCGCAGTATCGAGGACGAGACACTTGCCGAGGCGCTGAATCTCGGCGTGGAGTATCACTCCGGGATCGCCGTCACCGACATCAGCACCGACCACACCGGCGCGCGGCTCACCCTCTCCAGCGGTGACCGGCTGCGCGCGAGCTACGTCATCGCCGCCGACGGCTCCAAGTCGGCCATTCGCCAGGCGCTGGGCATCGGTGTGTCGGAACGCCCACCGTCGCCGCCTGCTGTGGTGATCGACGTCGAACCGCACCCGGACGGTGTCACTGTCGATCTGCCCGTACAGATCCAGTACCACCACCCCGATCTCGGCGGGCGCCACGCCATCCGCTTGCCCTACCCGGACGGTCTGCGTCTTGATATCCAGTTCCTGCCCGACGACGAGGCGACACCGACGACCGACCAGGTGCACTCCTGGGTAACGGTGCTTACCGGTGACGCCTGGTATGCCGACCACATCAGGTCGGTCGAGGTGCATCAGACCGTTCAGGGAGTAGCTGCGAGCTACACCGATGTCAATCGCCGGGTGCTGCTCGCGGGCGAGGCCGCGCATCAGTTCGCGCCGCTGGGTGGACGCAGCCTCAACTCGGGCGTGGCCGACGCCTCCGCGGCCGCCGAGGCCATCGCGGAGGCGCTGGGCGAGTCGAGTGATCTCGCCGCCGCCTGGTTGGCGATCAACCGCAGTGCTCGTGAGCGGCGGCGGTCGGGAGTGCGTAACCGGATGCTGTCCGTGCGGGCGCAGCGAGTTCTCGACGGTTCGGACGTATCGATGCGGGCCAGACGCACGATGGCCGCCAAATCCGCGCCGCATATCTGGATCGCGGGTGCCTGGCTGACGGCGGGTCTGGTGCGACCCACGGCGATTCCGCATATCAGCAGGTCGGGAGTCACCTGGTCCTGAGGCGCCCGGGGGAGTGGCGGCCCTCTTCGCCGGTTTGGTTTGGGGGCGCTACGCGGGTATCCTTGACCAACGGTGCGGCTTACGTGCCGACTATCTGCGTGCCCAGTCCTGGACTTTCCTGTTACCGGCTCACGTTCGAGGGTCGGTAAAGTTTGCCGTGTCATGCCGGCGACAGCCGGAGCAGGCAATCAGAATCGCGGAGGATATGGCTAAGAAAGACGGAGCCATCGAGGTCGAGGGACGGGTGGTCGAGCCCCTGCCCAATGCGATGTTTCGCATTGAGCTGGAGAACGGTCACAAGGTGCTCGCCCACATCAGCGGCAAGATGCGGCAGCACTACATCCGCATCCTGCCCGAGGACAGAGTGGTGGTGGAGTTGTCTCCCTACGACCTGTCCCGCGGTCGGATCGTTTACCGGTACAAGTAACTACAACCGCAAGACAGGATCGAAGAACGTGAAGGTGAACCCGAGCGTCAAGCCGATCTGCGACAAGTGCCGCGTTATTCGCCGGCACGGGCGGGTCATGGTGATCTGCCAGGACCCACGCCACAAGCAGCGGCAGGGCTAGTCAGGATTTCCGTAAGGACCTGGCTGACTAGCTACACAACTGAATGATGACCTCCCAGAACCACTGACCGGGTACGCCGGACAGACACCCCCGGAACGAAGGCCGGGGCCCCAACCTAGAGGGGACGGACTGGGAACAGACCTTCGTTGAATGAAAGAGGAACTGCCGCATGGCACGTCTCGTAGGCGTCGACCTACCGCGCGATAAGCGTATGGAAATCGCGCTCACCTATATCTATGGCATTGGCCGGACCCGCTCCAAGGAGATCCTGGCCGCCACGGGCATCAGCCCCGAGCAGCGCAGCAAGGACCTGACCGATGATCAGGTGACTCAGCTGCGTGAATACATCGAAGCGTCTCTCAAGGTGGAGGGTGACCTGCGCCGCGAGGTCCAGGCCGACATCCGCCGCAAGATTGAGATCGGCTGCTACCAGGGCCTGCGCCACCGTCGTGGCCTGCCGGTGCGCGGTCAGCGGACCAAGACCAATGCGCGTACCCGCAAGGGGCCGAAGCGCACCATCGCCGGCAAGAAGAAGGCCAGGTAAAACCATGCCACCAGCAAAGAAGGGCGCTGCGGGCCCCAAGAAGGCGCAGAAGACCCGTCGCCGGGAAAAGAAGAACATCCCGCTCGGCGCCGCTCATATCAAGAGCACGTTCAACAACACGATCGTGTCGATCACCGACCCCCAGGGCAACGTGATCGCCTGGGCATCGTCCGGTCACGTCGGCTTCAAGGGCTCGCGCAAGTCGACCCCGTTCGCCGCGCAGCTGGCTGCCGAGAACGCGGCTCGCAAGGCTCAGGAACACGGCGTCAAGAAGGTCGACGTGTTCGTCAAGGGTCCCGGCTCCGGCCGTGAGACCGCCATCCGTTCGCTGCAGGCCGCAGGCCTCGAAGTGGGCGCGATTTCCGATGTCACTCCACAGCCGCACAACGGTTGCCGTCCGCCCAAGCGGCGCCGGGTCTAAGGGAGGTTTGAACTAAATGGCTCGTTATACCGGACCCGTCACTCGCAAGTCCCGTCGTCTGGGCGTCGACCTCGTCGGTGGCTCCAGCGCGTACGAGAAGCGTCCTTACCCCCCCGGCCAGCACGGCCGCGCGCGGGTCAAGGAGAGCGAATACCGCACGCAGCTGCAGGAGAAGCAGAAGGCTCGCTTCACCTACGGCGTCATGGAGAAGCAGTTCCGTCGCTACTACGCCGAGGCCAACCGGCACGCCGGCAAGACCGGTGAGCAGTTGCTGCAGATCCTGGAGACCCGTCTCGACAACGTCGTGTACCGGGCCGGCCTGGCCCGCACCCGCCGGATGGCTCGTCAGCTGGTCAGCCATGGGCACTTCACGGTCAACAACGTGAAGGTCGATGTGCCCAGCTACCGGGTGTCGCAGTACGACATCATCGACGTCAAGGAAAAGTCGCTGAACACCTTGCCGTTCGAGGTCGCACGTGAGACCGCAGGCGACCGGCCCATCCCGGGCTGGCTGCAGGTTGTTGGCGAGCGTCAGCGCATCCTGGTTCACCAGCTCCCCGAGCGTGCACAGATCGATGTGCCGCTTACCGAGCAGCTGATCGTCGAGTTCTACTCGAAGTAATTGCCTGTAGCGATCCTGCTACAGGCCCACTGACCGGCATCAAATAGCGGGTGCCGAGAAGGAGATAGAAAAAGAATGCTGATTTCTCAGCGACCCACCCTGTCCGAGGAGGCGCTGGCCGAGAACCGGTCGCGTTTCGTCATCGAGCCCCTGGAGCCGGGATTCGGCTACACCCTGGGCAACTCGCTGCGGCGCACCCTGCTGTCGTCCATTCCGGGCGCGGCTGTCACCAGCATCCGGATCGACGGTGTGCTGCACGAGTTCACGACCGTTCCCGGGGTGAAGGAAGACGTCACCGACATCATCCTGAACCTCAAGAGCCTCGTGGTGTCTTCGGAAGAGGATGAGCCCGTCACCATGTACCTGCGCAAGCAGGGACCGGGCGCCGTCACCGCCGGTGACATCGTGCCGCCCGCCGGAGTGACCGTGCACAACCCCGATATGCACATCGCGACCCTGAACGACAAGGGCAAGCTGGAGATCGAGCTCGTCGTCGAGCGCGGTCGCGGTTACGTCCCGGCCGTGCAGAACAAGGCCTCGGGTGCCGAGATCGGTCGTATCCCCGTCGATTCCATCTACTCGCCGGTGCTCAAGGTCACCTACAACGTCGACGCCACCCGCGTCGAGCAGCGCACCGACTTCGACAAGCTGGTGCTGGACGTGGAGACCAAGAACTCGATCACCCCGCGTGACGCGCTGGCCTCGGCCGGCAAGACGCTGGTTGAGCTGTTCGGGCTGGCGCGCGAGCTCAACGTCGAGGCCGAGGGCATCGAGATCGGGCCGTCGCCGGCCGAGGCAGACCACATCGCCTCGTTCGCGCTGCCCATCGAGGACCTGGACCTGACCGTCCGGTCGTACAACTGCCTCAAGCGCGAGGGTGTGCACACCGTCGGCGAGTTGGTTGCCCGCACCGAGTCGGATCTGCTGGACATCCGCAACTTCGGTCAGAAGTCCATCGACGAGGTGAAGATCAAGCTGCATCAGCTCGGCCTGTCGCTCAAGGACAGCCCGACCAGCTTCGATCCGTCCGAGGTCGCCGGATACGACGTGGCCACCGGCACGTGGTCGGACACCGGTTCGTACGATTTCGACGGCGATCAGGACTTCGCCGAAACCGAACAGCTCTAACACAATCCGTCCCGGTCCTACCTGATACGGGGGCCGGCCCCGAATAGGAGATAGTTGCAATGCCAAAGCCCACTAAGGGTCACCGGCTCGGTGGATCGTCTTCGCACCAGAAGGCGCTTCTGGCCAACCTGGCCACCGCGCTGTTCGAGCACGGCCGGATCAAGACCACCGAGACCAAGGCCCGCGTGCTGCGGCCGTATGCCGAGAAGCTGATCACCCACGCCAAGAAGGGTGACCTGCACAACCGGCGCGAGGTGCTCAAGAAGATTCGTGACAAGGATGTCATCCACGCCCTCTTCGAGGAGATCGGTCCGTTTTACGCCGATCGCAACGGCGGCTACACCCGCATCATCAAGGTCGAGAACCGCAAGGGCGATAACGCGCCCATGGCGATCATCGAGCTGGTGAAGGAGAAGACGGTCACCTCCGAGGCCGACCGGGCTCGCCGGGTCGCTTCGACCAAGAAGGCTGAGGAGACTCCTGCGGAGGAAGCTGTCGAGGTCGAGACCGACACCGCCGATGACGCGGCCGCCGAGGACGAAGGTGTGGCGGACGCCGCAACGGACACGGCCGAGGCCGAGGACGCAGACAAGAAGGAGTGACCTTTGGTCACCTCTGAGAACCAGCCCGCCACCGGAGACGGTGGCGGGCTGGTTCGTTTGCGGCTCGATATCGCCTACGACGGAACTGATTTCGCGGGCTGGGCAACTCAAGTCAGTCAGCGCACGGTCGCCGGGGTACTGAGTGAGGCGTTCACGACCATCGTGGGCGAGCCCGTGTCGCTGTACGCCGCCGGGCGCACGGATGCCGGTGTGCATGCGACAGGCCAGGTGGCGCATCTGGACATCCCACACGCTAGGCTCCCGGAGATTCTCGGTAGATCCCGCTCCGCGGATGCGCCCGAATTCGGCAGGCTGATCCGGCGGCTATCGCGTTTCCTCCCCAAAGACGTGCGCGTGCTCGACATCTGCCGCGCCCCGGCACATTTCGATGCGCGGTTCTCCGCCCTGCGACGGCACTACGAGTACCGGATGTCGACGGCGCCGTTCGGAGTGTTGCCACTTGCGCGGCATGACGTCGTCGGATGGCATCGCCCGCTGGACATCGGCGCGATGGCCGAAGCATCGCAGAAACTTGTGGGACTGAATGATTTTGCGGCCTTCTGCCGTCACCGTGAAGGTGCCACAACGATCCGCGAATTGCAGCGGTTTGACTGGACGGTCGACGGGCATCATCTAGCCGCGCACGTGAGTGCCGACGCGTTCTGCTGGTCGATGGTGCGTTCGTTGGTGGGCGCGGTGCTGGTAGTGGGGGAGGGTAGGCGGCCGGTGCAGTGGTGTGCCGACTTGCTGAAAAAGGAAAGGCGTTCAAGCGATTTCGCGGCTGCGCCGGCACGTGGACTGACACTGGTCGGCGTCGACTATCCGCCGGACGACGAGATGGCGGCACGTGTGTTGATCACCCGCGACATTCGAGTCCGGCAGGACTAACTCTCGGTGGCCTCGGCTTCACCGTGCCGGTTGAGTTTGGAGGCGACGAACGCCGCGGCCTCGGCGGGTAGCCCGGTGCGTTCGTAGGAAGTGTGGGCATCCCAGCTGTTGTTGGGCCCGGCCATGCAGATCGGATCTCCCTGATTGCAGAGATCGATGGCACGCGCACCGAATACGCCGGCGATACCGCTCAACGGGCCACCGGTTCGGTGGGTGGCGTTGCCGAAGGTGGCGATCGCGACGATGCGGTCGCCCACCGCCGGAGACAGGGGGCGGTTGAAGCCGATCCCTACATTCGGAACGCCGATGATGGTGTCGATAACCTCGGCGCCCATCGAGTACCCGCCGATGACGAACTTGGTACGCGGACAGTTGGCCGCCACCGATTGCAGGTGATTACTGAGGTCGTTGGCTCCGCCCCCGGCCGAGAAGATTCCCGCGTCGTAATTGACGGGGTAGACGTTCAGGCTGGCTCCGGTGGCCTGGATGCGCGGGGTCAGGGAATCGACGAACTCGTCGCCAACCCGGCCCAAACCGACGGGCTCCTTACGTCCCCGCGCAAACGAGACGTCGACATCCGAACACGGATCTGCCGATGCATGAGGTGCCGCATAGACAAGTCCGACGACATTCACCGCTGACAGCGCGAACACCGTCAGGGCGACAAGATAACTCAGGACAACGCCGACCCTCGTGCCCCGCTGATGCGTGGTCACACCATGATGCTACGGGTCACCAAGTTCCCGCGTGCCGTTTCCCGGAGTGTGCCCGGCTCTACAGCTTGCCCGCCACGAACGATGCAGCCTGCGCGGGCAGATTGGTCTGCTCGTAGGTCTGATGCGCGGTCCACGAACGGCCGCCTTCCTGGCAGACGGGATCGCCGGGGTTGCACTGGTCGATCCACCGTCCGGCAAGGGGGCCGGTCATTCCGCCGCCGCGGCGGTCGATGTTCCCGAATGTTGCGATTCCCCTGATCCGGCCGGCGACGTCCGGCGGCGGGTTGTTGGCGATGTCATCCACGACGGTCGCCCCCATCGAGTAGCCGCCGATCACCAGCTTGGTGTTGGGGCACGATCCCGCGATGTCACTGAGGTGGCCGCGCAGGTCATCGGCGCCTTCCCCGGTGGAAAGCAGTCCAGCGCTGTAGTTGACGGGGTAGACATTCATGCTGCCGACCTTGGGGCCCAGGGCATCGACGAACGCCTGCCCCACACGGCCCAGGCCGGGCGGCTCGTCACGGCCGCGGGCGAACGAGACGTCCACTGCGGCGCAAGGGTCGGCGCTCGCGGGCGCTGGCTGCGAGATGGTCACCAGACTGATGAACATGAGCAGGGCGGCGAGGAGATATCCGGGCCGCCGGACGTGCGAGATTGCAGGTGAAACAGCACTGTGCGTCGTCACACGCGAATGCTACGGGTAAGTCAACCTAGTTGTCATGTTGGTGCGATATGGGCCTCGTCACCTGGACGGAAGCGATCCCAGGAACTCGATCATCGCAGAGTTGATCGTGTCCGGCCGCTCCATCTGCACGAAGTGCCCGGCCCCCTCGACGATCAGAACCGACCTCAGCCCGGGAACAAGACCGGCCATCGCCGTCATTGGGTCGCGACCGAGCATTTCCAGGACCGGATCGGCCGATCCCGCCATGAACGCCACCGGTATGCCGATCGGCCTGTCATGGAGATGCTCGTTCTGGGCCCACACAAGATCCTCGGCCCGGTACCAGTTGAGGCCACCGGTGAATCCCGTGCGCGCGAATTCGGCCGCGTAGTAGTCAAGATCTTGTTCGGAAAGCCAATTCCACGGCAGGGGAGGGGGAGTCGGAAGTACGTCCAGGTAGCCGTTACGCTTCCCGTCTATCTGTGCCGGATGGTCCCAGCAATCGAGATAGCGGTTCGCGCCGCTGAGGGCGTGGAACAGCGTGGCCAGGAAAGTCTTTGGCTGCGTGTCCAGCTCGGACTCCGCCACACCCGGCCCCTGGAAATACTCCAGATGTGTGAAGTGCTGAGAGGCAAGGTAGTTGAAGCCGACGCTCGGCTTCACCGGGAGCCGTCGGGTACGCGGCACCGACAGCTGGATCAGTGCACGGACTCGATCCCCTGCCCAGGCCGGCATGTCCCACACCAGATGTGCCCCGAAGTCGTGCCCGCAGAACACCGCATCCCGCAGATCGAGGGCATCCAACAGGCCGACGAGGTCATTGACCGTGGTGCCGCGGTCATAGGCCGCAGGGTCTGGCGGGGCCGTTGTCCGTCCATATCCGCGCATATCCGGTGCGATAGCGCGATATCCGGCTGCCGAGAGCGCGGCCAGTTGGTGGCGCCAGGTATACCAGAGCCCGGGAAAGCCATGGCAGAGAACGACTGCCGGACCTTCGCCCTGCTCGGCGACGTGCATGTCGATTCCATTGACACGCAGCTGATGGTGGGTGATCTGAGAAACAGTCACCCAGGCGAGGCTAGTTCACCCTTGCAGCCGCGAAGTCCGCAGCCTGGTTAATCAGTGCGGCCGGGTACGAGGTGTGGGACTTCCAGGTGTCCTGGTTTCCGTCCATGCACACCGGATCGCCGTCGTTGCACAGATCCAGCACTCTGTCGCCGTACGCACCGGCCAGATTCTGGATGGGGGCGAAACGATTCACGATATTGCCGAATGTCACGATGGCGCGGATGTGGTCGCCCACCTCCGGTGGCACGGGGTTGTCGAAGGAGAACAGGTTGCCGATTTGGACCGGGCCGGGCACTCCGAGAGCGGTATCGACGACGCCGGCGCCCAGCGAATAGCCGCCGACGATGAGCTTGGTGTCGGGGCAGTTGTTGGCGGTCTGCTGCAGATGCGCGCTCAGGTCGTTGGCGCCACCGCCCACGTCGGTATTGGCGTCGTAGCGCACCGCGTAGACATTGAGGTTCTTGACACGATTGCGCAGTGCGCTGACGAACGCTTCGCCGATGTTGCCCAGACCCGGCGGCTGGCTGCGTCCACGGGCGAACGACACCTCGACATTGGGACAAGCCGCCGAAGCGGTAGCGGGCAGGATGACCGTGAGACCTGTGGTCAACATGATTGCCGCAACCGAAATAACCGCCGCGCGAGCGGCGGCGGTAAGCAACTTACTGGCTGGGCGTGGATTCGGCTGTAGCGTCACACACTGAGGCTACGGATAATTCGCTGTCGCTGCCATGTGATTTCAATCCCGCAGGTAAAGAGGCCGTGAGCCCGGCTGTGCTGGATTCGGGGTCCGCCGCGGTCTCCGCACCCCGGTGTGCCAGCACCAGTCCCGCGAGAATGACCGCGGCTCCTGCGTATTGGATGGGCGCAATGGTTTCCCCGAGGAGTACCCATCCCGCGATCACCGCGCACAGCACTTCGGTGAGTGCGATCAACGACGCATAGCTCGGCTTGAGTCGGGCAATGGCGGCGATACCGGTGAGATAGGCGATCGCGGTGGTGACTACGCCGAGAATGAGGATGGGCACGTAAACCGGCGCATGCCAGCCCGCGACCTGCACAGCCTGGGTAGAGAAGGTCATCGGCATGATGCCGGTCAGCCCGAAGCCGCCCACCGCGATGGTTCCGACGAGCAGCCCGCTGGTAGTCAGGGTGATGGGTTGCAGCCCTTGTGCCTTGCCGCCCGCGCGGTGTGACGAGATGAAGTAGTACGCGGCGCAGACCGCCGCTCCCAGTCCCCATAGCACCCCCACCGGCTCCACTCGGGATCCGCTGAAGATGTTGAGCACCAACAGCATTCCTAATAGTGCGAGCGCCGCGCCGGCAAGCACGCGGGTGTGCGGGCGTTGCCGCGTGGACAGCCAGATCCAGGCGATCACCAGGATGGGGCTCAGGAACTCCAGGAGCATCGCCACACCGACCGACATGTGCCTGACCGCGCCGAAGTAGCAGAATTGGGCGCCGGCGACGGGAATGATTCCGTAGAGCACAACGACTTTGGCGTGGCGCCGGGCCTCGGAGAACCACCCGGGCGCCGCGATGCAGGCGGCCACGACCATGACCGCGGCGCCGGCGGCCAGACGCGCGGTGACGACGGCAGTCAACGACCAGCCGGCCGCCATGAGCGACTTGGCGAAGGGGCCGGAAAAGCCGAAGGTGGCGGCGGAGGCGAGGGCGAGGACCACGCCGGCCCGGAAATTGGCCTTGTCGTTCACCGCACCTCCCACGTGTCATGAGTAAAATCAAATACGGTCATGACGGTATAAGCGGAGGAGGTCAGGTGTCAAATGCTTTTCACTCATGACACGGAGCAGGGGCTGAAGTCGGCCGCTGAGCTGATCAATACCGCGCGCAACGACCGCGAGCTACTCCCGGATCCGGACGCGCTGCCGCCGCTTCTGGATCGATACGGCTGGACAGGCAGGCGTGACGGTGACGAAGCTGAACTGCGGGCCGTGAAGGCGCTACGGACTCGGCTGGGCGATATCTGGGGGCATATCAACGACGAGGAGTATGTGGTCCGGCAGGTCAACGCGCTACTGGCTGATACCCATGCCTCCCCGTGGCTCACCCGGCATGTCGAGGAGCCCGATTGGCATCTGCACATGGCCGCCAGCGATGCGCCGCTGGCAGACCGCCTCGGTGCCGAGACCGCGATGGTGTTCGCGGACCTGGTACGCACCGGTGAGCAGCGGCGCCTGAAGACCTGCGCGGCCCCGGATTGCGATGCTGTTCTGGTGGACTTGTCGCGCAACAGGTCCCGGATGTTCTGTGACACCGGGAACTGCGGTAACCGGCAGCATGTGGCCGCCTACCGGGAGCGTATGCGCGACGAACCGTAGTGGTGCGAAAGCTCTACTGCGCGAAGGCCTGTATCGGCCGGCCCAGGTAGGCCAGCTCATCGCTGACCGTCACGAGGCGGACCTGAATGGTTTCACCGCCGGCGGTCAAGAGAATGTGGTCGCCGTAGCCGTTGGGCTGGTCGATGATGACGTCCGGACGGGCCGGAAGCGCGTCGTACTCGCTGCTGATGATGTGCACGGCGGTGCAGTTGCTGGGCAACGCGGTCGGCTGCATGCCGTCCACCACTGCCAGCGTGCAGCGGGGATCGATAAAGCCCGGGCCACTGGCGAATTGGATGCGATTGGCGTCGCCAATCGAGGTCACCATCACATCCCACATGTGGGGGCGGTCGGTGTAGACGACCACCAGCGCGCCGATCGCCACCGATCTCAGCACCACCTGCTGGCACACATAGAGCTCGGCGCGTACCACCACGGTGTGAACGCCCAGCCCGGACAGCCGCGCCGCAATCGCGCGGCCCGACATATCCGATCCGATCAACTGTCCGCAGCCCGATGTCGGCAGATGAATGCCGTCGAGCTCCTCGTTGCTCATCTCGATGCTGCGGGTCAGATACTCCAAGCCGATGGCACCCACGGGAAGTCCGGCGAAAAACGCGTCGCGCTGGCTGCCGTTGAGCGAGGTCATTCCGGTGGAGTGGCGTACCGGGAGTTGTTCGTCGGTGGCCCACCGCACCAGTGCGCCAACAGATGTGCGGCCCTTCGCGGCAGGGCGCAGCCGAACCGTCACGGTGGTTTCGAGCGTTGGCCGGGCCCACAGCCCGGTCAGGGTGGCATCGGTGATGTACCACGGGTCAATTCCCATGGCGACGTTGTAGGAGTCGATCAGCATGAGCCCGCTCCACTCCTCGTGCATGGGCGCGCCCGCGTACTGGCGAAGCATTTCGGCGCTGATCCGGTGAATCTGTCCGGCCTGCAGGATGGTGCTGGCGCAGTGGGCCGCCGCCAGTGCTCGCCGGACCCGTGCCGTGGCGATGACGGCGCACCTTTCCGCGCCGCGGCGGCCGCCTCCGCGACGGAACACCGCGTCGACGTTCACGCCGGGGTCGAACCTCAGTACCACCCAGACGGTGCGGATGGCGACGGCCGGCAGCGGGCCCACCAGTCGGTCATATCCACCGCGCAGGACCGTCCCTTGGGCGGTGCGCTGGCCATTGCTGATGACATCGATGCTTTCGAGCTCAATATCGTTCTGATGCATGCACTCCCGCAGCACGCGCAACGGCACCAGCGAGTCGGTGGCACAGTGATCCGGGGTGATGACCGAGGGGTGGCGCTGGGTGGCGCTGACTTCCAGCACCGTGATGAGTTTGCCGTTCTCCCAACGCGTTCCGGTCCAGCTGTCCTGGCTGCTGGGGGTGTCGGCAATGCTGCCCGAGCTACGGTAGGTGCGACCCGTCAGATACTTGAATCCGGTAACCGCCCAATGCCTGACGGTCTGGCCCCCCCACCGGCCGAGGACGAGCGCCAAGGACACGATAGCGATCAGTAGTGCGGCCCACCACGGCCAGCTGAACAGCAATGAGATCAGGACCGCGGCGAGAATCAGCAGCTGCGAGATCACCATGATCTGGATCGGCATCGTGGCCCGACGCACCTGCTCCGGAGCCGCCCCGCTCGAGGTCACCTTTCCCCCTTCTGTCCCGCCGATATGCCGTGCCGACCCGACTGGGGCACCACGGCTGCCACCCGCAACCTATCGTGGTTGCCCAGTATTGCAATAGGCTGCATGGCCGTGTGGCCGGTACGTAGGATCTAGCAAGATCTGGGGGCCGGCCTAGAGGCATCACTGGGTCGTAGATCCGAGTTTCGCAGATTTCCTGGAGGGGGGACGATGGCGCGACAACCGACAACCCGGCTGCAGGTCAGCGGGTACCGGTTCCTGGTGCGGCGTATGGAGCATGCACTGGTTCGCCGTGACGTCCGGATGATCCACGACCCGATGCGGTCGCAGTCCAGTTCGCTCATGGTCGGAATTGTGCTGGCCACCGTCGTCGTTGCCGGCTGTGCGATCTTGGCGTTCTTTCGGCCCAACATGCCGCTGGGTGATCAGCCCATCGTCATGGCCAAGGACACCGGCGCCGTCTATGTCCGGATCCAGGACACACTTCATCCCGCGCTCAATTTGGCGTCCGCCCGGTTGATCTCCGGGAACAACGAAAATCCCAAGCCGGTCAAGGACTCGGAGTTGGCTAAGGCGCGCCGCGGACCGTTGGTCGGCATTCCCGGTGCGCCGGCGTCTATTCCGGCGCCGTTGTCGGGTGACGACACCATCTGGACGGTGTGTGATGTCGCGACGCCCCCGCCGAGCTCCACCGTCACCTCTACGGTGATTGCGGGCAAGGTGACCCTCGAGAACGGCAACCAGGAGATGCCGAAGGACAGGTACGCCCTGGTGACGGTGAACAGCCAGATGTACCTGCTCTACGACGGGAAGCGCGCCGCGGTCGACCTGACGAACCCCGCGGTGACCCGCGCGCTGCGTCTGGAAGGTGTGACGCCGCGGCCGATCTCGATGTCCGTTCTCAACGCCATTCCCGAGGTACCGGCCATTGCGCCGCCGCCCATCCCGGATGCCGGAGGGCCGTCACCCATTACCACCGCCGGTGTTCGGGTGGGGTCGGTGATCAAGATGAGCCGGGCCGACTCCGCCGAGTACTACGTGGTGCTCGCGGGCGGAGTGCAACGCGTCAACGAAGTCACGGCGGATCTGATCAGATTTTCCGATTCCCAGGGGGCGCAGGACATTGTCGCCGTCGCTCCCGACGTGATCTCTGGGCACCCCAGCCTCAACCTGCTTGCGGTACAGACCTTTCCAGACCGCGCGGGGAAGATCGTGGACGTGCCGGAGAAGTCGGTGCTGTGCAGCAGCTGGAAGCCCGGTCAGGAGAAGACGCAGGAGCACGCCTCCACGAAGCTGTTGATGGGAAACTCGCTGCCGTTGAAGACCGATCAGGTGCCGGTGGTTTTGGCGCAGGCCGACAAGGAAGGCCCCAACGTCGACACGGCCTACATTCCACCCGCGCGTAGCGCCTTCGTCCGGTCCACTGGTCTGGGCGGGGATACCGGGCGTGCCGAGTCTCTCTATCTCATCCTCGACACCGGTGTGCGCTTCGGCATCGGGAACCTTGAGGCCGCGAAATCCTTAGGGCTCACAGTTGAACCCGTTCCCGCGCCGTGGCCGGTCGTCGGGCTGCTGCCGCCGGGACCCCGTCTGAGCAAGGAAGACGCGCTTGTCGTGCACGACGGAATGCCGCCGGACAAGACAGGTTTGGCGATCAATCCGTCAACGTCGAGCACCGCGCCCGCGTAAACGGTGCGGTACGGGCGCTAGTCGGTGGAGCTGTCTCGGCCTTGCCGTAGCTTGCGCACTGGCGTCAGCATCGCCAGTGCCGCGGCGAGAAATGCCGCGCAGACCGCTATTCCGATCAGCGCAAAGCGTCGCGGCCGGGGATCGGCGGGTGGCGGTGCGGGCGGCAGCTGCAGCTTCTTGGCCGCATTGGCCCGGGCGAGATCACTGGTGGTGCCGAGGTCGTCGCTGACCGCGGCGAGTGCGTCCACCACGCCGTAGCCCAGATATGGGTCCCAGCCGCCCGGCGGGCGGTGGGCAGTGTTCTTGATGCGGTCCATCACTTCACGCGCGCTCAACTGAGGGAAGCGTGAACGCACTAGCGCGACAACGCCGCTGACAACCGGCGCGGAGAAGCTGGTGCCCTGAATGGGTACCGGGCCCTGCTCGCCCATGTAGGCGTTGGTCAGTGCGTCACGGTTGGGGTCCAAGGAGACGATGTCTTCGCCGGGAGCGGAGACATCGACCCAGGGGCCGCCGAGACTGAACTTGGAAGGTTGCCCGTCCGGGCCGATCGAGCCCACTGTGAGGACGAGGTCGTTGTACCAAGCCGGACTCACTGTTTCCAGGACGGCATCCCAGTCCGGAGTGTTGGGTCGAGCCGGATCCGGTGCTGGATTCTGGTTCTTGCATTGCCCGTCGCCGACATTTCCCGCGGCAACGACCACCACCACGTTCTTGACGTCCACCGCGTATTGCAGGGCGGCGCCCAATGGTCGATCGTCCAGGAACTGTTTGGCGGAGGCGCACGCCACCTCGGAAATGTTGATGACCGTCGCGCCGAGGTCCGCGGCGGTACGCACCGCCATCGCCAGGGTGTCGACGTTTCCGACGCCGCTGATCTTGGAGGGGTCGTCTCTGTCGCTCCCGCCACCCTTGTTCTTCACTGCGAACTTCGCGCTGGATTGACGAATGGTGATGAGGCTGACGTCGGGCGCGATGCCACTGAACGCGCTTGCGCCGGTGGGATCCGGTGCGGCCGCGATGATCCCGGCGACGATGGTGCCGTGCGCGTCGCAGTCCTGAGTGCCGTTGCCGCCCTCGAAGACGTAGTCGCCGCCGGCGATGAGTGGTGGCAGCCGCGGACTGCGTGCCACACCGGTGTCGATCACCGCGACCGTCTGGCCGCCGCCGCGTGACAGCTGCCAGACCAACGGTAGATCTAGACCGCGCTGCTGCGTGGGCACCTTGTTGAGGTCGCGCTTGGGGTCTATGCCGGGGAATCGGCACAGTTCCTTCTGTTCCGTGGGCTCGATGGGAGCGGCGGGACGCGGGCCGGGAAGCATGCTCGGATCGACCGGAAGCGGCGCGAACGCGTGCGCCGTCGCGAGCATGTGTACTGAACCAGTCGCCAGCTGTGAGGACATCGCCAACATCACAACGGCTGCAGCGGTGGCGACACGGCGGGCCACGCCGAGGTTCATGGCAGGTTCAATCCCCGCACGGCGCTGTATACGCCACATACCCAGACGGCCATCGGAACGATCAGCGATAGCGCGATGTATTCGATGATCTCCACCGTGCGGCGCGCGACGGGTGAGTACTTGCGCGCCGATACCAGGAACCCGAGAGCGATGGCCGAACCGGCCGCGATCGCCGCCAACGCGGTGGTGAACACAGCGGCTGTGGGGTACGCGATGGCGATGAACGCGAATCCCGCTGCCGGAATGGCCAAGCCGCCCAGGTTGATGGCCACCGTCTGCGCAAGGTCGGCATGCGAGCGCGCCCGAAGCATCATGGCCAGCGCGATCAATCCGGCGAGCACCACACCACTGAACCGGTGTGCACCGGTGGGGTGGTGGTCGCCCGCGCCGGGGAAGGTCAGTGCCGCGAGCATGGCGCCCACGGCGGTGACGGCGGATGTTCCGCACACCAATCCGGTCAACACGGCATGCGCGCGCAACGCCTTCTCGCGAAGGTCGGGGAGCGGCGGCAGCGCCGTGGCGTCCTCGACGTCGTCACCCTCGGTATCAAGTCCGTCCAGCCCCTCGATGGCTTCGATCGGAGCCGTCGAATGTTCGGGCCTAGATGGTGCGCCCTGCGTGGGCACCGGGGGAAGGGGTAGGCGGGCGAGGGCCATTGCCACCCGCGGCGAAAGCGCCACCGAGCAGATTCCGACCGACCCGAGCACAGCGCCGAGGCTGTAGATCGGAGGTTCGAAAAGCACATAGCCGAGGGCCGCCGCGAACCCGAGTAGTGATGCCGAAGCGACGGCGACGAGTGACATCGTGCCGGTGCCGGTCGCGCGCATGGCGAGGATGGCGACGACCATCGCCACCATGAGTGCCAGCATCGCGTGGGGGGCGCCGTATTTTCCCGGCACGAAAAGGGCCCCCGCCACCGCCGAGAAGCCGACGGCGCAGTGGCTCAGCATCACGGATGCGAGCGAATCGTCGTAAACCCTGTTCGCGAAGACCGCGGCGGTCATTGCCACCAGCGCGATCGCGACAGCGATGATGGGAAGGAGTAGGCCGGGATTTGTCGCGCCGGCGCGTAACAGCGCGGTCGCGCCGAGCACCGCGGCTAGCCCGCACGCCGAGGCACCGAGTATTCGGGCGGCGGTGCGGCTCCACGGTTGTGCCGAGACGGTCCGGAATGTGGACACGGCAAGAAAGACATCGTCGAACAGTGGGTCGGGCGCGGCGACATCGGACGCGGTGAGGATGAGTTGATCGCCATCGCGAACCTCCAACTCCCCAAGGGTGCTGGACATCTGTAGCGGTGGCTGACCAGGCCGGGACAAACGCCAGTGCGTTTCCACGGCATCCTCCGGGCTGGTCAGCTCGGGGACACCGACATGTTGGTTGATGATGTCGACGATCGAGCCGACCAAGAGGGCCAGCGGGACACTCGTCGGCAGCGCCAGGTCGACCTGAGTACGGTCAGCCTGAATGGAAACGCGGCACAGTTCGAGAACCGCCGAACGTTGCTCGGCGCCCGACTGCGCATGTGTCATGCTGTGCCCCCTACCTGCCCCCACGGTCATTGATCTTTGCGCATGCACACTAGCCGAACGCGGCTGAGCGCCGCCAGCGGTTCGGTGCATCCGGGCGAACGCCAACCGCATGACCAGCGGCTCCGGTGATCTTGTGAGCGAATTCGTTGCGGCACCGGATATAACGGCCCTATCCTGTAGCCCGCCGTGGGCTGGGCGGTAGCGTGGATGCGAAATAGCCACGAGATGCGACGCGGGGGAAACCGGAGGGCCAGGGTGAGCACGGGGTGAACACCACAATTTTCATTCGTCGGCCTCGGCTTGCGGTGCCTCGCGTGCCGGGTGGCGAGGTCAATGTGCAGCCGCCGCCGGAGATTCCACGGCCGGTGCCGTCGCCGATCATCGCCAAGATCATGCCGCTGGTCATGGTGGTGGCAATGGTGGGCATGATCGCCTTCTTCGTCACCTCGGGGAGCCTGGGCGGTGGCGCGGGCGGTGGGATGATGCGCAGCCCGATGTTCATGCTGTTCCCGATCATGATGATGGTCTCGATGGTCAGCATGGTCTCCAACAGCGGTGGCAAGGGAGCTAAAACCAGCGAAATCAATGAGGACCGCAAGGATTACCTGCGGTACCTCGAGGTGGTGCGCAAGAACGTCACCGATACCGGCGGTGCTCAACGCAAGGCACTGCTGTGGAACAACCCGGACCCCTCCGCGCTGTGGACGCTGGCCGGCGGCCGCCGGATGTGGGAGCGGCGTCCCGGCGACAGTGACTACTGCCATGTGCGCGTCGGGGTGGGCGATCAGCGCCTGGCCGCGCAGCTGGTGGCGCCGGAGATCGGCCCGGTCGAAGAATTGGAGCCGGTCGCTTCCGTAGCGCTGCGCCGGTTCGTGCGGACGCACTCGTTGGTGCCCGAGCTGCCGATCGCGTTGAACCTGAGAGGTTTTGCGGCCGTCACCATTGATGGCTCACCTGAGGTGGCGCGAGGCATGTTGCGCGCCATGATTTGTCAGCTGGCGATGTTCCATGGGCCCGACCAATTCCTGGTTGCGGCAGTGGTCAATCGGCACGCGGCACCGCACTGGGACTGGCTCAAATGGCTTCCGCACGCCCAGCATCCGACCGCGTTCGACGGTGTCGGCGCCAGCCGTTTGGTCTACCACTCGCTGGGTGAGGTCGAGGAGTCGCTGGCATCGCTGATCACAGAACGTGAGCGGTTCTCGCGTACCGCTCAGCCCTCTCCCGACCGGCCGCAGATCCTCATCATCGTGGACAGCGGCACACTGATCGGTTCCGAACGCCTCATCATCGATCACGGCATCGATTCGGTGACCCTCGTCGAGATCGGCACCCGGGTGGACCCGCTGGCGGCCCGGCGCGGGATGCAATTGGAGCTGACCGAACGCGGCCTCGGAGCCAAGGGCAATGTCGGGTCCGAAGTCTTCGCTCACCCAGACCACCTCACCATCACCGAGGCGATGGCGTGCGCGCGCCGGCTGGCGCCCTACCGCGTACTCACCGGCAGTGGCGATGAGGTTCAGATCCAAACCGAGGTCAGCACGCGGTGGTCCGATATCGTGGGGATCGGCGATCCCGGGCTGCTAAACCCGGAAGTGGTGTGGCGCAATCGGGTTGGACGAGACAGGCTGCGCGTGCCCATCGGCATCGCCGTCGACGGCACTCCCATGGAACTGGACATCAAGGAGGCCGCCGAGAACGGCATGGGTCCACACGGGCTCTGCATTGGTGCGACCGGTTCGGGTAAGTCTGAGTTCCTGCGCACACTGACACTCGGCATGATTGCCACCCATTCGCCGGACGCGCTCAACCTCGTGCTCGTCGACTTCAAGGGTGGAGCGACATTCCTCGGGCTGGACCGGGCGCAGCACGTCGCGGCCATCATCACCAACCTTGCCGAAGAGGCAAATCTGGTGTCCCGCATGAAGGACGCGCTCGCCGGCGAGATGAACCGGCGCCAGGAGCTGCTGCGTGCCGCGGGCAACTTCGCCAATGTCACCGAGTATGAGCGCGCCCGCGCCGCCGGCGCATCCCTCGCCCCGCTGCCGGCGCTCTTCATCATTGTCGACGAATTCTCCGAACTGCTAAGCCAGCACCCTGATTTCGCGGAGTTGTTCGTGGCGATCGGCCGCCTGGGCCGCTCGCTGCACGTGCACTTGTTGCTTGCTTCGCAGCGTCTGGACGAGGGCCGCCTCCGCGGTCTGGAATCCCACCTGTCCTATCGGCTGTGCCTGAAGACTTTCTCTGCCAACGAGTCCCGCGCTGCCATTGGTGTTCCGGACGCCTACCACCTGCCCAACACTCCGGGTTCGTGCTACCTCAAGGACGACTCGGGGGAGCTGACACGGTTCCAGACCTCTTACGTGTCCGGCGCATATGTGCCGTACGGGCCAGCGCGTCGTGCCGTCTCAACCGGGGGTACCGGGGCCGCGCCGCGGCTGTTCACCGCGGCGCCGGTGGCACTGCAAATGCGCCCCGCGGAATTCGTGGAAGACGACGCCCCCGCCGCGTCCGAAGGGGCAATCGGAAAGTCGGTCATTGACACGATCCTCGATCGCGTTGAAGGACATGGCAATCCGGCACACGAGGTATGGCTGCCCCCGTTGGACGATTCGCCGACTCTCGGTGACTTGATTCCGCGTCATGGTCGCGCCGGCTTCGACGCGGTGGGCAGTTTGACTGTCCCGATCGGAATCGTGGACCGGCCGTATGAGCAACGGCGCGACCCGTACATCGTCGATCTTTCGGCAGCGGCGGGCAACGTCGCCATCGTCGGCGCACCGCAGTCCGGGAAGTCGATGGCGGTCCGCACCTTGGTGACGTCGCTTGCGGTGACCCACAGTCCCGCACAGGTGCAGTTCTATTGCCTGGACTTCGGTGGTGGCACGCTCACCTCTCTGGCACAACTACCGCATGTCGGTTCGGTGGCCAGCCGACTGGAGTCAGATCTGATCCGGCGCACGTTCGCCGAAATGCTGACGATTGTCAGGTCGCGCGAGAACGCGTTCCGCGCCTATGGGATTGACTCGATGGCCGAGTACCGGCGCCGCAAGGGTGCCGGTGACCCACAGCTCGCGAGCGATCCATTCGGTGACGTGTTCTTCATCATCGATGGCTGGTCCACGGTCCGTCAGGAGTTCGAGGCTCTTGAGCCGCAGGTCACCGCGCTGGCTGCGCAGGGGCTGGGCTTCGGCGTGCACACAGTGGTCACGGCCTCACGCTGGGCCGAGATCCGGCCGGCCCTGAAGGACCAGATCGGTACGCGCGTCGAGCTTCGCCTCGGTGATCCGCTGGACTCGGACTTCGACCGCAAGCTGGCACAGCTTGTCCCGGATGGCAGGCCAGGCCGGGGTATCACTCGCGACCGCCGGCACATGCTCATCGGACTGCCACGCGTCGATAGTGTCTCGTCGAATCAGGACCTCGGCGAGGCGATCGGTGCGGCCGCCGCGAGCATGCGGCAGCGCAGCTCGGCGGAAGCTCCGCAGGTTCGCATGCTGCCGCACAAGATCGATTACGCCGCGCTGGTTCCGCAGTCGCCGCAGAACGATCTGCCAAACCTGCGCATCCTCGTCGGCATCAACGAGACCGAGTTGGCTCCGACGTTCCTGGAGTTCGGCGAGCAGCCGCACATGATGATTTTCGGGGACAGCGAGTGCGGCAAGACAGGTCTGTTGCGGACCATCTGCCGCGAGATTGTCCGCACCACCACTCCGCAGCAGGCGCAGCTGTTCATCGTGGACTTTCGCCGCACCTTGCTCGGTGTCGTCGAGACGGAACACCTGGCCAAGTACGCGATGTCGAGCAGCACCTTGGTGGATGAGGTGCCGGCATTGGTCGAGCTCCTCAAATCGCGGATGCCGGGGCCCGATGTCACGCAGCAAGAGTTACGTGACAGGTCCTGGTGGTCCGGCCCAGAGATCTACATCTTGGTCGACGACTACGACCTGGTGGCTCTGGCGAGTGGAAACCCACTGCTGCCGCTCGCGGAGTACCTGCCGCACTCGAAGGACATCGGACTGCATGTTGTCATCGCGCGTCGCACCAGCGGCGCCTCGCGGGCCATGTTCGAGCCGATGATGGCGCGCATGAAGGACCTCTCCTGCATCGGCTTACAGATGAGCGGAAACAAGGACGAAGGTGTCCTGATCGGCACGGTTCGACCGAGTGAGCAGCCGCCGGGTCGCGGCACGCTGGTCATGCGCTCGGGCGGCCAACAACTGATCCAGGTTGCCTGGAGCGATCCGCAGTGATTCTGGATCGCGACCCGCAGACAGGGACGCGGGTAGCGATCGAAGTGACCGAGACCGCCGTCCGGGCACGAACCGACGAAGGGATCCGAGAAGCCGGATATCCCGATGTCCGGTCGGCGGTTGCCGCGCTCGATGACGAAACGGCCCTGTTACCCGGTCGTGTGGTTCCGTCCCGTGCGCTCTGGGCCGCCTTGTTCGAGTCGTTGCTTACCGATCGGAATGTGCCGGTCCGCCTCGATTCCATGCTGCTGATCCATCCGACGACGTGGAGTTCCGGGCGGCGCACGTTGTTGTCGAATGCCGCGCGGATGATGGCGGCGACGCTGACCGTGCGCTCGCGTGCTTTCGCGCTTGCCGAGCGCGGCGTGCGCACCGATTTGTCGGGGCGCTCGTTCGTGGTGGTCGAGGTGTCGCCGGGCGAGGTCGCCGTCACCGTGGTGGGACACGGCTCCGCCGGTGAGCCGGCATCGACGGTTCGTCATCTCGAAGAGCGGTCCTGGGAGACCAAAACCGCCGCGGACGTCGCAGGCGCGGTGGCGCGTGCTGTCGAGGAGGTAGTCCGCAGTGAACGGCCCGGAGTCGCCGCGATCCTTGTCGACTCGGCCGATGGCGAGATGGGCGAGGCGATCGTCGACGCGATCGATCGGATCGGCCTGACTCCCGGAGTATCGCAAGTCGCCGGAGATGCGGTGTTTCGTGACGTCAGCCAATCTCCCCGCGTCTCGGCGTTCATCGAGAGGCCCGCCGACGAGCCCGCTGGTGCGAGACGGCCCGAATGGACACCCACGTCATCCGCCAGATCGGTTCCGCGGCTTCCCGCGTGGTGGCCGGTTGCCGCGATGGGTCTGGCGGCCGCGATCGTCGTGACGGGTGTCGTGTTGACGGTGGCCTTCATCCGGGAGCGGCAACCGTCGCCGACGACTCCCGTGGTGGCGACATCACTGCTGGTGGAGGGCCGTGTGCAGTTCATGGTGCCCGCGGAGTGGGCGGTACGGCGTATCGCTGCGGGCGGTGCTGGTTCGGCACGGGTGGAAGTGATCTCGCCCTCGGATCCCGAGGCGATCGTGCATGTGACCCAGGTGCGGGTGAAGTCGACCGAGACCTTGGCATCAACCGCCGAGACGCTCCGAGCTGCCATGGAGAAGGAGCCGCCGGGGGTGTTTACGGACTTCAAGGCCGACGATCGCAAGATGGAGCGGCCGGCGGTCACCTACACCGAGGTACGCCAGGGCCATGACATCGCGTGGACTGTACTTCTGGACGATAACCTGCGAATAGGTGTTGGCTGTCAGTTCAAGAAAGATAGCTATGATACCGTTCGTAAAGCTTGCGAACTGGCTATTCAAACGGCCAAAGCGGTAAGATCGGGTAACTGACAAGATTGCTGAAAAAAACTTTGAAAAAGATGGAACCGATCTGACGATAGGGCCATCGTATGTAGTTGTAAGGACAAAACCGGCCAGAAACCGGAAGTCACACCCGTGACTGGCCGGGCCTGGGGACAAGGGAGGACACGAAGTGGCTGTTTTTCAGAATGACCTGGCGTTGCTCGATTCCACGGCTAAGAAGATCGACGGCAAGTACCAGGAGTTCACTGCGATGCAGTCCCAGCTGCGGGATCGCGTAGCGGTGGGTACCAGCACCTGGCAGGGTCAGGCGCGGCATGCCTTTGATGAGGCGATGGCCCGTTTCGATCAGGAGATGGGCGACATCCAGAAGGTGCTCTTGCAGATCCACGACACCATGGATTCGAACAAGCGTCGCATCCAGGAGATGGACGAGAGCCAGACCTTCTAGGCGTCTCGTAATAGTCATCAAAGACATCACATAGCAAAGGGGATTGACCATGCAGATTACTTACAACCACGGCGAGATCGACGCGCTGGTTGCCGATGTCAAGGGCATCATCAACAAGTTCCAGGCCGGCCTCGAGGAGCTGCAGCACGACATTCAGCCCCTCGTCCAGCAGGCCGAGGGCCAGGAAGCGACTGCGTACCAGGAGTACCAGAAGTCTTGGCACCAGTCCGCCGAGGACCTTAACCAGATCCTGACCCAGCTCAACTCCAAGGTTGACCAGGGTAACCAGGATGCGCAGCACACCGACCAGAGCGCTGCGGGTGCTTGGCACGGCTAAATCGCCGACGGTTTTTTCAAGCCTCTGTGAGGCCTTGGTGGAGGAGAGCCACCAAGGCCTCACAGTTTTTTTGTGAGTGCTCGAAGGTTCGAGTAGAGGACGGGCTGGACCGCGTTTTGACCTGCGGTGACGTGGCCCGGTAAGCTTCACCGCTGGCGTGCGGTACGTCATCGTGCACGAGGCTCGGGTCACCACTGGTCGCCGAGATCAACCTCCACCGTTCGCCACGACCAGCGCCCCGAACGGCAGAAACCGTCCGGGATCCATCCGAGTAGACAAGGAAAGACTGTGCCTACCTACACGCCCAAGGCGGGTGACATCACCACTAGCTGGTATGTCATCGACGCCACGGACGTAGTACTCGGCCGTCTTGCCGTCCAAGCAGCCACCCTGCTGCGCGGCAAGCACAAGCCGACCTATGCCCCCCACGCCGATGGTGGCGATTTCGTCGTCATCATCAATGCCGAGAAGATTGCCCTCAGCGGCAAGAAGCTCACCGACAAGTTCGCCTACCGTCACTCGGGTTACCCGGGCGGCCTGCGCAAGCGCAGCATGGGCGAGCAGCTGCAGAAGTTCCCCACCCGCACGGTGGAGAAGGCGATTATCGGCATGCTGCCCAAGACCAAGTTGGGCCACCAGATCGAGCGCAAGCTCAAGGTGTACGCAGGTCCCGAGCACCCGCACGCCGCGCAGCAGCCGATCCCGTTCGAGATTAAGCAGGTGGCTCAGTGACCGATATCGCTGAAGAGCAGACCCCCAAAGACAACACAGACAACACAGAGAACGCAGTCGAGCAGGCGGTTGTCGAGGTCGTTGTTGAGGAGTCTGCCGAAGAGACAGCCCCCAAGGCCGCTCCTCGTAGCCCCATCGTGATCGACAAGCCCATTCAGACCGTTGGCCGCCGCAAGGAAGCCGTCGTCCGAGTGCGTCTCGTTCCGGGCACGGGCAAGTTCCATCTGGACGGTCGCAGCCTGGAAGAGTACTTCCCGAACAAGGTGCACCAGCAGCTCATCAAGGCGCCGTTGGTGTCCGTGAACCGGGTCGACACCGTGGACATCTACGCCCACCTGGTCGGCGGTGGCCCGTCGGGTCAGGCCGGCGCACTGCGTCTTGCCATTGCGCGTGCACTCATCATCGTGGAGCCCGAGGATCGCCCGGTGCTGAAGAAGGCCGGCTTCCTCACTCGTGACCCGCGTGCGATCGAGCGTAAGAAGTACGGTCTCAAGAAGGCCCGTAAGGCGCCTCAGTACTCGAAGCGCTGATCGATTCTGTTCGTCCGCGTATTGCGCCGGCACACAACTGTGTGTCGGCGCAATCGCGTTATTGGGCCAGTCTGGTGTGAGAAATTTAAGGAATGGGCACGGTGTCTGACGTTCTTCGCGCGAGCGGCTCATCACTATTCGGCACTGACGGCGTCCGCGGTGTCGCGAATGCCGAGCTGACGGCCGAACTGGCGGTCGCCCTGGGATCGGCCGCGGCACGGTCGTTGGCGAAGGGACGCGCCACCGCTGTCGTGGGCCGCGATCCGCGCGCGAGCGGGGAGATGTTGGAGGCGGCGGTTGTCGCGGGTATCGCTGCAGAGGGTGTCGATGTACTCCGGGCCGGTGTGCTCCCCACCCCGGCGGTGGCGTATCTGACCGGCGCGTATGGCGCGGCCTTCGGCGTCATGATCTCGGCCTCGCATAACCCTATGCCCGACAACGGCATCAAGATCTTCGGCGCCGGCGGCCACAAGCTTGACGACTCCGCAGAGGACGCCATCGAGGCACAGCTGGACGCTCCCGCAGCACGTCCGACCGGAGCGGGAATCGGGCGCGTGCACGATGCAGTGGACGCACTCGACCGGTATTTGCATCATGTCGCCAATGCCGCGACCCATCCGCTGAGTGGAGTGACCGTTGTGGTCGACTGCGCGCATGGGTCGGCCTCGGACGCCGCTCCGCTGGCGTACCGGGCCGCGGGCGCTCACGTGATAGACATCAATGCCGACCCGGATGGCCTCAACATCAACGATGGTTGTGGGTCAACGCATCTCGGTCCGCTGCAGGCCGCCGTGAAGGCACACGATGCCCACCTCGGGCTTGCGCATGACGGCGACGCTGACCGATGTCTTGCGGTGGATGCCGGCGGCAACGTCATCGATGGTGATGCCATCATGGTCGTGCTTGCCGCGGCCATGGCGGACGCCGGTGAGCTCACCGACAACACGCTGGTCACCACGGTGATGAGCAATCAAGGGCTACATATCGCCATGCGCGCTGCGGGCATCGACGTCAAGGTGACCGCCGTCGGCGACCGCTATGTGCTCGAGGAGCTACGTGCGGGCGGATTCGCCCTGGGCGGTGAACAATCCGGTCATATTGTGCTGCCTTCCCTGGCCACCACCGGAGACGGCATAGTGACGGGCTTGCGACTGATGTCCCGGATGGCGCAAACAGGTAAGTCTTTGGCCGACCTCGCATCCGCGATGCGTAGTCTGCCGCAAACGCTCATCAACGTGCCGGTCTCGGACAAGCAGACGGTGGCGCAGGCGCCGGAGGTGCTCGCCGCCGTTGCCGCGGTGGAGTCTGAGCTCGCGGGTAACGGGCGAATTCTATTGCGTCCCTCCGGAACTGAGCAACTCGTTCGGGTCATGGTCGAGGCGGACGAGCAATCGACCGCACAACGTCTGGCGGAGCGGGTGGCTGAAGTGGTCGGCGCGGTCTAAACGCGCGACAGCCTGCGTGTGTACAGCGCGGAGCCGGCAGCATTGCACAGTGTGACGGTCAGATCGCCGCTTCCGCCGTCGATGTCGATCTGTCCGAAGTGCTGGTAACCGTCGAGCGGTGATTGCTGATCGGGCGGTGCCGCATGAACGAAATCGGCCCGCGGGCCGAAGGTTCCATCGAGCGGCTTCTCCTGGCCGGCGCCGGCATTCAGTGGTCCCGACACGAATTCCCAGAACGGGTCGAAGTCCGTGAAGGCGGCACGCGCGGGTGCGTAT
This sequence comes from Mycobacterium sp. NGS15, assembly GCF_059813245.1. Taxonomy (NCBI): domain Bacteria; kingdom Bacillati; phylum Actinomycetota; class Actinomycetes; order Mycobacteriales; family Mycobacteriaceae; genus Mycobacterium; species Mycobacterium sp. NGS15. The sequence continues at coordinate 321,160 of NZ_JCALEF010000004.1, read as the reverse complement.
TCGTGTGCCGCGGTGTAGTGCACATCGGCGGTCAGCCATATCACGTTGCGGACCCGCAGTGCCTTGAGTTGCGAGAGAATATGCGCCAGTTCGATTTCCCGTCCCAGCGCTGGGCCGTTATCGCCGTTGGCGACGGCCTCGAAGTTTGTCTTGCCGTCGGGGACCACCAGCGCGAGCGGCAGGTCGTTGGCGACGATCTTCCATACCGCCTTCGACGACGCCATGGCGTTGATCAGCCATTCGGTTTGGCGAGCGCCGAAGATGGCGCCGTGCTGCTGCCGGTTGGGGGAGTTTGGGTCCTTGTAGCTGCGCATATCGAGAATGAATACGTCCAACAGCGGACCGTATGAGACCTGTTGGTATACAAGGCCATCTACGGCCTCACGTGGTTCGATCGGTTGCCATTCGTGGAACGCCTGGTGTCCGTACTGCGCGAGTACGTCGACTCTCTTTTCGGTGTACTTGTCGTTCTCGAGAATCTCCCCGGGATACCAGTTATTGATCACCTCGTGGTCATCCCACTGCACGAGTTGCGGCACGTGTGCGTTGAAGTACCGGTAGTTGGCATCGGTCAGGTTGTAGGCGTGTTGACCGCGATACTGCTCGAGGTTCTGCGCGACAGCGCTTTTCGCCTCCGACACCTGATTTCGCCAGACCCGTCCGTCGGGCAACGTCAGCGTCTCCGGAATCGGCACGTCGGCATACACGGTGTCCCCGCTGTGGATGAAGAACTGCGGATTTCGGTCCGCCATGGTGCGGAAGATGCTCATTCCGCCGACATCCGGATTAATGCCGAAGCCCTGGCCCGCGACATCGCCCGACCAGATCAGCCGCACATTTTCCGCGGTCGTCGGCGCGGTCCGAAAGACGCCGCTGACGGGTTCACTCAGTGTCCCGTCCGAGTCGAGTGTCACCCGGTAATGCACTTCGGTGTTCGCGGGCAGGCCAGTGAGACGCAGTCGGCCTGTTCCGTCCGATTCGGGCGTGAGGGCCGGACCGGTGAAACGTCGCGGATCCGAAAAGCTTTCGGTGGCAGAAGTTTCGACGATCATATTGGCGGGGCGATCCGAGCGGGCCCAGACCACCGCGCCGTCGGTGCGGGGGAACCCGCTTGCCACGCCGTGGGTAAGCCTCGGCCGGGCCGTCACCAACGCCGGTCCGCACGCGACGGCCGGAGCAACCGCGATTCCCAGCAGGGTGGCGCGCAAGACGGTGCGGCGCGGGATGGCTGTCATCCCACCACTTTCAGGGTCCCGCGCGAACACACGCCGAACGCTAGGCGAACGGCGGGCGAATCAGAGCAGCTCGCGCAGTGCCTCGACATGCTTGATCCGGCCTGCCGAGTCGGCGGCGAGCGGTGCCACATTGAGGGTCGTTACACCCGCCTCTTTGAAGGCCGCCACCCGTTCGGCGACAAAGCTCTTCGGTCCGATGAGCGAGATGTTTCTGACCAGCTCGTCGGGCACCGCGTCGGTTGCCTCGGCCTTCTTGCCCGCCAGATAGAGCTCCTGGATGCGGTCGGCTTCCTTGCCGAACCCGTAGGCGGTCGCGAGGTTGTGGTAGAAGTTCTTGCCCTTGGCGCCCATACCGCCGATGTAGAGCGCGAGGCTCGGCTTGACGAACCCGTACAGCGCCTCGACGTCATCACCGATCGCCAAGGCTGGGCCGGCGTAGACCTCAAGCTCGCCGAGCGACGGGTCGCGCTTGGCCTTGCCCTCGGCCAGAGAGGCGCCCCACACGTCATTGGCCTTCTCTGGGAGGAAGAAGATGGGCTGCCAGCCCTCGGCGATCTCCGCGGTCAGTGCCACGTTCTTGGGGCCAAGAGCGGCAATCAGTACCGGAATGCGTTCGCGTATAGGGTGATTGATCAGCTTCAGCGCCTTGCCCAGGCCGGTGCCCTGCTCGGGAGGAAGCGGCACGGTGAAGTACTTGCCCTCGAACTCCAGGCGTTCGCGGCGCCACACCTTGCGGCAGATCTCGACGGTCTCACGAGTACGGCCCAGCGGAGCGTCGTACTTCACGCCGTGGAATCCCTCGATGACCTGGGGACCCGAGGCGCCGATGCCGAGGACGAACCGGCCATTGGAGACGTAGTCCAGGCCGGCCGCCGTCATCGCCAGCAGGGTGGGGGTGCGGGTGTAGAGCTGGAAGATGCCCGACGCGAGCTTTACGGTCGATGTCTTGGCGGCGAGATACCCGAGCTGGCTGGCGGCGTCGTACGAGTATGCCTCGGCGACGAACGCGATGTCGAGCCCGACTTTCTCCAGCTCAGCGAGCTCGTCGACGACCTCGGTGAATCCCCCGGCGTAGCTCAACGTGGTTCCAATGCGCATGCGGCGACCCTACCCGACCAAGCGGTTGAACGGGAAGGTGCATGATCCGCAGATCGGTGAAAAAAGATGGAACCGGAATGGGTATGTCCCCGTCGTAGTCAATATGGGAGAAACCTCGATCAATGTCGCTGGTGTCCGGGGGGTCGCTGGGGAGTTCGACAGCGTGGCTGATGAGCTGAACAAAGCAATTGCGCAGCTGCGCGGATTGTCCTTTGGCGGGGCATCGGCCGGGCGGTGGCATACCGCCAAGGGGGATGAGGTCATGAGCGGCCTGCGCGAGGTGGTAACTCACCTGGAGAACTGGCATAGCACCAACACCGCGATCGCCGAGCAGCTGCGCGCGACTGCGCAACGGTATGCCGATCGTGACGCCAAGAACAAGGCAAGGTTGGCTGCAGCCAATGGCCGGTAAATACGACATCGAGTCGCTGCGCAGCGAGGGAATCCAGGCGATCGCGAACTCGCAGAATTACACGACCGCCGCGATCCGGGGGAACGGCAAGTCTCCGGTCACGATCACCAACCCGGACCTCACCGCCAACGAGCGCCAGCTGTTCGATTGGTACGACATGGATGCCGGCATGGATCTGAACAAGCTCGGCGCGGATCTCGAGTTGTTCAAGAGTGCGGTGACCACGATGAAAGCCGCCGCCGAGCGTCAGCACGGACAGCTGCAGCAGCTCATGGGGATGTGGGAAGGCCAAGGTTCGGAGGCTGCCAACCAGTTCCTTAGGACACACAACTCCACTGCCGATGCGGTGACCAAGGAGTTCGGACAGGTATCCACCGGTCTGGACGGGTTGCGCGAAGCACTGTGGACCATCGTCGATCTGAAGAAGCAGGCATCGACCATGGTCGACGGGTTGGTGACCGACCGCGCGTCCTTCGACAGTGCTGTCGCGACCTACAAGACCGGCACTGGCGACAAGTCTGTGGCCGACGAGACCAACGCGACGAAGATCGGGCCGCATGTCCAGCAGAACATCGAGGGCAAATGGCTGCCCGCGATGAAGCTTGCCTGGGGTAAGGGCGGCGAGGCATACGACACCTTGATCAGCGCGCTGAAACAGGAGCTGCCTCCGGAGTTCAAGAACCCGCCCGGCCAGCTCGGGCCCGAGTACGACTCGGATACCGAGCCCCAGCAGAACCCCGCGGACAAGGGGAAAGGCAAGGGCGGGGAGCAGGAACCCGGCGCCAGCGGCGGTGCACAGAGCAGCGGCGACAGTGGTTCGGCCAGCGGCACCGCAGGTGGCGGGATGCAGGGCACGGCCACGCCGGCCTCCGCGATGGGTAACCAGGGCGGCCAGATGTCCGGCGCCGGGCAGCAGGGTGCTGGACAGGGGCAGGGGCAGGGGCAGGGGCAGCAGGGCATGGACCCGAGCCAGATTGTCAGTGGCCTGACCGGCGCCATGACGGGTGCCCTGGGATCGATCGGCCAGGCGGCGAGCGGAATCGTCAGCGCGATTACCGAGGGCCTCTCCAACATCCCGTTCGATCAGATGGGACAGGGCGGAGAACCCGGATCAGGCGATGAGAAGCCCGATGAGAAGCCCGACGACAAGATCGACGGGAAGGCCGACGAGGCTGCCGACAAGAAGGACCCGGACGCCAAGATGGCGGCGGCCAAGGATGCGGCCATCCAGGAGGCCCGCACCGATGCAGGTGGAACCTTTGCCACGGATGGCAAGCCGATCCAGGGCCCGGGCGTCCAGTTGGCGGGTGCCAGCGGACCGGAGGCCACACCGGCCCCCGCGGGCCAGACCGCTTCTGGTGCGCCGCTGGGTACGACGCCACTGGGGGGCGGGGTTCCTCCGTCCAGCGGCGGCCTCTCGGGTGCGCAGCCCGCGGGCTCGATGGCGCCGATGAGCCCGCCGCCGGTCCATGCACAGCAGCCGGTTTCCGCGCCTCAGCATCCCGAGCCTCAACCTGCCGGGGCGCAGCAGCCGTCACCCGTGCCATCGGTTGGGCCCACCGGCCAGCCAGCACGGCCTCAGGCCGCGGGGACCGATGCCGGGGAGACGCCGTGTGAGATCGCCGCCGATGAACTGCCCAAGGCCGGACGATGATCGATATCACCGACGCGCTCGCGGGAATCGTCTCGGATTTCGAGAGCACCCTTGACCAGCTGCGCGATGAGGCCGACGCGGCTCGTGACGAGATCCCGTCCGGCGAACAGGTGCCCGTGACCACCGCGAAATCCGTCCATGAATTTCGGATGCCTACGCAGATCCACGTGAACGAGTCTGATTTCGATGAGGACGATGTGTACCGCTGGCAGCGGTGGAGGCGCTGACTACCTCAGTAGCGATTGCACGCGATCGATCTCGCTGATCTCCAGCTCGGCGACATCGGGCAGCGAGGTATTCGGCAGCTCCGCCGTGGCATCCGCGAAGTCGCGGTAGCGCTTGTCGCCCGCGAGCTGGAACAGCAGATATCCGGTCAGCAGGGCACGAGTGTTGCGTTGGGTGGCCCGGTTCGATCCGCCGAGACCGACAAACCTACGCAGCCAGCTGTGTTCGGGTAGCCCACCGGACTTCGCCTTGGCGACATTCCGTAGCTCGGCACCCGGCCACGCGCGCACGAGAGCCAAGGCATTCGATCGCAGCGACTGTGTGTCCTCGGTGCTCGTGACCACCAATCCGGGAATGGTCAGCGCGGCCGCACTGTTCTCCACGGGCGGCTGAGTCTGACTGGGAAACAGTGCCACGACGGCCTTGGCCCCGGCGGGACGATTCTTCTTGTCCACCAGCACCGGAGATCGGGTCGCCGCGAAGACCGCCGCCGAGGCCCCCAGCCCGTGACCTGCGAGCGCAAGCTTGGTCGGATGCACGCTGATCTTCCCGTCGCCGAGCCGTACCCGGGTGACGATCTCGAGCGTTGTGGCCAAGTCGGCAGCCAGATTCAGGTGTGACGGGATCAACCCCTTCTCGGTATCGGGGGCCGCCGCGACGATTCCCCAGGACGCGAGGTGTTCCAGGGTGGCTCGATACTTGTCCGTACCGGTGAGCCAGTCGTGTCCGAACGCCACCGCTGGCAGATTAAAGCCGGAATGCGGTGTGTAGACGACGCCGGTTACACCCGCGAAGGCCAGGTCGCCGCGCAGAACCTTGTGCGGACCGCGACGGGTCAGGGCTTTGAATAGCGTGCGGGTACTCGCCATGGCATGACCGTAGCCGATGGTTGTCGTTGCGGACCGCAGCGGGAACTGAACTACCCTGGTGGGCTATGTGCGGAATCGTCGGGTACGTCGGCCACCGGGACGCCCTTGGTGTCGTCCTTGAGGCGCTGCGGCGGCTCGAGTACCGGGGCTACGACTCCGCGGGAGTCGCGCTGGCCGACGGCAGCGGCGGTCTTCTGGTGCAGCGAAAGGCGGGCCGGCTGGCCAACCTGGAGTCCGCGATCGCGGAATCCGGTGAATCCTTCGCCGCGACGACGGGGATGGGCCACACCCGCTGGGCCACCCACGGTGCTCCCACCGACCGCAACGCTCACCCGCATCAGGATGCGAGTGGCAAGGTGGCGGTGGTCCACAACGGGATCATCGAGAACTTCCCGGTGCTGCGCGCCGAGCTGGAGGCGGCCGGCGTCGAGTTCGCCAGCGACACCGATTCCGAGGTGGCGGTGCATCTGGTGGCGCGCCAGTACGAATCTGGAGACACTGCCGGCGACTTCGTGGCGTCGGTGCAGGCCATCGTGCGACGGTTGGAGGGGCACTTCACCCTCGTCTTCTCCCACGCCGATGACCCGGGCACGATCGTGGCCGCACGCCGGTCCACTCCGCTGGTAGTAGGCATCGGCGACGGCGAGATGTTCCTCGGGTCCGATGTCGCCGCATTCATCGAATACACCAGGGAAGCCGTCGAGTTGGGGCAGGACCAGGTTGTTGTCATTACCGCCGACGGCTACCGCATCACCGACTTCGCGGGTAACGACGACACCCACAATGCCCGGGTGTTCACGATCGACTGGGACCTGTCGGCCGCGGAAAAGGGCGGTTACGAGTACTTCATGCTCAAGGAGATCGCCGAACAGCCGGCGGCGGTGTCCGACACGTTGTTGGGGCATTTCGATCTCGGCCGGATAGTGCTTGACGAGCAGCGACTCTCCGATCAGGAACTGCGCGATATCGACAAGGTGTTTGTGGTGGCGTGCGGTACGGCATTCCACTCGGGTCTACTGGCCAAGTACGCCATCGAGCACTGGACGCGGCTGCCCGTGGAGATCGAGCTCGCGAGCGAATTCCGCTACCGCGACCCGGTTTTGGATCGCAGCACCCTCGTCGTCGCCATTTCGCAGTCGGGTGAGACTGCCGACACCCTGGAAGCGGTGCGGCATGCCAAGGAGCAGAAGGCCAAGGTGCTGGCGGTCTGCAATACCAACGGCTCGCAGATTCCCCGCGAGTGCGATGCGGTGCTGTACACGCGGGCCGGGCCGGAGATCGGTGTCGCCGCGACTAAGACGTTCCTGGCGCAGGTAACCGCCAATTACATTGTGGGCCTTGCCCTGGCGCAGGCTCGCGGGACCAAGTACCCGGACGAGGTGGCGCGTGAGTACCACGAGCTGGAGGCCATGCCGGAACTGATCCAGCGCGTGATCGATGCGATGGATCCGGTCGCCGAGCTTGCGCGGCAGTACGCCCAATCCTCGAGCATCCTGTTCTTGGGGCGCCATGTCGGATACCCGGTGGCACTCGAAGGTGCGCTCAAGCTCAAGGAGCTGGCGTACATGCATGCCGAGGGCTTCGCAGCGGGAGAGCTCAAGCATGGTCCGATCGCGTTGATCGAAGAGGGACTGCCGGTCATCGTGGTAATGCCGTCGCCCAAGGGCATGGGGTTGTTGCATTCGAAGTTGCTCAGCAATATTCGTGAGATTCAGGCCCGCGGGGCACGGACGATCGTCATCGCCGAAGAGGGCGATGAGACGATTCGGCCGTACGCGGACCACCTCATCGAGATTCCTGCGGTGTCGACGTTGTACCAACCGCTGCTGTCCACGATCCCGATGCAGGTGTTCGCGGCGGCGGTCGCGCAGGCCCGCGGGTATGACGTGGACAAGCCGCGAAACCTGGCCAAGTCGGTAACAGTCGAGTAGCGGCAGCCGTAGGCCGTCTGCATGAATTCCGTTGCGGTACCTATGCATCGCGTCGGAAAGCGTTGGGCGGCGGACAAGCTGGGGCATTTCATCGACGAGGCGGCGTTTGGCAGGTTCGTGCGGGCGTATCTGCGCGGAATGGATGACCTGCCCTCGGTGATCTCCAGTGCGGACATTGACACTCGGTTTGGGACTGTGCGGGCGTACAGATTTGGGTCAGCACCGGGGACTCCGCTGGTGTTGCTTCCCGGCCGGAACGCGTCTACTCCCGTGTGGCGCGCCAACCTGGCATCGCTGAGCACGCGGCGTACCGTCTATACCCTGGACCTGCTCGGGGAGGCCGGTATGAGCGTGCAGCACAAGGCAATCGCCGGTGCCGAGGATCAGTCCGCGTGGCTTGAGGACGTGCTCGACGGACTCGAACTCGACCGCGTACACATGCTCGGCCTGTCGATCGGCGGTTGGAATGCCGTCAATCACGCGGTCCGATACCCGAACCGGCTCGCCTCCCTGACCCTGCTGGATCCGGCGATGACATTCGCCCCGGTCACGTGGAAAATGCTCGTGGTGTCCCTCGGCGCGGTCATCCCCGGCATGCCACAGTGGCTCCGGAACCGCTTGTTGAGCTGGATTTCGGGCGGCGTACCGGTCGATGAGTCGGTGCCCGAGGCGGCGCTGATCTCTTCCGGGATGCGCGATTTCGCGATGTATCTGCCCACGCCGCGCCCGTTCACCGATGAGCAGCTCCGAGGTTTGCGGTTGCCGGTACTGGCGGTGATTGCGGGGCGCAGCATCGTCCACCGTCCCGAGCGGGCCGCGGCCCGGGCGCAACTGCTACTGCCGCATGCGCGGGTCCAGCAGTGGAGCGACGCCTCGCATGCACTCAACGGCGAGTTCCCGGAACGGATTTCCGATGTCACCCACCAGTTCCTCGACGATATAGACGGGGGAGCGAGGGGAGCGCAGAGTTCATGAGGCACTACTACAGCGCCGGGCAGATTCGGGATGCCGAGGCGCCGCTGCTGGCGGCGTTGCCCGAGGGAGCTTTGATGCGGCGCGCGGCATACGGATTGGCCACGGTTGTCGCGGACGAGTTGTCACGCCGGGCCGGAGTGGTAGCCGGGCGAGGCGTGTGCGCGATCGTGGGTTCCGGAGACAACGGAGGAGACGCCCTGTGGGCGTTGACCTTCCTGCGTCGACGGGGTGTCGCCGCCAGCGCGCTGCTGCTGAATCCGAACCGGGCCCATCGCGCCGGTCTGGCCGCCTTCCGGAAGGCCGGCGGCCGGGTGGTGTCCGCGGTACCCAGGGACACCGATCTGGTTCTCGACGGTGTTGTGGGAATCTCGGGAATCGGTCCGCTGCGCCCGGGAGCCGCCGAGATCGCCGAGCAGATCAATGCCGAGGGCATTCCGGTGGTCGCGGTGGACATTCCCAGCGGCGTCGACGTACACACCGGGGCGGTGGACGGCCCGGCCTTCCGGTCCGCGGTTACCGTGACGTTCGGTGCTTACAAACCCGTTCATGCCCTTGGCGATTGCGGTGAGGTCAGATTGATCGACATCGGGCTTGATCTTCCCGCGTCGACGATCCGGGAACTCGACGCGGAGGATGTGGCGATCGCGTGGCCCGTTCCCGGACCGGCCGACGACAAGTACACGCAGGGGGTCACGGGCGTGCTGGCGGGATCGCACACCTATCCCGGGGCGGCCATCTTGTGTACAGGTGCTGCCGTCGCCGCGACGGCCGGGATGGTTCGGTATGCCGGATCTGCTGCCGCCGAGGTGGTTTCGCATTGGCCGGAAGTGATTGCCACCCAGACGGAAGAGGCCGCCGGCCGAGTGCAAGCCTGGGTGATCGGGCCCGGATACGGTACCGGCGAGCGCCAGACGCGAACCTTGCGGCGGGTGCTGTCGGGCGGTCTGCCCGTGCTCGTCGACGCCGATGCCCTGACGATCCTTGCCGAGCACCCCGAGCTGGCCGATCTGGTGGCATCGCGCGACGCGGCGACGATCCTGACCCCGCACGCCGGTGAATACCGGAGGCTCGCAGGTGAGCCGCCCGGCCCCGACCGGATCGGCGCCGCGCGGTCGCTGGCGGTGCGGTTGGGTGCCACGGTGCTCCTGAAGGGGAATGTCACCGTCATCGCGCAGCCGGACGGGACCGCATACGTGAATCGGTCACACGGATCGTGGGCGGCGACGGCGGGTTCGGGCGACGTGCTCTCGGGTGTGATCGGTGCCCTCCTGGCCGCTGGAGTTCCCCCGGGCAAGGCCGCGGCGATGGGCGCCTATGTGCACGCTCGCGCGGCCGCTGCCGCCGCGGCGGATCCGGGTCCGGGCACGGCCCCTATCTCGGCTTCTCGTCTTCTTGGACATCTGCGGTGGGCGATCGCCGAAATAGGGTGAGAATCGGGTTATGTCGAATCCCCGCGATCAGTTCAGCCTCTCGGCCCACGCCGGCAAGATCAACGCCTCGTCCTTTAGCCCCGCCTACACCGGCCGGTTGTCGATGGCGCCCATCCCGGCGCTGCGCCTCCCCGACGAGCCGATGGACCCGCAGGCCGCGTATCGGTTCATTCACGACGAGCTGATGCTCGATGGCAGTTCCCGGCTGAATCTGGCCACCTTTGTGACGACGTGGATGGATCCCGAGGCCGAGAAGCTGATGGCCGAGACATTCGACAAGAACATGATCGACAAGGACGAGTATCCGGCGACCGCCGCGATCGAGTCGCGATGTGTGGCCATGGTGGCCGATCTGTTCCACGCCGAGGACCTGTCGGCAGAGGATCCGTCGTCGGCGACCGGGGTGTCGACGATCGGATCGAGTGAGGCGGTGATGCTGGCCGGGCTGGCGCTCAAGTGGCGCTGGCGCGCCAAGGTGGGCGGCGCCGACGGCAGTGGCTGGAAGGGGCGCACGCCGAATCTGGTGATGGGTTCCAACGTGCAGGTGGTGTGGGAGAAGTTCTGCCGGTACTTCGATGTCGAGCCGCGATACCTGCCGATGGCAAAGGACCGGTATGTCATCACCCCCGAGCAGGTACTCGGTGCGGTGGACGACGACACCATCGGCGTGGTGGGCATTCTCGGCACCACCTTCACCGGTGAGCTCGAGCCCATCGCCGAGATCTGCGCGGCGCTGGACACATTGGCTGCCACGCCCGGCAAGCCCGATGTGCCGGTGCACGTCGATGCCGCCAGTGGCGGCTTCGTGGTGCCGTTCCTACACCCCGAAGTGCACTGGGACTTCCGGCTGCCGCGGGTGGTGTCGATCAATGTCAGCGGGCACAAGTACGGCCTGACCTATCCCGGAATCGGTTTCGTGGTGTGGCGCAGCAAGGAACACCTGCCCGAAGAGCTGGTGTTTCGGGTCAATTACCTCGGCGGTGACATGCCGACGTTCACTCTGAACTTCTCGCGGCCGGGCAATCAGGTGGTGGGGCAGTACTACAACTTCCTGCGACTGGGCCGCGCCGGATACGCACAGGTGATGCGTTCCTTGTCCGAGACCGCCCGCTGGTTCGGTGACGAGCTGCGCAAGAGCGAGCACTTCGAGGTGATCACCGATGGCTCGGCAATTCCGGTGGTCTCGTTCCGGCTGACGGGCAAACAGCCGTACACCGAGTTCGATATCTCGCATTCGCTGCGGGCCTTCGGCTGGCAGGTACCGGCGTACACCATGCCCGAGGATGTCACCGATATCGCGGTGCTGCGGGTGGTGGTGCGCGAGGGATTCTCGGGTGATCTTGCCCGGGCGCTGCGCGACGACCTCGTCACCGTGCTGAAGGGACTTGACGAGCTGAAACCAAACGGACACTTCGACGCGGTGCAGCCGTTCGCCCACTGATGCGGCGGGTAGGAGCGGAGCGACTCGGGGATTTGGCGGGGTGATGGGACAATGCGGGCGGTGACGAAAATTCCGCAGACAGCAGCCGGTCTCCCGCCGAACAGGGGAGAGACCACGGCTCAGGCCGTCATCGACCTCGGCGCCATCGCGCATAACGTTGAATTGCTGCGCGAGTACGCCGGTCCGGCGCGGCTCATGGTGGTCGTCAAGGCCGATGGGTATGGGCACGGGGCCGTGCAGGTCGCCCGCGCCGCGCTCGCCGCGGGCGCCGACGAGCTGGGTGTCGCCACCATCAGCGAGGCACTGCAGGTTCGCGCGGGTGGGATCGATGCGCCGCTGCTCGCCTGGCTGCACGCGCCGGGCGCCGACTACGCCGCCGCGCTGACCGCTGATGTCGAGGTCGCGGTGTCCTCGCTCGACCAGCTCGATGAGCTGCTCGCGGCGGCGCAATCTACCGGGCGTCAGGCGATCATGACCGTCAAGGTGGACACCGGGCTCAATCGCAACGGCGTCCCGGCCGAGTACACTCAGGACCTCTTCGAGGCATTGGCGAAGGCGCAGGCCGAGCAGTCAATCCGATTGCGCGGCATCATGTCTCATTTCGCCTATGCCGATCGGCCCGGTGATCCCACCATTGACATGCAGATCGGCCGGTTCAACGAGGCTCTTGCATTGGCGCGCGGCCTGGGATTGCGCTATGAGCTGGCACACCTGTCGAATTCGGCGGCCACGTTGACCCGTCCCGATGCCCGATATGACATGGTGCGCCCGGGTATCGCGCTGTACGGCATCAACCCGATGCCCGGAGCCGTGGAGTCGGCGGCATTCAGTCCAGGAGGCCGGTCCTTTGGTTTGACCCCGGCGATGTCCGTGACCTGTGCGGTGTCGTCGGTGAAGCCGGTGCGGGCCGGTGAGGGCGTGTCCTACGGGCACGTATGGACCGCTCCGCACGACACCAACGCGGCGCTCGTCGGCATCGGTTACGCCGATGGTGTGATTCGAGGACTGGGCAACCGCTTCGAGGTGGCCATCGGTGGGCGCCGTTACCCCAACATCGGGCGGGTCTGCATGGACCAGTTCGTGGTGGATCTGGGCGGCAACGAGGCCGGCGTGAAGCCGGGTGATGTCGCAACGCTTTTCGGTCCGGGCGCGGATGGAGAGCCGACCGCGCAGGGCTGGGCGGAGCTGCTCGACACCATCGCCTACGAGGTGGTCACCTCCCCGCGGGGCAGGATAGTGCGGACGTACCGGGATTCCGGGTCCGTTGAGCAGTAAATCGAACGCCTGGCTGGCCGGCGTGGCAGGGCTCGGTGCCGTGGTCACGGTGGCCGGTGTCGGCACTGCGCGCTCGATCGGCAGACGCAGGTTCGACGACCCCTACCGCGATGAGGACTTCGACCTCTTGGAGACCGATCGCGGCAGCATCGTGATGACCGATGACGGTGTGCCGCTCGCGGTTCGCGAGGTGGGCCCGTCGAATGCGCCGCTGACCGTCGTATTTGTACACGGTTTCTGTCTGCAGATGGCGTCCTTCCATTTCCAGCGCCGCGAGCTGGCCGGCCGCTGGGGTGACGACGTCCGAATGGTCTTCTATGACCAACGCGGACATGGGCGCTCGGGGCTGCCCGCACCGAAGTCATGCACCATCAGACAGCTCGGCGACGATCTCGAATCGGTGCTGCGGGTGCTGGTGCCGCGGGGCAACGCGGTCCTGGTGGGGCATTCGATGGGCGGCATGACCATCCTCGCTCACGCCGGACGCCACCCCGAGCAGTATGGCCGCCGGATTGTGGGGGTCGGCTTGATTGCCAGTGCAGCCGAAGGCCTTTCGCACACGGCGATCGGCGAGGGATTGCGCAATCCGGCGCTGCGCATCCTGCGGACGGCCGTGCATTACGCGCCGCGCCCTGCCCACCACGGCCGCGGCGCGATCAAGTCGCTGGTTGGTCCGGTGCTGCAGGCCGCCTCCTACGGAGGCCAGCGGGTGAGCCCCACCCTGGTGAAGTTCAGCGAGCGAATGATCCACCAGACACCGGTCACGACCATCGTGGATTTCCTGCGGGCGCTCGAGGAGCACGACGAGACGGCGGCGCTGCCGACCATCGCACCGCTACCCAGCCTGGTGGTGTGCGGCGATACGGACATGCTGACCCCTCAGGTCCAATCGGAGTCCATGGCAGCGCAATGGGAGCCACGTGGACACAACGAGCTGATCTTGGTGCGCGAATCGGGGCATCTGGTGCAGCTGGAACATCCGGAAATCGTCAACGACGGCATTGACCGGCTGGTCAGGCGTTCTACCCCAACACTTTTCGCCGCCATCAAACAGCGCCTGCGCGATCGGACCGGCCTGTGATCGATCAGTCGGGAAGCGTCGCCTTGCCCACGCTGCAGGACACGCTGGATTTCGGAGCACAGATCGGGCGCGATCTCGCCGCGGGCGACGTCGTGGTTCTCAGCGGGCCGCTCGGGGCCGGAAAGACGGCATTGGCCAAGGGGATTGCCCAGGGCATGGATGTCGATGGCCCGGTCACCTCGCCGTCGTATGTGCTCGCGCGGGTTCATGAGGCGCGCCGCCAGGGGGCCCCGGCGCTGGTACACGTGGACGTCTACCGACTGCTGGAACATCAAAGTGCCGACCTTATCGGCGAACTCGACTCATTGGACCTCGATACCGACCTGGACGATTCGGTGGTCGTCGTCGAATGGGGCGAGGGGCTGGCCGAGCGGCTGTCGGAACACCATCTGGACATCCGGCTGGCACGCGCGGCCGACTCCGACGAGCGCACCGCAACGTGGCATTGGAGCAGTCAGTCATGAGCGTGATACTCGCCGTGGACACGGCCACCCCTGCCATCACGGCGGGGCTTGTCAGGCGTTCTGCGGACGGAACCCTGAATACCCTTTCTGAACGAATCACCATGGGCGCCAAGGGGCATGCCGAGGCTCTCGCGCCGAACATCGGGGCGGCCTGTGCGGACGCCGGCGTACCGGTCGGCGAGCTCGACGCGATCGTGGTGGGTTGCGGCCCGGGGCCGTTCACGGGACTGCGCGTGGGTATGGCGACCGCGTCGGCCATGGGCCTGGCGCTGGACATCCCGGTGTACCCGGTATGCACGCTCGACGCCATCGGCTGCGACACCGCCGGCAGCGTCCTCGTCGTGACCGACGCGCGCCGGCGGGAGGTGTACTGGGCAGGTTATCGGGACGGCACGCGCATCAGCGGCCCGGCCGTCGACGCGCCCGTAGATGTGTCGTTAGAGGGCTACGCCAGGGTTGCCGGATCGCCGGACCACACAGCACTTTTCGACCTTCTGGTGCTCGATCGCCAGTACCCGTCACCGTCCCGGCTGGTGCAGGTGGTGGATTGGAGCCAGCCCCCGGGTGCCTTGACGCCGCTGTATCTGCGTCGCCCCGATGCCAAAGAACCCCGTCGATGACGGTCGAGCTCAAGCGGCTTCGCCGGCGCGATGCCCGTCGGTGTGCCGAACTCGAGGCGATTCTGTTCGCCGGTGACGACCCGTGGCCGGAGGCGGCCTTCCGGGCCGAACTTGCGTCTACTCACATCTACTACCTGGCGGCCAGGGACGGATACACGGTCGTGGGATACGGCGGTATCTCCCGGTTGGGACATCACGAACCGGAGTACGAGATCCACACCATCGGCGTGGACCCCGCGTATCAGAAGCAGGGGATAGGGCGGCGTCTGCTCGATGCGCTGCTCGCGCATGCCGACCGGGACCCGGGGCCGGTGTTCCTGGAGGTGCGCACCGACAACGAGGCGGCCATCGCGCTGTACCACGGCACCGGATTCGAGACCGTCGGCGTGCGCAAGCGGTATTACCCTGGCAGCGGGGCCGATGCCTTCACCATGAAACGCCCTGCGCACGATGCTGTGAAATAGGCTGAACCCGCCATGACAGTCATCCTTGCCATCGAAAGCTCCTGCGATGAAACCGGAGTGGGTATCGCCGAACTGACCCCGGACGGGTCGGTGGTGCTGTTGGCCGATGAGGTGGCCTCCAGCGTCGACGAGCACGCACGTTTCGGCGGGGTCGTACCCGAGATCGCATCCCGCGCCCACCTGGAGGCACTCGGCGTCACCGCGCGGCGCGCCCTGGACATCGCCGGCGTGCAAAAGCCCGACGTGATCGCCGTGACTATCGGCCCCGGCCTGGCGGGTGCGCTCCTTGTTGGCGTCGCGGCTGCCAAGGGGCTGGCACTGGCCTGGGGGGTGCCCTTCTACGGCGTCAACCATCTGGGTGGGCACATCGCCGCCGATGTCTACGAGAACGGGCCCCTGCCCCAATGCGTGGCGCTGTTGGTCTCGGGCGGACACACCAGCCTGTTGCACGTGCGGTCGCTGGCCGAGCCCATTGAGGAGCTCGGTGCCACCGTCGACGATGCCGCCGGTGAGGCCTACGACAAGGTGGCCCGGCTACTCGGTCTCGGATACCCGGGCGGCAAGGCCCTTGACGAGCTTGCGCGGCAAGGTGATTCGTCGGCGGTTCCGTTTCCGCGCGGGATGACGGGGCCGCGCGACGACAGGCATAGTTTCAGCTTCTCCGGGCTCAAGACGGCCGTCGCGCGCTACGTCGAAAAACACCGTGAAGCACCCGATTTCTCTCCTGCCGATGTGGCCGCGGGATTCCAGGAGGCGGTGGCCGATGTGCTGACCATGAAAGCAGTGCGCGCCGCGAAGGATCTGGGGGTGTCGACGCTGCTGATCGCCGGAGGTGTGGCCGCCAACTCGCGGGTGCGCGAACTCGCCGAGCAGCGGTGCGCCGAGGCGGGCATCACGCTTCGGGTGCCGCCGCTGCGGTTGTGTACCGACAACGGCGCCATGATCGCCTCCTTCGCGGCACACCTGGTGGCGGCGGGGGCGCAGCCGTCCTCCCTGCAGGCCGCCACGGATCCGGGGCTGCCGGTCGTGAAGGGGCAGGTGCGGTGATGAGCGCCTCGCAGGGTGGGTACTTCAGTTCGCGCTGGGTGGAGGTTGCGATGATCGGCGATGTGTCAGCGCATCTGCTCATGGATATCGGGCCCCTGAACGGATAAGGACAACCCAGCCTTGAGCGCTAGCACTCTCATGTATAGAGTGCTAGACGGCGATCGTTTGTACGTCGTGTCGGCACCCGCGACGACGGCGCGACACGCATCCGGCCGCCGAAACATCTGTTGACAATCCAGGCTCATGGGCATCAGGCCCACCGAGCCACCCTGAGAGGGAAAGGGATCACTGTGGCCGTGAACATCAAGCCACTCGAGGACAAGATCCTCGTTCAGGCCAATGAGGCCGAGACCACGACCGCTTCTGGTCTGGTCATCCCGGACACCGCCAAGGAGAAGCCGCAAGAAGGCACCGTCGTCGCAGTTGGCCCCGGCCGCTGGGATGAGGATGGCGACAAGCGGATCCCCCTGGACGTGTCCGAGGGCGACGTCGTCATCTACAGCAAGTACGGCGGCACCGAGATCAAGTACAACGGCGAGGAGTACCTGATCCTGTCGGCTCGCGACGTGCTGGCAGTCGTTAGCAAGTAACACCGTGTGACCGCCCCGGAATCGCCCTGCATCGCAGGCGGTTTCCGGGGCGGCACGCGTTTTTAGCCATTCCTGTCCGGTACTGAGTCAGCCGAATAGAGAGAACTCATGAGCAAGCTGATCGAATTCAATGAGACCGCGCGCCGCGCCCTGGAAGCCGGGGTCAACAAGCTGGCCGACGTGGTCAAGGTCACGCTCGGTCCCCGTGGACGGCACGTGGTGCTGGCCAAGGCATTCGGCGGTCCCGCCGTGACCAACGACGGCGTCACCATCGCCCGCGATATCGACCTGGAGGACCCGTTCGAGAACTTGGGCGCCCAGCTCGTCAAGTCGGTGGCGACCAAGACCAACGACGTCGCCGGTGACGGCACCACCACCGCCACGGTGCTGGCCCAGGCGCTGGTCAAGGCCGGCCTGCGCAATGTGGCCGCCGGTGCCAACCCGATCGCACTCGGCATCGGTATTGCCCGCGCCGCGGATGCGGTGTCCGAGCGTCTGCTGACGGTGGCCGCCCCGGTATCCGGCGAGCACGCCATCGCCCAGGTGGCCACGGTCTCCTCGCGTGACGCCGAGATCGGCGAGTTGGTTGGCCAGGCCATGACTAAGGTCGGCCGGGATGGCGTGGTCAGTGTCGAGGAGTCGTCGACCATCAACACCGAGCTGGTCATCACCGACGGTGTGCAGTTCGACAAGGGCTACCTGTCGCAGTACTTCGTCACCGACTTCGACGAGCAGAAGGCGATCCTGGAAGACGCGCTGGTGCTCCTGCACCGCGACAAGATCAGCTCGCTGCCCGATCTGCTGCCGCTGCTGGAGCTGGTGGCCAAGGAAGGCAAGCCGCTGCTGATCGTGGCCGAGGATGTGGAGGGCGAGCCGCTGTCCACCCTGGTCGTCAACGCGATCCGCAAGACCCTCAAGGCCGTCGCGGTCAAGGCGCCGTTCTTCGGTGACCGCCGCAAGGCGTTCCTGGAGGACCTGGCCATCGTCACCAACGCCCAGGTGGTCAATCCCGATGTGGGTCTGTCCCTGCGCGAAGCGGGTATCGAGGTGCTCGGCACCGCCCGCCGCATCGTGGTGAGCAAGGACGAGACGGTCATCGTCGAAGGCGGCGGCACCGAGGACGCCATCAAGGCGCGCGTTGCCCAGCTGAAGGCGGAGATCGAGACCACCGACTCGGACTGGGACCGCGAGAAGCTGCAGGAGCGCCTCGCCAAGCTGGCCGGCGGCGTCGCGGTGATCAAGGTGGGCGCTGCCACCGACACCGCGCTCAAGGAGCGCAAGCATCGCGTGGAGGACGCCGTCTCGGCCGCCAAGGCGGCCGTGGAGGAGGGCATCGTCGCCGGCGGCGGTAGCGCCCTGGTGCAGGCCCGTTCGGCACTGGACGGCTTGCGTGTCGAGCTCAAGGGTGACGAGGCCAAGGGCGTCGACGTATTCGAAGCCGCGCTGTCCGCGCCGCTGTTCTGGATCGCCACCAATGCGGGCCTGGACGGAGCCGTCGTGGTCAGCAAGGTGGCCGAGCTGGATGCCGGACACGGCTTCAACGCCGCGACGTTGGAGTACGGCGATCTGATCGCCGACGGCGTCATCGACCCGGTGAAGGTGACCCGTTCGGCTGTCATCAACGCCGCGTCGGCGGCCCGGATGATCCTGACCACGGAGACCACCATCGTGGAGAAGCCGGCACAGCAGGCCGACCACGGCCACGGACACGGCCACCACGGTCACGCTCACTAGTTAGCGCTACGAAGACACCCCCGGCCCCTGAAGGCCCGGGGGTGCTTTCGTCTCTGCGGAGGTTTACTGAACAGATGGCTATTCACACGTCCAGACTGACGGGGCTCGTCCTCGTCGGGCTGATGCTCTCGGGCTGCGGGGCGCACTTCGGTGTGGGGTCATCGTCCCCTGAACTCGCCAAGGCGAAGCTGGAGCAGGGGCTCAAGGACGGAATCAGGGACAGGACCGGGGTCACGCTCAGCGGCGCCACGTGCGACGGCCCGCTGAAGGGCGATAAGGGCGCGACGCAGCGGTGCGAGGTCCGCGATGGCGAGGGGAAGACGATCGGCGTCACCGTCACGGCAACCGACGTGCAGGGATCGCAGATTTCCTTCAACTGGAAGGTCGACGACCAGCCGGCGGGTTCCACCACCTAGACCGGTCGCCGCAAACGTTGGGCCCCCGCAACCCGATGAATGGTTGCGGGGGCCCAACGCATGCTGCACGTATTAGGCGCTGCGGCGTATCCCGCGACGCAAAATCAGTTCGCGCTCGGACTCGGAGAGTCCGCCCCAGATTCCGTACGGTTCGGCGACGGCCAGCGCGTGTGCGCGGCACTGCACCAGCACCGGGCATGCCCGGCACATCTCCTTGGCCTTCATCTCGCGTTGTGCGCGGGCACGGCCGCGTTCACCGTCGGGATGGAAGAAGACGGACGAATCGACCCCTCGGCAAAGGCCTTTCATCTGCCAATCCCAAATATCTGCGTTGGGCCCAGGCAATTGCTGTGGCTGCGGCATGTGGTTAACCCTCTCGCTGCGCGCGCAGTCGACCTGCGCGTGAGTGAAGTGCACCAGACGTGTCGCCGATGACAAGCGGTGTACACAAAGTAGGTGCGCGGTCGAAATACAGTCAATAGGCGATGATCATGGCAACATCACACCATTAGGTCCAGAATTAACATCACGTTCATCGTCTTTGCTCTTCGTTGGTATGTAACGCTCGCTCACCTGCGTGGTCAGGGTGTTTTGGCCGTGGGTTTTTCGTTTCCTTAACGCTGCGTTGGGTAAGTGTTTACGACACTGGTTGACGTGGATTTAACGTCCGCTGCATCAACTGTTAACTCCATTTTTTGGGGAATTGGTACGGTGGCCGCTCCGATGGTGACTTTCCGAACGACCGCAGCAGCCGAGCTCACCGATGCCGCCTTCGGGCTGCATCCAGCAATCTGGCCATTTCCGGCCGCCTCGGCACCCGAGGATGCCTGGCTGCGGGCCGTGGCGCTGGGGGGAGCGGGGCGCTATGCCGCCGCGCACGCCGAGTTGAACGCCTTGGAGGTGCCCACGGGCCGCACGGATCGGCTTGCCTCGCTGTCGCTGAGTACACGCGCGTCGCTCCTGCGCCAGCTTGGATGGCATGCGCAGGCCCGCGGATTGGATGGCCGAGCGTTGGCGATGGCCGATGCCGACGCGGAGGCTCGGTCCGACGCGCTCATCGGATTGGCGGCGGATGCATTGGGATTGGGGCGATTCCCGCTTGCTCACGCGTTACTGGGACAGGCCGAGGGGCTATCTGCGCACGGTGACGTCCGTTGGCCATGGCGCCTGCCTTTGCGCCTGGCCTGGGTGCGCGCCGAGTTGGCCATGGTGTCCGGTGACGGCGCGCGATCGTTGCGATACGCCCGCACCGCCGAACGGCTCGCGCTGGACGTTCCATCGGTAAGACACCAGGTCAAGACAGCGATGGTGCTCGCTGCGGCGCTCAGTAGTGCGGGCGATTTCACGGAATCGGCGGCCGTTGCGGCGCGTGGACTGCGGGCCGCGACGGCCCATGGGCTGGTCCCGCTGCGCTGGGCGCTGGCGGCGATGCTGGTGAGTCTGCCCGCTGCGGAGGAGGCAGGGCAAAGTCATGAAGACCTCGTTGCTATTCGCCGCGACTGTGCCGCGTGGATAGCCCATGCGGGCGGCCGTTGGCGCCTCGAGGTGGTGGACTAAATGCGTTACCCCTCGATGTCCAACGCTATTGTCCTAGGTGACAGCACCACCACGGTGCACCACACGTAACGCTGGGGAATGCGCAGTCGATGACAAGTACGGAGAGCGGGCTCGACGACGTCGTTGCTGCTGCCGTCAAAGGCGATCGCGACGCGCTTTCCGAGGTACTTAGTGCCATCCGGCCCGTCGTGGTGCGATATTGCCGCGCGCGTGTCGGAACGGCGGAAAGAAGTGGTCTCTCCGCAGACGACGTAGCGCAGGAGGTGTGTCTCGCGGTGATCGCAGCGCTGCCTCGCTATCAGGACCAGGGACGCCCGTTCCTGGCGTTTGTGTACGGCATCGCCGCGCACAAGGTGGCTGATGCGCATCGTGCGATGGCGCGGGACAAGTCCGATCCTGCCGAGAGTCTGCCAGAGCAGTTCGACCGCCACGCGGGACCCGAGCAGGAGGCGTTGAACTCCGAGTCGGCGCGACGGATGCAGGCCCTGCTGGAAGTGCTGCCAGAGAAGCAGCGCGAGATCCTGATCCTGCGGGTCGTCGTCGGCCTGTCGGCAGAGGAGACCGCCGACGCGGTGGGCAGTAGCGCGGGTGCGGTGCGCGTGGCGCAGCACAGGGCATTGCAGAGACTCAAGGCCGAGATGACCCGGGCGGGTGATCACCGTGGCTGATGGACGCGGATGGTTCCCCGGCGGGCCGGGCAGGCCGGGCGACGAGGGGCCCGAGGACCTGGCGGCACTGCGGCGCACCAACCGGATGATCGACGCCATTGCGGCAGATCTGCCGGTGGCAACCTCCGATTCCGACGAGTACGCCGTGGCGATGATGTTGGCCGCGTGGCGCGAGGATGTCGGGCGCGAGCCGATGCCTGCGAAACCCACACTCGGGCAGGCGCGTAACGCCTTGCGTGATCGGGGCGGCCGTTCGCGGCTGTTGGCCACCACGGTGGGTTCAGCTGCCGCCGTGACGTTGCTGTTCGGTGGATTCGGTGCGGCGGTGTACCAATCGCATCCCGGTGACGCGTTGTACGGGCTCCGTACCTCGTTGTTCGGTGCGGGTCCGACGGTGCGCACCGATCCCGTGGTGCTGTCGGCGCAGACTGAGCTTGCTCAGGTGGAAAAGCTTATTTCCCAAGGTGATTGGGAGGGCGCGCAGCAGCAGCTTGAGGTGGCTGCCGCGCGCGTCAACGAGGTCGGCGACGCTCAGCAGAAGGCAGAACTGGCCAGCCGGGTACAGCAGGCGGAGGTCAGGATCGACGCCAAGGACCCAGTGGCCACGGTGCCGCCGGAGATGGCGACCGAGACACCACGAATCATGTTGTCGCCTCCGGTGATTGTGACCACCACGAGCACGACGACCTCGGTGACCTCGGTGACTTCGACAACGTCCACCACGTCCACCACGTCCACCACGTCCACCACGTCGGAGACGACGACGCCCTCATCGCCGACAGAGTCGACGGCCACGTCCTCCTCGCCGACCGAGACGAGCACTTCCGGCTCCGTATCGACGAGCTCCGCATCGACGTCTGCCTCGGCCACCGTTTCGGCCACGTCGACGCCCCCGAGCTCGGCCTCGACGGTCACCTCGACCGCGTCCAGTGCGCCGGTGACGACGACGGCGCCTATCCCGTCTACATCCGTGCCGGGGCCGACAGTCGGCACCACGGCGCCCTCGACGGTCCCCGTTGTGACCGTCCCCACCACTCCTGAGGGGGTGACCATCGTCACCACCCAGCGCGGAGCCGGGGATGTCCCCGTCATCACGGCGCCGACGACGATCCAGGCTCCGTCCCCGATTACCCGGACCCCTGACAACCCAGTGCCGATCTATCAGGCGCCCGTCAACAACCCGGGCTCCGGGAGCATCAATGGCTTACCCGGCAGTGGTGGGAACGCGGGCTCGGGCTCCGACGGTCCGCCACGGCACATGCCGGTGATGACCTCGGTGCCGGCGGCACCGGCCAACCCGGGTGGGGGATCATCGAGTCACGGCAGTGGATCGGGTTCGAGCTCCGGCGAGTAGGCCGAGAGCGGCTAAATCAGCGGAATCCGTCGCGGTCCGTCGCTGCCTCGTTGAGTGAGGCATCTGCGTATCCCCGGCAATAATCCCAGGTCACGTAGGCTTCCGGCTCCGGGTCGAAGGCAGGCTCGTGCGGTCGCACGGTTCCGTCGACGAGTAGCTGCAGCAGGTTAGCGCGGAGCATGTCCCAGTCGTGGTAGTGATCCTGCTGGCATTCGTCGCAGCAAACGACTAATCCGCGAATGCCCTTATGGCCGAGCAACGCCTCGTAGACCGCGAGGTCGGCGAGGTCCTCCTCGACCGCGATCCGCTCCTGAGGATCGAGCGGTTGACCCGGCTCGATCGCGTCGAGTGCGGCCGACGGATCGTGGGGATCGTCGGCGAAAGGATCTGGTGGCAATCCCGGCGGAAAGTGGTCGCGCACACTCTTAGAGTACGCAGTTCGCGGGTTCGCGCGCCAGCTCACGTGGGGCATGTCCGAGCACATGTCCGCGAGATTGCAGTCGAGGCGAGCCGATAGGATGGATCTACTCCTTCCTAGTTGCGCGCCCATTGCGCACCGGGATGTATACGACGGCTATCTGGCATGGAGGCTTGAATGACCATTGCGGCAGGGTCCGTCCACACCGGCGGAGACGACCCGCACAAGGTCGCCATGCTCGGGTTGACCTTTGACGATGTGCTGTTGCTACCCGCCGCTTCGGATGTGCTGCCCAACGGCGCCGACACGTCCTCGCAGCTGACAAAGCGGATCAGACTGAATGTCCCGCTCGTCAGCTCGGCGATGGACACGGTGACCGAGGCCCGGATGGCCATCGCGATGGCCCGTGCGGGAGGCATGGGGGTGTTGCATCGCAATCTCTCTCTGGAGGACCAGGCCAGTCAGGTCGAGACCGTGAAGCGGTCCGAGGCCGGGATGGTGACCAACCCGGTGACCTGCTCGCCCGACAACACCCTCGCCGAAGTCGACGCACTGTGTGCCCGATTCCGCATCTCGGGTCTGCCGGTCGTCGATAAGGCCGGTTCGCTCGTCGGCATCATCACCAACCGCGATATGCGGTTCGAGGCAGACCTGTCCAAATCGGTCGCCGAGGTGATGACCAAGCCGCCGCTGATTACGGCGCGTCAGGGAGTGACCGCAGACGCCGCGCTGGGCCTGTTACGCCGCAACAAGATCGAGAAGCTGCCCATCGTCGACGGTGAGGGCCGCCTGACCGGCCTCATCACGGTGAAGGATTTCGCGAAGACCGAACAGCATCCCAATGCCACCAAGGACAGTGACGGGCGGCTTCTGGTCGGTGCGGCTGTGGGTGTGGGCGATGACGCATGGACGCGGGCCATGGCACTCGTGGACGCCGGTGTCGATGTGCTGATCGTGGACACCGCGCATGCGCATAACCGCAAGGTGCTGGACATGGTCGGCAAGCTCAAGGCCGAAGTGGGCGAGCGCGTCGACGTGGTCGGTGGGAACGTCGCCACCCGGTCGGGCGCCGCGGCGCTCATCGAGGCAGGCGCCGACGCGGTGAAGGTCGGTGTGGGCCCCGGTTCCATCTGCACCACTCGCGTGGTGGCGGGCGTCGGTGCGCCGCAGATCACCGCAATCCTTGAGGCGGCGTCCGTCTGCCACCCCGCCGGTGTTCCCGTGATCGCCGACGGCGGCATGCAGTACTCGGGTGATATCGCCAAAGCGCTTGCGGCGGGTGCATCCACGACCATGCTCGGGTCGCTTCTGGCTGGCACCGCGGAGTCGCCCGGTGATTTGATCTTCGTCAACGGCAAGCAGTTCAAGAGTTACCGCGGCATGGGGTCCATGGGCGCCATGCAGGGCCGTGGTGCGGCCGGAAACACCGGGCGAAGCTATTCGAAGGACCGCTACTTCCAGGACGACGTGTTGTCGGAGGACAAGCTGGTACCTGAGGGTATCGAGGGCCGGGTTCCGTTCCGTGGTCCGTTGTCGACGGTCATGCACCAACTGACGGGTGGCCTGCGCGCTGCCATGGGGTACACCGGGGCGTCGAGCATCGAAGAGCTGCAGCGCGCCCAGTTCGTACAGATCACCGCGGCGGGGCTCAAGGAGAGCCATCCGCACGACATCACCATGACGGCCGAAGCGCCGAACTACTACGTGCGTTAACAGTCGGCACCGCAAAGGAAGTCAACATGCGTGACCTCGTCGAAATAGGCATGGGCAGAAGCGCCCGACGTACCTACGAACTCGATGACGTGAACATCGTCCCGTCACGTCGCACTCGTTCCTCACAGGACGTGTCGACGGCATGGCAGCTCGATGCCTACCGCTTCGAGATTCCGGTGGTGGCGCACCCGACCGATGCGCTGGTTTCGCCGCGCTTCGCCATCGAACTTGGCCGAGCCGGTGGCCTCGGCGTCATCAACGGTGAGGGGCTGTGGGGCCGGCACGCCGACGTCGAGGCCCGGATTGCCGAGGTAGTCGAGGTTGCCCAGAAGGAGCCGGAACCGTCCACCGCGATTCGCCTGCTGCAGCAATTGCATTCGGCGCCAATCGATCCCGAGCTGTTGGCGGCGGCCATCGCCGAGGTTCGCGGGGCCGGGGTGACCACCGCGGTGCGGGTGAGCCCGCAGAACGCGCAGCTGCTCACCCCACATTTGATCTCCGCCGGTATCGACCTGTTGGTCATCCATGGCACCATCGTCTCGGCCGAGCGGGTGGCCCGCGACGGTGAACCGCTCAACCTGAAAACCTTTATCTCCGAACTGGACATCCCCGTCGTCGCCGGTGGCGTGATCGACCACCGCACGGCCCTGCACCTGATGCGGACCGGGGCCGCGGGTGTCATCGTCGGGTACGGGCAGACCGCGGGTGCGACGACCAGCGGAGAGGTGCTGGGTATCAGCGTCGCGATGGCCACCGCCATCGCCGATGCCGCCGCCGCCCGTCGTGAGTATCTCGATGAGACCGGTGGCAGGTATGTCCATGTGCTGGCCGACGGCGACATCCACACCTCGGGAGATCTCGCGAAATCCATCGCCTGTGGCGCCGATGCCGTCGTGCTGGGTACACCCCTGGCCGCCGCACAGGAGTCCGCGGGTGACGGGTGGTTCTGGCCGAATGCCGCCGCACATCCCTCGCTGCCCCGTGGCGCACTGCTGCAGGTGGCTGTGGGTGAGCGGCCCCCGCTGAGCGAGGTGCTCGCCGGGCCGTCCGACGACCCGTTTGGCACGTTGAATCTTGTTGGTGGGCTCCGCCGTTCGATGGCGAAGTCCGGATACTGCGATCTCAAGGAATTTCAGAAGGTCGGGTTGACCGTCAACTCTTAGACATGTGTCTACTTAGGGTGACCTAATTTACATAACCCCCCTCGTTGTATTCCATACTGGTCGGTAACGTGACCACGCGGAGGTAGGCCAACGATGTCATCACCGGTAGCAGTCCCTGTTAAACCTGAAGTAGATGCCGACTTTGACGTACTCATCGTCGGATCCGGATTCGGCGGAAGCGTCACCGCCATGCGGTTGACCGAAAAGGGTTACCGCGTAGGCGTCCTGGAGGCCGGTCGCCGGTTCTCTGACGAGGAATTCGCCGAGACATCGTGGAATCTGCGCAAGTTCCTGTGGGCACCGATGTTCAAGTGTTTCGGGATTCAGCGGATCCACCTGCTGAGCAACTGCATGATTCTGGCGGGTGCCGGGGTGGGCGGTGGCTCGCTGAACTACGCCAACACCCTGTACGTGCCGCCGGAGCCTTTCTTCAGCGATCCGCAGTGGAAGGGCATCACCGACTGGCGTGCCGAGCTCTCGCCGCATTATGAGCAGGCGCAGCGGATGCTCGGCGTGGTGAAGAACCCCACCTTCACCGACGCGGATCGGCTCATCAAGGAGGTCGCCGACGACATGGGTGCCGGCGACACCTTTGTCGCCACACCGGTGGGCGTCTACTTCGGGCCCGACGGCGCCAAGGCTCCCGGAGTCAAGGTGGCCGATCCCTACTTCGGTGGTGCCGGACCCGATCGGGTGGGCTGCACCGAGTGCGGTTCCTGCATGACCGGTTGCCGGGTCGGTGCCAAGAACACCCTCGTCAAGAACTATCTGGGACTGGCTGAATCCTCTGGTGCCCAGGTCATCCCGCTCACCACCGTCACCGCGGTCGAGCAGGGCGCTGACGGAATATGGCGGGTCTCCACCAAGGCCACGGGCCGCTGGGTGCGCAAGCAGCGCAAGACGTATACGGCCAAGTACGTGGTGCTGGCCGCCGGAACCTGGGGCACGCAGAACCTGTTGTTCAAGATGAAGGACAAGGGTCTGCTGCCCAAGCTGTCGCAGCGCCTGGGCGTGTTGACTCGTACCAACTCCGAATCCATCGTCGGTGCAGGCCGATTGGAGTACAAGGACGATTTGGACCTCACCCACGGTGTGGCCATCACATCCTCGTTCCACCCGACCAGCGACACCCACATCGAGCCGGTGCGGTACGGCAAGGGCTCCAACGCGATGGGCCTGCTGCAGACCCTGATGACCGATGGCGATGGTGAGAAGTCGCGGTGGCGTCAGCTCATCGAGGCCGCCCGTGCCGATCCAAGGGGTACGTTGCGCATGCTCAACGTGACGCAGTGGAGCGAGCGGACCGTCATCGCGCTGGTCATGCAGCACCTGGACAACTCGATCACCACGTTCACCAAGAAGACGCTGTTCTGGCGGCGCCTCGACAGCAAGCAGGGCCACGGCGAACCCAACCCCACCTGGATCCCGGCGGGCAACGAAGCCACGCGGCGACTTGCCGCCAAGATCGATGGCGTGGCGGGTGGCACCTGGGGTGAGCTGTTCAACATCCCGCTCACCGCCCACTTCCTGGGTGGGGCCGTGATCGGGACCAGCCCGGAGGACGGCGTCATCGACCCCTATCACCGGGTATACGGCTACCCGACCATGTACGTCGTGGACGGGGCGGCGATCTCGGCGAACCTGGGCGTCAACCCGTCGCTGAGCATCACCGCACAGGCCGAGCGGGCGGCGTCGTTGTGGCCCAACAAGGGCGAGACGGACCTGCGTCCGGAGCAGGGTCTGCCGTATCAGCGGATGGCGGCGGTGCCCCCGGCGCACCCCGTCGTTCCGGCAGGTGCTCCCGGCGCATTGCGGAATCTGCCGATCGAACCGGTGCGGTCGGTCAGTTAGATCCGGGTAATCCCCCACAAATGGGAGGTGCCCCCAGCACCACTAAGCTAATCCGGTGGCGCAAACGGAGCAGCATGGCGACCGACCGGTTCTGGTCATCGACTTCGGGGCACAGTACGCCCAGCTGATCGCACGGCGCGTGCGTGAGGCGCGGGTGTTCTCCGAAGTGATCCCGCACTCGGCGAGTATCGACGAGATCAAGGACCGCAACCCCCGGGCGATCGTCCTGTCAGGTGGTCCGTCGAGTGTCTATGAAGAGGGCGCACCCCAGCTCGACCCCGGTGTATTCGATTTGGATGTTCCCGTTTTCGGTATCTGCTACGGCTTTCAGGCCATGGCGCAGGTGCTCGGCGGAACCGTCGCCCGCACCGGCACCAGCGAGTACGGCCGTACCGAGCTGAACGTGGTGGGCGGAGACCTGCATGAGGGTCTGCCCGGCGTCCAGCCCGTGTGGATGAGCCACGGCGATGCCGTAACCGAAGCACCCCAGGGCTTTACCGTGGTCGCCCGCAGCGAGGGTGCCCCTGTCGCGGCATTCGAGGACCGCTCTCGCCGCCTGGCCGGTGTGCAGTACCACCCCGAGGTGCTGCATTCGCCCCATGGGCAGCAGGTGCTCAGCCGGTTTCTGCATGAGTTCGCGGGCATCGAATCCGCGTGGACGGCAGCCAATATCGCCGAATCGCTGGTCGAGCAGGTGCGCGCGCAGATCGGTGACGGCCGCGCATTGTGCGGCCTCTCTGGTGGGGTGGATTCCGCCGTGGCGGCAGCCCTGGTGCAGCGCGCCATCGGGGACAGGCTGACCTGTGTGTTCGTCGACCACGGTCTGCTGCGCAGCGGGGAGCGCGCGCAGGTGGAACACGACTTTGTGGCGGCCACCGGCGCCAAGCTGGTGACTGTTGATGTCGCGGAGAAGTTCCTCGGTGAGCTCGCCGGTGTCAGCGACCCGGAGGCCAAACGCAAAATCATTGGCCGTGAATTCATCCGGGCGTTCGAGGGTGCCGTCTCCGATGCGATCGGCAACTCCGAGGACGGGATCGAGTTTTTGGTGCAGGGCACGCTGTACCCGGATGTCGTCGAGTCCGGGGGCGGCAGCGGCACCGCCAACATCAAGAGTCACCACAATGTGGGTGGGCTGCCCGAGGACCTGAGCTTCGCACTTGTGGAGCCGCTGAGGCTGCTGTTCAAGGACGAGGTCCGTGCGGTCGGCCGCGAACTGGGCCTGCCGGAGGAAATCGTTGGCCGCCAGCCCTTCCCGGGGCCGGGTCTGGCCATCAGGATTGTCGGCGAGGTCACTGCCGACCGGCTGGATACTCTGCGCCGCGCCGATGCCATTGCGCGCGAAGAACTTACTGCTGCCGGTCAAGACCGCAACATTTGGCAGTGCCCGGTGGTGCTGTTGGCCGATGTGCGCTCGGTCGGGGTGCAGGGTGACGGCCGTACCTATGGGCATCCGATTGTGTTGCGGCCGGTGTCCAGTGAGGACGCGATGACCGCGGACTGGACGCGCCTGCCGTACGAGGTGCTGGAGCGGATCTCGACCCGAATCACCAACGAGGTTCCGGAGGTGAACCGGGTGGTGCTGGACATCACCAGCAAGCCGCCCGGCACCATCGAATGGGAGTAATTTAGGTCCGGTTACGGCGGGTCGGAACCGCGACCAGCGCAACGCCGATGGCGATCGCCACGGCAATCGCGACCCAGCCGAGCAGATTGCTGTGCACCAGTGCTCCAAAGTCTTGGCCGGTGAGGGCCCACCCCCCGACAAGCAAGGCAACCAGCCCCGACAGCGCCAGCAGGATGGACGGCCTGCCCTTCTCATCGACGGTGGCCTCTGGTGAGGATTCCGCTCGATTCTCCGCAGTGGGATCATGCTTGGCGCCGGTTACTGGTTCGTCGATGTTCTCAGACACGTTGCACCTCAATGCTTCCTACATTTGCCGTTGCGTTGATCGTCAGTGCCGGTCCGGTGCCGTTGGGTGAGGGCAGGCAATCGAAGCTGCCGATGTTCACCTCGCACGAGGAGTGCACATTCATCGAGGGCGGAACCAGCACCTGGATATCGCCCATCCCGACGTCGAGGTTCACCGTCTTATCGTGGGCGAGTGTGACCTGCGTGAGGTCAAGGGTGATGGTGCCGATGCCTACCTCGTAGTAGTCCTCGATATCGGAAGCCTCTGTGACGCGGTAATTTTGGTCGCCGATGTTGAGTGACATCTCCAGTGGGCCGATGGAGGCTGCCACGATGACGAATCCCGCCAGCGGTACCGCCAGGAAGAGCAGTGAGTAACCACTGCGGAGCCATGCCCCCACCAGCATGCCCACTCCCAGGACAACCAGTGCCGTCGCTGTCACCACCACGGGTGTTACCCAGCTGCCGCCGAGCAGCCCGATGGCCACGAGCACCGCGCTGATGATGAGCGCCGCTCCGATGGTCACCGAGACTACGCGAGACTTGGGTTTGGCAGGTGGCGCAGGCAGCGGCGCCTGATCGGGTAGGTTCCAGGCGAAAGGGGCCGCCCGCAGTGGATCCCAGGTGGGAGGGGGAGGTGGCAAGAGCGGTTCGGTGGCCGCGGTGTTGCTATTCGATTCGCCATCTTCGGTGGTGAGAGGCTCGTCGGTGCTGGGCTGCGCCATCGAACTCGCTGGAGGCGCCGGAGTTTCGGTTTGGCGCTGATAGAGCAGATACCAGCCGCCGAGCAGGACAACGGCACTGACCAGTCCCCAGGGATCGCGGTCGGGGTCGATGAACGGTCCGCCGACAAGCAGCAAGACGATGATCCAGAAGACCATCTTCACCTTGGACTCGTGGTACGGGGTGGTGTAGCGGGCGGTAGGCATGAGCAGCCAGCACGCCACGTACATGATGGCACCCGCACCGCCGAAAATTGTTGTGACCACGAAAATTACGCGTACCAACAGCGGATCCACGTTGTAGCGGTAGCCGATTCCCGCGGCGACACCGGCGAGCTTGCCGTGTCCCGGCAATCGCAACGGCCGCGTTCGCCACATATCTCCGAGTGTGGAGGACGGCGTCCGTTTGGTGGTGGTATCCGTATCCATGACAGCTATGGTGCCCAGTCGCGGGCATGTCCGCCATCAGGATTCACCCTGATCTTTGCACAGCGGGGTTCAGGGATAAGCCCGATGCCGTACGGAGCTTTGCCATGGCAGTATCGCAGAGGTGAGTCCCACGTTCCGGAATGCCTTCGCCGGCGGGAATCGGCTGACTGCCGCCCCGCCGTTGCGCCGGCGTACCGGTGGACGAGTGGTCGCAGGCGTCGCCGGAGGGCTCGCCGATCATCTCGATGTTCCGGTGTTTCGGGTGCGGTTGGCCTTTGCGGTGCTCGGTGCGGCCAGCGGAATGGGTATCGCGGCCTACGGGCTGCTGTGGATGCTGATGCCGCCAGGCGACGACGTCGCGGCTGTCAGCGCGACGGATCGCAGGCGGGCGACGGGGCTCTTGCTGTTGAGTCTCGCCGCGCTGATCATCTTGATGTCGACGGTCAGTGGTTCGACGGCAGCGCTGGTTTTCCCGATCGTGCTGGCGCTGGTCGGGCTCGCCGTAGTGTGGCGCGAATTCGATACGCAGGGGCCAAGTTCGGCGGTACTGGGCGAGTCAGGAAAATCGTCGCTATTGACCTTGGTCCGGGTGATCGCCGGTGCGGCACTTGTCTTCGGTGGGATCGCGGTGGTGGTCTTGCGCAATGTGGATTTGTCCTCGTTGCGCGACTCGCTGGTGGCGATCGCGGCGACCCTGGTGGGCGCGGTGCTGCTGACGGTGCCGTTGTGGCTGCGGTTGTGGCGTGCCCTCGGTGCCGAGCGTGCCGCACGCATCCGTACCGAGGAGCGGGAAGAAATTGCCTCGCATCTGCACGATTCGGTGCTCCAGACGCTGGCGCTGATCCAGAAGCGGACAGATAACCCCAGTGAGGTGCTACGGCTGGCTCGCAGCCAGGAGCGAGAACTACGCAGCTGGTTGTTCTCGGCGGGGGTGTCCTCGGACTCATCGCTGGCGCAGGAACTGCGCACCGTGGCCGGTGAGGTCGAGGATGCGCACACCGTAGTGGTCAGTTCGGTGATCGTCAGCGATGCCGATCTGTCCGCGGAACCCGAGACCAGACGAGCGCTGATCGGAGCTATTCGTGAGGCACTCGTCAACGCCGCCAAGCATTCCGGGCAATCGGATATCAACCTGTATGCCGAGGTGGAACCCGGGAAGATCAGCGTTTTCGTCAGAGACCGGGGCAAGGGGTTCGATCTCGAGGCGGTGCCACAGGACCGGCAGGGCATCGTGCGCTCCATCAAGGCCAGGGTGATGCGCCGGGGTGGACAGGTGCAGATCAAATCGGAGATCGGCAAGGGTACGGAGGTACGAATTACCATGCCGTACAACGATGCCAATCATGACGACGCGCAGAAGGGGGCGTAATGCTGCGAGTATTCCTGGTCGACGATCACGGGGTGTTCCGGTCCGGGGTGCGGGCCGAGCTGGCCGGCGAATCGGATATCGAGATCGTGGGCGAGGCGGGGTCGGTTGTCGAGGCGGTGGCCGGAATACATTCCAGCGCACCGGATGTGGTGCTGCTCGATGTGCACATGCCCTCCGGTGGCGGGGTCGCCGTCATCAACGGAGTGAAGAATTCGGATTCCGGCGCCACATCTGATCCTCTTCGCGCAAGCGGCTCGTCGGTGTTTCTGGCGCTCAGTGTGTCGGATGCCGCCGAGGACGTCATCGCGGTAATCCGCGCGGGAGCCAGGGGCTATGTCACCAAGACGATTTCGGGGGGTGAACTCGCCGATGCCGTGCGCCGGGTGGCAGGCGGGGATGCGGTGTTCAGTCCGCGGCTTGCCGGATTCGTGCTCGATTCGTTCACCGGGCGGTCGAATACCCCGGAGCCGGCACTGGATCCGGAGCTGGACTCGTTGACCCCACGCGAGCTTGAGGTGCTGCGGCTACTCGCCCGCGGATACACCTATCGGGAGATCGCCGAGGAGCTGGTGATCTCCGTCAAGACGGTGGAGACACATGCCTCCAATGTGCTGCGTAAGACACAGCAGTCCAATCGCAACGCGTTGACCCGCTGGGCGCACACCCGCCAGCTGGACTAGGACAGGCCATCGGCACGTCGTCTCATACGGACGTGTGCGACACGAATCCGCCGCAACGTGGCGTGTCGGCAGAGGGGGCCAGCATGGGGCCCCGCCCGTACCTCCCGTCTTGACGGTTGTCGGTGGCTGGGTGTTTACTCCAGGCATCGAACATATGTTCTAGTCGAGTGTGTCTGGAGGTGCGGTTGTGACGGCAGTGGCGGCCGCCGATGAGGTGCTGGTCAACCGCACTGACCAGCTACAAAAGCTCCGGCAGC
Source organism: Mycobacterium sp. NGS15 (assembly GCF_059813245.1). NCBI lineage: Bacteria > Bacillati > Actinomycetota > Actinomycetes > Mycobacteriales > Mycobacteriaceae > Mycobacterium > Mycobacterium sp. NGS15. Next base: position 288,109 of record NZ_JCALEF010000004.1, on the reverse strand, counting down.
AGATGGCGGCGATATCGGGGAAGGTCGGCGGGGACCGGTCGTCGGCTGGCCGGTTCCAGGAGGTGCTGCCAGACGCTCAATCTTTGCTGCTGGGGTCCGACGCGCTGGCCAGCTCGATAGGTCACGTGTTGCGGCGCGGCACGGTCGCGGTGGCCGGCGGGGCCCGATCGCTGCCGCTGGATGTGGTGGCTTCGGTGACCGCGGCGGGCGGGTACGCCGCGATCGTGGGCATGCCGGAGGTGAGCGTGCTGGCGGCGGTGGAGCGGGGAGCGGACCTGAGCCGCCTGGCGTTGATTCCCCGCCCGGGCCTGAGTGCCGTGGAGGTGGCCTCGGTGCTCATGGACGGGATGGATCTGGTGGTGCTGGGTCTGGGTGGACGACGGGTGACCTCGACGTCGGCGCGCGCGATAGTGGCCCGGGCACATAGCAACGGATGCACGTTGCTGGCAGTCGATGGGGATTGGGAAGGCGCTGCGGTGCGGTTGCAGGCCCGAGTGACCGGCTATGACGGAGTGTCCACTTGTGGCCTGGGGCGGATTCGTGGGGTGCGGACAGCGGTACGGGCGACGGGGCGCAGGGTGCCCAGAGCTGCCGGGGAGGTGTGTGGCAGCCGTGGCTCCATCAGGTCTGCATAAACGGCAGCGTAAAGCTCCACGGGTGCTGGCGATCTGGTGTCCGGACTGGCCGGCGGTGGCGGCTGCGGCGATGGCTGATCTTCCTGCCACCCGGCCCGTGGCAGTGACCCTGGCCAATAGGGTGGCGGCATGCACTGCCGCCGCACGGGCGCTGGGAGTACGACGGGGTATGCGGCGGCGTGAGTCCCAAGCCCGTTGTCCGCAACTGCATGTCGCGGTGGCCGATGTCGATCGCGATGCGCGATTCTTCGAGCCGATGATCGCCGCAGTGGATGATCTGGTGCCGGGGGCCGAGATCCTGCGCCCCGGGCTGATGGCGCTGCCGGTGACCGGTGCCGCCCGGTACTTCGGTGGTGAGCAGGCCGCGGCGGAACGGCTGGCCGATGCGGTCTCGGTGGCCGGGGCCGAATGTCAGGTGGGCATTGCCGATCAGATGTCCACGGCGGTGTACGCCGCGCGGCATGCGGTATTGGTATCACCCGGTGGGGATGCGGAGTTCTTGGCTCCACTGTCGATCAAGGAGATGGCCGCCGAACCCAGCCTGTGTCATCCGCAGCGCGAAGACTTGGTGGATCTGTTGTGGCGTATGGGAATCCGCACCATAGGTGCTTTCGCGGAACTAGCACGGTCGGATGTCGCCTCGCGGTTCGACGATGACGCGGTGCAGGCGCACCGCCATGCGCGCGCCGAAGCGCAGCGCTCTCCCTCGGGGCATGCGGTCCCGGCCGAGCTGGGAGTCGAGCTGCCGTGCGATCCGCCGATCGAGCGGGTGGATGCGGCGGCTTTCGCGGGACGAACGCTGGCGGTGAGCCTGCACGAGGCGCTGGCCTCGGCCGGAGTGGCCTGCTCCCGGTTGGCTATTCACGCGGTGACGGTGGACGGTCAGGAGCTGTCGCGGGTGTGGCGGTGTGCCGAACCGCTTACCGAGGAGGCGACCGCGGATCGGGTGCGCTGGCAGCTTGATGGCTGGCTTGCCCGGCGCCGGTCTCTGGACGGGCCGGTGGCGATGTTGCGGTTGGAGCCGGTCGAGGTGGTGGCTGCCGAGGCATTGCAGCTGACGTTGTGGGGAGCGGTGGGCGCCGAGGAACGCCAGCGGGCTCGTCGCGCATTGATACGAGTTCAGGATTTATTGGGAGAGGAGTCGGTACAGGTGGGAGTGATCAGCGGCGGGCGCGGTCCGGCTGAACGAATTACGTTGGTGCCCTTAGGAGATGAGCTGAGACCGCGAGCCGATCCCGATGCACCGTGGCCCGGGAGGCTGCCCGATCCGGCTCCGACGGTGCTGCTCGATGCGGACGGCGAACCGGTGGAGCTGTTAGATATCGATGGAGCGCCGGTGACGGTGACCGGACGGGGAATGTTCTCCGGGGAACCGGCCAGGGTTCGGCGGGGCAATGGCCGGTGGGAGTTGAGTTGGTGGGCGGGACCATGGCCGATCGATGAGCGATGGTGGGAGGAGCGGGAGCCGACTCCCACCCCGGTATCGGTGGCCGCCAGGGCCCAAGTGCTGCTAGAAGACAAGGGCGGCGGTCAGGCGCTACTCCTGCACTTCCGCAGGCAGCGATGGTACGTGGAGGGTGTTTATGAATGACGGTCTCACCGGAATCAGCGGGCGCCGTCAACCTTTCGCGCGAAGACGCTCACGCGCTCGATGAATCGCGCGAAGAACGCTTCGGGGTCGGTTTCCACCGCGATCTGTGCATTGGGCTTCTGGCCCCACTGGCCCTTCCAATCCGCGATGGTCATCGCACGGGTCAGATCGCCGGTCAGCTCGACATCCACGGTCGCGGGACGGGTCTCTACCAATGCTGGATCCAGCGCCACCGCGGCGGCGAATGGATCGTGCATATGCGCCAAGAAGCCCTCGTCCTGCTTCATGTGGAATTCGAAATAGAAACGCACCGCGTCCTCGATGAATCGCAGCAGTGAGTTGGTCGCCGCCGAACGGCTCGAGGAAAGGTCGAGCACCGACAGCGGCGTGGTGGTGGCACCCGTGGCCTCGGCCAGTCTGACCAGATGCTCCGGTGTCATGGCGATCGTCTCGGTGAGATTTAGGCCGCACACGATCGGAAGCTCTTGTACGCCAGCCGCGCCCCAAGCGGCGTACACCTCCGCCGTCGCGCCCGGATCCACCACGACATTCCATTCCGCCACCGGGGTGGTGTTGCCGGGATAGTCGAAGGAGCCGCCCATGATGACGAGCCGTTTGATGAGTTTGGGCAATTCGGGCTCGGTGCGCAGGGCCAGCGCCAAATTGGTGAGGGGGCCGGTCGCCAGGCCCACCAACTCGCCGGGGTGCGCGTGTGCGGCTCTCACCCAGGCCTCGGCCGCGTCGTAATCGGTGAGCGTGCGCGTGGAGTCCGGCAGCACGGCGTACCCGAGCCCGGTGGGTCCGTGCGTGTCTTCCGCGGTACGTAGTGCCGCGCTCAACGGCTCGGCGACGCCCTTCGACACGGGGATCTGTGGAGCCTTGCACAGCTCCAACAGACCCAGATTGTTCGCGCAAACATGATCCACCGAGACATTGCCCGCAGTAGAGGCGATACCGACGATGTCCACATCCTCGCTAGCGAGGAGAAGGATCAATCCCAGTGCGTCATCGACTCCGGTATCAACGTCGGCAAAAACGGGAACCATGGACGTCAACCTACCGTCAGTTAGCTCGCTAATCGGGGCACCGGCGTGTTTTGCGACCCGTTTCTAGCTCACCAGTGCACTCCGGGGATGAGGCGTACCACCTTCATCACCGGACCTGGAACACGTAACTTCGGTACATCCGCAACGCGCTTGGCGGCCTTGGGGCGGCGCCGGGAGGGCGATAGGTCCTGGCGATCGTCGACGGGCTCCAAGCCGCGGGCCGCCCGGGAGTCTGGGTATGCCAGATACATCTGGTGCATGATCCGCCGGGTCAGCTTCGGTGTCATGTACCGGCCGATATCGGCGTAGGTGCCCATCGGGTGGTCGATCCGGGTCGGCTTTTCGATCAGTCCGCGAACCACCATGGCGGCGGCGTGCTCCGGTGTGAGCCCGCGTACCACGTTCAGCTTGTTTGAAGGCTGAATCATCGGTGTCTTCACCAGCGGCATATGGATATTGGTGAAGGTGATGTGATCTGACACCGTCTCGGTCGCTACCACGTCGGAGAAGGCGTCCAGTGCCGCCTTGGTGGGAATGTACGACGCGTACTTGGGATTGCGGGTCTGCACACCGGCCGTCGAGACATTGACGACGTGGCCGAATTTCCTTTCCCGCCAATGGGGGAGAAGTGCCAGCACTAGGCGCACGGCGCCAAAGTAGTTGATCGCCATGACACGCTCGTAATCATGGAACCGGTCGACGGTGTTCACCACCGAGCGGCGAATCGAGCGCCCGGCATTGTTGACCAGATAGTCCACATGCCCGAACTGACCGAGGATGCTCTTCACGGTGTCGTCGACGGCCGAGTAGTCCGTCAGATCGCAGGGGAACGAATGTGCCTTACCGCCGTCCTCGCGGATCTCCGCGACGAGGTTGTCGAGTGCCTCGGCGTCGCGTGCCACGGCGAAGACGGTGCCGCCGCGTTGGGCGACTGCGATGGCTGCCGCACGTCCGATACCGCTGGATGCACCGGTGATGATGACGTGCCGGCCGACCAAGGGCCCGGCGGGGTCGTCACGGCGGTACCGCTCCGGGTCCAGGTTCTTGCGCCAATACTGATACAGCTTGCCCGCGTAGCTGCTAAACGGGGGAACGGTAATACCGCTGGGCCGCAAGGCGTTCTGCGTCGCCTCGGAGACGAAGGTGGGCATGATCTCGGTGATGTCGATGACCTCGGGCGGGATGCCGAGCTGGGTGACCACCATGTTGCGCCAGACCTTGAGCGTGCCGCGCGCCCGCAGGAACGGAGTGGCCATGGCATGGGGGAGTGAGCCACGCACAGGTGGCAGACCAGCGGCGGGGGCGATGCCGGAGTAGATATCGCGCAGATAGGTCACCTCGGGATTGGTCAGGTGGAAGGCCTGCCCATCACGCCCCTCCTGGTGCATCAGCTCGACGGTCGCGTCGACGACGTAATCGACCGGAACGATGTTGGAGCGCCCGGCCTTTGGCAGCATCATCGGCGTCGACCGGGGCAGGCGCGCAAGCCTGGCGAAGACCCCGAAGAAGTAATACGGGCCGTCGATCTTATCCATCTCGCCGGTCTTGGAATCGCCCACGACGACGGCAGGTCGGTAAATCCGGTAGCGCAGACCGGGTTCCGAGCGCACCAGCAACTCGGCCTCGAACTTGGTCTGGTGATACGGCGTCGGCAGATCCTGGTTGACGTCGAAGTCTTCCTCGGTGAACTCGCCCTCATAACTTCCCGCGACCGCAATGGAGGAGATGTGGTGCAGGGTGGCGCCGGTGCGTGTGGCCAGCCCGATGACCGACCGTGTGCCCTCGACGTTCGCGGCGCGCTGCGCCTGATCGTCCACGGTGATGTCGTAGATTGCGGCACAGTGCACGATGTGATCGGCGGTGACCGGGTCCCCGTTGGTGGGCAGACCGAGATCGGGCTGAGTGAGGTCACCGACCAGCGGCTGCACGCGGTCGTCCCACTGTTCGGCGAGCTTTTCGAACCGCGATAGGGACTCACGCCGCACCAGGACGGCGACCTCGGCACCGGGCTGGCTCTCTAAGATTCGGGTCACGATCCGTCGTCCGATGAAGCCGGTGCCGCCGGTGACGATGTATTTCACGTGCTACCTCTGAGACTGTTAGGCCGCTTATCGGCCCGGTTGGAGTCATCGTTGCCGTTTTGGGGTATTTCGTCAACGATGTGTGACAAGTTCGTCACTGGGGAAGTTAGCCATGGGGGATACTCCAGGAATGTCGCGCATCCAGGTGTTCAGTGCTGCCCGGACCACGGGCAATGCTGCCTGGTGGGTGTTCGTAGTAGCCGTACTGGTGAACCGGGGGCTCCACCCTTGGAGCTGGGATTTTGGTTGGACCGCGTACACGCCGCTCACCGATGGCGCCCCGCGCCGCTATGCCGACTATGTCCCGTCGTTCGACCCCACGGTGCAGCTGGTGGGCGTGGTGGTGTTCGCCGCATTTTCGATCGTGGTGATCTCGGCCGTCGTCGAGATGGCGATCATCCGACGGTGGCGGGCCCTGGTGACAGTTGTTATCCCCTTCGTATCGATGGGGGTGATTGGCTACGCGATCGGTGGTGTTGACCGTACGGTCATCTGGTCGCCGACTGCGGTTCTGGTGTTCGTACTTGCGGCCGTGGCGATACGGCAGGTGTGGATGCGTCGGTTCGCTCCGACGATGGGGGACGAACGGTGATCGATACGGTGCCCTCGGCGCCTGTGACGTCGACCGTGCCGGTGGGGCTGGGGGCCAGTAGATCGGCGCCCGTGCTCTGGGCCATCCAATACGCACTGGCCTGCACCCCACTGGTCGCCGTGGTCGCGGCGGTGTGGTTGGTGACGGCGCCGCCCGCCCACGCGAGCACCCCGTTGCAGCATGCGGTGGGCGTGTTGGGGCTGCTGTGCATCGCGGTCGCGGTGGCGTGGGTGGTGCTTCGGCCACTGCAGCGCTATCGCACATATCGGTGGGGCGTCCTAGACGACGACCTGGTGTACATCGCTTCGAAGACGTTGTGGCTCAGATCTTTCTGGGTCATTCCGTTTGCCTTGGTGCGGACTGTGGAACTGCGGCAAGACCCACTGTCGCGATCCTTGGGGTTGGCGATGGTGGTGGTGCGGGCGGATCAGGGGGAGCTGCGGATCGTGGGCCTGGACGTCGAGACCGCACGTGAGGTCGTCGAGAAGCTATTCGGTCTGGTGGACGAGGCTTCGGTATCTGGTTGTCACCCGGCTCCGAGATGAGGTGGGCTGATGGAGCGAAGGTCTTGCATTAGCCCACACTTTCGCCGAGAGAACGGATCTCCTCCACGGCCTTGTTGAGCGCCGCCGGATCGGGTGACAACCCGGCGAGAATCGTGTGTACGGCCGAGAGCCCGGTCACGTCGAGCAGGTGTTTCTCGTTGGTCACCCACGCGCCACGCGCGGACTGGGCGGCATGGGCGTACTCCATCGCGGCGACGGCCAGTAGTCCCGCGCACTGAGTCACCCGGCCGTGCGGTGCATGATTCGTCTCGGCATAGCGCACATTCAGCCGGGCGCGTGCTGCCCACACTTCGGGTGCTGACTTGCGAAGGGCCGCCGGATAGTCCGGGCACGGCAGGATGCCGTGCAGCACTTTGTTGAGGGCGAGCTCGCCTACCACCAGGTAGCTGGGGATTCCCGCGAGGTGGAACATCAGCGGCTCGATGTGGAACTCGCCCCGCTCGGCGCGCACCAGTTGTTTCTGAACATCTGCCAGATCGCGGTAGTGCACATCGACATCCCGGCCGTCGATGTGCAGCCATGCGCCACCGTTGAACACCCCGCCGCCCCATGCCCCAATCTCGGATATCTCTCCGTCCCAACCGATCTGGCGCAGCTCGTCGGGGTCGAATTCGCCGCGGTAGTAGATCGCCAGGTCCCAGTCGCTGTCCGGGCGGTGCGTGCCCTGGGCGCGGGAACCGCCGAGGGTAACCGCCTCGACAGCGGGAAGTTCCGCGAGTCTGTCGGCGACGGAGTCGAGGAACGCGGTGTCGGTCATCGTCCAGCGATTTCGATGAGTGCCTCGACGGTTGCGATGAGTACGGCCCGGTGAGCGACCAGGCGCTCGGATGAGAAGGGCTCTGTAGTTGCGAGACCACGCAGCGCCGGCGATGCGCCGAACCACGCGGTGGTCAGCCCGAGCGTGAGGGCCAGGATGTCGGCAGCTTCCACATGTCCTGAAGGAGGGCATGTCTCGGCGATCGCTTCGACTTTTGCGGCGTAGGCGGCGGTTTCCGCGGGACCGGCGATGGGGCGTTCCAGCTGTGCCCAGGTGGCAAGTCTCAGATGTTCGGGATGGTCGATCAGATGGTCGAACAGCGCGCCTGCATAGCCCGGCAGATCCTTGGGCGTGAAGGGGACGGCATCGGACATCTGCTCAATGGAATGGGCGACCACGGTGTCGAACAGTGTTTCTTTGTTGGTGAAGTAGACGTAGAGCAGCCGTTTATTGGCCCCTGCCGCGGCACCGATCCTGTCGACACGCGCACCGGCCAGTCCATGCTCGGCGAACTCCGCGTAAGCGGCATCCAGTAGCCGCTTCTTGGTGGCAGAGGCGTCGGGCGGCATCCCATGAGCCTAGAGGCATGCCACCGCGCGATTTCGGCAGCGCACCGGCTGGGGCAGCGGTTATGCCGCCCAGCCCAGCCGGTGCGCCCCCGTCAGACCAGGTGGCTGTTGAACCAGTCGGCGATGTGGCCGACGGTGCGGTCGACGACATCGGGCTGGTCGTAGTACTGGAAGTGATTGGTGCCGTTCTCCCAGATGAGTTTCTTGTCGGCGGATGGGATCGACTCGAAATGCCGCCGCGCCGCAGCCGGATTCATGCAGGTATCGGAGTGGATCACCAATGCGGGCTTTTCCAGCTTGGCGGCACCAGGCACGGTGGTGTAGTCGAAGTGGTCGAGGTCGCTCATGATGGCGTAGCGGTTCTCCCAGCCTTTCAGCGTCCACGATCCGTACCAGCTCCACACCAGTGGCCCGGGCAGCCCGGCATCGGACCCGGCGACCGGGTCACCGAGGTCGGGGGAGACCAGAGGTGCGTAGAGGACTTCGCCGGTCTGCTCGTACCGGGCCTTGGCATCACGCGCCCGCGCAAGCCTGGCATCCAAGAGCGTTTCCAGCTGCTCGGTGGTGGGCGCGGTCGCCGGATCGAACGGGTTTTCGCTGACACCGGCGGCGATCATGAACAGGTCGGTCTCGCGGTCGCGGTAGTAACCGGTCACCGCGGCGACGGCCTTGATCCGGTCGTCATAGGAGGCGATATCGAGCATCTCGGGCCCGCCTTGACAGACGCCGGCCCCGAAGATGCGCGATGCGTCGACGTCATCGCGGGTCAGCAGGTAGTCGATGGCCGCCACCGCGTCTTCGTTCTTCATCTTCGGGTTCTCCAGACGGCGCGGTGTGCCGCCGCTCTCGCCCACGGTGCGCGGATCGAACGCCAGCGCCAGGAAACCTTCGTCCGCGAGACGGGTGGCGTAGTGGATCGGCGCCTGTTCTTTCTCGAATGAATAGGGGCCCAGCAGGACCACTGCAGGGAAGGGGCCGTCACCGTGGGGACGGTGTACGACACCGACGATGTCCTCGCCGTGCGAGGGGAAGACGACTTTTTCGGGCGTGTAGTTGCCGTGGTGTGGCATTCGCTTCTCCAGATTCTCGTCTAGCTGCTTGCCGTCGCGTCGGATACGGCCGGTACCGCCAGCATACATGTATATATCTAGTTAGTTACTTTGCTCTATGCGAATCGTGGGAGGTGTCGACCCTAGAACATATGTTCGATACACTGGCGGAATGGGCTGGTCGCAGGGTCCCACGACCTGGGCGGAAATGGAGCGGGTGCTTGATGGGCGCCCCAACCGGCACGCGCCTCCGGGGGACGGCGGGGACGGTCCGGCGTGGAGCCGAAAGCGCCCACCCTATGAGCCGCCCACTCGTGAGCGCGGACGGTCGTCGGTGCCCTACGCAGAGCTGCACGCGCATTCGGCGTTCAGTTTTCTCGACGGCGCCAGCCTGCCGGAGGAGATGGCGCAAGAGGCGGCCCGGCTCGATCTCAAGGCTCTGGCGCTCACCGATCATGATGGTTTCTATGGGGTGGTCCGTTTTGCGGAGGCCGCAAAGGAGCTCGGCTTGCCCACGGTGTTCGGTGCGGAGCTGTCTCTTGGTGGACAGGGCAACACGGAGGACTCCACGCATCTATTGGTGTTGGCGCGTGGACAGGAGGGGTATCGGAGGTTATCGCGTGAGATGTCGGCCGCACATATGTCCGGTGGTACACCCAAGGATCGGAAAGGTAAGCCGCGCTACGACCTTGACGTTTTGGCCGAGGCTGCCGGCGGTCATTGGCACATTCTGACCGGCTGCCGTAAGGGGCATGTGCGCCGAGCGCTCATCGCCCACGGTCCGGATGCGGCGGAAAAGGCGCTGGCTGGTTTGGTCGACCGGTTTGGGGCGGATCGGGTTAGCATCGAACTCAGTCGGCATGGCCATCCTGATGAGGATGAGCGCAACGCGGTGCTTGCCTCGCTCGCTCCACGATTTGGTGTCGATGTGATTGCCACCACCGCAGCACATTTCGCGAGACCAGACAATGGGCGGCTGGCGATGGCGATGGCCGCGGTGCGGGCGCGTAAGAGTCTCGATGACGCCGCAGGGTGGCTTGCCCCAGTGGGGGGAGCGCATCTGCGGTCCGGGGATGAGATGGCTCGGCTGTTCTCGCACTGTCCGCGCGCCGTGACGGCGGCAGCCGAGCTGGGGGAGGCGTGTGCTTTCGATTTGAAACTCATTGCCCCCAAGCTGCCACCCTTTGACGTCGAAGACGGACACACCGAGGCCAGCTTTTTGCGGAAGCTGGCGATCGAGGGCGCTGCTCGGCGCTATGGGCCACGGGCCGGTGCCGAGAAGGCTTACGTCCAGATCGAAAAAGAGTTGAATATCATTACGAGGAAAGATTTTCCGGGATATTTCCTGGTCGTCTACGACATTGCGCGCTTTTGTCGCGACAGTGACATCCTATGCCAGGGTCGAGGGTCTGCCGTTAATTCGGCGGTCTGTTACGCGCTTGGTGTCACCAGCATCGACCCGGTGGCAGAGGGTCTGCTATTCGAACGGTTCATGTCCGAGGCGCGTGACGGTGAACCGGATATCGATATCGACATCGAATCCGATCGCCGAGAAGAGGTCATCCAGTACGTCTACACCAAGCACACCCGTGAACGTGCCGCCCAGGTGGCCAACACCATTACCTACCGGGGGCGGATGGCGGTGCGGGACATGGCCAAAGCGCTCGGATACGCACAGGGGCAGCAGGACGCCTGGAGTAAACAGATGGGGCATTGGGGCGGTTTAGCTGATGCCGCCGAGGTCGACGGCATTCCGCCGCAGGTTATCCATCTGGCGCAGCAGATCAAGGATTTTCCCCGGCATATGGGCATTCACTCGGGTGGCATGGTGATCTGTGATAGGCCGCTGGCCGACGTAGTCCCCGTCGAGTGGGCACGCATGGAAAATCGCAGTGTATTGCAGTGGGACAAAGATGACTGTGCTGCAGTCGGTTTGGTGAAATTCGACTTGTTGGGTCTGGGCATGCTTTCGGCGCTGCACTACTGCATCGATCTCGTCGCGGAGCATAAGGGCATCAAGGTTGACTTGGCCCAAATAGACTTGAAGGAGCAGGCGGTGTACGAGATGCTTGCCCGCGCTGATTCGGTGGGGGTGTTCCAGGTGGAATCGCGTGCGCAGATGGCCACGCTGCCCCGGCTGAAACCCACGAAGTTCTTCGACTTGGTGGTGGAGGTGGCGCTCATCCGTCCCGGACCGATACAGGGCGGCTCGGTGCATCCATATATACGGCGGTACAACGGGATCGAAAAGAATTGGAAGTATGAGCATCCGTCGATGGAACGGGCGCTGAAGAAGACTCTCGGCGTCCCGCTGTTTCAAGAACAGCTGATGCAGCTCGCCGTCGATGTGGCGGGTTTTACTCCTGCCGAATCCGATCAGCTACGCCGCGCCATGGGGTCCAAGCGCTCTCCAGAGCGGATGGAGCAATTGCGCGCCAGGTTCTATGAGGGCATGGCCAGGTTACACAACATCACTGGAGAGCAAGCCGACAGCATTTATGAAAAGCTCTATGCCTTTGCCAATTTCGGGTTCCCAGAGAGTCATGCGCAGAGCTTCGCCTCGCTGGTGTTTTATTCGGCGTGGTTCAAGTTGCATCACCCTGCGGCGTTCTGCGCGGCGCTGCTGCGCGCCCAACCGATGGGCTTCTACTCGCCGCAATCTCTGGTGGCCGATGCCCGCCGACACGGCGTCACCGTGCACGGCCCGGATGTCAATGCCAGCTTGTCCTACGCGACCTTGGAGAATCGAGGGCTGGAGGTGCGGATCGGATTAGGCGCCGTTCGTCACATCAGCGACGATCTGGCCCAGATGATCGTCCAGGAACGAAAAACGCACGGCCCCTTTGTTTCTCTGCTTGATATGACCCGCCGCATCCAGTTGACCACCCCGCAGGTGGAGGCATTGGCCACCGGGGGTGCGCTGGGTTGCTTCGATATGTCCCGGCGCGAGGCGTTGTGGGTGGCAGGTGCGGCCGCCGCCCAGCGGCCCGACCGTCTGCCCGGTGTCGGAGTCTCCTCGCGTATTCCTGAACTCCCGGCGATGGGGGAGGTGACCCGTGCCGCCGCCGATGTGTGGGCCACCGGTGTCTCACCCGACAGTTACCCCACCCAGTTCCTGCGGGAACAGCTTGACGAGCTGGGTATCGTTCCGGCTAAGGGTCTTTTCGATGTCCCGGACGGGGCGCGGGTACTGGTGGCGGGGGCCGTCACACATCGTCAACGGCCGGCTACTGCGGCCGGGGTGACGTTCATCAATCTTGAGGACGAGACGGGCATGGTGAACGTGGTGTGCTCGGTGGGCCTGTGGGCGAGGTACCGCAAGCTGGCGGTGACGGCCCACGCGTTGATCATTCGTGGCCGGGTACAGAACGCCAGCGGAGCGATCACCGTGGTGGCCGATCAGCTGCGACCACTGGATCTGCGTGTCAGATCCACCTCGCGGGACTTCCGTTGAACGGCGATGAGCCGCTTGCGCGAAGAGCGTTAGACGCTGCCGTCGAATCCGTGTTGGCGCCAGGCCTCGTATGCGGCGATGGCCGCGGCATTGGACAGGTTGAGCGATCTGCGGCCGGGTAATAGTGGAATACGGACCCGCTCGGTGATGTGCGGATCGGCCAGCACCTTCGCGTCCAACCCGGTGGGTTCGGGGCCGAACAGCAGCACATCGCCGGGCTGATAGGCGATATCGGTGTACGTGACGCTCGCGTGGGCGGTGAAGGCATACACCCGTTGCGGTTGTAGTGATTCCCAAGCAGCCGAAAGACTCTCGTGGACTGTCACCGATGCCATGTCGTGATAGTCCAGGCCGGCCCGCCGCACCTTGGCCTCCGACAGGTCGAACAGCGGCTGCACCAGATGCAGCTCGCACCCGGTGCCCGCCACCATCCGGATCGCATTGCCGGTATTCGGGGCGATCCGGGGCTCATGGAAGAGGATGCGGAACATCCCACCATCTTGCGGCAACTCCTGTCGTGCCCGGCAGCGGCCCGGCCTGAAATCCTGCCGGGACAAGCACGTGGGGCTCGTCGCATATGAGCCTCATCGGTTCTCGCCCGCACCAAACCCGACAGGGCCAGGGCTGTTACATCTTCACCATTGTGCTGCGGCAGAGAACTGGAGGATCCGCGGCGGTCACCCGTCGGACCCGCCCGGCATGATGTCAGTCATGGCCGAGCACTGGATTGACCGTGAGATCGTCGCGGAGACCTTCTACGACGAGGACTTTCGCGAACTGCGCACCGAGCGTGTGGTCTTCACCGAATGCGATTTCAGCGGAGCCAACCTCACCGAGTCGCTGCATATCGGCACGGCCTTCCGGAACTGCACCTTCCGCCGCACCTCCCTCTGGCATTCGGAGTTCCGCCAGTGCAGCCTGCTGGGCTCCACCCTCACCGACTGCCGGGTGCGTCCGTCGAAGTTCATCGAGACCGACTTCACCCTGTCCTCGCTCGGCGGGCTCGACCTGCGCGAAATGGACCTGTCGGACTGCCGTTTCCGCGAGGCCAATCTGGTGGGCACCGACATGCGCAAGGCCAATCTGCACGGTGCCGATTTCACGGGAGCCCGCACGCAGAACCTAAAACTCGACGGCGCCGACCTCCGCGGTGCGCGCATCGACCCGACGCTATGGACCACGGCGGCCCTGATCGCCGCGAAAGTCGATCTGCCACAAGCCATCGCGTATGCCGCAGCGCACGGGTTGGACGTGCACGGCGGCTAGTGCGCCAGAGGATCTAACCCTTGAGGCGGATGCGCCAGCGCACGAACCCTGCCATCACCAGCGCCAGCAGCGCCAGGATGCCCATGTCGAACAGCCATGTCGAGGCGTTGTGATTCCACAGCTCGTCCTGCGGGCCCACCGGTACCAGCTTGCGCAGGTCGGTGGTAACGGCCGTCGCCGCGAATCCCCAGCGAGAAGGGAACAGGAACGAGAACTGTTCCAGCCCCGCACGTCCGGTCACCGGGATGAGGCCGCCGCTGAAGACGATCTGCGTCATGGTGGCGATCACGAGCATCGGCATCACCTGCTCGGCGGAGGTGGCCAGGGAGGACAGCACCAGGCCCAGCACGGTGGCCGCGCATGCGGTCGCGGCGACGGCGACCCACAGCTCGAAGTTCGCGCTTCCCAGCAGCACCGCACCCTGTGTCGGTCCACCGCGGATGATCACAATGACTGCCGTCATGACCGCGGACTGCACGATCGCGGCCCCGCAATAGGTGATGATCTTGGCCAGTAGATATGCCGTGGCCGACAGGCCCACCGCCTGTTCACGCCGGAAGATGACCCGTTCACCGATCAAGTCACGAATGGTCAGGGCCAGGCCCAGGAAGCTCGCACCGAGGTTGGTCAGTGCCAGCAGCAGTCCCGGTTCGTTCGGGTTGTCGGGTAACGCCACGTTGAACCCGGCACTACCGGGTACCGACAGCACCAGTCCGGCGAGGACGAACGGCAACAGCGCCAGGAAGATGAAATAGCCGCGGTCGGCCAGGATCAGCCGTCCCTGACGGCGCGCCACCGTGGAGACCTGCCGCAGCAGGCTGGTCTTGGGAGGCTTCCCGAGGTCGCCGGGTTTTACCGGGGCCGTGGCGGGTTTGTTCGCGGCGGGGTGCCGCGTCAGGTAGGCCTGGTGCACACCGTCCGGATCGGCCGCGGCATTGGCGAAGATATCGGCCCAATCGGTGGTGCCCATCTCCTGGTTGATGCTGCGCGGAGGTCCGCAGTACGCGGTCTTGCCGCCGGGCGCCAGCAGCAGCACCTGGTCGCAGTAGCTCAGATAGGTCAAGGAGTGTGTGACGACCACAACCACGCGGCCGGCATCGGCGAGCTGGCGCATCAGGCTCATCACCTGACGGTCCAGCGCCGGATCCAGACCGGAGGTGGGCTCGTCCAGGATCAGCAGAGACGGGCCGGTCAACAGCTCCATGGCCACCGAGGCGCGCTTACGCTGTCCACCCGAGAGCTTGTCGACGCGGGTCTCGGCGTGCTTTGTCATCTCGAGTTCCTCGAGAACCCGGGACACCACCTGCTCACGGTCTTCCTTGCTGGTGTCCGGTGGCAGTCGCAGCTCGGCGGCGTAATGCAGTGCCTGGCTGACGGTCAGCTGCGGGTGCACCACATCGTCCTGCGGCACCATGCCGATGCGGTTTCGCATCACGGCGTATTCGGCGTGCACCCCGTGGCCTTCGAAGGACACCTTGCCCGCCGAGGGTTGGGTGTTGCCGACGATCAACCGGGCCAGTGTGGACTTGCCCGCACCCGAGGGGCCGATGACCGCGGTGAGCGAGCCGGGTCCTGCCGAGAAGCTGATGTTGTCGAGTAGCTTCTTGCCACCCTCGACGGTGAAGTCGATGCCCTGCACCTCAAGACCGCCGACGCGGGCGGCCGTCGTCGGTTTGACGAGTGTGCCGTCCTGGACGACGAGGTCGACGTTACCGATGGTGACGGTGTCACCCTCGCGCACTGTTGCCTGCTCGACCTGCACACCGTTGACGAAGGTGCCGTTGATGGTGTGCAGGTCCTGGATCTCCAGGCCGCCGGCTGTCGGAAGTAACAAGGCGTGGTGCCGCGAGGCCAGCACATCGTTGACGACGATGGTGTTGTCGGGGGCACGGCCGACGGTGATGGCGCCGGGTGACGGTTTCGGTGCGCCGCCGCCGATGCCCAGCGCGCGCATCGCGCGGGTACCGAACGGTTCTACCGGCTCGCCGGAGTGTGCGGCGGGTACCGGGGTGGGGCCCGACGGGTACTGCTGGCGCGGGCGGGTGGGCCCGGAGGTACTGGACGTCCCATAGGTTTGGGGCCCCGAGGGCGGCGCGCCGTAGGGGTGCTGCTGGCCATAGGTTTGCGGACCTGGCTGCCCGTAGGTTTGCGGACCGGACTGGTAGCCGCCGGTGGGGTAGTGCTGTTGAGTGCCGGTATAGGCGGTCGGCTGCAGACCCGAGACATGACCGCGCATGGTGGGGGGAGCGATTCCCAGCTGTGTCTCACTGCCGAGACCGCCGAGGGCGAACGTCATCCGCGGTCCACCTGGGTCGCCGAGGTTGATCACCGTGTCATCGCGCACCTCGACCCAGCCGACCTGTCGGCCGTTGACGAAGATGCCGTTGAGGCTTCGTTGGTCCTCGGCGATCCATTTGCCGTCGACAAACCTGATTATCAGGTGAATACGCGACACCAATGGGTGCGTGATGCGTACATCGGCGTGGATATCGCGGCCGATATGAATGTCGTGCCCGGGTGCGAACTTTCGTTCGTCACCATCGAATACCACGGTGAGAGTGGGTGCTTCCCGACCAGTCATCGTCATCGACTGTATCGGGTCACGGCGTGGGACCGTCCTTCCCGCGCCGGGCGCCGCTACAGGGACTGGAGCAGAAACAAGGTCCAGGCAAGCGCCGCGACGCATAGCGCCGGCCAATACCAAATGTGCCAATGACGCCAGTGTCCGATGCCCATCGCTACCGGCGCAACCATGCACATCAACACCGTCAGCAACGACCAGACGAATACCTTGCCGGCTTCATCGGCCTGCTCCGGAAAGGCACCGCCGAACCCGACGGGGAAGATTGCCGCGAATACGACGACGCACGCCGCGATACTCACCAGCACCCACAGCAGCCAGCTGGTGACGGTCTCGGCTGGCCCGGCGCCCCGGCCAGCCGGCCGCCTCCACTCGCCGGTATCTGTCACGATCGCGAATGCTAATCCCGCTGGGCGCCGCGGGTATCAGTTCGCGACCGTAAATCGCTCCCGCCGGTGCGCTGGGTGTTCGAGTTCGTCGGCCACCGCGACCGCGAAGTCCTCCGCTGAGATGGACTGGCCGGCCGGAGAGCTATCGGCGACACGATAGGAGCCCGTGCGTTCTCCCGGTTCGATGAGTGGCGGTGGTGAGAGGTACACCCAGTCCACGTCGTGACCGGTTAGTTCGAGGGATTCCAGAACGGCTGCGTGGGCAAGCGCCTCGGCGCGGTACGACTCGGGGAATTCTGGCGAATCGACCAGGCGTTTGCCGTCCACCAGCAGGGACCCTGCGCCGCCGACGACGAAGAGTCGAGTGCCGTGGAGATTGGCAGCGGCTGTTGTAATCGCGTCGATGAACTCGCTGTGGGGAGCGCCGGAGCGGCTCGGGCCTATCGCTGAGACGACGGCGTCATGCGCGGCGGCCGTGCTTGCCACGAGCGCTCCGTCGGAAAGGGATCCGGCCTGGGCATGGTCTCCGCCTCGGCGGCTGTACCCGGTCACCGCGTGCCCGCGACCGGTGAGCTCGGTCGCGATGCGGGAGCCGACTGTCCCGGTGACGCCGAATATTGCGATCTTCATGGGGGAGGCCCCTTTCGTCGGTGAGGTGGACACTGCAAAGGTATCCAGTGGTAACTTGGTACCTCAAGGTAACTAATGGAGTCTCATGATGTCTGCTGCATCACAGCCCGCCGCGGGTGACTGGCTGGGGGATGCCTTCGACCAGAATTGCCCCACCCGCGTGGTGCTGGACAGGATCGGGGACAAGTGGACCGTGTTGGTGGTACTCGCTCTCGTTGACGGGCCGCTGCGTTTCACCGTCCTGCGCGAACGGATCGGTGGCGTCACTGGCAAGGTGCTCACCTCTACGTTGCGGTCGATGCTGCGCGACGGGCTGGTAGAACGCAGGGCCTACGCGACCGTGCCGCCGACGGTGGAGTACGAACTGACCGAGTTGGGTGATTCTTTGCGTCAGCCCATTGACGAGTTGAAGTCGTGGGCGGAGCGCCACGTTGCACATATCGTGCGCAACCGGGACGCGCATGATGCCGGTGCGCCGGTGGCGCCGCAGGCTACGTAAGGACGCAGTGGGTTCTGCTGAAAATCGTGGCCATGCACTGGTTGCAGTGGGTACACCGCGAATGAGTGGCCCGGTCGGCCGCCACCCGATTCACCAGGTCCGGATCGGCCAGCAGCGCACGGCCCATGGCCACAAACTCAAAGCCCTCCGCCATCGCCAGGTCCATGGTGTCGCCGCCGGCGATACCGCCCAACAAGATCAGTGGCATGTCCAGTTCGGCACGGAACCGGCGGGCATCGTCGAGCAAGAATGCGTCGCGGTAGGGGTAGGACCGGAAGAATTTCTTTCCCGTGACGCGCACACCCCACCCCAAGGGTTTGGGGAAGCCTTGGGCGAGTTCGCGGATCGGCACGTCGCCGCGGAAGAGGTACATGGGGTTCACCAGAGAGCTGCCCGCAGTCAGTTCGAGGGCATCGAGCCCGCCGTCCTCCTGCAGCCACATGGCGGTCTGGAGAGACTCCTCGATGGGGATGCCACCGCGGATGCCGTCGGTCATGGTCAGTTTTGCGGTCACGGCCAGCCGGTTACCGGCCACCTTGCGCACCGCGTGAACCACCGCGCGCGCCACCTTGGCCCGGTTAGCCAGCGATCCGCCGTATTCGTCGCTCCGCCGGTTGAACAGCGGGCTCAGGAAGGAGCTGACGAAATATCCGTGGCCCAAATGGATTTCGACGGCATCGAAACCGGCCTCGATGGCCAGGCGGGCTGCGTTCGCATGCGCGGCAATGACGCCCTCGATGTCGGAGATACTGGCCCGGCGGGCGAATTTCATGCCCAGCGGGTTGAAGAACCGGATCGGGGAGAGGGCACGCGACCCGTTTGACCGTGCGTTGGCCACCGGGCCGGCATGCCCGATCTGCGCCGAGACGGCGGCGCCGGTGTCGTGGATGGCGTCGGTCAATCTGCGTAGGCCAGCAACCGCTTCTGGGCGCATCCAGACTTGGCCGTACTCGGTGCGGCCTTCAGGGGCGACGGCGCAGTAGGCGACGGTAGTCATGCCGACACCGCCCAGCGCGGGCCTGCGGTGATATTCGATGAGATCGTCGGTTACCAGTGCGTCGGGGGAAGCGGCCTCGAATGTCGCGGCCTTGATCGTCCGATTGCGCAGCGTGACGGGGCCAAGCCGCGCGGGTGCCAGCACGTCAGGGATATCGCGAACGTCGGTGGCCACATTCCGGAGATTACGCCGCGACGAGGGCCGGCGAATTCTGGAGGCGCACTCCTACTTTTCGGCTCGGCCACGCGTTGTACGTTCGTCTCATGACCTCCCTGAATCTGTCCGCCGATGAAGTCCTGACCACCACCCGTTCGGTGCGCAAGCGCCTCGATTTCGACAGGCCCGTCGAACGTTCGGTCATCGAGGAATGCCTGAACATCGCGATGCAGGCGCCGACCGGCTCCAACCAGCAGGGCTGGCACTTTGTCATCGTCGAGGACGCCGACAAGAAGAAGGCCGTCGCCGACATCTACCGCGCGGGCTGGAACAAGTACGCCACCGGTCAGGGCCCCGAGTACGCCGAGGGCGACACCCGGGGTGAGCGACGCGACAAGGTGGTGGACTCGGCGGGCTACCTCGCCGAGAACTTCGAGCGGTCGCCGCTGTTCCTCATTCCGTGTATCGAGGGACGACTCGACAATCTGCCCGTGGTCGGGGCGGCATCCACCTGGGGATCGCTGCTGCCCGCGGTGTGGAGCTTCATGCTCGCCGCGCGCAACCGTGGTTTGGGGTCGGCCTGGACGACGTTGCACCTGATGGACGACGGTGAGAAGCGCACCGCCGACATCCTGGGCATCCCGTTCGACAAGGTCACTCAGGGCGGGCTGTTCCCTATCGCATACACCGTCGGTACCGACTTCCGGCTGGCGAAGCGTCAGCCGCTCTCGGACGTCCTGCACTGGGACACCTGGTGAATTACGTGGTGGATACTGACTCGGTGACTTCGGCAACGGCGACTCGACTTGACGGTAAGGCCACCCGCGACGAGATATTTGTGGAGCTGGCCACGCGCGCCGCGGCGCTCACGGCGGCGGGCAAGACGCCGGGCCTGGGAACCATCCTCGTTGGGGATGACCCGGGTTCGCAGGCCTATGTCCGCGGCAAGCACAACGATTGTGCCAAGGTGGGCATCAACTCGATCCGCCGTGATCTGCCTGCCGATATCGATCAGGCCACGCTGTGCGCGACCATCGACGAGCTGAACGCCAACCCGGACTGCACCGGATACATCGTGCAGTTGCCGCTGCCCAAACATCTCGACGAGAACGAGGCGCTGGAGCGCATCGACCCCGATAAGGACGCCGATGGCCTGCATCCGACGAACCTGGGCCGGCTGGTGCTCGGCAAGGAGGCACCGCTGCCCTGTACACCGCGCGGCATCGTGTACCTGCTGCGCCGCTACGACGTCAGGCTGGACGGTGCGCATGTTGTGGTGATCGGCCGGGGCGTCACGGTGGGCCGTCCGCTCGGGCTGCTGCTCACCAGGCGCTCGGAAAATTCGACGGTCACCCTGTGTCACACCGGAACTCGCGATCTGGCCGCGCTGACCCGTCAGGCCGACATTATCGTCGCCGCTGCCGGGGTGCCGCATATGCTGACCGCCGACATGGTCAAGCCGGGCGCCGCGGTGATGGACGTGGGCGTGAGTCGCGTCGAGGACAAGTTGACCGGCGACGTGGCGCCGGACGTCTGGGATGTCGCCGGATACGTCTCGCCCAATCCCGGTGGAGTCGGGCCGTTGACCCGAGCCTTCTTACTCACCAACGTGATCGAGCGGGCGGAACGTTCGTGACGGCCACACGTGACCTGTTCGCGGCGGCACTTGATGCCATCCGCCGCTTCGCCCGCGAGCAGTGGCCGATCCTGGTGGTGTCGGCGGTGTTTCTGGCGGCGTTGGGGTTGGTGATCGCCGACCGGTGGCGGCGCGGCGCGCTGGTGGTGGGAATCGCCGTAGGTGTGGCCGCAGCGCTGCGGCTGGTACTCACCGACGAGACGGCGGGACTATTGGCGGTACGCAGCAAGTCTTTTGATGTCGGTGCCCTCGCCGCCGTGGCGGCGGTGATGGTCTATCTGGCGTTGACGATCGACCCGCTGGGCACCGGCTAGGCGCCTACTTGAGCAGCTGCACCGAGCGTGCGATGGAGTCGGCCTGCTCGCCGAAGAACTGTTCGGACGGCTCTCCGCCGGGGCTGCCGGTATTGCTCGTGGCGATCTGCCAACGCTGATCGCCCTGTCCGACAAACGCTACGTAGATCTTCGGTGTGTTGGCGGCCTGCGGCTTGCCCTCGGCGGCCGGCGGCTTCTCCAGTTCCAGATCGGCCGAAGCTCCGGGCAGGTTGGGCCCATCCCACGAATCACGTTTATCAGCAGTCACTTTCGACTTACGAGTCTTGACGAAGGCGCTCACCGCGTCGGCGTTCGACGATGCCAACCAGTCCTTCACTTCGGGGGCTGCTGTGCTCTCTGTGTTTCCGTTGGAAGCCGTCAACTTACGGATGCGCACGTATTGCGCGAACTCGGACGACTCCCACTTGGGCCGTACCTGGTAGGTCACCAGTCCCTTGTTGTCGTGTACCCCGTCGGAGAAGGCCACCCAGTCGTGCGGAACGGTGACGTAGATGCCCAGCTCGGGGATGAACTGGCGGGTGTGCCGTTCGGTGGGCGTGCTACCGGTGGTG
Source organism: Mycobacterium sp. NGS15 (assembly GCF_059813245.1). Classification (NCBI taxonomy): domain Bacteria; kingdom Bacillati; phylum Actinomycetota; class Actinomycetes; order Mycobacteriales; family Mycobacteriaceae; genus Mycobacterium; species Mycobacterium sp. NGS15. Next base: position 266,729 of record NZ_JCALEF010000004.1, on the reverse strand, counting down.
GATGCGGACTCATTCTTGGTGTCCGAAGACGACCCGTTGGATCCACACCCGGCGAGAGCCGGGATCAGGAATGTGGTGGTGACAAAGAGAGCTGCCAGCAGGCGGCGATCCGTACGCACGGGTACACCGTAGCGGCACCGGGCGTGTTCGTCTCTGTGAACTGGGGCACCCGATCCGGGGGTGCTCTTATTGGTTCAGGTTCGCCCGGATGCTCACGGTGACATAGGGCAGTGCCAGGCCCGTCGACTGTGCGAGCGCCGGGTGGGTGGCCAGTAGCTCGCGTACCTGCTGCAGCGTCTTCTTCCGGGCGGCCTCAGGGGCGGTGATGCAGTAGCTGCGCGAGGCAACCATGTCCAGAAGTGCTTGCGGGGTAAGGTAGCTCGTCCACTCGACCTGGTGTCGCTCTTGTCCGGTGAACGGAGCGGGGAGTGCGCCGACGTCTGCCGAATCCGCCGCGTTCTCATGGCCGATGATGTGCCCCAAATCGGAGACCCATCCCAGACGTTCATCGCGCACATTCCACACCAGCCCCAGCCGTCCGCCGGGACGCAGCACGCGAGCGACTTCGGGAATAGCGCGCTCGGGATCCACCCAGTGCCAGGCCTGCGCCACCAGCACGGCATCCACGCTGTTGTCCGGCAGCGGAATCTCCTCGGCGGACCCCAATAGTGCCGGGGTATCGGGGAGCGAGTTACTCAGCACCTCAAGCATTTCCGCGAGCGGATCCACCGCGACCACGTTGAGTCCGCGCTCCACCAGGCGGGTGGTCAGCTTCCCGGTGCCTGCGCCCAGATCCAGGACATCGTGTGCTCCGGTCGGTAGCAGCCAGTCGATGGCCTCGGGTGGGTAAGAAGGACGGCCCCGCTCGTAGGCCGCAGCCTGGGAACCGAACGAAAGCGATGGCTCTGCTTGTGCGTCCGGCATTCGCGCTCCTCGGGTTCCGTTTACGAAGCCTGTGTTGACTTGGCCAGGGCGAGGGTTTCCCGCACCAGCTCGCTCACCGCGTCGAACTCGATGAGGAACGCGTCGTGACCGTGTACCGATTCGACCACCCGCAAGCCGGTACAACCGGGCAGCAGGTCTGCTAATTCCTCCTGCAGCCGTAGCGGGTACAGACGGTCGGACGTGATGCCGCCGACGACGACGGGGACCGGGCAGCCGCGCAGCGCCTTTTCGACACCACCACGGCTCCGGCCGACGTCGTGACGGTTGAGCGCCTCGGTCAGGATGACGTAGCTGCCGGCGTCAAAGCGCCGAACGAACTTGTCGCCCTGATGTTCCAGGTAGCTTTGCACCGCGTAGCGGCCGCCGGCCCATGGATCCTCGGGCCCATCCGGGCCGACCTGGGGATCGTTGCCGAACCGGGTGTCCAGCTCGACCTCGCCGCGGTAGGTCAGATGAGCGATGCGCCGAGCGAGGTTCAGCCCCTTCTCGGGGCTGCGGCCGCTGCCGTAGTAGTCGCCGCCCTGCCAGTCGGGATCGGCCTGGATGGCGGCGATCTGCGTGTTCTGGGTGCCGATCTGATCGCCGGTGGCGCGCGCGCCGACTGCCAGCACCAGTGCGGCACGCACCGAATCTGGTTGCATCACAGCCCATTCCAGTGCGCGCGCACCACCCATCGAACCGCCGACGACGGCGGCGACCTCGGTGACGCCGAATTGTGCGAGTGCGGCGATGTCGGCATTCACCTGGTCACGCACCGATACCCCGGGGAATCGTGAGCCCCAGGGCTTTCCGTCGCCGGCAAGGGAAGTCGGGCCAGTTGTACCCCGGCAGCCGCCCAGTACGTTGGTGGCGATTGCACACCACTGGTCGGTGTCGATCGCTGCGCCCGGACCAATGATTCCTTCCCACCAGCCGCCGGTGACGTGGCCGGGACCGGCGGCTCCGATCACGTGTGAGTCGGCGGTGAGTGCATGGCAGACGAAGACGACGTTATCGCGGCGCGGTGAGAGCTGCCCCCAGCTCTGTACCGCCACGGTCACGTCATCGATGGCAGCGCCACTCTCCAGGGTGATCGAACCTATTGGTACATAGGCGATCTCATCACCCTGAGGGAGGGCGATGTGGGATGCGGGAAGCTGCTGATCTGCGGATGAACCGCTTGCGCGAAGGTCGTCGGTCAAGGTCACGATGATGCCACCGCCGCGGGCTGTTTGAGTCGCTGTACTGCGGCGAATCCGGCGTCCAGATCGGCCAGGATGTCGTCGATGCCCTCGATGCCGACCGACAGGCGGACCAGTCCCGGCGTAACACCGGAGGCCACCTGTTCGGCGGGCGAAAGCTGTGCGTGCGTCGTCGTCGCGGGGTGGATGACGAGCGACCGCACGTCGCCGATGTTGGCGACCTGGCTGTGCAAGGTCAGCGAATCGATGAAGGTGGTCGCCGCCTCGACTCCGCCGTCCAGCTCGAAGGCGAGTACAGCGCCGGCACCCTTGGGGGCCAGTTCTTTCGCGCGTTCATGCCAAGGGGAGGTGGGCAGCCCGGCGTAGTTGACGTAGGTGACCCCCGGCTGGGCGACGAGGTGATGAGCGACGCGTTCCGCGTTTTCTACATGGCGCTGCACGCGCAGGCTCAACGTTTCCAGTCCCTGTGCGATGAGGAACGCGTTGAACGGCGAGATGGCGGGGCCGAGGTCGCGCAGCAGCTGCACACGCGCCTTGAGTGCATAAGCCGGTGCACCCAGGTCGGCGAACACCACGCCGTGGTAGCTCGGGTCGGGCGTGGTGAATCCGGGGTGGCGGCCCTGCGTCCAATCGAAGGTGCCGCCGTCGATGATCACGCCGCCGATCGCATTGCCGTGCCCGCCAAGGTATTTGGTAGCCGAATGCACCACAACGTCGGCGCCGTGTGCCAGCGGCTGAATCAGATACGGCGTGGCGACGGTGTTGTCGACGATGAGGGGGACGCCCGCTGCGTGCGCGATCTCCGAAAGGCCGGGAATATCGAGAATATCGTTCTGCGGGTTGGAGATCGACTCGGCGAAGATTGCCTTGGTCTGCGGGTTGATAGCGCGGCGCCAGGACTCCAGATCGTCGGGATCCTCGACGAAGGTGGTCGATATGCCCAGGCGCGGCAACGTGTAGTGCAGCAAGTTGTAGGTGCCGCCGTATAGGCGCGGGCTGGACACGATGTTGTCGCCGGCCTGTGCGATGTTGACGATGGCCAGCGTCGCGGCCGCCTGCCCGGAAGCCAGCAGTAACGCCGCCACGCCGCCCTCGAGGGCGGCGATGCGCTGCTCCACGACATTCTGGGTCGGGTTACCGATGCGCGTGTAGATGTTGCCCTCTTCGGACAGACCGAACAGTGCCGCCGCGTGTGCGGTGTCGTCGAAGACGTAGGACGTGGTCTGGTAGATCGGCAGAGCCCGGGCGTTGGTCGCCGTGTCGGGGGACTGGCCCGCGTGGATCTGCTTGGTCTCAAATGCCCACTGGGCGGTGGGATCGATATCGGTCATGGAAACCTCCTGGGTGGTCGGTGCGGGGCTGGCGGTCTAGGGCATGCGACAGCGACAACAACGACAACAGGAGTGCAGGGATTCACCCCCGGGTGACGGATATTTCATCGGGCCAACCTGTCTTCTCGGGGCCCGCCATCGGACCCGCGCTTGCCGTGTGGCCGACTGTCCTTCCATAACCCAGTCGGCTACTCAACCTGGTCATCACCCGGGGCACCCCACCGCGGTTGGAGGGTTGCCGACCAGCGAGCCGGGGCTTGACGCTGGTGCTCATGACCAGTTGGAAGCGTATCTCAAGTCACCGAATGGTTGCCACCAGGTATGCAACGCGCGACTCGACGGTGTCGGGCGGCCGAGATGGGAGCGCGATCACAGGCCGTCCGGCCGCCTAGGCTCGGAGGGACGTGATACTGAATAGGGCATCCGCGCGACCCGCGGATGCCAGATCTACCTCAGATTCTGACCGACCAACGACGCCGGGAGTGACCGTGAGTGCGCAGCAGCCGACCATCATCTACACGCTGACAGACGAGGCGCCGCTGCTCGCGACGTACTCCTTCTTACCGATCATCCGGGCCTTCGCCGGGCCCGCCGGTATCGACGTTCAAACCAGCGATATCTCTGTTGCCTCGCGCATCCTCTCCGAGTTCGCCGACTACCTGCCCGAAGACCAGCGGGTTCCGGACAATCTGGCCGAGCTGGGCCGTCTGACGCAGTTGCCGGAGACGAACATCATCAAGCTGCCGAATGTCAGTGCATCGGTGCCTCAGCTCTTGGCCGCCATCAAGGAACTGCAGGGCAAGGGCTACAAGCTGCCCGACTACCCCGGGGACGCGAAGAGCGACGAAGAGAAGGACATCGTGGCGCGGTACACCAAGTGTCTCGGCAGCGCGGTGAACCCGGTTCTGCGCGAAGGCAACTCGGACCGTCGCGCGCCGCGTGCGGTGAAGGAGTACGCACGCAAGCACCCGCACAGCATGGGTCAGTGGTCGCAGGCGTCGCGCACCCACGTCGCGACGATGAAGGAAGGCGACTTCTACCACGGTGAGAAGTCGCTGACCCTGGATCGCGCCCGCAAGGTGAAGATGGTCCTGACGACCGCCGGTGGCGAAGCCGTCGTGCTCAAGTCCGAGGTGACGCTGGGTGAGGGCGACATCATCGACAGCATGTTCATGAGCAAGAAGGCGCTGTGCGACTTCTACGAGGAGCAGATCGAGGATGCATACAAGACCGGTGTGATGCTCTCCCTGCACGTCAAGGCCACCATGATGCGGGTCAGCCACCCCATTGTCTTCGGACACGCGGTGAAGATCTTCTACAAGGAGGCCTTCGCCAAGCACCAGGAGCTGTTCGATGAGCTGGGCGTGAACGTCAACAACGGCATGTCCGACCTCTACAGCAAGATCGAGGCGCTGCCCGCCTCGCAGCACGAGGAGATCATCCGCGACCTGCATGCCTGCCACGAGCACCGCCCCGAGCTGGCCATGGTGGATTCGGCCAAGGGCATCTCGAACTTCCACTCGCCCAGCGACGTGATCGTGGACGCGTCGATGCCCGCCATGATCCGGGCCGGCGGAAAGATGTACGGCGCGGACGGCAAGCTCAAGGACACCAAGGCCGTCAACCCCGAGTCGACTTTCTCCCGGATTTACCAGGAGATGATCAACTTCTGCAAGACCCACGGCCAGTTCGACCCGACCACCATGGGCACCGTGCCCAACGTCGGTCTCATGGCGCAGAAGGCCGAGGAGTACGGCAGCCACGACAAGACGTTCGAGATCACCGAGGCCGGTGTCGCCGACATCGTCGACATCGACACCGGCGAGGTGTTGCTGAGCCAGAACGTGGAGGCCGGAGACATCTGGCGCATGCCGGTCGTCACCGATGCCGCGATCCAGGACTGGGTGAAGCTGGCCGTCACGCGCGCGCGGGAATCCGGCATGACGGTGGTGTTCTGGCTGGACACCGAGCGTCCGCACGAGAACGAGCTGCGCAAGAAGGTCAAGACCTACCTCAAGGATCACGACACCGAGGGTCTCGAGATCCAGATCATGCCGCAGGTATGGGCGATTCGGTACACCATGGAGCGGGTGATCCGTGGGCTGGACACGATCTCGGCGACCGGCAACATCCTGCGCGACTACCTCACCGATCTGTTCCCGATTCTGGAACTGGGCACCAGCGCCAAGATGCTCTCCATCGTGCCGCTGATGGCCGGTGGCGGGCTGTACGAGACCGGTGCCGGTGGTTCGGCGCCCAAGCACGTCAGCCAGCTGGTCGAGGAGAACCACCTGCGATGGGATTCACTCGGCGAGTTCCTGGCGCTGGCCGTGAGCCTGGAGGACCTGGGTATCAAGACCGGGAACCCGCGGGCCAAGATCCTGGCCACCACGCTGGATGCCGCAACCGGGAAGCTGTTGGAGAACGACAAGAGCCCGTCGCGTAAGGCAGGCGAGCTCGATAACCGTGGCAGCCAGTTCTATCTGGCCCTGTACTGGGCGTCCGAGCTCGCCGCGCAGACCGAGGATCCGGAGCTGGCCGAGTTGTTCGCGCCGCTGGCCAAGCGATTGGTCGAGAACGAGGACGCGATCGTGGCCGAACTTGCCGCGGTGCAGGGCAGTCCGGCCGATATCGGTGGTTACTACCAGCCGGACACCGAGAAGATCAACGCGGTGATGCGGCCGAGCCAGACCTTCAACACCGCCCTGGCCTCCGTCGAGGTGTAGTTCTACGCCTCGAGTGTGGAACCTGGGCGGCGAATCAGCCGAATCCCCCGCCCAGGTTCACGCCCGGCGACATGCCTATCCGACGTCGGAGGCAGCGCTGCGCTTGGCGGCCACCAGCGGGTCGATCAGGTCGGTGATGACCTCGGTGACCTGACCGGGCGCCTCGAGCATGGGCACGTGCCCCATGCCCGCCAGGGTGATCCGTCGTGCATCGGCGGGCAGGCCCTGAGAGATGAGCTTCCCGAAACGGCCCGGGGGCACGATCTCGTCCTTCTCACACAGCACCAGCTGTGCCGGTACCGAGATGGTGTTCAGGTTCTGCAGGCCCGGCGCCGGCAGGATGGACGTCAGCGACGCGAAGTAGGCCGGGCAGTGCGTGATGTCCTCGAAGATGCTGTGGAAGTCCGGCAGGCTCAGCGCCTCGGTCTCTCCACACAGGGTGCGAGCGGTGGCGAACTTGACGAACGGCAGGCCCGCGGCGCGGCGGCCCAACAGCCGGGAGAACGCCAGCCAGGGGAGCATGGCCGCGAACTTCACCACGATCTCCGCCTTCAGAGGCGAGTACTTTGTCCAGCCACCTGCCGGCGCGATGGCCGTGACACTGCGGGCGCGGCCACGCAATGCCAGACCCAGGGCGATCCAGCCACCCAGCGAGTTGCCCACCAGATGCGCTGTTTCCCAGCCTTTCTGGTCCATGATCTGTTCGACCTGATCCAGGTACACGTCGACCGAGCGCTGCGACAACGGAGGTAGCGGGGGCATCGGTCCGCCGCCGTTGTGTCCGGGGTAGGTGGGTGCGAACACCTCATACCCGGCATCGGCGAGCTGCTCGGCCACGGTCTCCCACACCGACTGCGACAGCATGAACGGATGCAGCAGCAGGACCGGCTCGCCCTCACCCATCTCGATGGGCGCCCGCCTGCTCGACGGCTTCGACAAAATGGCTTCCAGCATGCGGGTCCTCCTAGTGCGCCAACGTCTGCGTTGACATTACTGTCTATTGCGTCAAACTACCGTGTCCGGTGGTGCTCATCACGGTTGGTTGTTCTTCGCCCCAGCGGCTCATCAGGGTTGGTTGTTCTTCGCCCCAGCGGCTCATCACTGTCAGACCACTCGACTATCGTCGGCGACCGATGATCACCGTCACCACCATCAACGTCAATGGCATTCGTGCCGCAGTCAAGGAGCGATCCGCGGAGAACCGGGGGCTGCTGCCCTGGCTGGAGCAGACGACCGCCGACATCGTGTGCCTGCAGGAGGTGCGTGCGGAGGACGAGCAACTGCAGGAGGCGCTGGCTCCGGCGCTCGCCGCGGGGTGGCACGTGGTGAATGCCTCGTCGAGCGTGAAGGGACGCAACGGCGTGGGCATCCTCAGCCGAGTCCCGGCCGCCTCCACCAAGGCCACGCTGGACGCCGACGGCGGCGAGTTCGACGAGGCCGGCCGGTACCTGGAGGCCCAGATCGGCGATCTCACGGTGGCGAGCATCTACCTGCCCACCGGAGAAGCGGGCACCGAGCGCCAGGAGGAGAAGGAGCGCTTCATGGCGGCGGTGGGTACCAGAATGGCCACGCTGGCGGGCAGTGGACGCGACGTGGTGATCTGCGGTGATTGGAACATCGGGCACACCGAACGAGACATCAAGGCGTGGAAGGCAAACCAGAAGAAGGCGGGCTTCCTGCCGCAGGAGCGGGCATGGGTTGGCTCGCTATTGGAGGCCGGGTGGGTCGACAGTTTCCGGCTGCTACATCCCGAAGTCGACGGACCGTATAGCTGGTGGTCGTGGCGGGGTAAGGCCTTCGACAATGACGCGGGCTGGCGCATCGACTATCACCTTGCCACTCCCGATCTGGGGCGACGTGCGCACTCGGCGCGGGTCGAGCGCGCGGATGCCTACGCACTGCGCTGGTCCGACCACGCGCCGGTGACGGTCGAGTACCGATAAGCGTCACGCGCGCACAGCGGCTGCAAGAATCGCATTGACCGGTCATGCCAGGATGGATGCACTATGACTGCCGACAGGACTGCTGATGCCGCCATCCGGGGACGCCTGTTCTCCGGTATCCAACCCACCGCCGATTCCCTTCACCTCGGCAACGTGTTGGGCGCGGTGCAGCAGTGGGTTCGGTTGCAGCATGAGTACGAGGCGCTCTTCTGCGTCGTGGACCTGCACGCGATCACGGTGGCGCAGGATCCCGACGAACTGCGACGACGTACCCGCGCCGTGGTCGCCCAGTACGTAGCGCTTGGCGTCGACCCCGCCGAGAGTGCCATCTTCGTGCAGAGCCATGTCCCGGCGCATACCGAACTAGCTTGGGTGCTGGGGTGTTTGACGGGCTACGGCGAAGCGTCGCGGATGACGCAGTTCAAGGACAAGTCCGCCAAACAGGGCAACGACGCCACCACCGTCGGCCTGTTCACCTATCCCGTGTTGATGGCCGCCGACATCCTGCTGTACCAAACGAATGTGGTGCCGGTGGGCGATGATCAGCGTCAGCACCTCGAACTGACTCGTGATGTGGCGCAGCGGTTCAACGGTCGCTACGGCGAGACGTTCGTGCTGCCGGAGACCTTCGTGCCGAAGAATGCGGCGCGGATTTACGACCTGCAGGACCCGACGGTGAAGATGAGCAAGTCAGCCTCGACCCCCGCCGGGTTGATCAACCTGCTCGACGCTCCGGCGGTCTCGGCCAAGAAGATCAAGTCGGCGCAGACGGACAGCGACCGGGAGATTCGTTTCGACAGGGAAGCCAAGCCGGGTGTCTCGAACCTGCTGAGCATCCAGTCGGCACTCACCGGCGCCGATATCGGCACGCTCGTCGACGGCTACGCAGGGCGAGGCTACGGCGATCTGAAAAAGGACACGGCCGAGGCGCTTGTCGAGTTCGTCACACCGGTGCGTGACCGTACGAATGAGCTGCTCACCGATACCGCGGCGCTTGACGACATCCTGGCGGCGGGTGCGGCGCGCGCCAGGGAGCTGGCGGAGAAGACGCTCACTGAGGTCTATGACCGGATAGGGTTTGTCCGGCCCGCTAGGTAGCGAACAGCAGAGGTGGTAGATCGGTGATGGCCACGGACGATTCGGACAAGCCTGGAATCCTCGACCGCTATCGTGCACGGTTTCCCTGGTTCGACCACGTCATGCGCATGCAGGAGCGCTACCAGAAGGTAGACGGCAACTTCTACGCCGCGGGAATCACGTATTTCACGGTCTTTGCGCTGTTCCCTCTCATGATGGTCGGCTTTGCGGTCATGGGCTTCGTGTTGTCCAGACGGCCGGACACGATTGCGGAGCTACGTGGCCGGATCAGCGGAGCGATCTCCGGCGAGGTGGGCAACCAGCTAATCAATCTGATGGATACGGCCATTGCCTCGCGTACGAGCCTGGGTATCGCTGGTCTTGCGACCGCGGCCTGGGCCGGGCTGGGATGGATGGCCAATGTGCGCGCGGCACTCAGCGCCATGTGGGAGCAGCCCAACGACTCCGACGGATTCGTGCGGGGCAAGTTGTCGGACTTGGTGGCATTGGGCTCGACGTTCGTGGCGCTCGCCCTCACCATTGCGGTCACCGTCGTCGGTAACGAGAAAACCATCCTGCGAATACTCGGCTGGGTGGGGCTGCATGACGTCTCGGTGCCGGCGGTCCTGCTCAAAGTCGTCACCATCGCGATCGCGACCGTCCTGTCGTGGGCGCTGTTCACCTGGATGATCGCGCGGTTGCCGCGGGAGCGGCTGCCGTTCTCGAGTTCGGCCCGGGCCGGACTCATCGCGGCGATCGGTTTCGAGCTGTTCAAACAGGTCGCTTCGATCTATCTGAGCGTGATCATGCATGGCCCGGCGGGCTCCACGTTTGGTCCGGTGCTGGGCATCATGGTGTTCGCGTACATCACGGCCCGCCTGCTGCTGTATGCCACCGCGTGGGCAGCCACGTCCGACGCGAACCGGTCATTTGTCTATGTGCCACCGCCCGAGCCCGTGGTCATCACCACGCGGGTCGAGACCATTGAGCGGCCCTCGAAGCTGGGGGTCCTCGCTGCTTTTGGGGCTGGAGCTCTTGGTGCGCTGGGTATTTCGTGGCTGGGCCGCGGCGGCGACTAGGGGCTAGGCCTGGCGGCGGTTGAGTGACCTGGCCGCGAGGATCAGTCCGAAGACGATCATCGCGCCGATGATGGTGACGCCAACCCGAACAGGGACACTGTTCACCGCGTCGGCGTTGAGGCCGGCCGCCTGCGGAGTGGCCGCGTTATCGGCATGCGGTTTGGTCAGCAGCGACGGGTCGGGATCGACGAGCTTGCCGATCGAGGCATCGCGCGGGGTCGAGAACCCATAGTCGAGCAGATGGGCTGCCTGCTCCCACGGTGCAATCGGAAGACGGGTACCGCGCAGCATGGTGACGACCAATCGGCGGCCGTCGCGCTCGGCGGCGCCGACGAAGGTCTGCTGCGCATCGTCGGTGTATCCGGTCTTCCCGCCGAGTGCACCGGGGTAGTTGTAGAGCAGCCGGTTGTCGTTCGTCATCTCGTAGGACGGATGGTCGTCGTGTTCACCGGGTTTGGCGGGGTGGCCGGGGAAGGTCGCCTTCGGAGCCGACACCAAATCGGCAAAGGTGGGGTCGGCGAACGCGTACTTGTAGAACAGCCCCAGATCGTAGGCCGAGGTGCTCATGCCGGGACCATCGAGACCCGAGGGGGTGGCCACCCGGGTGTCTCGTGCGCCGAGTTTCTGCGCCATGTCGTTGAGCTTGGTGACGGTCTCGTCCATTCCGCCGAGCTGGACGGACAGCGCATGTGCGGCATCGTTGCCCGAGTTCATGAGCAGACCGGTGAGCAGTTGCCGGACCGTGTACGTGCCGCCGACGTCGACGCCGACCCTGGTGCCCTCGCTGTTGGCGTCGTCCTGGGTGCCCACTACCGCCTGGTTGAGGTTCAGGTTGTTGATGGCGTCCATCGCGACCAGCACCTTGATGACGCTGGCGGGCCGGTGCCGGGCGTGGGGGTCCTTGGCGGCCACTATATTTCCGGTGTTCAGGTCGGCGATAAGCCAGGATTCCGCGGAAACGTCGTTGGGGACGGGTCCGGCCCCGTCGGGGGTGATCACATCGCAGCGCCCGAGCATCTCGCCGCCGATGGGCTTGGCAGGAACCGGGAGCGGTGCGGGCGGATCTCCGCCGGCCTTGGGAACTTCCGAGGTGTCGACTGCCGGAGGCGTGACGACCTTGTAGGGGCACCCGCTGGTATCCGGCGGCGTGAATCCGGGCTCGGCAGCGGCGAGCGGTGCGGCCAAGGGGAGGGCGGTGACGATCAGCCCGGCGGCGGTGGCCGCGGCGAGGCGCATCGCGGCTGCCCGCAGCGACAGGCGGCGGTCGGGCGCAGGAATCCAGGTGGTCATCGCCTTGCCACAGTAAGTGAACGGCACCCTGAACTGGGGGATGTTACGCCTGTGTCGGATGTGACTTATCGGCCAGCTATCCGGATGGTGCGATATCGGCCAGGCTGAAGTGACCGACGGCCGATGATCCGATGCAGCCCAACCAGAGCCGGCCGCCGGATTCGACGACACCTGTGGTGGTCTGAAGGCCCGGGTTACGACCGCGGACGTTCGCTACTGGTGCTCCGGTGTCCGGATCGAACGCGACCACCCAGGCATCGGCGGTGACGGCCGGCTGAATTGATTCGGGTAGTTGCCAAACGAGTTTCCGCAGTATCGGTGCGCGCGGCACCAGTGCTTCCAGGGCGGCATTGCGCGGCCCCGCCATCGCCACCCAGATCCGGCCGTCGGCGCCCGTGCTGATGTTGTCCGGCATGCACGGCAATTCCTCGGCGAGCCGTGAGGTCTGTCCCTGCGCGGTACCGGAGAGAGCGATTGTGCTCAGGCGGCGCCCGATGGTCTCGGCGTACACCAACCGGGACTCGTCGGCGGTCAGGGTGACGCCGTTGGTGAAATACAGGCCGTCGGCGATCGTGGTGATGGTTCCGTCTGTGTCTCGGCGGAAGACCCGGCCGGTTCCTCGTCCCTCGATAGCCGCCGCCCGGTACTCCTCGAACGGGAATCGCGCCGTCGACTCGCTGAAATAGATTGTTCCATCAGATGATTCGGTGACATTCGAGCAGAAGATCAGTGGCGGTCCGTCAACCTTGGTGACCAGTGGCTCGATATCTCCGGAGGCCGGGTCGAGTGCCAGTAGCTTGTCGCGGCTGCATATCAACACGCGTCCATCGCGTGCGATATGCAGGCCCAGTGGTGGGTGCTCGGTGGTTGCGACATGCGTGATCTCGGCACCGTCGGGTGAGATGCGGAGGATCTTTCCGTCCACCACACCCGCCCAGATGTTTCCCGAGGCGTCGGCCACGACATCCTCGGGGCCGTGACCGGGGACCGGTACGACCGTCAGTGGCGGCAGGGGTTGCGGGTTGAGGGATAGTGCCCGCACTCCGGGCGGCTGCCAGCGGACGGGATCTATCGACGGCTTGGCCATGGGCTCACCCTATTGCAGGCCTAGGCTGAAGTGGTGGCAGTTCCGGTTCGTGATCACACCGACGAATTCGAGGCGCTGCGCCCGCGACTGCAGGCGGTGGCCTATCGGCTCACCGGCAGTGTCGCCGACGCCGAGGATATCGTCCAGGACGCCTGGCTGCGCCTGCACTCCGCGACCGTCGAGATCGAGGATCTGCAGGCGTGGCTGACCACCGTGGTTTCCCGGCTCGGGCTGGACCGGCTGCGATCTGCCGTCTATCGCAGGGAAACCTATGTGGGGGAGTGGCTTCCGGAGCCGGTGGTTACCGGCCTGGACGGCAATGATCCGCTGACCGCGCTGGTGGCCAGTGAGGACGCGCGCTTTGCGGCGATGGTGGTGCTGGACCGCCTGGCGCCCGATCAGCGCATTGCGTTTGTCTTGCACGACGGATTCTCGGTGCCGTTCAAGCAGATTGCTGAGATTCTCGGCATCAGCGACGCGGCCGCGCGTCAACTGGCCACGCGGGCGCGTCGGGTGGTGACCGCAGCCCCGCAGCCGGTGCCCGATGCCGAGCACAACGAGGTGGTCGGCAGGCTGCTCGAGGCCCTCATGTCAGGCAACGTGGAAGCTGTTGTCCAGCTGCTGCACCCGGATGTGACGATGACGGGAGATTCGGATGGAAAGGCGCCTACCGCGGTACGGGTCATCCGTGGCCCCGATAAGGTGGCGCGTTTCCTGCTCGGGCTGCTGGACCGGTACGGCCCTCACATGACGCAGGCCATCAATCCGGCATTGGTGAATGGACAGTTCGGCATGTACCTGACCGAGACTCCGGTAGGTGAGGCCACCGACTCCGCCTATTGGCCGGTGCTGCCCCGTGTCAGCGGCTACACCGTGCAGGACGGCAAGGTGCTGGCAGTCTGGGATGTGAGCAATCCCGACAAGTTCACCGGCACGCCGCTGCGTAGCGGCTAGGCGTCCGGCGAGCCCTGGGAAGTTGCCCACGGAACCCGGCAGGCATCACCGGAGTTGAAGCCCTGCTCGGTGATCCCGAGGGCCGCGTAGGTGCGGGCGCGCATGTTCTCGACGCCGATCTGATAGGTCAGCTCGATCACTCCGGCGTCGCCGAACCGTCGTCTGAGGTCCTCGACCTGTTCGTCGGTGATGTCGTGCGGATTGCCGGTCATCGCGTCGGCGTAGGCGATGGCGGCGCGCTCGTCGCCGGTGAATAGCGGAGAAGTCGCGTATCCCTCGATGGCCTTGAGGCGCTCGACATCCAGCCCGTCGAGCCGCTGCAGCATGGAGCCGAAATCGACGCACCATGAGCAACCGACCGTGCGGGCGGTCCAGAACACCGCGAGCTCACGGACGCTCACCGGCAGCACGCGCGATGCGCTGCCCAGCATCTGCTCGTGCATTGCGGCCGCGACCATCAGCTTGCGGTGGTGGGCGATCACCGTAAACGGTTCGGGCACCTGGCCGTATCGCCGCTTGGCGACCCGGTACATGATGCGGGTGAGCAGGGAGGCCTGCTGCGGGGCAATGGGCTCGATACGTGTCGTTTTGCGTGGTGTTGCAGTCATACCCGTATGACGAGACAGCCCGCAGATGTGTGACAGGCGGCGGGTAGAAGATCGATCGGCTAGCGCGCGAACATCAGCGCGCGCTTGACTTCCTGGATCGCCTTGGTGACTTCGATACCGCGCGGGCATGCGTCCGTGCAGTTGAACGTGGTGCGGCAGCGCCACACTCCGTCGACGTCGTTGAGGATGTCCAGACGTTCGGCGGCAGCCTCGTCGCGGCTGTCGAAGATGAACCGGTGCGCGTTGACGATCGCCGCGGGACCGAAGTAGCTTCCGTCGTTCCAGAACACCGGGCAGCTGGTGGTGCAGCAGGCACACAGGATGCACTTGGTGGTGTCATCGAAGCGCGCACGGTCTGTCTGGCTCTGGATGTACTCGCGTGTCGGCTGGTTGCCGCTGGTGATCATGTACGGCTTCACGGCACGGAATGCGTCGAAGAAGGGCTCCATGTTGACCACGAGGTCCTTCTCCACGGGAAGACCGCGGATCGGCTCGATGGTGATGGTCAGCGTCTTCTTGGGGTTCTTGGGCAGCAGGTCCCGCATCAGAACCTTGCAGGCCAGCCGGTTGACACCGTTGATCCGCATGGCATCCGAACCGCACACGCCATGAGCGCAGGAGCGGCGGAAGGTCAGCGTGCCGTCCAGGTAGCCCTTGACGTACAGCAGCAGGTTCAGCAGCCGGTCCGTCGACAGGCATGGCACGCGGAAGCTCTGCCAGCCCGCGGCGTCCGGGTCTTCCGGGTTGAAGCGCGCAATCTTGAGCTCCACCATGACCGCGCCCTCGGGGACCGGCGGCAGTGGTGGATCGCCCGCTTCGGCTTTCTCGATGACTGCAGTCATGTCAGTACTTCCGTTCCATCGGCTCGTACCGGGTCTGGACGACGGGCTTGTAGTCCAGCCGGATGTCAGAGAGTAAGTCAGCACCTTCCTTATAAGCCATGGTGTGTCGCATGTAGTTGGTGTCGTCGCGGTTCGGGTAGTCCTCGCGGGCGTGTCCGCCGCGGGATTCCTTGCGATTGAGCGCGCCGACCACGGTCACCTCGGCGAGTTCGAGCAGGAAGCCCAGCTCGATGGCCTCGAGGAGATCGCTGTTGTAGCGCTTACCCTTGTCGTGCACCGTGATTCGGCTGTATCGCTCCTTGAGGCGGTGGATGTCCTGCAACGCCTGCTTGAGAGTTTCTTCGGTGCGGAACACCGCCGCGTTGTTGTCCATCGATTGCTGCAGCTCGGTGCGGATGTCGGCCACCCGCTCGTCGCCGTGCTCGGACAGGACGTCCGCCACCCAGTCGGTGACCATCGTCGCGGGGTTCTCCGGCAGTTCGATGAAGTCGTGGGCTTCGGCGTATTCGGCCGCGGCAATACCCGCTCGCCGACCGAACACATTGATGTCCAACAGCGAGTTGGTGCCCAGCCGGTTGGCGCCATGCACCGAGACGCAGGCGCACTCGCCGGCCGCATACAGACCGGGGACGACATTGTCGTTGTCCCGCAACACCTGTCCCTTGATGTTGGTCGGGATGCCGCCCATCACATAGTGACAAGTGGGGTACACCGGCACCAGTTCGGTGACGGGGTCGACGCCCAGGTACGTGCGGGCGAACTCGGTGATGTCCGGCAGCTTCGCTTCCAGTACGTCGGCACCGAGGTGACGCACGTCGATGTAGACATAGTCCTTGTTCGGTCCGGCGCCGCGGCCCTCAAGAACCTCGAGGACCATTGACCGCGCGACGATGTCGCGAGGTGCCAAGTCGACGATGGTGGGTGCGTAGCGCTCCATGAATCGTTCACCGTCGGCGTTGAGCAGCCGACCGCCCTCGCCGCGCACGGCCTCGGAGATCAGAATGCCGAGACCCGCAAGGCCTGTCGGGTGGAACTGGTGGAACTCCATGTCCTCCAACGGAAGTCCCTTGCGGAACACGATACCCAGACCGTCGCCGGTCAGGGTGTGCGCGTTGGAGGTGGTCTTGTACATCCGGCCCGAACCGCCGGTGGCGAAAACGATTGCCTTGGCGTGGAACACGTGAATGTCGCCGGTGGCGAGCTCGTAGGCGACGATGCCGGTGGCCACCGGGCCATTGGGTGTCTCGGTGAGCACGACATCCAGTGCGTAGAACTCGTTGAAGAACTCGACATCGTGCTTGACGCAGTTTTGGTACAGCGTCTGCAGGATCATGTGCCCGGTACGGTCCGCGGCGTAGCAGGCCCGGCGCACCGGCGCCTTACCGTGGTCGCGAGTGTGACCACCGAAGCGGCGCTGGTCGATTCGACCCTGGGGTGTCCGGTTGAACGGCATACCCATCTTCTCGAGGTCGAGGACGGCGTCGATGGCTTCCTTGCACATGATCTCCACGGCGTCCTGGTCGGCGAGGTAGTCGCCGCCCTTGACGGTGTCGAAGGTGTGCCACTCCCAGTTGTCTTCCTCGACATTGGCCAGCGCGGCGCACATGCCGCCCTGGGCGGCGCCGGTGTGACTACGTGTCGGATACAGCTTGGTCAACACCGCCGTCCGAACGCGAGGTCCGGCCTCCACGGCGGCACGCATACCCGCACCGCCCGCGCCGACGATGACGACGTCGTACCGATGTTCCTGAATGATGGGGGAACCCATAGTGAAAAAGCCCCTAACCGATGTTCGGGTTGAATGTCAGCAGGACGTACGTACCGAGCACCACCGTGAAGATGATCGACAGCGCCAGCAGGCAATTGAGCCAGAACCGGGTCGAATCCTTGCGGGTGTAGTCGGCGATGATCGTGCGCATGCCATTACCGCCGTGCAGCTGAGCCAGCCACAGCATCGTCAGATCCCAGGTCTGCCAGAACGGGCTCGCCCAGCGCTGTGCCACGAAGTTGAAGTCCAGGCGGTACACGCCGTTGTCCCACATCAGCATGATGAACAGGTGGCCGAGTGCCAGGAAGATCAGGACGACGCCCGACAGTCGCATGAAGATCCACGCGTACTTCTCGAAGTTGGGCATGCCCGACGGGCGCCGGGGCGCACGTGGATTGTCCAGTGCGGCAGGGCGGTCGTAGCTGCGCTCCATCACGGGAGCGGGGCGACCGCTGGCGCGAGTGCTCGCATTGGGGCCGGTCTGTGCCGTTGTCTTGGGAGAACTCATAGGAAACGCTCCGCCATGTGCATGAGAATCCGGGTTACCGCGGGAACCATCACCACAAACCAGGTGGCGCCGATGATCCACAGCATGAGCCGTTGATAACGCGGGCCCTTGGACCAGAAATCGACGAGGATGACTCGGACACCATTGAGCGCGTGGTACAGAACCGCCGCTACCAGGCCGAGTTCCATCAGCCCGACAATTGGGGTCTTGTAGGTCTCGATCACCGCGTTGTACGTCTCGGGGCTCACCCGTACCAGGGCGGTATCCAGGACGTGGACGAAGAGGAAGAAGAAAATCGTGGCACCGGTAATGCGATGCAGGACCCAGGACCACATTCCTGGATCACCACGGTATAGCGATCGCTTGAGGCGATTACCTTCGCGGCCAGATGTGGCCGTATCGGGCGTCGCAGTCGTCACGTGGGCCTCCAACACCAATGGTGGACTGGGGCCAAACGGCGCGGTAAATGGGGGCGTCCATGACGCGCAACCGATGGCCCAACGGTGGTCGGCGAACCGTCTTCCGAACTCTAAACCCATCCCGAGGTGGCGCCGAAATCGCGTGAGTGTGAAAAAGCGCCGAAATGCACCGTACTCCAAAGTAAGTTAGGTAAACCTTGCACGAGCAAATGATGAGCGGACGCGACTCTCACGGGGTCGACAGAGAGGTTTCCCGATCATGTTGATCGACTGGAAAGACTTGCGGGACAAGGCGTATGCAATAACTAAGCATGCATATGCGCCGTATTCGAAATATCCGGTGGGCGCCGCCGCGCTCGTCGACGACGGGCGGGTGATCGTCGGCTGCAATGTGGAGAATGTCTCATATGGCCTCGGTCTCTGTGCGGAGTGTTCTGTGGTCTGTGCCCTCTTCTCCACTGGTGGAGGTCGGCTACTGGCGCTGTCCTGCGTCGATTCGCGCGGCGAGCCGCTGATGCCGTGCGGACGATGCCGTCAGCTACTTCTCGAACACGGCGGCCCCGACCTGCTGATTGATCGCGCGGATGCGCCACGACGACTTGCGGAGCTCCTTCCGGAGGCCTTCGGCCCCGATGACCTGGGCCGGGGCCGGATCTGATGAGCACTCCGCGGCCGGGCGCATACGCGTTCGATATGCCGTCGATCATCGCCGCCAAGCGCGACGGCGGGGCACTGAGTCCGGGAGCCATCGACTGGCTGATCGGCGAGTACACCCGCGGCGGCATCGGCGAGGAGCAGGTCGCGGCCCTCCTGATGGCGATCTATCTGCGCGGTATGGACACCGCCGAGACGACGGCATGGACAGCGGCGATATTGGCCTCCGGTGAGCGGCTCGATCTGTCGGGCTTGTCCCGGCCGACCGTCGACAAGCACTCCACCGGAGGCGTGGGGGACAAGATCAGCCTGCCGCTGGTCGCGGTCGTGGCCGCCTGCGGGGCGGCGGTGCCTCAGCTGTCCGGCCGCGGTCTCGGGCACACCGGCGGCACCCTGGACAAGCTTGAGTCCATCGCGGGCATCCGCGTCGACCTCACCAATGCGGAGATACGTCACCAGCTTTCCGATGTCGGAGCGGTGATCTGTGCCGCAGGGGCATCGTTGGCGCCCGCCGACCGAAAGCTGTACGCGCTGCGCGATATCACCGGCACGGTGGAATCGATACCGCTTATCGCCGGGTCGATCATGAGTAAGAAGCTGGCCGAGGGAACCGCTGCGCTGGTCCTGGATGTCAAGGTGGGCGCGGGCGCATTCATGAAGTCCGAGCAGCAGGCGCGTGAATTGGCTTCGGCGATGGTTGATCTGGGCACCGCGCACGGCGTCGCCACCAGCGCTCTGCTGACCGCGATGGATACGCCGCTGGGGCTCACCGCCGGAAACGCTGTCGAGGTGCAGGAATCACTCGACGTGCTGGCCGGGGGAGGGCCCGATGACGTTGTCGCACTCACTGTCGCGCTGGCCCGCGAGATGCTTACCGCAGCCGGCATCGACGGCAAGGACCCGGCCGCGACGTTGATCGACGGCACCGCGATGGACGTGTTCCGGGCGATGATCCGCGCACAAGGCGGTGATCTCTCGGTGCCGCTGCCGGTCGGGCAGTGCCAGGAGACCGTGCTCGCTCCGTCCAGCGGTGTCATGCACCATATCGATGCGATGCCGGTCGGGCTCGCCGCGTGGCGGCTCGGGGCCGGGCGCAGCCGGCCGGGGGAGACCGTGCAATACGGCGCCGGTGTGCGTATTCACCGACGCGCGGGTGAATCGGTTATCGCAGGCGAACCGCTGTTCACGCTGTATACAGACACCGCCGAACGCCTGCCGGCCGCACTCGACGCCCTGGACGGTGGATGGGGTATCGGTGCGGCGCCCCCCGCTACTGCGCTTGTCATCGATAGACTTCCGGTGTGACGGCCGAACTTGATTTGGTGTCAATCACCCAGGCTCCCAAGGCGCTTCTGCATGATCATTTGGACGGCGGGCTGCGACCCGGCACCGTCCTCGAGCTGGCCCGCGAATCCGGGTACGAGAACCTGCCGGCCGAGGACGAGAGCGCCCTGGCTTCGTGGTTCCGTACCGCCGCCGACAGCGGCTCCCTGGAGCAGTATCTGGAGACCTTCGCACACACCGTGGGTGTGATGCAGACGGCGGCGGCGCTGCATCGCGTCGCCGCCGAGTGCGTCGAGGACCTCGCGGCCGATGGCGTGGTGTACGCGGAGGTGCGCTTCGCGCCGGAACTTCACATCGACGCGGGTCTGACCCTCGATGACGTGATGGATGCCGTGCTGGCCGGATTCGCCGACGGGGAGCGGCGGGCGAGTGCGGCCGGTAAGAGCATCAAGGTGCGCACCCTGGTCACCGCGATGCGGCACGCCGCACGGTCGCGGGAGATCGCCGAGCTGGCCGTGAAGTTCCGCGACCGCGGCGCCGTGGGGTTCGATATTGCCGGAGCCGAGGCCGGTTATCCGCCGAGTCGCCACCTGGACGCCTTCGAATACATGCGGAATGCCAACGCCCGGTTCACCATCCATGCTGGTGAGGGATTCGGATTGCCTTCGATCCACGAGGCGATCGCTTTCTGTGGCGCCGACCGGCTGGGCCATGGGGTGCGCATCGTCGACGATATTGACATCGACCCCGATGGCACGGCCCATCTCGGCAGACTGTCCTCGCTGCTGCGCGACACGCGGGTGCCCTTGGAGCTGTGCCCGAGCTCGAATGTGCAGACGGGAGCGGTCGACAGCATCGCCGATCACCCTTTCGACCTGCTGGCGCGGTTGCGATTCCGGGTGACCGTGAACACCGACAACCGGCTGATGAGCGATACCTCGATGAGCCGCGAGATGCTGCGGCTCGTCGAGACGTTCGGATACGGCTGGAGCGACCTTCAGCGATTCACCATCAACGCGATGAAATCAGCCTTCATCCCGTTCGATGAACGGTTGGCGCTCATCGATGACGTGATCAAGCCCGGCTACGCGGTCCTGATCGGTTAGCCGCTGCGGTAGCCGGGCTGGGCGCGCATCACTCGCGGCGCAGCCGCGCTTCCATCGCACGCTCCAGCGTCCGCCAGCTCTCGGCCGCGTCTGCGAATCCGCCCTTTGGCTCGTCGTGCTTATCGGGTTCGAGCAGATGCCCCACCAGCTTGCCCAGGGGGGTGTCGCTGTCCAGTTCGGCGTCGACGCTGTCGTCCTCGGAGTATTCGGCGACATCGGTCAGCAGCTCCACCGCCAGCTCGAGCTGATCCCGGTCCACCTCGTCGAGGCCGTCTTCCAGGTCATCGGCGAGCCCGGTGAACACGTAGATGTTGTCGTCGGTGATGTCGATCCGCAGCGAGCCATCGGTGGCAGCGGTGCGGATGTCGTCGTAGGTGCTCAGGTCGGCCAGATCGTGATCGTGCTCGTCGGCGAGATAGCGGGCCAATGCGCGCTCGGAACCGAACACGCTGATTCTTCCGTTGCGCCCCAAGAAGATCGGATCGTCGTTGAGGTAGCAGCGCAGCGTATAGAACGTTCCCGAGTTGGTGATCATCTGGATCGGGTCGATGCCGACCGCCAGCCAGAAGTCCTCGTCACCGCCGAGGACCGGGTCGTCGTCTGCGCCGTCCTCGTCGTCTTCGTCGGCTGACTCGTCCTCGTCAGCGGTGTCGGTGTCATTGGCGTCACTGTCGGAGCTCTCGGTATCCGAGTCGGACTCCTCCTCGAGCAGATCCAGGTCGTCATCCTCGAGGTCGTCGTTGTCGACGGCATTCTCCGCGGCAGCGAGCAGCTCGGCATCCGCGGCTGCGGAGAGCTCTTCATCCACATCCGGTGTGGCGGCGATCTCGTCGATGGCGTCGACCACCGAGTCCCAGGACTTGCCGACGATGGCACCGATCTGGTTCCACCGCTTCAATCCGTCCTTGCCCGTGAAGCTTTCGGCTCCGCCCGACAGCGTGCTCAGCACCGGGTTGCCATTGATGAGCTTGTTGATGGGTGCCAGCTCGCAGACCGCACCGATGGAGGCCACGATCGCCAGCGTCGCGCGCAGTGTATCGACGGCATCCTCGCTCGGCTTGTCGGCTACCAGCTCCGGCACGCCGATCAGGTCGAAGCGATTGTCGTCGTCGGGCTCGAGCTCGTCGGCCGACAGCGCGCCCAGCGTTGACCACGCCGGGTGATCGACCAGATCGTTGTCGTTGTCGGTCCGCACGAAGGCCACCAGATCGGCCACCGATTCGAACACGTACAGATCGTCGTCCTTGCCGAGAAACGCCTCCCACTCGTCCCCGGCGTCGCGCCACCGCGGGGCCCACAGGGTGACCACGTCACCTTCTGTGAGCCCGAGTTCGATGGGAACGATGTCAGCAGCCATGCGGCAAGCCTAGCCAGAACGGCTGCGTTGAGCGAAAGACCCACCGCGAGAACCGGCGCACGCATGGCGACGATGGCCGCCCACGCCCCGGCATTCTAGGATTCGGCACCCGCCGCCGGCGCGGCCGTCAGGGTGACAAGGGCCGCAAAAGCGTTGTCACGCAATGCGAATTTCGTGGCAGAGGCGTGTAGCCGCAGCCATTCGCCGGAGACGGCCCGCATTCGGAGCACCCCGGCCGTCGATCCCGCCTGAAGCTCCTCCCGCATGTCTCGCGCTACGGCCGCGTCCTCGGGATGGATGCTGTCGGGCTGATCGGGGTCGTAGCGCCATGCCAGGCCGGGGTATGGCTTGTCGATCCACTTGAGGACGGCGAAGGTGTCGATATTGATCAGCAGTCGATACACCCCGGGGACTGCGACCGCATCCAGGATCTGCTGTGCCAGTCCCACCCGCGGTCCGGCGGGGCTGTTCTGCACCCTGGTGCAGACGATCCTGTTGATGCGCTCCACAGCTCCTGCGGCATTGATTTCCTTGGATGCTCGTCCGGCGTAGTGGACTTGGAGGATGTTTCCTCGGTAGTCGGCGGCCAGGCATGTTCCGCAAAAGGTCACCTCAAGTTCGGGGTTCACAACATTCGCCATCAGTTGGGCGTTGTGCGGGCTTGGTAGTACGGGTGCCAGGCCTTCGGCGATGGCCTGTTTCTCGGACCTGTGGCGCGGGTCGAAACCCATCACATCGAAATACTCCACGGTGAGCGTTGTGACCGATGTGTCCAAATCGCCCAGGCACGCCCCGGCGACGGGCCGTCGCGGCGGCTCGAGGTCTGCCGGCCCAAACCACAACTGGACACCGTGGACATTTCCCTGCCCCATGGATATCGGATGCACGCGCACCACACGGTCCCGTGCCGGGGTGAGGGCCACCGCCGGTTCGCCCGTGCGCCGGCATTCGGTGATGGTCGCCTCGATCAATGGGCGGTGCCGGTTTCGGCCCAATATCGACTCGAGCGGCGTCATGTTGCGGGCCTGCAATCCGATGGCTATGACCGTAGGCTCCTCGCTCAGGGTCTCTAGCAGCATCCAATCGCGCGACATGCCCGGATGTTAGCAATTTCGGGCGAACTGTCGGATGCTGATCTGTCTTCAGATCGAGGGGATTAGAGAGGCTTTACCGGCCGGCGCCGATGGGTGATCAGTGCAACGGTCGCGTCTTCGCTCAACGTGACCAGATTGGTCGAGCAGTGCAGCGACTCCCAGCTGTCATCGTGGCAGCGGAACCGGATGACGGCCTCGGTAGCACCGAATACGGCATTGTCGATCATGAAGTTCAGATTCGCTTCGTCGTCCGGGTGGATCTTGGGGCGACCCAGCGGATCGAACTCCCAATGCCATTCCGGTGCAGGCGGATCGATCCATTTGATCAGTTTCCGTGAAGCGATCATGACTAGCGCGCGATAGGCGCCGGGCTCGGCGGTGGCCTCAAGGACCTGTTGTTCGAGCAGCGGAACCGGCGGTGCCGGCCGGCCGACGCGCAGGTTGATCGCTCGCCCCAGACGCTCGGGGACACCCTCGTTGTTGGGTTCCAGAACCAATCGGCTTGCGAAATGGCACAGCGTGGGATTGCCGTCGCTGTCCACACCGGGCCACGTGGCGCTGTAGGTCATGCCTTCCGTCGCGGTCACGATGAGCCCCAGGACGTCCGTCTCGCCGGGGTTCGGCGCCAGATAGCGGTAGAGCTCGGGCATGCTGATTTCGGCATGCGGCTCGGTGGCGGCCATTCCCATGGCCAGGGCCGCACCGTCGCTCATGCGCAGGGCGCCGGTATCGGCGTTGAGCACTACCGCCCCGCCTTCGGCAGGGGGAGCGGCGGGTGGGGGTGTGGATCCCGTCCACAGCCATACGCCATGCACCCGACCGTCGGGCATGGCGACCGGACGAATGTCGATGATCGAATCCGATTCGGGTGGGCCGACGCTGGCGGGCCTATTTGCCTTTATTACCGCGGTGATGATGCGGCGAATCAGACCAAGATTTCGATTACGTCGCAGAAATGCGCTGAGAGGAACCATGTTCCGCGGCTGACTGCCGGAGGCGATGACGGTTGGCTCGTCACCGAGTGTTTCCAAGAGAAGCCACTCGCGTGCCACCTCCGGATGTTATCAGCGGAGCAACCGTGGCAATCGATCAGCGCCCCGTGTGGAGCAATGCGGCGAGTATTCCGAAAAGGTTGCGCGGGGCAGGTCAGACGCGATATTTTCTGCTGGCTCCCGCGATCGGCGGGCTAAGTGCGGACCCTGTCTCTTCGGGCCGTGCCCGCAGCGTGGATGCGCTATGTCTGACGGCTACTTGGTCGCAAACAAGCTCATCTCTTGGTCGCCGCGAGCACCTACCGGTGCAGACACGAGGGGTCGGTAGGTGTGACGGCGACCCTAGATATCCAGATGCCACTTCACGGCGCTGAATCGGGCGCCCGATGATCGGCCTGGCGCAGCATGATGGTTCGACTAGTCTGCCCAGGTGGGCATGCCAGCGCTGAGATTGGCGCAAACCTATTTGCCGTTTCTCCGGCCGCTCAAATTCGGCGCATACAACATGGGCACCCGGCTACTCGGGTGGCGCATTGATCCCGAATTCCACCTCCTGAGCCGGCTAGGTCCGCTATCGGAGGCGGTCGACATCGGAGGCAACTGGGGTCAGAGCATTTGCGCGCTGCAGCGCACGGCGTCGCCATACAGGATCGTGAGTTTTGAGCCCAATGCCGTTCTAGCTCAGCGGCTTAGGCGCCGATATGAGAGCAGCACCGTGCGCATTCATGCCTGCGGGCTCTCGGACGCAGACGGCACCTTTGAACTGTTCGTTCCTCGATACCGCAACTTCGTCTACGACGGCCTGGCCTCTCTCGATGAGGCGGAGGCGCGTGGTTGGCTCAACCCCGGCACCATGGCGGGATTCGACGAATCAAAACTGACGATCGAACGCCATCCGGTTCAGGTTCGCCGGTTGGATGATTTCGGCCTGGATCCTCAGGTGATAAAGATAGACGTGCAGGGGATGGAGGCCGCGGTGATTCGTGGTGGGCTCGCCACGATCACCGCTTCACAACCGGTGATGATCATCGAGACGCCTTCTGACGAAGTGGTGTCGCTGCTGGAACCGGCGGGGTTGAAACCGTACGCATATCGCGACGGCCAGCTCCATCAAGATTGGCGCGCAGCCAAGAACACGGTGTTTCTTACCGATTCACACCGAGACCGGGCGGGGCTGTAGGCCCGAAATCGGCTACGGCTGTGGGTTCTTCAAATCGACCATCAGCTGAGCGAAGACCCGCTCACGATGGTCGAAGGCCTGGCCCGCTGCCGCCGCGGCGGTGGCCACAACGATCTGTCCGACAATCTTCGGAGACAGTTTGGTGACCGAGTCGTCGAGTCGAAGGTTGGTCAGCGCACCGTTGCCGTCGGCTTCCGCCTCCACATGGCCCTGCGCCGAACGTGCCCATCCGCGAAGGTCTTTGAGCTCGTCGACTGCACTGTTCAGGATATGGCCGCCGGCGCGAGCCTTCGTCATGGTCTCCTGGTACTGCTGTTCTAGCGCCTTGAAGAAGTTGAGGTCTGGCTCCGTCATCAGGATCTCCGTTCCATCTGATCGTCGGATTGGCGCAGTTCGAGGTCGGCGACCTGGGCGGGTGTCGCCAGACCGAGCTTGTCCAGGATGTAATCCGGGATTCCGGTTTCGGCAAGCTCTTCGCGGCGGGCCGCTCCGCAGCGCGCGGCACCGAGTTCACACAGGTTCAAGATCTCCCGTGCCAGTGCCGACGCGCCGCGATTGAGCAGGTCTGGCTCGACTTGAACCTCAAGCGGCAGACCGAATTCGGACACCTTGACCCGCAGCGTGCGAGCACGATTGGTCATATCGATGCTCGCACGCGGCTCGGGCCGCGGCACTCCTGAACTAGGAAGTGGGTCGGTAGAATCCATGGAATCCCTGCCCGGCGTTGGTGGTACGGATCGGGGAGATCTGTACCGGGTCACCGGCCTCGACCATCATGCCGTTGCCGATCACCATGGCGACGTGGCCATCCCACACCGCCAGATCGCCGGGCATGACCGATCCTTGGTCGATCCGGATGCCGACGCCCTGCTCCTGAGCGAGCCGGGGGATGTCGACGCCGGATTGTCCGTATGCCCACTGGGTCAGGCCACTGCAGTCCAGGCCGACGCCGGGCTTGGTGCCACCCCACTCGTAGGGCACGCCCACCTGGCTGAGCGCCTTGCGCACGGCCTCTGCCGCGGCGGCGTTCGGAGCCTGGCTGGTGCTGCCGTCGGGGAGGAACAGCTGCGCACCCTTGCCCATGCTGCGCGGGTCGAGGAGCATCTTGGCCGCATTGGCGTTCGCGCCGCCCAATCCACTGCTGGTGCTGCCTGCGGTGGAGGACGCATGGCCGCTGCCACCGCCGAACGGGTTGGCGAGCGCACCGGCGGCGATACCGCTCATGTTGGCGCCACCCAGCGCGCTACTCGCACCGCTGCCACCACCGGCACCGCCGAGCAGGCCGGTCAGAGCCTGCGGGATCTGGCCGAGCCCCTGACCCATCGAGCTCATGGTCTGGGTGACGCCGCTCGCGACGCCGGACATCGCCTGAGTCCCGGCCTGGAGGCCACCCTGCATGGCCGACATGGCGGGCTGGACGCTGCCGGATGCGGGCGTCGAGGGATTGCCCATGTCGGCACTCGCCATACCTCCCAGTTCACCGGCCTGCGCGCCTAGCTCTCCTTCAAGCTGCGCGGTGTGCTCGGCGACACGCGCTGTGCATCGGCTGGCGGCCTCCGCTAATTCCGCGGCAGCGGGAGGGAAGAGGCCGATCAGCGGTGTCAGAATCTCGGACGTGTGCTGAAACTCCTGGAGGGCCTCGGTGATCAGGGTGCTGGCCCGCGCGGTCGAATCGGATGCCTGTCCCACATTGGCGCCCATGGCGCCGCTGCGGGTGGCCATGCTGCTCAGCGCCTGGCCGGCCATGCCGGCGAACTGCCCCAGAGCCTGGGCTGCCGCACCGGCGAAGGAGCCGATGAGCTGGCTTCCCGCCTGCATGCCCTGTTGCATCACCTGTTGCATGACCTGCATGCCACCCTCCAGCATCTTGCTGGGGTCCTGGCCCTCTTTGAACTGGCCGTTACCGACGGTTCCTGCCATATCCATGGCGTTGCTGATCAGGTTCGCCGAGAAGGGGTTGTTCTCGAAGCTCGGGTAGTTGGTGTTCGTCGCCTCCGCGAGACGCTCGGACGGGATTGGCCGTGTCTCAACCATGGTTACGCCCCGATTCCGTCGACGGTGGCGCTGATGTTCTGGCCGATGTTGTCGTCGTCATCGTCGTAGCCCTTGCTGGCCACATTGGTGGTCACACCGGATTCGGTGACACCCATCGCGAGCTGGCCGACGTCCATCCCTTGCTTGGCGGAAGTCATGGCGAATGCGCCCAGGTAGTGCGCGCCAATCGGACCGAAAATCGGAGCCAGCGCGGCGACCGGAAAAATGCTGACTGCGGTGCCCACCGCCGCGAGCGTTCCGCCCATCCCCATCTGAACTCCGCCAACGCCACGCAGAATGTCTGTGTCGGCTGCTAATCCGTCTGCCATGTCCCCTCCATCTCTTCGGTGGTCGGCTACCCGCCTGATTTCGGGCAGTTTCTGCCTTGTACTTGGATACGACGGGGGTAGTCGCGATTCGGTTCCATCTTTCTGAAACTTTTTTGAAAGATTTTTTGGCAACGTGGCCACCCCGTCGTATTACCTGCTCAGCATAGCTGGCTCGGCTTTGCCAGGAACGATATAGAGGTGCAGGGTCGTACCCCACCGAAAGTGATGCCCGTCACACGCTTCCCGCCTGCGGAGTCGGCGGGATCGAAGCTTGCTGTTCTAGGGTCTGGAGCATGCATGTGCACGTAGTCGAGCACCCGCTTGCCGCGGCCCGGTTGACCACCCTTCGCGATGCCGGCACGGACAACGCGGCGTTCCGCGCTGCATTGCGGGATCTGACTCTGATGCTCGTCTATGAAGCGACCCGCACGGCACCAGTGGAATCCGCCGCCGTGCGCACACCGGTGGCCGTGACGGCGGGTTTCCGTTTGGCCAATCCTCCGTTGCTGGTTCCGGTTCTGCGGGCGGGTCTGGGCATGGTGGATCAGGCCCACGCCCTCATCCCCGAGGCGCGAGTCGGATTCGTCGGTATGGCACGCGACGAGGAGACCCTGCAACCCACCCCATATCTGGAATCTCTTCCGGCCGATTTGTCGGCGCAACCGGTGTTCGTCTTGGACCCGATGCTCGCGACCGGCGGGTCGATGGTCCATACGCTCGATCTGTTGCATTCCCGCGGTGCTACCGACGTGACGATGCTGTGCGTGGTTGCGGCGCCGCAGGGGGTCGAGGCTGTTCGGCAGGGCGTTGCGCGCTATGGCCCATCACGGGGAATCGAGTCCGCACGACTTTTCACGGCCGCGATCGACGAGGGTCTCAACGAAGCCGCATACATCGTTCCCGGCCTGGGCGATGCGGGCGATCGTCAGTTCGGTCCCAGATAATCGGGCCGAGCTAGATGTTGCGGGCGTAGGCCTCAAGCTCGGAGACGACCACGCCGGCCCATATCCGTGCGACGGTCGGATCCGTGATGACGGGCTCGCGGACCTCGATGTAGCACTTGATCTTTGGTTCGGTTCCGGAGGGGCGGACCACCAGCCGGATGGATGACCCGCCGATTTCGCCAGCAAGGATCACCGCGTCGGTACGCTGTTGGCCTCGCTGGTCCAGCAGATCCTCTGCGGTGATGGGGAACCCGGACAGGGCGGCGGGCAGGTTCGCTCGCAGGCGAGTCATCATTGCGGTGATGTCGTCGAGTGAGTCCATGCGCAGCGACACCTGCGAGGTCACGTGAATACCATGCCTGATCGCCAGATTCTCTAGCTTCTCCTCCACGCTCGTTCCGATCTCGCGCAGATGCGTCACGAGATCGCACGCGAGCACCGCCGCGGAGATACCGTCCTTGTCGCGCACCGCCGCCGGATCCACGCAATGTCCGATGGCTTCCTCGTACGCGTAGACCAGGTCGA
Organism: Mycobacterium sp. NGS15; assembly: GCF_059813245.1. Taxonomy (NCBI): domain Bacteria; kingdom Bacillati; phylum Actinomycetota; class Actinomycetes; order Mycobacteriales; family Mycobacteriaceae; genus Mycobacterium; species Mycobacterium sp. NGS15. The sequence continues at coordinate 237,472 of NZ_JCALEF010000004.1, read as the reverse complement.
AATCTGCTGCCCGGACAAGCCATTTGAATCCGGTGAGGGTTTCCACATGCCGGGCGCCGAGTGATGCCGCGATACGCGCGAGCATGCGCGAGGAGACCACCGTGCTGGCCACCACGGGTGGAGTCGATGAATGTGGCTGCGTGGAGAGTATGTAATCACCGAGTAGCCAGCCGGTTTCATCCCCGGACAGCATGCGCCAACCCGTCGTGGTGGGGATTCCGATGGCACACCGGTCGGCATCCGGATCCAGCGCGATGGCCAGATCCGCATCGATCTCGGCGGCACGAGCCAGCACCGCGTCAGAGGCCCCTGGTTCCTCGGGATTCGGAAACGCGACCGTGGGAAAGTCTGGATCCGGCTGAAACTGGTTGTCCACCACGTGGACGTCGGTGATACCTGCGGCGTTCAGCGCAGCCACGGCGGTGGCTCCGCCGACTCCGTGCAAGGCGGTGAGCGCGACGCGGACGCCGCCAGAGCCTCGGCGCACCGTGGCGGCACGCTGGATGTAGGCATCCACCAAGGTGTCGTCGGTGGGAGTAACGGGAGTGCGGGGAATTTGATCGGCGAAAGGCGCTGCGGCTGTCGTTGATTCGATATCGCGATCGGTGGGGGAGATGATCTGGGCTCCGCCCGACCAGTACACCTTGTAGCCGTTATCGGTGGGAGGGTTGTGGGATGCGGTGATCTGGATGCCGGCGGCCGCATCCACGTGCCGCACCGCGAACGCCAGCACGGGCGTCGGCAGTGGACGGGGCAGTAGCACCACCTTGAAGCCGTCGGCGGCAAGAACTTCCGCCGCACCCTGCGCGAACTTCTCCGACCCGTGCCGAGCATCGCGGCCCACCACCACGGTCGAGCCGCCGAGGCACCGATCCTTGAGAACCTTGGCCAGCGCGTAGGTGGTGCGCAGCACCACGGCCAGGTTCATGCCGTTCGGGCCGCCGCGGACGGTACCGCGCAGGCCTGCCGTGCCGAACACCAGCGGCTCGGAGAATCGCTGCGCGAGCTCCGCTTCGGAGCAGGCTCGCAGCTCCGCGGCGGTCTCGGGTTCGGGGTCGTGCTCGATCCACTCCTGGATCGTGTGCGCTGCCGGCGGGGACTCAGTCATAACCGGCCAATCACCGAGCTGAGAAGTTGGCCCATGCGAGTGGCCGACGCGCGCCCGGCGGCCAGCACCTCCTCATGGTTGAGGGACTCTCCGGTCATGCCGGCCGCGAGGTTGGTCACCAGGGACACGCCCAGCACCTCGGCCCCGGCCGCACGGGCCGCGATGGTCTCGTGCACCGTCGACATGCCCACCAGGTCTGCGCCCAACGTGCGCAGCATGCGGATCTCCGCGGGGGTTTCGTAGTGCGGACCAGGCAGACCCGCGTACACCCCCTCGGCGAGGCTGTCGTCGATCTCCCGCGCCAGTGCTCGCACTCGCGGTGAGTAGGCGTCGACGAGGTCGACGAATTGTGCACCCACCAGCGGCGAGCGGGCCGTCAGATTCAGATGGTCGGCGATGAGTACCGGCTGCCCCACGCTGTATTCCTCGCGCAGTCCTCCGGCGGCATTGGTGAGCACGACGGTCCGAGCTCCGGCGGCACACGCGGTGCGCACCGGATGGACGACGTGGCGCAGGTCGTGCCCCTCGTAGGCGTGGATCCTGCCGAGTAGTACGAGCATCCGTTCACCCGTGCCGGCGATGGGCACCGATAGCACCGAACCGCCGTGTCCGGCCGCGCTCGGTGGGCTGAATCCGGGGAGGTCGGCCATCGCAATGCTTGTGGCGGGAGTGCCCAGCTGCGCCGCCGCCGGAGCCCAGCCCGATCCAAGAACCACCGCGACGGGGTGGGACGCGACGCCCGTGCGCGCCGCGATTTCCGCGGCCGCCAGTGATGCCGTGTTGTCCGGAGACTCATCGGTGCTTTCGTCTCTTCGCGCGGGACGCTGATCGGTCACAGCTACGGAGCCTAACCATGATGGGATACTGATCTAATGCCCTTGACCACCGGAGCGTCGTCCACCGCGCATGCCCAGACCGTCAGCACGGTCGTGGACGCCGCGGCGACAGATCTGGTGGCGTTATCGCACGATATCCATGCCGAACCCGAGCTGGCGTTCCACGAGGTTCGCAGTGCCCTGAAAACGCAGCGACTGCTCGCCGAGCGTGGATTCGAGATCGTTACCGGTCAGGGCGGTATGGACACGGCGTTTCGCGCCACTTATGGAGATGGACCGTTGGTCATCGGTGTTTGCGCCGAATATGACGCGCTACCCGGGATCGGCCACGCGTGCGGGCACAACATCATCGCCGCCTCCGCCGTCGGCACCGGCTTGGGGCTTGCCGAGGTCGCCGACGCCCTCGGACTCACCGTGGTCGTTATCGGCACGCCGGCCGAGGAGTACGGGGGCGGTAAGGCACTTCTACTCAAGGCGGGTGCCTTCGACGACATCGCGGCGGCCGTGATGTTGCACCCCGGGCCGATCGATATCGCGGGCGCGCGTTCCCTGGCGCTGACCGATGTGATGGTGACCTACCACGGCAAGGAATCGCATGCTGCGGTCGCGCCGCAGCTCGGCATCAACGCCGCCGACGCGGTCACCGTCGCGCAGGTCTCGATCGGCTTGTTGCGTCAGCATCTTTCACCCGGGCAGCTGATCCACGGCATCGTCACCGAGGGCGGCGAGGCGGCCAATATCATCCCGGCCCGCGCCGCAATGCAGTACACGATGCGTGCGGTGGAATCGGCCTCTCTGCGTGAGCTGGAGGAGAAGGTTTACGCATGCTTCGCCGCGGGCGCGATGGCGACGGGATGCAGTCACGAACTCGTCGAATCTTCGCCGCCATACCTGGAGCTGACGCCGGATCCATGGCTGGTCGGGGTGTTTCGCGAGGAAATGGAGTCTTTCGGCCGCACGCCGGTGCCTGCGGAGTTCGAGGCCAATGTGCCTTTGGGTAGCACCGATATGGGCAACGTGACGCAGGTGCTGCCGGGTATTCATCCGGTCGTCGGCATCGATTCGGGGGGAGCGGTCATCCATCAGCCGGATTTCGAAAAGGCCGCCAAGGAACCAGGTGCCGATCGGGCAGTCGTTGAAGGAGCGAAGATGTTGGCGCGCACCGTGATACGACTGGCCGAGGATGAGACCGAGCGTTCCAGAGTGCTGGATCGGCTGGCGCGCAGGGCGGTGACGGTATGAGCGAACATGATGGTCTTGACGCAAGCGGCTCATCCCTGTCCGGGATAGCGGAGCGTTGGGTCGCGGAGAACTCCGAGACGCTGATTCGGTGGCGCCGTCACATCCACGCGCATCCCGAGTTGGCGCGCCAGGAGCACGCCACCACCGAATACGTGGCCGCACGGCTGGCCGAAGCCGGGCTCAATCCCAAGGTGCTGCCCGGAGGTACCGGAATCACCTGCGACTTCGGGCCCGAAGATGGTCCGCGAGTGGCCCTGCGCGCGGATATGGATGCGCTGCCGATGCAGGAACGCACCGGGGCTTCCTACTCCTCGACGGTGCCGAACGTCGCACACGCGTGCGGGCACGACGCACACACCGCGATCCTGCTGGGTGCGGCCATGGCCCTCAACTCGGCGCCCTCACTCCCCTCGGGTGTGCGCCTCATCTTCCAACCCGCCGAGGAGGTCATGCCGGGTGGCGCCATCGACGTGGTGGCGACCGGAGCGATGGCCGGTGTGACGAGAATCTTTGCACTGCACTGTGATCCACGTCTAGAGGTAGGTAAGGTGGCGGTCCGCGCGGGGGCGATCACCTCGGCCGCGGACACCGTCGAAATCACGCTGCACTCCCCGGGCGGACATACGTCGCGACCGCATCTGACGGCCGACTTGGTGTACGGGCTCGGCACCGTCATCACCGGATTGCCGGGGATGCTGAGTCGCCGCATCGACCCGCGCGCCGGCACCGTCATGGTGTGGGGGGCCGTCAACGCAGGGCAGGCAGCCAATGCCATTCCCCAGATCGGCTCATTGGCCGGCACGGTGCGCACCGGAAGCCGGGATGTCTGGATCACGCTCGAGAACACCGTCCGCGATGTGATCGAGGGGTTATTGGCCCCGCTACGCATCGATTACACCCTCAACTACCGGCGTGGGGTCCCGCCCGTCATCAACGAGTCCGAGTCCACCCACATCTTCGTGCGGGCGATCGAGGACATCGGTTTGGACGCGCTCGCGGAGACCACGCAGTCCGGCGGCGGCGAGGACTTCTCCTGGTATTTGGAGGAGGTGCCCGGTGCGATGGCAAGGCTGGGTGTGTGGTCGGGGTCGGGCCCGCAGCTTGATATCCATCAACCGAACTTCGATATCGATGAACGGGCGCTTGGTGTCGGTGTGCGGACGCTGGTCAACCTCGTCGAGCAAGCACAGCACACAGCGCCATCGGCTTAGCTCGTTCCGGGGCCGATGTTGCGCGACGCTCGGGTGCGCAAGCCGTGCACGTAATCCTCTGGGGCGCCAGCTATTTCCGCGGCATCCGCCATGACGCCCAGGTACCGCGCAGACGGTAGTCCACCCTCGTAGGCGTTGACGACGTAGAGCCAGGCCAGCACCGGGTCGATGGTCGTGTCGGAGGATTCACGATCGATCCGGCAGCGGATCTTGGTGTGGATGCCGAGCTCCGAACCTTCCCAGCGATCGAGGTTCTTCTCATCGGCGGCGGTCATGTCGTAGAGCACGACGAAGACCTTCGAGTGGGGGTCCTGCACGACCGTGGCCAGTGCGCCCTCCCAGCCGATGTCCTCGCCGCCGAATGTCAGCCGCCAGCCGTGTAGCCAGCCGGTGCCGGCCATTGGTGAGTGCGGTGCCCGCTGCAACATCTGCTCGGGATGCATGTTGGAGCCATAGGCGGCGTAGAGCGGCACGGGGGCAAGCCTAGTGGTCCTGTGGTGAAGATGACGGCAAGGTTGCCCCAGGATGGCAAGCCGGGTCGGGTCTGTACTTGTAGGTTTGATGCCGTGGCAACGCGCATCGTGATCATTGGTGGAGGACCAGCGGGATACGAGGCGGCGCTCGTGGCCAGTCAGATGGGCAAGGCCCATGAACGAAGCGCCACCGAGGTGACGGTGATCGACTCCGACGGCATCGGTGGCGCTTGTGTGCTCTTCGATTGCGTGCCGTCCAAGACGTTCATCGCGTCAACCGGTGTGCGCACCGACCTGCGGCGCGCGCCCAACCTGGGCTTTGACATCGACGTGGAACATGCCAAGATCTCGCTTCCGCAGATCCACAACCGCGTCAAGCGCCTTGCCGCCGAGCAATCGGCCGATATCGCCGAGCGGCTGCGCAACGGCGGGGTACGTCTGATCTCCGGACGGGCCGAGCTGGTCGATCATGTGGTCGGGATGGCGTTTCACCGGGTCAAGGCCACCGCGGCGGACGGGAGCAGCACCATTCTGGAAGCCGACGTGGTGCTCATTGCCACCGGCGCCAGCCCGCGGGTGCTGTCTCATGCGCGCCCCGACGGCGAACGGATCCTGACCTGGCGCCAGCTCTATGACCTGGAGGAGCTGCCCGAACATCTCATCGTGGTGGGATCGGGTGTGACGGGCGCAGAGTTCGTCCACGCCTACACGGAGCTGGGAGTTCAGGTGACCGTGGTGGCCAGCCGGGACCGGGTGCTTCCGCACGAGGACGAGGATGCCGCGCTGGTCCTGGAGGACACGCTCGCCGAACGTGGTGTGACGCTCGTCAAGAATGCCCGGGCTGAGTCGGTGACACGAACCGATACCGGCGTCCGCGTCGCGATGGCCGACGGCCGGGTGGTCGACGGCAGCCATGTGCTGATGACCGTGGGGTCGGTTCCCAACACCGCAGGTCTGGGGTTGGAGCGGGTCGGCATCACGCTCGGCTCGGGCGGCTATCTCGCCGTCGACCGGGTGTCACGCACGTCGGTGGCCGGTATCTACGCCGCGGGTGACTGCACCGGCCTGCTGCCGCTGGCCTCGGTGGCGGCGATGCAGGGCCGCATTGCCATGTATCACGCGCTCGGTGACGCGGTGCGCCCCATCAAATTGAAAACCGTTGCTGCCGCTGTCTTCACCCGCCCGGAGATCGCCGCCGTGGGAGTGTCCCAGGCGGCCATCGACAACGGTGAGGTGCCGGCGCGCACGGTCACGCTGCCGTTGCATACGAATCCCCGGGCCAAGATGTCGGGCCTCAAGCGTGGTTTCGTCAAGATCTTCTGCCGTCCCGCCACAGGTGTGGTGATCGGTGGTGTCGTGGTGGCCGCGAATGCCTCTGAGCTGATTCTGCCCATCGCCCTCGCGGTGCAGAACCTGCTCTCGGTGAACGATCTGGCGCAGACGCTGTCGGTATATCCGTCTCTGTCCGGTTCGGTAACGGAGGCGGCGCGCCAGCTGATCGCCCACGATGACCTGGACTGACCTCGGGCGACATGCGCTACAGCGGCGTGCATCACAGACGAGAGCGCTACCGGCCGGTAACGTGGCTTTCTGGAAGGACTCCGGGGCCCGTAGTGGGCGTGGAAGGGAGCAGTCGTGAGTGACGCAACCAGCCCATCGGTATCGGGCGGACCCACCTACACGTTCCTTGGACCGCAGGCCCGTTCGCTGAACTGGGAGCGCCTGGGATCCGAACAGTTCGATGTCATCGTGATCGGCGGGGGTGTTGTCGGCGCCGGATCGGCCCTCGACGCGGCCACGCGTGGGCTGAAGGTCGCATTGGTCGAGGCGCGCGACTTCGCCGCCGGGACGTCGAGTCGCTCCTCGAAGATGTTCCACGGCGGCTTGCGTTACCTGGAGCAGCTCGAATTCGGGCTGGTTCAGGAGGCATTGCGTGAACGGGAGCTGTCGCTCTCGACACTGGCGCCTCATCTGGTCAAGCCCCTGCCGTTTCTGTTCCCGCTGACCAATCGGTGGTGGGAGCGGCCGTACGTGGCCGCCGGCATTTTCTTGTACGACCAGATGGGTGGTGCGAAATCCGTTCCCGCCCAAAAGCATCTCACCCGCGCGGGTGCGCTGCGGCTGGCGCCGGGGCTTAAGCGCAACTCGCTCATCGGCGGTATCCGCTACTACGACACTGTGGTCGACGATGCTCGGCACACCATGAATGTGGCCCGCACCGCCGCGCACTACGGGGCGGTCGTCAGAACATCCACACAGGTGGTCTCGCTACTGCGCGAGGGCGATCGCGTCACCGGTGTGGTGGTGCGCGACACCGAAAATGGTGCCGAAACCGAGGTGCGCGGGCATGTCGTGGTCAATGCCACGGGCGTGTGGACCGACGAGATCCAGGCGCTATCGCGAACCCGCGGCCGGTTCCGGGTGACCGCGTCCAAGGGTGTTCACATCGTGGTGCCACGGGACAGGGTTGTCAGCGAGGTGGCGATCATCCTGCGGACAGAAAAGTCGGTGCTCTTCGTCATCCCGTGGGGCAACCACTGGATCATCGGAACCACCGACACCGAATGGAACCTCGACCTGGCACACCCCGCGGCCACCAAGGTGGATATCGACTACATCCTGAACAAGGTGAACACGGTGCTGGCAACGCCGTTGACGCACAACGATATCGATGGGGTGTATGCCGGACTGCGCCCCCTGCTGGCCGGCGAGGATGACGACACGTCCAAGCTTTCCCGAGAGCACGCCGTCGCGGTGGCGGCTCCGGGTCTGGTCGCCATCGCGGGCGGCAAGTACACGACGTACCGCGTCATGGCCTCCGATGCCATCGATATGGCCAGTGAATTCGTGCCGGCGCGGGTGGCGCCCTCGATCACCGAGAAGGTGCCGCTGCTAGGCGCCGACGGGTATTTCGCGCTGATCAATCAGACCGAGCACGTGGGGGAGACGTACGGCCTGCATCCGTACCGGGTGCGGCACCTGCTGGACCGATACGGCTCGCTGATCGGCGAGGTGCTGGCCTGTGCGGGCTCTGATCACAGCTTGCTGCAACCGATCGCCAAGGCGCCGATGTATTTGAAGGTAGAGGCGCTCTACGCGGTGGTGGCCGAAGGCGCCTTGCACCTGGAAGACATTCTCGCCCGGCGCATGCGTATCGCCATCGAATACCCGCATCGTGGCGTTGACTGCGCCCAGGAGGTCGCCGAGTTGGTGGCTCCGGTGCTTGGCTGGTCGCCGGAAGACGTTGTGCGTGAGGTGGATACGTACCGTGCGCGGGTTGACGCCGAGGTGCGCTCGCAGCGTCAGCCCGACGATGCGTCGGCGGATGCATTGCGAGTCGCCGCGCCCGAGGCGCGCTCGTTCATCGTAGAACCGGTGACCGACGTGTTGTCGCCATCCAAGTAAGACTCGGTAGTAAGTCCGGGCCATGAGCCCCAGAAGAAGGGCTCCTGAGCCACCACTACCGGTCCGGGAGGGCTTGGGGCCGGTCCGGATTCGAATTCGGACGGGTGGCCGTGTTCTTGATGAGCTGGTGTCCCGATTCGGCCCGGCCGCCGCTGACAAGGTGAGCCGTGGTGAGGTTGTCGACGCCGCAGGTGTGCCCGTTACCACGGATACACATCTGCGGGTGGGATCGTCGGTGTACACGTATCGCGACGTGGCTGCAGAGATTCCGGTTCCCTTCGCCATCGACGTATTGCACTGGGACGATAACGTTCTGGTGGTCGACAAGCCGCACTTCCTCGCCACGATGCCGCGCGGAGGGCATATCACCGAGACGGCGCTGGTGCGTTTACGTAAGGGACTGGATCTGCCGGAACTGGCACCCGCGCACCGCCTCGACCGGCTCACCGCGGGCGTGCTGCTGTTCACTATCCGCCGCGAGGCGCGCAGCGCATATCAATCGCTATTTGCGCAACGCCGGGCCGTCAAGATCTATGAGGCGCTAGCGCCCATTGACCCCGGAGTTGCCTTGCCGGTCACGCTGCGAAGCAGGATCGTCAAGCGGCGCAGCATCCTTCAGGCGGTCGAGGAACCGGGGCCGGTGAACGCCGAGACGCATATCGAGCTGCTCGATCGCGATGGTTCGACAGGCAGGTATCGCCTGACCCCGAGCACCGGGCAGACCCATCAGCTGCGGGTGCACATGAACAGCCTGGGAATCCCGATTGCCCATGACTCGCTGTATCCGGATGTTGTCGAGGTGGCACCAGACGACTTCACGCGCCCGTTGCAACTCGTGGCGCGCTCCTTGGCCTTCCGGGATCCGTTCACCGGCTCGGAGGTCCGATACGAATCCGCAAGGAAGCTACGGCTGTGATGCCCGGGGATGTTCCGTGTAGCTCCCCGGGAGGCGTTGCTCGAGTTCGGCGATGCGGGCGCGGAGCGTATCGATTTCGGCAGTCAACTCGGCCTCTCTGACTGCCGCTTTTTCTTGGTAGGCCTTGCCGAGATCGGAGAGGTACTGCTGGTCGTAGCGGGGAATGATGCTGCGCGAACAGTTCCAGTCAAATGCCTCTACCGCGATTTCGATCTCGCGGCGCTGATCGTCATGGACGGTGCCGCGGCCGAACAACTTGAGGCGCTGCTTGCGTGGGTAGTCGACGAAGAACATCGCCAACCGATCATCGGCCGTGAGGTTTCCGAGCGTCACGAACTGACTGTTACCCGGAAGGTCGATGAACCGCAGCGTGTTGCCGCCGAGGTGACGGACGAATCCCGCGGGACCGCTGCGGTATTGCAGGTATGGCCATCCCGTCGGCGTGACGGTGCCCAGACAGAACTGAGTGGCCTCGGCGATCATCCGTAGCTCCCGTGAGCCGAGGGCATCGGGTCCGTCGTCGGGGCGTTCCAGATGTGTGCCGTAGGCGACATAGCTACCGTTGGCCCGCTGCCGCTGGATCGCGTCCGCGCCGAACGCGAGGTGGTGGTAGTGGTTGTTGGTCACGGGTACACCGCGATCTCGATGAGGTTTCCATCCGGGTCGCGGCAGTAGTGCGAGATCATATCGCCCAGTGCCCCGATCTTGGTCACCGGGCCCTGCTCGATGTCCACCCCGCATGCACCGAGGTGCTCGCGAACCTCGGCCGGCGAGGCATCGGTGACGAAACACAGGTCATCCGATCCAGCCGCCGCGGCCCGGCCAGTGAACCACTCGTCCTGGGTTGTCGTGACGGGCCGCAGGTTGATCTTCTGTTCGCCGAAGGTCAGGGCCGTACGGCGCGCGGGGCCGAATGTTTCCCGAGTCATGCCGAGGACGCGCTGATACCAGGCAGCGGTCGTCTCCACGTCGGTGCAGTTGATCACGATGTGGTCGAACCGGGTCACCTTCACGTGTACCGTCTCCTCTTCTTCGCGCAGGCGCTCATCGGTACTGTTTCTTCTTCGCGCAGGCGCTCATCGGTACTGTCCCCTCTTCGCGCAGGCGCTCATCGGCGCACCCGTAATCCTCTCGGAGTGCGTGCGAAACCGGCCTCCACCAAAGCGGTGATGACGGCTGACTCTCCGATGTCGAAGACCGATCTGCCATCGGCTCTTTCGATTACCAGACCATCGAGCGCGCCATCGCGGACCAATTCCATCGTGCCCAATGCCGCGGCGTGCAGCATCGTGGGGTCGGTCACGAAGCTGAGCAGGGACTTGCCGCCCCGTTCGACGTAGAGAACCAGATGGCCGTCCACGAGCGCTACGAGTGCCCCGGCCTTGCGGCCCGGCCGATGACCGGAGTCGGACGACGCCCGCGGCCACACCAGTGCTGCGCCATACGGATTGGCCGGATCGGTCGCCGCCAACACCGTTGCCCGGTACGGTTTGCGCTCGTCGTCCACGGCGTCGAGATACTCACGCAGCCTGTCGACCGTCGTCGGCGAGGCGAACTGTGCGCCCCCGAGCGATTCGACGAAATAGCCTCGGCGGCAGCGTCCGTTGTCCTCGAACGTCGACAACACCTTGTACAGCCACGCGAATCCGCCCGCGACACCCTCGGCGACGACGCTGCCCTTGGTCACCACCCCGTACCTTCCGAGCAGCAACTCGGCCTGCATATGCGAGCGCTCGGTACCGTCGGCAAGCCTCTCCGGGAGTAATGACCACCGGCCGGCGACCGCGGGATCGACCGGTGCCACAGTGGGGATGGGCGTATAGGCACGCAGTCGCGGAGCTCGCCGGCTCCGGTGCGCGGTGCGCGATGTGGTGCTGGCGCCCAGCAGCGCTCGAACAGGCGCGAAGGTGTCTCCCGTCACCTGCCCCGCCCACACCAGATCCCACAACGCCGCCCTGGTGGCACCCTCGCCGAACTGGCGGAAGAAGAATCCGCCGCCGGCGGCCAGGCCATCAAGGATCGCTCGGTGTGCCTCGTCGAGAACAACGGGAGTGGACGCGGCGAGTGTGGCCGGCGCGACCCCGCTCGGGTGCAATGCGATCCAGCCATCCTGTGCGGTGATGGAGCCGTGTCCAGACCACACCGCCTCCCCGGAGGCCAGCAGCTCATCGAGCATCTGGGGGGAGTAGTCGCGGACCCGGCGCGCCAGAATCAGTGGCTCCCAGGCGGACGCGGGTATTGGTACCCCGGCGAGTTGGTCGATGACGGTGGCCACCCCGTCGACCCCCCGCAGGCTGGAATCGAGGTACTGCCAATCGGGCAGGAACCGTGCGAACGCCGCCGTGCTGACGGGTTCCACCTGTGCGCGCAGTGCCGCGAGGGACCGTCGACGCAGAATCCGGAGGACCTCCGCATCACACCACTGCTCAGAATCTGTGGCATCGGAAGTGAATTCGCCGCGTACCAACTGGCCGCGGGTGGCCATCGCCGCCAGGGCGTCAGCGGCAACCCGGACACCGATGCCGAAGCGTTCGGCCGCCTGCCCGGTAGTGAACGGGCCGTGTGTCCGTGCATATCGGCCCAGCAGCTCTCCGAGCGGGTCTGCGGTCGCATCGGCGAAGGCTGCGGGGACGCCCGGCGGCACCGGCACCCCGAGTGCGTCACGCAACCGTGCCACATCTTCGACGGCGGCCCACCAGGCACACTGCCCGTAATGGGTCTCGACCACCCGCCGTGCGCCGACGAGCTCACGTAGCCAGTCGGTCCCGGCACCGGTGCAGCGTGCGGTGACCTCATCGGTGGTGAGGGGGCCGAGGAGCCGGAACAGGTCGGCAAGGCCCTCGGGGTCGCGAGCCTTGCGTTCGTCGGCTAGATGCTGCAGTTGTCTTTCGGTCGCCTCGATGACGGTCGGCTCGAGGAGCTCTCGCAGCTCCACACGGCCCATGAGCTCGGCGAGCAGGCCGGTATCCAGTGAGAGCGCCGCGGCCCGCCGCTCGGCCAGCGGGCGATCCTCGTCGTACATGAATCCGCCGACATAGCTGAACAATTGTGCGGCCGCGAAGGGAGAAGGTGTGTCTGTCTGTACCTCGACGATCCGGACCCGGCGCTGCTCGATGCCGGACATCAAGCGCACCAAGGTTCCGATGTCGTAGACGTCCTGCAGGCATTCGCGCAACGCCTCCAGAATCATCGGGAAATCGGAATGCTTGCGCGCGACATCCAACAATTGCGCGGCACGCTGGCGCTGCTGCCATAGCGGCGATCGGCGGCCGGGAGTTCGGCGGGGCAGCAGCAGGGCGCGCGCCGCGCATTCACGGAACCGCGCCGCGAATAGTGCAGACCCGCCGACCTCCCGGGTCACGATGGCCTCGATTTCCGTGGCATCGAAGACGAAAAGACTTGCCCCGGGCGGGTTGTCTAAAGTATCGGAGGTGTCGGGGAGCCGGACCACGATGCCGTCGTCGGTGGCGGTGGGTGACTCGCTGAGGCCGTAGCGCTGCTGGAGCCGATCGGAGACGGCGAGTGCCAGCGGGCCGTTGACCCGTAGTCCGTACGGTGAATGCAGCACGATGCGCCAGTCGCCGAGCTCGTCACGGAATCTCTCGACGATCAGCGTGGTATCGGTAGGGACGGCACCCGTCGACTGCAGCTGGTCGGTGAGCAGCGTGCGCAGGTTCCCCATCGCGAAGTCATCGAATCCCATAGCGGCACAACGTATCTCGAATTCTGCATCGCGTGCGGCGGCTAGTTCGCCGGTGAGGTGTCCCAGTGCCATGCCCAGCTCGGCGGGCCGCCCCACGGCGTCGCCGCGCCAGAACGGCAACCTGCCCGGTTGCCCGAAGGCCGGGACCACCACGACCCGCTCATGGGTAATCTCGGTGATGCGCCAGCTGGTGGCACCCAATGAGATCACGTCGCCCGGCCGTGATTCGTACACCATTTCCTCGTCGAGTTCCCCGACCCGTGAGGGCTTCTCGCCTTCGGCGCCGCCATACATGTACACCGTGAACAGGCCGCGATCGGGAATGGCGCCACCGGACGTCACCGCCAGCCGCTGCGCTCCGGGCCGTCCGGTGAGCGTTCCTTCGTCTCTGTCGTAGACGACGCGCGGGCGCAGCTCGGCGAAGTCGGTCGATGGGTACTTGCCGCTGAGTAGGTCGAGCACCCCGTCAAACGCGCTGCGCGGCAAGGAGCCGAAGGGGGCGCTACGCCTGACGACGTCGAACCAGGTCTCGACGTCCAGCGGGTCCAACGCGCACGCGGCCACCGTGTGTTGCGCCAGGATGTCCAGCGGATTGGCGGGCACCTGCAGGGTCTCGATATCTCCGTCGAGCATGCGCCGCACCGTGACCGCGCAGCCCAACAGATCGGTGCGGTGCTTCGGGAAGAGAACGCCTCTGGAGACCTCGCCCACTTGGTGACCGGCTCTACCGATGCGTTGCAGTCCACTGGCCACCGACGGTGGCGCCTCCACCTGGACCACCAGATCAACGGCGCCCATATCGATTCCGAGCTCCAGGCTGCTGGTGGCCACTACGCATTTGAGCCGGCCCGTCTTGAGGTCGTCTTCGATGTTCGCACGCTGTTCCTTGCTCACCGAGCCGTGATGCGCCCGGGCCAGCAGGGGTGCGGCACCGTAGGTCTGCCCACTGCCCATGATGTGCGCCGGGGGTCCTCCGGGTACGCCGGGATTGGGCGCCGGGGTGAGGTCTATACCGAGACGTTCAGCGTGAATCTCGTTGAACCTGGCGGTGAGCCGCTCGGCGAGGCGACGCGAATTGGCGAAGACGATGCTTGACCGGTGCGCCTCGATGAGGTCGACGATGCGCTGCTCGACATGCGGCCAAATCGTGTTTCCCCCCGCCCGGGGCGAATCGGCGCCGGCTTCCGGATCCGGGTAGGTGTCGGGGGCGCTCATATCCGAAACCGGCACGACCACCGACAGATCGAAGGTCTTGGGACTGGCGGGGGCGACGACAGTAGCGGGAGCGCGGCCGGACAGAAAGCGGGCGACCTCTGCCGCGGGTTTCACCGTCGCCGACAGACCAATTCGCTGCGCGGGCTGAGAAAGACGCTCGTCTAGTCGCTCAAGGGAGAGCGCGAGATGTGCGCCGCGTTTGGTGCCGGCCACCGCGTGCACCTCGTCCACAATGACAGTGGTGACAGTTCCCAATGTTTCGCGCGCCGCCGAGGTCAGCATCAGGAACAGCGATTCGGGGGTGGTGATGAGGATGTCCGGGGGAGAGGAGATCAATGCGCGGCGGCGCTGCGCGGGCGTATCGCCTGAGCGCACCCCGATGGTGATCGATGGTTCGGGCAGGCCCATCCGCAGTGCGGTCCGGGCTATCCCGGCAAGGGGGGCGCGCAGATTTCGCTCGACATCGACGGCGAGTGCCTTGAGTGGCGAGATATACAGCACCCGGGTTCCCGGAGCCGCAGTGCCGGCGACATCCAGGCGCGGAGCCGCAGTGCCGGCGACATCCAGGCGCGGAGCCGCAGTGCCGGCGACATCCGGCCCGCGCCGGTCGCCGGTGGCACCGGCCAGGGTGTCGATGGCCCACAGAAACGCTGCGAGAGTCTTACCGGATCCGGTGGGGGCGACGACGAGGGTGTTGTCGCCGTTGGCGATGGACTGCCAGGCCTCGGATTGCGCCTGCGTGGGAGCCGGGAATGATTCGGCGAACCATTCCCGAGTAGGTGTCGAGAACCGGGCGAGTGGACCGGACTCGCTGCTCATCAGACCATCGTGCCAACAAGGACCGACAATTTTTCCGGCGGGCGGGAGCGAAGCGACTTTGGGGATCTTTCCGGCGGGCGGGAGCGAAGCGACTTTGGGGATCTAATCGGCGCCCATGAGATCGACTACAGCCTTCGGGATGTTCGGCACCCGGCGCACGGCGTCGATCATGGCGTGCGCGGAGGTATCGGCGAGCCAGTCGACATCGAGGTCCGGGTTGATGGCCCGTTGGCGAGCCAGCTCCTGGTTGAACGTCAGCCACGCCCGGATGACCACCCGCAGGATGGTGACCAGATCCGGCGTCAATTCATCGCCGGCGACATGTTCGACGACGGCCATGATGCGGTCGGTCTGCTTGTCGTATTCCTGCTGTTCGATGGCCGCCACGGTGGGATCGGCCGAGTCGATCATGCGGAAGACGGTCACCGGCGCGTAAGGATGCTCTTCCTGGTAGTGCAGGTAGACCAGAAGGGTGCGCCGCAGACGCTCGAAACCGGTGAGCGTCGGGTCCATGTCCAGTGAGATCGTGGCGTCGTAAAGCCTGTCGTACTCGGCCTGCATCACCGCGGTGTAGAACGAGCGCTTGTCGGGAAAGTAGCGGTACAACAGTGCCCGTGAAACGCCGGCCTGCTCAGCTACCTCATCCATGCGGACGTCGTCATAGTGACGTTCGCCAAATAGTTGAGTTCCAAACTCGAGGAGCTCGGCGCGCCGATCTTCGGGGGTCAGCCGACGGCGAGGCGATGAGCCGCTCGGGCGAACTGCATCGGAGTCGTCGGTCATCCAGCAGATTTTACTAGGCGGCAGGTTCTCACTGGCGCGATCGGTGAGCACTCGCCAAGTTCAGCCGGGTTGGGTCGGATCTGCGATTACGGGAGGTGCCGCCGGCCTAACTACACTGCGTCGGTGGCTAAGCACATCGACCCCGAGGACATGGCCATCTTTGGGCGTGTTCTGGACCAGGCCGCCGAGCTTGCGCCCGATCATCCCGATTCGATTGCTGTGCAACGCGGGGTCGCGAAACTCTTCAAGATCCTCAAGAGACAGCGCCGTCGCCAGGCGCGCCAGGCGGAGCTGGATGCCGACCGCGCGGTAATCGGCGCGACCGCCACAGGTTCGGCGGATCGGATCGACGACGAGACGGCCGGGCTGCCGCTGCGTGGCGGTGACGCCGTGGGGACGTTGCGGCGTCCGCAGCATTGCTACATCTGCAAGGTCAGATATACCGAGATCGATGCCTTCCACCATCAACTGTGCCCGGATTGCGCGCCCGCCAACAGGTCACGGCGCGATCAGCGCACCGACCTGACCGGGCGGCGGGCGGTGCTGACTGGTGGCCGCGCCAAGATCGGGATGTACATCGCCTTGATGTTGTTGCGAGACGGGGCCAGCCTCACCATTACCACCCGGTTCCCGCGGGATGCGGCCCGCAGATTCGCGCAGCTGCCCGATGCGGCCGGCTGGCTTGACCGGCTGAGCATCGTGGGTATCGATCTGCGCGACCCAGCGCAGGTGGCGCGTTTCGCCGATGAAGTTGCCGCACAGGGCCCGTTGGACATCCTGATCAACAATGCCGCCCAGACGGTCCGGCGCAGCCCGGGCTCGTACACCTCCTTGGTCGATGCCGAACAGGCGCCGCTCAGTGGCGCCGCCGCGCGTGTCCCGATTACGGCGATGGGTGATTCCAGTGAGTTGCACCCGCACACCTTGGCGCTCGGAGAGGGCTCCGAGGCCGCCGCGCACTCGCTGGTCTCGTTGGCCTTGACCGCCGGCTCGGCCACGCCGGACCGGGTCGCCGACGGCACGGCTGTCGATGCCGGTGGGCTGCTACCCGATCTCGTCGACACCAACAGCTGGGTGCAGACGGTCGATCAGATTGACCCGCTGGAACTGCTCGAGGTCCAACTGTGTAACAGCGTGGCGCCGTTCATTCTGTTATCGCGGCTTCGGCCGGCGCTGCGTGCCTCGACCGCCAAGCGCAAGTATGTGGTGAACGTATCCGCGATGGAGGGCAATTTCTCGCGTGGCTACAAGGGCCCTGGGCATCCGCACACGAACATGGCCAAGGCCGCGTTGAACATGCTGACCAGGACGAGTGCGGGTGAACTCTTTTCTGAAGGCATCCTGATGACCGCCGTCGATACCGGCTGGATCACCGATGAGCGTCCACACAGCAGCAAGATGCGTTTGGCAGAAGAGGGATTTCGGGCGCCGCTGGATCTCGTGGACGGCGCCGCCCGGGTGTACGACCCCATTGTTCAGGGTGAGCGCGGCGTCGATCTGTATGGCTGCTTCCTCAAGGACTTCCAGCCCCACCCCTGGTAGCGCACCGTGGCGGCCACCAGGGGCCGAACCGACTAGCCGAAGTGAACGCCCTGGGCCAATGGCAGTTCCGTGGAGTAATTGACGGTGTTTGTGGCGCGTCGCATGTACGCCTTCCACGAGTCGGAGCCCGACTCGCGGCCGCCGCCGGTCTCCTTCTCTCCACCGAACGCTCCGCCGATCTCGGCGCCCGAGGTACCGATGTTGACGTTCGCGATGCCGCAGTCGGATCCGTCCGCGGCCAGAAAGCGCTCCGCCTCGCGCATGTCCAGGGTGAAGATCGCCGAGGAAAGACCCTGAGGCACTGCGTTGTTCAGTGCGATCGCCTCGTCAAGGGTGTCGTAGCCCAGCACGTAGAGAATCGGGGCAAAGGTCTCCCGGTGCACAACGTCGCCTTGTTCGGGCATCCGCACGACGGCGGGGGTGACGTAGTAGGCACCATCGCCCAGCTTCCGGCGTTCACCGCCGAGGACGGTCCCGCCTTGTGCGCGCGCGGCTTCCAGGGCGTCCTGCATATCGCGGAACGATTTCTCGTTGATCAGTGGGCCGATCAAGGTGTGCTCGTCGAAGGGGTCGCCCACCGGCAGCTGGCCGTAGGCGTTGACGATGCGTTCCACCAGCGCATCGGCGACAGAGTGGTGAACGATCAACCGCCGCAAGGTGGTACAGCGCTGACCGGCGGTGCCCGCGGCAGAGAACACGATGCCGCGCACCGCCAGGTCCAGGTCTGCCGAGGGGGTCACAATCGCCGCGTTGTTTCCGCCCAGCTCGAGTAGTGATCTGCCGAAGCGCGCGGCCACCCGTGGGCCGATCTGCTGGCCCATCCGCACCGATCCGGTCGCACTCACCAACGCGACGCGTGGATCGTCGACGAGTTGTTCGCCGACCTCACGGCCGCCCTGGATCAGTCGGCTGACTTCCGGCGGCGCCCCCACGTCGGCGGCTGCTCGGTCCAGAAGTGCCTGGCAGGCAACGGCAGTCAGCGGCGTCAGCTCGGACGGCTTCCACACCACGGTGTCACCGCAGACCAGGGCGATCGCGGTGTTCCACGACCACACGGCGACCGGAAAGTTGAACGCCGATATGACCCCGACGACCCCGAGGGGATGCCAGGACTCCATCAGACGATGCCCCGCGCGTTCGGACGCCATCGTCTTGCCATAGAGCTGACGGGACAGCCCGACCGCGAATTGGCAGATGTCGATCATCTCCTGCACCTCGCCGAGGGCCTCTGAGACGATCTTTCCGGCCTCGATGGTTACCAGCTCGGCCAGGTCCTTCTTGTGTTCCGTCAGCAGCTCGCCGAGGCGGGCCACTAATGCGCCGCGGACGGGGGCGGGGGTGCTGCGCCATTGCGAAAAGGCCTGGGCAGCTTCGGTGATGGCGTTGTCGACTTCCTCCGTGGAGCTCGCCGCGAGCGTGAAAAGCGTGTCCCCGGTAATGGGGGTGCGGACCGCAACGCCGCCATGCTCACGCGATTCCGTGCTCAGTTCTACGTCGGCGCCGATCCAGCGCAGTGCGTTCTGGGCCCGTGCGCGCAACTCCTCGGCGGACGGCAGCACCTCGGGGGATGAGGCAGGCAGGGTGGTGGTCATCGGTCGGCTCCTATCGTGAGGTCAGATTGTGCTGCGATGGCGGCGTAGAGCGTGTAGGGATCGTGAATGTCCCGGCCGATGGCGCCGGACATCCATTCCTTCGAATAGTCGGCGGTGCAATGATCGGCGCCGTCCCCGTAGGAACCGTCGTCATCAAGATTGGATCGGAAGATCCCGGCGGCCGAGCGCGGCAGGAAGTCCTCGTACACGATGGCGCTGCGCACGATCTCACCTTCGGGGCCGCTGTCTGTACGGAAGTACGCGAGTTCCTGCTCGGCCAAGCCGGCTTCGGTATCGGGAAAGTGATCGGCCCATATGGACGCGGCCCGTTCGGGATCTGCGTGCGTGGCATCGATGGCGGCCATGGCCTGGTCGTAGCGGGTACGCCCGGCCGGGGTCAGGGCTATGCCTCTGGCCTCCACTTCGCCGAACCGGACCCGCAGCGTATCGCCGGCCACGGAACCGTCACTCATACGGAAACGACGCGGCTCGGCCAGCGCCCGGAATGAGGTCTGCCGCAGGAGAACGTCCGGCCCGTGCCACCGGGGTGGTCCCTGAATCGCGTCGATCATGGTGATACCCCGTGCCGTCATTCGCCGGTACAGGTCGTCGATATCGAGCACGCGCGGCGTCAGATGGTTGATATGCGTGCCGTCCACGCCGGCGATATCGGCGGCGACGGGCGAGACCGCCGAAAGTTCGTCGTACCAAGCACGGTCGATCGGGGTGCTGGACAACGCGAAGGATTTAACGGCCTCGCGAATGAAGTCCTGGGCTTGTGCCGCGGTGGCTCCTCCCGCAGCGCTGATCATGCGCGCGTGTGCCAGCAGCGCGGGATCGAATAGCTCTCGCTGCTCGACGAAGTTCTCCACACGGGTGCGCAGGCCCGGGTCGAAGAACCGGCGGTCGGCGGTCGCCAGCATTGAGGTGAACACGCGGAAGGGGTTGAGTGCCAACTCTTTTTCGTCGATCGGCCGGAACGCCGTGGAGACCACGGGCACCGGCGACGCGGCGTCACGCAGGTCGTAGAAGTCGACGGGATACATCCCGAACGCCTCGAACAGGTCGGCAACGGCGGCAAGTTCCCGCGGGCTGCCCACGCGGATCGCACCATGGCGTTCTGCGGTCACGCGCTCGACCGATCCGAGCCGTTCTGCATCTGGATGTGTTGCGGCGTAAGTCTGATTCACGTCGGTGCTGACATCGACCAACGTGTTGTATGCGGGAACCTCTGTCCCATACATCCTGGAGAGTGCCGCCGCGAAACCCGCTCGCAGTTCCCAACGGGGGATGAGTGTCGTCATCGTATTCGTCTCAGAGTTGAGGTGATTGGCCTGCGCAAGTCCGTTCCTTGTCGTCCCTGGTCGCGGTACTCTGCCCCGGTGACTGCGGATTCCGAGAGAGCACCCGAGCGTCCGCTCGACGACGTCGATCGAATTCTGGTGCGCGAGTTGGCTCGCGATGGCCGGGCGACGCTCGCGCATTTGGCGGCCAAGGCCGGGTTGTCGATCTCGGCGGTGCAAACCCGCGTGCGACGGCTGGAATCTCGCGGTGTGCTCACCGGATACGCGGCGCGGGTCAACCCCGAGTCGGTGGGCCAAATGCTATCGGCGTTCGTGGCAATCACCCCTCTCGATCCTTCGCAACCCGATGATGCTCCGGCACGGCTTGAGTGCATTGACGCCATCGAGTCGTGCTACTCGGTGGCGGGTGAGGAAAGTTACGTCCTCCTGGTGCGGGTGCCCTCGCCGCGTGCGCTCGAAGAGCTGCTGCAGCTCATCCGCACCACAGCCAACGTCCGCACGCGAAGCACCATCATCTTACAAACTTTTTACGATGGCCGCCAGCTTGTACCGTAAATATTCTTGTCTTGATGTAGAGAAGTCGTAAATACTGCGTTATTGTGGGCGCATGACCGCACTAATGTTTCCGGGGGCCCACGCTGGTTCCACGACCGATGACGAGGTAGCGCGTCCGGACTCGGTAACACCGGACCGGGTGCATGAGGTGCTGCGGCGCAGCATCCTGGCCGACGGAATGGACCTGGTACTGGACCTGGAGCGTTCGCGTGGGGCGTACCTGGTGGATGCGCGCGACGGGACCACCTATCTCGACATGTTTACGTTCTTCGCCTCATCGGCGCTGGGTATGAATCACCCGATGCTCGCCGAGGACGGTGAGTTCCGCGCGGAATTGACCCGGGCCGCCATCAACAAGCCGAGTAACTCCGATGTCTACACCGTCGAGATGGCCCGGTTCGTCGACACATTCGCGCGCGTGCTCGGTGATCCGGCGCTTCCGCACCTGTTCTTCGTCGACGGCGGCGCGCTGGCGGTCGAGAACGCGCTGAAGGTCGCCTTCGACTGGAAGAGCCGCTGGAACGAGGCGCGGGGATTGAATCCGCCCGGCTCAACAGAACTGGGTACCAAAGTATTACACCTGCGGGAGGCCTTCCACGGTCGCAGCGGGTACACCATGTCGCTGACGAATACCGACCCCAACAAGGTGGCGCGGTTCCCCAAGTTCGATTGGCCGCGAATCGACGCCCCGTACCTGCGCCCCGATGCTGATATCGAGGAACTGGAGGCCGCGGCGCTGAATCAGGCACGTCGCGCGTTCGCCGAAAATCCGCACGACATTGCGTGTTTCATCGCCGAGCCTATTCAGGGGGAGGGTGGAGATCACCACTTCCGTCCGGAGTTCTTCCATGCAATGCGCGCGCTGTGCCACGAGAATGACGCCCTGTTCGTCTTCGACGAGGTACAGACCGGGTGTGGACTTACCGGAACCGCCTGGGCCTTCCAGCAGCTGGGCGTAACCCCCGACATCGTCGCCTTTGGCAAGAAGACGCAGGTATGCGGGGTCATGGCCGGTGGTCGAGTCGATGAGGTGGCCGACAACGTCTTCGCCGTCAGCTCGCGTATCAACTCCACCTGGGGCGGAAACCTGGTCGATATGGTGCGCTCCCGCCGCATCCTGGAAGTGATTGAGTCGCAGCGGCTTTTCGGCAACGCGGCGCGGATGGGCGAATACCTGCTCGACCGCCTGCAGACCCTCGCGATGCGGCACGGTGAGATCGGCGATGTCCGGGGCCGCGGGCTGATGTGTGCGTTCAGTCTGCCGAGCTCCGAGGCGCGCGATCGCCTGGTGCAGCGCCTATGGGACCAGGAGCGCGTGATCTTGCTGCCCAGCGGCAAGAACAGCGTGCGGTTCCGTCCACCGCTGATTGTCAGCGCCGAGGAGATCGACGCCGCAGTGGCTGCGGTATCGCGGGTGCTGTCTCACCAGGCGTAGGGGGAGTGCTCCCGCGCTGTCCGCAGCGCCGAGCCCCACCACGCCAGCTCGTCGAGCATTGTCTTGGCGGCGGTTTCGGCATCGCGGCTATCGACCAATCGGCCGGCGTCGTCGAACTGGCTCCACACACCATGGAAACTCACCACGTCCCGGGTGGTCACGGCGTGCAACTCTGCGAACACCAGCCGCAGTTGCTCGATCGCGCGCAGTCCGCCCGACATGCCGCCGTATGACGTGAATCCGACCGGCTTGGCCTGCCATTCGCTGTGATGCCAGTCGATCAGGTTCTTCAGCGGAGCGGGGAAGCTGTGGTTGTACTCCGGAGTGACCACGAGGAAGGCGTCGGCGATACGCAGCCGCGCCGTCACCTTGGCCAGCTGGGTGGTGCCTTCAGACCCCTCTCTCCGGGAAAGGTGTAGGGGCAGTGGGTAATCCGCGAGGTCGATGTAGCCGGCCTGGAACGACGGATGATGGCGGGCCTTTTCTGTGATCCAATTCGCCACGGTGG
The DNA here is from genome assembly GCF_059813245.1 of Mycobacterium sp. NGS15. Taxonomy (NCBI): domain Bacteria; kingdom Bacillati; phylum Actinomycetota; class Actinomycetes; order Mycobacteriales; family Mycobacteriaceae; genus Mycobacterium; species Mycobacterium sp. NGS15. The sequence goes on along the minus strand of NZ_JCALEF010000004.1, from coordinate 214,825 downwards.
GGCCGAACCGACCGTCACGCGTACTGGCGCAGATCACGGCGAGGCGCAGCGGGATGGTTGACGTGTTCACCCGCCCATCGTCGTACCTAAAGTGCACTCGAGGTCAAGTGGATTCTTTCCGTCACGCGAGCATTGCGTCGGCGAAGCGCCGCACCGCCGCGACGGCTTCCTGCTCGGCGCCCGATGAGCCGGGATAGTCGGTGCGTGCCCGCGACTCAACGGTTCCGGTGGCGGGGTCGAGCCGCACCTCGGCGACCATCTCGGCGGTGGTGGGTTCGCAGACGGCCCAGCTATAGAGGCGATCGGAGTCCCAGTCGGCCGCGCGTGCGTTCACGTACTCGGGATCATCGACACCGAGTGACGTCAATGCCGGACGGTCGTCCAGGCGTTCGTCGGCACGCATGGCACGCAAGTACCACGCACCCGCGTTGATTTCGATGGCTTCCATGACTCTAGAGATGCGTCGAGCGTGAAACCATGGCGGCAATTCGGTGAGAATCCCGCCAGGGCTTCACGCTCGACGACAAAAGTCCTACTTGATCTCCGCGATGACGGTGCCCTGGGTAATGGCGGCACCGGCCTCGACGCTCAGCCCGCTGATGGTGCCGGCCTTGTGCGCGGTGACGGGGTTTTCCATCTTCATGGCTTCCAGCACCACGATCAGCTCGCCGGCCTCGACCTCCTGGCCCTCTTCGACGGCGACCTTCACGACGGTGCCCTGCATCGGAGCCGTCACCGAGTCGCCGGTGGCGCCGCCGCCGCCATGGCCGCCACGCTTGCGGGCCTTGGGCTTCTTGCGGATGACACCGTTCGCAGCGCCACCGCCTCCACCACCGAGTGAGATGTCACCGGGCAGCGACACCTCGAGACGACGGCCGCCAACCTCCACGACCAGCTTCTGACGGGGCAGAGCCTCGTCCGCTTCGTCCTCGGCGGCGTCGGCCGTGAACGGCTCGACGGTGTTATCCCACTCGGTCTCGATCCAGCGGGTGTGCACGGTGAAGCCGTCCTCGTTGCCGATGAAGGCGGGATCGGCGACCACTGCGCGGTGGAACGGGATGACGGTGGCCAGACCCTCGACGTTGAACTCGGCCAGGGCGCGACGCGAGCGTGCCAGCGCCTCATTGCGGTCGCGGCCGGTAACGATCAGTTTGGCCAGCATCGAGTCGAACTGTCCGCCGATCACCGAGCCGGCCTGCACGCCTGAGTCCAGGCGCACGCCGGGGCCGGTGGGTGTGTCGTAGACCTTGACCGGGCCGGGAGCCGGCAGGAAGTTGCGGCCGGCGTCCTCGCCGTTGATGCGGAACTCGATCGAGTGGCCGCGCGGGGCGGGGTCCTCGGTGAACTCGAGGGTCTCGCCGTTGGCGATCTTGAACTGCTCGAGCACCAGGTCGACGCCGGCGGTCTCCTCGGTGACCGGGTGTTCCACCTGCAGGCGGGTGTTGACCTCGAGGAAGGAGATCAGGCCGTCCTGGCCCACCAGGTATTCAACGGTACCGGCACCGTAGTAACCGGCCTCCTTGCAGATGCGCTTGGCGGACTCGTGGATCTCCTTGCGCTGCGCGTCGGTAAGGAACGGCGCGGGCGCCTCTTCGACCAGCTTCTGGAAGCGGCGCTGCAGCGAGCAGTCGCGGGTACCGGCGACGATGACGTTGCCGTGCTGGTCGGCGATGACCTGGGCCTCAACGTGGCGGGGCTTGTCCAGGTAGCGCTCCACGAAGCACTCACCACGGCCGAAGGCGGCAACGGCCTCACGGGTGGCGGACTCGAACAGCTCGGGTACCTCTTCAAGGGTGCGGGCCACCTTCATGCCGCGGCCACCGCCACCGAATGCTGCCTTGATGGCGATCGGCAGACCGTGTTCCTTGGCGAAGGCGACGACCTCGTCGGCGTCCTTCACAGGGTCCGCGGTGCCGGGGACCAGCGGGGCTTGCGCGCGGGCCGCGATGTGTCGGGCGGTCACCTTGTCGCCGAGGTCGCGGATGGACTGTGGGCTGGGCCCGATCCAGATCAGCCCTGCGTCGATGACGGCCTGGGCGAAGTCGGCGTTCTCGGAGAGGAAGCCGTAACCGGGGTGGATGGCATTGGCGCCGGACTTCTCGGCGGCTTCCAGGATCTTGCCGAAGTCCAGGTAGGACTCGGCGGCGGTGTTACCGCCGATTGCGAAGGCCTCGTCGGCCAGGTGAACGTGGGGTGCGTCGGCGTCGGGTTCGGCGTAGATCGCGACGCTGCCCAGTCCAGCATCCTTCGCAGCGCGGATAACCCGAACCGCAATCTCACCGCGGTTGGCGACGAGTACCTTGCTGATCTTCGAGCTGGCGTGATTGGGCACCTGGCCTCCTGGTTTTAGTGCTTTCTTAGAGTCTCGGCAGTGAGTTTATGCATCCGTGGCATCAAACACACATCCGGGATGGGGTGTGCCGCCCCAGTTTTTACCTACTGACGAGTAGGTTTAGGACAGTCGCCGTTTGATGCGTGCCAGCATCGCTGACATTCCCCGCAGTCGCAGTGGGCTGATCAGCGCTGCCAATCCCAGATCTGCGTAGAAATCGTCGGGGACCGCCAGGATTGCGTCCGCGGACTGGCCGTCCAGGCCCTGATGCAGGATCGAGGCGAAGCCCCGGGTCGTTGGGGCCTCGGCCGGCGCGCTGAAGTACAGCCGTACGTCGCCGCGGTCACTGGCGTCGACGTCGAGGAACAGCGGTGACTGGCATTCCGGCACCGGCTCCATCGCTGCCTGCTCTAAATGTGCTGGCAATTCAGGCAATTCGGCCGAGAACTCCAGTAGCAATCGCAGCTTGTCCTGCCCGTCGACGGCCTTGAAATCGGCGACGATCTCGGCGAGTTCGGTGGGGAGGCTCATGCTGCAGGGGGCGCGCCCGGTTTGTCGCCCTTGACGATCGGAGTACGGACCCGGTTGCCCCACTCGGTCCACGATCCGTCGTAATTGCGAACGCCTTCGACGCCCAGTAGGTAGGTGAGGACAAACCATGTGTGGCTGGAACGCTCGCCGATGCGGCAGTAGGCGACGATGTCCCCGTCGGCGGCAATGACATCGCCATAGATGTCGTCGAGTTCGCCGCGGCGCCGGAACCTGCTGTCGTCCGCGGCGGCCTTGGCCCAGGGGATCGAGACGGCGGTGGGGATATGCCCGCCGCGCAGTGCGCCCTCTTCCGGGTAATCAGGCATGTGGGTGCGTTCGCCGGTGTATTCAGCGGGGGACCGCACATCGACCAGCGGTCCGTGTCCGAGGTGGGCCAGTACGTCGTCGGCGTAGGCACGGATGGGGGCATCATTGCGGTCCACCACGGGATAGCCCTCGGTGTGCTTCGCCGGAACATCGAGTGTGGTGTCGCGTCCCTCGGAGATCCACAGGTCTCGCCCGCCGTCGAGGAGCCGGACGTCGGGGTGGCCGAACAGCGTGAACACCCAGAGCGCATAGGCGGCCCACCAGTTGGACTTGTCGCCGTAGATGACAACTGTGTCCTCGCGGCGGATCCCCTTGCGGTTCATGAGTTCTGCGAACTGCGCGCCGTCGATGTAGTCGCGGACCGTGCTGTCGTTCAGGTCGACGTGCCAGTCGATCTTTACCGCGCCCGGGACGTGCCCGATGTCGTAGAGCAGAACGTCCTCGTCGGACTCCACGATGGACAGTCCAGGGGTGCCTAAGTGCCCGGAAAGCCAGTCGGGGGAGACGAGGCGTTCGGGGTGGGCGTAGGCGGCGAATTCAGGTGCGGGGTCGGCCGGGAGGGTCACGCTTTGAGCCTAGTCGCGTTCGAGGGCGGTCGGCTCATCGAGTTGTATGCCGAGTTCGGATCCGCGGTGCGTTGCTGGTCGCGGTGCGAGAATTCGCCAATGCCGGACTGGACATACCACCCCCTGAACCCGATCGCGTCGTCCGTTCTCGGCGATCGCAGGACACGGATCTGGGCGATGAAGGTACTGGCGGCGGTGGTGACGCGCGCCGGAGGCCGGCGCTGGATTCCCTGGGTGTTCGACCATCCGCCGGTTCCGCCGCAGTGGCAGGGCCGGTTCGGCGCGACGGTTCCGCCCTCGATCGCGCGAGAGGCCGTCGCGGTGTTGCCGGTACAGGGAGCCGGTGTCGTCGAGATCGGACCGGTGGGCATCGCCGACGTGGAGACGGTGCGGCGCGCGGCCGCCGATCGCAGATGCCGGGTTATCGCGCTCGCCGCTACCACCGAGGTGGCCGATGCTGTGACGCCCTTCGTTGACGCGGTGTTCTTACCCGAGGATGCCCGGACGGTGCGACTGACCGAACCCTCGGTGGACGCCGCGGTGCGCGCGCTGACGGATCCGCTGGCGACGGTGCTCGCCACACCGGCGGTCTTGATCGCCGCCGGGCCGGGCTGGTTCAGCCGGGTGATCGAGGCCGCCACGCCGACTTTGCCACCAAAGACGTTGCGCGATATCGGGTTCGATCCGCGCGGATGGCCGGGGTGGATATGGGGTGCACTAGTTGGGCTCGGTCTGATTGTCGCGGGTATCGGGGCGGCCGCCATTGCGTTGGGGCCGGTGCTGCTGTGGTACGACCGCGACTACCTCGGACTTTCGGTCGGTGGTCTGCGCGGCGTGAACCATCATCTGGTCGGGTTTCTGCAACATGACCGGCTCACCATGGCGGGCAATATGATTGGTATCGGTGTTCTGTATCTGGGGCGGGATCAGGGAAGGGCACCGCTGGGCCCGTAACGCGCTGTTGATTTCCGGGTTGGTCGCGTTCCTGACGTACTTCTATTTCCTGGTGACGGGTTTTCTCGAGCCACTGCACACGCTCGTCGTCGTGGGGTTGTTCCCCCTGTTGCTGCTCGCCGTGTGGCGTGCGCCCGTGGCCCGGCATTGGCCGCCCATCGTGGAGGGGCCCGAATCGGAGCGGCGCCGCGCGCTGTGGGGACAGCTGCTCATGATCGGTGTGGGCGGCGGGCTATTCGTTGCCGGAGCGGTGATTTCGACTGTCGGGCTGACATCGGTTTTCGTCCCCACCGATCTCGATTTCCTTGGCACCAGCTCTGCGGCGCTGCATGCCGCCAATCAGCACCTGCCATCCTTCATCGCGCATGACCGTGCGGGTTTCGGTGGAGCGTTGATGGGTGCCGGGCTGGCAGTGTTCCTGATCAGCCTGTGGGGCTGGCGCCGCGGCGAGCGCTGGGTGTGGTGGTCATTGCTGATCGGATGTGCGTTTGGCACCGTGCCGGTCCTGGCCATTCATTTCGCTATCGGGTACACACATTTCGAGCATCTGCTGCCGGTGTACGTATTGGTCGTCGTGGTGGTAATCGCCCTTGCGCTGTCGAAGGCATACCTCACGGCGCGGCGCGATCAATCGCCGCGTATCAGCCGGTAACTGGTGACGGCATCGCCGCGTCCGTCGACGGGGTCGATGAGCGCCGCCCTGGAGCCGCTAGAGAAGTGGGGCGACCGGAACCGGGCGGAGTCGGCCGGACGCTACGCGCGAACGAGTTGTGGTGGGGGTATCCATTGGGTGGTGCCGTTGGTGTGTTTTCGGGTGGTCCAGCCGTGGTTGAGGAGGCGGTGGTGTGGTCCGCAGGCGTAGGTGAGGTTGTCGATGTTGGTGTTGCCGCCATCGGCCCAGTTGGTGATGTGGTGGGCTTGGCAGAGGTATCCGGGCACGGTGCAGCCGGGGTGGGTGCAGCCCCGGTCCCTGGCGTGCAGCACGATCCGTTGATCTGCCGATGCGATGCGTTTGGTTCGTCCGAGATATAGGGGGCGGCCGTCGTCGTTGAAGATGGTGAGGTAGTGGTGGGCGTGGGTGGCCATGCGGATCAGGTCGCGCATCGGTAGCCGGGTGCTGGCGCCGGTGATGGCGACTCCGGCGGCGTCTTCGAGTTCTGTGAGGGTGGTGGTGACCACGACGGTGACCGGTAGTCCGTGGTGCGAACCCAGTTGTCCGGAGGTCAGGGTGGTGCGCAGGCTGGTGCGCAGCGCGTCGTGGTTGCGTTGGGCTGAGGTTCGGTGATCGTGTTCGGCGGCCTCGGGGGATATCTCCCCGTCTACCAGTGGTGTTTGATCTGCCGGGTTGCACATGCCGGGTGCGGCGAGTTTGGCGAACACCGCATCCAGATAGGCGCGGGTTTCCGGATCCAACAGGCCCGAGATCGCCGACATGCCGTCGAATCCTTGCTGCCCGATCGTGACACCGCGGCGCCGGGCCCGATCGATGTCGGAGAACTCACCGTCGGGGTTGAGTAGCGCCATCATCTGCTCGGCCCCGGCCCGCAGCGCCTCGGGCCGGAATTGGACGGCCATGGCGGCTAGTTGTTGTTCGGCGGCCTGGCGGGTCGGTGCATCCACCACCACCGGCAGCCGATCGAAGAACTGCCGAATGATCCGCACATGCTCCTCGCCGACCTCGCCGCGGCCAAGGGCGGCGGCCACATTCGGCAGCTGCGGCTCCAACTCTTCCCCGGTCAACGCCTTCCGCGGCGCTAACTGTTCGGCATCGACGATCCGGCGCCGGGCCGCGCTTCTACTGATATGCAACCGCCGCGACAAAACGTCTGCATGCGAGGTGCCACCCAACTCGACGGGCGTGCCGCGCTGCACCAGCTGTGCAATCCCGCGATGGGAAACGGACATGAGCCTGCGCTGAGCCACCTCAAGACGGGCCAGCACCGATAGCAGTTCAGGGTTGTTCAATCCGTCGAAGGCGTCCGAGCACACGGCATCAACCGCCGCCTCCAACACCCCGGCCGAACACATGTTCGAATACTAACCACACCCACCGACAACTAACCTCGCCCTGAAACAGCTGTGACAGAAGTGAATTCAGTCGCGCGGTGTCAGCCCGCTGACCTCGGCCACGATCTCCAACGAGCGCAGCTGCAGCTTCCGGTCGGGCGCATTGGGGACCACGATGAGCTCGTCGGCGTCGGCCAGCTGCGCGAAGTCCTCCAGGTACGCGCCCACATGCTCAGGTGTCCCGACGGCGAAATACTTCGTCATGGCCTGAATCTGTTGTCCAGCAGGCGACTCTAGAGCGGCGAGGGCCTCGTCATCGGTGAGGCGGGGGCCACCTCCGCGATGCAGGAAAAGCTTGGCGCGTTCGATCAGTGCCGCGCGATGCTGCTCCTGCGCAGTGGCTTCATCGTCCGCGGCAATCACGTTCACCCCCGCGATGACATACGGCTCCTGCAACTGCTCGGAAGGCTGGAACTCTCGCCGGTACAGCGCGACCGCATCTTGCAGCGCAGGCGGCGCGAAATGCGAGGCGAAACCATAGGGCAGGCCCAATACCGCCGCCAGCTTCGCGCCGAACAGCGATGACCCAAGGATGTAGAGCGGAACATGCGTCCCGCGCCCCGGGGTTGCGGTCACGCCCGGGACCCGACTCTGCTCACCCAGGTATGCCTGTAGCTCGATGACGTCCTGCGGAAAATGCTCGGCGTCGGCGGGGGAGTGTCGCAACGCACGGAGAGTCACTTGGTCCGTCCCCGGAGCGCGGCCGAGGCCGAGGTCGATGCGTCCCGGGTGCAGGGTCTCGAGGGTGCCGAACTGCTCGGCGATCTGCAAGGGCGAGTGGTTCGGCAGCATGATGCCGCCCGCGCCAAGTCGGATACTCGAGGTCTGGGTGGCCACATGTCCGATCAAGACGCTCGTCGCCGATGAGGCAATGGACCGCATGTTGTGGTGCTCGGCGTACCAGACGCGGTGAAATCCCAGCGCTTCGGCGTGCCGCGCGATCTCGACGCTGGCGGCGAAGCTCTCCGCCACGGTCTCGTTCGGCGCCACCCGCGCCAGATCCAGAATCGACAAAGGTCTCGCCATGAACTGGAGCAACCCTCGGAGTTTCTTCGCTATTCCCCCGTGGAACGCACCATAGAAGGTACAAACGGGTGGTGCCCTTCATTCCGACCGCAGCGGAACTGGCGGGTGCTCTCGCCGAACTGCTCGACGATCTCCAATCCGAGCTGCCCTCGTCTTCGGTGCATCGCGCCCGCGTTGGTGCCAACATCGCCAGGATTCTGCAGCGAGAACTGACCGTGCCCGCGGCGCCGCCTGCCGAGGACCCTTCGTGGGACGATCTGGTCGAGGCGGTACGCGGTGAGCTCGCGGTCGTCAAACCCGGGTACGACGCCTGGGAGGGGCAGTGATGAGGCCCCCGGGCGAAGAGCATCAGGCCGGGACCGACCTGAGCGACGGGCTGACCCGGTACTTGCAGGACGAATTCGGCAAGAAGTTCGACGTGTCCGGTGTGGTCGGCGTATCCGCCGGTGCGCGGCGGCGAAATGTGCTGCTGGACGCCACTTCCGGGGGTGAAACCCTGGAATTGGTGGCGACGATTGTGCCCGCTGTCGTGCAGCAGGTTCCGGTGAGCAGTGAGGCCGGGGTGCGTGAGCTGGCGCGCAGCCACGGTGTTCCGGTACCGCGGGTTCGCGGTGTCTGTTCCGAATCCTCTTATCTCGGTGCGCCGTTCATGATCTCCGAGCGCATCGGGGGAGAGACGGTACCGCGCAAGGTGCTTCGGCTGGTGCAATCGGCGGGGATCGGCGATCTGGTGGCGGAACAGCTCGGTGCGGCCATGGGACGGCTGCACGGGATCGACCCGGCGATGGCCCCGCCCGACCTGCCCGGCGACCCGGAGGCCGAGCCCGCGGTTGTCCTGCTGGAACAGATGCGCGAGGGCGTGGCGGCGTTGCTCCCGGATCGCCCGGTATTTCAGCGCACGCTGTCCTGGTTGACCGAGCGCATGCCCGGCCCTCCGGCGCAGCGATGCTTGGTGCACACAGATATTCGCAACGGCAATGTCATCGTCGGAGAGGACGGGTTGCGTGCCGTGCTGGACTGGGAGGGCACCACGCGCTTCGGGGACCCCATGCGGGATGTGGCCTGGACGGCGCTGCGGATGTGGCGGTTCGGCGAGGACGAGCGCGAATTCGGCGGGTTCGCGGGCCGTGACGTGTTCGTGCGCGCGTACGAGAACACCGGCGGAACATTTCACGCCGACAGATTCCAGTGGTGGAAGGTGCTGGGCACCCTGTGGTGGGGCGTAGGCCTCGCCGCGCAAGCGAAGTCGTACCTAGACGGGAGCGTGCGGGACATCGTGATGGCCGCCAGCGGTCGTCGGATACCCGAAATCGAGTGGGACTTATTGATGTTGACGAAGCTACCGACGCCGCCGTCGACTGCGCCATCGATGCCGGAAGGAAACAGATGAATTTCGAACTGCCGCCGGAGCTTGTCGACTATCTCGCCGAGCTCGACGAGTTCATCGACCGTGAGATCGTGCCGCTCGAGCAGTCCGATGACAACATCCGGTTCTTCGATCACCGACGGGAAGACTCCCGAACCGATTGGGACCGTGACGGCCTGCCCAACGGGGAGTGGGAAGCACTGCTTGGTGAGGCACGTCGGCGCGCCGACGCGGCGGGTCATCTTCGGTACCCATTCCCCGCGGAGTTCGGCGGCCGTGACGGGTCCAACCTGGGTATGGCGGTCATTCGCGAGCACTTGGCACGACGTGGCCTCGGACTGCACTGTGACCTGCAGAACGAGCACGCCATCGTCGGCAACAATGTGGGGCTGTTGCTCATGCTGGAATACGGCTCGGTGGAGCAGAAGGCCGAATGGGTGGAGGGCCTCGCCAGCGGCACCAAGTTTTTCGCGTTCGGTATCACCGAGCCGGAACACGGCTCCGATGCCACGCACATGGAAACCCGAGCCACGAGGGATGGATCGCATTGGGTCATCAATGGTGAGAAGACCTGGAACACCGGCATACACATCGCCGATGCCGACCTGATATTCGCCCGTACCTCGGGTGAACCCGGCGATGGGCGCGGGATCACCGCGTTCCTGGTGCCCGCGGACGCGTCCGGCTTCAAGGTCGAGGAATACCTCTGGACCTTCAACATGCCGACCGACCACGCCCACATCTCGCTGACCGATGTGCGGGTCCCCGATTCGGCGGTCTTTGGCGGAGAGGGACGCGGACTGGGTGTGGTGCAGCACTTCTTCAACGAGAATCGGATTCGGCAGGCCGCCTCCAGCCTTGGTGCGGCGCAGTTCTGCATCGACCGATCTGTCGAATATGCCAAGGAGCGCAAGCCCTTTGGAAAACCGCTGGCATCGAACCAAGCGATCCAATTCCCGCTCGTCGAGCTGCAGACACAGTGCGAGATGCTGCGCGCGTTGATCCATAAGACAGCGTGGTCCATGGACACCTACGGTCCGTTCTCAGTCTCCGAGCAGGTCTCGATGTGCAATTACGTCGCAAACCGGTTGTGTTGTGAGGCCGCTGATCGCGCCATGCAGGTCCATGGCGGGATGGGGTACTCACGGCATATGCCGTTCGAACACATCTACCGCCATCACCGGCGGTACCGGATCACCGAGGGCGCCGAGGAGATTCAGATGCGCCGGGTGGCGGGGTATATGTTCGGCTTCATGAATCAGAAGGCGCCCAAGGGGGTCTAGTGGCCGAAACATCTCCACCCGTTGTGGTGGTCATGGGTGTGGCAGGAGTCGGCAAATCAACCGTGGCGCAGGCCTTGGCGCAGCACCTCGGTGTGCCCTGCGCGGAGGGCGACGACTTCCATCCGGAAGCGAACATCGCCAAGATGTCGGCGGGCATCCCGCTGAACGACACCGATCGATGGCCGTGGCTGCACCGGATCGCCGAATGGATGTCGGAGCGCGGGCAGAAGGGTGCCGGCGGCGTGGTCACCTGCTCAGCGCTCAAACGCCGTTACCGCGATATCCTCCGGGGCGGATACCCGGATGCGTTCTTCGTGCACCTGTCCGGCGACAGGGCGCTCATCGGTGACCGAATGTCGCATCGCGCAGGACATTTTATGCCGACGTCGTTGTTGGATTCGCAGTTCGAGATTCTCGAACCACTACAACCCGATGAAAAGGGCGCCGTGCTGGATGTGGGTATCGGGCCAGATGAACTGGTAGCGGAGGCATTGAGGCAGCTCGGCGCATGAACGCCAACCTGCTCTTGCTGGCCGAGCCGGCGAAGATCGTGCACACCACCAGCGACGTTCGGCTTCTTGCCGCGGTGGTGCTGAGCATCGCGGTGATCATTCTGCTGATCACCCGGCTCAAGCTGCATCCGTTCTTGGCGCTGCTGCTGGGGTCGGGGACGCTCGCCGCGGTCGCGAGCGTTCCATTCGACAAGCTGCTGGCTTCCTTTGTGACGGGCTTCGGCTCGACCATCGCCGGTGTGGGATTACTCATCGGTTTGGGGGCGATGCTCGGTCGGCTGCTGGCCGATTCCGGTGGCGCCAATATCGTCGCCGATGCTGTGCTCGCGCGATCCAGTCCACGCATGCTGCCCTGGGCGGTGGCTTTGATCGCGGCGGTGCTGGGGTTGCCCTTGTTCTTCGAAGTGGGTGTGGTGCTGCTGATTCCGATCGTGCTCTTGGTGGCGCGCCGGGGAAATGTGCCGCTGCTCCGGGTGGGCATTCCCGCGCTGGCGGGCCTTTCCGTCTTGCATGGACTGGTTCCGCCGCACCCGGGTCCCTTGGTGGCGGTGGACGCGCTGAAAGCGGATTTGGGTGTCACCCTGGCGTTTGGTCTGCTGGCGGCGGCGCCCACCTTGATTGTCGCGGGTCCTCTCTATGCGTGGGTCGCGGAACGCTGGGTGGGGCCGTTGAAGATCCCCACCGCGACGGCGCCTGAGGTCGAACGCAAGGGGCCCGCTCCGAGTGTTGTCGCGGTGGTGGCCACAATCTTGCTTCCGGTGACGCTCATGTTGGCGAAGGCACTCTCCGATGTGGTGATCGATAATCCGAAATCATTGGTGCAGAGGATTTTCGATACGGTCGGCACGCCGCTGGTGGCGCTCTTGGCGGCGACCCTGCTGGCGATGGTGACCTTGGGCAGGGCTTCGGGGCTCGACCGGATGGGTGTCTCGGGAGTCATCGAGAAGTCACTCGGCCCCATCGCGGGAATCGTCTTCATCGTGGGTGCCGGAGGCGGATTCAAACAGACCCTCATCGATGTGGGTGTCGGGGACGCCGTGAGCACCTGGTCGGAGAAATGGCAGATTCCCGCGCTGGTGCTGGGATGGCTTATCGCGGTGCTGATTCGGTTGGCCACCGGGTCCGCCACGGTGGCGACCATCACCGCCGCCGGCATTGTCTCCCCGCTCGCGGCGGAGATGTCTACCGCCCACGTGGCATTGTTGGTGCTCGCGATAGGTGCGGGTTCGCTGTTCTTCTCCCACGTGAATGACGCCGGATTCTGGTTGGTGAAAGAGTATTTCGGGATGACTGTGGGGCAGACCCTCAAATCGTGGTCGGCGATGGAAACGGTGATTTCGGTTGTAGGATTCGCGATGGTGTTGCTGCTGAGCGCCTTTGTTTAACTCTTTGTCGCGCTGACGAATTGTGATAAGCCCCGGACTTCTTGCGCGACGTCCCGAAATCCCGCGTCCCGCAGAACGGACGTGATGTCGGACCGGTCGAATCCGTGCAGTCCGCCGAGGGCCGTCAGTGTGACGGATGTCGACCGGACCCGCGCGGGGCCGCGCGTGCAGCTGGTCATGACCGCGATGCGACCGCCAGGTGCCAGTACCCGAATCATTTCGTCGAGTACCTTGAACGGTTCGGGTACCAAATACAGTGCGGCAAAACAGCACACCGCATCAAAGCTCCCGTCCGGGAACGGCAGAGTGCGCGCATCCGCACGCAGATACCCCACACCGTCGGCCGCATTGATCTGGACCGCACGCCGCAGCATGGGCTCGGAGAAATCCAGCCCGACTGCCAGTCCATCGGGGTCCAGGTGCTGTCCCAGATACTTGGTGAAGTTTCCGGGTCCGCAGGCAACATCGAGCAGCCTATGGGCCTCGTTCAGCCGCAGCGACTCTGCCGCGCGGCGTCGTTCGGCGGCCGGGGTGATGCCGGTGTAGAGCACCGTCTGCCCCCAGCGCCACGGCCCTTCGTAGACCGCGGCGACGACGGGGTTGTTCATGGCGCGCTGTGCGCCGCGCTGGGGCTGGTCCGAGGGCGGCGGAAGTAGATCGAGATATCCGGACGAGGAGTGCGCACCGCCGTCGAGCGCGTCGGGCCGGATCAGTTCCCGGATGCGGTCCAGTGCCGTCGTGGTCGTCATCGAGCTTCCTGTAGCCGGTCGTCATCGCGAAGGTGCTGAGCGAAGAACGTATAGACCCGTTGCCATGCGTCTGCTTCGGCTTCGGGGGAGTACCCGAATCCGGCGATCCGCATCAGCGGTTGCATCGGCAGTTGGTTGGCGAAACTGTGGCCCGCGTCGTACTTCTTGATGTCGTGCTCAATGCCGTGGGCGTCCAGCGCCTTGCGCAACCGGGGCTCACCCCGGATGACGAACGGGTCCCGCGTACCCAGGCTTGCGACGATGGGGCACGATCCCTCGAAGTGGTCTCCGTAGGGGCCGGGCATCGCACCGTAGAAGGGTGCGGCGGCATCGAATCCTTCAGTCGCGGTGATCATCGCGAATCCACCGCCCATGCAGAAGCCGGCCACTCCCACCGACGAGGTGGTGTAGGGCAACGTTTGGGCGTAGTCGCGTGCGGCCAGCACCTCTTCGACGGCCCGCCCGCGACGAGTGGCGAGATTGGTCAAGACCCTGGTGATACAACGGATCCGGCCACGTGAGTACAGATCGGGTGCCAGCGCCACGTAGCCGTTCGAGGCGACGTTCTTAGTGATGCGGCGCAGGTCTGGAGTCGAGCCGTTGATGTCGTGGAGCACGATGATCGACGGCCAGGGTCCGTCGCCGTCGGGAGTCTCCAGGATGGCGCTGATCTCGCCGTTCGGGGTCGGAATGTGGATGTCGGTCATACCGGGTGGGCCTCCGTGACATAATTGTTTAACGCTAACGTCAAATTAAATGAAAGGTAGGCTGCGGCGCGATGTCTGTCAATCCCCGGCGGTCCAGGGGTCGCCCGCCCCAGACCGACGAGCAGCGTGCCGCGACGCGCACTCGTATCCTCGCCGCGGCCGGCGCGGTCTATGCCGAGCACGGCTACCGGGGCACCACGGTCGCGCGCATCGCCGAGCGCGCCGAACTGTCGAAGCCCACCTTCTATGCGTTCTTCGACGGTGTGGCAGAGGTGATTACGGCGTTGGTGACGGAGAGTCAGCAGCAGATGCTGGCGCAGTGGGGGCCGGTGGTGAGCGCCGGAGGTGGTCTGCTGGAACAGGTCAGTGCGGGCCTGGACGTGTATCTCGATACGGCCGAGCGTGGCCGCGACTCATGGCTCGTTTTCCATATCGAACAACACGATCCAGCGTCGCCTGCTCGCTTGCTGCGGGCCACCTATGAGAACCGGCTCATCGAGGTCATGCAGCAGGCGCTGATCGTGAGCGGCAGACCCGCACCCACCGCGGAGACGCTAGGCGTGTTGCTCGCCAGCATGCAGGCGGGCTGCTATCGGTATCTATCCACGCCCAGTGGCGGTCGTCGGGCGGTGCGCGCCGCGATGCTGCGCAGTGCGCTCGCGCTGTTGGGGACGCCGCAGGACTGGCGCCAAGCCGCCGAGCGTCCAGAGCTGTTTGGCGAGGGCTAGATGCTCAGGTATTGGGGTGCCAAGACAATGGAATACAGGATGGTTCGGTAAGCGCGGGTCGGATCGGTAACCCATTGACTCACCAGGAAATACAGCGTCTGGGTGCCATCGGCGTTCATGGTGATGCTGACGACCTGCGGGCCATACGGCTGCAACAACTTGTGCGGATCCCGGGAGATGAACGGATCATCCGGCCGCGGATCGGACGGATCGTTGCGGATCAACACCGTCATGGGCTCGCTGACCAACTCCTGCGGGGTCCGGAACAGCTTGAGCCCGATATGCGCATCGCCGGAGCCATTGGAATCCAGCAGGCCGAAACCACCTGCGGGCAAGGCGAACAACTGATTCTCTCGGTCACCGCCGCCCGTGATCTGGCCGATCTTCTCCCACGCCGATGAGTCCAGGAAGGCCGGATCGTCGATCGGCGGTGTGAGCCACGCGATCCGCGGTGCCCAGGGGCCGGTTCCGACATTTCCTGCCACCAGCATCCGGCGGCCGGGCATCGAAACCCCGCTCGGTTGCGAGACGCCGACCATGACTCCCATCGGCCGGTATGACGACTTACCCGGCTCGCTCACGTCGTACACGGTGGTATCGGCGGATACAAAGGTGCTGCATCCCGGCGACGGTATACATGAGGCGAATAGCAGCGAGCGGTGTGCCAACTCCGCCGATCCAGTGGGCAGCAACCGGGCACCGTCCTGTGCATCCGCGGGCAGCACAAGGGGTTTGGTGCGCCCGCCCAGCGCGACCGAGGGGCTTGCGGGGTCAACGGCAATAAGCTGGATGCCATCGCCGGTATTCAGGTAGTCGCCGGTCCACAAGCAGGCCCCGCGATTGGTGTGCACGCCGAGGTCAAAGGAGTCATCGCGGCAGGCGGTCTGAAAGCTGGTGTTGATCGACGGCATGTGTGGAATCGGGTTGCCGTGGACGTCCTTGAATTCTTGCTGTTGGGTGGGCCCGATCATCACGAGCGAGTCGAACATCGGCACCATGCGAGGCGGCAGGGGGGCGACCGAGGGCGTGTCCGGGTGGAAGGGCTTCGGTGGCACGTGCTTTTCGTGGCGGATCCACAATGACGAGGCGGGTACGCCGAGCTTGTCCAGTAGCTGTCCGAGTAGTGGCACGCTGATACCGATCACATTCGATGGATCGCCATCGATACCTTCAACGAACCAGCTGCCCAAGCCGTCGAGCGTGAATGCTCCCGCTACCTGCAGGGGCTCACCGGTGGCCAGGTAGGCCTCGAGATCCTCCGCCGATGGCGTCCCGAAACGCACTGTGGTCGAGCGTGTTTCGCTAACACGTGCGATGGGTTTCCCGTCGATGACTCGCACCAGGCAGTGCCCGGTCAGCAGCTCGGCAGAGCGTCCGGCCATCTGCCCCCACCGGCGGCGCGCTTCCTCGACGGTGCCCGGCTTGCCCTGCAATGTGCCATCGAGGAAGAGCATCGAATCGCAGCCCAGCACCACCGCATCGGCGGCCACCGTGCCAGCCAACGTCGTCGCGACGTCAAAGGCCTTGGCGCAGGCCAGAACCTCTACGGCGCGCGTTGGCGCGGTGCCCGAAGGCTGCGTCGCCATGACGAGATGCTCGTCCACATGCGACACGATGACGACCGGGTTGAGGCCGGCCTGCTCCAGGATCCGCTCGCGTGCGGGGGACGCGGACGCGAGGACGAATGCGGTCACGGGGCCTGTGACGGCTGTCTAGAACGTGCCTTGCGGGCGCGCCAGCTTCGCGCGCTCGTACAACGTGACCCGCTGCCAGCTGTGCGGGCTGTAGCGCAACATGTCGATCGGCTCGGCCCAGAGGTTTCGGGGCTTGAGGCTCTCGGTTTCCGTCTTCGAGGCCAATGCGCTCAACGCCGCGACCAGAGCCGCGATCTCCGCGTCGGTCGGGTTGCCGCTGAGCACCTGCACGTCGGCGGCCTTCACTCGGCCTTCCCCGCCGGGGTTCGCCTCGGCGGTAACGGTTTCGTCGGTCTCGGTGCCTTCTTCAGTCACGGCCGCACCTTCTTCGTTCGTCACAGCGGTTGGATCGTTCGCTCGTTCACCGAGTTCACCCGGCTCACAGCGGAATGTTTCCGTGCTTCTTCGGTGGGAGCCGCACGATCTTGCGATCGAGCAAGCGCAGCGAGGTGGCGATGTAGCCGCGGGTGTGCGACGGCGGGATGACCGCGTCGACGTATCCGCGCTCGGCAGCCATGTACGGGTTCACCAAGGTGTCCTCGTACTCTGCCTGCAGCTGAAGGCGCAGGGCGTCCACATCGTCGCCATTCTTGGACGCCTCGGCCAGCTGCGAGCGGTACACGAATCCGACCGCGCCGGAGGCGCCCATGACCGCGATCTGCGCGGTGGGCCAGGCGACGTTGACGTCGGCGCCCATGTCCTTCGAGCCCATCACGCAGTACGCGCCGCCGTAGGCCTTCCGGGTGATGACGGTGATCTTCGGAACGGTGGCCTCGCCGTACGCGTACAGCAGCTTGGCGCCACGCCGGATGATGCCGTTGAACTCCTGCTCGGTACCGGGCAGGAAGCCGGGCACATCCACCAGGGTGATGATCGGGACACCGAAGCAGTCACAGGTGCGGATGAACCGCGCCGCCTTTTCGGAGGCGTTGATGTCCAGGCAGCCCGCGAACTGGGTGGGTTGGTTGGCGACGATGCCCACGCTGCGGCCGTCCACGCGGCCGAATCCGACGATGATGTTCTGTGCGTATCCGGCCTGCACTTCGAGGAACTCGTCATCGTCGAGGATGCGGGTGATGACCTCGTGCATGTCATACGGCTGGTTCGGGGAGTCCGGGATCAGCGTGTCGAGCTCGATGTCCTCGTCGGTGAGGTGATCTTCAATGGCGCCGTCGGTGGGCTCAGGGCCTGGGTAGCGTGGGGGCTCGGAGGCGTTGTTGGACGGCAGGTAGCTCAGGATGTCGCGGACATAGTCGAAAGCGTCCTGCTCGCCGGAGGCGACATAGTGCGTGGTGCCGGATTTCGCCTCATGGGTGTGCGCGCCACCCAGCTCCTCCATGGTGACGTCCTCGCCGGTGACGGTCTTGATGACGTCGGGACCGGTGATGAACATCTGGCTGGTCTGGTCCACCATGACGATGAAGTCGGTCAGCGCGGGCGAGTAGACGTGACCACCGGCGGCCGGGCCCATGATGAGTGAGATTTGCGGGATGACGCCCGAGGCGATGACGTTGTTGTGGAAGATCTGGCTGTACAGGCCGAGGGAGACCACACCCTCCTGGATGCGGGCGCCGGCACCCTCGTTGATGCCGATGAGCGGGCGACCGGTCTTGAGGGCCAGCTGCTGCACCTTGACGATCTTCTCGCCGTATACCTCGCCGAGGCTGCCGCCGAATACCGAGACGTCCTGGCTGAAGATGCACACGTCACGGCCGTCGATGGTGCCGAAACCGGTCACCACGCCGTCGCCGAGTGGGCGCTTGTCGCCCAGGCCGAAGTTTGAGCTGCGGTGCTTGGCCAACGCGTCCAATTCCACGAACGAACCCTCGTCGAGCAGCGCGTAGATGCGCTCGCGGGCGGTCAGCTTGCCCTTGGCGTGGATCTTGTCGACGGCGGCCTCACCGACCGGGTGCAGTGTCTCCTCGCTACGCCGACGCAGATCGGCGAGCTTGCCCGCGGTGGTGTGGATATCCGGCTCGGTGGTCGTCATGGGTCCCGATGTTATCGCGCCCTACCCGGCAGAACACGCATGGGCCTTAGAGAGTTCTCAGAAATTTTCTCGAATGGATGTTCACGGATAGAGGTAGAGAGAAGGAGATGGACAAACAGCTTGCGCTGGACGCCGACCTGGTGTTCACGATCGTGTCCCATTTCGATCAGCTCGACGTCGTCGACGCCGAGGCCGCGGCGCTTTCGGCGGGGGAGTTGCCTCAGGAGCACCGGAATCTGATGGGGGCATCATCGGCGATATGACGCCTGCGTCCATCTCCCGCGCGAACGCGCCCCGGGCCGACATCGCGGCCATGCTCCTCGACCGTATGGGCGACAGTCATCCGGGGCTGCGTACCCGCGACCGCGACTGGACGTGGGATGCCGTGGTCGGTGAGTCCGCCGCGCGGGGCACGCTCGCGCGGAAGCTGAGGGTCAGCGGGCCTTTTCATATCGGGGTCCTATTGGAGAACGTCCCCGATTTTGTTTTCTGGCTTGGCGGCGCCGCGCTGGCCGGGGCAACCATCGTAGGTATCAACCCCGCCCGGGGACCGGCGGATATGGCCGCCGAGATCCGTCATACCGACTGTCAGCTGATAGTCACCGACACCGAACGCCTCGACCGGCTGCGGGGTCTGGATCTGGGTGTGACGGCGGACCGGTTTTTGGTAGTCGACAGCCCCGAATACCTCGCACTGATCGACGAGAACCGCACCATGGTGGCGGCTTCCGAGGGGGTGGGCGCCGATTCGCTGCTCCTGCTGCTCTTTACCTCCGGCACGACCGGTGCCTCCAAGGCGGTGAAATGCAGCCAGGGACGGCTTGCGCAGATTGCCCACCTGGCCACCGAAAAATTCGGGCACAACCGCCAAGACGTCGACTACTGCTGTATGCCGCTGTTCCATGGGAATGCGTTGATGGCGCTATGGGCTCCCGCGCTGGCCAACGGTGCGACGATCTGTGTGACACCTACCTTCTCGGCGTCGCGCTTCCTACCCGATGTGCGCTATTTCGGCGCGACGTTCTTCACCTACGTCGGTAAGGCACTCGGATACCTGTTGGCCACTCCGGAGCAGTCTGACGACGCCGATAACCAGCTCGTGCGGGGATTCGGCACCGAGGCGTCACCGGAGGATCAGGCCGTGTTCCGGCGACGGTTCGGCGCCGAACTGTTCGAGGGCTATGGGTCCAGCGAGGGAGGAGGAGCGGTCGTGCTCGACCCCGACGCGCCGTCCGGCGCCCTGGGGCGTCCGGCACACGAGGGGGTGTCTATCGTCGATCCGGAGACGCTAAAAGATTGTGCCGCAGCCATAGTCGATGAGCACGGACGTGTGCTCAACGTCGATGAGGCGGTGGGGGAGATTGTCGACAAACAGGGCAGGCGCGGCTTTGAGGGCTATTACAAGAACGACGATGCCGACGCCGACCGCGTCCGTAACGGGTGGTACTGGACGGGCGATCTCGGTTATCTCGATGCGGCCGGGTTCATCTACTTCGCGGGCCGCCGCGGCGACTGGATCCGGGTCGATGGTGAGAACACCTCGGCGCTGACCATCGAGCGGGTGCTGCGGCGCCACCCCGCCGTGATCGCGGCCGCGGTGTACGCGGTGCCCGACCCGCGCTCCGGCGATCAGGTGATGGCGTCCGTCGAGGTGGCCGACGTGGACGAGTTCGATGTGAGCGGTTTCACCGAGTACCTGTCGCTGCAGGAGGATCTGGGCAGCAAGGGAATTCCACGCTTCCTGCGGGTGTCGGCCAACCTGCCGGTGACCGGCTCCAACAAGGTTCTCAAACGCGAGCTGCAGGAGCAGCGCTGGCATACCCAGGAGCCCGTGTTCCATTGGGCGGGAAGGGGTGCCCCGATGTTCCGGCGGATGGGACCACGGGACAAAACCGCACTCGATGCTCAATTCACGACATATGGACGACAACGACTGCTGTAGAGCGCACTATTGCAGGCAAGGAGGAAGGGAAGGCCCCCGCGATGAGCCCTTTACGCGAAGAGCGTTCAACACCGACTGACTATGCTATCCGCGAAATCGATAGCGGCACAATGATGACTCGGTTCGCCAGGGGATGGCATTGCCTGGGGTTGGCCGAATCGTTCCATGACGGTGAGCCACACGGTGTCGAGGCATTCGGGACCAAACTTGTGGTGTTCGCCGATTCCCACGGCGATATCAAGGTGCTGGACGGATACTGCCGCCACATGGGTGGTGATCTATCGCAGGGCAGTGTCAAGGATGACAGCATCGCGTGCCCATTCCACGATTGGCGTTGGGGCGGTGACGGTAAGTGCACGCTGGTGCCCTATGCCAAGCGCACCCCGAAGCTGGCGCGCACGCGTAGCTGGCCCACTCTCGAGGTGAACGGGCAACTCCTCGTATGGCACGACCCGGAAGGGTCCATGCCGCCCGCCGAGCTTGTCCCGCCGACGATCGAAGGCTACGAAGAGGGCAAATGGTCGCCATGGCAATGGAATTCGATTCTTATTGACGGATCGCACTGCCGCGAGATTGTTGACAACAACGTCGACATGGCGCACTTTTTCTACATTCACCATGCCTATCCGACGTATTTCAAGAATGTCATCGAGGGGCAGACCGCCAGCCAGTTCATGGAGTCCAAGCCGCGGCCAGACTATGTGCCCAACCCCGAAAAGCTCTGGGAAGGAACGGGTGTGCGGTCGGAGGCCACATACTTTGGCCCGGCTTACATGATCGACTGGATCCACAACGACCTTGGCCCCGGATTCGCCGTCGACGTGGCGCTCATCAACTGCCACTACCCGGTGACGCACAATTCTTTCGTGCTGCAGTGGGGCGTGGCCATCCGGGAGATGCCCGATCTGCCTCCGGAGAACGCGCGCAAGCTCGCCGTCGCGATGGCCACGTCGTTCGGCGACGGATTCCTGGAGGATGTCGAGATCTGGAAGAACAAGACGCGGATAGACAATCCGCTGCTCACCCAGGAGGACGGCGCGGTCTACCAGCACCGCCGCTGGTACGAACAGTTCTACGTGGACCTGGCGGATATCACCCCGGATATGACGGAACGCTTTGAGATCGAGGTGGACACCACACACGCCCATGGGGTGTGGGTGCACGAGGTCGAAGAGAATCTCGCCGAGCGGGCCGCCACGGCATCTCACTGACCGTCCTAGGCTGGACGGGTGACCGCGGACAAACTCACCCTCACCGACGACCCCGGCGGACAGTGGCGCCGGATCGATGTCGTCGACGAAACCGGATCCACCAACGCCGATCTGGTCGCGCGCGCCGCGGCAGGGGAGGACATCGACGGCGTTGTGCTGCTCGCCGAACATCAGACCGCCGGCCGCGGGCGTCACGGCCGCAATTGGGGGGCACCCCCGCACACGCAGCTGTCGATGTCGGTGGGTATCGGGGTGGGCGAGGTGCCGCCGGACCGGTGGGGTCTGGTACCGCTGCTGGCCGGAGTAGCGATCGTCGATGCTGTCGCCGAGGTCGCCGGAATCCAGGCCGGGCTTAAATGGCCCAACGATGTGCTCGTGGAGGGGCGCAAGCTGTGCGGGATCCTGGCCGAGGTTGCCACACCTCAGTCGGCCATCGTCCTCGGCCTCGGACTCAACGCCACCTTCACCCAACACGAGCTGCCGGATCCCAACGCGACGTCCCTCGCGATCCTCGGTTGGGCCAATCCCGATCGCAACCAGCTGGCACGTGCGGTGCTGCGCGAGCTCGGTTCCCGCGTCGAGCATTGGCGGACCGCGAGGGGTGTCGACCATCAGCTGCTGGATGACTACCGCGCGCGCAGCGTCACCCTGGGGGCGAAGGTGCGCGTCGAACTACCAGGCGAGCGTGAGCTGGTGGGCGTCGCCGTCGGGCTCGGCAACGATGGACAACTTCGTATCGAGGGTGCCGACGGCACTGTCACCGCTGTCACGGCGGGCGACATAACGCATCTGCGCCCCCTTGGCGACAAGTAAAGTCGCTGCACGTGGGGTATCCGGAGAATGTGCTCGCTGACGATGAGCAGGTGGTGTTGCATCACCACCCGCACTGGAAGCGACTGATCGGCCCGGCGCTGGTGCTGATTCTGTCTACCGGAGTGGCAGCCTTTGTCGCCGCGATGGTCGATAACACCGACTGGCAGGCCACCGCAAAGAACGTGGTGATGATCGCGATCGGTGTTGTCTGGCTGGTGCTGGTCGGCTGGCTGAGCGTGTGGCCATTTCTAAACTGGCTCACCACGCACTTCGTCATCACCGATCGGCGTGTGATGTTTCGTCATGGGTTGTTGAGCCGTTCGGGAATCGATATCCCGCTGGCGCGTATCAACAGCGTCGAGTTCCGGCATGGCCTGGTGGACAGAATTTTGCGTACCGGCACGCTGATCATCGAATCTGCGTCACAGGACCCGCTGGAATTTCACGAGATACCGCGAGTGGAATACGTCCACTCGCTGCTCTATCACGAGGTCTTCGACACCCTCGGTTCAGAGGAGGGCGACAGTCGCTCCACCGGGCGTGGCCGCGAACGGCCACCCGCCACGTGATGCGCTGAGCCGTACAGGCCACGGCCGACTTCGGTGCCGTGATGCACGGTGGTGCTGTTGGGCAGCCCGGTATTCGGATGCGAAGGGGAGACGTTGTCCACTTCGGCGTCTGATGCGCCGTCCTCGGTTGCGACGAGAGTCGCGGGAGTCTGGTCGTGGCGCCCGAATTCGTCGGGAAATACCCAGCGGCGGAAGGCCCAGAACCGGAACGCCATCTGCAGCAGATTGCCGATGAGGTACGCGCTGATGAAATCGGCGATGTTCTCCACCGTCAGGCTCACGTTCGGCACACGCAGCTCGAAGATGTAACTCGACACCCACAGCGGGAGCATGGCGATGAGCACGCCGATACCGCTGACCGCGAAGAACAGCAATGCCTCGTGGTGCCGTTCCCGGCCGCCGCGGTCCCGGAAGCTCCATTCCCTGTTGAGGATGTAGGAGGCGATGACGGCGATGATGCCGGAGATGATCTTGGCGGTGAGGGGCTTGGGTTCCAGGATCGTCAGCTTGAGCGCGTAGAAGATGCCCGAGTCGATGATGAACGTGGTTCCACCGACTATCGCGAACTTGATCAGCTCGTGGTGCTGCTCGGCGACAGGCCGGATGAACCGGGGAAGCCGGGCGATGGTGGCATCGGCGAAAGACACAAATGGCGAGTGTACGGAAAATGGCATGACAGCGCGAAGCGGTCTTGGGTATCGGCTGCTCCGTCAGCTGTCGTTACCAGTCGCGCCGGCATGCAGCCGGCGCCAGGTTCGGGGGCTCGTTCCCTGATGTGCACGGAACCATCGGCTGAAGTTACTCGGTGAGGAAAATGCCAGCATCTCGGAGATCTCGGTCAGATTGTGGCGACCGCTCGTGACGAGGTGGTTGGCCAGATCGAGCCGTGTGGCGTCGAGGAGAGCGCTGAATGTCGTGCCTTCGCTTGTCAGATGGCGATGGACGGTCCTCCGGTCGACTCCCAGACTTCGGGCGACGTGCTCCACCGAGCAGCGGCCGATGGGCAGGAGCAGCTCGATGAGATCTCGGACACGATCGACGGTGGTCGTGTCCTGGAGCCGCTCAGACGATGTGAGAACCGCCAGGCTGTACTGACGCAGCAGCGGGTCGAATCGATCGTTGCGGCGGTCAAGATCGGTCGTGTACATCACCATCTCGTCGAGTGGTTGCGTGAATTCGACGCGTGGTCCGAAGACGCGGTGATGCATCGCGGGGTCTGTGCCTTCGGCGCGACGGAGACTGACTTTCAGCGGCCGCCAGGTGTTTCCCAGGAAGGTGCGGAGCACTCCGGCGAGCGCAGCCATCGCCAAGTCCGTGGATTGAGTGCTCTGGGTGGCCTCACCCACGTCGAGAGCCAGCCGGATGGCCCCAAGTCCGTCGCGTTCCACGAGGCGGATCCGCAGTGACTCGTTGTACATGGATTCGTGCCGGCCCAACATCGCGACGACATCGCGCACCGTGGGCTGCTCCCTTAGCGCCAGGCTCAGTGGGCCGAGGCTCGATAGTCGTCGCCGTTCGGCCAGTCTGAGGCCAAAGTCGTCCAGCCCGCTGGTAGCGGCGGAAGCCTCCAAGAGCGTTGCGACAGCGCTCGCGGCCACCCAACGGTCGGGCTGCAGAACGCCTGCCGGGTCCAATCCGTGGTCGCGCATCAATCGCGCCGGATCGAGACCGGATGCGCTCGCCACGTCGATGTAGCCGCTCAGTGCGGCGAATCGGACAAGCCGGGTGTCCATGGTTGTCCCTGAAAGAATAGAAATTGGTCCTGTAAAGATAAGTATGGATCACATCGGCTGTCTAGCGTCGGAGATGTACACGACATTGGACGAAAGGTTGAGCCATGGCCCATGCGGTGCGATTCCAGGAGACCGGTGGGCCCGAGGTTCTTCGCGTGGAGAACGTGCAGGTTGGCGAGCCGGGCCCCGGCGAGGTGAGAATCCGGCACCACGCGGTGGGACTGAACTTCGCGGACACGTACTTCCGGAGGGGTGTGTACCCCGTTGCGCTGCCGGCGGGAATGGGCGTGGAGGCCTCGGGTGTCATCGAAGCGGCGGGGCCTGGGGTGCCGGGCTTCGTTGTGGGGGATCGGGTGACCTATACCGGCAGTCCACTGGGCGCGTACAGCACCCAACGCGTCATGCCTGCCGAACATCTCATCCCGCTGCCCGACAGCATTTCCTTCGACACCGCATCGGCCATCACCATGCGGGGGCTGACGACGGCGTACCTGCTACGTCGGATCCATCCGTTGCGAATCGGGGATACCGTGCTGCTGCACGCTGCCGCCGGAGGGGTGGGGCTGTTGTTCCTGCAGTGGGCGAACCTGCTGGGCGTCAATGTCATCGGCACGGTGTCGAGTGACAAGAAGGCAGAGATCGCCCGCGCCAACGGCTGTGCGCACGTGCTTGTCTACCCGCGTGAGGACGTACCTCGGCGAGTGCGGGATCTCACGGACGGAGCGGGCGTTCCTGTCGTTTACGACGGAATTGGCAAGGCGACATATCAATCGTCGCTCGACTCGCTGGCACGCCGTGGTCTGTTGGTGTGCTTCGGTACCGCGTCGGGGCCGGTGCCGCCGATCGATGCGATCCAGTTGGCCGCCAAGGGCTCACTGTTCGTCACCAGGCCCGCGCTGGCCGATTACATTGCCGATCCGGCTGAGCGCGCGGTGCTGGCCGCCGAGCTTTTCGATCATGTCGCCGCGGGCCGAATACGCCTCGACATCGGGCGCCGCTATGAACTTCGGGACGCGGTGGAGGCCCATCGCGATCTGGAGTCTGGTGCGACCGTGGGCCAGTCGATCTTCTTGCCATGACCGTCGATCGAAAGGACGCAATCATCAAGAGCGTTGCCCCGCTGCACGGAATGCGCGTGCAGCCACTGACATGCGCTATCGGTGCCCAACTGTTCGACGTCGACCTGGCCGAGGTGTCGCGTGGTGATGAGCTCTTCGATGAGCTGCGCAAGCTGCTGCTCGAGCACAAGGTGTTGTTCTTGCGCGATCAGAACATCACCCGCGCCGAGCATGTGGCGCTGGCACGACGTTTCGGGCCGCTGGAGGACCATCCGGTTGCGGGTAGCGATCCGGATTATCCCGGGCTGGTGCGGATCTATAAGGAGATCGACAGCGCTCCAGAGCATTACGAAAACTCCTACCATTGCGACGCGACGTGGCGAGAAAGCCCCCCGATGGGATGCGTATTGCGCTGCATTGAAACGCCGCCCGTGGGTGGCGACACAATCTGGGTGAACATGGTCGAGGCGTATCGGCGGTTGCCCAGAGGGGTACGCGATCGAATCCGTGGGCTGAGCGCCCGACATTCGATTGAGGCCAGCTTCGGCGCCGCGATGCCGATGCAGCAGCGTCACGAACTGCACGGGCGATACCCGGACGCCGAGCACCCGGTGGTGCGCACGCACCCAGAGACTGGGGAGCCGATTCTGTTCGTCAATTCCTTCACCACACACCTGGTGAACTATCACCGCCCGGAGAATGTGCGGTTCGGCATCGACTACGCACCTGGGGCGTCGGAGCTTTTGCAATACCTGGTGCGGCAGGCGTCGGTCCCGGAGTTTCAGGTGCGTTGGCGCTGGACCCCCGGCAGCGTCGCCATCTGGGATAACCGGTCCACGCAACACTATGCCGTACAGGACTATTGGCCCGCCGTACGCAAGATGGAACGCGCCGGCATTTGCGGAGACAGACCGTTCTAGCTGGGCGATACGGCCAGCATGACAACATATGTCTGTGTCCGAAACTCCCGTCGTCACCATGATTGGTGGTGGTCAGCTGGCCCGGATGACTCATCAGGCGTCGATCGCGCTCGGTCAGACACTGCGGGTGCTGGCTCACGCGGCCGATGAGCCCGCGGCTCAAGTCACCCCCGATGTCGTGCTGGGTTCGCATACAGATCTGGACGATCTGCGCCGGGCGGCCAAGGGTGCCACCGTGCTGACCTTCGATCACGAACATGTCCCCACCGCATTTCTGGAGACCTTGCAGAGCGAGGGTGTCAACGTGCAGCCTTCGCCGTCGGCGCTCATCTACGCCCAGGACAAGACGTTGATGCGGCGCAAGTTGAAGAGCATCGGCGCTCCAGTGCCGGGCTTCGTGGACGTCGGGACCGTCGCCGATGTCGAGAAGTTCGCGGCGGAGACGGGTAGCCGGGTTGTGCTGAAGGCGGTGCGAGGGGGATACGACGGCCGAGGCGTGTGGATCACCGATGATCTGGACGAGGCGCGCGCGGTGGCCGCCGAGCAGTTGGCCGCCGGTGTGGAGCTGCTCGCCGAGGAGCGCGTCGATATGCGCCGTGAACTGTCGGCCATGGTGGCCCGTTCGCCCTTTGGTCAAGGCGCCGCCTGGCCCGTGGTGGAAACCGTTCAGCGGGACGGGATTTGTGCCGTAGTGATCGCGCCCGCCCCGGAACTGCCGGAGGAGCGGGCGATGGAAGCCGAGCAGCTCGCACTGCGTATCGCCACCGAGCTCGGTGTCACCGGGTGTTTGGCGGTGGAGCTGTTCGAAACCAATGACGGCCGGCTGCTGGTCAATGAGTTGGCGATGCGCCCGCACAATTCCGGGCATTGGAGCATGGACGGCGCGCGGACCGGGCAATTCGAACAGCACCTGCGTGCCGTACTCGACTATCCGCTCGGGTCCACAGAACAGCTGGCCCCCCTGACCGTCATGGCCAATGTGCTGGGTGCACACGAGACGCCCGCGATGTCACTCGATGAACGGATGCACCATCTGATGGGCCGCATCCCGGAGGCGAAGGTGCACTTGTACGGCAAGGGCGAGCGCGCGGGCCGCAAGCTCGGACATGTGAATATTCAAGGCCGCGCGGATGGTTCGGCGGCTGATCCGCAGTACGTGGCCGAGGTGCGGGAGCGCGCCGAGCGGGCCGCGCACTGGTTATCGCACGCGGTATGGACCGACGGATGGGCGGAAGGGCACTGATGAGCGCTTGCGCGAAGAGGCGAGGGCACTGATGAGCGCTTGCGCGAAGAGGCGAGGGCACTGATGGGCGCTTGCGCGAAGAGGCGAGGGCACTGATGAGCGCTTGCGCGAAGACGAGAGGACGCTGAATGGTGAGCGCACGGGTCGGCCTGATCATGGGCAGCGACAGTGACTGGTCGGTGATGTCGGATGCCGCGAATGCCTTGGCGGAGTTCGAGATTCCGTTCGAGGTGGGTGTTGTCTCGGCGCATCGAACGCCGGGACGCATGCTGGAGTACGCACGAACAGCCGCCGACCGGGGCATCCACGTGATCATCGCCGGGGCCGGCGGAGCGGCGCACCTGCCCGGCATGGTGGCCTCGGCTACCCCGTTGCCGGTTATCGGCGTTCCGGTACCGCTGGCGCGGCTGGACGGCCTGGATTCCCTGCTGTCCATTGTGCAGATGCCTGCGGGCGTGCCGGTGGCGACGGTGTCCATCGGTGGAGCCCGCAATGCGGGACTGCTGGCGGCGCGAATCCTCGGGGTCTCCGATCAGGCGTTGCGGGAGAAGGTTGTCGCCTTCCAGGCAAGCATGGAAGCCACGGTTCTGGAGAAGGATGCTGCGCTGCAGCGCAGACTATTAGGCGACTAAATTGACCGTGACGTACAGTTAACGGCGACTAACTGTTCGATCCTGGAGGCTGTGATGGCTGGAAACCCCTCGTTTGACCTGTTCAAGCTGGCCGAGGAGCATGACGAGTTGCGTGCGGCGATCCGTGGTCTGGCCGAGAAGGAGATCGCTCCCTACGCCAAGGATGTCGACGAGAAGGCACGTTTCCCCCAGGAAGCCCTTGATGCACTGGTCGCCTCGGGCTTCAACGCCGTACACGTTCCCGAGGAGTACGACGGTCAGGGCGCCGACAGTGTGGCCGCCTGCATCGTCATCGAAGAGGTCGCGCGGGTATGCGCCTCCTCCTCGCTGATCCCGGCGGTGAACAAGCTGGGCACCATGGGCTTGATTCTCAGTGGCTCCGACGAGCTGAAGCGGCAGGTGCTGCCGTCGATCGCCAGCGGTGAGGCGATGGCCTCCTATGCGCTGTCCGAGCGCGAGGCCGGCAGCGACGCGGCGGCCATGCGCACCCGCGCGAAGGCCGATGGCGATGGCTGGGTGATCAACGGCAGCAAGTGCTGGATCACCAATGGCGGCAAGTCGTCCTGGTACACCGTGATGGCGGTGACGGACCCCGACAAGAAGGCCAACGGTATCTCGGCGTTCATGGTGCACGAGGACGACGAGGGATTCACCGTGGGACCGCTGGAGCACAAGCTCGGCATCAAGGGCTCGCCGACCGCTGAGCTCTACTTCGAGAACTGCCGGATTCCGGGCGATCGGATCATCGGAGAGCCGGGCACCGGTTTCAAGACCGCGCTGCAGACGCTGGATCACACCCGCCCGACCATCGGTGCGCAGGCACTCGGTATCGCGCAGGGCGCCCTGGATCAGGCGATCGCATACACCAAGGACCGCAAGCAGTTTGGCAAGTCCATCAGTGATTTCCAGGGCGTGCAGTTCATGATCGCTGACATGGCGATGAAGGTCGAGGCTGCTCGTTTGATGGTGTACACCGCCGCGGCCCGCGCCGAGCGTGGCGAGAAGAACCTGGGATTCATCTCCTCGGCGTCGAAGTGCTTCGCCTCCGATGTGGCCATGGAGGTCACCACCGATGCCGTGCAGCTGTTCGGCGGCGCCGGATACACCACCGATTTCCCCGTCGAGCGGATGATGCGTGATGCCAAGATCACCCAAATCTACGAAGGCACCAACCAGATTCAGCGCGTTGTGATGAGCCGCGCACTGCTGTCGTCGTAAATCCGCCGCCCAGAACACACTCGCGCTAGGGGAGGGTGCGGGTGACCTTCTCGGAGGCAGCTCGTCGTTCCTGTGCGGCGTGGTCCGGGTGGGCCACCTGCACCAGCGAGGCTCCAACGACGAGCACCGCCAGAAGATGGGCGGTCAGCGTCTCCGGGGTGTCCCAGGCGCCTGAGCTCAACACCCGATCCTGGGCCGTGATGCCCTGTGTTACGGCGCTTTTCCGCGCGGCGGCCGCAACCTCGTCGACGTTGCGGCCGTCCAACGCGGGCCCGGCGCCGGCGGGTGAGAACCGGTCACCGTGGACCCGGACTGCCGTCGAATAGTCGGTCACGCCGAGCGGCAGGCCGGGCACCGGGCGCCCGAAGGCGTCCAATGACAGCACACACACCTCGTCGGCATCCGGTTCGTCACCGACTGTGCAGAACGCCACATCGGTGCTGCCTGCGCCCAACACCACTTCGGCACCGGCCCACCAGATTCCGAGGAGCACGCCCGCGGTCTGCCAATGCGCGGGCAGTCGCACCGCGACTGTTGACCCGGGGCCCGCACCGAACTCGTCGCGCAGCAAGTTGGCGGTCTTGGCCGCCCAGTTGGCCAGCGTCACCGTCGAGAGCTCGATGCGTTCGCCGGTGGCGTCGTCGTAGTAGGTGATCCGCGGCGCCGGACTGTTCGCGTCGCCCAGTAGCAGGGAGGTGAGGTTCATCAGTTGACGCAGCGCGGGCCGTTGGCCGCCGTGAAGACGGGCGACTGTGGCGGTGGGGGTGCGTCTTCCTCGGAGGAGGAACCACTCCCCGAAGACGGCACAGATGCCGGAGTGGTGTCCCGCCCGGAGCCGGGGCCGTGGTAGTCGTTGGACAACACCACACGGACAGTGCGCTCGGGCAGGCCCTGCTTCTCGACCACCTGCAGCCCCAGTTCCTCCGCCACCGCCTTGGCGCCTACGTCGTCCAGCTTTGCGGCCTGGACCTGGCTGCTGCCGGCAAGATCGGCATCATTGTTGCCGATCTTCCCTGCGGTGAATCCCTTGCCCACCAACAGTTCCGACACCGCAGCGGCGAGGCCGTTGATTTCAGTCTCATTGACGACGTCGGCGGTCGTTTGGTCCTTGGAGTAGGCGGCCTGTTCGGTCTTGCCCTCGGACTGTTGGTCCAGCAGGCCGGACACCCAGCTGCGCACCTGGTCGGGATCGACCTTCACAACGCTCTGTGTACCGTCCTCGGTCCACCCGTCCTCGCGCAGGATGGGAATGGTCGCGAACGCCACGTTGCCCCCGGACAGCTTCTGCAACTGCTGGATGAAGTCCATGACGTCCCAGCCCTCGCTGAGCACCACGGTGCGCGTAATCGCATCGCGAAGCTTGCTCAGGGTCGTTCCGTTGGTCAGTGTTCCTCCGGACAGCGCCGAATGTGCCAAGGACGACATGACCACCTGCTGCCGGACCACGCGATCGAGGTCACCGCGGGGCAGGTCGTGTCGTTGCCGCACGAAGCTCAACGCGTTCGGGCCGTCGAGCGTCTGCGGACCGGCGGGGAAGTCGGCTCCCGACATCGGTTCGTAGACGGCCTCGTTGAGGCACACGTCGACGCCACCCAGCGCATTGGTCATCAGCACGAATCCGAGCATGCTGACCTCGGCGTAGCGATCGACGGTGACACCGGTCAGCTTGGCCACAGTCTGGATCAGCGCCGAACGCCCCGCATCTACGGATTCGCGTTCGGCTGCTTCCAGCGTTTCACCGGATTCGACGCGCTTCTGCCGGTCGTTCTCTTTGGCTTCGCCGTAGACGCCGTTGATCTTTCCCTTGGTGCCGTCCGGGACGCCGACATACGAATCGCGGGGGATGGAGATCGCCGTTGCCGATTTTCCGTTGTTGGGTATGCGGATGAGAATGATGGTGTCGGTATTGGTGGCCGTCTCGTCACCGGCCCGCAACATCGATAGCTCGTCCTGCGAGAGCGGATTGCCGTGCGCGTCGCTGCGACTGTCGACGCCCACCATCAGAATGTCGATCGCGCCGTCATTTGGTTTCGCGGCGTTGCCGAACAGGCCCGGCAGACCGAACCGGGCGATGTTCGGATCGATATTGCCGATCTTTCCCCAGGCGGCCCCGGTGACCACCATGACGGCGACCGCGGCCAGCGTCGCGATACCCCGCCACAGGGGGCGTGGTGTCTCCGTCTGCGATGAGCCGCTCGCGCGAAGAGCGTGAGGGTCAGTCACGATGTCGGTCCATTTCCTCTCCTGGCCGGGCGTGTTCGCCGGGCAACGAGTTTCAAGCCTCGTCAAGGCTACGTCGGGACGGCGCTCATCCCTCGGAAGCGAAGTCGGCGTGCCAGACTCTAGGTGTGCTTGTTATCACCGGAGCGGGTGGCCAACTTGGCACCCACCTCATTGCTCGCGCCGCGCTTAGCGGCCTTCCTGCCCGCCCTTTGAGCTCGGCTGACTGGGATATTACCCGTGGCCGCGTGCCTGACGGGGTGATTGCTGCGGGGGACACCGTGATCAATTGCGCTGCCTACACCGCCGTGGACGCCGCGGAGACGGATGAGGACAGGGCATACGCGGTCAATGCCGAGGGAGCGGCGCGCGTGGCGCAGGCGTGCCGTGAGGTTGGCGCCAGGATGATCCATATCTCTACCGACTACGTGTTCAGCGGTGAGTTCGGTGGTGGCGGCCCGCGCCCCTACCGGCCAGGTGACGTCACGGCTCCGACGGGCGTGTACGCGCGCACCAAGTTCGCCGGAGAACAGGCCGTTCACGATGTCCTGCCGACAGCCCAGGTGGTACGTACGGCGTGGGTCTATACGGGAGTAAACGGTGATTTCGTGGGCGTCATGAGGCGCTTGGCGGCCGGGGCCGGGCCGGTGCGGGTTGTCACGGATCAGACCGGGTCTCCGACATACGCCGCAGACCTCGCCGCGGCGCTGTTGGACTTGGCTGCCTCTGACGTTGAGGATCCGATCCTGCATGCGGCCGGCGGCGGCGTGGTTAACCGGTTCGACTGGGCGAAGGCTGTGTTCGAGCTGGTCGGAGCGGATACCTCGCGATTGCAGCCCTGCCTGTCCGTTGATTTTCCGACCGCCGCGCCCCGGCCGGGATACACGGCGCTAGACAGTGATCATTGGGCCGCCGCGGGTCTGGCTCCGCTGCGCCCATGGCGGGACGCGTTGGCTGAGGCGCTGGCCACAAACTAGGGGTAGGTACCC
This sequence comes from Mycobacterium sp. NGS15, assembly GCF_059813245.1. Taxonomy (NCBI): domain Bacteria; kingdom Bacillati; phylum Actinomycetota; class Actinomycetes; order Mycobacteriales; family Mycobacteriaceae; genus Mycobacterium; species Mycobacterium sp. NGS15. Next base: position 182,060 of record NZ_JCALEF010000004.1, on the reverse strand, counting down.
TCAAGCACCGTGCCTGATCCTCTACGCCCGAGTAGCTCGTCCGTGCCACTCGAGCAGCTCGCCGTGGTGACGGTGACGTACTCGCCCGGCGAGCACCTAGACCGCTTCCTGCGCACATTGCGCCACGCCACTGATCGCCCGGTGCGGGTGATCCTGGCCGATAACGGCTCTACCGATGGAGTGCCCGAAGTGGCAGCCGAGGAGCCCGACGTCGAGCTGCTCCGCACGGGGGGCAATGTCGGTTACGGGAAAGCCGCCAACCTGGGGGTAGCGCAGGTGGAGCCCGACGCCGAGTGGATTGTGATCGCGAATCCTGACGTCCAGTGGGGTCCGGGAAGTATCGATGCGCTGCTTGAGGTGGCGCAGCGATGGCCCGCCGCGGGTGCGCTGGGTCCGCTGATTCGTGAACCCGACGGCACGGTATACCCCTCGGCGCGAGTGGTGCCAACCCTTACAGGAGGTGGGCTTCATGCGCTGCTGGGATCGGTGTGGCCCACCAATCCTTGGACCGCGGCATACCGCCAGGACCGGATGGAGCCATCCGAGCGTGTCGTCGGATGGTTGTCGGGGTCGTGCCTACTGCTCAGGCGTAAGGCCTTCGACGCCATCGGCGGATTCGACACGCGCTATTTCATGTACATGGAGGACGTCGATCTTGGCGACCGGCTGGCGCGTGCGGGCTGGCAGAACGTGTACGCGCCGAGCGCGGAGGTTGTGCACGCGAAGGGACACGCGGCCGGGCGCGATCCGGCGCGCAGCCTCACCGCTCATCACGACAGCGTTTATATCTATCAATCAGACCGGCACCCACACTGGTGGCAGGCGCCGTTGCGCTGGAGCATTCGGAGCGCGCTGGCGGCTCGATCCGCGATCGTGGTGCGCGCGGCGATCCGTGCCGATCGGCGCCGGGACAAGCAAGGAGATGTGAATGCCTGACAGTGTTGTACCCGGCAGTGTTGTATCTGGCAGTGCTGAATCGGGTGCCGTGGTTGAATCGGGCACCGTGAAAGCCGATGCCGTCATCTTGGTAGGAGGGCAGGGCACCCGGCTGCGCCCACTGACCCTCTCCGCGCCCAAACCGATGCTGCCGATCGCCGGCTTCCCCTTCCTGACACATGTCTTGTCGCGGGTAGCGGCGGCCGGGATCGATCATGTGGTGCTGGGAACGTCCTACAAGGCCGAGGTCTTCGAATCGGAATTTGGCGACGGATCCAAACTGGGCCTGTCGATCACGTACGTCACCGAAACGGAACCGTTGGGTACTGGCGGGGCCATCCGGAATGTGCTGAACCATCTGCGTCACGACACCGCCCTTGTCTTCAACGGCGATGTGTTGTCCGGCCTGGATCTGAAAGATCTTCTCGCCCACCATGAGCAGACGCAGGCCGATCTGACATTGCATCTGGTACGGGTTGGCGACCCGCGCGCGTTCGGTTGTGTGCCTACTGATTCCGATGGTCGGGTCACTGCGTTTCTGGAGAAGACCGAAGATCCGCCCACCGACCAGATCAACGCCGGCTGTTATGTGTTCCGGCGCGAGCTGATCGAACAGATCCCGTCCGGTCGGCCGGTCTCGGTTGAGCGAGAGGTCTTTCCGGGACTGCTGAGCAGCGGCGCCAAGGTGTGTGGATACGTGGACACCAGTTATTGGCGCGATATGGGAACTCCCGAGGATTTCGTGCGTGGCTCGGCAGACCTGGTGCGCGGCATCGCGCCTTCGCCGGCGATCCCCGAACATCCGGGTGAGGCGCTGGTGCACGACGGTGCTTCGGTGGCACCGGGCGCGCTGGTGATCGGCGGTACCGTGGTGGGTCGGGGAGCCGAAATCGGTCCGGGGGCACGGCTTGACGGTGCGGTCGTTTTCGACGGTGCGCGCATCGAAGCGGGTGCCGTCGTGGAACGCTCCATTATCGGATTTGGCGCCCGCATCGGCCCGCGGGCACTGGTACGCGACGGCGTGATCGGTGACGGTGCTGACATCGGCGCACGGTGCGAGCTGCTGCGCGGCGCCCGGGTGTGGCCGGGAATCACCATCCCCGACGGTGGCATCAGGTACTCCTCGGACGTGTAGCCGATGCGCGTGGTCCGGCTGTTGGTATGCGGGGCAACTGTCGTGCTGACTGGCTGTTCGGACCGGGTTGATTACGAGCAGCAGGCGCTGGACCTGACGCACGCCCGTGACAATCTCAAAAAGGTCGAGCTGACCATTCCGGATTCCTACAGGCTGGTGTCGATGACGTACTTCCCCGAGCCATTCGTGGGCCAGGGCTGGCGTTCGGGGGCCTTCGAATCCCCGACGTCGCCACCGGCGCCAATGTTGTTGCGCGGAAAACCGATCCGAACTGAAAAGGTAGCCTGCGATGCCATACCGCAACGGACCGATCCGGACTGGTTGAAAGCAGGATTCGATTGCGATATGCCTAACGGGCGTTACGGAGTCGCCGAAAGTATGTACGGCATTAGTGTTTTCACCGGGGAGCTGAGCTCCGGGAAGTCACGCATCTATCTGCGTGTCGAGGGGCACTAGCGAAGATGGGCGCGCGCCCGCTGGGCCAATATGACTACCGAGGGATCTTCGTCCGGAATCTCATCGATGGGCCACCAGCGCAGGTCGAGTGATTCGTCGCTGACGGCGATCTGTGCGCCCTCGGGTGCATGGGCCAAGAACTGCAGATCGAGATGGCGCGTCGGCACACCCAGTGAGCATGTAATCGGATGTACGTGTATGCCAAGCAGAGTCGACGCAAGGGTGAGATTCGCGATCCCCGACTCCTCGGTGGCCTCGCGCAGGGCGGCGGCCCGGATCGTGGAGTCCTCCTCCTCGCAGTGACCACCCAGCTGCAGCCACTTGCCCACCCGCGGGTGCAGGGTCAGGAGCGCCTGCGATCCGTCGTGATCGACCACCAGTGCCGAGGCGGTGATGTGGCCGGCGGCACTGCGGCGACGGCAGGCGTCCGGGTTGGCGTCGAGGAACGCCAGCACGGAATGCCGGAGGCTGTCCTGCTCCGCATCCGGTGCATCCCACGTGGACAACAGCTCGACGGCAGATTCGCGCAGGCCGGTCACAGCTCTACCAGCATCTGGCCGGGTGGCAGCGGAGTGCGCGGTGTCAAGCCCTCTTCCGGGTAGCCGTGGGGGTAACCAATCGCGATGGCGCCCATCGGTTCCCATGAGGAGTCCAATGCGAGCTGCTTGCGCACCAGGTCTCCCGCGAAGATGGTGGACCCGATCCAGCAGCTCCCTACGCCCCGCGCGGCCAGCGCCACCAGGAGTGCCTGCACCGCGGCCCCGACCGCAACGGTGAACATCGTGCGTTCCGCCGCGTTCCGGCGCTCATCGGGATAGTCATGTGCACCGTCGGGCACCAGGAACGGAATCACGACCTCTGGTGCGTCATAGAGAATCTGTCCGCGTGCTACCCGCTTCTGCACGGACTCGGGGGTGCGGCCGTCCCCGCTGAGGTCGACGGTCCATGCCTGCTTCATGGCGTCCAACAGTGCACGTCGTGTTGTCAGATCCCGCACCCACACGAATCGCACCGGATGGGTGTGATGCGGAGCGGGGGCCGTCAGCGCCTCGCCGATGGCTTCGCGTAGCAGGTCGGGATCGACTGCGATGTCGGAAAATTGACGAATGGAGCGACGCACCAGTACCGCATCGCGGCGCCCCTGCTCTAAGGCCTCCGCGGTGCCGAGCCAGAATAAATCGTCCGGGCCCGAGCGCTGGAGATCGCGGGCCACGCTGCCGTCGTCGGACACCGTCAGGCCGCGGACCACCGCGACCGGCACGTCGGTGAGCTTGCCCTTGACGAGGTCGGCGGCGGCGGCGATTTCATCGGCGATGGCCACCTCTGTCACCTGAAGCTCGTTGCCGTGTTTATCTTTTGCACCGGCGTAGCCGTAGAGGACCGAGATGCCGGAAGAGCCGATGGCCGCATCGGTCTGTCCGTTGCGCCAGGCCCGGCCCATGGTGTCGGTGATCACCACCGCTACGTTGACGCCCAGCTGGCGCGCCAGCGCGGCCCGTACTGCCTTCGCGCTGGCATCTGGATCGGCGGGAAGCAGCACGAGTTCGGCAGTGTCCACATTGGATGCGTCGATTCCGGCGGCGGCCTGCACGATGCCGATGGTGTTCTCGGTAATCAGTGTCTTGCCCTTGCGGGCCAGCACGCGGACCGACTCGGAGTCGATCAGTTTGCGCCGTAAGGTGTCTCGCGCTGCGGGGTCGATGGGCGCGGCGACGATTCGCCCCTCGGCCTTGGAAACGATCTTGCTGGTGATCACGATCACATCGCCGTCTCGCACCCACGGCGCCACCTCGGCGATGGCCCGGGCGACATCGTCACCCGGGCGGAATTCCGGCAGGCCCGGAACGGGTAGGATCTCTACCGGAGCCGCTGAACCATGTTCTGGTGCAGGGGAATCCACAGGTGATGTCATAGGGTAACTCCGGCCAGGTCAAGTCCCGCACGCACCATCGCCGCCGTCGCGTCCGGGTCGGTCATGAGCAGCGGGACCGACCGTACCTGAACTCCTGCAATGTGAGCGGCGTCACCCTCGTCGACCAGCCAGCCATCCAGGATGCCGGTCTGGGAACGGGCGCCGAAGTGGTCCCCGACACCTTGCGAGCTCACCTCCACACCGATCACGCGCAAACATTCGTCGGCCATTCCGCGGAGGGGCTTGCCGGACACGATCGGGGAGTACCCGATGACCGGAGCGGGGGTTGTGCGGAGCGCCCCGCGAACTCCACCGACCGCCAGGACCGCCCCGATGCTCACCACCGGATTGGACGGAGCCAGCAAGACGGCATCGGCCTCGCCAATGGCCTCGGCAACACCCGGGCCGGCCTTTGCTTCGTCTGCGCCGACGAACGCGAAGCTGTGGGTGGGGACCTGCGCGCGGTGCTGTACCCACCACTGTTGGAAGTGGATGGCGCGCTGCTGGCCGTCGGTGGGGTCGGTGATCACCACGTGGGTCTCACAGCGATCGTCGCTGACGGGTAACAGGCGGACTCCGGGCTGCCATCGATTGCATAACGCTTCGGTGACTGCTGATAGCGGGTAACCGGCTCGCAGCATTTGACTGCGTATCAGGTGAGTGGCCAGGTCCCTGTCGCCGAGTGAGAACCAGTCGGGCTGGGCGCCATAGGCCGCCAGCTCCTCCATGGCGTTCCAGGTCTCGCCACGGTGTCCCCAGCCCCGCTCCGGGTCGACCCCTCCGCCCAGGGTGTACATGCAGGTGTCCAGGTCAGGGCAGATCCTGACGCCGTGCATCCAGGCGTCGTCGCCAATATTCACGATGGCGTTTATCTGATGCTTGCTGGAGTCGGGGCCGAGCAAGCGCTGGACGCCGAGGAGGAAGCGCGCTCCGCCGACGCCGCCGACGAGGACGGTGAGTTTCACGCTGACCCAGACTAGTGCGCCGGCAATGATGCGACACGCCACGAAGGCGCCACGCCGATTTTGTCGGTCGCAGATGGTATGAATTTTCGTCCTTCGCTTGACCCCGGCAGCGAACACGTGTGTAATCACACCAGTGTCATTCCTCGGGCTGAGTTTGGAAGTCACAGGCGCAGACTGGGATTCGATCAGATGTTCGAATGGGAATGGCCGAGAAAACGAAGATGTGGCACGAAACCGGGCATTACGAGCTGTATTGGGATGCAAGAGGAACAGTGAGGAGGCGGGACGATGCTGTTTGGGCGCAATGAATTTGGCGTACACGACGAGCTGAGTTCCGGCGTTGGCACGGGTGCGACGGGCTTACCGCCCGCACGTCCGCATCTGACGTTGGTGCATAACGATTTTGATGCGCTCATTGGTGTCGCTGACGATCAGTGGCAAGAGAAGGCGCTGTGCGCACAGACCGATCCCGAGGCGTTCTTCCCTGAGAAGGGTGGGTCGACTCGTGAGGCCAAGCGCATCTGCCAGGGCTGCGAAGTCAAGGACGAGTGCCTTGAGTCCGCGCTGGCCAATGACGAACGGTTCGGCATCTGGGGTGGGTTGTCCGAGCGTGAGCGCCGTCGTCTGAAGCGGGGCATCATCTAACTCCGCGTTCTGCGCTCGACCAGGGCGGGTTACTCGCCCTCGTCGGTGATGGTTGGGTCGATCACCGACGGTTCCACCCCCAAGTGGGTGGCAACCTGCGCCACCAGGAGGTCGTGCAGGAGATCCGACAAATCCCCAGATTTTTTTGCGCGTAATTCGATCGGCTTGCGGAACAGGACAATTCGCGCCCGGGTGGTGTTACCCCGGGTGTCCACGCCGGCAGGAATCAGCCTTGCCAGCGGGATCGGTCCGTCCGCGATGACTTCCGGCGGCCACTGCACCGACTCAGGATCCTTCGGCTGGATGCGTGGAATCTCATCGACCGCGACGTCCAGTCCCTCCAGTCGTGACTGCCATGCCCGTTCGATCGGCTCGTAGGCCTCAAGGACGGCCATATCGAAACGCTCGGCGCGCGAGCGCCAGCCGGGAACGGTCGGCGGTAGGAGGGGGCCACGGAATTCGCGCCCCCTTCGAGAGCCCTGCGAACTCGACCCGCCAGCCGAGCCGCCGCGCCGTCCGTCACGTGACATAGGAGAAATGGTAGCGGTGTGACTCTTGTGGTTGACGAATCACAACGAGCCGGTCACCCCGGGGTCTCACCTCGATCACCGGAGGGTCTCGGTGGGTTCGCAGCGCGTGTCTGCGGGTCGGAACGTGTTTGCGCACGCTAGCCTCAACGTTTGTGAGAGCCCCCCGTCGTTGCTGTCGGCCCGGGTGCCCGAGTCCCGCCGTGGCGACGTTGACGTTCGTCTACGCGGACTCGACGGCCGTGGTCGGGCCGCTGGCCACGTCCAGCGAGCCGCATTCGTGGGATCTGTGTGCGCAGCACGCCAGCCGGATCACCGCGCCTCGCGGGTGGGAGCTGGTCAGGTACAACGGTCCTCTGCCGTCGAATCCCGAGGACGACGACCTGGTTGCCTTGGCGGATGCGGTGCGGGAACCTGCCGGTGTCCGGGTGGCTGCGGCTGGATTCAGTGAGCCGGCACTCGATATGGGATCGCCCGCCACCTCGACGGCCCCCCGGCCCGTGCACCCGGCCCCCGTGGGGCGGCGCCGCGGGCACCTGCGGGTGCTGCCTGATCCAGCCGAGTAGCTCTGAACAGGTACTTTCGGCTCGGCCTGATGACATTCTGTAGCCTCTCGCCGGACGTTCACGTTGGATACTCGCCGACCACTAGGCTGGCCAGCGACACCTAACGTCCCCTCTCTCGATAGATCAATAGGAGTGCTCTCGTCATGGCCCGGTCCGCCGACGCTGTTCATGCGGTAATCAAGGCGTACGACGTCCGTGGCCTACTGGGCGAGCAGATCGACGATTCCTTCGTGTTTGATGTGGGCTCTTCGTTCGCGCGGCTGGTCAAAGCCGAGAGGGCGGACGCGGGTGCGCCGCCGCGGATCGTGGTGGGTCGCGACATGCGCGACTCTTCGCCGGGGCTGGCGCAGGCGTTCACCGAGGGTGTTACCGCGCAGGGTCTCGATGTCGTGCTGATCGGGCTCGCATCCACCGACCAGCTGTATTTCGCTTCGGGCTTGTTGGACTGCCCGGGAGCCATGTTCACCGCCAGTCACAATCCGGCGGCCTACAACGGAATCAAGCTGTGCCGCGCAGGCGCCAAGCCTGTGGGTAAAGACACCGGCCTGTCCATCATCAGCGATGAGCTGATCAACGGCGTGCCAGTGCATGACGGTCCGGCTGGCACCGTATCCGAGCGTGATGTCCTCGCCGAATACGGCGAGTTCCTGCGGTCATTGGTTCAGTTGACTGGGGCGCGCCCGCTTCGGGTGGCAGTGGATGCGGGTAACGGCATGGCCGGGCACACGACTCCGGCGGTACTGGGCACGATTGCATCGATAGCGCTCGCGCCGTTGTACTTTGAGTTGGACGGCAATTTTCCCAACCACGAAGCCAATCCACTCGATCCCGAGAATCTGCGTGATCTACAGGCCTTTGTTCTGTCGGAGGGGGCCGACATCGGGCTCGCTTTCGACGGCGACGCCGACAGGTGCTTTGTGGTCGATGAGCGTGGACGCGCTGTATCTCCATCCGCAGTAACCGCTTTGGTGGCGCGCCGCGAACTGGAGCGGGAAATCGGCGGCACCATCATCCACAATCTGATCACCTCGCGCGCCGTTCCCGAGCTTGTCGTCGAGCATGGGGGGACACCGGTGCGCTCGCGTGTCGGTCACTCGTTCATCAAGGCGTTGATGGCCGAGACGGGGGCGATCTTCGGCGGTGAGCACTCCGCGCACTACTATTTCCGCGATTTCTGGGGGGCGGACTCGGGGATGCTGGCGGCACTGCATGTACTGGCGGCTCTCAGCGAGCAGGACCGGCCGCTGTCGGACCTCATGTCTGACTACGAGCGGTACGCGTCCTCCGGTGAGATCAACTTCCGCGTCTCGAATGCCAAGACATGTATCGATGAGGTGCTGAAGTCATTTGGCACACAAATAGTTTCGATCGATCATCTCGATGGAGTGACCATCGACATCGGTACCGGGACATGGTTCAACCTGCGTACCTCGAATACCGAGCCATTGCTGCGTCTCAACGTGGAGGCGCGCACCGACGAAGATGTGGCGGCGGTGGTCGCACGCGTCACCGAGGTGGTTGACCGCACCGAGGCCGCTACCTGATGAACGCCACCATCGATCTGGACGACGCCGAGGCGCTGTTGGCGGCGGATCGCGATGGCTTGTTGCAGGCCGCGTCCATGGCCGGCTCGCAGGTGCGCGCGGTCGGCACTGCCATCGCCGAGGGCGCCCTGGAGTCTCTTCGATCGGAAGACCGGTCGCGCGCTGTGGTCTGGGTCGCGGGTCGCGGCACCGCCGCCACGGCCGGAGCGGTTTTGGCTGGGGCGCTGTCGGATACGGTGAGCCTTCCGTTCGTGACTGCCACCCGGGCACCGGTATGGGTGGGCCCGCTCGATGTCATCGTGGTCGCCGGTGACGATGCCGGTGACCCGGCCCTCAGCGCTGCGGTATCGGTGGGCACCCGCCGGGGCGCCCGGGTAATCATCGCCGCACCCGATGAGGGTCCTCTAGCGTATTCTGGTGCAGGCCGGGCAATTTCGCTGGCACCCCGTTTGCGGGTGCCGGACACATTCAGCCTTGCCCACAATCTTGCCGTCGGCGCGGCCGTGCTTGGCGTGCTCGATAAGGCCGTCGCGCCTGACGTCATGACCATCGCCGACGAGGTGGATGGTGAGGTGTCCCGGAACACCATAGGGCGGGAAGTCTTCACCAACGCCGCCAAGGTCATCGCCACACGTTTGACCGGTGGCCCTGCGGTGCTCTGTGGGGATCGGTCGGTCACCGTGGCGCTCGCTCAACACGCCGCGGCGACGCTACTGCGGCTCACGCAGCGCACCGCGACCGCGTGCGGTCTCCCGCAAGCGTTGGCCGCTATGCGGGATACGTTGTCGGGTAGAAGTTCTGGTGAGGCCTCGCTGTTTCATGATGAGTTCATCGATGGCCCTCGTAGCGGTGGTCGACCGCGGATACTTGCCCTTGCGACCGATAGTGACTTCCAATCGGTCGCCTCGAGGATCGACGGTGTCGACGAGGCGGAGCTGGTGAGCACCACCGACCTCGGCGACGTGGCGAGTCGGCCGTCTGAGCTCGCGCAGCTGATGATGCTCGCGACACGGCTCGAAATGGCCTCGGTGTACGCCCGGCTTGGTGGGGGGAGATCCGGGCTGTGAATCTGCTCAGGGGGGCGATCAGGACGTACGCCTGGGGTTCGCGGACGGCGATCGCCGAGTTCACCGGCCGCCCCACGCCTACACCGCATCCCGAAGCCGAACTGTGGCTGGGCGCGCACCCGGCTGACCCGGCCTACGTGGAAACCGGCAACAGTGCACAGTCATTGCTCGAAGTCGTGGCGGCGGACCCGGCGGGGCAGTTGGGACCGGCGTCGGTTGCGGAGTTCGGTGATCAACTTCCGTTCCTGCTGAAGGTGCTGGCCGCCGATGAGCCGCTGTCCTTGCAGGCTCACCCCAGTGCGCAGCAGGCGGCCGACGGATACGCACGCGAAGAGGCGGCAGGGGTGCCGCTCAACTCCCCGGTACGCAATTATCGCGATCGCAATCACAAGCCGGAACTTGTTGTGGCGCTGGATCGTTTCGAGGCGTTGGCCGGCTTCCGCGATCCCGGCGACACCGTCGAGCTCTTTCGCGCTTTGAATGTCGACGTGCTGACACCGTATGTGAATCTGCTGGCCGGTCAATCCGACGCCGATGGGTTACGCGCCCTGTTCACCACGTGGATAACGCTGCCTCAGCCGAGCCTGGATCTGTTGGTGCCGTCGGTGCTCGACGGTGCGGTGCGCTATCTGTCCTCCGGGCACGAGCGTTTCGTCGGCGAGGCGCGCACCCTGTTGGAGTTGGGTGAGCGGTATCCAGCCGATGCGGGAGTGCTCGCCTCGCTGTTGTTGAACCGGCTCACCCTGGAGCCGGGGGAGGGGATCTACCTGCCCGCCGGAAACCTGCATGCGTACCTGCGCGGCCTGGCGGTTGAGATCATGGCCAACTCCGACAATGTGCTGCGGGGCGGGCTGACCCCCAAGCACGTCGATGTTCCCGAATTGCTTCGGGTGCTGGATTTTTCGCCCGCCGCCGAGAAGCATCTACACGTCGAGACGGTTGCCGACGGTGCCCAGACTCGATACTGCACGCCTGCCAAGGAATTCGCGCTGTCGCGTTTCGACCTGGTCGACGGTGAGCCCACTCAGGTCGGTGTCAACGGACCGCGGATACTGCTGTGCACCCATGGCAGCGTGCGGTTGGACGGTTCGGGGGCGGATCTCGCGGTGCATACGGGACAGTCGGCGTGGGTGCCGGCTGACGGCGGAAGTGTCACGCTGATCGGGCAGTCTGACGCGCGCGTGTTCATGGCAACAGTCGACGCGGACGCATAGCGATCCACGGGGCAAGGCGCGAAGGGAACAGAGGGAGAGTCGATGTCTGCAGGCGGCAGTAAGAAGGCGATCATCGCGGCGCTGGCGGCCAACGCCGGGATTGCCGCGGCCAAGTTCGTCGGCTTCCTTATCACCGGAAGTTCGTCGATGCTCGCCGAGTCCGTGCACTCGGTGGCGGACACCTCCAACCAGGGGCTGCTGCTTTACGGGCAGCGCGCGGCGAGTAGGGAGGCAGATCGTCTGCACCCGTTCGGGTATGGGCGCAGCCGATTCTTCTACTCGTTTGTGGTGGCGCTGGTGCTGTTCACGCTGGGTTCGGTCTTCGCCCTGTACGAGGGCTATCACAAGATCCACGCACCTGAGCATCTTCAGTCGCCCATTGTCGCGGTCGTGATCCTGGTATTGGCGATAGGGCTGGAGGGCTACAGCTTCCGTACCGCGTTCGTGGAGTCCACACCGCTGAAGGGCAAGGCCAGCTGGTGGCAGTTCATCCGCAACTCACGCAACCCCGAGCTTCCCGTCGTGCTGCTCGAAGACACCGGTGCCCTACTGGGACTGGCCTTTGCGCTCTTTGGTGTTGGCATGACGATCCTGACGGGTGATCCGGTGTGGGACGGGATCGGCACCATGGCGATCGGGGTGCTGCTGGGCATCATCGCGATTGTCCTGATGGTCGAGATGAAGAGCCTTCTGATTGGCGAGGGCGCGACCGCGTCGCAGGAGCAAGCGATCCTGGACGCGCTGACCGGGACCGATCACGTGGAGCGGGTAATTCATTGCCGTACCCAGTATCTGGGCCCGGAGGAGCTTCTGGTTGCGGCCAAGATCGCGATCGCCCCGGACGCGGATCTGCCGCTGGTCGCTGCGACGATCGACGCCGCCGAACGGCGGGTGCGCGAGGCGATACCGATCGCGCAGGTGATCTATCTCGAGCCCGATCTGGACCGTTCGACCGCCAATTCTTAGCTAGCCGGTGTGATCAACCGTCGTGAGCATGGGGGTTGTGCGAGACTGCCGTAATGCCAGGTAGCGGATTGTGGCGAACCAAGTCTGTCGAACAGTCGATCGCGGATACGGACGAGCCGGAAACAAAGCTCCGTAGGGACTTAACGTGGTGGGATCTCACCGTTTTCGGGGTCTCGGTGGTCATCGGAGCCGGTATTTTCACTGTCACCGCATCGACGGCGGCCAATGTCACCGGTCCGGCGATTTCACTCTCTTTCATCATGGCCGCAATCGGGTGCGGTCTGGCCGCCATGTGCTATGCCGAGTTCGCATCGACCATTCCGGTTGCCGGCAGCGCCTATACGTTTTCCTACGCGACATTCGGTGAGTTCGCCGCCTGGATCCTGGGATGGGACCTCATTCTGGAGTTCTCGGTCGGCGCGGCCACCGTCGCCAAGGGCTGGTCGAGCTATCTGAGCACCGTATTTGGGTTCTCCAGTAGCACAGTGCATCTCGGGTCACTCAAGGTCGACTGGGGCGCATTGCTCGTTGTCTCGGTGTTGACGGTGCTGCTTGCTGTCGGCACCAAGCTGTCCTCACGGGTATCCCTCGTCGTCACGACCGTCAAGGTTCTGGTGGTGCTACTGGTGATCATCGTCGGCGCCTTCTTCATCAAGGCGTCCAACTACACACCGTTCATCCCGCCGACGGAGGCTGGGAGTTCCAGCAGGACCGGACTGGATCAGTCGCTGTTCTCATTCATCGCCGGTGGCTCCGGAAGTCAGTACGGCTGGTTCGGCGTACTGGCCGGTGCGTCAATCGTGTTCTTCGCGTTCATCGGTTTCGATGTCGTTGCCACCACCGCGGAGGAAACCCGGAACCCGCAAAAGGATGTGCCGCGCGGCATCATCGCGTCGCTCGTGATCGTCACCGTCCTGTACGTCGCGGTCACGGTGGTGCTCTCCGGGATGGTCAAGTACAGCGATCTGCGGGCAGCTGATTCGCATCCGAATCTGTCCACGGCATTCCACCTCAACGGCGTCGACTGGGCCGCCAAGGTCATCGCGATCGGCGCACTGGCCGGGCTGACCACCGTGGTCATGGTGCTGATGCTCGGGCAGATCCGCGTCATCTTCGCAATGTGTAGAGACGGGCTATTGCCGCGCGAGCTGGCGAGAACCGGATCGCACGGGACACCGATACGGATCACCCTGATTGTCGGCTTCCTCGTCGCTTTGGCTGCGGCCTTCACCCCGATCGAAGGTCTGGAGGAGATCGTCAACGTCGGCACCTTGTTTGCCTTTGTGCTCGTCTCGGCCGGCGTCATCGTGTTGCGGCGGTCCCGGCCCGACCTGCCGCGTGCCTTCCGGGCTCCGGGTGTGCCATGGCTGCCGATCATCGCGATCCTCGCGTGCGGCTGGCTGATGCTCAACCTTGCCGTGCGCACCTGGATGTTCGCGTTGGCCTGGATGGTCATCGGCGTGGTCGTCTACTTCGCCTACAGTCGCCGGCACTCGCTGCTCGGGTTGCGTGTGGCCGTCGAGCAGTAATTCACTTCCTTCTTCCTCTCCGTCGGCGCCCTCGGGGTGACGCGCACCACCAGCTGCTTTACAAAACATAATCATTTGTCTAGACAAGCGACGAATCATGTCTTATCGTCAAATCTGTTCGGTGACGCACCTCACGAAGATTTGAAACCGAGGAGAAGTGACGATGACGTCAAACTTGGAAACAGGCCCGGCGCAGCCCACCTCGCAGTGGCGCGATCGCAAGCGCCACATGTGGCTGTACGGCATGATTCCGCCCACCGCCATCTTCATCGCGACGGCTCTTGTCTATGCGATGAACCAGCTCGGGTGGCAGCAGTTCTCGCCATTCTTCTTCTGGATTGGCCCACTGCTGGTGTACGTGCTCTTGCCGCTGCTGGATCTGCGCTTCGGCGCCGACGGCGAGAACGCGCCCGATGAGGCGATGGAGGCGCTGGAGAATGACAAGTACTACCGGTACTGCACCTACATCTTCATCCCGTTCCAGTACGCGAGCTTCTTCCTGGGGGCCTACTACTTCACCGCCACCGACCTGAGCTGGATCGGCTTCGATAACGGCATCAGCTGGATCTCCAAGCTGGGCATCGCATTGTCGATCGGTGTGCTCGGCGGAGTCGGCATCAATACCGCGCACGAAATGGGGCACAAGAAGGACGAACTGGAGCGCTGGCTCTCGAAGATCACGCTGGCACAGACGTTCTACGGCCACTTCTACATCGAGCACAACCGTGGACACCACGTGCGCGTCGCGACACCCGAGGACCCGGCCAGTTCGCGATTCGGCGAGACGTTCTGGGGCTTCTGGCCGCGCAGCGTCTGGGGGAGCCTGAAGTCCTCCTGGAATCTGGAGGCCACGCGTATGAAGCGGCTGAATCGCTTTGTGCTGCACCCGAGCAACGATGTGGTGAATGCGTGGCTGATGACGGTGGTCTTGTTCGGGGTCACCATCGCCATCTTCGGTACTGCGGTCATCCCGTACCTGATCATTCAGGCCATCTATGGATTCACCTTCCTGGAGACGGTGAACTACCTGGAGCACTACGGGCTGCTGCGGCAGAAGGTCGCCGGCGGACGGTACGAGCGCTGCACCCCTAAGCACAGCTGGAACTCGGATCACCTGGTGACCAACATCTTCCTGTACCACCTGCAGCGGCATAGCGATCACCACGCCAACCCCACGCGGCGTTACCAGACCCTGCGCAGTATGGACGGCGCTCCAAACCTGCCCAGCGGGTACGCGACGATGCTGACGCTGGCGTACTTCCCGCCGCTGTGGCGCAAGATCATGGATCAGCGGGTGCTGGATCACTACGACGGCGATATCACCAAGGTGAACGTCCAGCCGAGCAAGCGTGCAAAGATTCTGGCCAAGTACGGCGTGACGGAACGGGCGGCATAAAATGTCCCCGAAAATATCCCAGTACCGTTGCCCCGTATGCCAGTACGTGTACGACGAGAACATGGGGGCCCCTCGCGAGGGGTTCCCGGCCGGCACGGCGTGGTCGGAGGTTCCCGACGACTGGTGCTGCCCCGACTGCGGAGTGCGCGAGAAAGTGGATTTCGAAGTTTTTGAATCCTCAAAATCAGGAGCGGACTCATGAGCGAGAACGACTACAAATTGTACGAATGCATGCAGTGCGGATTCCAGTACGACGAGGCCGTCGGTTGGCCGGAGGACGGCATCGCGGCGGGCACTCGCTGGGACGACATTCCTGAGGACTGGAGCTGCCCGGACTGTGGCGCGGCGAAGGCCGACTTCGTGATGGTGGAGATCGCGCGGCCATGACAGATGTGTTGCCTGCAAGGGGCGCATTGACGACGGCGAGCGCCCCTGTCAGGCTCCCCGGTGTGACGCCACGATTGCCGTATGCCGAGGCCGCACGGGCGCTGCTACGCGAATCGGTTCTCGATGCTCTCGGAGATCTGCTGCGGCACCAGGACTGGTCGGCGGTGACAATGTCCGCGGTCGCCCGTCGGGCCGGAGTCAGTCGGCAGACGCTGTACAACGAGTTCGGCTCCCGGCAGGGGCTGGCCCAGGGCTATGCCCTGCGGCTGGCTCTGCGCCTTGCCGACTCCGTCAACAACGCGATATACGCCAATGTCGGCGATATCCACGGCGCTCTGCATCAGGGATTCGCTGCATTCTTCGCCGAGAGTGCGGCAGATCCCATGGTCATCGCGCTGCTGACCGGTGATGCCAAACCTGAGCTCATGCGCCTTGTGACGGTAGACAGTGCCGTGATCGTGCTGCCGGCATCGGCACGGCTGACCGAGTCGTTCGCCAACAGCTGGGTGTCCGCAAGCGAGGAGGATGCCGCGATCCTCGCGAGGTCGATTGTGCGACTGGCGATTAGTTACGTGTCGATGCCGCCGGAATCGGATCATGATGTGGCGCTCGATATGGCGCGTCTGTTGTCCCCGTTCGTCGAGGCCAACGCACTCGCCGATAAGGCCCCTGCAAGCGGGAGGGGTCCACAGTGACCTGCATGTCCACAAATCTCGCTACCTGATCTAACTATCTATCGCTCACACGCGCTAACCTGGTGACGGACCCGTGTGTGTCAGTTGCATTGACATGCAAGAAACATCAAGAGACGCGATTGAGGTGGCGATGACCGAGCTGGTGGCCGACGTACGCAACGGCATTGATTACAAGGTGGCCGATCTTTCCGAGGCTGAGTTCGGCCGTAAGGAGATCCGTCTCGCCGAGCACGAGATGCCTGGCCTCATGGCGCTGCGCCGGGAGTACGCGGACGTGTTGCCGCTCAAGGGCGCCCGCATTTCCGGCTCGCTGCACATGACGATCCAGACCGCGGTGCTCATCGAGACGCTCGTCGCGCTCGGTGCTGAGGTGCGCTGGGCGTCCTGCAACATCTTCTCTACCCAGGACCATGCGGCGGCAGCCATCGTCGTCGGACCCCATGGCACCCCGGAGAAGCCCGAGGGCATCCCGGTCTTCGCCTGGAAGGGCGAGACGCTGGAGGAGTACTGGTGGGCCGCGGAGCAGATGCTCACCTGGCCCGGCGAGCCGGCCAACATGATCCTCGACGACGGCGGCGACGCCACCATGCTGGTGCTGCGCGGCGCGCAGTTCGAGAAGGCCGGCGTGGTGCCGCCCGCGGACGACAATGACTCAGCCGAGTACAAGGTCTTCCTGAACCTGCTGCGCGAGCGGTTCGAGACCGACAAGGACAAGTGGACCAAGGTCGCCGCATCGGTTCAGGGCGTCACCGAGGAGACCACCACCGGCGTGCTGCGCTTGTACCAGTTCGCCGCTGCCGGCGAGCTGGCGTTCCCGGCCATCAACGTCAACGACTCGGTGACCAAGAGCAAGTTCGACAACAAGTACGGCACCCGACACTCTCTGGTCGACGGCATCAACCGCGGCACCGACGTGCTCATCGGCGGCAAGAAGGTCCTCATCTGCGGCTATGGCGACGTCGGCAAGGGCTGTGCCGAGTCCCTCGCGGGGCAGGGCGCTCGCGTGCAGGTCACCGAGATCGACCCGATCAACGCGCTGCAGGCGCTTATGGACGGGTTTGACGTCGTGACCGTCGAGGAGGCCATCGGCAATGCCGATATCGTGGTGACCGCGACCGGTAACTACGACATCATCCTCCTGGATCACATGAAGGCCATGAAGGACCAGGCGATCCTGGGCAACATCGGCCACTTCGACAACGAGATCGATATGGCTGCCCTGGAGAAGTCGGGTGCCACACGGCTCAACATCAAGCCGCAGGTGGATCTGTGGACCTTCGGAGACTCGGGCAAGTCGATCATCGTGCTCTCCGAGGGCCGTCTGCTCAACCTGGGTAACGCCACAGGCCACCCGTCGTTCGTGATGAGCAACAGCTTCTCCAACCAGGTGATCGCGCAGATCGAGCTGTGGACCAAGAACGACGAGTACGACAACGAGGTTTACCGGCTGGCCAAGCACCTGGACGAGAAGGTCGCGCGCATTCACGTCGAGGCCCTCGGCGGCACGCTGACCAAGCTCACCAAGGATCAGGCCGAGTACATCGGCGTGGATGTGGAAGGCCCGTACAAGCCGGAGCACTACCGCTACTGATCGGCGCTAACCCGCGTAGAGGCCCCTTGCACTCCGGTGCCGGGGGCCTTTGCGTAGGCTGACCAGCCGTGGGCCAGCTGATTGCGATCGAGGGTGTCGACGGCGCGGGCAAGCGCACACTCACCGAGAAGTTGATAGCGCGCTCGAATGCTCAGGGGTTATCCGTTGCGACGCTGGACTTTCCGCGCTACGGGCGCTCGGTGCATGCCGACCTGGCCGCCGAGTCGCTCAAAGGCGGGCACGGCGATGTGGTGTCCTCCGCATACGCGATGGGGCTGCTGTTCGCGCTGGACCGGCGCGATTGCCGTGCCGAGCTCGCGGGGCTGGCGCGCACAAACGACCTGGTGATCCTGGATCGCTGGGTTGCCTCCAATGCCGCCTACGGCGCGGCGCGGCTGCATCAGGACGGCGACGGCGACATGGCCCACTGGGTGTATGCGCTCGAATACGAGCGCTTCGGTCTGCCGCATCCCGATTGGCAAGTGTTCCTTAATGTTTCCCCGGAGCTTGCCCAACAGCGGGCGCGGCACCGCGAGCAGCAGGAGAGCGACCGCACCCGCGACACCTACGAGCGTGATTCGGATCTGCAGTCGCGGGTGTCCGCGGCATATGCGGACCTGGCGCAACGGAATTGGGGCGGCCAGTGGGTGGTCACCGACGGCGGCGATCCGGATGCGTTGGCGGAGAAGCTCCTGCGCCGAGTGTGAAGGTGGGGCGGATATTCGGCCGAAATACCGCCACGGTTCACGCTCGATGGATGCGCTTACCATTCACTGGCTTCGGCCTCTTCCTCGCGGTCGATATGCCAGCGCACCGACGAGACGGCGGGCTCCATGGACAGCCGGCTTACCGCGGACTCCAGCAACGAGTCGTCGCGCTCCCCGGCGCTCAACTTCGCCACTACACGCACATGCTTGCCGTCTTCGACGTCATAGGACCGCACCGATTGCAGCGCGAATTCCGGTCTGCTCACGGCCTGTACGGTGAGCGCCCGGATATGCGCCTCGGTCTCATCGGTGGTGGTGACTTCGAATAGGTACTCGGCCGGACGGGCCTCGCGGCCCGTGGTGGTCGGGTGACGGTCGAGCAGGTGGCCCAGCGGCCGCAAGAACACGTTGGCCAGCACGATGGCCGCGGTGCCGATGATCGCGACGTCGTACATGCCGCCGCCGGCCAGCGCACCGACGGCAGCGGTGGCCCACATGGTGGCGGCGGTGTTCAGCCCGGTGATGGTGGCGCCCTGTTTCATGATCACACCGGCGCCGAGGAAGCCGATGCCCGAAACTATCTGTGCTGCAACGCGAGTCGGGTCGGCGTCGGGGCCATGGAAGCTGTAGCCGCCCATGATGACGAACAGGGTCGCGCCCAGGCACACCAGTGCGTTGGTGCGCAGGCCGGCATTCTTGGCGCGCCATTGTCGTTCGATCCCGATGGCACAACCCAGGCCAAATCCCAGGGCTACGCGGATGATGACATCCCAATGACTCATGAAGGGTCCTGTTCTCTCGCAGTGGCTTCGAGGTGCACACACATGTGTGGTGCAACAAGAGCGCCTTCGTGCGCGACCCGGGTCTGCGTTAGAAGGCGCTGTGGATACTCGGAGGTTGACTATCGGACATAGTCGCGTCACCTCCTAGGCGCTGGCGCAAAGCGCACGTGAACCACTGCTGAACAAAGCGCCATCATTAAACACCCGTCCACCGGTGACCGGCAAGATGCCCCTTCGCTTCGTTGATATCCACGCCACATTGCGAGCGGGACGGCAGGATTGGTGCGTGTACTTCGACCTGAGCGTGCGAGATTTCCTGGACCGTGCCGAGTTGGTGTACCCCGACCGCGTCGGGGTAGTCGACGAGCCGGTGCAACCGGCGCCCTCTTGGGGAGCATTGAGCTACCGGCAGCTGGCCGAGCGGGCGCGCGGGCAGGCGGCGGCGCTCGACGGTCTGGGCGTCGGACCGGGGGAGCGCGTGGCGATTGTCTCGCAGAACAGCGCGCGACTGCTCACCTCGTTCTTCGGGGTGTCCGGGTGGGGACGGATCCTGGTGCCCATCAACTTTCGTTTGGCCCCCGCCGAGATCGAATACATCGTCGAGCATTCACGCGCCTCGGTGCTGATCGTGGATCCGGAGGTGCGGGCCCTGCTGGACACCGTGCGTGCCACACACAATTTTGTCCTGGGAGAGGACGACGCGGCTATTTTTGGTGACACGGGAGAGAAGGAGCCGTCGAACCCGGCCAGCCCTCGTCCGTGGGTATGCGCTGAATCAGACACCGCCACACTGAATTACACCTCAGGCACCACAAGCCGGCCAAAGGGTGTCCAGCTCACGCATCGCAATATCTGGCTCAACGCCGTTGTCTTCGGGTTGCATGCGACCCTGCGCGATGACGATGT
The DNA here is from genome assembly GCF_059813245.1 of Mycobacterium sp. NGS15. NCBI lineage: Bacteria > Bacillati > Actinomycetota > Actinomycetes > Mycobacteriales > Mycobacteriaceae > Mycobacterium > Mycobacterium sp. NGS15. The sequence goes on along the minus strand of NZ_JCALEF010000004.1, from coordinate 162,134 downwards.
ACTGCTGCACACCTTGCCGATGTTCCACTGCAACGGCTGGGGCTGGCCGTACGCAGCGACCGGAATGGGTGGCCGGCACATCGTGCTGCGCAAGGTCGATGGGGACGAGATCCTGCGCCGCGTCGAGGAACACGGTGTCACCGTGATGTGTGCGGCGCCAACGGTCGTCGACTCCGTGCTGGATGCTGCCGCGCATTGGCAAGGACCCATTCCCGGACGGGATCGGGTTCGGATCATCGTCGCGGGAGCACCGCCTCCGACGCGCACGATCGCGCGGGTGCGCGCCGAACTGGGCTGGGAATTCATCCAGATATATGGGCTTACCGAGACCGCACCGCTGATCACGATGAATCGGTTCCGGTCCGAATGGGCAGACCTCGACGAGCATCAGCAGGCGCGCATGCTGGGCCGCGCGGGCGCTCCGGCGATCGGTGTCCGTGTGTCGATCGCCGAGGATGGCGAGGTGCTCACCCAGTCGAATACGAATCTCGACGGCTACTGGGACCAGCCCGAGGCGACCACGGAGGCATTGGCAGGCAATTGGTTTCACACGGGTGACCGCGGATCGATGTCCGAGGGCTACCTCAGCATCTCGGACCGCAAGAAGGACATCATCATTACCGGCGGTGAGAACGTCTCCTCCATCGAAGTGGAAGACGCGCTGATATCGCACCCTGGGGTTCGGGAGGCCGCGGTGGTCGGCGTGCCCGACGAGAAATGGGGCGAGCTGGTCACGGCGGTCGTGGTGGTCGCTGAGGCGAACCCCGGGGCGGATGCACCAACGGGTCCGGATCTCGTCGCGCACTGCCGGGAGAATCTGGCCGGGTACAAGTGCCCGAAGCGCGTCGAGTTCGTCGACTCTCTGCCCAGAACCGCCACCGGCAAGATTCAGAAGTTCAAGATCCGGGCGCGGCTCGCCGGAGACTAGTTCGCAACTCGCCCCCTTGGTACCCCGGTTTTGTCACGATCTAGTGACACGATGGGATCTATGAGGCAAAGGATCCTTGTTGTCGACGATGACGCGTCATTGGCGGAGATGCTCACCATCGTGTTGCGCGGGGAGGGCTTCGAGACGGCAGTGGTGAGCGACGGTACCCAGGCGCTTACCGCAGTCCGTGAGCTGCGCCCCGACCTAGTGCTGTTGGACCTCATGCTGCCCGGTATGAATGGCATCGATGTATGCCGGGTGCTGCGTTCCGATTCCGGTGTTCCGATCGTCATGCTCACCGCCAAGACCGACACCGTTGACGTGGTGCTCGGCCTGGAATCCGGTGCAGACGACTACATCATGAAGCCCTTCAAACCCAAGGAGCTCGTCGCCCGCATCCGTGCGCGGTTGCGGCGTAACGACGATGAGCCGGCCGAGCTGCTGAACATCGCGGGTATTGAGATCGATGTGCCCGCGCACAAGGTGACGCGCGAGGGCGAGCAGATTTCCCTGACCCCCCTGGAGTTCGACCTTCTGGTGGCGCTGGCACGGAAACCGCGCCAGGTGTTTACTCGTGATGTGCTGCTCGAACAGGTGTGGGGTTACCGTCACCCGGCCGACACCCGGCTGGTGAACGTCCACGTGCAGCGGCTGCGGGCGAAGGTCGAGAAGGACCCGGAGAATCCGACCGTGGTGTTGACCGTTCGAGGAGTGGGATATAAGGCCGGACCCCCGTGATCTTTAGCTCGAAGCGGCGCATTCAGCGGCGATCGGCACCACTGATACGCGGACTGAAGACGCTGAGTCGAGCGGTGGGGTTCACCTGGCGCCGTTCCCTGCAGGTGCGGGTGGTGGTGTCCAATTTGGCGCTGTCCTCCCTGGTCATCCTGATCCTGGGGTTCGTCCTCACCAGTCAGGTGACCGACCGCATCCTGGAATCGAAGATTCGGGTCGCGACGGAGGAAATGGAACGTGCGCGGGTCATCGTCAGCGACGATGTCGGCGGCGAGGAAAGCCGTTCATTACAAAGCAGCCTGGAGCTGGCTCGTAACCAACTGCTGAACGGCAGCAAGGGTTCCGAGGGGGGCGGTGCCGGGGCGTTCGACGCGGTCCTCTTGGTTCCCGGTGACGGTCCCCGTGAGGCGACATCGTCGGGTCCGGCCACCCAGATCCCGGGCCCACTGCGCGAATTCGTGAAGGCCGGCCAGGTCAGTTATCAGTACTCGACCGTGCACACCGAGAGCTTCTCGGGGAAGGCTCTTGTCATCGGCTCGCCGACGACGTCGAAGGTCACCGCGCTCGAGCTGTACCTGGTCTTCCCGCTGTCGAGTGAGGAAAGCACCATCTCGCTGGTGCGCGGCACCATCGTCACCGGCGGTGTGGTGCTGCTGGTGCTCCTGGCCGCGGCCGCGCTGCTGGTCGCTCGTCAGGTGGTGCTGCCGGTGCGGTCGGCCTCTCGCATCGCCGAGCGGTTCGCCGAAGGACATCTTTCAGAACGCATGCCGGTGCGCGGCGTCGACGATATGGCGCGGCTCGCGGTGTCGTTCAATGACATGGCCGAAAGCCTCTCACGCGAGATCACACAGCTGGAGGAGTTTGGAAACCTGCAGCGTCGCTTCACCTCTGACGTCAGCCACGAACTGCGCACACCACTGACCACGGTGCGAATGGCGGCCGATCTCATCTACGACAACCGCGAGGAGCTTGACCCGGCGCTGCAGCGTTCCGCCGAGCTGATGACCAATGAGTTGGACCGGTTCGAGACACTCTTGGCCGATCTGCTGGAAATCTCGCGGCACGACGCCGGCGTGGCCGAGCTCGCCGTGGAGCAGGTGGATCTGCGCGACACCGTGAAGACCGTCGTGGCCTCGGTCAAGCACCTGGCAGACGAGCTGGACACCGTGGTAGAGCTCGACATGCCCGATAGCGAGATCATCGCCGAGGTTGACCCCCGTCGCGTGGAACGGATTCTGCGTAACCTGGTTGCCAACGCGATTGACCACAGCGAGCACAAGCCCGTCACCATCCGGATGGCCGCCGATGTCGACAGCGTTGCCGTCACTGTGCGAGACCGCGGGGTTGGGCTCCGTCCCGGTGAGGAAAAACTGGTGTTCAACAGGTTCTGGCGTGCCGACCCGTCGCGCAAGCGTCATTCCGGGGGCACCGGTTTGGGCCTGGCGATCAGCGTCGAGGATGCTCGGTTGCACCAGGGACGACTGGAGGCGTGGGGCGAACCGGGCAATGGGGCATTGTTCCGGTTGACGGTGCCCTTGGTCCGCGGGCATAAAGTGACTACGAGCCCGCTTCCGTTGAACCCGACCAGCCGTCCGAGTGCTGGTGCGCGCCGGCCGGTTTCGCGGGGAACTCAACCAGGGGAGCGGGGAACCCAACCCGGGGAGCAGGAGACCACACCGATGCGCACCTCGGGTGCCAAGGTAGAGCACGTGCGGGAGTCGTCCTGATGCGCCGCAAGGTGGCCGCGGCCCTGACCGCGGTGGCTCTCGGCATCACCGGTTGTGCCGGGGTGCCTTCCTCGTCTTCACCGCAGGCGATCGGGACGGTACAGCGGCCTCTACCGCCGGGTGTGCCGGCACCGACACCGGGGATGGAACCCGAGACGGTATTGCGTGAGTTCTTGAAGGCCACCGCCGAGCCGTCGAACAGGCACCGGGCCGCCCGGCAGTTCCTCACCGAATCTGGTTCGCGGACTTGGGATGACGCGGGCGACGCGGTGCTCATCGAGTCGCCGATATTCGCCGATCAACGCGGCGTCGACCGGTGGACCATCAACGTGCGTGCCAACAAACTGGGCACATTGTCCGATGTCGGGGTGTTCGAGACCGCTCAGGGGGACATCCAAGACCCCCAGTTCACGTTGGTGAAGGTCAACGGCGAGTGGCGAATCGACTCGCTGCCCAATGGAGTCTTCTTGGACTGGGCGCAGTTCCAGGCCACCTATCGGCGATACACCGTCTACTTTGCGGACCCTGCCGGTCGCACCGTGGTGCCCGACCCGCGCTATGTGGCGGTCAACGACCCCGATCTGCTGGCCACCGAGCTCGTATACAAACTCTTGTCCGGTCCGCGCCCGGAACTTGCTGGAGCGGTGCGTAATCACCTGAGCGGCCTGCGCTTGCGCGGCCCCGTGACGCGCGCCGACGGCAGCAGGGTGGACGTGGGGCGAGGGTACGGCGGGGTGCGGGTCGAGCTGGAAGGGGATCTGACCCCGGATCAGCGGACCCGGCAGTTCCTTGCCGCGCAGGTGATTTGGACGCTGTCGCGCGCCGGTATCGCCGGGCCGTACGTCCTACAGGTCAATGGTGCTCCACTAGATGAGCAGTTGGCGCAGGGCTGGAGCACTCAGAATGTCGCGTCGACCGATCCCGGTGCGTCGGAGGGGGCCGGGGTGGGCCTCTACGGACTGCTGAACGGATCGCTGGTGACGGTTGACCGTGATGCGGCATTGCCGGTGCGCGGATCATTTGGGCAAGTGGGAAGCCAGGTTTCGGCAGCACTATCACGCAGTGGGCGTCAAGTGGCGTCGGTGATTCGGGTGCAGGCCGGAGACGATCCGCTGATGTCGATGTGGGTGGGTGCCAATGGCGCAAACGGCAGCGAGGCGGTCGGCGGTAAAACATTGACCCGTCCGACCTGGGCCCTTGACGACGCGGTGTGGGTGGTCATCGACGGTGGCCGGGTGGTCAGGGTCATCCAGGAAGCGACCACGTCCATGGTGGCGGTGTTGCCCGTCGAATCATCGGCGGTGGCACAGAGTTACAAGGGGCAGATCACCGAGCTGGCGTTGTCACGCGATGGCACGCGCGCCGCCATGATCATCGACGGGCAGGTGATCCTGGCGACTGTTGTGCAGACCGACAGCGGCGACTACGCGCTGGTGCACCCGCGCCGTCTTGGTTTTGGCCTCGGAAACTCCGCGGTGTCGCTGGCCTGGCGTACCGGTGATGACATCGTGGTGGCCCGCAACGACGGGTCGCATCTGGTGGCCAACGTGAATCTCGACGGAGTCAATTCCGATCTGGACGACCGCAATCTGTTGACTCCGGTGTCGACGATTGTCGCCTCGCCGGCCATCATCTACATCGCCGATGCGCGTGGCGTACTGCAGCTGACGGGATTGGGCACTCCGGAGGAGCGGTGGATCGAGGTGCGTCCACTCATGACGCCGCAGGCCATTCCCGTGCTGACGGGCTAGTTCTCGGCGATCATCTCCGTGGCGAGCAGAGCCTCGGGAATTCCGAAGGCGTCCACCAGAGTACGCAGATGCGGGCGCAGCTCCTCACACAGCTGATTGACACCGCGCCGGATGGCCTTCGCGCGTTCGGTCGACACATGCCGGTGCATCAGGAACCAGGACAGGTCGGTTTCGAGCACGCTGTAGACAAACAGGTCGCACAGCTTTTCCAGTAGTTCCTGTGCCGACTTGCTGTCGCAGCTGTCGATTGCCTCGATAAACGCCTCCAGGACCACCCGCTCGGTGTGGGCGGAGCCGACCTTGAGGATGTGGTCCTGCGCGGAGTTGAAGACCTCGAACGGATCCTCGTCATCGGATTGTGCACGTTGCATCCGGGTGGCCGCGGTGCGCAGCAGATGATCTTCGCGGTTGCGCAGCAGCCGCAGCTGCGTGCCGCGGTTGCTCAGATCGGATTCCTCGACGTCCTCATCGGAGGAGTCCAGGATGGTCTGGATGACCTGTCGCGCCGCGGAGCGTTCCAGGATCACGTCGCGGGCCATACCGGCGATAAACCGGGTCCAGCCCACGGCGTTGAGGCCGCGCACATCCTCGGCGTAGGCCGACAGGAGCTCCTTGGCCACCAGCTGGGTGAGCACGGTGTTATCGCCCTCGAAGGTGGTGAATACGTCGATGTCGCGCCGCAGAATGGTGAGCTGGTTGGCGTCGAGGTACCCGGCTCCGCCGCATGCTTCGCGGCATACGGTGATGGTGTTCTGGGCATGCCAGCTGGTCATCGCCTTCAAACCCGCTGCGGCGCTTTCCAGCTGACGCTGCCGGTCGCCATCCACCTCGTCTGCGGTCTGTACTTCATGCAGCTCTTCGGTGAGTTCGTTCTGTGCGAACGCGAGTGCGTACGACCGTGCGATCAAGGGCAGTAGCTTGCGTTGATGCACGAGGTAATCGGCGATGATCACCTCGTCGTCGCTGTCCGGAGTGTCGAACTGCTTACGCACCAAGGCGTATCGCGAGGCGATGGTCAGGGCCTTGCGGGCCGCCGCACCCGAGGTAGCAGCAACGCTGACCCGTCCGCGGATGAGTGTGCCCAGCATGGTGAAGAATCGCTTGTTCTCGTTCTCGATGGGCGAGCTATAGGAGCCGTCGGCGGCGACGTCCGCGTATTTGTTGAGCAGGTTGGCTCGGGGCACCCGCACGTTGTCAAACACGATGCGCCCGTTGTCGACTCCGGCGAGACCGCCCTTGTATCCGCAGTCGCTGGTGGTGACGCCGGGCAGGTCGGTGCCGTCCGCATCCCGGATGGGCACCACAAAGCAATGCACTCCGCGGCCGGTGGCCTCCTCGCCGGGCCCGCCGGTGACAAGCTGCGCGAAAACCGCTGCCACGGTGGCATGCTCGGCGGCGCCGCCGATGTAGTCCTTGCGCGCCAGCTCAGTGTCGGAGTTGAGAATGAAGTCGCCGGTCTGGCTGTCGTAGGTGGCGACAGTCTGCAGGGCCTGGACGTTGGAGCCATGGCCGGTCTCGGTCATACCGAAACAGCCGAGCACATCGAGATTGATCAGCGGGACCACGTACTGCTCGTGATGGGTTGCGGTGCCCAGGTTCTCGATCGCACCACCGAACAGGCCCCACTGCACGCCGGCCTTGACCATGAGCGACAGGTCCGCGTAGCCGAGCATCTCAATGCCGACGATCGCCGCCCCGACATCGCCGGTGCCGCCGTGCTCCTTGCGGAACCCGGCCTGCGGTAAGCCATGTGGGACCAGCTCGCGCATGATCTGCAGTGACCGCGCGCGCGCCTCCTCAAGCGTCAGCGATGGGTCGGGTAACAGGTCGGCGCGGTTCAGGTAATCGCGGGCGGCGTCGCGTATCGGACCGAATCGGCCGTCGAGCGCAACGCGCAGATTAGAGGTGAGGATTTCGGCATCGGCGGGTGCTGTCCGGGTCTCCATGAATCCGAGCCTAGTCAGATTGAGTGGGCGGCAGCGGCGTTCTGCGGCACGCCGCTTGCCTTTACCGACCAGTGGTCTAACATACCGACCAGTGGTCTAATCACGCCATCCGGAAGGGACCCACGACATGACTACTGCGTCCACCACCATGTCCACCAGCATGTCCACCGCGATTGAACCGGCCCAGCGCACGCGCGCGTTTGCGCGGGTGATCGGTCCATTCGTCGCCACGGTCACCACCATCATCGCGATTCGCGTGGGTGGGCCCGGCTTCCTCAGCGACAGCTTCTTCAAGGACCCCATGTGGGCGTGGCTCTTCGGCGCCCTGCTGCTCTTCTGTGGGCTGATGATCATCGCCTTCCACCAGTTTTGGCGGGGCGTGGCGCCGGTGATCATCTCGCTGTTCGGCTGGTTTCTGGCACTCCGGGGATTTGTGCTGTTGGCATTCCCGCAGCTGATGCAGAGGGGCGTCGACGCCTCGGTGCCCGCGGTCGGGCCGGTTCGTGCCTTCTTCGTGTTCCTGGCGGTCGTGGGTCTATATCTGAGTTACGTCGGTTGGATCAAGAAGCCCTGACCCATGCCGCGTGTGGTGAAACATCCGGAGCTGCGCCGGACCGAATTGCTCGATCTGGCCATGGCCCTGTTTCTGAAGCATGGTTACGACAAGGTGAGCCTCAACGATCTCATCGCCACCTCCGGGATTTCGAAAGGTGCTTTCTACCACTACTTCTCCTCAAAGGAGGCCCTGGTGGCCGCACTGGCGGAGCGCAGCGCGGACCAGGCCTTCGAGGCGTTGAGCCCCGTGTTCACCGAGCAGGGGATGGGCGCGTTGGAGCGGCTGAACGCCGGCCTGCGCGCCAGCTACGAGGTCAAAATGGCTCTTGGCGCGCCGGAGAGCATCGCGGCAATGATGTCGATGTTGCGGCCGGAGAATCAGTCGCTGCTGCGCAGGATCTCGGCGATCTGGGAGGACAAGTTTCGGCCGGTGCTCACCGACGTGATCGCGCGAGGAGTCGCCAAGGGAGTCTTCGAGACATTCGATCCCGAGGGCGTCGGTGACATGATCCAGGGCTTCGCGGCCAATATGGGCGCCACGGTGCAACGGATCGTCGCTGCGCCCGATGCGCATGCGCGCGCCGACGCGATCGATGCCGCGGTTCAGCGGCAGCGGCTTTACGGCGTCGCCACCGACCGGATTCTTGGGCTGCCTGATGGGACGGTGGAGGTACTGGATCGGAGTCAGATCGAGAGGCTGGTCGCTGCATTCCCGCGGAGCTACTAGCTCGGGCGCAGCGGCATGCCCGCATGGATGGCGAATGCGAGGCCTGTGCCGACGGCGAGACCAACGACAAGGGCGATCGGCACGCGCCACGCCGCGTGCGCGCGTGCCGCGCTTACTGCGGTGAGGATCGCGATCACCGATGCGGCGATGCCGGTAACCACGGTGCCGTATGCCGTGAAGAGAATGTCCCCGTAATGGTCCCGGAACTTGAGCAGCGGTGCGAGACCAATGGCGTCCAGAACGTTCTCCGCCACATACGCCCGCCACATCGGCACGAGACCGGCTAGTGCGGCAGCCGAGGTGGCCAGTGCGCAGGCCATCAGAAGTGAACGCACGCAACCGAAATGGCCGCGAGTCCACATGGCGGCGATCACCAGGATGAGAATGCCCGCGACGGCGGTCGCGACCCCTGGTTGTCCGGCCGCGCTGGACAGTGACGAAAACGATGGATCGCCGGCTACCTGGCCAACGCCGGTGACGGTGACGGGTTCCGATGTTCCGATATCAGCGGAGATACCCCACCACGGCGAGAAACTAAAAGCGATGACGAGAAGTGCCAGCGGGCCCGTCATCAATCCCAGGGCTCGTGACGGGATGCTCTCGTCGGCGGGGTCTGTCGACATGGGGAATTGATACCACCACAGCGCACCTGCGGAACGCGGAAATTACTGGAAGGTGCGATGTCGGACCCTGCGTGCACAGTCAATGCATGCTCGATCTGATGTTGCCGCTGGCCTGCGGCGGCTGCGGGGCGCCAGCCACCCGCTGGTGCGAAGCCTGCGCGTGCGCGTTCACCGCGGAGCCCGTGGTGGTGACGACGCGGGTCGACCCGGGTGTGCCCGTCCTGTCCCTCGGGCGGTATGCGGGAGCCCGGCGGCAGGCGATCGTCACGATGAAGGACCGCGGCCGGCGCGACCTCACCGTGCCGCTGGGGGTGGCGCTGGCCCGGGGCGTGGGTCAGCTGCTGCGCTGGCACTTCGTCGAGCAGCCGGTGACGTTGGTTCCCGCTCCCACTCGGTGGAGCGCGGCGCGTGGGCGCGGCGGAGACCCGGTGACCGCCGTGGCAATGGTGGCCACCCGGATTCCGGGCGTGCACGTTGCGTCCCTGCTGCGTATGAAGATGGGTGCGCGAGATTCGGTGGGACTGTCCGTTTCGGCCCGACAGCTCAACGTGGCCGGACGTGTCGGGCTGCGCCGGGCCCCGCAGCGGCCGGACACGGAACTGGTCCTGGTCGACGATGTCGTAACCACCGGGGCCACCATTGCCGAATCGGTCAGAGTGTTGAAATCCGCAGGATTTCGGGTCGCTGCTGTGCTCACGCTGACGTACTCCTGAAGATCGTATGACGATCTCGAAACGACTCTCACGAATCGGTGGCAAGGCGAGTGAACACGGACTACCGTCGGGGCCAACAAGCTATGAACGTTCCGCGTTTGGGCGATCACACCGCTGGACAACACGGAACGCCTGCGTCCTATTCGGCGGAGGAGGTGGTTACCGACCCCAGCGCCGGCGGGCTGCCGTCTCAGCGTTTCAGGCGACTCCGGCGTACTTCAAACATCAAACATGCGCGTCGCCAACATCTTTAGTCCCTAGCGGATGGGTTGAGCGCAAGCGCACTCTCAGTACCGGAGGTATGAGTTGTCAAGCACATCAAAGGCATCCGTTGCTATCGAGGACGGGGAGCGGACGGCCCAGGCCGATATCGTGGTCAAGGGCCGAAACGTAGAAATCCCCGATCACTTCCGAATTTTTGTGAACGACAAACTGTCCCGTCTGGAACGTTACGACAAAACCATTTATCTCTTTGATGTAGAACTCGAACACGAAAAGAACCGTCGCCAGAAGAAGGTCTGTCAGCGCGTGGAGATCACCGCGCGGGGCCGGGGACCGGTCGTCCGGGGCGAGGCATGTGCCGACACGTTCCACAGCGCTCTGGAAGCCGCCGTCGCCAAGCTGGAGAGCCGATTGCGCCGAGGCCGTGACCGCCGCAAGGTTCACTACGGAGACAAGACGCCGGTATCGCTCGCCGAGGCCACCAAGGTTCTCCCCGCCGATGCCTTCACACCTCCCGCCGCAGTGAATGGCGCACACAGTCACAACGGTGCCGAGGTCGACGACGGACATGGCCCGGGTCAGATCGTGCGGACCAAGGAACACCCCGCCAAGCCGATGACGGTCGACGACGCGCTATACGAAATGGAACTGGTTGGTCACGATTTCTTCCTGTTTCACGACGAATCCTCCGGTTGCCCGTCCGTGGTGTATCGGAGACACGCGTATGACTACGGCCTGATACGCCTCGGGGAGTAGGGCGCGCGGTCAACCGCGCCGAGGGCCCCCGCACCCAGGTCTGGTGTGGGGGCCCTTTCACGTCGCATACTTCGTCCGTGAGTACCGCTCGGCGAAGCCTCTGTGCGTTGTACGGCGCGATCGCACTGATCGCCTTGGTTGCCACCTGGTGGCACAACATCGCGTACATCTTGTCCGGCGGGAAGCTGGCCGACGTTGTGACCAGTGCGTATGCAAATCACGTCGCCGGCTCCCTGACCAATGACCTGATGCTGCTCACGATCGCAGCCCTCGTCCTCATGGTTGTCGAGACCCGACGGCTGGGTATCAAGTACATCTGGGCATACGTCGCGCTCTGCTTCCTGGTCGCCATCAGCGTCGCGTTCCCGTTGTTCCTCATCGCCCGCGAGCGGCGCCTGGCGGCACTGGGGGGCGGCACAACCGCCGCCCAAGAGTGACTGCTCGGGGAAGCTGGTGCGGGCGACGCCTACGATGGGACTCGCTGAAGTCTGACAAGTCCTAACGAGTACAGGGGATATTGACGTGCTGTCGAAGTTGCTGCGCCTTGGTGAAGGTCGCATGGTCAAGCGTCTCAAGGGCGTGGCCGATTACGTCAACACCCTGTCCGATGACGTCGAGAAGCTCTCCGATGCCGAGTTGCAGGCCAAGACCGGCGAGTTCAAGGCGCGCCTGGAGAAGGGCGAGACCCTCGATGACCTGATGCCCGAGGCCTTCGCCGTCGCTCGCGAGGCCTCGTGGCGGGTGCTGAGCCAGCGCCACTTCGATGTGCAGGTCATGGGTGGCGCCGCGCTACATGCCGGGAATGTCGCCGAGATGAAGACAGGTGAAGGTAAGACCCTCACCTGTGTGCTGCCGGCATACCTCAACGCGCTGGCCGGTAAGGGCACGCATGTCGTGACCGTCAACGACTACCTGGCCAAACGTGACTCGGAGTGGATGGGCCGCGTGCACCGCTTCCTGGGCCTGAAGGTCGACGTGATCCTGTCGCAGATGAACCCGCAGGAGCGCCGCGAGGCGTATAACGCCGACATCACCTACGGCACCAATAACGAGTTCGGCTTCGACTACCTGCGTGACAACATGACCCATTCGCTCGACGAGCTGGTGCAGCGCGGACACGCCTACGCCATCGTCGACGAGGTTGACTCGATCCTTATCGACGAGGCCCGTACCCCGCTCATCATCTCCGGCCCGGCCGACGGCGCTTCGAACTGGTACCCCGAATTCGCTCGTATCGTCCCGCTGATGGAGAAGGACACCCATTACGAGGTGGACATCCGCAAGCGCACCATCGGCATCCACGAGGTCGGGGTCGAGTTCGTCGAGGATCAGCTGGGCATCGACAACCTGTACGAGGCCGCGAACTCGCCGCTAGTGAGCTACCTGAACAACGCCATCAAGGCCAAGGAGCTGTTCAACCGGGACAAGGACTACATCGTCCGCGACGGCGAGGTGCTGATTGTCGACGAGTTCACCGGTCGTGTGCTGCTGGGCCGGCGCTACAACGAGGGCATGCACCAGGCCATCGAGGCCAAGGAGCGGGTGGAGATCAAGGCGGAGAACCAGACACTCGCCACCATCACCCTGCAGAATTACTTCCGTCTCTACGAGAAGCTCGCTGGTATGACCGGTACCGCCCAAACCGAGGCGGCCGAGCTGAACGAGATCTACAAGCTTGGTGTGGTGTCGATCCCGACCAACCGGCCGATGGTCCGCAAGGACCAATCCGACCTCATCTACAAGACCGAGGAAGCCAAATACATCGCGGTCGTCGACGATGTGGTGGAGCGGTACGAGGCGGGCCAGCCCGTCCTGATCGGTACGACCAGTGTCGAGCGCTCCGAATACCTTTCACGGCAGTTCACCAAGCGCCGCATTCCGCACAACGTGCTCAACGCCAAGTATCACGAGCAGGAAGCCCGCATCATCGCCGAGGCAGGGCGCCGGGGGGCCATCACGGTGGCCACCAACATGGCCGGCCGGGGCACCGACATCGTGCTGGGTGGTAACCCGGACTTCTTGGCGGACACGCATCTTCGCGAACAGGGCCTGGACCCGGTGGAGACCCCGGACGAGTACCAGGATGCCTGGGACGCGACGCTGCAGAAGTTCAAGGACGCCGCCGAGGTCGAGGCCAAGGAGGTCCAGGAGGCCGGGGGCCTGTACGTGCTGGGTACCGAGCGACACGAGTCGCGTCGTATCGACAACCAGCTGCGCGGTCGGTCCGGACGTCAGGGTGACCCGGGCGAGTCTCGCTTCTACTTGTCACTGGGTGATGAGTTGATGCGACGCTTCAATGGTGCTGCGCTGGAAACGATTCTGACGCGAATGAACGTCCCCGATGATGTGCCGATCGAAGCCAAGATGGTGACCAGCGCCATCAAGAGTGCGCAGACCCAGGTCGAGCAGCAGAACTTCGAGGTCCGCAAGAACGTCCTCAAGTACGACGAGGTGATGAACCAGCAGCGCAAGGTCATCTATGCCGAGCGCCGCCGCATCCTTGACGGCGAGGATCTGCAGCCGCAGATCGAGGAGATGATCACCGACACCATCGCCGCCTACGTCGACGGTGCCACGGCCGACGGCTATCACGAGGACTGGGATTTCGAAGCCCTGTGGACCGCGCTCAAGACGCTGTACCCGGTGAGCGTGAAGCCCGAGGAGCTCATCGAGTCCGACAAGTACGGTGAGGCCGACGAATTGAGCCCCGCCGATCTCAAGGCGGCGCTGCTGGACGACGCCAAGAAGGCATACAAGGCAAGGGAAGCCGAGATCGACGGGTTGGCCGGCGAGGGCTCGATGCGCCAGCTGGAGCGCAACATCCTGCTCAGCGTGATCGACCGTAAGTGGCGCGAGCATCTCTACGAGATGGACTACCTCAAAGAGGGCATCGGTCTGCGCGCGATGGCGCAGCGCGATCCGCTGGTGGAGTACCAGCGCGAGGGCTACGACATGTTCACTGCCATGCTCGACGGCCTCAAGGAAGAGTCGGTCGGCTTCCTGTTCAATATCAATGTCGAGGTTCAGCAGCCGGCCGAGGGAACAGTTGCGCCGCAGGCCGCGCCCGAAGGTTTGGCCGAGTTCGCTTCTGCCGCAGCGCAAGCCGCGCAAGGGGAGCTTCGGGCGAAGGGGCTTGAGGAGTCCACGCCGGAGCTGACCTACTCCGGACCGGCGGAAGACGGTTCAGCGCAATCCCGGCATGAAAACGGTGGTGGTGACTCGGCCTCGGGCGGTGGCACGCGGCGTGAGCGCCGGGAAGCGGCGCGCAACGCGGGCCGCACCTCCAAGCCGCCGCGGTCGCGCCGCAAGCGCTAGCGGCGCTCGGAGTCAGGTACGCGGATGGCCGGCCGGATGAGTAGGGCTGGTGAGCGGCCCTGTTGGGGCAGGCTCCTCGACACGCCGCAACGCTGTCACGTACCGGTTGACTCATCGCGCTGAGTCCATCTCCGTGATCACACACGGCCATGCGGTTCCTTGTGGGCGGCTGCTACCGCCGAAAATCTCCGCTGATCAAGGCTAAACCGCATCTCAGCGGCACCTTTGAATGATGTTCCTGTTATGGGTTGCCGCGATAGAGCACGTGCGTTAGTGTTCGCGTTAGAAAACGATCGCCGTAAGATGTGAACATCGGGAGTGGTCGGTAGGGCAGTCGGGGCAAAGGTTCCCGGGCATCTGCTGGCTAGGTCTAACTCCTGGGCGATCGGTAAGTACTTCCACAGCGCAGTGGGGTTGGCCTCGGTCAAAGGACGCTCTGGAATGGCACACCAAGCTGAAGTGGCGGCGCGTGATAGCAACCCGCGTAGGCCGTCTGCTGCTCGTGTTGCGCCTCGGAAGTGCGGGTCTCCATGGCCATCTCGAGGCATTCGATTGATGAAACCTGGCTATTGCCAACAGATTCCGCCGCTTAGGCGTTGCGAGGAGCTCCCACTTATTCGGTGAATGTCGATTCATCGCGAGCCAGACACATCAGAGGAACGGAAAGGCAGAAAGCAGCATGCAGACGACGCACGAATTCACCGACTACTTCAGCACCGTCACCGAATGGGCTGTCCGGCAACCGGATCGTATTGCCCTTGGCTACCTGGAAGAAGGTGCCGGCGAACTGACCGAGCGCGCGTGGAGCTATGCCGAACTCGTAAGCCATGCCACTGCCGTGGCTGCGCACCTTCGTGAAGACCTCGCGCCCGGGGACCGCGTCCTGCTGCTGTATCCGCCCGGGCTGCCCTTCGTCGCGGCGTTCCTCGGCTGCTTGGCTGCGGGGGTCGTCGCCGTTCCCGCGCCACTGCCGGACGGTCGTGATAAGGCGCAACACCGTCTTGCCGGGATCATCGCGGATGCGGGCACGCGCGTCGTGCTGACAGAGTCGTCGGTTGCGCCGCTGATCGCCGGGTGGGCCGACGCCCTGCCCACGCCGATCGCGATCGTCGCCACCGATGCGATTCCCGTCGAGCAGGGGCACGAATTCGTCCCGGCGCGGTCGGCCCCGTTCGACACTGCCTTTCTGCAGTACACCTCAGGTTCGACTAGCGCGCCGAAGGGCGTCATAGTCACCCACGGGAACCTCGTCCACAACGAGCAGGAACTCGGCGCCCGCATTGAGGGGGACCAGTCATTTTCGATGCTCAGCTGGCTTCCGCAGTTTCATGACATGGGACTGATCGGCATGCTGCTCTGGCCGCTTTTCTACGGTGGCACTTCACGCTTCCTGTCACCCGTGACGTTTATCAAGCACCCCATCCAGTGGATCCGTGCGCTGTCGAAGTACCGGGCGACGATCGGAGTGGCACCCAACTTCGCCTTCGACCTGGTGGCGCGCCGGTGCACGGCCGAGGCGCTCGCCGGCGTCGATCTGTCCTCGGTGCGGTCGTTGCTCAACGGGTCCGAGCCGGTGCAGTGGGCTTCCATCGAGCGGTTCACCACGCTGCTGGCTCCGTTCGGGCTCGCGGAGCATGCGGTGACCCCGGTGTACGGGCTCGCCGAGGCCACGTTGTTCGTGACCGGCGACCCCCACGACACCCCGGTCACCACTGCCGTTGTCGACGGTGAGGCACTTGCCGACAATCGGTTGGTCGCTGCCGCCGAAGGTACGCCGCGGTCCCGGGTGCTGGTTGCCAGCGGTCGCGTCGGTGGTATCGAAGTTTCGGTCATCGGTACCGATGGTGCACCGCGTCCCGACGGTGAGATCGGTGAGATCTGGTTGCGCGGAACGAGTGTGGCCGCCGGATACTGGAACCTTCCCGAGTTGTCCGCCGAGATCTTCGAAGCGACACCGATCGGCGGTACCGGCGGCTGGCTGCGCACTGGCGACCTGGGCACCTTGGTGGATGGAAACCTCTTCATCACCGGCCGCACCAAGGACGTCATCATCGTCAACGGCCGCAATCTCTACGCCCATGACATCGAGGCGACCGCGCGTGCCGCCGCTCCAGCGCTGGCGCGCGGCGTGGGCGCCGCGTTTGCGGTAGGTGTCCCAGAGCGGCTCGTCCTGGTCCACGAGATCCGCCCGGAGAATCTCGGTGATGCCTCCCTGGACGACGTGCTCACTACGGTGCGCAGCGCGGTGTTCGCCGAGTTCGCCACACCGCTGAGCGATCTGGTGCTGGTGGCCAAGGGCGAAGTGGCCCGTACGACCAGCGGCAAGATCCGCCGGACCCACATGCGTGCCTCGTACGAGCAGGGTCGAATCGCGGTGTTCGAGGATCTGCGGTTCGCCTCCGCCGGTGGGGATGTCGTCCGGTGACGACGTCGATCGCGCGCGCGGCAGCGCGGCGCTTCGACATTGTCGAGGCGGTCGAGGCGGCCCTGGGTGACCCCCGCGACCCCATCAACCCCGCAGGCTTCGCGGTGCTGGCGGCACAGGATCGCGACGACGTGTTTCCGGCGGACGCCGTGGCGATCCTGGACCGTCTCCGCGTCGCCGAGCACTACGTACCGGCGGCCGACGGCGGCCGTCTCACCGACTATCTTGAGGTGTCTCAACTCATCCGCACGTTGGCTCGCCGCAGCGTGACGCTGGCGGTCGCGCACGCCAAGACCTTCCTCGGCGCTGCGACAGCCTGGATCGGTGCGAGCGGGGACCAGCGCGCCCGCGTCTCTGAACTGGTTCGGACAGGAGTGCCGGTCAGCTGGGGCCTGACCGAGCGTGAACACGGCTCGGATCTGCTCGGTGGTGACGTCGCCGTGGAGGACGGACTGCTGACGGGTGCCAAATGGCTGATCAACAACGCCACCCGCGGCGGTGCCGTGGTGGCGATCGCCCGCACTTCCGCGGCGGGCGGACCCCGAGGATTCGATCTTGTGCTGGTCGACAAGACGGCAGTGTCCGGAAGCGGAGCACGGTCCACGTTTCGTCACCTGCCCAAAGAACTCACTCACGGCATCCGTGGTGCCGACATATCCGGTATCGAATTCGACGGGGTGCCGGTCGATGACGCTGACATCCTGAGCGAACCCGGACGCGGCCTGGAAAACGTGATGAAGGCCCTGCAGCTGACACGCACCCTGTGCTGCAGTCTGTCGGTGGGTGCCGCCGAGCGTGGACTGCACACGGCCGTCTCGTTCGCGGTCGAACGAGAACTCTACGGGCGCAGACTGATTGATCTACCGCAGGCGAGACGAGTGCTCAGTGACGCCCTCGCCGATCACCTGCTCAACGAGGTAACCACGTGTGCCGCGATCCGTTCGATCCACACCCTGCCCGTCGAGCTCTCGCTACATGCCGCCGCGGCCAAATACCTGGTACCGACCCGCACCGAGGCGCTGCTGGCTGCGTTGCGCTCGTTCGTCGGGGCGCGGGCGGTGCTCGACTCCGACGACTCAAGCGCTCCGTCGTTGAGCCGGGTGGAACGCGACCATCGCATTGTTTCCCTGTTCGACGGGAACACCGTGGTCAACCTCACCACCCTGATCGCCCAGTTCCCGGTGATCGTCCGCGACGACCTGCCCGCTGACTCTGCGTCCGTGATCGCGTCGGCGCCCGAAGCGGACCTACGCAGGCTGTCGCTCATGAGCCGGTCCGGATCGACGCTACTGCGTGCGCTTGGCGATGCGGTCGTCCAGCTCGAGAGGCACGATCTGCCCGAGGAGTGCCGGCGCACGGCGTCGGCGCTCGTCACCGTTTCGCGGAACATCCTGCGGGAGGCGGCTGATGCGCCTCGCAACCCTGCAGAGACACCGAACGCGAGCTTCGTGCTCGCCGAGCGCCTTGCCGCGGTAATCGCCGGCGCCGCCGCGGTGCATGTCTATCTCGCCTACGCGGGGACTGTCGATTCGCCGCTGTGGCAGGACGGGCTGTGGCTGCGGCTGACGCTGCCCCGGGCACTCGCCGGGGCTGATCCCGCTGCGCCGCCGTCCGGGCCTGACGCCGACCACGCCGACGCCATCGCCGCACTCGAGACGCTGAACTCCGCGGATAGGGGTTTCAGCGTGTTGGCCGACCTGGACGATAGCGAGACGGGAGATCGAGTATGACCGCCACGATATCCACTGCGACAACCGATCTGGATGAGGCGCTGGGTGATCCGTTCTGCCCGGCGAACCCGCACGGCGCTACCGCGATCCTGGCGGCCGATGAGCGCGCCGAGCGCGCCGTGGCCACCTATGAGCTGCTCTCCGATCACGGATTGCAGCGCATGTTCGTGCCGGCCGAGCTCGGCGGTGACCTCGTCGCCATCCCATCGCTGGTGCACGCGCTGGCGCCGGTGTTCGGGCGCGACATGGGACTGGGTCTCGGGTTCGGCGTCACCACGCTAATGGCGGCGCTCAACGTGTGGCACAGCGGAGACGACCGCCAGCGCCATCAGGTTGCAGATCAGGTACTGACGGGCGGGCCTCTGTCGGTGGCATATCACGAACTCGACCACGGAAATGACATGGCGGCCAACGAGGTTCGTGCGGACGCGGCGATCGGTGGCTACCGGCTTTCCGGGCGTAAGGAGGTCATCAACAACGCGGACCGCGCGAGTACGGCCGTCGTCTTCGCCCGCACCTCGGACCGCCCGGGGCGGAGCCATTCGCTGTTCCTGGTGGACCTCGACAACGTCAGGCGGCTCGATCGGTTCCGCACCACGGCACTGCGAACGGCGCACCTCGGCGGTCTGGAGTTCACCGACCACCCGGTGCCGGCCGAAGACCGTATCGGTGCCGACGGGCACGGTATCGAGATCGCGCTGAAGTCGTTCCAGGTCAGCCGGGTGGTGATGGCAGGTGCGGGTCTCGGCCCGGTGGACATTGCGCTGCATCTAGCGGCCTCCTTCGCCGGTCAGCGCGTCGTGTACGGCCGTCGTGTCGACCAGATCCCGCACGCTCGAACGAATCTCGCCATCGCGCAGTCACTGCTGCTGGCAGTGGAGGCTGCCGTGATAGCGGCGGCGATGGGACTGCACACTGCACCGCGGCACGCGGGGGCGCAGGCGGCCTCCGTCAAATACGCGGCGCCGTTGTTGCTTGAGTACGCGATGGAACACCTCGCAGTGGTGCTGGGCGCGCGGTTCTATCTGCGTACCGGACCATTTGCGCTCTTCGGGAAGCACTACCGGGACTTGGCCCCGGTGGGTATCGGACACGCCGGCAGTACCTCCTGCTTGCTCGCGCTGCTCCCGCAAGTCCGCCATCTGCTCCAGGCGGTGCCCGCCGCTACTCTTCCCGCATGGACCGACCGGCTGCCGCGGTTGGACTTCTCGCAGTTGGTCTTGCGCAGTGGCGCACCGGATCCCATCGTCTCGTGGACGCCCGCCGCCACACCGCTACCAGCCGCCGCCGGTGCGGGTGACCTCATCGAGGAGCAGGCGAGGACGCTGGAACGGTTACGTAGTGCGGCGGAGGCGATGCCAGCGTCCGCGCTGGGTGTCACCGCGCCGCCTGCCGCATTCGACGTGACCGAGCAGTTCACGAAGCGATTCGTCATCGGTGCCGCGCTGGCTGCGCGGGAATCCGACCGGACCGAGTTCGCGGACGCCTGGGTGCGGATCGCAATCGCGGCGGTCACCGCGCACCGGCGCGGTCGCGCGGTGGTCGACCCCGACGATGTCGACGTGGTCATGCAGCGGATCGACCGTCACGTGACGTCCTCGCGATCGTTGTTGCTCGACGGGCATAACGTTCCCCGCTCGATTCCTGCCCTGTGAGCTGAATTCGCCTGAACCGAAACCGAACCGAAACCGAACCGAAACCGAACCGAAAGAGGAAACGATGACCGCACCCGCTCTCGACGATTGGCTCGCCGGAAAGATCGCCGGCTACTTGTCGATTACCGCCGACCAGGTTGATCGTGACCGAAGCCTTGCCGACTACGGACTGGATTCGGTCTACGCCCTGACGCTCTGCGGTGAGATCGAGGACGAGTTCGGCCTTACGGTGGAACCTACCCTTGCATGGGACTATCCGACTGTTGACGCCATGTCCGATCATTTGGACACTCTGCTGCGCGCGAAGGCGTAGGTGCCATGGAAATCGACGTCACAGGGATCGCATGCCGATTCCCCGGAGCCGATGGGGTGGCTGCCTTCTGGGATCTGCTGCTACGTGGCCGCAACGGAACGTGTGTTGTTCCTGAAGAGCGTTGGTGGGCAGATGATTTCATGTCCTCGACACCGCCATACGGCACGGGAAAGATCAACACGCGACACGGGGCCTTCATCGACGACCCTGAGCGCTTCGATCACGGGTTCTTCGGGATAGCCCCGAGTGAAGCAGCGGCCGCCGATATTCAGCAGCGCCTGGTGTTGCAGGCCGCGTACCACGCGCTCGAGGACGCCGGAGTGGATCCGCAATCGCTGCGGGGCTCAACCACCGGGGTGTTTGTCGGTGTGATGTCGAGTGATTGGGGTGCGCTGCATCTGACCGACTATGCCGGTATGACACCGCAGCGGGGGGTCGGCAACGGCTACTGCATGCTGGCCAACCGGGTGTCGTACGCGCTGGACCTGACGGGCCCGAGCATGTCGGTAGACACGGCGTGCTCGTCTTCCCTCACTGCGGTGCACCTCGCGGCCGGCGCGTTGCGGGCCGGTGAATGCGACCTGGCGATCGTGGCCGGGGTCAACCTGATGCTCACGCCGGTCCTGTCGATCTTCTACACGCAGGCGGGCTTATCGGCACCCGACGGACGTTGCCGGCCATTCGCGAAATCCGGTGGTGGCATAGGCCGTGGCGAAGGTGTGGGCGTGGTCGTACTGCGCCGATCGGAGGACCGTCCCGTTGACGCCCCCGTGCCGTATGCCACCGTTCGGGGCAGTTTTGTCGGACAGGACGGCCGCAGCAATGGCATCACCGCGCCCACCCGCCGCGGGCAGGAACGGGTGATCGCTGCCGCGCTGCGAAACGCCGGCCGCACCGGTGCCGATCTTCATTTCGTCGAGGCACATGGCACCGGCACGAACCTGGGCGATCTGATCGAGACACAGGCCCTCGGCGCGACCTGCGGAGATCGCGCGGGCCGCGCGCCGTTGGTGGTCGGATCGGTGAAGGGCAACATCGGGCACACCGAGGGTGCAGCGGGAATCGCCGGATTCATCAAGGCATGCCTTTCGATCCATCACCGCACGGTGCCGCCGAGCCTGTTCGCCGATGACGAGAACCCGGCACTGAATCTGGCTGAGCGCAATCTCAAGCTCGCGGTATCGGCTGAGAAACTGCCTCGCGGAGACCTTCTCGCGGGTGTCAGCAGCTTCGGCCTCGGCGGGACCAATGTGCATGTGGTCATCGGGTCGGCGCCGCGAGTGCGACGACCGATCCGGCCCGGGGGCATCGGGGTGCTGACGGTGTCGGGTAATGACGCCGCCGCACTGCGCCGTAATCTCGGCCGACTGGTCGCGGGTTTCGGCGATACCGACCATTGGCCGCGCTATTGCTATTCCACGAATCAGGTTAAATCCGGTGGGACGCAGCGCATAGCGCTGGTGACGCGCGACGGCGCCGACCTTGCTGGAGAAACCGAGGTGGCGTTGCATCGCCTAGCGCGGCGTAGCGAGCGGACCCGGCGCCGACGGCCGCGCATCGCGTTCGTATACACCGGCCAGGGGTCGCAGTACCGTGAGATGGGCCTGGTGCTGCGTGACCAGCATGCGGGCTTCGCCGCGGCGCTGGCCGAAGCCGATGCATTGCTTGAGCCGCACTTTGGCGGCTCGGTGGTGCAGGCGATCGAGATCGGCGAGGACCACCTCGGAAGGTCGCTCGATGACACCGGAGTGGCGCAACCCGCGCTGTTCGCACTGCAGTACGCCCTGACGGCGGCATTCGCCGCTCATGGCGTGCGTCCAGATGTGGTGCTGGGACACAGCGTGGGGGAGATTGCCGCCTGTGCGGCCGCCGGTGTGCTGGATCCCGCAGCGGCCGCGGCGTTGGTAGTCAAGCGCGGTGCCCTGATGGGTGCTCTGCCGACCGGTGGCACGATGCTTGCGGCACGGCTATCGGTACAAGACGCTGCCGAGTTCGTTTCGGGCCCAGTCGCCTTGGCGGCGGTCAACGGTCCCGAGAGTGTGACATTCTCGGGACCGGTGGATCACATCGCGGAGGTCGCCGACAAGCTGAGCGAACGAGGAGTGCGCACCCGAGAGCTGATCGTCTCGCATGCCTTCCATTCGCCGGCGATGGAGCCGGTCGCAGGCGACCTCGCCGCAGCGGCACCGCGGCCGACCGAGGGGCCGGGTGCCCCGACTGTCATCTCGTCTGTCACTGGCACCCTGGCTGAGGCGGCCGACTTCACTGGAGACTACTGGCGTGCCCAGCTGCTCGGAACTGTCGATTTCCTCGGTGCTGCAAGGGCATTGGCCGAGTCGGAACCGTCGCACATCATCGAGATCGGCCCCCGGGCTACCCTTCTGGGCCTGCTGGCGGCGGCTGATCTGGTGCCGGAGGCCCAGCGCATCGCACCGATACCCGGTTCTGCCGCCACGGGTCTCGACCTCGCCGATGCGCTCGCAACGCTCTGGCAAGGAGGGGTGGATATCGACTGGCATCCGCTGTACGCCGAGCACGACCGGGTGGTCATTCGCCTTCCCGGGTACGTCTTCGCCGACGAGGAGCGGTTCTTTGCCTCCGCCGCGACCGCCGGACCGGTTGCGCATACCCAAAGCGTTTGCACTACAACGGTTCGCGTGCACGAAGCCGCCGGGGAGAAACTGGCGCCCAGTGGTGAGCTGGAGTCGGAGGCGGGACTGGTGCACCGCGCCGTGATCCGAGTCCTCGCCGATGTCGGTGGCCACCGTGAGGAGGCACTACACGCTGCCGCGGATCTGCGCGACGATCTGGGCTTCGACTCGGTGCAGGCGATGCAGTTCGCCGACCGCATAGTCAACGAGCTGGATATGCCGCGCCTCGACCCGGTGGCAATCCAGGACAACCTGACCACCATTGCCGATCTCACGAAGCTCGTCGCCGGGACGGCGGGCGTAGCGGACCCCGGGCGCACCAGCGTTGGCATCTGATCGCCGCATCGATATCGCACAGATAAGAGGAGACATGAGCCGCACAACGTACATTCTCAGCACAGGCACCGCGCTTCCCGGCCCTGCGATCGACAACCGGTCGCTGTGTGAGCGCATCGGTGCCCAGCCGGAATGGATCGACGCTTTTGTCGGAACCCGCACAAGGCATTTCGGGATCAATCTTGCAACCGGCGAGCAGACACATTCGCTCGCAGACATGGCCACCAGCGCTGCTCGTCAGGCGCTGAGTCGTGCGGATATCGATCCGTCCGAGATCGGTTTCCTGGTGCTCGGCACCGCCACCCCCGACCATCTGATGCCGACCTCGGCCAACCTCGTCGCCGACGCCCTTGGCCTGGACCGGATTCCCACGTTCCAGCTGCAGTCCGGATGCTCTGGTGCGGTGGCGGCGTTCGACGTGGGAAGTCACCTGCTCACCGAGGAACGCCCGCTGGGCCTGGTGATTGGCGCCGACGCTTGCTACAAGCACCTACCGCTCGACCGTGAGTCCAGCTCCGCGATGCCTCCGTCGGAACTCGTCAACTTCGTGTTGTTCGGTGATGGGGCGGGCGCCGCGGTGCTTTCGCTGGACGACACCGATGCACAGCTGGAAATCACCGCGCTGGTGAATCGGTTCAGCGGTCTCGGTCGCGATCCTGGTCAGCAGATCGAGTGGTTCGGGCTGGCTGACCGGCACCTGGAACAACCGGGTTTGAACGAGGACTACAAAGCGATCGAACACTGGGTCCCACTGCTGTCCAAAGCTGTGCTCACGGATCTGCTCGCCACAGCGGGACTGCAGCGGGAAGATCTCGACTACCTGCTCCCGCCGCAGCTCAGCGGAAAGATGACCCAGCGCGTGGTCAAGCAGATGGACATAGCATCGAACAGTCGTGAGATCTCGGTGGTGGCCGAAACCGGCAACAACGGAAATGCATTGCCATTCTTGCAGATTGATGCACTGAGTCGGGAGGTGCGCCCCGGTGAGCGTGCGGCTGTCGTAGCCATCGAATCCAGCAAGTGGATCGAGGGCGGCATGGTTCTGGAGGGTGTCGCATGAGCGCCGATACCGCCACTGTGTCGCGCGCGGTGGCCTTTCCCGATGTCGTGGAGTCCCTCGTCGAAGCGGGTGACGACGCCGTCGGACGGGCGGGCGCGGCATTGCGCAGGCTGGCCCTCGACGATGTCCCGGCGGGAACCCCGACCGCACATGTTGCCGTCGCCGGAACATCGACGCTGGGCCCCATCAGGGCGCCGCTGCAGGGAGCCTTGGCAGCTCGCGGAGTGGCGGCGACAGTCGAGCTCGGCGACTACGGGCGCATCGTCCCCGAACTGCTCGACCCGCAGAGCCCGCTGGGGAATCCAGACACCACCGTCGTGGTGTTGCTGCCGGACGGTGCTTCGGTATTCGAACGCGTGGCGATTCCGTTCACTTCCGAATCTGCCGACGATGTCGTCACCGGATTTGTCGATGAGCTGCTCGCGGCGATCAGGGTCTTTCGGGGGCACTCGTCAACCCCGATTGTCCTTCCCACGCTGCTACTGCCCCCGGAACGCTCGGCGATGCTGCTCGACCTGCCGGCCCGCACCCGATTGACGGCTGCGTGGGCACGTGCGAATCAGCGACTCCTGGAAGCCGGTACCGAGATTTCCGGCCTTGTGGCCGTGGACATGTACCAGCTAGCGGCATTCGCCCCGGCCGCTGCCACCGATCCCCGGATGGCTGCCTACGCGCGCTCACGGTTTACCGATCCACTGTTGCTGGCGTACGCCCGCGAGGTCGCCGCCGTGGTGGCCGCACAGCTCGGCCGGACCTCCAAATGCCTGGTTCTGGACCTGGACGGCACCACATGGGGCGGTGTGCTGGCCGATGCCGGCCCCCTGGGTGTGGTCAGTGGGGACGGCCGCGTGGGAGAGGCTTTTGCCGACTTCCAGGACGCGGCACGGCAACTGTCCTCCCAGGGGGTGCTGTTGGCCATTGCCTCCAAGAACGACGACGAGTTTGTCAGGCAGGCGTTGGCCGAGCACCCCGGGGTGCGGCTCGGTGTCGAGGATTTCGCGGTGATCGTCGCCAACTGGGATCCGAAGCCGGGCAACGTCGCCGGGATTGCGCAGACCCTCAACATCGGCATGGACTCGCTGGTATTCGTGGATGACAACGCTTCGGAGCGCGGGTCGGTGCGCGCCGCGCATCCACAGGTGCGGACCGTTGCCGCCGATCCAGACGATCCCGCACGAACTGTGCCGGCATTGCTGCGCGACGGTGTCTTCACCACACTGCGGCTGACCGACGACGATCGTGCTCGGCCGCAGCGCTACCGAGCGGAGGCGGAGCGCGTCAGCTTTCGGCAGACCGTGGGCGCGGTCGAGGACTATCTGGCCGGTCTACAGACCGAGGTCACCGTCGCTGCTGCCGACGAGGGCGACGTCGACAGGCTTTCGCAGCTCACACTGCGTACGAATCAGTACAACCTGACCACGCTGAGGCTGGATCCGGCTGCCGTGCAGGCGTTCCTGGCCCGCCCGGGTTCGATCGTCAAGACCATTCGCTGCGCCGACAGGTTCGGTGACCACGGCTTGGTGGGTGCGCTGTTCGCCGAGATCCGCGAGGGTCGGCTGGACATCGTGAACTTTGCGATGTCGTGCCGAGTTCTGGGTAGAGGCGTCGAGTCGGCGGCATTGCGCACTGTGCTGGCCGAGGGGGTCGGCCGTGGCGCCCGTGTGGCCTCTGGGACTTTCATACGGACGGCGAAGAACGGTCGGGCTGCCGACTTTTTCCGGCGTGCGGGCTTCGCGGTGACCGGCGCCGACGAAACCGAGGATGTGGGCGGCCACACCACGTACCGCCGCGACTTGGCCACTCTGCCCGATGCCATTCCGCACCTGACATTGACCGTCGTTTGATCGAAGAGGAGAAGCCGTGAACGAGAACGATTTCCACACTGTGGTAATCGACCAGACCGGTCTAGACATCCAGCTAGCCGACCTGACAACGCCGTTGGACGAGGTGTCTGGTTGGGACTCGGTGTATCTGCTGAAGCTGATCACCGCGCTGGAACAGCAAACTGGCCGCACCATGCCGATATCGGCGATGTTGGAGGCTACCAGCCTCGATGCAATCCGCCTGGCGGTTCCCGCGTGAGTACGACCGTCGTGCCGGTGCCGCCGCGGCGACGGCACACCCTGGCATTCCTGCGGGCGATCAGGCCGACCGCCCCGGTGCATTTGTCGACTGATGTCGACGTCTCCACGCTGGTGCAGCGTCGCGCTGCGGCGCCCCGGCGATACTCCTATGTGACGTACATGATCGCCGCGCTCGGCCAGGCGCTCGTCAAGCACCCGGAGGGCAACGTCGCGGTGGGTGGGTCCTGGCTGGCTCCGCGAATCGCGCAGTACGGCTCGGTCGACGTGAAGCTCGCGCTCGACAAGACCGATGGTGGCGTCCGCCATGTGGCTTCGGCAGTCATTCGCGATGTGGCGGCGCTGGACCTGGATGCGATTCAGGCTCAGGTCAACAGGCTTCGTGATACGCCTGCCGCCGAGCTCGACGATCTGGCCGGATCGCGTCTGCTTGACCGATTGCCGCCGGCGCTGGGCACATTGGCCTTCGCGTTTGCGACGCGGCTGTCGAGGCGTTCAGGCGTGCTGGGCACCGTGGCCCTAAGCAGTCTGGGGCATGCCGATGTGCACGCGTTCCATTCCGATGGCGGCACCGCGGTGACCATCGGGATGGGGGCGATCGTGCCCCGGCCTGTGTGTGTGTCCGACGGTAAAGGGGGGTACACGGTGCAGGCGCGGTCCGTGCTGCCGGTGAGCCTTACGTTCGATCATCGCGCGCTCGACGGTGCGGCGGCAGCCGACGTGCTCACCGCGCTGGCCGAGGTCCTGCGCGCCGGGGTCCACCCGTGATCGGCCAGGTCACCTTGCCCGCCTCGGGTACGTCGATACCCCAGGTGACCGACGGGGTGTTCGTGGCCCGTGCCGAGGTGGCGCACTGGATGGTTGAGCCGACCTCGCACCGTTCCCTGACACGCCTTCTCGATTGCGACTATCCGCGGTGGCGGGATGCGCGATCGGAGGATTTCAGGGCTCGTTTCGCTGCGACCCGGCATTTCGCGAAGGCGGTGGTGGCCCGGGTAGCCGATCTGCCGGTGGAGGACATCGAGCTGCGTCGTTGCCCGCTGGGGCGGCCCAGTTTTGTGGTCCGTGGATCGCGCTGCAGCCGGGTAGTGGACGCGAACCTCTCGCATACGCGCGGCTCAGCGGTGATGGCGGTGAGCACGCGAGGTCCTGTGGGCGTGGATGTTGAGGCGCAGGATCGCAATCTCGACACCGCCGACTTCGCCAGGGCGATCTGCCACGACGAGGAGTTAGGCGAGTACGAGCGGGCGCGGCCCACCGAACGTCAGCGGTTGCTGCTTGAGCTGTGGACGTGGAAGGAAGCGACCACCAAGGCCATGGGGACCGGATTGCGCACCGCCTTTCCGTCGCTACGCGCCGACACCCGGCGTGGCACCGTCGCCGATGACCGCGACCAGAGCTGGCGGATCTATGCGTTCAGCGGTGGTGGGTATCGGGTGGCGATTGCGAGCAAGGAGGAGGACTGATGCACGAACTGAGCGAACGTGCCGAGCTGGTGCGGTTACATGGCCGCGCACAGGGCATCCCGTCACGTGAGATCAACCGAATTCTGCTGAGCATCGATTCCCTCGACGACGGCCCGCAGGGGTGGGCCACCACGTGGGCCCGTGCGGCGGCGGCGCGGGATGCGCGCGGCGATCAAGCCGGTGCGATGGCGCGGCTGAACCTTGCCCGATTTCCCTTCGCGAGCACACCCGACGGGCACATTGCGCACGCTCGTTGCGTCGCCATTGCCGGTGATATCGCAGCTGATCAAGGGATCGCGCGACTCGATTTAGGCGACTCGGCCGCCTGGTACCGCCCTGCTCCGGACTCGGCCGATACGCCGCGGCTGCTGGTCGTGTGCGGGGGCATCGTCAGCATCAAGGAACAGTGGTTCTCGCTGTTCGGTCTCGGCCGGCGGCTGGGGTTGGCAGTTCTACTCACCGAACTGCCCGGCGTGGGTGAGCACGATGTCGCCTACGGATTGGACGCGCCCGAACGGTTTAGCGCCCTGTTGGATTCGGCGGCCGGTCGGCAGCCGTTCCAGTCGGCGTTCGCGATGGCCATGAGCTTCGGTGGCACCGTCGCGCTGAAGGCGGCCGCACGCGATTCCCGCATCGGTGGTCTGCTGTCGGTGGGGCCACCGATCCGCCACTTCTTCCAGGACGGGGAATGGTGGCCGCGGGTGCCGCAGACCACCAAGGACGCGCTGGCCGTCACGACTCGCATGGAGGAACAGGCGCTGCCAGAGACGTTGGCCCCGCTCGCGCTCGAGGACAGCGAGCTCGCCGCCATCGACGTGCCGGTCACCGCGGTGGCAAGTCTGCGGGACGAGATCCTGCCGGCCGCGGACCCATTGTTGTTGCGCGCGGCGGTGCCTTCGGCGCGTGTGGTCGCTTATGACGATGTGCACGGATCGCCGCATCATCTGCTCGACACGCGGCTGCTCACCCTCGCGGCGTTGGCAGAGTTCAGCTCGTCGCACCGGCCGCTGCTGGCCGGTGCCGCACGATTCGCCACGCAATTGCGCAGATCTGAGAGGACTTTGGCATGACCCGACTGCTCTGCTTCCATCACGCCGGCGGCGCGGCCAGCGCCTTCCGTTCCTGGCAGAACGCCGCAGGCCCGGCGCTTGACATCGTCCCGGTCGCGCTGCCGACTACGCGCCCCATCACGGGCCGCCGCATTCACAGGTCGACGACTGAATTGATCGATCATCTGCTCGCCGAGTACGAGGAGCACTTCCGTGAGCCGTACGTGCTCTATGGCCACAGCATGGGCGGGTTGCTTGCCTACCTGATGGCGCGACGGTTGGCGCGGAATTCAGATCATCCGGCTCCGGCAGCACTGATCGTGGCTGCCAGTTGGTCACCCCGGATGAGGCCGTCGATCGATGTGGACAGCCTGGGAGACCGGGAGTTGGTGCAGCTGCTCAATGCGATCGGTGGGGTGCCGGCGGATCTGGTCAAACGTCCCGAATGGCTTGCGCCGATGCTGCCGGTCATTCGCGACGATCTGCGAATATGCGGTGTCTATGAGCACGACCATGCCGATGACGTGCTGGCCATCCCGGTGCATGTGATTGGCGCGGAAGGCGATCGTCTCGTCACGCCCGAACAGACCACGGGTTGGGGTGAGCTGGGTGAGCGGGTGACCATCGAGTACCACCCGGGCGGCCACTTTTTCGACGCCGATCCGGTGGCGCTGCGTCACCGGGTCTTTGCATTGGCGACGGCTGCGGCAGGTAAACAGACCGTCCGTGCGGTGTCGTAACGACGGCGATTAATCGCCCCTAATGGTTGCGTTAAAGGGGGGTGGTGTGCGAATCTGTCCTCATAGCAACGAATCGTTGCAATAAGCGCCGAGGGGTGGCGATTCGGTGCCAACGCGGACGCTCATGGAAAGAGGTTGTTGTGACAGCTTTTCCATACCCGGAGCTCGATGACGAGAAAGAGTCGGAGTACGAGCTATTTCCGATCAACCTGACGCGGATGATGCTGCACACGCAGGGACAGACGGTCCCGTATCTGAAGTACGCGTTGAGTTTTCGCCATGCCAAGATCACGGCGCAGCTACGCGAGTGTGTCATTGTTCGGGTCGGTGCCGTCACTGGTTGTGAATATCAACTGGTGCAACATAAGGCGGAAGCCTTGCGCACCGGAACCAGTCCGGAGCTGCTGGCAAGTCTGATCGATCCGGAGCATCGGGAGTTCGGCGATTCCTCCCTGACTGCGCTGGTCGGGTACGTCGACTCGCTCGTTGCGAACGTCGGGGCCGAGGGGAGTGCTCTGGACGATCTGCGGAAGCATTTCCCTGACAACGAAATTGCCGAAATCACTCTGCTGGCGGGTACCTACGTGTTGTGCGCGTCGTTCCTTAAATCGCTCGGAGTGCAACCGGACGACGGACCCATCGACTGGTCTGCTGTCGATGCGCACGTGAAGGAGGGACGGCTCTGATGGGAGACGACATCGCGGTCCTGGAGAGCTACATCCAGCGGTGCTCCAACTGGGGCAGGTGGGGTTCGGAGGACCAGCTGGGGACGGTCAACCTCATCACCGGAGAGAAGATCCGCGAAGCCGCGGCGCTGGTAAGGGTCGGTAAAACCATCTCGTTGACAATGGCTTATAACACGGACGGACCTCAAAACGGTTACCTGGGCAGAGCCAATCCTCAGCTCTACCAACTCACCTCGGGACCGGGGTACCTCGTTGGCGAGCAGCAGCGGGTGGAGACGCAGACGCTGGCCGAATTGCGGAGAACCACCGGTGAGCCCACCGCGGGCTACTACGACGATGTCCTCGTCATGCCCACCCAGGCCGGTACGCAGTGGGATGCGTTGTGCCACTTCTTCTGGCGCGGAAAGATGTACAACGGACATCGTGTTGCAGACGCAGGCGCCGGTGGCAGTCGGAGCAACGGCGTGCAGAACTACACAGGAAAGATCGTCACTCGCGGCGTGTTCGTCGACCTTGCCGAACACTGGGACATCGAGACGCTCGAGCCTGGTTATGCCATCACCACCGACGATCTGGACGGCTATCTGGCCGCGAAGAATCTGGAGATCCGGCCCGGTGACGCGCTGATCATCCGTACCGGGTTCATGGCCGCCCGGCGCGAGAAATGGCGCGATTACGCCGGTGGCGCGTCGCCGGGGCTGTCGCTACATACCGCTCCATGGTTGCGCGACAACGATATTGCGGCTGTCGCCACGGACACCTGGGGTATTGAGGTGTTACCGAACGAGATCGATGTATGGCAGCCGCTGCACGTGGTTGGCCTTGTGCACACGGGTCTGGCTTTCGGTGAGATGTTCGATCTCGATGCGCTATCCGAGGACACCAAAGCCGACGGTGTATATGAATTCATGTTCGCGGCGTCACCGCTGCCGCTGACCGGTGCATCGGGTAGTCCGGTGTCCGCGTTGGCAATCAAGTGAGGCAAGCGACGGAGTTACGCCGACAGTAGGCCCGCCCGTGCGGCCGTCAGTGTGACCTGCGTGGCGTGGATGATCAGCGCGTCGTCGATGGGATCGCCTGTCGTGATCGTTCGGTAGAAGAGCGGCGCGCGAAAGGTGGTGAGGAGCATGTCGACATCGCATTCGGCGGGGAGTTCACCGCGATCGATTGCCCGCCTGACGACGGGAGCGGCGCGTAGGACCTGGTGGTCGAAGTACCTGCGGGTTGCCTCGCGGAGTTGCGCGGACCTGAGACCGGCGGTGAGGACGAGGGCGGCAACCTGGCGTCCGACGCCGTCGTTGAGAACAGCGGCGAGCTCCCGGCCGGTCGCCAGGAGATCCGATTCGATGTTTCCGGTCTCGGGAATCGGGATGGCTTCGAGCGACCACGTCGTGAGGGCCTCCACCAGCAGATCCTCGAGTGTTGGCCAGCGCCGGTAGATGGTGGTCTTGTTGACGCCCGCGCGGGAGGCGACGGCCTCCACCGTCAGTTCGGCGTATCCGCGGTCGATCAGCTCGCCGAAGGCGGCATCGAGTATCGCTTCGCGGACCCGCGCACTGCGGCCACCGGTCCGTACTCCCTGCACAGTCTGCCGATTTGCCATTAATCGCCTCCATGGGTTGCGTTAGTGATCCCGGTGTGCAACTCTCAGCTTATGGCAACTAGCCGTTGCGATAATAGGGAGGGCGGCATGCGATTCATCTTCGAGACCGACGAGTCGTTCTCATTCGAGACGCTGCGAACGGTCGGTTACGCGGTCTACGGCGGCGCCGACATCGGCGAGGTCGTCACCACCGCGAAACGGATCACGCCAGGAGACTGGGAGTCGTGGTACGTCGAGTGGCGCGCGCTGGCCGACCGGATTGCGGCGATCGCCGGGCAATGTGCGATAGGCGGACACGAGGTGAGCGCCAGCACTGCCTATCTGCGTGCGTCCAACTATTACCGGACGGCCGAGTTCTTTCTCCGCGACGACCCGGGTAACGACCCCCGTGTGCTAGACACCTCGGCGCGCGCCGTCGACACGTTCCGTAGTGCGCGGGAGATACAGGTGCGGTGGAAGCGCGTGCAGATTCCCTACGAAGGAATCCAATTGGAGGGCTACTACCTCAACGCCAGCGGCGACGACCGCGGACCGACATTGCTTGCGCACGGTGGATTCGATTCAACCGTCGAGGAGATGTACTTCGCGGTGGGGGAGGCGGCGCGTCGCTACGGTTGGAACTGCCTGATCTTTGAGGGGCCTGGACAGGGCGCCGCGCTGCGCGCCGACAACGTCACGTTCCGCTACGACTGGGAAGCCGTGGTCACCCCGGTGCTGGACTTCGCGCTCGGCCTGCGCGGAGTTGATCCCAGCCGAGTCGCGTTATTGGGGATGAGCATGGGCGGATATTTGGCTCCCCGGGCCGCCGCCTTTGAGCCCCGGCTCGCAGCATGCGTCGCCTACGACAGTGTGTTCAAGCTGTCGGCGGGCATGCCCAAGGCGCAAGACGACGAGCACGAGCTCGATTCGGCTCAGCGAGTCGCAGCGGTGGGCAACCTGATAGCCCACCGGGCGGAGGCTCCGAGCTCCCAGCGGTGGGTGCTATCGAATGCTTTGTGGGTGTTCGGGGTTGACTCCGCGCAGTCGTTGCTCGCGGAGGTCGAGAAGTATGACCTCTCCGACGTCGCCCACCAGATTTCGTGCCCGACGCTGGTGTGTGAGGCGGAGAACGACCAGTTCTTCCATGGTCAGCCTTCGATGCTCTACGACGCTCTGCAATGCCCCAAGACGTACCTGCAGTTCACTGAGGCTGAGGGCGCCGGCGAACACTGCCACGAGGGCGCCCTGCTGCTGTTTCATCAGCGCATGTTCGATTGGCTCGACGACGCCGTCGGTGCCTGACAGCACGCATTCTGTCATCTCGTCGAAAGAGATTGTCATGAAGGTATTTCCGTTCCTGAAATTCCTTGGCGAGGGCGTCGGATGAGCCGCCGTTCAGTCGTAAGGCTCATTCTGGAGCGCGCCTGGATGCCGTTGGTGTCTGTCATCGCGATTGGCGTGGGTGGGGTCGCGATGTGGAAGGTGCACGAATCATCCTCCCCACCACCGATATTCACCGTAAATGGGCCACAGGCGCCGGATAGCTTCACGCAGAAACGGCTCACCTACCAAGTGTTCGGTAACGGTAGTGGAGCAATGCTGTCGTACGTAGATGTCTACGGGCATCCTCACCAGGCCGACGGCGCCGACCTCCCTTGGTCGCATACAGAGACGACGACGCTCACCGTGGTCTCCGGGAGCATCTCGGTTCAGGTCCGCGGTGGCGAGGTCGGCTGCCGGATCTTGGTCAATGACGTAGTCCGAGACGAGAAGTTCGATGATCATCACGACGCGGACGTCACGTGCAGGGTCAAGTCGGTATGAGTCACCACGAGATGCCCACGGGCCCGATACCGGTCAAGCGTCCCTTGGTGCCGCGCATGGTTCGCGTCCTAGCGGTACCGATCATCGTTTTCTGGGCGTTCCTTGCCGTTGTAACGAATACCTTTGTACCGCAAGTTGAAAAGGTTGCCGAGCAACTTGCCGGGCCGATGATTCCCCACTACGCGCCGTCGCAGCGGGCCATGTTGCACATCGGCGAGAAGTTCCAGGAATCAACGTCTACGAGCCTGACCATGGTCGTGCTCGAATCGCAGGATCGTGCGCTCGGCGACGAGGACCATCGCTATTACGACGATCTGATGCAGCGGTTCAAGGACGATACGGGGCACGTTCAGTACGTGATGGACCTGTGGGGGAAGTCGATCACATCGGCTGGTGCACAAAGCCTCGACGGCAAGTCCACCTATGTGCTGTTGCGCCTGGCCGGTGACATAGGCCAGATGCAGGCTAACGAGTCCGTCGCAGCGGTGCGCGACCTCGTCGAGAGGGAAACGCCGCCAACAGGTCTCAAGGTCTATGTGAGCGGACCTGCGCCATTGGCCGGTGACACCCTGGATATCGCGAATTCGAGCCTGAACAACATCACCATAGTCACCATCATCCTCATCATCGTGATGCTGTTACTGGTGTATCGCTCCTTCTCGACGCTGCTGCTGCCGCTCGCCGGTGTGCTGATCGAAATGCTCGTCACCAAGGGTGTCATCGCGACGCTCGGGCACCTGGGGTACATCGAACTATCTTCATTCGCAGTCAACATAGTGGTATCGCTGACGCTGGGCGCGGGAACCGATTACGGCATTTTCCTGTTGGGTCGATATCACGAGGCACGGTACGCCGGACAGAGCCGCGAGGAGGCCTACTACACGGCGTACCGTGGTGTCGCACCGGTCGTTATCGGCTCCGGATTGACTATCGCGGGGGCCTGCTACTGCCTGAGTTTCGCGCGGCTGAACTATTTCCACACCATGGGACCTGCGGTGGCCATCGCCATGGTGCTGACCATCGCGGCGGCCCTGACCCTGGTGCCGGCCGTGCTCACCATCGGGAGCTTGTTCGGACTGTTCGACCCGAAGGCAAAAGCCAAGGCGCAGTTATACCGTCGTATCGGAGCCAGCGTGGTGCGCTGGCCCGTCCCGATCTTCGTGGCAAGCAGCATCATTGTCATGATCGGCGCGGTCTTCGTGCCTACGTACCAGGTCAGTTACGACGACCGCGCCTATCAACCGGCAGACGCACCGGCCAATCAGGGTTTTGCGGCGGCGGACCGGCATTTTTCGAAGAGCAAGCTCTTCACGGAGATGTTGATGGTCGAGTCCGATCACGATATGCGAAATTCCGCCGACTTCATCTCTCTCGATCGGGTAGCCAAGAGCCTCGTGCATCTTCCCGGCGTGTCGATGGTGCAAAGCATCACCCGGCCGTTAGGAAGGCCTTTGGAACACGCCACGCTCCCTTATCTTTTCACCACACAGGGCAGCGGAAACGGTCAGCAGCTCCCGTTCACCAAGCGGCAGAACGGCAATACCGAGCAACAAGCGCAGATCATGGGGAACACCATCTCGGTGCTGCGGGACATGATCGACCTCACTCAGAAACTCACCGACGCTATGCACGCGACGGTCGTCACCATGGAGGACATGCAGCAGGTCACCGAGGCAATGGATCAGTATGTTTCGAATCTCGATGACTTCATGCGGCCGCTGCGCAACTACTTCTATTGGGAGCCGCATTGCTTTGACATTCCCGCATGCTGGGCCTTCCGGTCGCTATTCGACATGCTGGACAGCGTTGACAAACTGGCGGCCGACATCAAGGACGCTGTCGCCCAGCTTGAAATTGTGGACAAGCTTCTGCCGCAAATGGTTTCGCAGCTGAAGGTGATGGCCAACGATATGGAGGGCATCAGGGCGCTCATCATTAACACCTACGGAACTTCCGACCTGCAATCAACTCTCACCACGCAGACATTCGACGACATGATCAACGTGGGCCTCGATTTCGACAAGTCTCGCAGTGACGACTTCTTCTACATTCCCAGACAGGGTTTCGAGAACGAAGACGTCAAGACCGGCATGCAGCTGCTGATGTCGCCCGACGGTATGGCCGCGCGGTTCATGATCACGCACGAGGGCAACGCTATGGGCCCCGAGGGTGTCGAACACGTCGAGCAATTTCCGGAGGCAGTGGGCATGGCGCTGAAGGAAACCTCGCTGGCGGGTGCGAGGGTCTACATCGGTGGCGCAGGCTCCAACGACAAGGACATCAAGGAGTACGGCGCATCCGATCTACTCATCGTGGCGATCGCCGCATTCGTCCTGATCTTCTTGATCATGATGTTCCTGACCCGAAGCTTGATGGCACCCTTTGTGATCATCGGCACGGTCGCGTTTTCCTACAGCGGTGCATTCGGTCTGTCCGTGCTTATCTGGCAGCACCTGATTGGTCTACCGTTGCATTGGCTGGTGCTACCACTGACATTCATCATTCTGGTTGCGGTGGGGTCGGACTACAACCTGCTTTTGGTCGCGCGGTTGAAGGAAGAGACAGGTGCTGGGCTAAACACCGGTCTAATCCGGGCGCTCGGAAGTACCGGTGGAGTCGTGACGTCAGCCGGCCTCGTGTT
Organism: Mycobacterium sp. NGS15; assembly: GCF_059813245.1. NCBI lineage: Bacteria > Bacillati > Actinomycetota > Actinomycetes > Mycobacteriales > Mycobacteriaceae > Mycobacterium > Mycobacterium sp. NGS15. Next base: position 125,897 of record NZ_JCALEF010000004.1, on the reverse strand, counting down.
CGCGTTCACCATGTTGGCAATGCTCGCCAGTGACTTGCGGACGATCGGTCAGGTTGGCTCGACGATATGCATCGGATTACTGCTTGACACATTGATCGTGCGGTCGTTCATCGTCCCGTCGTTGGTGCGGCTCTTTGGAACCTGGTTCTGGTGGCCGACAAGGGTTTTCGCGCGCCCACATCGGCGGCAGACTGAGGGAGTGCAACGGTGATCTCATATGGAACGCTCACGGTGTTGGCCGCTGTGGTCGAGGTAGTGCTGGTTGGGTGCGTCTTCATGTACGTAAGACGCCTACGGCGACGGCCGACGACGCCTATCAGTGAGCGCATCGGAAGCAACGCGGCTGTGCTGACGAAGCTTCGCAAGCGGCAGCCGATGTCACAGGAGGAGTTCGATCACGCACGCCAGGTGATCGCGGATCGAGGTTCCTTGCTGGTCTACTCGATCCCGGCCGCGATATTCGTGCTCGGGTGCTTCTACGTCGCGGGCAGCCTCGAACAATTACACGGGGCCACGCCCTCGGAACGGACGTTTCTTGGGGTAATTCCCATGATTACTTCCACCAGCCTGAGCCTGCGGCTGCTCAAGAATATGCAGCTGAAAACGCGCCTTAAGCAATGTGATCCCTCGACGCTTGCGGTATCCCGAACCTGAGATGCCGAAGGGCGCCGGCCCAATACCAACGGTCCGGGGGCGCGCTGTCCGATGCCCACCGTGGCGGGATCAACTGTTCACAATCTCAGACGGATGTGCACTACTATGAACGCAGTGTCAAAGTTTCCGGGGTTGATGGGTTGAGGAGTGGGCTATGCCACACGGCGATGACGCCGATCAGGATTCGTTCGCAGACCGACTCAATCGGCTCTTCGTCGAACGAATCAGCAAGACGGGGGTCGAACAATCTTTGTCGCAGTTCATTTCGGACTTCCGTGACCAGACCGGTGTCACCCTGAGCAAGGGCTACCTTTCCGAACTGCGTAATGGAGTCGCGCCCGACCCCAGGCTGGATCTCGTAAGGGCGTTCGCCAGGTATTTCAACGTCGATCCGAGCTATTTCATGGTGGACTCACCTGCTCGCGCGGAGGAGATTGCCGCACGAGGAGAGCTGATCGACGCTTTGCAGGCAGCCGGGGCTACCGAGCTGGGGTTTCGTGCCGCCGGTCTCAGTGCGTCGTCCATGCGGCATATCGCTCAGATAATCAACAGTGTTCGGTCGTTGGAAGGCTTGCCGCCCATCGACTAGCGGCGGCTACTGAGGAGTAATTGTCGCAGAAGAAGTGAGGGATCTGCGCAGTGCGTCCGAAGGGCATTGGGCGCGGCGCAAGTTCCGGTAGCGGCTTGCCACCGCCAGCATTCTCTTCAGATCGTCTCGATAGGCGGCGCGTAGGTCGCCCATCGGCAGGGTGGAATCAGTGCGCGGTTGGGGAAGTGGCTGGTGGCTGGCGCGGGATAGCAGCACGTGGACGTCGAGGAGTAGCACTACCACGGCGAGGACCTGCGTGTTCGTCCGCTCGACTGACCAATAGTCGCGTATCTGAAGGGTGGGGACCGCGCCTAGGCTAGGGAATTCAGCGACACCCGCGTGGCAGAGAGGCCGAAGACGCCAGTAGTTACCTATGCCGGTGATTAGCATCCAAGCAGTGACTACGAGCTGCACTAACGCAATACCCATCACATACATAATCGCACCCGTGACATGCGCCGTGAGAGGCAACAGTTCTAGGTTGGCCGGTGACAGGTACGACTGTGGCAACACGCCAAATGTGAGGCGCATCAACGCGAATAGTGCTATGAGAAGCGAACCGCAGGAAACCAGTATCAATCCGATGCGAACCATCGGATTCTGTACTCGCCGAATTTGGGGAACGGTGATAACTATGACGAGAATCTTGGCCGCGAGGATTGATATTGCGTAAGTTGAAGAATAAAGCTTCCCCAGAGGTTTATCCGCAATATTCACGATGTAGTTATAGCCGGGCGGGCCTGGATACATCTGAACGAAAGTAGAAATTAAGATAAGACAGGCTAGCGTTGACGCTATCAGTAGCCACCAGAGATTTTTTCTGACATTTTCAGGGTTTAGCCAGCTGAGGGCGAGAAGGATGGTAGAGAAGCTCCATAAGACGCCAAGCAGGTGCGTTATGAGTGCGAATGCGTGGTCGATTGTGACCAGGTTCGCGGCCTGTGAGATGAAGATCAGGGCAGTGGCCTGATAGAAAAGAAATCCGAGTATCAGTGAGGTACTCAGGATGATCGACGTTCCGGGTCTGCGCCGCTGACGTAGCACGAGGGCAAACACCCAGACTCCGCCAGCAAGAAACAGCAATGCAGCTATCTGGTAGCCGATGAAATGCCACTCGTCAGAGACGGTCAAAGAGGCGTCCCCCGGTAAGGGTATCGGAAATGCGTTGGGCGGCGGCGTGAGACTTACCTGCTGAGGAGCGGAGCGATTGCATCCTCATGCGCTGCGCCAGCACATGCGCGAATGTCTCCGCCTGGATCTCGAGCGGTTCGAGGAGTTCTTGCCTGAACATGAGCCGGCACTGTTCACCCTCTAAGGAGTCCTCGCCGGCGGTTGTCGACGACAGCTGATGTCCGAGGACGATGTGCCCCAGCTCGTGCAAGATGATATGGGCCTGATGTGCTGTCGAGGTTGACTGTTCGTAGAGAACAAGATCGGTGTGGGGGAGCGCCAGCCACAGGCCGAAGACCTCTGTTCCCGCGAAGTCAGTTGCACGCGATTCGATGGGCCGGCCGCGCCGAACTCCCACTGTTGCAAAGACGTCGGCCAACGTAATGGCATCGCTCGAGGAGATAGTGGCAAGGCAGAGGTCGTCACAGACCTGTGCGACGTCTCGATGTTGAATCGAATTCATCTAACGTTCCCCATTCTACAAACCATTGGAGTAGGGCACTGCCTACCCAGAGCGGGTTTTCGCGCTGCGGAAAATGGCCGACTCCTGGCGCGGTTAGTCTGCTGAACCCATGTGGGAAGTATTGATTCATCCCTTCGCTAGCGAGCGGTAAGACACAATTGTCCGAATCACCGTGCAGGACAAGGGTGGGGACCGAAATTTCCGTCGCCTGCGAGATCTGCGTTTCGTATGAGTCATCGATGACCGCACCCCACCCCCAGCGTGCCCGGTAGTAGCTTAATGTCACTTCGAGCCAGTCGCTACTTTGTAAGGCCGCGAACGTTTCCTCGAACTCTTGGTCGGGGAATTCCCAATTCGGCGACCAGTCTCGCCAGATCAGCTCAACGAGTTCGCGTCGTTCCCGTTGCAACAGATCCGACCCGAGTGGGGTGTTGAGCAGCCACTGATACCAAAACCTTTGTGCCTGATGGGATGAGAGGGCAGGGCCGCGGCCGGCGGGGTGCCAGCCGGCCGAGATCGCAGAGAGGCTCGCGATCCTATGCGGCGCAACGATCCCGCAAGCGAAGGCCGTACGTGCCCCCCAGTCGTGGCCGACCAGATGAAATCGTTCCAGCTCCAACTGGTCACACACCTCGAGGAGGTCACGCAGCAAGTCGCCGAGTCCGCCAGTTCTGGGTGTATGGGCATCGCGGAACCTCGTCCTGCCGCTTCCTCTGAGGGATGGGGCGTACACCGAGTAGCCGGCAGATACCAGCGCCGGAATCACGTGTGTCCACGTCGCGATGGAGTCTGGCCAGCCGTGCAGAAGCACGACTGGCGGCTTATCTGCAGCCTCGGGGTCGCCGTGCCGTAGCACTTCTACGTCGAGAAGCGCCGTCTGAACGATCAGAGTGTCACCCATATCCAAATGCTATCCGCGCAACGGTAATTGGCATGTTGAAGGTTGAAGGCATTGGGCAGAGCTCTGTTTGGGCATGGCAAGGCGGTAGGCGAGGGCGGTGGTCAAAAGCACCATGGCGAATGCTGAGGCAACGAGCAGCATGGGTACCAGCAGTTGATGACTGAACGGCAGGCCGCCCAGCAGCGCGATAGCGATAACCATCCCGGTTTGTCGACTGGTGTTGAGCACCGCCGACGCTACCCCCGAGACGGTATCCGGGCTGACATGCATCGCTGCGGCGCTCAGCGACGAGGCGAGCACACCGGATGCCACGCCGATAAGGATTGTCGGCGCCATGGCCGGACTAATCTTCTCAGTGAGTGAAAGTGCTGCCGTCCCGATCGCACCAAGGCATCCCACCCCGGCCATGGCGAGGATCGCGCGTTGGCGATACTCCGGTGTCACCTTGACGGCGATGACATTGCCGAGGAGCCATGCGATGCAGCAGATGGACATAATGTACCCGGCTTGATCGGCGCGGAGGCCATGTCGAACCTGCAGGAAGAGCGACAGCACTAGTAGTGAGCCGTAGGAGGCGAACTGGTAAAAGCTGCCCGCGCAGACGATCAGCAGATACGAGCGATTGCGGGCAAGGATCGGGGGGATCGTCGGCTCAGCGGATCGTCGTTCGACCTGCCACAGGGCTGTCATGGACAGCACGGCAGTTCCGGCTATCGAGAAGGTCGACACGCTCGACCAACCAAGGTGCCTGCCCTCTATGAGCACACTCGCAACACAGGTGAGAATCACGCACAACAGCAGCTGGGAAATCGGGTTGAATCGGCGCGGGTGGTCTGCGGGGGTGTCGGCGATGGTCCGTGTCGCCCGGAGTGCGATCGCACAAATCGGAACGTTGATCAGGAAGAGCCAACGCCACCCGGCATATTCGGTAATGAGCCCGCTCAGTAGAGGTGCGGAGGCGATTCCGATGCCACCGACGACACCCCACGCTCCGATCATTGCCGAGCGACGCCCCGGATCGGGTATTCCTTTTGTAAGGATGGCAAGCGTCATCGGCACGATGAAGCTTGCGCTGACCCCCTGAGCAATGCGCGCGGCGATCAGTGTCGCGGCCGTGTCAGCGGCCGCGCAGGCCACCGACGCGGCCAGGAACGCAAGCATTGACCAGCGATATACCTTGGCGGCGCCGGTGCGATCTCCGATCGCACCGGAAACGAGCAGAAATACACAGAGCGGAATCGTGTAACCGTCGAGAAACCACTGGCCGACCTCGATCGTCGTATGAAGTTGCTCGGCTGCGGTCGGCAGCGCGACATTCATCGCAGATGCGTCGAAGGCGACGAGGAAGTTTCCGATGCTGGCCCCCACGACGCCCACCATCGTCAACGGCCGTACTCGCAGCTGTTCTGTCACGGTGCCCGTTCCGCGGGTTTGTGTGCAGCGATATCGGCTGGTAACTGAGACGCATAGATGCACCAATGAATCGGCGTCGATACTCCCGCGGCACGCCCGTAACGAAGGACTGCGCCACTTTGATGCTCCAGTTCCGAGGGGCGGCCTTCCAGCAGGTCGCGGTGCATCGACGAAGTGGTGAGCGGATCAAATGCGTTGAAAACAGCCATCATTGAGTCAACGTCTTGGTTCGACAGAGCCACGCCGTGCGCCTGTCCGACGGCGAGGACCTCGCTCATGGCGTCACGAATCAACGTTGCTGTTTCTGGAGTTGTGGAAGTTACACCCACTGGCTGCCGGGCCAGCGCGCCGATTCCGCCATAGGACGAAATAAGCATGAACTTGCGCCACAGTGTGGCGCGGATGTCCTCGGACAGTGCCACAGTGATGCCGGCGCTGTTCAATGTTCCTACGATCAAATCCAATTCGCCCGCAAAGGTATCCGAGATAGGGCCGACCTCTAGGTGTGCGTGCGAGCCGAGGCATGTCACTGCCCACGGTTCGGTGCGTTTTGCGATAACCACACAGGAACAGCCCAGCACATGTTGGGGTCCGAGAATATCGGCGAGATCATCTGCTGCCTCGATGCCATTCTGCAGCGGTAGTACAACTGTGCGCGGCCCTACTAAGGGCGCGATGGCGGTGGCTGCCGCACTAACCTGCCACGCCTTGACCGCGATAATGATCAAGTCGACGGCCGGATCAACTGGAGCTTCAGCGATGTCGGCGACCACGTGAATGCCGTGGACCGCCAGTTCGCCACTAGCGGTGGTCAGCTGTAAGTCCGACCGGCCGGCGGCGGCCACAGTAGCGGACCGACCGACGACGGTTACGTGGTGCCCGGCTTGCGCGAGAACGGCCGAGAAATAGAGGCCGACGCCCCCCGCGCCGAACACCAGCACTCTCACGAGGCGACCTTTGCGTGCGCGTTCCCACGATCCCGCAACACCTCCAATGCGCAGTCTCGGACATCATCGAGACGGACCATCTCCGTATAGAAATCCCGGACCGCACGAGATAATTGGGCGAATTCGGTTTGCTTGCGCAGGTGTAACGCATCCATGTGTGTGGCCAGCCGTTCATACACTTGGTCAATGAATGAGTCGTCATCCACTGTGCTGTAATCAAATTCGGTTTCAGACAGTATTTGACGGACATACGTCGGAAAGAGCCCGATCCTGTTGAGGAAGTACTTGACCGGACGAGAAACGCCCAGATAGTCAGGCACATTCACGATTCCGGCATTTTCATTTTCCGTTAAGAACCCGCTCACTGCCCGGAAGGGGTCGGGGGCGGTGAGGAAAACATCCTCGGATAGTTGTGCCGCACGACATAGCCCATCCAGGTCCGGTGTGCCTGCTGCGACATGAATGTTGTTGTCTGCGAATATCGCTGCGATGCACTCAATTTCGGCCAATCCGGAGCGATTTCCCACTCCCGCCACGCCGCCTTCAATCATCTGGAACCCATGGAACACCGAAGTCAAAGAGTTCGCGGTGCCAAGACCCCGGTCGTTATGCCCGTGCAGATAGAAGGTGATATCTGGGTTGTCCCGCACGAGGTTGGCGGCCAGGACCGCTGTGGAGTCTGGCACCAGGGTGCCGACCGAGTCGTTGATGCGGATAAGCGAGATGCCCTGTTGGCGGCATCGTTCGATTTGTCTGTTGAGGTGCTCGTACTTCTGCTCATCGACCGTGATGCTGAACGCATTGAGGAGGCTCGACCGCAGCTTTTCGACGCCGATGGATCGTAGCTTCTCGGCTACGTGCTCGAAAAGGTGTTTCTCTGAATCGATTTCGATCATTCCGATGCTCACGTAGATGTCGGACAAGTAGCTATCGGGCAGCTCTCGTTCGAGTTGTGCGCACAAGGGTTCCCAGGTTTTGAGGGTTAGATTGAAGGAGAATGTTGCATTGGGCGCAATGGTGTTTTCGAGCTGCTGGGCGTCTAACAAGGCGCGAACGAACGATGCCTCAGTAATCCCTGAGCCCACATCGATATCAGTGATGCCGGCATCGGTAATGGCTTGAATCAACTGGAGTTTTCGATCGTCTGTGGCGCCGAACGGGGCGCGTTCGCCGCCCTCGCGCATTGTCTCGTCAGAGATCGCTTCGATGGTGAAGTCGCGATAGCGGGGGGTGTGTCCTTCGGGAAATGTGAGCATGGCATTCCTCGGCACTGACGTGATGGGGATACTGCCCGTCAACTCTGACGGCAATGAATACGACCGTTCGCTACAGCGAACGCTATGTGTGGCGGTTGTGGATGTCAAGCGCAGCGAACTGCCATCCGTCAACTCCTGACATGGCGCGGAGTGGACACTTTGTTGGACTACGTGAATTGGCCTGGCGTCGGCGGCTGCGGTGGCAGCAGGGACGGAATCAGCCGAGTTGCAACGCCACCACGAGCCAGCTGCCGCGTACGGATTGGATGCGTCCGGCGAATGCCCTGACGCGTCTACCGCGCTCGAAGGTTCCGAAGATCTCTGCGGTGTCATCCGCGCAACGGCGCACCCGAATCTTGCAGAGCCGGGCTGCGGTGGTGGTCGGATTGCGCGAGGAACGTGCCATTACCGCACTGAGCGGCCCGTCGGCCAGCAGCGGGCGCAGCTGGACTATTGGTCGGCGCCGGTCCATGACTTCCAGGACCCGGCGCATTGCGGCATCCGCGAACGCGACCGCCTGAGGCGGCGGAGATTGTTCGCGCAGATGTGCCTGGAGCTCGATGCCCGCAGGTCGATTCCGGGATTGGCGCAACCTCGGCGGACGTGGTGAATGGCAGGCCTGCGGCAGGCTGGCCAGCACCGGCGCGGGTTCGTAATCGGCAACCCGGGTGACATAGCGATGAGACATTTTCCCCTCCAGTGAATGAGCCCCCTCATTCGCTCTGCTGGAGAGGCGCAGAACGTTGCGGAACATAATCGCACAGCCGGTGTGCAGGGCGCCAGGGTACGGTTGGCACGACGTTCGGCACAGCGGCGCCGCTGGGTATAAGTGGCGAGATTCTTAGGGGAAGGCGGCGCGGATCGTGGTCAGCAGGTTGTCCGCGCTCGACGCATCGTTCTTCTCCAGCGAGGACAGCTCCACCCCGATGCACGTCGGCTCGTTGGTGATCATTCGCAAGCCCCGGGGTGGCTTCGCCTATGAGGAGCTTCTGGCGTTGGTGGAGAGCCGGCTCCCGCAGGTTCCGCGCTATCGACAGAAGGTCAGGGAGATCGGGTTCGGAGTTGCCCGGCCGGTCTGGCTTGACGACGTCGATTTCGATATCACTTACCACATTCGGCGCTCCGCGTTGCCGTCCCCCGGCAGTGACGGTCAGCTGCAAGATCTGGTGGCACGCTTGACATCCCGTCCGCTAGACCGGTCGCGGCCGCTGTGGGAGATGTACCTGGTCGAGGGGTTGTCCAAGAATCGGCTGGCCGTCTACACCAAGACGCATCAGGCTCTCGTGGACGGCCAATCCGCGCTTGAACTCGGACAGGTGATGTTCGACCGGACCGCCCGCACGCCGGACTTCGGCGAGGATATCTGGGTTCCGGAGCATGAACCGAGCGCTAGTGAGCTGGTCGCCGGTGCGGTCTCGGAATGGTTGGCGCGTCCCGGTGCCCGCCTGGAGGCGGTGCGCACCGCGGTCGCCGATGCGGCGTCGCTGACGGGCGAGATCGGCGAGTTGGGTAATCGCATGGCCAAGGTGGTGCGAACCGCGGCTCGCGGTGCTGCCCCCCGCGGGCCGCTCAACCAACGCGTATCGCGCAGTAGGCGATTCAGCGTGGTGACCACCAAGCTGGCCGATTACCGGCGGGTGCGTGCCAAATACGATTGCGATGTCAACGATGTGGTGTTAGCGGTAATCGCTGGGGCGCTGCGTAATTGGTTGATGAGCAGAGGAGAGCCAGTCACCACGGCCTCGATGATCCGTGCGATGGTGCCGATGTCGGTGTACCGGGACGGCGACCTGGATGTTCTCGCCGAGGGTGCCGCGACCACCGAGGTGTCACCGTTCCTCGTCGATCTCCCGGTCGGTGAGGGAAATACCGTGGTGCGCTTGTCGCAGATCGCGCATGCCACCGAATCGCATTCGGCGTCCTTCAGTTTGGTGGATGTGCCAAACATGGCGGCGCTCTCTGGATTCGTTCCGCCGACCTTGCACGCCTTGGCGGCCCGCGTCGCGACCACATTGCCGAACCGGCTGTTCAATCTGCTGGTCACGAATGTGCCTGGGCCCCAGGCCCCGATGTACCTCGGGGGTGCGCGCTTGGCGGAGATTTACCCAGTGCCTCCGCTATTGCGTAATCAGGTGTTGTCGATCGGACTGACTTCGTACAACGGCGTGGTGTACTACGGGATCAACGCCGATCGTGATGCGATGCCCGATGCTGACATGCTTCCGGTGCTGATTACCGAGGCGCTCGACGAATTGTTGGAGGCGGCGCAGTAATGCCCATGCAGGTGTACATACCGGTGACGCTCGCGATGCTGCGCCAATTGGTGGCGGACGGCGAGTTGTGGCCGGTGAACGGTACTGCCTTCGCGGTGACACCGGCGCTGCGTGAGGCCTATTCCGCGGGCGACGAGGACGAGCTGTCCGAGGTGGCGATGCGCGAGGCGGCGCTGGCCTCGCTGCGGCTGCTGGCCAACCATGATGGCGACGACACGTTGCCGGCCCGGCGGGCAGTGCTGGTCGCCGACGCCGAGGATGCGAAGCTGCGTCCCGACCTCGACGATGCGGTGGTGCGGCTGGCGGCGGCGGTGCCGATATCCGCGGTGGTGGCCGCACACGTCGACCTGGCACAGGCAGAACCGGACGTGGTGCGCGCGGCCGAGGTGATCGACGCCGCAGACCTGGGCGACGAGGATGCCGAGCTGGTGGTCGGTGACGCGCAAGACCATGATTTGGCCTGGTATGCGACCCAAGAACTGCCGTTCCTACTCGACCTGCTGTAGGGCATGACCTGGCCGATTGGCCTGTTCCCGACCGGTAACCTACGGTAGCGTAGGTTACGCCTCGCTGGGCATCTCCTTCGTCAATGGAAGGTCATCGGCTGTGAAACTGGCTTCCTGGCTCGACGCATCGGCTCCGGGTGGGCCCAAGTCACGCCATGCTGCGGTAAACGTCCTGCGTGGCTTGGCTTCTCGCATCACCACGCCCTTGTTGCCGGATGACTATCTGAGTCTGGCCAACCCGCTGTGGTCTGCGCGCGAATTGCGGGGCCGCGTGGTCAGCGTGCGCAAGGAAACGAGTGACTCCGCGACCCTGGAAATCAAGCCGGGCTGGGGCTTCCACTTCGACTATCACCCCGGCCAGTACGTCGGCATCGGCGTGCTCATCGACGGTCGCTGGCGCTGGCGGTCGTACTCGCTGACATCGGCACCTGCGATGAGCGGCTCACGCGAAGAGCGTCGAGCGCTGCACGTCGGTGGTTCGGGGCGCACCATCACCATCACCGTCAAGGCGATGCCCGAGGGGTTCCTCTCTGCGCACCTGGTCAATGGTCTGGAGCCGGGCACCATCGTCCGGCTTGCCGCCCCTCAGGGCAATTTCGTACTGGACGATCCCGCGCCACCCGCGATCTTGTTCCTCACTGCGGGCAGTGGCGTCACCCCGGTGATGTCGATGCTGCGTACCTTGGTGCGGCGCTCGGCCGCGGCGGACCTGCCGCTGCCCGATGTGGTGCACCTGCACTCGGCACCCACCGAGAGCGACGTGATGTTCGCCGGGGAGCTCGCGGAGCTGTCTGAAGCGCACCCGTCGTACCACTACCGGCTTCGGACGACGAAAACTCAGGGGCGGCTGGATCTTTCCTCGCTGGCCTCCGAGGTGCCCGACTGGGCGCTACGTCAGACGTGGGCGTGCGGCCCGGAGGGCATGCTCGATGATGCGCAGCGGGTGTGGGCCGACGCCGGTGTCGTCGAACTGCTGCATTTGGAGAGATTCGCGGTGTCGCGGGCCGCGCCGCACGGGCAGGGCGGTCTGGTCACCTTCGCACGCAGCGGTAAGCAGCGCGCGGCCGACGCCGCCACTTCGCTGATGGAGGCGGGGGAGGAAGCCGGGGTGCAGATGCCCTTTGGATGCCGGATGGGGATCTGCCAGACCTGTGTGGTGCCGCTACTGGAAGGGCACGCACGCGACCTGCGCAATGGCACCGAGCATGAGCCCGGATCGCGGATTCAAACCTGTGTTTCCGCAGCGTCAGGGGATTGCGTACTCGACGTGTGAGATTAACGGTCTAGTAACCTACGTTACCGTAGGTTACGGTAACGTAGGCACGGACCGGCGAAGGGAGCTCACAGATGGCAATTTCGGATATCCAGGAATTCGCGCACCTCACCGAGGCTGATGTTGAAGCCCTGGGGCACGAGCTGGACGCGATCCGTCGAGATGTCGAGGAATCGCTCGGAGCTGCCGACCGCCGCTATATCCGTCGTACCATCGCGGCGCAGCGAACCCTGGAATTGACCGGGCGAGTGCTGCTGGCGGCGAGCAAGAAGCGGTCGGCCTGGTGGGCCGGAGCAGTGACTCTCGGCGTGGCCAAGATCGTCGAGAACATGGAGATCGGTCACAACGTCATGCACGGCCAGTGGGACTGGATGAACGATCCCGAAATCCATTCCTCCAACTGGGAATGGGACATGGTGGACCCGTCCTCGCACTGGAAGCAGACCCACAACTACATCCACCACAAGTACACGAATGTGCTTGGCATGGACGATGACGTGGGCTACGGGCTGCTCCGCATCACCCGCGACAAGAAGTGGTCGCCATTCAATCTGGGCAACCTTGCGTACAACACATTGCTGATGCTCCTGTTCGAATGGGGTGTTGGTGCACAGCATTTGGAGCTGGGCAAGGTGGCACAGGGGCGCGCAGACAAGGAAGAGTTCGCGGCCAAACGTGAAGAGGTGCTGGCCAAGATAGGCAAGCAGGTGGCCAAGGATTATGTCCTGTACCCCGCAGCCAGCGCGCTCTCGCCGTCGGGCAGTTTCCGTAAGACCGCCACCGCCAACGCGCTGGCCAACGTGATCCGGAACATCTGGTCCAACGCCGTCATTTTCTGCGGACACTTCCCGGATGGTGCCGAGAAGTTCACCAAGCAAGACCTGGAGAACGAGACGCAGGGTCAATGGTATCTGCGACAGATGTTGGGCAGCGCCAACTTTGACGCCGGCCCAGGAATGGCCTTCATGAGCGGCAACCTGTGCCATCAGATCGAGCATCACCTGTTCCCGGATCTGCCGAGTAACCGGTTGTCCACAGTGGCGGTGCGAGTGCGTGAACTATGCGACAAGTACGACCTGCCGTACACCTCCGGCCCGTTCCTGGTGCAATACGCCAAGGCGTGGCGGACCATCGCCAAGCTGTCATTGCCGGACAAGTACCTGAAATACACTGCCGACAACGCCCCGGAAACCCGCAGCGTCAAGATGTTTGACGATTTGGAGCCGCGCGAACGGCGCGGGCTGAAGTCCGCCTTTGCGGCCGTGCGCGAACGCAGGAAGACCCGGCGTAGCGTCAAGGTCTGACGAGAGAACGTAAAAGCCCCCGAACGCTTGCGAGCGTCGGGGGCTTTTACGTTGGATTGCGGTGCGGCTATCCCAGGCCGGAGACGGATAGCCACATGGTTGCCCAGGCAGCGACACCACATGCGGAAATGGCTGCCACGCTTGCGATTCTGCGGAAGTAACTCGTCATCTGTCAGCCCCTGACCCTCATTGGCTGTCTCCGTCGCAGCCACTGATGGCAACGCTAATCGGTGTGTGCTGTTCGCGCGATCCGAGAAGGGCCTCGCAACCAAGAGTTAGGACGTTGTTAACACAGAAAGCAACTGGCGAACCGCTATCACCCGTTTCGCCGATGCCCCCGTCAGCTCGTCGAGCATGCATTCGGGATCTGCCGGTGGGCCAAGGTGCTGGCAGCCGCGCGGGCAGTCATCGATGGCCCCGGCCAGGTCGCTGAACGCGGCCACCACATCGGACGGCTGGATATGGGCCAAACCGAACGACCTGATACCCGGGGTGTCGATGACCCAGCCCGACGGATGCAGCGGGAGCGCTATCGATTGGGTCGAGGTGTGGCGCCCCTTACCGACCCCAGTCACCTCACCTGTGGCTCGGTGGGCCTCGGGGACAAGGCGATTCACCAATGTGGACTTGCCCACACCGGAATGGCCGAGCAGCGCGGTGAGACGGCCGGACAGTATTTCCATGATGGGTTCTAGCGGCGCATCGCGTCCCACCTTGATGACCTGCAGGTCGAGATCGGCGAATTGCATGGCGAACGAATCGGGGTCCGCGAGGTCGGTTTTGGTGAGGGCCAGGATTGGGATGAGGCCTCCCGCATAGGCCGCGATAAGCGTGCGCTCGACCAGTCCGGTGCGCGGTGGGGGATCGGCGACCGCCACCACGATCAGCAGTTGGTCGGCGTTGGCCACAAAGATGCGTTCGAAGGGGTCGGTGTCATCGGCGGTGCGGCGCAACACCGTTCGCCGTTCCTCCAGCCTTACGATGCGGGCCAGTGCGTCGGGGCGCCCGGATAGATCGCCGACCAGGCTTACGGTGTCGCCCACCACAATCGGGGTACGGCCGAGTTCTCGTGCCCGCATTGCGGTGACGTGACGGCGGGCGTCCGGTGCCGAACCATCCTGCAACACACAACCCCAGCGGCCGCGGTCCACGGTGATGACCATCGCGGGCACCGCGTCGGCATGCTCGGGACGATTCTTGGTGCGAGGCCGCGAGCGTCGGCCCGGCCGGATGCGGGCGTCGGACTCGTCGTACTCGCGTGGGCTCAAGAGGCGCGACCGCCCGGTCCCGATGAGCCGTTTACGCGAGGAGCTTCGGCCTGGGCGAGCATGTCGGCCCACATTCCGGGGAAGTCGGGCAGCGTCTTGCTAGTGGTGGCGATGTCGTCGACGGACACTCCCGGGACCTTCAGGCCGACAAGGGCTCCGGCCGTGGCCATCCGGTGATCTGCGTACGAGCCCCAGACCCCGCCGTGCAGACCTGTGGCGACTATCCGCAGCCCGTCCTCAGTTTCCTCACATCGCCCGCCGAGGGAGTTGATTTCGTGGGCGAGCGCCTTGAGTCGATCTGTTTCGTGCCCTCGCAGATGGGCGACGCCGCGCAGTGTGGAGACGCTCCCGGGCTCGGCAAGAGCGGCCAGAGCCGCCACCGTCGGGGTCAGCTCGCCGACCTCGCCGAGGTCCAGATCGACACCGCCATAGCCGCTCTGGCCGGTGACCTCCAGATGCGAATCCGTCAGCGAGACGCTGTCTGCGAACCGGCGCACCACGTCCTCGATCTGGCGTGCGGGCTGAGTGGATTTTCGCGGCCAGCCGATGATGCGCACGGTTCCGCCGGTAGCCAACGCCGGTGCGATAAAGGCCAGTGCGTTCGATAAATCCGGCTCGATCACCCAGTGGTGCGCCGGAATTGGCTGTGGATCGATATGCCAGCGGCCCGGGGTGGAGTCGTCTACCGCGATGCCCGCCTCACGCAACATCGTCACCGTCATGACCACATGCGGCCCCGAGGGCAGCACGTCCGCCGTGTTTACCGCCGTCAGGCCGTCTGTGAATGCGGCGCCGGAAAGCAGCAGGCCGGAAACGAATTGGGACGAGCCGGAGGCGTCGACGCCAACCTCGCCGCCGCGCACCTGCCCGGTGCCGGTCACTGTGAACGGCAGGTGCTGCCCGTCGATGCCGACTCCGATCGCACGCAGTGCGTCCAGCAGGGGAGCGATGGGCCGGGCACGTGCCTGATCGTCACCGTCAAAGATGGTGGGGGCGTGGCGAAGTGCGGCTACCGGCGGCAGGAAGCGAAGGACCGTTCCGGCCAGGCCGCAGTCGACGGTCGAGGTGTCACCGTCGCCGGCTCCGGGGGAGATCGTCAGGTCGGTGCCGTCGCCCGCGACATCACATCCCAGCGCGCGTAGCGCGCCGATCATGAGGTCGGTGTCACGGCTGCGCAATGCGCCGGACACCGTTGAGGTGCCGCCCCCACGTGCGGCCAGCGCGGCGAGGACGAACGCCCGATTGGTCTGAGATTTCGAGCCGGGCATGGTGATGGTCGCGTTGACGGAACCGCCGATCGTGGGTGCCTGCCAGTGTCCGCTTGTCACCGTCCTATTGTCCCGGACGCACACCTGCGGTGACCGCACCGGCCCCTACCGGTGGCACGATGGCGATATGTGCGGACGGTTCGCGGTGACGATCGACCCGGCGCTGCTCGCCGCCGAGATCGACGCGGCGGACGAGATCGGCAGGGTGAGTCAGTCAACCGAATCGCAGCAGCTTCCCACCATCCCGAACTACAACGTCGCACCGACCGATCCGGTACTCACGGTAGTGGCAAGACATCGCGAGCCCGGCGACGTTCCCACCCGTCGTATCCGCGCCATGCGCTGGGGTTTGGTGCCGACGTGGGCCAAGGCACGCGAAGACGGCCGGCCGCAGGCCAAGGGCGCGCCGCTGATCAATGCCCGAGCCGAAACTCTCGCCACGGCCGCAACCTTCCGTGTCGCGGCGCAGTCCAAGCGGTGCCTCGTTCCGATGGATGGGTGGTACGAGTGGCGTAAACAGGAAGGCGCCAAGACGGCGTTCTATATGAACGCCGGCGAGGGGAAGCGATTGTTCGCGGCGGGTTTGTGGTCGGTGTGGAAGCCCGCCGGCGTACAACGGCAGGACGCGGCGCCCCTGTTGAGCTGCACGATCGTCACCACCGATGCCGTCGGCCCATTGCTGGAGATTCACGATCGGATGCCGTTGATGCTGGGGGCCGAATCGTGGGATCGATGGCTGGATCCGGACCAGGACCTGGATCAGCGCCTGCTGCAGCCCGCGGGCCAGACAACCGGCATCGAAACGCGGCAGGTGTCATCGCTGGTGAACAGTGTCGCGAACAATGGTCCGGACCTGCTCGTACCGGATGACGGGTCCCCGGCCGTGGGGGAGCAGATCACCCTGCTGTGACGGATGCCGTCACAGCGTTGGCGAGCCGGACCAGGTCGCTGGGTGCCAGCGCCATCTGCAGCCCGCGCTTTCCGGCACTGCACAGGATGCGATCCCAGGTGAGGGCGGACGAATCGATAACGGTGGGCAATGGTTTTCGTTGCCCGAGCGGAGAGATCCCGCCGACCACGTAGCCGGAACTGCGCTCGGCTGCCGCCGGATCGGCCATGGTGGCCTTCCCGCGGCCGAGAGCCGCCGCCGCAGCCTTAAGCGAGAGGGTCGCGGGGACCGGGATGACCGCGACCGCTAGATCCGTCCCGCGGTCCAGTGAGATCAGCAGTGTCTTGAAGATCTGCTCGGGAACTAAGGCGGTGCCCACCGGCGCGCCCGCCAGCGCGCGTACCGCCTCGTCGCCAAACGCGTTCTCTCCGGGGCGGTGTTCATACGGCAACAGTTCATAGTCGACCCCGGCAGCGATCAGCGCGGCGACGGCCGGAGTAGCAGCTTTGACGGCCTTGGAACCCACGATGTGGACAGTAGCGCTCCGGGTCCAGTGAATTTCGAGTTGACAGTCGAGATACTTTGGGAAATACCCCGGCATGCGTCGGTGTTGAGCACTATGTCCGCAACGAGCGGACTATGGTCCTCAACACGGAAGGGGTATTGCAGGTGACAATGGCGTGCCTCGAACGTCCGATGTCGGTGCCGATCCGTATGGTCGGTGTCGCTACCGAAAGGACCGCCGTGACAAGCATGGACAGCGCTGCAGAACTCCCGGGTCTGGTTCGTGTCGAGACGGAGGCTGAGCGGGCCGCACGCTTCGAGCGTGACGCGTTACCGCTGCTGGATCAGCTGTACGGCGCCGCCTTACGGATGACGAGAAACCCCGCGGACGCGGAGGACCTGGTTCAGGAGACGATGGTCAAGGCCTATGCCGGGTTCGGAACCTTCAAAGAGGGCACCAATCTCAAGGCCTGGCTGTACCGGATTCTGACGAATACCTACATCAATATCTATCGCAAGAAGCAGCGTCAGCCGGCGGAGTATCCGACCGAGGAGATCACCGACTGGCAGCTGGCCGCGAATGCCGAGCACACCTCGACGGGGCTGCGGTCGGCCGAGATCGAGGCGCTCGATGCGCTGCCTGACGACGAAATCAAAGAAGCGTTGAATAAGCTGCCGGAAGAATTCCGGATGGCCGTGTACTACGCGGACGTCGAAGGCTTCCCCTACAAGGAGATCGCCGAGATCATGGACACCCCGATCGGCACGGTCATGTCGCGGTTGCACCGCGGCCGCCGGCAGCTTCGCGAATTGCTGGCCGAAGTGGCCAAGGACCGTGGCTTCCTGCGCAAGAATGAGTTGGCGGAGGGCCGGGCATGACCGACGGTGAACTGAAGAAGAGTGCCGGCAGTGCCGACAAGGGTGGCAACTGCGAGGTATCGGGTTGCGCCGAGGTGATCGCGGAGGTGTGGACCCTCCTCGACGGTGAATGCAGTGCGGAGAACAGCGCGCGGCTGCGGCATCATCTCGAAGAATGCCCGGGCTGCCTACAGCATTACGGCATTGAAGAGCAGATCAAAACACTCGTAGCCCGCAAGTGCGGTGGAGAAAAGGCACCTGACGGGCTACGTGAGCGTCTTAAGTTGAAGATCACTCAGACCACTGTCATCGAGCAGCGGGCTGAGAGCTCTTAGCGCTAGCTGTTGGGACGCTTGCCGTGGTTGGCGGCGTTGTGCTTACGGCTGCGCTTCTTGCGACCACGCTTGGCCATGGGAATCTCCTTACCGATCAAATGGGTTCCGGGTGTGAGCCCGGCTGACAGGCCAGCTGCGCATAACGCGCGCCGGTGTGTGTACCCATTCTCTCATGCCGGTGAGGGTGGTTGAACGCGTGGATCCCGTACGTGTGGTTCGATACTGAGGACCAGTAACCGGATGTCGACGAGAGCGAGGTGGCGCGCAGGTGGCCGAGGAAGTACACGCCGAGATCGTGGCCAGCGTGCTGGAAGTGCTCGTCGAGAAGGGTGACGCAATCGCTGAAGGCGACACCATTGTCCTGCTGGAGTCCATGAAGATGGAGATTCCGGTGCTTGCCGAAGTGGCGGGAACCGTCGGTGACGTGAGCGTTTCTGTGGGCGACGTGATCCAGGCCGGCGACTTGATCGCCGTCATCGACAACTAGATCGCCACCACATGTCGACTCTCGGTGACCTGCTTGCCGAGCACACCATGCTGCCAGGTGAAGCGGTCGATCACCTGCACGCTGTCGTTGCCGAATGGCAGCTGCTGGCAGACCTCTCCTTCGCCGACTACCTGATGTGGGTGCGCCGCGACGACGACGCCTTCGTCTGCGTCGCCCAGTGCCGCCCCAACACCGCGCCGACCATCATCGACAGCGACGCCGTGGGCACCATCGCCAAGACTTCAGACGTTCCGCTGGTAGAAGCGGCGTTCACCTCGGGTGCCATCGAGCGTGAAAGTGACTCGGACCTGACCGAGCACGCCTCCGAGCTCAACGTGGAGGCGGTCCCGGTGCGTTGTGGGGACCGGACGGTGGCCGTACTGACCCATCAGACCGCGTTGGCCTCTCGGCTTAAGAAGGGCGTGCTGGAACGGGCGTATCTGGAGTGTGCGGGCGATCTGCTGCTGATGCTCACCGAGGGAACGTTTCCGAACGTGGCAGATCAGGCGATGTCGCGCTCCAGCCCCCGGGTAGGCGACGGGTTCATCAGACTCGATGTCTCCGGTGAGGTTCGATACGCCAGCCCCAACGCGTTGTCGGCGTATCACCGCATGGGATTGGCCAGTGATCTGCAGGGACATGACCTCATGGAGGTCACCAAGCCGCTGATCTCGGACCCCTTCGAGGGACAGGAGCTGGCTGCGCACATCCGCGATGTGCTTTCCGGCGGTCCGAGTATGCGCATGGAGGTCGACGCACGCGGTGCCGCGGTGCTCATCCGCACGCTGCCGCTCATCGTGCGCGGTGCATCGGTGGGGGCGCTGCTGCTGACCCGTGACGTGACCGAGGTCAAGCGCCGCGATCGGGCACTGCTGTCCAAGGACGCCACCATCCGCGAGATCCACCACCGGGTGAAAAACAATTTGCAGACCGTGGCCGCGCTGCTGCGGCTGCAGGCCCGACGGACCCAGAACGAGGAAGCCCGCGAAGCGCTCTTCGAGTCGGTCCGGCGGGTGTCGTCTATCGCGTTGGTCCACGATGCGTTGTCGATGTCGGTGGACGAGGAGGTCAACCTCGACGAGGTGATCGACCGGATCATGCCGATCATGACCGATGTGGCCACCGTCGACACCAAGGTCCGTGTCTCCCGGGAGGGTGCGCTGGGAGTGCTCGACTCCGACCGTGCGACACCGCTGATCATGGTGATCACCGAGCTGGTGCAGAACGCCATTGAGCACGCCTTCGAAGAGGGTGCTCAGGGCCAGGTGATCATCAGGGCTGAGCGGTCGGCGCGCTGGCTTGACGTCGTCGTGCACGACGACGGGCGCGGACTTCCCGACGGATTCAGCGTGGAGACGTCGGACCGGCTGGGATTGCAGATCGTCAGGACGCTGGTGTCGGCGGAGATCGACGGCTCACTGGATATGCGCAGCGACCCAGCGGGTGGAACAAACGCGGTGCTTCGGGTGCCGTTGGGCCGGCGTGCTCGCTTGATGGCCTGACGTTTCTGCGCGGCACGCGATCCGGCCCCGAACAGCAAAGAACCCGGCACCAACTGTGCCGGGTTCTGTAATGCTGCGGCGTTAGACGGCGCTGCGGGCGCGAGCGCGAGCGTTGCGACGCTTGAGGGCACGGCGCTCATCCTCGCTGAGACCACCCCACACACCAGCGTCCTGGCCCGACTCCAGCGCCCAGGTAAGGCACTCGGTCGTCACCGGACAGCGGTTACAGACGAGCTTTGCGTCAGCGATCTGGGCGAGGGCCGGTCCGCTGTTCCCTACGGGGAAAAACAGTTCGGGATCCTCGTCGCGACAGACCGCCTTATGGCGCCAATCCATAGTTGTGCACTCCTTTTTCATCGCGCGCGCCAGAAGCGCACGAGATCAATGTTTTTCGGCTGTTAACGCGTGCGTACCAAATGTTTCTGCACTGTTGCTTCCGATCGTTTCACAAGCTCAGCAGAAGTCAATAGCGTGAGTTAACACGTGGTCAATCTCACTTGGGGGTGGTGTCTGCGGACTCCACATTCGTTTGTACTACACTAAACCGATCTGCGCCTTGAATCTGGCGAGATTCCCCTATTTTCCCAGGTTACCTAGTGCTACCGGTGAGTAACATCACGGCCCGCCGAACCTCGACTACATGAAGTAGTACAGCCCACCCGGTCCAGGTGTGACGTGGACCGCGTTTCGCCTGTGAGTCGGCTGTGTCCGGAACGGGCTGGCGCCCAACACTATTGCGCCTCAGGTAGGGCTCAGAAACGTGCGTCGACGGGTTTTGCCGGCGCAACTACGTCGAGAACGTCGGGCTCCGCCGTGAACGTCAGGTCACTGCGCATCCCCAGGAAATCACCGTCGACCTGCGTGGCGATCGGTGCTGACGCCCGTATCCGCACCCAGGGGACATCGTCTTCCCGCAGCAGATGACTGGCAGAGGGACGGTCCAGGCGAGGTGTGCCCACCATGTGGCGTACCAGGCGAAGATTCGCCATCACGTTCATGCTCTTCGACGCGAAGACGCCCAAACCGCTCTCGAAACCGGTGCCAGGATTTGTCCAGATGGCGCGCTCGTTGGCGTACGTCCACGGGTTGGAGTTGTTGATGAACGCGAAATGGATACCCGTTTGCGGCTCGTGGCCGGGCAGCTCGACGGTGAGGGTCGGCTGGCGCCGGGCGGCGCGGAAGAAGCTCAGTACCGCGCGCGTGACATAGCGCCCCGCCGTCACCTGCTTGCCCTTGTTGCGGTGAGCCTCCATCGCGGCAACCACCTCGCCGTCCAAGCCCATACCCGCGTTGAAGATGAACCAGCGCTCGCCGCAGTGCCCAAGTCCGATACGGCGCCATCGTCGCTGTTCGCGACGGTGCTCGTCCAGAAGATCGACGACTTGATTGGTGGCCTGAACCGGGTCTGCCGATATGCCCAGCGTCCGGGCGAACACATTGGCCGAACCGCCCGGAACCACCGCGATGGCGGGCAACGGACCGGGCGCCGGATGTCCCGGTTGACCAAGCAGCCCGTTCACCACCTCGCTGACCGTGCCATCGCCGCCGTGTACGACGATGACCGCCGCCCCATTGTCGGCGGCACGGCGGGCCAGCTCGCTGGCGTGACCGCGGTGGTCGGTGTGCAGAACCTCCAGGTGCACACGGCTTTCGAGTGCGTGAGCCAACAGGTCACGCCCAGCCGCCGTCGTCGAGGTGGCATTGGGATTCACGATGAGGACCGCACGCACGGGGCATGAGCCTAGTCGGATGTTCTCCGCGCAAGCTGCTCATCACAGTGGCGATGGGTCCACATAGGCTTGTCATGTGACCACAGCTGTTCCGAACACCGTCCGCCGCGCCGGGATGATCGTTGCCGGTGAAGGCGCCGTCGGATTGGTGATCGCGGTGGTTCTGGTGGTGCGCGCGGCCAGCGGCGCCGATCAGCATCTGGTGAACGGGTACGGCACGGCCGCCTGGTTCGCAACATTCGGCACTGCGGTGCTTGCCGCGGGTCTCGCCCTCGCCACAGGGAAACGTTGGGGCAGAGGTATCGCGGTGATGATGCAGCTGCTGCTCCTGCCCGTCGCCTGGTACGCGGCCGTCGGGTCGCATCAGCCCGCGCTGGGTGTACCCATCGCCATCGTCGCGGTGGTCGCGCTGGCGCTACTGTTCAGCCCCACCGCCCAGATGTGGGCCAGCGGTGACGAGGTCGCCGCTGACGAATCCGACTAGCGTCAGCGGTTTGAGGCCAGCTCCGCCAACGCCGGGCCCTGTAGCCGGTAGGTGATCCAGTCCGATTGCGGATTGGCGCCCAGCGAGTCGTAGAACGTGATGGACGGTGTGTTCCAGTCCAGTACAGCCCAATCCAGTCGTGTGTAGCCGTTGGCCACGCATTCTGCGGCCAGTGCCGACAACAACGCCTTGCCCAGGCCGGTACCACGCTGCTCGGGCTTGACGTATAGGTCCTCAAGGTAGATGCCGTGTTGACCGGTCCAGGTGGAGAAGTTCAGGAACCACACCGCGGTGCCACAGACCACGCCGTCTGCCTCCGCGACGTGCGCGAAAAGGGCTGGAGCCGAACCGAATAGCGCCTTGTGGAGCTGTTCCTGGTTGATCTGGCACTCATCACGCGCCTTCTCGTACTCCGCGAGATCCTCGATCAGGCCGACAATGGCCGGGACGTCGGTTTCGGTGGCACGGCGTACCCGGGTGTTACTCACTGTTGGATTCTCTTCGCCCAAGTGGCTCATCGATCTCGGCTCCTAATCCTGCCAATACGGTCCGGAATTTGACGGTGGTCTCGGACAGCTCGTCTTGGGGGTCCGATTCGGCAACAAGGCCGCCGCCGGCGTAGGCGCGGATCCCGGTGCCGTCGGCCGACAGTTCGGCGCAGCGGATCGATACGGCCCAGCGTCCGTCCCCGCTGCCGTTACACCAGCCGACCGCGCCCGCATAGAATCCGCGATCACCCTCGATGCGCGCGATCAGGTTGGCGGCCGTCTCGGTGGGGGTGCCGCATACCGCCGGAGTGGGATGCAGTGCCACGGCCAAATCAAGTGCAGTGGTAGAACTTTGGCGTAGCCGGGCGCTGATCGAGGTGCTGAGGTGCCAGAGTGCGGCGGTGCGGCTCAGCGTCGGCTCCGGCGGAACCTGGACATCGACGCATAGCGACGCCAGGTCCTCACGCAGCTGATCGATCACCACGGAGTGTTCGTGACGGTTCTTGTGCGAGCCCGCAAGGTTTTCGCCCGTGCGCCGATCCAGTGATGGATCGTCGGACCGAGGGGCGGAACCGGCGAACGGGTGACAGATCACCATGTCTCCGCGGCGTTCCACCAACAGTTCCGGACTGCAACCCACCAGGGTGTGCCCGCGGAATCGGTCACCGGCGGGGGAGAGGTCCACACAAAAACTGTTGGCGTCGGTGTCGTTTCGGATCAGCCGATGCGTCAGCATCAACGCATCCACGGGTGCGTCGGCTTGCATTTCGAGCACGCGCGCGAGGACGACCTTGGATAGCCCACTGGTGGTGTCGCGAAGCACATCGATGGCCTCGGTGACGCGCCGCAGATGTTCGGAGGGCTCCGGTATTTGTTGTGTTACAAGAATATTCGGCATGGTGCCGTAGAACTCTTGTGGCTGCCTGTGTTCGACCGTCACCGGAACTGTCAGCGCTGCCGGTGTGGAGGTGTCAAAAGGAAGTGCACCGACCAGTATGTGGTGCCGTCCGGTGCGCAGGGCCTCCGCGGCGCTCGCGATGTCGTCGTACGCGGCCTCGCGGCCGTACGCGTACAGCGCATCGGCGGCTCGCGACATTACGAAATGTGGGCGCGCGGGGGAGTCGGTGGCCGTCATGTCAGCTTGACGGTACCGGGTGCCGATACCCGGTCAGCCCCAGTGCGGCCACCTGGCGCTGGCCGTGCTCATGCCCGCCCACCGCAATGGAGGCCGTAGCCATACCGAGGCGAGTGCCCTGTTCCAGCGGAAGATCGATCCACCGGGTCATGAGCGCGCGCGAAAAATGGCCATGACCCACCAGCAGCACATCGCGTTGGCTGAGCTCGGCGGCGATCTTGGCGATGACCTGATCGGCTCGGGCCTGTACCTGAGTCACCGATTCGCCACCGGGGCAGCCGTGCGTCCACACCAGCCAACCCGGGTCGTTCTCGCGGATCTGCGGCGTGGTGAGGCCTTCGTAGTCGCCGTAGTCCCATTCGGCCAGATCCTCCCAGGCCTCGGCGACGTTCAGACCTGCCAGCTCGGCAGTCTGAATCGCGCGCCGGCGCGGACTGCTCAGCACCAAGGGCTCATTCAGATCGAGATTGGCCAGTACCTCTCGTGCCGCCACGGCCTGGGCACGACCGATTTCCGTGAGATCTAGGTCGGTGCGACCGGTATGTCTGCCGTTCTTTGACCATTCGGTTTCGCCGTGGCGTAGCAACAACATTCGGTTTTGGGGGGCGGACACAGGTTGATTGTGCCGTACCGACTTCCGTCGTGATCGCCTTCGGCATGCCAGTATGTGGGCGTGACTCGGGTGCTGGCGGTAGCCAATCAAAAGGGCGGGGTGGCCAAAACCACGACGGTCGCGTCCCTCGGCGCGGCGTTGGCCCAGGCCGGTAAGAAGGTTCTGCTGGTTGACTTGGATCCGCAGGGCTGCCTGACGTTCTCGTTGGGGCAGGACCCGGACCGGCTGGGGGTCTCGGTGCATGAGGTGCTGTTGGGGCAGGCAGATATCAAGGAAGCGCTGGTCACCACGGCTGAGGATCTGACGCTACTGCCCGCGAACATCGACCTGGCCGGCGCCGAGGCGATGCTGCTGATGCGAGCCGGCCGCGAGTACGCGCTGAAGCGGGCGCTCGAATCGCTGGGGGACGGGTTCGATGTGGTGATCATCGACTGCCCGCCATCGCTGGGCGTGTTGACTCTGAACGGCTTGACGGCGGCCGACTCGGTGATGGTGCCGCTGCAATGCGAGACGTTGGCGCACCGGGGAGTGGGCCAGTTCCTGCGGACGGTGACTGATGTCCAGCAGATCACGAACCCTGGGCTGACGCTGCTTGGTGCGCTGCCCACGCTGTACGACTCGCGAACCACGCACAGCCGCGATGTGCTGCTGGATGTGGCCGATCGTTACGAGCTGCCGGTGCTTGCGCCGCCGATTCCCCGGACAGTGCGGTTCGCGGAGGCGAGTGCCTCGGGTGCGTCGGTGCTTGCGGGCCGCAAGAACAAGGGTGCGGTGGCCTATCGCGAGCTGGCGCAGAGCCTGGTGAAGCACTGGAAGAGCGGCAAGGCCATGCCGACTTTCGCCCCGCCCGTGGACTGATATCCGTTCTCCCGTCGAGTCTGCATTTCACGACGGTTTCCGGCCTGAAAACGTCGTGAGCCGCAGACTCGGCACAGGGGATTCACCCCAGCGCGAAGACTCGTGACCCGCGCTGTTCGATCAACGTATTGCCGATGACAGCGCTGATGACAGGCCCCTTTTCCTCGGCCGGGCCACGTTGCACTGCAATGGATTTCCGGAATTCTCCGGTGGTCATGTTGAAGACGTCGATCCCGCCTTCGACGGGGATCAACAGCTCACCGGCCATGGCAGTGCCCGGCCCCAAGGGCTTTTTGGTGGTGGGAAGCACGAATCGGTAGGAGAGATCGAAGGCGCCCAGTACCAACACCTGATTGCCCGTCCACCAGGTGACAACGTCGCCGGCTTGGGCGGCGGTGTTCGACTGGACCACCTCACCCGGCAGGGCCGTGGCGCCGACGCGCATGCCGTGGTCGTCGAACACCACCAGCTCATTGTGGGTGCCGGGCAGGTATACGGCCGACCGGGTGTCCGCGACAGCGAGCACCTTGGCAGCCGAGCCACGTTCAACCCCCGGCAGCGCCTTCGAGTAGAGCTCCTCGGGTTTGTCGTTGTCCTTCGGTGTCGGCTTCTGCAGCGTCAGCCGCAGGGTGGAGTCCTGCGGGCAGGTCTCCAGCACTGCGAGCACGCTGGACCCCACGGCACCCGATTTCAGCGTGCAGTCCACTCGGGGCTGGCTGTTGGGATTCAGGGGAGCCACGACCCGTCCGTACTCCAGGGTGCGCACCATGTCCGAACGCCACAGCTCGAGCCGGGTACTACCGAGTGCCAGCACGTAAGTGCCGTCGGTCGACAGTGAGACCTTCGGGTCATTCGCGCTGCTGCGCAACGGACCCCTACGGCCGGTCTGCCCGTCGATCATGGTGACCTGGCCGCATCCGCGTGCATCTCGATAGACCGCCACCGCGTCGTCGATGAAGCCGATCGCGCCGCACAGATCGAGGTTGCGGCGCGCATAGGACCACAGCTGTGCACCGGTCATCGGGTCATGGCCCACCACGTCGTGCCCATCGGCGCTGACGATCGCACCGCCCGCGATGACCGGTCCCTTCGTGGCTGCACTTGCGGCCGACCACAGCTCGCGCACCGAGTCGGGAACCCGGGTAGCGCTCATCGGGCGTTTGATGTTCCCGGCGGCGGGGTGGCTGACGGTGGCGCGAGCATCGCTGGTCCACCAGATTGTGGTGCCGGTAACGGCGACCGCGACGGCGATCACCGCCGCAGCAATGATGTCGGCCCGGGTGCGCCGCTCCGGTGCGATCACGCCGTGGCGGTGGTCGCAGCCGGACGACGGCGCCGACGACGGCGCGCGGGAGCGGGCTGGTCACCTTCCGTGGTGGCCACCGCCGCAGGCGCTTCGGCGACCGAATTGTCGGCGGCCTCGCCTGCGCGAGTACGTCGACGGGTGCGGGTGCGCTTGGGCTTGTCGCTTTCTGTGCGCTCAGCGCGGGGCTCGCGGCGCTTTGGTCCGCCGGTGAACTTGGCTCCGACCGAGCCGGCGACGCCAGTGGGGATGTTCATCTCGGTGAACAAATGCGCTGAGGTCGAATAGGTTTCGTCGGGATCGGGCACACCGAGGCCGAGTGCCTTGTCGATCAGCTGCCAGCGCGCAATGTCGTCCCAGTCTACGAGGGTGACCGCGATACCGGTGCGTCCGGCACGGCCGGTGCGTCCGATGCGGTGCACGTAGGTCTTGTCGTCCTCGGGACACTGGTAGTTGATGACGTGTGTGACATCGTCGATGTCGATACCGCGGGCGGCCACGTCGGTGGCGACCAGCACGGTGATCTCACCGGAGCGGAAGGCGGACAGTGCCTTTTCGCGAGCGATCTGACCGAGGTCGCCGTGTACCGCGCCGACGATGAAACCGCGCTCCGCCAGCTCGTCGGACACCTTCTGCGCGGTCCGCTTGGTGCGGGTGAAGATCATGGTGGCGCCGCGGCCCTCGGCCTGCAGGATGCGGCTGACCAGCTCGATCTTGTCCAGGGCGTGCGCCCGGTAGACGAACTGCTCGGTCGTATCGTGCACCGACGATGAGTGGGGAGCTTCGGCCCGGATGTGGGTCGGACGATTCATGAAGGTGCGGGCCAGGGTGATGATCGCGTCGGGCATCGTCGCCGAGAACAGCATCGATTGCCGCCCCGATTCGGCGGACGGCGCCAGCGCAAGAATGCGCTCGATATCGGGCAGGAAGCCCAGGTCCAGCATCTCGTCGGCCTCATCGAGTACCAGCATCGCCAGACCGCCCAGCTGCAGGTGCCCCTGCTGCGCGAGGTCCAGGAGTCGACCCGGCGTCCCCACTACGACGTCGGCGCCGGCACGGAGCGACTCGATCTGCGCCTCGTACGGGCGTCCGCCGTAGATGGCGACAACGCTGAAGTCGCGGTCACCGGCCGACAGGTACTTGGACGCTCTGGTGAGGTCTTCATAGACCTGGATGCACAGCTCGCGAGTCGGTACCACGACGAGGGCGCGGGGGGTGCCGTTGAGCGGTCGGTCCTCGACGCCGGTGGCGATGCGATGTAGCAGTGGGACGCCGAATGCGTAGGTCTTGCCCATGCCGGTGCGGGCCTGGCCGATGAGGTCGGAGCCGGCGAGGGCGAGGGGAAGAGTGAGCTCTTGGATGGCGAACGGATGCTCGATTCCCGCTTCGCTCAGGGCCCGGACAATCTCGTCGCGAACGCCGAGCTGGGCAAAGGTGTGTTCGATATGACTCATGTGTGGGTGTACGTACCTTTCGTGTTTTCGCTCAGCGCGCACGATCGGTAGGTCGGATTCCTAGGATTCCAAGGGGCCGGGCTCGCATCTGGCGGCGAGGGCAGCACGTGCACGCACATTTCCTGTGGGAGAACTCTCTGAGCACTTCATGGTCAGCGCGTTCGTCCCGTATCCATGATAGCGGGTGAGCTGCGATTTTCCGATTCGCCGTGGTTTGCCGCGCGGATCGGTGTTCTCCTGTGGGCGCCCGACTAGAGTTCCAGACATGACTGGGCCTGATTCCCTTCGCGCAAGCGGCTCGTCGGCGGACCTCGATCCTCCCGGTGTCAATCAGCTGTTCGCGGTGATCGCGTACGGCGAGATCGCGGCTTTCTACCGGTTGACGGACGAGTCCAAGATGGCGCCCGATCTGGCCAGCAAGATCGCCATCGCCAGCATGGCCGCCTCGCAGATGCGCCACTACGAGGTTCTGCGAGATGCGATGGAGGCTCGAGGAGTTGACGTCCTGACTGCGATGGAGCCGTACGTCAAGACGCTGGAGAACTACCACTCGCTGACTCTGCCGCGTACGTGGTTGGAGGCCATGGTGAAGGCCTACATCGGCGACTCATTGGCGGCCGATTTTTATGGCGAAGTAGTCGCCTCGCTGCCGGGTGAGTCGGCTGCGGTGCTCAAGTCGGTGCTGGGAACCACGGGGCATTCGGAGTTCGTCATCGACCAGGTGCGTCAGGCCGTCAAGGACAACCCGCAGCAGCGCAACCGACTCACCTTGTGGGGTCGGCGGCTGCTCGGTGAGGCCGTCACGCAGGCGCAGCATGTGCTGGCCGGGCACGACGAGCTCGCCGAGCTGGTGATGTCCGGCGGTGCCGGTTTGGGGAACCTGAACGAGTTCTTCGAGCGGCTGCAGGGGGCACACGCCGAGCGGATGGCGGTTCTCGGGCTGGGCGGTTAACCGCTAGCGAACTACTTCGCGCAGCGGGCGATGATGCCGTTATTGCTTTGCACCGCCAGCATCTGGTTCTCGCTGTTGGTGATCGAGCAGTTGATCTGACTCGCGAAGCTCGTCGCAGTGATCGAGCCGCCGGTGATCCCGGGGCTGGGGGTCACAATCATCGTCCAGGGCAGCGAGGCGCCGAGCACGGTCCGAGTCGCGCCGTTGCCGTCGGTGTAGGTGATCGTGAGCAGATCACCCGGTGTCTGGTTACCGGTCACGTAGTACGCGAATGCCGCAGGTGTGATGGGTCGCTGGCCTTCTGGCGGCAGCATGGGGTTGGAGGGGGGTGGCTCGGGTGCGGGTGCCTCCGTGGACGGCACCGTGCTCGGCGTCTCTTGCGCGGGTGTGGTTGTCACGGTTGTCGTCGAGGGTTGCGCCGACGTCGCCGACGGTGAGGGCGCAGGGGGAGTGGTGGTCACGGGCGTCAGCGAGGGCGCGGGTGTGGTGACGGCAGCGGCCGGCGGCTTGTCATCACCACCGCTGAGCACGACCGCCGTCGCGATGACGGCAATCGCCAGCACCGCCCCGGCAATGGACGCGACCCACTTCCAGTTCTCGTTGGAACCCGGCGGCCTGTACTCGAAGTCCTCGTCGAGGCCCGAGTACCCGCTGTACTGGGGCGTCGTCTCGGATTCATACGGGTCGTCGTAGGGGTCGCTTGAGTACCGAGAATCTCCGCGATAACCGACCATGATCAGCGCTTCCTCTCAGCCCCATATCAAATGTGAAACCTGATACTGATGTTACTGCTGTGATTAGCGGACTGGCAGGATCATGCGAGGTGTGTCGGCCGGACTGGCGTCGGCTAACCTCTGCAGTACACGCTTAATGACCTGGAAGGTGCCTTCGTGGAGATCAAGATCGGTGTCACAGATAGCCCGCGCGAGCTGGTCATTTCTAGCGATCAGACCCCGGCTGACGTCGAAAAGGTCGTGTCCGCGGCGTTGTCCAAGGAATCGGATGTGCTGAACCTCACGGACCAGAAGGGTCGCAAGTACCTGATCGCCGCAGCCCGAATCGCCTACGTGGAGATCGGTGCTGCCGACGCACGTCGGGTCGGCTTCAGCGGTTAGTTCAGCGGCTGCAGCGGAACATGTGAGAGCCCGCCCCAGGCGAAACCGACGGTGGCGTTGACCGCGTCGTCCTTGGAGATGGGCTTCTCGTTGTCCAGCCAGTAGCGCGCGCTGACCTGGCTGATTCCGACCAGGCCGACGGCCACCATGCGCGCGTGGTGGGGGTCAAGCCCGGAATCGTGGCTGACCAGGTCGAATACCGCATCGGTGCAGGCGCTGATGGCGCCCTCGACGCGTTCGGAGACCTGCGGGACGCCCACCAAGTCGTTTTCGAAGATGAGCCGATAGCCCTGGCTGTCGTGCTCGACGAAATCGAAGAAGGCCATGACGGCCGCGCGCAACCGCTGACGGTTGTCGGTGGTGGTGCGCAAAGCCTGCCGCACACTGGAGACCAGATTATCGGCATGCTTGTGCAGTACCTCGAGGTACAGCTCCAGCTTGCTCGGAAAGTGTTGGTAGAGAACCGGCTTACTTACGCCTGCGCGTTCGGCGATCTCGTCCATGCCCGCGGCGTGGTAGCCGCGATCGACGAATATCTCACTGGCAGAACCGACCAGCTGACCGCGACGCTCATCGCGAGGCAGTCGTCCACCACGACGTGTATTTCCCTGAGTCGAATCCTGCGTCGCCACCGCCGAGTTCACCCTGCCTCGACGCCCGGCCAGATTCGCAAGATCACGCATGTCCTTATCCTCTGCGCGCACGCGACTTAAAGGTCGCTTACGCCATGTCACTCAAGTGGCTATTCGATCCGCTTGAACCCGAACTACAGACAGTACTCCTGGCATCTGGCGGCGTGCCCGAGGCGTGATGGCCTGTCGCTATGCCATCCTTGCCCGGTGACCTACGACCGGCACCAATGGGCGCATAATCGTAGGTCCATGCCAGAAACATTGGACGATGCTCTTCGCGCGAGCGGCTCATCGATGAGCCGGCTCCCCGCGCAGGAGTCCTCCGAACGCTACGAGCCGCTGCGCGCCCAGCGCGATCCGCTCGCCGAGGGAAGCGGACGCGTCCGATCCGACCGGCGAGATCGCGACCGCTGGCGCAAGCAGACCTGGCTCGGCCGTTTCATCTCCACCTACGGATGGCGCGCGTACGCCATCCCGTTACTGGTCGCGCTGACTGTCTTCGTCGGGTACCAGACCGTTACGCAGCGCGAACCCGCCCACGCGGGTACCGGCCCCAACGAGCCTGTTGCGGATCCTCCGTCCATCGGCGCGCTGGGTGACGCGATCATTGGTGCCCCACCCAAGGGCCTCACCCAATTCGATGCGACGCTGCCCACCGGTGTGCTGCCCGAGGGCGAGCCTTTCACCGAGGCGGGCGCCAAGTCCTGGCATGTCGTACCGGGTACGACGCCCCAGATCGGGACGGGTGCCGCGAAGGTGTTCGCGTACACCATCGAGGTCGAGGACGGCATCGACACCATGGGTTTCGGCGGTGACGATCTCTTCGCGCGGATGGTGACCGAGACGCTGGCCAGCCAGAAGAGCTGGACGCACAACCCTCAGTTTGGATTTGTTCGGATCGACTCCGGCACGCCTGATTTCCGGATCTCGCTGACCTCGCCTGCCACGGTTCGCGAAGGCTGTGGTTACGAGATTCAGCTCGAAGCCTCTTGCTACAACCCGCGTTACGGCGAGAACGGTGACCGCCGCGTGTTCATCAACGAGGCGCGGTGGGTGCGCGGTGCCGTCCCGTTCCAGGGAGACATCACGTCGTACCGTCAGTACGTCATCAACCACGAAGTCGGACATGCCATCGGTTATCGGGTGCACGAACCGTGTGAGCAGGACCAGCAGCTGGCGCCGGTGATGATGCAGCAGACGTTCAGCACCAACAACAACGATGCGGCGAAGTTCGACGCGGACTCGATCAAGCCCGACGGCAAGACCTGCCGCACCAATCCCTGGCCGTATCCGATTCCGTAGCGGGCGGTCCCGGCTCGGGAAGGGTTGGCATCCCGATACTGTTGATGCAGTTGTAGCCCCTCAGACAGCCCTGAGGAACCCGAATCACAGGAGTCACGGTGCCCACATTGCCGCCGTTGGTAAGCCCCGCCGCAGATCTGACCCGCGAGGAAGTCGCGCGGTACAGCCGGCATCTGATCATCCCCGACCTGGGTGTTGACGGGCAGAAACGCCTCAAGAACGCCAAGGTGCTCGTCATCGGCGCCGGCGGCCTCGGATCTCCGACCCTCCTTTACTTGGCCGCCGCAGGTGTCGGCACCATCGGCATCGTCGAGTTCGACGTGGTCGACGAGTCCAACCTGCAGCGCCAGATCATTCACGGCCAGTCCGATATCGGCAGGTCCAAGGCGCAGAGTGCGCGCGATTCAGTGCTGGAGATCAATCCGCTGGTCGAGGTGCGGCTACATGAGCTGCGTTTGGAGCCGGACAACGCGGTCAACCTGTTCAAGCAGTACGACCTGATCCTGGACGGCACCGACAACTTCGCGACGCGTTACCTGGTCAACGACGCTGCGGTGCTCGCGCACAAGCCGTATGTGTGGGGTTCTATTTACCGCTTCGAGGGCCAGGTGTCTGTCTTCTGGGAAGACGCGCCCGAGGGACTCGGTCTGAATTATCGAGATTTGTACCCCGAGCCGCCGCCTCCGGGCATGGTGCCGTCCTGCGCGGAGGGCGGCGTCTTGGGCATCCTGTGCGCTTCCATCGCCTCGGTGATGGGTACTGAGGCCATCAAACTGATCACCGGAATCGGTGACACGCTGCTTGGCCGGCTCATGGTGTACGACGCGCTGGACATGACCTACCGCACCATCAAGATTCGCAAGGATCCCGCCACCCCGAAGATCACCGAACTCATCGACTACGACGCGTTCTGTGGCGTGATCAGCGATGAGGCCTCCGCTGCGGTCGCCGATTCCACTATTACCCCGCGTGAGCTGCGCGAATTGCTTGATGCGGACAAGAAGGTGGCGCTGATCGACGTACGCGAACCCGTCGAATGGGACATCGTCCACATCGACGGTGCCGAGCTGGTGCCCAAGTCGACTCTGGAGTCCGGAGATGGCCTCGCCAAGCTGCCGCAGGACCGTCAGGCGGTGCTGTACTGCAAGACGGGGATTCGGTCGGCAGAGGCGCTGGTAGCCGTGAAGAAGGCGGGTTTCTCTGATGCGGTGCACCTCCAGGGCGGCATCGCAGCCTGGGCCAAGCAGGTGGACCCCGACATGGTCATGTACTGAACGGTGGGCATCAGCAACAGCCTCACATTGCGGGACGTCCCATCTGTGACCGCCGACACGAACACCGAGCGAACACAATCCAGTTCATTGCAGGCGGTAACGTATCCCGCGTGACTGTGGACCGCCCGCCCGAGCACGTGCTCGCGACCTACGGGCTCAGCGGCGTCAAGCCAGTCCAGCTCGGCCCGACGTGGGAGGGCGGCTGGCGCTGCGGTGAAGTGGTGTTGTCACTGGTAGCGGACCATGCGCGTGCCGCGTGGTCCGCCAAGGTGCGCGACACGCTATTCATCGACGGAGTGCGATTGGCCCGGCCAGTTCGGTCCACGGACGGCCGGTACGTCGTATCGGGTTGGCGTGCGGACACATTCGTTGCCGGTGCGCCCGAGCCCCGGCATGACGAGGTGGTGTCGCTGTCGGTACGACTCCATGAGGCCACCTCCAAGCTGGAACGCCCCCGATTTCTCACTCAGCCCCCGGTGGCGCCATGGGCTGACGTCGACGTGTTCATCGCGGCCGACCGCGCAGCCTGGGAGGACCGTCCACTGCAATCCTGGCCCTCCGCAGCCCGGGTGTCGCCCGGCTCGCCGGATGGCCAGCGATCCATTGACCTGATCAACCAGTTGGCGAGTCTGCGTCGGCCCACCAAGAGCCCACCGCAGCTGGTACATGGCGATCTGTACGGCACCGTGCTTTTCGCGGGCGCCGCCGCGCCCGGCATCACCGACATCACGCCGTACTGGCGACCAGCCTCGTGGGCGGCCGGCGTCGCGGTGGTGGATGCCCTGTCATGGGGTGACGCGGACGACGGTCTCATCGAGCGTTGGGCGACCTTACCGGAGTGGCCGCAGATGTTGTTGCGGGCCTTGATCTTCCGGCTGGCCGTGCATGCACTGCACCCTCGTTCGTCGGCGCAGTCCTTCCCGGGGCTGGCGCGTACCGCGGCTCTGGTGCGGCTCACGCTGTAACGCAGGTCACTTTAGAGCCCTCTTGTGGCGTGAGTGGCTTGCTCACCGTCACATGACAGACTCATGTGAGCGAGATGTGATGGCTCGGTCATCGCCAGCAGCGCCGCTGCAACAAGATTTTTCTACCGTGCTGTCATGGCGAACAACACGGCAGCAGCCCCAATTGCACGGCGAGGACGCTGGATTGAGAACTGGGATCCCGAGGACGTCGTCGCCTGGGATAACGGCGGTGCGAAGGTCGCACGCCGTAACCTGATCTGGTCGGTGGTCGCTGAACACGTCGGATTCTCGGTGTGGTCCATCTGGTCGGTGATGGTTCTGTTTATGCCGCAGAACGTCTATCACATCGACGCGGCCGGAAAATTCTTCCTGGTGGCCATGCCGACTCTGGTCGGTGCGGTGCTGCGGTTGCCGTACACCTTCGCCACCGCCTGGTTCGGTGGGCGTAACTGGACCATCTTCAGTGCCCTGGTGCTGGCGGTCCCGACCGCGCTCACGTTGTATTTCATGGCGCACCCGGAAACGTCGTACACCACCTTCATGATCGTGGCGGCAGTCGCGGGCTTCGGTGGGGGAAACTTCGCCTCGTCGATGACCAACATCAATGCCTTTTACCCGCAACGGTTCAAGGGCTGGGCGCTCGGCCTCAACGCCGGTGGCGGCAACATCGGAGTACCGGTGATCCAGGTGCTCGGCCTGCTGGTTATCGCCACCGCCGGGAACCGCTCGCCGCACTGGGTGGCGGGTATCTACCTGGTACTGATCGCCTTCGCTGCCGTGGGCGCGGCACTGTTCATGGACAATCTGGCGAACCAGAAGACCGATGGCCGCTCGCTGATCAACGTGATGAAGTACCGGGATTCGTGGATCATCGCCTTCCTATACATCGGCACTTTCGGTTCCTTCATCGGCTTCAGCTTCGCGTTCGGCCAGGTGCTGCAGCTGAACTTCCTTGCCGGGCTGGCGCACAGCGGCTTGACCCCGGCCCAGGCCGCGGCGCAGGCCTCGCTGCATGCCGCACAGATTGCGTTCATCGGGCCGCTGCTCGGCTCGCTTGCCCGTCCGTTCGGCGGCTGGCTGTCGGACCGCACGGGCGGCGGCAAGATCTCGCTGTACGCCTTTGTCGCGATGATCTTCGGCGCGGGCATCCTGGTGGCCGCGGGAACCATCGACGACCGCGCGGCCGGAGCGCCCTCCGGGGCCATCATGATCGCTTACGTTGCCGGATTCATTGTCCTGTTCATTGTCTCCGGAATCGGCAATGGCTCGGTGTACAAGATGATTCCGTCGATCTTCGCCGCCAAGGCGCATAGCGCGGGACTCGACGAAACCTGGTCGCGAACCATGTCGGGTGCGTTGATCGGCGTGGCCGGGGCCATCGGCGCGCTCGGTGGTGTCGCGATCAACCTGGTGCTCCGCGCCTCCTACCTCAGCGCTGCCAAGTCGGCCACCATGGCGTTCTGGGTCTTCCTCGCTTTCTACGTCCTCTGCGCCGTGGTCACTTGGTACGCATACGTGCGGCGACCGGTGGGCGCCCCGGTTCCGGCCATGTCCAGCTCTAAAGACGAAGTGACGGTGTGAAACTCATGAACAAGAAAGTCGTCGTCATCGGCCATGGAATGGTCGGTCACCGATTTGTCCAGGTGCTGCGCGAGCGCGACGCCACCGACCAGTGGCAGATCACCGTTCTCGGCGAGGAAGCCGACGCTGCCTACGACCGCGTGGCGCTGTCCTCGTATATCGACAGCTGGGACCGGGACACGCTGGCACTGACCGGAAACGACTACGCCGACGACCCCATGGTGACCCTTCAGCTCGGGGATCGGGTGGTCGGTATCGACCGGACGGGCCAGACGGTCACCACCGAGGCCGGTGTCGTGCTGGACTATGACGCGCTGGTCATGGCCACCGGGTCCTATCCGTTCGTGCCGCCGGTGCCGGGCGGGGACGCCGACGGCTGCTTCGTCTACCGCACCATGGACGACCTGGACGCCATCAAGGCCGTCGCCGACAAGTCGCCGGGCTCAGCCGGCGTCGTGATCGGGGGTGGGCTGCTCGGGCTGGAGGCCGCGAATGCGTTGCGCCTGATGGGATTGTCTCCGCATGTCGTGGAGCTCAATCCCCGGCTCATGCATCTGCAGGTCGACGAGGGTGGTGGCGCCCTGCTGACCCGATTGGTGAGCGATCTCGGGTTGACGGTGCACACCAGCGTCTCGACCCAGGCCATCGAGACAACAGCGGACGGCGCGCTCTCCGTGCAGTTGTCGGACGGATCCTCGATCGACGCCTCGGTCCTGGTGTTCTCTGCGGGCATCCGGCCGCGCGACGAGCTCGCCCGCGAGTGTGGGCTGGAGCTGGCAGAACGTGGGGGCATCTTCACCGACCTCGGCTGCCAGACAAGCGATCTGCACATCTATGCCATCGGCGAAGTCGCCGCTATCGAGGGTCGCTGCTACGGGCTCGTCGCACCGGGATACACCACGGCCGAGATAGTCGCGGACCGCCTGCTCGGTGGAGTCACCGAGTTTCCGGGGGCCGATCTGTCCACCAAGCTCAAGCTGCTCGGGGTGGATGTCGCCAGCTTCGGTGATGCCCATGCCGCCGCAGAGGGTGCGCTCGAGGTTGTCTTCAACGACGCCACCAAGGGCACCTACGCCAAGCTCGTGGTCTCCGATGACGCACGAACCCTGTTGGGCGGCATACTCGTCGGTGACGCCAGCTTGTACGGCACCTTGCGGCCCATGCTCGGCCGGGAGCTGCCCTCGGATCCGGCTTCCCTGATCGCTCCGTCCGGCGCCGAGATCGGTGTGGGCGCACTGCCCGACGACGCGCAGATCTGCTCGTGCAACGCGGTCACCAAGGGCGCGATTTGCGGTGCGATTTGCGCGGGCGCCACCGACGTGCCCGCGCTGAAGGCGGCCACATGCGCCGGAACATCGTGCGGTAGCTGCATTCCCATGCTCAAGCAGATCCTTGCCGCGCAGGGAGTCGAGCAGTCCAAGGCGCTGTGCGAGCATTTCGCCCAATCGCGCGCCGAGCTGTTCCAAGTGGTGCAGGTGACGGGTATCCGGACCTTCTCGGAGCTGATCGCCAAGCACGGCACCGGAACTGGCTGCGATATCTGCAAGCCCACCGTCGCGTCGATCTTGGCCTCTACGTCCAGCGATCACATCCTGGAAGGGGAGCAGGCCGCGCTGCAGGACACCAACGACCACTTCCTGGCCAACATGCAGAAGAACGGCACCTATTCGGTGGTGCCGCGGCTCCCCGGCGGTGAGGTGACCCCGGAGAAGCTCATCGTGATCGGCGAAGTGGCCCAGGAATTCGGGCTGTATACCAAGATCACCGGTGGTCAGCGTATTGACCTGTTCGGTGCTCGCGTCGAGCAGCTCCCGTTGATCTGGAAACGGCTCATCGACGCCGGCATGGAATCCGGCCAGGCCTACGGCAAGTCGCTGCGCACCGTGAAGAGCTGTGTGGGTTCGACGTGGTGCCGGTACGGGGTTCAGGATTCGGTGGCGATGGCCGTCGAACTCGAATTGCGCTACCGCGGGCTGCGTTCCCCACACAAGCTCAAGATGGGGGTTTCCGGGTGTGCGCGCGAGTGCGCCGAGGCGCGGGGCAAGGACGTCGGTGTCATCGCCACCGAGAATGGCTGGAACCTGTATGTCGGAGGCAACGGTGGCGCCACCCCGGTGCATGCCAAACTGCTTGCCGGCGATCTGGATTCAGAGACGCTGATCAGGTACATCGACCGTTACCTGATGTTCTACATCCGCACGGCGGACCGGCTTCAGCGCACGGCTCCCTGGCAGGAAACGATCGAGGGCGGCCTGGATCACATCCGGGCGGTGGTGTGCGAGGACGCGCTCGGTATCGCCGACGAGCTGGAAGCCGCGATGGCCCGCCACGTTGAGGGTTACGCCGACGAATGGGCGGCCGTCCTGGCCGACGAGGACAAACTGCGTCGGTTCGTGTCGTTCGTGAACGCGCCCGAAGAACCGGACTCGACTATCGCCTTTGACGACAGTGGTCCGCGGAAGGTGCCGGTGCTGTTGGGTACACCGGGATTCAGGTCGGCCGCCGAGTCTGCAACCTAAGGCGTCGGCGGCGGTAATACCCGGGTAACACAACCCAGGTAGACATGACAGAACACAACGAGAAGAAAGGCCGGAGATGACAATTCTGGACGCTCGCCCCCGTTTGAGGCGGTACCAGTACGTGTGGTCGACGGTCTGTGCGGTGGATTCGCTCACCCCCGGCCGGGGTGCGGCGGTTTTGCTTCCGGACGACGTGCAGGCCGCGCTGTTTCTGCTACCAGACGGGGAGCTCTACGCGGTCGGTAACATCGATCCATATGGCCAGGCCGCGGTCATGTCGCGCGGTTTGACCGGAGACCGTGGTGGTGAGCCAACGGTGGCCTCGCCGCTGCTCAAGCAGGTCTTCTCGCTAATTGACGGGCGTTGTCTCGATGATGCGTCGCGCCGGTTACCAGTCTTCGAGGTGCGGGTGAGCAATGGAAATGTCGAAATCGGAATGCTCAGGAGTCGACACCGGGACTCGGTTGCCGCCTAACGAGCAAGATCGTCGGCTCGACGGCTTCACCATTGGTGTCACGGCCGCGCGCCGGTCGGAGGAATTGATCGCGCTCTTGGAGCGCCGCGGGGCCGCCACCGTGCACGCCGCGGCGATCAGGATCATCCCGTTGGCCGACGATGCCGAGCTGCAGCTCGCCACCGAACTCGTCATCGCCAACCCGCCCGATGTCACGGTGGCCACCACGGGAATCGGGTTCCGCGGCTGGATCGAGGCAGCCGACGAATGGGGCGTGGCCGAAAGTCTCAAGTCGGCGTTGGAGTCCGGGCGCTTGGTCGCCCGCGGGCCCAAGGCCACCGGGGCGATTCGTCAAGCGGGGCTGCGTGAAGAGTGGTCGCCCGCGTCGGAGTCGTCGGCGGAGGTGCTGGATCGTCTACTCGAGGAGGGTGTCGAAGGCCGGCGCATCGCCGTACAACTTCATGGTGCTGCCACCGAGTGGGAACCGATCGCCGACCTCTGTGAGGCGTTGACAATCGCTGGTGCACAGGTAATTCGGATCCCGGTGTACCGCTGGGAGCCGCCGGAGGATCAACGGCCGATGGATCGCATGATCTCCATGGCCATCAACGCCGATCTGGATGGGATAAGTTTCACCAGCGCGCCCGCGGTGGCGTCGATGCTTGGTCGTGCCAAGGCAACCGGTCGGCTGGATGAGCTGCTGATCGCGTTGCGGGGAAGAGTGGCGCCGCTGTGCGTCGGACCGGTGACCGCTGCGCCGCTGGAAGTGCTGGGTGTGTCCACGACGCAGCCCGAACGCGCGCGGCTGGGCGCGTTGGCCCGACACATGGCCGACGAGCTGACCAGGCGGGCACCGCGTTTCCAGGCCGGCGGGCATGTGGTGAGTGTGCGCAGCTGTGGGATCGCCGTCGACGGTGAAACACGGCAGATCTCGCCGGCGGGAATGGCGTTGATGAAGCGGCTGATGGTGCGCCCCGGTCAGGTGGTATCCCGCGAGGACCTGTTGGGCGTGCTACCTGGCGGTGGAGACGACACCCACGCCGTCGAGACGGCTATGACGCGCCTACGATCGGCGCTTGGTGCGCCGAAAGTGATTCAGACAGTGGTCAAGCGCGGTTACCGGCTGGCCATCGATCCGACCATGATTGGGGAATGTGGTGGATGATGGTCTTCGCGCACGCGGCTCATCCGGCCCTGATGGTCTTCGCGCACGCGGCTCATCCGGCCCTGATGGTCTTCGCGCACGCGGCTCATCCGCGGTTGAATTCGTTCTGGTCGCGCATGGAACGCGTTCCGCCGCCGGGGTGGAGAACATCGCGGCGCTCGCCGAGGCGGTATCGCTGCGTGTCGGTTCGGTGCGCACCGCGTTCGTCGATGTGCTGGGGCCGACCCCGTCGGAGGTACTGTCGACGATCGAGGGTCCCGCGGTTCTGCTTCCGGCCTTTCTGGCATCGGGATACCATGTGCACCACGATATTCCGCAGCACGTCGAGCTGAGTGGACATTCCGATGTAGCCGTGACGCAAACGTTGGGGCCCGATCCGGTGTTGGCCAGGGTGATGGCCGAGCGGCTACGTGAGGCGGGGTGGCGCCGTGGTGATGCGGTGGTGCTGGCCGCAGCGGGTTCCTCTGACCCCCATGCCCGCCATGAGGTTCACGCCGCCGCGAGCATGCTGGCGCGGCATACCGGGCCCGTCGGGGTGGGCTATGTCGCGACAGGTGAGCCACGGGTACCCGAGATGGTCGCGGCGGCGCGCGCGAGCGGCCGACGTGTCTTCATTGCGTCATATCTGTTGGCGCAGGGGTTGTTTCAGGAGCGCCTCGCCGAGTGTGGCGCCGATGGTGTCGCGCAGCCGTTGGGCGTGCATCCCGAGATTGTGGAACTCCTGGTGCGACGGTTCGCGTCGGCCGCGGTGGTACCGGGTGCGCTAGAAGCCATAGCGGACGTCGCGTAACGGGATTCGACCGTCCACCGCCAGTACGCCCTCGGCCCTGAGTAGTTCGAGCTGGCGAGTCCGGATGTGAGGTGCGGGGCGACCGCTTGCCCCGATGACGCGATGCCATGGCAGATCGGCAGAGTCGGTGCGCATGATCCAACCCACGATCCGCGGGCTGGAAAGGCCTGCCGCGTCGGCGATATCGCCGTACGTGGCCACCCGTCCGACCGGTATGGACGCGACCAATGAGCGCACCAGCTCGACTTGTTCCTCGGTAACTGTCGCCATGATTACTCCAGGTGTGACCGTATCGCGGCGACAGTCTCAGCAGGCCGAGATTGGGACACCATGTGATCGCAGTCGGCGTTCACCAGTTCGAACCGATCGCCAAGCCTGGCCGTAAGCCCATCCAGCAGCCCGGTGGTCACGTAGGGCGGCGTGGTCCGGGTAGCTCGCAACAAAGTGACACGAATGCTGCTGGTAGGTAAGGTGATATCGCGTGCCAGCTCACTCCATGCGGTGACCACGGCGGGCAGATTCATGCGCCAGCCCCATCGGCCGTTTGGCAGCTGGATCAGGTGTTCATCGAGTTCTGCTTCGATGACGTAATCCGGTACGTCCGACCAGGCTCCTGCGACCTTGTCCGATCGTGCCTCGGCGCGGTCGGTGTAGTCCGGGTAGGCCACCATCTGTTCGGCGATCTGACGCATCCAATCGCCGTCCAGCCCGATCGCCGGATCCAAGAGCACGAGCGACTTTACGAGGTCGGGTCTGCGCGCGGCCAGGTGCAGTGCGGTGGCGCCGCCAAACGAGTGCGCCACCACCACGATGGGCCCGGTCTGGATCTCGTCCAGCACGGCGGCGACCGCATCGGCGTGGGCTTCCAGCGACCACGGCGCGGTCGCGGGGGAGTGTCCGTGGCCCAGCAGGTCGGGCGCCAGGGCGGACACGTCGGCGAGATGCTCGTCGAAAAGCGGCGCCCAGCGCTTGCCATGTCCGGTGAGTCCGTGCAACGCCACGAGACGCGCGGGTTCATCGGGGCCGTATCGGTAGGTGTTCAGCGTGGGTGTCACCCGTGGAATCCTGCCACGATCCTCGCGCGGTCCTTGAACGGATACCCAGGTCAGGTCCGCTTGTCGGACCCTCGTGCTGTGATCTGCACATGCCGATGCCGACCGCCTCGACCCGATCCTGGGACGGTGCCGCGGCGGATCTGCTGGCTCCAGAACGGCAGGGCCGGTTCGTGGTGGTCGGCGGTAGCGGAACCGGGAAGACAAGCCTGTTGGTCGACATTGTGGCCGCGCGCATTGCCGCGGGTGCGAGCCCGGAATCCGTTCTCGTGCTCACCGGTTCCGCCCGGGCGCGCGCCGACCTGCGGAGCCGGATCTCGGCTGCCGTGTTCGAGCGACGGGGATCCATCGCCATCCGCGAACCCATGGTCCGCACTGTGCACTCGTATGCGTTCGCCGTGCTTGCCGCCCACGCGGCACGCCAGGGCAATCCACCGCCGCGCTTGATCACCGCTGCCGAACAAGACAGCATTGTGCGGGAGTTGTTGTGTGGCAATGCTGAAGACAACAGTGGTTCCTGGCCTGCTTCGCTGCGGCCCGCGTTGACGACGGCCGGTTTCGCGACAGGTGTTCGAGATCTCATGGCGCGTTGTACCGAGCGCGGGGTGGATGCCAGGGAGCTTCGTGCGATCGGGCGACGACACAATCGACCGGAGTGGGTCGCGGTCGCCGATCTTGCCCGGCAATATGAGGAAGTCATGCTGCTGCGCTCGGCGGTGGGGATGGCGACTCCGCAAGCCACGGTACCGGCACTCGGTGCCGCCGAGCTGGTTGGGTCGGCGCTGGAAACCTTCGCCATCGAGCCGGGAATTCTTGCCGCGGAACGTGATCGCATCGATCTTCTGCTCGTCGACGATTCCCAGCATCTTGATCCGCAGGCAGCGCTGCTGGTGCGGCTGCTGGCGGGGGGCGCCTTGTTGTCGGTGTTCACGGGTGACCCCAACCAAACCGTGTACGGGTTTCGTGGCGCCGACACCCAGCTGTTGCAGACCGGTCCCGACAGCGCGGCCACGACGATCACACTTGACAGTTCGTACCGGTGCGCCGCACCGGTCGCCGAACTTGCGAATGCGGTGGCGGGTCGGCTGCCGGGAAGCTCACCTGCGCGCACGATCGCGGGGACGGAAAACCCCTCGGCTGCGGTTCGTCTTGCCGCCGTGGCCACCGAAACCGCAGAGGCGTCGCTGGTTGTCGACCTCCTGCGGCGGTCTCACTTGATCGACGGCGTGCCATGGTCTCGGATGGCGGTGATCGTCAGGTCGGTACCGCGCAGTGGTGCGGCTCTGCGGCGGGCGCTGCAGTCGGCGGGCGTTCCCGTACATGCGGAATCGTATGACGGTCCTCTTGCCGCTGTTCCCGCCGTGCACGCGCTGCTGCTGGCGGTCTCTGCCGCACACGGCAGACTGAACGACGAGGACGCGGTGACGCTGGTGACCGGCCCGATCGGGCGAGTGGATCCGGTGGCGCTCAGGCGCTTACGGCGCCAATTGTTGCGCGCGGAAGAGGCCCGGGGCGGGGACGGAAGCAGTGCTGAGCTGTTGCGTGCGGTTCTTGCCGATGCCGATGACAGACGCGTCGCCGCACTCACCGACATACAGGCCGCGCCGCTGCGGCGGGTGCGAGCAGTGGTCGCCTCGGCACGTGAGGCCGTCACTTCCGGCGCCAGCGCTCTCGACGTGCTGTGGGCCGCATGGGCCCGGTCGGGTCTGCAGCGGCGCTGGGACGGGTTGTCTCAACGCGGAGGTCCGGTGGGTGCTCAGGCAGATCGGGACCTCGAAGCGGTGTCCGCGCTGTTCGACCTGGCATCCGAACATGTGGCACGCACACCGGGCATCGGCGTGACGGGATTGATCGACCACATCAGGTCACTGGCGCTCGCGGGTCAGCGCGCGGCCGGTGAGCCTGCCGCGGTCTCCATCGTCAGCGCGCACGCTGCCGTGGGCCGCCAGTGGGATGTGGTGGCGATCCCCGGTGTACAGGAAGGGCTGTGGCCCAACACGGCGGTGCGGGGCGGGGTGCTGCGCACCCAGGAACTGATGGATGTATTGGCGGGCATCGAGCATGTCGCCCATATCGACGGGGCGGCGGTGGCGTTGGCCGAGGAACGTCGGCTGCTGCTGCTCGCCGTGGGCAGAGCCGCTCGCCGGGTTCTCGTCACCGCCGTCGACAACGAGAACGCCGATATCGGCGGGGGCCCGGCGATGGCTTCACGCTTTCTCACCGAACTCATGGCGGCGCATCCGGAATGGGTGATGCCGGAACGTCGTCCGGGAGCACCGGAGTCCCGGGCGCTGACCGTTGCGAACCTCGTTGGCGAACTGCGCGCCGTCGTCACCGCATCCACCGACGCGGTGAGCGAGGCGCGCCGGCGCGCCGCCGCCCGACAACTTGCCCGGCTCGCGAACGCCGGTGTTGCCGGCGCGGACCCTGAATCCTGGTACGGGCTTGCCGACGTCAGCAGTGCGGAACCGCTGTGGCGCGCCGAGGATGGTCCGGTCCGCCTGTCGCCGTCCAACATCGAGATGCTCATGGCCTGCCCGCTGCGCTGGCTGTTGGAACGGCACGGTGGCACTGACCTCACGGACCCGCGCCGGGCGCTCGGAACCTTGGTGCATGCACTCGTCGGCGAGCATTCCGCGGATG
This sequence comes from Mycobacterium sp. NGS15, assembly GCF_059813245.1. Lineage (NCBI taxonomy): Bacteria > Bacillati > Actinomycetota > Actinomycetes > Mycobacteriales > Mycobacteriaceae > Mycobacterium > Mycobacterium sp. NGS15. The sequence continues at coordinate 81,528 of NZ_JCALEF010000004.1, read as the reverse complement.
CCGACACGATGCGCCGGGGGCTCGACGAGGCGTGGGAGTCATTGGAGTTTGAGTCACAGTGGTACGCGCGTAACGAGCTGCGTAGGCATCAGGAGCTGTTGGAGGCCTTCACTACATGGCGCGCGGTGACGCGCGGTGAACTCACTGAGGTTGGTCGAGAGATCGGCGTCGACGGAGTGCTCACGCACGCGGACTATCCGCAGGTGCGGCTGGTGGGCCGCATTGACCGACTGGAGCGGGATGCCGCAGGGCGTGCCGTGGTCATCGATATCAAGACCGGGAAGAGCCCCGCCACCAAAGACGATGCGCAACAACACGCGCAGCTCGCTACATATCAGGTCGCTGCTGCCGAAGGGCTCATCGCCGGTCAGCCCGCGGGCGAGCCGGGCGGCGGCCGGCTGGTGTACGTCGCCAAACCGAACCTTGACGACGGCGCCACCCAACGTCACCAGGATCCGTTGACCCCCGCCGCTCAGAACACCTGGCGTGAAACCATTCACGCCGCCGCGGCCAACACCCAGGGCCCCATGTTCATCGCGCGGGTCAACGAGGGATGCGGGCACTGCCCATTGCGGGCATGCTGCCCCGCGCAGGCTGATGGGCAGGCGGTGTGCCAGTCGTGAGCACGTACTCGCCATCCGAACTATCCAGGGCGTTAGGGCTTTTCGAGCCTACCGAGGAGCAGGCCGCCGTCATCGGGGCTCCACCCGGTCCCATGGTGGTCATCGCGGGTGCCGGCGCGGGCAAGACAGAGACGATGGCCGCCCGGGTGGTGTGGCTGGTGGCCAACGGTTACGCCACCCCCGGCCAGGTGCTCGGGTTGACGTTTACCCGCAAGGCCGCGGGCCAGTTGTTGCGTCGGGTCCGATCGCGGCTCGCTCGGCTGGCAGGAAGCGGGATCATGGCCCCCGTCACGGCCGATGAACCAGATCCGGTGATCGCCACGTACCACGCCTATGCCGGAACCCTGCTGCGCGAGCACGGATTGCTGCTGCCCATCGAGCCCAATGCGCGCCTGCTGACCGAAACGCAGCTGTGGCAGTTGGCGTTCCGGTTGGTCTGCGACTTCGATGGAGATCTGGATACCGAGAAGACGCCCGGGGCGGTCACCGCTCAGGTGCTGGCTCTGGCCGGTCAGCTGTCGGAGCATCTGGTGGACGCCAGCGATCTGCTGTCCTCGCATGACGAACTGGAGCAGCTGATTCATACTCTGCCGCCCGGCCCCTATCAGCGGGAGGGGCGTCCGAGCGCGTGGTTGTTGCGTCTGGTCGAGACGCAGCGTGAACGAGCACAGCTCGTCGCGATCGTGGAACAGTTGATGCAGCAGATGCGCGCCCGCGGCGTTCTCGATTTCGGAGCGCAAATGTCACTGTCGGCTCGTCTGGCTGCCGATCACCCCGTCGTCGGACAAACTCAGCGGGATCGGTACCGCGTGGTGCTGCTCGACGAGTACCAGGACACCGGACATGCTCAACGCATCTTGCTGTCGTCCTTGTTCGGTCGGGGCGTCGATCCCGGGCTGGCGTTGACTGCGGTGGGCGACCCGATCCAGTCCATCTATGGCTGGCGCGGCGCGTCGGCGACCAATTTGCCCCGGTTCACCACCGATTTCCCGCTGCCGGACGGATCACCCGCCCCGACAAGGGAACTGCGCACCAGCTGGCGTAACCCGCCCGAGGCGCTGCACCTGGCCAATGCGGTGTCCGAGGAAGCGCGACGACGTTCGGTGGCAGTCCGGCCGCTGCGCCCCCGGCCGGACGCTTCCGCCGGCACCATCGCCTGCGCACTGTTCGGCGATATCGTCGCCGAACGAGAATGGGTCGCCACAAAACTGGCCTCGGTGTACGAGGAGGCACGTCGTGGCGGCAATCGTCCGCCATCGTCGGCGGTGCTGGTCCGGCGCAACAGCGATGCCGCTCCCATGGCTGAGATCCTTGCCGCGCACGGTGTTCCGGTCGAAGTGGTCGGATTGACGGGTCTGCTCGGTCTTCCGGAGGTGGCCGACACCGTGGCAATGCTGCGTCTTGTCGCGGATCCGACCGCAGGTCCGGCCGCTTTGCGCGTGTTGACCGGTCCGAGATGGCGCCTTGGCGCTCACGACCTGGCGGTGCTGTGGCGACGGGCGACGGGATTCGGAAGAGCCAGCACCGGCATGGTGGGCGAGCACGCGGACATCCCGTGCCTGGCCGATGCCATCAGCGATCCCGGCGCGCCCGAGCAATATTCGTCGGAGGGCTGGACGCGCCTGGCTGCATTGCGACGGGAACTGTCCGCGTTGCGTGCCCGTCTTGGTATGCCGCTCACCGACCTGATCTCCGAGGTGCAGCGAGTGTTGGCGCTCGATGTCGAGCTCGTCGCCGGTCGTCGCATGGGCGGCTTGGAGCAGCTGCGCGCATTCACGGATGTCGCTGCCGGCTTCGCCGAGGCCGCCGACCAGAGCGACCCGATTGGGGTGATCGCCGCGTTTCTGCAATACCTGGACGCGGCGTGGGAGGTTGAAAAGGGCTTCACACCGGTGGAAGTCGCGACCAGCCCAGGGCGGGTGCAGATCCTGACTGTGCATTCGGCCAAGGGGCTGGAATGGGATGTGGTTGCTGTCCCGCATCTGAGCGCTGGAGTGTTCCCGTCGGGTGTGGCCGCGCCGACCTGGCTGACAAGCGCGACCGAGCTGCCGCCATTGGTGCGTGGTGACCGCGCCACGTCGGGGGATCGTTTCGGAGTCCCTCAGCTGGACACCGAGGGCATCACGAACCGTAAACAGCTCTCCGATGCCATCGCACGGCACAAGGACAGCCTGGCCACTCGCCGGATCGACGAGGAGCGTCGACTCTTGTATGTGGCAGTGACCCGATCGGCCGAACAGCTCTTTGTTTCTGGGCATCATTGGGGCCAGACCGGACTCAAGCCCAAGGGGCCGTCTGACTTTTTGATTGAGTTGCGCGATGTGATCGAAAAAGCTGCCGCCGAGGGTATTCCATGCGGAACCGTCGAGGAATGGGCTCCCGCTCCCGCGGCGGGTGAGCGTAATCCCATGCTCGACCAGACCGTCGAGACACGATGGCCCGCCGACCCACTCGCGGGCAGGCGGAGCGAGATCGAAGCGGGAGCGCAGATGGTCCGGGAAGCGCGCGCCGGTACAGCACCTCGGGCCGAGGATGAAGACGAGGATCTCGACGGTTGGGCCGCTGATGTCGACGCGCTGCTTCGTGAACGAGAGCAAGCCCATCGTCGTCCGGAAATTACTCTTCCGCAGCATCTTTCGGTGACAAGTCTCGTCGAGCTGCGTCACGACCCGCAGGCGCTGGCGCGCCGGTTGACGCGTCCGCGTCCCACACGTCCGGACCTTGAGGCGCGCCGTGGCACCGCATTCCACTCCTGGGTGCAACGTCACTACGGGTCGGTACGCCTCATCGATTTCGAAGATCTTCCGGGTGACGGCTACGGAGAGTTCGAGGACGCCGAGGATCTCGCGGTGTTGCAGTCGGCGTTCCTTGCCTCGCGGTGGGCGGACCGAACCCCCGCCGAGATCGAGGTGCCGTTCGAGATTTCCGTCGACGGGACCATTGTCCGCGGGCGGATCGACGCGGTGTTCGGACCAGACAGCGGCACAGACGGCACCTGGACCGTCGTGGACTGGAAGACCGGTCAGGAGCCCTCGGGCGCCGAGATGGAGGCCGCCGCGCTACAGCTGGCCGTGTACCGGCAGGCGTGGGCGGCGTTACAGAACATCGATCCCGCTCAGGTGAGCGCGGCGTTCCATTATGTGCGCACGGGGCGCACCGTCGCCCCCGCCGAACTACCCGAGCTGCCGCAGGCAACGGAGCTCGCGGCACTGACCCGGGATGGAGATCCGGCCGAACTTCGGCGCCAACTCGCTAGCCAACGCGAATCATGGACGCCATGTGAGTAGATTGACACCCGTGCAACCGGTGACTCGGATGCGATGCGGCCAGATCCGGTGGTCCTCGCGCAAATGGCTCATCCATGGCCGGTAAGTTCCGCCAGCGGTTTCGTGGCATCGATCAGGCGCTGACCGCACAGCCAGACCACGCTCTCGTCGGTGTTCTGCGTATCCCCGAAAATGCGGCCAGCCCGTGGCTGGCCATCGGAAAACGCATCCTCATCGCGGTGGGCACGCTCTTCGCCGCCGTATTGGTGGTGTACGCGGATCGCAGCGGCTACCGGGACGTCGCATCCACCCCGGAAGAGAGCGATCCGCTCAGCTTCCTGGATTGCTTCTACTACGCCACCGTCTCGCTCTCCACCACCGGCTACGGCGATATCACCCCGTACACCGAGGGCGCGCGGCTGGTGAACATCCTCGTGATCACACCGCTGCGGCTGCTGTTCCTGATTGTTCTGGTCGGCACCACGGTGGAAGCACTCACCGAACGTTCGCGTCAAGCACTGAAGATCCAGCGATGGAGGGCCCGCGTGCGCAACCACACCGTTGTCGTCGGATACGGCACCAAGGGGAAGACCGCCGTTCAGGCGATGCTCTCCGATGGCGCCACCCCGGCCGAGATCGTGGTCGTCGATGAAGATCAGTTGGCCCTGGATGCCGCGGCCGCCTCAGACTTGGTGACCGTGCGCGGAAGCGCCACCAAATCGGATGTGCTGCGGCTCGCGGGTGTGCAGCACGCAAAGTCGATCATCGTGGCCGCCAATCGGGACGACACTTCGGTGCTGGTCACGCTGACCGCACGTGAACTGGCCCCCAACGCCAAGATCGTCGCCGCGATCCGCGAGGCCGAGAACGTTCACCTGCTGCGCCAGTCGGGCGCCGACTCGGTGGTGGTGTCCTCGGAAACGGCGGGACGGCTCCTGGGCATCGCCACCTCGACACCGCGCGTCGTCGAGATGATCGAGGACCTGTTGACCCCCGAGGCGGGGTTCGCGATCGCCGAACGCGAGGTGGAGCGCAGCGAGGTCGGCGGTTCACCGCGTCATCTCTCGGACATCGTCCTAGGTGTGGTGCGTGATGGCACTCTGCACCGGGTGGATGCGCCCGAGGTTGATTCCATCGAGGCCTCAGATCGTCTCTTGTACGTCCGCAACGCCGGAGCCTGACATGACCTTCCGTCTTCGCAATGTTCCCCTGCTCTCGCGCGTTGGGCTCGATCGGGCCGACGAACTGCGTTCCAATCCCGAGGAATTGGTCAAGGGCTGGGCAGAGGCGGGACTGATCACGCTGGATATCCGCGGACGCGTGAACATCGTTGACGGGCAGGTGGTACTCGAAGACGCGGCGCGTGTCGGCGACGGTCCGCCGGAGCACGCCGTGTTCCTGGGACGCATTCCGGGGGGCCGCCACGTGTGGGCGGTGCGCGCCGAACTGGAGGACGGCAGCGCTCCGCTACTGGATCTGCGTCGCTCCGGTGAGTTGTTCGACGACACCAGCGCCGCCCTACTGGCCACGGCGATGGCGATGCTCGCCTGGCACGACAGCGCCGGCTACAGCCCCGTCGACGGATCGCCCACCACCCCGGCCAAGGGCGGTTGGGTTCGGGTGAACTCGACCACCGGCCAGGAAGAATTTCCGCGTACCGATCCGGCCGTCATCTGCCTGGTGCACGACGGCGGTGATCGTGCGGTGCTTGGCCGTCAGAAGTTCTGGCCCGAGCGGATGTTCTCGCTGCTGGCCGGATTCGTCGAGGCGGGTGAATCGCTGGAGGCATGTGTGGCCCGTGAGATCGCCGAGGAAGTGGGCCTCACCGTCACCGATGTGCAGTACTTGGGCAGCCAGCCGTGGCCGTTCCCGCGATCGATCATGCTGGGCTTCCACGCCGTTGGCGACCCGTCGCAGCCGTTCTCTTTCAACGACGGAGAAATCGCCGAGGCCGACTGGTTCACGCGCGACGAGGTGAAGGCCGCACTGGAGGCGGGGGATTGGACCACGGCGTCCGACTCCCGGCTCATGCTGCCCGGGTCGATCTCCATCGCCCGGGAGATCATCGAGTCCTGGGTCTACGCCTGACCCTGGCGGCCCGGACTACACGCCGAGCTTGGCCTTCACCTGCGCCAGCGACGGATTGGTCAGTGCGCTGCCGTCCGGGAACTTCACCGTTGGCACGGTCTGGTTCCCGCCGTTGACGTTCGCGACGTAGTCGGCTGCGGCGGGGTCCTGTTCGATGTCGACCTTGGTGTAATCGATACCCGCGGCCTTGAGCTGCGTCTCGAGTCGACGGCAATAGCCGCACCAGGTGGTGGAGTACATGATGAGACTGGAGTCGCTCGCTGTAGTCACGTAGGCATTCAACGTCATACCGCGCTGGGGTGTTCCGTTGGGGTATGTGAGATGTCTCAATGCCGAGATCGGGGCCAGCGGCCGGTGTTGTCGGCGGTTGCTGCGAAGATGGCCCGGTGGCGCGTTCCCTCCTCGATGGTCTTGACGATGAGCAGCGCGCCGCTGTCACGGCACCGCGCGGCCCCGTCTGTGTGCTCGCCGGAGCGGGAACCGGCAAGACACGCACCATTACCCATCGCATCGCGCACCTGGTCGAATCCGGTCATGTCGCTCCCGGTCAGATCCTCGCGGTCACCTTCACCCAGCGGGCAGCCGGTGAGATGCGCGGACGGCTGCGTGACCTCGGTGTCGGATCCGCACAGGCCGTCACGTTCCACGCCGCGGGTCTGCGGCAGCTGCGGTACTTCTGGCCGCAGCTGGTCGGCGACACACACTGGGAGCTGATCGATAGCAAGTTCACCATCGTCGCCCAAGCGGCGAACCGCGCCAAACTGAGCACCACCACCGACACCGTGCGCGACCTCGCCGGTGAAATCGAGTGGGCCAAGGCCTCTTTGATCAGCCCCGAGGACTATCCGGCCGCCGCGGCGAAATTCACGCGCGATACGCCGGTCCCGCCCGAACAGGTCGCCAAGGTCTACGCAGGCTACGAGAAACTCAAGGCCCGGCCTGATGGGTCCACCCTGCTCGATTTCGATGACCTGCTGCTACATACCGCGGCCGCCATCGAGAACTCGGCATCTGTCGCCGAGGAATTCCGGGACCGCTACCGCTGTTTCGTGGTCGACGAATACCAGGACGTCACGCCGCTGCAGCAGCGGGTGCTCGATGCGTGGCTCGGTCCCCGCGACGACCTGACCGTCGTGGGCGACGCCAACCAGACCATCTATTCCTTCACCGGGGCCACCCCGCAATATCTGCTCGGCTTCTCCCGCCGGTTCCCCGATGCGACGGTGGTTCGTCTCGAACGTGACTATCGCTCGACCCCGCAGGTGGTTTCGCTCGCTAACCGGGTGATTGCGGCCGCGCAAGGGCGCGTTGCGGGCAGCAAGCTGCAACTTATCGGCCAGCGGCCGGAAGGCCCCGCCCCCAGATTCTCCGAGCACGACGACGAGGCGGCAGAGGCTAAATCGGTCGCGAAATCCATTGCTGCACTGATTGAATCGGGAACTCCGGCATCGGAGATCGCGGTGCTCTACCGGATCAATGCGCAATCGGAGGTGTACGAGGGGGCGCTTACCGAGGCTGGCGTGCCGTTCCAGGTGCGCGGCGGCGAGGGGTTCTTCACCCGGCAAGAGGTGCGTCAGGCGCTGGTGGCCCTGCAACGTGCGGCGGGTCGCGAAAGTGCAGATATTCCTGTGCCGCAGCAGGTTCAGGACATTCTGGAACCCCTGGGATTGTCTGCCGAGGAACCGCACGGCACCCAGGCCCGCGAACGGTGGGGATCGCTACAGGCACTCGTCGAGCTCGCCGAGGAGGAATGCGCGCGCCTGCCGGAGCTGGATCTGCCAGGGCTCGTTCGCGAGCTCCGGGTGCGGGCCGAGGCGCGCCACCCACCGACGGTGCAGGGCGTGACCCTTGCCTCGCTGCATGCAGCGAAGGGGCTGGAATGGGACGCGGTGTTCCTGGTGGGACTGGCCGACGGCACGTTGCCCATTTCGCACGCCTTGTCGCGCGCCGGGGACATCGAACCGGTTGAGGAGGAGCGGCGCCTGCTCTACGTCGGGATCACGCGCGCGCGTGTCCATGTGAATCTGAGCTGGGCGCTCGCGCGGGCTGCGGGCGGCCGCAAGACGCGTAAGCATTCACGATTCCTCAATGGTGTCGCTCCCACCGCGCAAGTTTCCGCTGCGGTGGCACCGCGGCGCCGGGGTAGTGGCGCACGCTGCCGAATCTGCAATGCGGCACTCAACACTCCGGCGGCGGTGCTGCTGCGGCGCTGTGAGAGCTGCCCGTCCGATATTGACGAGGAACTCCTTGTCGCACTGAAGGATTGGCGACTCAAGACGGCCAAGGAGATGAAGGTACCGGCATTCGTGGTCTTCACCGATAACACCCTGATCGCCATCGCGGAACTGCTTCCCGGTGACGACGCCGCCCTGGTCGCCATTCCCGGGATCGGTGCGCGCAAGTTGGAGCAATATGGACCCGACGTGCTGCGTTTGGTACGCGCCAGATCCTCGTAATCTTTATTCAACACGTGTCTAGCGCGGATCGTGATCTCGTCCTAGGCTCGCCCCATGGCCGACGATGACCTCCGCGATTTCGAAGCAGGCACCTTCACCCATGAGGGTGAGACCAAGATCGTGTTGAGAAAGGGCAGTGGACCGGCGGTGATCGTGATCGCCGAGATGCCCGGAATCAGCCCCAAGGTCGCAAATTTCGCACGCAAGGTGGCCGATATCGGTTGCACCGCAGTCATGCCGCACCTGTTCGGGAATCCTGGCCAGAGCGTGGATCCGAAGGCCGACGGCTGGTTGCGTACTGCCACATATGGGTTGTCGTCAATGTTCCGCGGCTGTGTGAGCCGTGAATTCACGGTGCTGGCGACGGGGAAGAGCTCGCCGGTGGTGACGTGGCTGCGCGCACTTGCCCAGAACGAGCATGAGCGCAATGGCGGTCCCGGCGTGGGCGCCATCGGTATGTGTTTCACCGGGGGGTACGCGCTCGCCATGGCTGCGGACGACCGTCTGCTCGCGCCCGTGCTATCACAGCCATCACTGCCGTTCGGGCTCAGCAAGAGGGCGCGGCGCAACATCGATATCTCTGCGGCAGACCTGGACAAGGTCAAGCAGCGCTGCCAGCACGACGGGCTCAAGGTGCTCGGCATGCGTTTCACCACCGACAAACTGGTTCCGGCCGAGCGGTTTGAGTTCCTCAAGGAAGAGCTGGGCGACGGATTCATCGCCATCGAACTGCCGGGTGAGGCCGCGAATCCCCATTCGCTCATGCCGCCGCATTCGGTGGTCACCGAGCATCTCATCGATGAGCCCGGTCAGCCCACGCGCGCGGCCCTCGATCAGGTGTTGGACTTGTTCCGATCCCGATTACTCACTGGCGCATAGGGCATTTGTCGATCGCCGAGTGAGCACGCCGATCGCGGGAAAGATGCCAGTTCGACAAAACTGGTCTTGAAGTATCGCCGCAGGTCAAAAATAACTTGTCAACCGATAGATGACCTTTTACTCTGGGCGTCAGGAATTCGTGAGAATTCAAATCCAGACCTGTTCACGCACGAGTAGACGGAAGGAGGAGCGATGAACACACCCACCAATTACGGCGACACCTTGTGGCGTGATGCCCATGGTGCCTTTGTCGTATTGCCGATCGCTCCGCCGTCGCTCCCGACGCATGTCGCCGCTGCCAAGCCGGCGGCCCAGAGCATGTCGGCCGCCGGCATTAAGCACCGCGCCGTCGTCGCAGCAGCCGCGAATGTCGCGTCCGTGAACAGGGGATACATCTAGGTAGCCCCACAACCGCCTCCCAGGCCACGGACCCGACACCACCGGGATCCGTGGCCACTTTTGTTTGAGCCTCAACCTCAGACGTGGTTCCGGATCTCGATCGATACGACACCGATACGAGACCAGCAGTTTTACCAGGAACCGAAGAGGAAGCAGGTGAACGGACACATGATGACCGTCGAAACGGAGGCCCGAAGGCGTACCCTGCCGTGCCATGTTGCGGACGCGGACCTGTGGTTCGCGGAGAGCCCCGCAGACCTGGAGCGGGCTAAGACGCTATGTGCGGACTGCCCGATCCGGTCGCAGTGCCTGGCCGCTGCGCTGGACCGCGCAGAGCCCTGGGGTGTGTGGGGTGGCGAGATTTTCGAGCAGGGTGCCATCGTGGCGCGTAAGCGTCCGCGTGGTCGCCCCCGCAAGAGCCCGCTGCCGGCAGCAGATCCCGCCGCGGCATGACCGCGCATGTCGGGACTGTCGTCGGGCCCGCCAAGCAATGCTCCCCATCGCCATGTGGCGGTGGGGAGCATTGTTATCAGGCCGATTTCGCGTTGGGTTCGAAGAACCCCGGCATCCATTCCTCGGCGATTGCCGCGTAGTTCACATGCGCACCCAGCTGCACGAGGACTCCGATCATGCCGCCCAGCGTGCGCAGCAGCATGACGTAGCCGGGCGGCACCGTCATTTGGCGCGCCAGCTTGAATCGTTCGGTGAATCCCTCGTCCAGGAGATCGGTCGATGCGACCGCGGCCTGCTGGAACCACTCACGTGTGAAATGGAATTCGCCTGAGCGCAGCGGATCGACATAGGGCCATAGCGGCCTGATGTAGTCCATCACTTGGTTCCCGGACAATTGGACCTCCGGCGGCATGAATCCGAGCTGCTTGATGAGCCGGATCACCTGCTCCCACTGCTCATCTCGGGCCCAGCACAGCACCTCACCGAATTCCGGCGGAATCCCGCCGGGGTGTTCGGAGACCGCGCCGAAATCGATGATGCCGAAACGTCCGTCGGGCAACAGCATGAAATTGCCCGGGTGGGGGTCGGCGTGCACCAGACCCACTGTTTCCGGCGACTTCACCGTGAATTCGAGCATCAGGGCGCCGGCGGAGTCCCGTTCCTCACGAGTGCCCTCGGAGATGATCTTCGAGAGCCGGCGGCCCTCCATCCATTCGGCGATGAGCACCTTGGGCGCGCTGGCGACCACCGCCGGCACAGAGAATTTCGGATCGTCGGCGAAGGCCTTGGCGAATGCGCGCTGGTTGGACGCCTCCTGGCGGTAGTCCAGTTCGGCCTCGATGCGGTCGCTGATCTCGGCCACCAACCTATCGATATCTGCTTTGGGCGCAATCTGTTTGGCCAGCGGTGTCATCCGCTGGATCAGCTTGAGATCTGCGCGCAGCGCGTCGTCGGCGCCGGGGTATTGGATCTTGACGGCCACCTCGCGGCCGTCCTTCCAGATTCCCTTGTGCACCTGACCGATGCTCGCGGAGGCCACGGGTGTGTCGTCGAAGGATTGGAAGCGTTCGCGCCATTTGGTGCCGAGCTGGGCGTCGAGCACGCGGTGCACCTTCGCCACGGGCAGCGGCGGGGCCTCGCTCTGTAGTTTGACCAGGGCCTCACGGAACGGATCGGCGAACTGTGGCGGTATCGCCGCCTCCATCACCGACAGAGCCTGGCCCACCTTCATGGCGCCGCCCTTGAGCTCGCCGAGCACGTTGAACAGCTCGTCGGCCGCCTTCTCCAGGAGTTCGGCGTTGACCTCGTCCGCGGAGGACCCGGTCAACCGTTTGCCAACTCCGAGGACCGCGCGACCGGCCATACCTGCCGGCAGGCTTGCCAGTTTGGTCATTCGGCTGAGTCCGCCGCGGCGAATATCTGCCATGTCACCTCATATCGTTCAGTGTGGCGTCGTTGCCTCACGTCTTCACGGAATGCTAGCTGTTGCTAGCTGGCGGCGACGGGCTCGTCCTCGCGGAAACCGGGAACCCAGTCGCCAATGATGCGGGCATACGGGACCGTCGCGTCGAGCTGCGCCAGAATGCCGGACAGGCTGCCGAGCACCCGGAACATCATCAGGTAGACGGGCGGCAGGTCCAGATGCCGGCCGGTCTGGAACTGCGCACCGCGCACGTCGCTGGATTTGGCGGCCACCCGCTGCATCCACGTCCGGGTGAAGTGGAACTCGTCGGACTTCAGCGGGTCGATGAACGGCTTGAGGTACTCGTCGATCTCATCCGGTGATACGTCGGTACGCGGCGGAATGAAGCCCTCCTCGCGCATCAGGGGGATGAGCTCATCCCAGACCCCGTCCCGCTCCAGACGCCAGATGGGTCCCAGGTTGGGAGGAAACCCGCCTTCATGGGTGGCGACGGCGCCGAAGTCCATCACGCCGAGGCGCCCGTCCGGCAGCAGCATGAAGTTTCCCGGGTGGGTGTCGGCGTGCAGCAGTCCGCACCGGTAGGGAGAGCTGACGGTGAATTTCAACAACAGGCGCCCGCATTCGTTGCGCTCGTCTTCTGTTCCCCCGCTGATGATTTCGGAGAGCTTGCGGCCCTGCATCCACTCACTGATGACGACCTTGGGCGCAGAGGCGACGACCGGCGACACGTAGAACTCGGGGTCGTCTTTGAAGGCCTTGGCGAAGGTGCGCTGGTTGGTGGCCTCGATGCGGTAGTCGAGTTCTTCCTCGGTGCGTTCGATGAGTTCGTCGATGATGCTTTTGACGTCCGCCCCGGGCACGATCTGTTTGAACAGCGATGCCAGCCGCTGCATGGTCTTGAGATCGGAGCGGACGGCATCGTCGGCGCCCGGGTACTGCACCTTGACCGCGACGGCGCGGCCATCGCTCCAGATGGCCTTGTGCACCTGGCCGATGCTGGCTGAGGCGACGGGCTTGTCGTCGAATGATTGGAAGCGCTCACGCCACTTCGTGCCGAGCTGGGCATCGAGAACCCGATGGACCTTGTCGGCAGGCAACGGCGGGGCATCGCTCTGCAGCTTCGTCAAGGCGTCGCGGAAGGGTTCGGCGAAGGCCGGGGGAATCGCGGCTTCGAACACCGACAGGGCCTGTCCGAGCTTCATGGCCGCGCCCTTGAGTTCCCCGAGCACCTGGAACAGCTGTTCGGCCGCCTTCTCCATCATCTCGGCGTTGACTTCGTCCTTGGACTTGCCGGTGAGACGTTTCCCCACGCCCAGGGCGGCGCGACCGGCGATACCGGCCGGCAGGGATGCGAGTTTTGCGGCGCGCGCGGCGCGGCCACGACGGATCTCAGCCATGCGTTACATCATGCCGGAGGACCGGGCGAGTCTGACAACGCAGGTTGTCTTCTCGCTTAGGTGGCGGCGGGTGTCTTGCTGTCCTCGTGGAATCCCGGCACCCACTTGTCGACGATGGCCGCGTAATCCACCGGGGCATCGAGCTGCGCGGCGATGCCGATGAGGCCGCCGAGTACCCGGAAGAACATGAGGTAGTTGGGCGGCAGGTTCATCTGCCGACTGGTTTTGAACGACTCGAGGAACTCGTCGCTGCGGAAATCGGTGGCCTTGGCGGTGAGCCGTTGCAGCCACTTGCGGCTGAAGTGGAATGTCTCGTGGTTGAGCGGCTCGATGTACGGCTCAAGGTAGGAGTTGACCTCCTCATGAGAGACGGAGGTCGCGCTCGGCGGGATGAAGCCCTCCGAACGGAGCACCTCTGTCAGCTCTTCCCACTTCTCGTCGCGGGCGAGACGCAGGATCGGTCCGAAGCCGGCAGGGAGGCCACCCTCGTGCGCGGCGCAGGCGCCGAAGTCCATGATGCCGAAGCGGCCGTCCTCCAGCAGCATGAAGTTTCCCGGGTGGGTGTCGGCATGCAGAAGTCCGCACCGGTATGGCGAGCTGATGCTGAACTCAAGGAGAAAGTGCGCGCAATTGCTGCGCTCTTCCTCGGTGCCCTTGGCGATGATCTCCGAGAGCTTCCGGCCCTGCATCCACTCGGTGATGATCACCTTGGGGGAGGAGGCCACGACCGACGGGACGTAGAACTCCGGGTCGTCCTTGAAGGCCTTGGCGAAGGTGCGCTGGTTGGTGGCCTCGATGCGGTAGTCGAGTTCTTCCTCGGTGCGCTCGATGAGTTCGTCGACGATGGCCTTGATATCGGCACCGGGCGCCACCTGCTTGAACAGGGACGAGAGACGCTGAATGGTCTTGAGGTCCGAGCGGACGGCATCGTCGGCGCCCGGGTACTGCACCTTGACCGCGACGGCGCGGCCGTCCTTCCAGATGGCCTTGTGCACCTGGCCGATGCTGGCTGAGGCGACGGGCTTGTCGTCGAATGATTGGAAGCGCTCACGCCACTTCGTGCCGAGCTGGGCATCGAGGACGCGATGGACCTTGTCGGCAGGCAGCGGCGGGGCATCGCTCTGCAGCTTGGTCAGTGCTTCCCGATAGGGCTCCCCGAACTCGGGAGGAATCGCGGCCTCCATCACCGAGAGCATCTGACCGATCTTCATAGCCGCGCCCTTGAGTTCCCCGAGAACTTGGAACAGCTGTTCGGCCGCCTTCTCCACGAGTTCGGCGTTCACTTCGTCCTTGGATTTCCCGGCGATCCGCTTCCCCACACCGAGGGCGGCGCGGCCCGCGATACCGGCCGGAAGCGATGCGAGTTTTGCGGCGCGCGCGGCGCGGCCACGACGGATCTCTGCCATGCGCACATCATGCCCGCTCGTGATGAAGTTAACAAAAAGTGGGTCTTCGTCAATTTCCGGCGAAGTAGGCGCCACATCGGCACAGCGGGTGTGCGGTCCAATGTCGGGCGGTCAACGCGTGTGTGGACAGGTCGAGTTCGAGTGTCGCGTTGAGTGTGGCCAGCGGTCCCGGTGCCTGTCCGCGGATGGCCGCTAACACCCGATCGATCTGTGCCAGTGCCACCGCCACCGTGCCCAGGACCGTGGCGGGCGCCGCGACGCCGACGGTTCCGGTGAGTTGGGCGGCGACCGCGGGCCACTGCTCATCACGGTCATGCCGATGACGGTCCGCGCATTCCAGGCAACTGGTGATGCCGGGCAGAACCATGGGCCCGATGAGTCCGGTGCCATCGCGCGCGCGGACGGATAGGTGAGGTACCTCCGCGTCGGTAAGCATCCGCAGCAAGCGGGTATCGGCAATCAGATCATCGGCGAGTACCGCCAAATCCACGTGGTCCCAGGACTTTCCGTGAGTCGGCTGGGTTGAGCGCTGGATGCGCGCCGAAGTATGCCGGAGCGCTTCGGCGAGGGCATCCGAAAGAGGACCGCGGCCGACGAGCCGGATCACCGGCGATGCGGCCGCGACGGATCGGGTTCTGCGGATCACCGCACCGGCGTCCACCAGCTCGTCCAGCAGTGAGCGAATGTCCTCTGCATCGTGAAAGTCCTTGACGCACTGAAGGTTAAGAATCTGGCTCCAGGTGAGTTCGTCCGTCAGCGAGCTCAGCAGCTGGCGCACCGCGGTGGCCGGCGCAGTCGTCGAGGGGTGCACGATCACGGCATGACACGGCATCCATCCGATCTGAACCCCGTCGTCCGGCCGCGGCAGCACCGGGCGCGCCGGGTCGAGGGTGAACGTCGGCTCGCTGGACATGACCCACTGTGACACATCGTGTGCGTTCGGCAGGCGGGCGAAAGCCTTTTATCCACAGCCCGATTCGGTCGCTGACCAGCGCCGAATGGGCGGGCGCCAGATTTATCCGTCTTCTCGGTTTTGTTCGGGGCTCCCCGGATCGAGCTTCTCGATCTGCGCGATGGCGTCGTCCACCGCGTCGCCGCCGCCGATGATGCGATCGATAAATGCGGCGGGGTTGTCCAGGTCGCCGGCGTCGGGGATCAGATCAGGATGTGCCCAGATCGCGTCGCGCTTGTCCGTGCCGACGGCGTCGGTGAGCTTGCGCCAGAGATCCGCGGCCTCGCGTAGCTTGCGCGGCCGCAGCTCCAGGCCCACCAGGGTGCTGAAGGTCTGCTCGGCCGGGCCGCCCGTCGCACGGCGGCGTCGCAACGTCTCGCTGAGGGCGGCGGTTGCCGGGATGCGTTCGCCGAGCGCGTCGGTCACCACGGTCTGCACCCAGCCCTCGATCAGAGCGAGCAGGGTTTCGAGGCGCTCCAGGGCCTGCACCTGCTGCGGTGTGGTCTTCGGCTCGAAAATGCCTTGGGACAGAATCTGTTCCATATCGGACGGATCGCCGAGCGAGGCGGGGTTGAAGCCGCGCGCAGCCTCCTCGATGGCGCTCATGTCAATCGAAATGCCCTTGGCGTATTGCTCGACGGTGTCCATCAGCCGGATGGTCAGCCAGCCGACGCCACTGAACAAGCGGTGATGCGCGGCTTCCCGCGCGGCCAAGAAGGTCATGATTTCGCTCTTGGACTGCTCGAGGCCCTCCGAGAACGCTTCGATGGCGGCTGGGAGCAGGGCCGCGGTGCCCTTGGGGCCCAACGGCAAGCCGATATCGGTGGAGGTCAACACCTCACGGGACAGTTGTCCGAGGGCCTGGCCGAGCTGCGATCCGAAGGCCATGCCGCCCATCTGGGTCATCATGCCCAGCAGCGGACCAGCCATGCTCTGTGCCTCTTCCGGCAGACTCGCCGCCCACATACCCGAGATCTGTTCGGCCACAGGATCGACGAGCCGCTTCCAGTTTTCCAGCGTGTTGTCCACCCAGTCCGTCGCGGTCCAGGCCGCAGTGCGGGTGGTACCGGCGGGCAAGGCAGTGGCCCCGTCCAGCCAGGTGTCGGCCAGGTGCACGGCATCGGCGATGGCCGATGCCGTGCTCTCGGTGATGGGCGCGATGAAACCGATTGAGCTTGAGGCGAGCTGCCGGGCGATGTCGTAGTTGACCGCACCCGCGGGCTCACCGCTGGTGGCGCCGGCGGCAGCGCCGCTGAACATCTGGCCCAACTGGGTGAAGATCTGGCCGAGATCGGCAGGATTGAATCCACCGGATCCGAAGCCGAACGGGTCTCCGCCCGAGCCGGGCCCCGGTCGCGCGCCGTCGCCCCGCTCACGGTCGGGGTCGTCGCCAGAAGCGAATCCAAAGGGGAGGTCGGCCATATCTCCACGGTACCGCTGGTAGAGACGACCGGATCACGCTGACGGCGTAATTTGCGGAACGCGCTGCTTGTGGCGCGGATCAGGCCAGGAAGCGTGCACGAACCTCGGGCGGGGGTACCGGGCAGGTGTCGTACCGGCCGAATATCCGGTACCGGGTGCGTGCCACCACCCGGTAGAGCGCATCGCGGATCGGACGCGGGACCAGCCGTGCGATGAGGGCGGCTCGCCGGGTACCGCCCAGGTACTCCATGATGCGGAGCACTCCGTCGGACCGGATGTGAATTCGTTCGACGGGCTCGCCCGGATTGTCGACGATCACGAAGGAATCGACGCCGACAAGTTCGGGGTGCCGCGCGATCACCTGATCGCCATACTCGCTGTCGAGCGCGGCGAACCGCATTGTCCCGACCTTGTCGTCGCGCAGGATCTTCTTCACCGCACCGTTGCACAGGGCGCAGATGCCGTCGTACAGCAGGACGGGGGCATGCTCGTTCATCGAACCTCCACCACGAGACTACCGGCGGGGTGCTGATCAGGCCTTGCCATAGGGTGCAGGCATGAATCGCCGCGTAGCGACGCTGCTGGTCGCGCTGGTCCCGATCATTGCCTTTGCGTTGTTGATGTCGGTGATCACCGTGCCGTTCGTATCCCTGGGCCCGGGCCCCACCTTCAACACCCTCGGTCAAGTCGAGGGCAAGGAGGTCGTCGACATCAAGGGCACCAAGGTAGACCCGGTTTCTGGTCACCTCAACATGACGACGGTTTCCCAGCGCGACGGGCTGACCCTGGCCGATGCGTTGCGGCTGTGGGCTAGCGGTCGTGAGCAGTTGGTACCGCGCGATGTGGTGTATCCGCCTAACCGGTCCAAGGATCAGGTGGACAAGGAGAACGACCTCGAGTTCAAGAAGTCAGAGGAGAGCGCCGAGTTCGCGGCGCTCGGGTATCTCAAATACCCGACGGCCGTCACTGTTCTGACCATCAGCGAGGACGGACCGTCCAAGGGCAAGCTGCAGGAGAACGATGCGGTCACCGCCGTGAATGGGCGCCCGGTTGCAACGCTTGAGGAGTTCACCGGAGCACTCAAGGCGACCAAGCCGGGTGACGTGGTGACTCTCGATTACAAGCGCAAGAATTCCCCTAACGGCACGGTGACGATCACGCTCGGCAAGAACAAGGATCGTGACTACGGGTTCTTGGGGGTCGGCGTGGTGCAGGCACCGTGGGCGCCGTTCACCATCGATTTCAATCTGGCCAATATCGGTGGGCCATCGGCCGGGCTGATGTTCAGCCTCGCGGTGATCGACAAGCTGACCCCCGATGAGCTCGACGGCGGAAAGTTCGTCGCCGGAACAGGAACCATCGATGCCGAGGGCAAGGTGGGGCCGATCGGTGGGATCACGCACAAGATGTTGGCCGCCAAAGATGCTGGAGCGACGGTGTTCCTAGTGCCCGCGGCCAACTGCGCCGAGGCGAAGACGGACGGCGGGCAGGGGCTCACCCTGGTCAAGGTCGGCACATTGACCGAAGCGGTGGATGGACTCCGTGCCCTCAATCGCGGTGATCAAGCGCCCAGTTGTTAGTCAACCTCATCACCATCGATGCAGGACGATGCCCGCTGTTCTGCGGCTACAGTGGGGCTGAGAATCGAAGCGCGAAAACTGAGCCGTGCTTGAACACTCGATGAGGAGCGTAGCGACGTGGGAATGCGGCCAAATGGGGCTCTGCCACGACTGACCCGACGGAGCCGGCGATTGGTCGCCGCTGCGCTGGTGATCGTGGTGTTGTTGTTGATAGGCCCACGCCTTGTCGACACCTACATCAACTGGCTGTGGTTCGGTGAGCTCGGATTCCGCGGCGTGTTCACGACCGTGCTGCTGACCCGGCTCGCATTGTTCCTGATTGTCGGAACCCTGGTCGGTGCCGTGGTTTTCGCGGGCTTCGGGTTGGCCTATCGGGCGCGGCCCGTGTTCGTGCCCACGAGGGGCCCCGGCGACGCACTGGCGCAGTACCGGGCTCTCATCCTGTCGCGGGTGCGGCTCTTCGTCATCGGTGTTCCCGTGCTCATCGGGGTGCTGGCAGGTGTTGTGGCCCAAAGTTATTGGATGCCCGTGCAGCTGTTCCTGGAGGGCGGGGACTTCGGCATCAAGGATCCGCAGTTCGGTTTGGATCTCGGCTTCTTCGCCTTTGAGCTGCCGTTCTACCGATTCGTGCTGACCTACCTGTTTATCGCCGTGTTCATCGCGCTGGTTGTCAACGCCTTGGTGCACTACATTTTTGGCGGTATTCGGCTGACGGGTCGTTCCGGCACACTGTCGCGTCCGGCCCGTGTCCAGTTGGTCACTCTCGCCGGAATCCTGGTGCTGCTCAAGGTCGCCGCATATTGGCTCGATCGGTACGAGCTGCTCTCGCACACGCGGGCAGGTAAGCCGTTCACCGGCGCCGGTTACACCGATATCAATGCGGTGCTGCCCGCCAAGCTGATCCTGTTGGCCATCGCGGTGATTTGCGCGGTCGCGGTGTTCTCCGCCCTGGTGCTCAAGGATCTGCGGATCCCGGCGATCGGCCTGGCGCTGCTGCTGCTGTCCTCGCTGGTGGTGGGCGCCGGATGGCCGCTCATCGTCGAGCAGTTCAGTGTCAAACCCAATGCGGCGCAGAAAGAAAGCGAGTACATCGCGCGCAGCATCAAGGCAACCCGCGATGCCTACGGCCTGACAGACGACATCGTGACGTACCGCGACTACAGCGGCACGGCCTCGGCGCCCACCGGCAGCGAACAGCTGGCCAAACAGGTTGCCGCCGACCGCGCGACGATGGCCAACATTCGTGTGCTGGACCCGAATATCGTGAGCCCGGCCTTCACACAATTGCAGCAGGGCAAGAACTTCTATGCCTTCCCCGATTCGTTGTCCATCGATCGGTACCAGGACAAGAACGGGTCGCTGCGCGACTATGTGGTCGCCGCCCGCGAGCTCGATCCGGCCAAACTTCGTGATAACCAGCGAGACTGGATCAACCGGCACACCGTGTACACGCACGGCAACGGGTTCATCGCGGCCCCGGCCAATACTGTGCGAGGAGTGGCCGACAAGCCGGACGAGAACGGCGGGTACCCGGAGTTCCTGGTTAATGCCGTCGACGACAGCGGCAAGGTGCTCTCCGACGGGCCGGCGCCGTTGGCTCAGCCGCGCGTGTACTACGGCCCGATCATCGCCAGCGATAACAACGACTACGCGATCGTCGGCAAGAACGGCAACGATCGCGAGTACGACTACGAGAACAATGCCGGTACCAAGAACAGCACCTACACCGGCGGCGGCGGCATTCCCGTGGGCGGTGCGCTGGCGCGGACGGTGTTCGGACTGAAGTATGCCGAGCGGAACTTCCTGTTCTCCAATGTGATCGGAGACAACAGCAAGATCCTGTTCAACCGCGATCCGAGCCGCCGCGTGGAAGCGGTGGCGCCGTGGTTGACCGTCGACAGCGGCACCTACCCGGCCATCGTAGACAAGCGCATGGTCTGGATCGTGGACGGCTACACCACGCTGGACAACTACCCGTACTCGCAGCAGACGTCGTTGTCGGAGGCCACCTTTGACAGCCAGGTGGGCCGGACCGGGGGAGCGCTGCCCAACCAGCAGGTTTCGTACATCCGGAACTCGGTGAAGGCGACGGTGGATGCCTACGACGGCACGGTGACCCTGTACCAGCAGGACGAGAAGGACCCCGTGCTTAAGGCATGGATGAAAATCTTCCCGGGAACGGTGAAGCCGAAGAGTGACATCTCATCGGATCTCGCGCGGCATCTGCGCTACCCGGAGGATCTGTTCAAGGTGCAGCGGACGCTGTTGGCGCGCTACCACGTCAACGACCCGGTGACGTTCTTCTCGACCAGCGATTTCTGGCAGGTTCCCGATGATCCGAACGCACCCACCGGGTCTCAGCCGCCGTATTACATTGTCGCGAAGGATATTACGAAGAACGACAGTGCGGCGTCGTTCCAGTTGACCAGCGCGCTCAATAGATTCCAGCGTGACTTCCTGGCCGCCTATGTCAGTGCCAGCTCCGATCCCGAAACCTACGGAAAGATCACCGTTCTCACGGTGCCGGGAACCGTCCAGGGCCCCAAGCTGGTGAACAATGCGATTACCACCGACAACCAGGTGTCCTCGCATGTCGGCATCATCAAGAACCAGAACATCCTCAAATGGGGCAACCTGCTGACGCTGCCGGTCGCCAATGGGGGACTGTTGTTCGTCGAACCGCTGTATGCCTCGCCGGGCCAGGGTGATCAATCGTCATATCCGCGCCTGATCCGTGTGGGCATGTTCTACAACGGCAAGGTCGGCTATGCGACCACGGTCAGGGACGCGCTCGACATGGTGTTCGGGCCGGGGGCCGGTGCGACGGCCACCGCTCCGGCGGTGGAGCCCGGCAGCGTCGCCCCTCCGCCGCCCAGCGGTCAGAGTGTTCCGATCGTCCCTCCGGTGGCACCGCCGCCGGCAGGATCCTCGGAAGTGTCCGCTGCGAAGGCTGCCGCGCTGCAGGAGGTTCAGCGGGCCATCGGAGAGGTGAAGGACGCTCAGAAGAGCGGGGACTTCGCACGGTATGGACAGGCCCTGAAGAGCCTCGATGACGCGATGACGAAGTTCACACAGGCCAAGTAGAAGGGCTCGTCCCTGCTACCGCGTGAAAGCGCAAGTGGCGGGGACGAAACCACTACGTGGTGCCGAGAACGTGCAGGCCAGGTGAACGATTTGGCGCCACGCAGTGCGACCGGTAACCTTGTGTTTACCGCCGCGGGGTGGAGCAGCTCGGTAGCTCGCTGGGCTCATAACCCAGAGGTCGCAGGTTCAAATCCTGTCCCCGCTACTAGGTCCCCAGGCCAGAGGATTAATCTCCTCTGGCCTGGGGTTTTTTCTTGCCCTGTATCACCCCAGGTCTCCAAAAAGTCTCCACTAATTCGCAGGGTGTTCCAGCATGTGATCCAGCACGGCCGGGGCCTCCGGATGCGCCTTGCCGCGAGCCAGATAGTGCCGCTGTGTGGTCAGGATGTCGGCTTGGCCAAGGGAGTCGGCGATGATGTGTGTGGGGAGTCCCGCATCGTCCTTGAAGGTTGCACCGGCCTTGCGGAAGCTGTGCGCGGTGATGTCATCGGCGATGCCCAGGGCAGCGCGGATCCGGCGCCATTGCGTCGCGACGTTGGTGATGCCTTCGGCGTCTCACAGCTGATTCGCGGATGGTCAACTCGTCGACGGTGCATGTTGCGACCCACGCACCGCGCAAGCGGCGATGGCGATCGGAGCTCAAATAGACGTCGACATCGAGCGTGCGCATGAAACACTTCTGCGGTGAAGCTTTGGGATCTTGCGTGGTGGATGGCAGCACTCGCCATCGCGGTCCCGGCGTTGCTGAGCATTAGGAGCGCTGTCAGCAAGCGGCAGCGAGAACTGAGGGGGCAGCTACGGGCGGTGCTGCGGGATGTCTCGAAGGCGTGCAAAAACTATGAGATCAAGGACTGGAGGCCGGCCGCATCCCGCGTAATGCTTGAAGCGGTGGAGAAGCTGAAAATCGTTGAAGATGAAGGCATTCGGTCGCCGAGCCCGCGTCAGATCAAAGAGCTGCATTTGGCCCTGTACGACCTCCGGACTACCCAGAAGAGTCGAGCCCGCTTCGAGGCAATGAGGCCTGCTGTTCTGGGGCCCGAGCAGATGGCCGACTCGATGAAGGCCGTTGCCCATAGGACTGAGGCCAACAGGCGTTATATCGAACGTCTCGCTGAGTGTTATCGGAAAGCTACGGCGAGGATGGACAACGGGAATGTCCTCACGTGTTGGAGGTATCGACTATTGCCGCCGTTCATAGTGAGGTGCTGAGGAAGCCCCGGCGACCAGCGAATTTCTCCGCTCTCCCGCGGCTGCCAAATGCCTCGAAAATTGTTGGAACCGAATTGTCCCTAGTGTCGTCGTATCTAGATGAATGCCGGTTGTGACGATGAAAGGCGAGGTGGGCTGTGGGTGAGTACAAGTTCGACATCAATGGGATGTCTCAGGATGCTCGCCAGGAGGCCGCCGAGGCTGCCCGCACCACGCTGAAATTCAAGGATGGCTATGGTGTGGAGCTCGCTGGGGACATGCTGCGGGCCCGCGACATCGTTGAGGCGCAGATCTCAACTGTGAGCCTTGATCAGGATCTTGCGCTCGGGGACCTGCCTTCTGGACACGAGGCGGCCAAGCACTACGCCGCCCAGCGCGCAGCGGCCGTCGATGCTCTCAAGAAAATCTCGGCCCATTACAAGAGCCACGCCGACCACTTCATCGCTACGGAGATGTTGTTCCGTAACACCGAGGAACGCAACGCTGGCCGGATAAATCCGTACAAGGACGGAACGGCGACGGTGAAGTACTGATGATGCGTATGGGCCTAGCGTGCGCGGCGGCTCTAACGGTGGCCGGCTGCTCGACATCGACGGGCATCACGAAGCCGGCGGACATTACAGGTTCAGTGATGTCTTCGGCGTCGGCCACCGCGAGTTCGCAACCGCAGGTGTCAAGCACGTTGACGGCGCCGCACCCACCGCCGAGCCATTGGAATGACGGCACGAGCTATGACCCATGCTTTGGCTATTCAGCTGAGCAGATTCGTTCTTGGGGTTTGGATCCGTCGAAAGTGACCGATGTAGGCACCAAGGATCCGCAGTTGCGCGGCTGCCAGTGGGGTGGCCTCAGCGGTGGTTGGACAGGTGCATTAACGATTGCCAACACCAAGGTGTCTTCGTACTTAGATGCCGAGCTGTACACAAATCCTCAGCCCATCACGGTGGCCGGACTTGACGGAGTGATTTACCAGGGCCGCGTCGCTTCGGTACCTACCTGCACCGTGATACTGCCGTCGCAACAGGCAACCGTCGCTGTCGTCGTGGTCGTAGTCGACGTTCAGGAAGCCAAAGACGTGCCCGATGCGTGCGCAAAATCAAAGCAAGTGGCCGCTGCGGTGGCTCCGACTCTTCCGAAGTGAAATGGGGTGTGAGTAATGGCTGATGATGGTTGGCAGGGGATGTCGCATCAGGAGATCGCCTCCAAGCTGACGGGGTTGGGGGTCGAGTCGGCACGTGCAGAAGCGGACCGCTGGAGCAGCGTGTACGGGGCCGTGTCCGAGTCGGTGGATATGGCGATGAAGGTGCGCAGCAAGTTGCTTGACTCCGAGTCGTGGTCGGGTGAGGCGGCCAATTCGGCGTACGACGCGGTGGATCGCACCTACAAGAAGATCGCGGCCCCGGATACGGGTTTGGCGGCCGAGGCAGGGAAGCTGAGTCAGGCTGCTGAGCAGGATGGCGAGACGTTGATCGCGGCTAGCCGGGTTCCGAACAGCTATCCGGTTCCGGACAAGAACGCGTCGAAGGACGAAAAGCAGCAGGCTCTGAATGCGATTCGCGCTGCTGCGCAAAGCACGTACACCAACCCGATGTCGACGGATCGTCCCAAGGTGACGGACCCCGACGTGCAACAGCTAGGGGTGATGCCCGGTGATCAGGGCGGTGGCAACGGCGGTGGGGGAGGCAATAGCGGGGGCGGTTCCGGTAGCGGCACCCAGACCCCGTCCCCGTCAGATGGCTTGGCCAACAAGGACACCAAGCCTCAGCTGGCTGGTGGTGATGGTCAGCAGGCAGGCGCAGGCCAAGGTCAAGGTCAGGGTGGTGGGCAAGGCAGCGGTTCTGGTGGTGGTCAGGGATCCGGGTCGGGCGCTGGCTCGGGTTCCGGTGGTGCAGGTTCTGGGTTGGGCTCTGGCTCTGGAGGTTCCGGTCTTCCGTTGGGTAGTACAACCGCGGCCGGATTCTCGCAGTCCTCGACGGGCACCGGTGTAGGAGGGCCGGGCGCAGGTGCTGGCGGCCCCGGAGGGTTGAGTGCACTTCGTGGTGGTGCGGGTCTGCCCGGCGGTGCTGCTGGCGGCAGTGGGTCTGGCGTCAATCCGGCGGCGGTGGCTGCTGCCGGTGTGCGTGGTGGTGGCCCGATGGGGATGATGGGCAGCCCGGGAGCGCATGGTCGGGGCGGCAAGGGTGAGGACGATGGTGAGAAGGCGACACCGCAGATTCTGATCAATTACGACAACACCGACGAGTTCCTGGGCGATATGCCGGCAGCTTCACCGGGGGTGATTGGTGACTGGTCCGAGCAGGAGAAAGCCGAAAAGGCCAAGCGCGACAGAGAGATCCGCCGCTACAAGGCCCTTGGCTGGGACGTGAAGTTCGAGTGAGAATTTTTGGGGGTTGGTTGTGAAGGTTGATCCGGTGAATGTGCGTCAGGGTGCAGGCAAGGTAGACGGCGCGCAGTCCGATGTCTCCAAGCTCAAAGCCCCGGATTCTGGTGGTGCGGCATCGGGTTTGAAGGGCTTCGCCACAGCAGGGGCCTTGCCCGCAGCGAGCGATGCGGTGAAGACCTCGTTGACGGTGGTGGCGGGCCGCTATGAGCAGATGGGGGTGCTGTTGCGGCGCTCGGCCGATGGTTATGAGCATCAGGACGGTAAGACTGCGGTGTCGTTGACCCAGATGGTGGGTGACGGGTTGACATCGTTGGGTGATTTGAACGCGGCCAAGTAGAAGTGGCTGTGGCGGGAGGGATTTGGTGTGAGCAGACCGGGTAAGAGTGTGGTGTACAGCGCGGACGCGACCGGGCTGGGTGATTTGGCCGAGCCCACGCGCACGGTGGGGTCTAAGGTTTTGGACGCGGCGGGCACGGTGCATGGCGCGATCGTTGATCTGGAGTGGCAGGGCCTGGGCAAGGATGCAGCGGTGGGGCGCGCCGATCACGAACTGGCCCAGGATAAGCGAGTTGTGCAGGGATACAACACGCTAGCTAACGCATACCGTGATGGTGCTGCGGCGATGGCGCCGATGATCGGCGATTTGAAGAAGACCGGCCAGGGCTTGGAGGCCGATTCGTTTGCGGTGTCCGAAGATTGGGTAGTCAGCGATATGTTCGACTACCGTGCGGGCAAGGCCGCCATGATCGCGATGGGTTCTTCGGAGAAAGCGGCCACGGATCGGATGAACCAGCTGCAGGCCCAGCGCGGTAACGAGGCCAAGACTGACACGGTGAATCTGCAGCAGCGCGCCGACGCACTCGGGAAGGCCGACCAGGACACCGGGGCAGCGATCAACGCGGCCAAGGGCGATATCGGTGCGGCTGCTCCGCTGTCCGCGGGTTTGACGGGTGAAGAGGGCAAGAACGACTTCAATAGCGCCTTCCCCAACACGTTCATGTCGCCTGAGCAGAACGCGGCAGCTTGGGCGCGGATGGTCGCCGCTGGCACGTTATCGCCCGCTGACTTGGATAAGTTGGCGCGCGGGGAGAAGGTACAAATTCCCGCCGGGCAGATGGCGTACCTGTATCAAATGTCGCAGTCGCTCAACGGCAAAAGCCCCGAAGACATCAAGATGTTGGAGCAGATGCTGCCAACACCGGAGACGCGCGCGGCGTTCGCGCAGGGATTGAAAATCGTGTCGAATCCTAACGTGGAAGTCTTTGGCGCTGACCAGCTCAAGGGGTATGCGCAAGGGGCCACCGATGAAACACGGGGCTCGTTTGTCCCAGTGTCTGGCTCCAAGGTGAATCTGCCCTCGGAGATCGCTAAGGAGTTGTCCCGCACCGATCGGGTGACGCAGGAGCCGTCGCGGGGGTTTGTCACCACGCACCTCAATGGGGTGGGTGCGTTGCAGGACATCAACGACATCTTCAAACCCGGTGCCACGATTACCGGCAGCGAAGCCACCAAATCGATGCTGGAGGCGGCAAACCAGTACGCCGCCGTTGATGTCAAGCACAACGAAGGCATCGTGCACGGCCTGAAAACCGATGCGCACGGCCCACTGACCAGTGCCCTTGCCGATGTGTATCAGAACACCGGCAAGGATCACCTCGCCGTGCATGACATGGTGACCGGCAAGGACGGTGACAGCTTCCTGCGCACCGTCACCCACGAGCAATGGGGTGCTGACTCGGGCAAGGTCGGTGATGCCTTCCGTTGGATGCAAGAGGGCAACAATCCGTTGGCCACCGACACCGCCAGCAAGGTCGCCCACTACCTGGCCGACAACAAGCCCGAACTCAATTCGATGCCCGGCACCGAAAAACTGCTTCTGTCCGGACCGAAGTCGTTCGCCGAGATCAATCCCGGTCTTGCCAAGGCGATGGCCGAAGGCGTCTCCCCGTACTTGGCTGATCTTGCGCAGGCGCCCAACGATTCCGGGCTCACCCACCCCGGCATCGAGGCATTCAAAAACGGCGGACAGCTACAAAACCTGTTTTCCGTGTTCGACAAGAACGCCGACTCGGCAGGTGTCATCAACGATGCCGCCTACAAGCAATACCAGCACCTCATCGAAAACACCGCTCACCCTGGCCTGCACGGTATGCAAGCCGAAGTTGCCGGGCGCCTCACCAACGCCATGACCGATGGAGCGCTGGACTCCATCAAACCCGGCACCAGCAGCGATGCCGAACTCTTCAAAGCAATCTTCAAAAAGATCCCCGGCGCAGGAGACGCCTTCGACGCAATCGACATCTTCAACAAAGTCCAAAGCGGAACCCCGCCAAGCGACTTCGCCCAACAACTGGCCACCGCAGGAACCAGCAGCACCGCACTACGCGCATCCATCCTCAACGGCATGATCGACGCCAACCCATCCATCGCCCACGACGACCTCATCAAGCAATACATCAAAGACAACCGAATCGACCTAAGCGGGCTCAACACGACGGATGCAATCGCAGCCTCCAACGCCATAGCAAAATACTTTGAAGGCAGAGCCCCAGGCGTCGACACCGATATCGCTACTAAGGTAGTGATGGGCAACAACGACAGTTGGGCGGTGTCTCGATAGCGATGAGGACTTTCAGCACCATCGCTATCGTGACGCTCGTTCTGGTGAGCTGCTCGCCCGCGACGCCACAGGAGCCAGCGAAACCTCAGGATCTCTACCAAGTCAGCATGCGATGGATTCCCAATCCGTCTGTAGACCTCATGTCCCCCGAAGGCACCTTCATCCGGGCTGCTGCTGAATCTTGGGACCGGGCATGGACATCGCGAAAACACGGCATCGATGCAATCAGGGACCGCAGCTATCCGGGGTTCGAACACGCATTCAACAACTCCTTCAAGACGCTAATAGGAGGCACAGGAGTCTCGCGGCCCATTGTCGGCACCGACTACTACGAGGTCGTGAACTTCCAGCGTGATGGCGATCAGTTCATCGCCGATGTCTGTAGCTACAGCTCGCAAGTGGCAGACAGGACAGACGATGGGAAGTATTTCAGTAACGGTTCGAAGATTTACTATCACGGGAATTCTTTTGTGTTTGGGCCGGATCCAGCCCTGCGGCCCGAGCAGCAGCACGCGCCGCCAGCACATCAGACAGGACCGGCAAACCGTCCAGCCGACAACGTGTTCGGTTCGTGGGTGCTAACCAAGTCCGGGGTTCGTGGACTGGACGACGCTGGTATGCACGCCTTTCTAGCCAAGTGCAACAAGCTGGCTCCTGGCACTCCGGATAACTTGCCTGATCCGTACATCCGGGCTGATCCACCGCCCACCCTGCTGCCCGATCCAGGTTGGCCCGAGGCAGGCAGCGCATAAGTTATGTCACATCAATGGCCAATATCTACGAAGGGGCGCCGTAGCCGTGGCTGACACCTCCGATCTTCATCCGGCCGTCGTACACGCCCTACGTACCGGGGATGTGGGCCCGGCACGGGATGCCGCCAAGCTCAACGCGTCGACCTCCGCTACCAGGTCTGAGCGAACCTCCCGAACGGAATCGCCACGCGGGACAAAGAAGCAACCCCCACCTACAGCCCTCGAAGAGGACGATTTTTACCAGAATTTCCGGAGTAACCCGTTGGGCCGACGATGAAGAGTCCGCAGGCAATGCTGCAGTTTCTGCGCAAGCGGCGTCAAGGCGCCACCGAAAAGCTGGCAGGCAACGGGGATTTTGGAGTCGCGGTGTGTGAAGTGCTCGATGAATTGATCCGCCGCGCCCAGGTTATCGCCGACGAATACCCGGCTGGCTCAAAGATGACTCTGCGGGATATTGAGGAGATGCCTGCGGTGGTCGGGGCCATGCAAGCGCTCATGAACACCATCGCCGCGCTCGCTGATCTGGCGAATGAATGTGCTGAGGTGACGGCGGCCCGACGTGACCCCGTGCTCAAGTTCGTCGCGCGGGTAAGGGCCGAAGGCTTCGAGGTCGCGAACGACTGGACACTCACCGAAACCCGCGAGCAGCCGCACACCCACACCGACGACCCCGAGTTACTTGTGCAACGCGAAGCCGAAAAGATCGCCCGCACAGAACAAGCCGCCGCCTATCACGAGCGCCTTCTGCGCATGACCGCCGAGTTCGAAGACACAACGATCGAATACACCCGGCGAGTCCGCAGTCTCGTCGATACCGTGCTCGGCGGAAATTGCTTGAGCTGAATCATGATCAAGCCACAGCCCCAACTTGATCCGCCGAGATTGGACCTGGCCGCAGGCCTATACGAGGTGGCGGCTTGGCAGCTCGATGCGTTCCTTGATGATGCTGCGGGCTATGGGATTTCACCGCAGGACGCCGCGAGCATTCAGGCGCTTACCGACTTGATGCGGTGGCAGGCCGAGGGATACCGGCGCTATTCGGTGAAGATGCGCGCCGATGATGAGATGGTCGATGCGTACTTTGCAGGTCAAGTGGTTGCGCCGAACACAGCGGCAGTTTTCGAAGCGTCAATCACCCGTGACGAACATCCCCCGTTTCCGAAGCGGTCCAACGGCGTCGATTATGAGCTGCTGCGGCCTGTGCGGGATCTACTCGAAGAGGCGTACACAGTTCTATTCCGCGGCTCCAGGCCGGCGATGGGCTATGCGGCCAAACAGGCTGCTGCTCTTTACTCTTGGTGCCATCCGCCGCTGTCAGTGTGATCGGCATCTGTTCTCCACCCCCAACTACAACCCCAAGTCCAACAAGTCCAACAACTCACCCGGCCGGTAGCCAAATCGCCGGCACGGCCGGGCAAGTCGCCAGCGGCGTCTCCCAAGTCTCCGGGGCCCGTAATGAACGTTGTCTACCCACCTGGGAGCGAGGGGCGACCATACGACAAGGTACGTCGAGCAGGAAGATCTGAGTGCGCCCTTGCAGCTGGTGCAGGAGAAGACGATCAACACGATCAGGTCTCTAGTGGTTGACGCCTTTTGAGCTAGGTGAGGACCCTGCTGGCGCAGAAGGTTTCACCGCGTCGGAGGACCTAGAGGGAACAATCCGCGAAACCTGCAAGGAGTACATCGACGACTTCGACACGTGGGGTTGGCGGTATCACTGGTGTCTCAGTATCACGCCGAAAGGCGAACAACTCGCCGAGCCGTTGATGGAGGCATACCGACGGGAGCTGGCCGCGCAGCGTGGTGACTCGGAGGGGTAGGGGCGGCGCGCGCCATGTGTCAACAACTTTTGAACTTTGACCCCGTGCTGTGCTGTTGTCACTGTGCGAGATTGGACTTTCGAACGGGACGGCAGCGTGCGGTTGAACGAGGGTCGTCAACTTATGGTTGACGGGCGCTCGCTCTAAGAGGTGCTGTGCCGGCGCGATTCTCCTTCGCGTGCAGGCGGCGGCGCTGCGGGAAACTGTACGAGTCAGCCGTTGGCGGGCTGAAGTATCGTTTCCCATTTCTGCTGGCTCGTCAGCACCGGAAGCGCCTTGCGATACTCCTTGCGCAGTCTGTTGAACTCGCGGGCCAGCCGTGACTGCTGGCGCAGTGAAGCCCGCAGCAGCGCAACCATTTTCGCCCGATCACGCTGGCGATAGACGACACCGCGGCCGTCAGCGGTGGTCACCGTGACACCATCGACCTTTGACAACAGGAACCAGCGGGCGTCCTGGGTCGCCACGTTGAGCTGCGGGCGCTCGTGGTGCGCCGGGTCGTGCTGGGTGAGCTGATGGGCCAGGCCACGAGCCAGCCGGACCGCGATACGCGGCGGCGACGTCGGGATCTTGATCTTCTTGCGGCGCTTGTCCGACGGCGTGGGCAACGCGGTCGCCCCGGGGAGCACCACCGCGTCCGGATACTGCTCACGCATCTTGCGGACCTCGGGCAGCGCCGACTCGAGGATCGAGAAGATGTGCTCCGGGCCGGCGAGGAAGTCCGCCATCGCCTTGTTCTGAATCGCGACGGTCGAATACTCAAGGCAGAGAAGGTGTTTTATGGTCGCCTTCAGATGGCTCGCGAGCAGACCGCTGACGTTGCCGTCCCAGTGCATGGCCGCCACCACCAACCGGTTGCGCAGGTGGAAGTAGGCCTGCCAGTCGATGGCGTCGTCCTTGTCGCTCCACGCCATGTGCCAGATCGCACAACCCGGCAGGGTCACCGTCCCGTAGCCGTGCTCGGCGGCGCGCACGCCGTACTCGACGTCGTCCCACTTGATGAACAGCGGCAACGGCTGACCGAGCACCTCGGCCACCTGGCGCGGGATCATGCACATCCACCAACCGTTGAAGTCGGCGTCGATGCGGCGGTGCAGCAGCCGGCTGCGGTACTCCCCTTGGTTATTGAGCGAGTATGTGGCGAAGTCGTGGTCATACTCGGTGCCCACGGCGCCTGACCAGATGAAGTTCGTCGAATCGATCATTTCGCCCATCACATGCAGGTGTGAGGGCTCCTGCAGGTTGAGCATCTGGCCGCCCACCAGGGTGGGCCGCTTGGCGAACCGGTTCATCGCCAGCGCCCGCAGGATCGAGTCCGGCTCGATGCGGATGTCGTCGTCCATGAACAGGATCTGCTCGCAGTCAGTGTGCTTCAGCGCCTCGCGCATCACCCGGCTGTATCCGCCCGAACCACCGAGATTGGGCTGATTGTGAATGGCGAGCCGGTCACCCAGCGGCGCCGACGCCGCGTCGAACCCGGGGTGGTCCTTCGCCTTGCGGTTACCCTGATCAGACACGATGACCGCACCGATCACCTTGTCCACCAACGGGTCTGAGGTGAGCGCAGCCAACGCGCTGACACAGTCGGCGGGCCGGTTGAAGGTGGGGATACCGACCGTCACATTGGCCCGGCCCGGTGCGGGCTCACTGGCGTACCAGCCGGCCGAGCGCACCGAGACGTCGGTGTCGGTGGTGATGTCGAACCAGATCCAGCCGCCGTCCTCGAACGGGGACAGATCGATCTCGAACTCGACCACGCCGGGCTCGGCCTCGGTGCCGGACACCCCCTCGCCACCGACGGTGATGCGCGCCCCGGTGGCCTTGGTGCGGTAGACGTCCACCCGCGCGGTGCCGACCAGTTCAATCCGCAGCACGACGGTGTCCAACGTCGACCACCGTCGCCAGTAGCTGGCCGGGAACGCGTTGAAGTACGTCGCGAACGACACCTCGGACTCGGCGCCGATCTCCAGCGTGGTGCGGGTGGGCGCGTGGGCACGCTTGGCGTTGGTGTCCGATTCCTCTATATAGAGCTTGCGGACGTCGAGGGGCTCACCCGGGCGGGGCAGGATGATCCGGGACAGCAGGCTGACCGCGCGGGTGTCGTCCGCGTCGAGGGCGCCGGAGGGGATGTCGCTCATGCTGTTGCGCTTTCTGTGCCTGATCCGTGCAGGGCAGCACGGTGAAGATCTCTCGTCGGACGGTGTATGCGAACGTGGGGATTGTGTCCGACGGTAGTGAACAAGGTCCGCCAGACCATGCAGAAGCGCTCGATCGAGGCATTGATACGGCAGCTGTTCGAGCGTGCCAGCGACGGCCACAATGCCGCGGACACTGTCGTCGGTGGCCATGAGCGTGTGCTGCGTCAAACCGTCATCGCACTGCGCGAGGGTTCCGCCCTGGGCGAGCATGAGAACCCGGGCGAGGCCACGATCTACGTCATCCAGGGTTCGGTTCGGCTGGTGGTCGGCGACGAACACTGGGACGGCCGTGCCGGAGATCTGATCGAGATCCCCGATGTCCGGCATTCGTTGCAGGCGCTGGCAGATTCGGCGGTCTTGCTCACCGTTGCGAAGCACCGCTGAGCCGCGGCTAGCGCGCCAGGGCTATCCGTGGCAGGTGGCGGTTGAATCTTGGCCCGCGGCGGTGTCCTCGACCTTGACCTTGCCGTTGATGATCAGGCGGCACGTGACCGGTGCCCCGGCGGACTGGGCGCTGACGAAGTACGGCGGATCGGCGATGTCGCTGGTGAAGGTCCAGGACCAGGTGTGCTGGGTGCCATCGACGGGCTGTTCACGCATGTGCCCGAGGCTGTCTCTCCACGTGATCGCCGATATCGGCCGATCTGAACTGATGACGTAGAGGATGGTGTCTGGCGGCTGCGGGGTGATGGCAAGCGAGGCGCCGAATGCTGTCGCGCCGACCGCGGTGGTGCAGGCGGTGATGAGAGTTGCTGCGAGTGCCACGGGTCATCCCTCGCGATTCTGGGGGATCGGGGCCATGAGCGTCATTGCCCATCCTTATCTCGTTGTGATCTTGTTCTGCTGAGGGCACAATACGCCCGAACACGTTCACGCCGTGGCGATTTGGCGGCCTGAATTTGGGGGAATCGATCCCGGCCGCGCGCTTCGGCGTCTGTCGCGAGATGATGGGTGTATGGGTCTTATCGCGCTACCTACCGCGGAGCTCTCCGATACCGATATCGCCGACGTATTGAGCCGTGCGGTCCGGGTGATCAATCCTGTGCTTGCTGTGCTGGCGGAGTCCGATCCGTTCGGCCTTAAGGAGCGCACCTACGAATTGGGCGTCGGCGACGGAGTCGTCGACAAGGCGCTAGATGCGTTGGCCTGTGCTTTGAACACGGCGACCACCCCCGGCACGAAGGCCTGGGAGCAGCTGGACACCCGTGGGAAGGCGCACTGGTGGGTTCAGCGCGTCGGCGCCGTCAACACCGTATTGGTCGCTTTCCCAGGTATTTTCGGCGCGCTCGCGGCCCGGCTGCCCGTGCAGGATCTCCTCGGATTCTCCAACCAGGCCATCGTGCTGGTCTCTATCGCCCGCGAACTCGGTATCGACGACCACCAGGAGCAGGTCCGGCTGCTTGCGAAGGTGCTGTGCGATCGCACCCTCAGTGATGGGGCACTGGTTGGCGCTGACGGCGGTCAGGAACCGGAGACACCCCGAAGCTGGTCGCCGTTCGCCCTGGCCCGCACCCTCTGGCACCTGGCGGGGATCCTGCGGGCCGTCGGCGACGAGCTGGAGAAGCGGCCGCAACCCAAACCGATCTTTCGTTATCTCGGAATGCTGCCCGCCATAGGCGGTCTGGCCGGATACATCGGTGAGTACGGGGCCCTGCGGCGGGCCGCGAGCGCGGGTGAGCAGAGCATCGCCGTGCAGTCACGACCTGTGCGCGCCTAATCGCCGAGGTTCTCGTCCAGGTGCGCCCGGACGTTATCCCAAAGATCGAGAACATCCACGTTGAGTCTCTCCCATATCTGGATGATGACGGGATCTGCGGCGTCGACGAGGCCCAAAAGTAGGTGCCCCGTGCAGATCTCCGTGTGCCGCCTGCTCGTTGAGGCGGTCATCGCCAGCTCGAGTGTCCGCTGGGCGCCCGGAGTGAACGGCATCTTCTCCGTCGGTGGCTCCTGGCCCAACGGGATGATCTGCTGAATCACCCGTGTTGCGTTCTCAAATCGGACTCCGGCCGTTGCGAGCAGCCGCGCGCCGAGCCCGGTTCCCTCACCGACCAGACCCAGCAGAAGGTGTTCTGCGCCGAGGTAGTTGTGCTGCCGTTCACGTGCTTCCTCTTGTGCGATCACGATGACCTGTCGCGAGCGCTCGTTGAACAGATGGAACATGACCCTCCCTATCGCCGGCTCAAGGTACATCTTGCCGGAGTCGGGTTCGGCGATGAGTTACTGTCAGCGCATGACCGCTGTGAAGGTATTGGCTGGAACCGGTTTCGTGGCAGTCGCCCTGGTGACGGGGTGCTCGGGTGTCGTCAATCAGGGTGGTGACACCACATGCAAGAACTTCATCGCCGCCGAGGAGCAGAAGCAGAACGACGCGGTGAGCAAGATGCTCAAGGACCAGCGCGGGCGTGACGCGTCAAATCTGGAGATCTCCGCGACCCGCACTTCGGTCACGATGTACTGCAAGACGCTCGGGAACGACGGCAGCAAGATCCGCGAGGCCCCCCACGTCTAGCTCAGGTCCCCTCACGGGGTAGCTAGTGGCACGGCGCCCGATCGGGTGGGTGAACCCTTGGGCGTCGCCGGCCGTCACGCGGCGGCCGATTTGCCGGTCAGACATGTCGTGTCGAGGTTGCCGATGGTTCGCCTGGGCCGGCGTTTGGCAATCTGGTCACGTCAGTGACATGAACCACAACAGTTCCTGGGCAGTGATGCGCGTCATCGGGTACGCTCGCGCGGTGCATGACCGAAAACCCCAGGTAGGACTACTATTATGGTCGCTGATGTAATCAGTTGCGACAAGTTGCTCAAGCACCCGCGCGGCCTTGTGTGGGAGCTGATCAGCTCACCCGACATGTACCCCATGTTCTTTACCGGGGTCGGTTCCTGCGAGACCTTGATCGAGAGCACCGAAACGGGACCGGACCCGGAATACGTGGTGTTGTCCGCCCAGACCAAGGCCCGTGTTCGCCTGATTCTCAGCAACACCAAGGAGAGCCTCGCGATCGAGGGAGTCGACAACGACGGGCTGATCTCCGTGCGGTTGTTCGAGGAACGGTCCGCGCAGACTCGGGTGCGCATCACGGTGTTGCGGGCGGCGTCCGTCCTGCCCGCCGGTATCAAGAAGCCGAGTGTGGCCGTCAATCAATGGTTGATGGATGGGCTGGACAGAATTGATGACTATCTGTCCAGCGCGTCGACTTCCACCGTGTCCAACATGGGTGATAAAGGAAATATTCAAGTCAGCATCGCCCGGCTGATGATCGGGGTCGGTGTGGTGCGCATCCCGCGCCCCGATCGCGGACTTCGCCAGCTGGGTTCACTGGCGCGGTGGGGCTTCACCCTCCAGGGTGGATACGCCGCCGCTGCGGCACGCGCCCCCAAGCAGCTCGCGATCGCGGACGACGCCGGGCAGCTGACTTTCGAGCAACTTGACCGGCGCGCCGAGGGAATGGCCACGGGTCTGATGCGCGACGGCATCAACGAGACATCGAAGATTGGCCTGCTGGCTCGCAACAACATTGCCATGGTGGAGTGCCTTATTGCCTTCGGCATGCTCGGGGTGGACGTGATGCTGCTCAACAATGCGTTGGCAGCAACACAGATCCAGATTGCTGTAGCGCGTAACAACCTCACCAAGGTCTTCGTCGACGATGATCTGGACGAGCTCGTCAGGTACGTGCCCTGGGAGGTTGAGCTCATCAGCACCGGTCGCCGCAGTGCCATCAACGGGCGCCGCGGGCTGGATGATTTCGTGGTAGCCGACAAGCCGGGAGTGTTGCCGCCCACGCGCCCCGGGCATCAGGTGGTGCAAACCTCAGGAACCTCGGGAACGCCCAAGGGGGCGTTGCGGCCCACCCCGCGCGGGTTCGCCGTCATCGCCGCGATGCTTTCGCGGATGCCGATGAAGATGAACGAGACCATGCTCATCTCGGCCCCCGTCTTCCATGCCTGGGGACTGGGCTGTCTGCAGATCAGCACACCGCTGCGGGCGACGGTGATCCTGCAGGAGAAGTTTGATCCCGAAGAGTGCCTGCGTGCCATCGCGACCCGCAAGGTGACCACGCTGATCGCCGTCCCCGTCATGTTGCAGCGCATTGTGGATCTGCCCGCCAAGGTGCGCCAGAAGTACGACACATCGAGCCTGCGGCTGGTTGCCTGCAGTGGGTCACCGCTGAATGCCTCACTGGTACAACGGTTTACCGAGGCATTCGGTGAGGTTCTGTACAACTTCTACGGGTCCACCGAGGTGTCTTGGGCCACCATCGCCGATCCTGAGGACCTGGCAATCGCCCCCACCACGGTGGGTCGCCCGCCGCTGGGCACCACCATCGCGATTCTCGATGCCGACCGGCGGCCGGTGCCGCGCGGTGTCACGGGCAGGATCTTCGTCGGCAATGAGATGTTGTTCGACGGATACGTGGCCGACCCGTCACCGGCGTCGGTCAACGGTCTGCTGGACACCGGCGATCTGGGCCACCTGGACGCCGATGGACGTCTGTACATCGACGGTCGCGATGACGAAATGATCATCTCCGGCGGTGAGAACGTGTTCCCCAGGCCGGTGGAGGACGCGTTGGCCTTCCTGCCGCAGGTTGCCGACGTGGCCGTTGTCGGGACATCCGATGACAGCTTCGGTCAGCGGCTGTCGGCATTCGTCGTGCTACACCAGGATGCCGGCCTCGATGGAGACATGGTGCGCGCCTTCATCAAGAACCGGCTCAGCAAGTTTCACGTGCCCCGTGACGTGTACTTCGTCAAGGCGCTGCCGCGTACGTCGACCGGCAAGGTCATCAAGCGACTGCTGCTCGCGGACTGCGAGCGCGACGGGATCAGGCCGGAGTAGTCACGCCGAAACAGGGGAGGCGGCCCATCCACTCCACCGGGAGACATCGGTCAGCACCATAGGCCCGGTAGGTGGCGTTTCTCGGTACTGCCGATATTTATTGGCCAGCAAGTTGATCCAGGTGGAATCGGGTGTATCGAGAGTCCGCGCGGTGCCGTCGGCGCGGGCCCACCACAGCGCTGACCAATCCTCGTCATAGTGGTCTACCAGGAAGCTGACTGCGGGGTTCGCGGCGATGTTTCGCAGTCGCTGTAAATCGCGGCCTGACTTCGGTTTGTGATCAACCGCCCAGCAGATGGTGTCGCCAGCGATGGCGAAGGTCACCGGAACCAGATGCGGCACACCGGATTCGTTGATTGTCGCCAGCCTTGCCACCGCCGCCGCCTGGAAGCGGTGGCGCGCATCGGCTGGGTGGAGTCGCACGCCTAGCGTGCGCCTCCGTTGCAGATGTTGGCCAGCACATGGAAATTGTTGACGCCGTCGAACAGTAGGCCGCCGACCGCGCCTCCGCGATCGATGATCTCGGGGGAGGAGCGCACCTCCGGGGTGGCGACGAGCCAGGCCCCCGCGAGGTCGTAGGCACCGCTCAGGCCGTCGGCGAACGCGGTGAGCTGCTGGCGTGCGCCGGGCTCGGTGACTCCGTCCAGATTGGCCCGCACACCGTCGTTGGCCCGCCCCCACATGTCGCGGGCCTGTCCAATGGCCTCGACCTGCCGGTCCAGCCCGGAGTAGGCGGGATTGTCGCCGCGCAGGTACATCAGGGCCTCGGTGACGATCGGGCCGTTGTTGGCCGGATCGTCGACCGTCTTCGACATCTGGTCGATCGCAGCGCAGGTCGACTCCTCCGCGCCAGCCACCGGAATGCCGGCGCCGAACGGAATGAGAGCACAGCTCACCGCGGTAAGCAGACCTGACCGAACCCACATATGTCCTCCACAAGATGATGTGTCGCGTCGATAGAAACGGGAGCTTAGCTGTCTTTGCCAGACTTCGCTCAAGTGGCTCATAGGTTTGTTGTTACTCGTCGCGCAAGCGCTCATCGCGCAGGTGGTTGTTCTTCGCGCAAGCGCTCATCGAAATGATGCGGCCCCTCCGGGTGAAGTTCCCGGAAGGGCCGCAGTGGATCTTGATTCAGTGCGTCACTTGAGCTCTGCGGAGCTCAGCCCCAGCAGACGGCGGGCCACCACCA
The DNA here is from genome assembly GCF_059813245.1 of Mycobacterium sp. NGS15. NCBI lineage: Bacteria > Bacillati > Actinomycetota > Actinomycetes > Mycobacteriales > Mycobacteriaceae > Mycobacterium > Mycobacterium sp. NGS15. The sequence goes on along the minus strand of NZ_JCALEF010000004.1, from coordinate 43,089 downwards.
GCTGCTGGATCTGCTGAGTGCCCTCGAAGATGTCCAGGATCTTCGAGTCGCGGCCCCACTTCTCCAACAAGGTGCGCTCGGAATAGCCGGTGGTGCCGGCCATTTCGACGGCCTTGAGGGTGATGTCGCTGCCGACGCGGCCGGCCTTGGCCTTGGCCATCGAGGCTTCCATCGAGTTGGGGATGTTGTTATCGGCCTGCCAGGCGCTGCGCAGCGTCAGCAGGTACGACGCCTCCCAGTCGGCCTCCATCCGGAGGAACTCCGCGGCGGCCGAGTGCTGAGCATGCGCCGGCCTGTCGTAGGAGATCTCGATACCGGCGTCCTCGAGGATCTTGCGCAGTTCCTCCAGCGAGGCCCGCGAGACACCCACGGCCATGGCCGCCACGATCGGGCGGGTGTTGTCGAAGGTGCTCATCACACCGCCGAAACCCTTCTCGGTGTTGATCTCCGGATCGGACAGAATGTAGTCCTTGGGGATCCGGGCGTTGTCGAAGCGGATGACGGCGGTGTCGGACGCCTTGATGCCGAGCTTCTCCTCGAGCCGCTCGATGGTGACACCGGGGTGTTCACGCGGCACCAGGAAGGACTTGATGGCGGGGCGGCCCTTGGTCTTGTCCAGGGTCGCCCACACCACGATGTGGGTGGCACGTGAACCGGCGGTGACGAAGATCTTCTCGCCGTTGATGACGTACTCGTCACCGTCGAGCTTGGCGGTGGTGGTGACCGCCGCCGAGTCCGATCCGAAGCCAGGTTCGGTGATGGCCATGGCGGCCCACACCTTGCCGAACTTGTCGGCGTCTTCCTTGGTGGTCACGCTCGACACGGCGGCGTTGCCCAGGCCCTGGAAGGGGATGGTCAGCAGTAGGCCGCAGTCGCCCCAGCTCATTTCGAGGGCGTTCAGCAGCGCGGACATGTTGGCGCCGTTGACGTTCTGCTTCTCGGTGTTCTCCTCGGCGCGGAAGGCCTCGGCGCCGGCGAAGGCGAAGGTACCTGCGGCACTGACACCGGCGAACAGCGTCTCCAGCGTGTCCAGCTCGACGGGATAGGTGTGCTCGGCCAGGTCGTACTTGCGAGAGATGGGCCGCACCAGCTCGGCAGCGCCCTGGTGCCCCTTCTCCTGAACGGCCTGCAACTTCTTGGGGAGTTCCAAATTGATTGCCATGGAAAGACTTTCGTGTAGTAGAGAAGACGATGGGGGAGAACGGCGCTACAGGACAACCACGCCTTCGGCGACACCGATGGCACGCAGATTGCGGTACCAGCGCTCCACCGGGTGCTCCTTGGTGAAGCCGTGTCCGCCGAGCAGCTGCACGCCGTCGAGGCCGATCTGCATGCCCTTATCGGTGGCGAGCTTGCGGGCCAGCGCGGCCTCGCGGATGAACGGCAGGCCCTGTTCGGCACGAGAGGCGCCGCGCAGCGTGACCAGCCGCAGGCCATCGAGTTCGATGGCGATGTTGGCGCACATGAACGCAACGGCCTGGCGGCGGGCGATGGGCTCGCCGAACGCCTCGCGCTGCTTGACGTAGGGGATCACGTAGTCGAGCACGGCCTGGCCGGTGCCGACCGCGAGTGATGCCCAACCAAGGCGAGCCAGTGCGACGGCCTCGGAGTAATCGGAGGCTGCGGCTCCGTCCTCACCGAGCAGACCGGCGGCGGGAACCGCGACGTTGTTCAGGTTCAGCCGACCCAGCGCAGCGCCGCGGATACCCATGCTCGGGTCTTCCTCGACGGTGATGCCTTCGGTGCCCGACTCGACGATGAACAGCGACGGGCGGCCGTTGTAGTTGGCGGCCACGATGAACAGCTCGGCCTGTGCGGCGGCGGGAACCAACGACTTGACGCCGTTGAGCCGGAAACCGCTGGGGGTGCGGGTGGCCGTGGTCTTGAGGCTGAAGGGATCGAACAGCGCCTGCGGCTCGGCGATGACAACCGAGGCCTGCGGCACGCTCTCGCCCGCGAACTCCTTGAGGTAGGTGGCCTGTTGGTCGGCGCTGCCCCAGTTGGTCAGCGTGGAAGCGACACCTGAGGGAGCCAGGATTGGCAGCGCCAGACCCATGTCGCCGTACGAAAGAGCCTCGGCCACAAGGGAGTTAGTCACTGTCGAGCGTTGCGAAGCGATGCCGTCGAAGTCCTCGGGGATGTTGATGGCGGTGACGCCCAGCTCGGCGACCTTGCTCAGCAGGTCGGCGGGGTAGGTCTTGTTCTTGTCCGACTCATAGGCGGCGGGGCGGACGACCTCGACGGCGAATTCCTTCACCGTGTCGGCGATCATCTTTTGCTCGTCCTCGGGATTGAGGTCGAAGAAGTCGGCGTTCGCCTTGTCGAGGCGCTTGGGCCCGCTCTTGCTGCCGGACACCTTCTTGAAGGTGCGGTTGGCAACGCCAAGGGTGGTGAACAGGCCCTTGGTGGTCTCGAAGATGCCCTTGTTGAAGGCTCCGCGCAGGTTGTACTTGTCCAGCAGCTCCGAACCCGCGATCGGGGTCAGCACCGCGATGAGGATGTCGATCGCGCCGCGCTTGTGCTTCTGGAGGCCTACGCCCGTCTCGTGCTTCGCCAGGCTCTTGCTCTTGGCGGCCTTTTTCTCGTCGCGCGGGGTCAACGTGTTGGTCATGTCACCAGCCGTTTCTGGGGTCAAAGTGGGGTTCTGTCGGAGTATCTGATCGGTACCTTACTCCGAAGTAAGAACCGTATCTTACTAAGCGGTAAGATACGCACAAAAGGAGGCCCAGATCACATCGTGTTTCGGTGCGCGAGCGGGAGTCTCGGGAGTCTCGGGAGTCTTAGGAGAGGGCGCCCAGCACCTCGTCGTGTAACAACCCGTTGGTCGCTACCGCGCTGCCGCCATGCGGACCGGGCTCGCCGGCCAGACTCGTGAATCGGCCGCCGGCCTCGCGAACCAGGATGTCCAGGGGCGCCAGGTCCCACAGCGAGACCTCGGGCTCGGCAGCGATATCGACCGCTCCCTCGGCCACCAGGCAATATGAGAAGAAGTCGCCGTATCCCCGGACCCGCCACACCTCGTCGGTCAGGTCGATGAATCGATCGCGTTTCCCGCGATCCGCCCAGCCCGACAGGCTGGAGAACGACAGGCTTGCCGATGCCAGTTGGTCGACTCCGGAGACATGGATCGGACGATCCTCACCCGACCCGACACGGCTGTGGGCGCCGAGCCCGGCGGCCGCCCACCACCGGCGGGACAGCGCCGGGGCGCTGATCACACCGACGATGGGGATGCCGTCCTCAAGCAACGCGATGAGTGTGGCCCAAACGGGGACTCCGCGCGCGAAGTTCTTGGTGCCGTCGATGGGATCGATCACCCAGCTTCGGCCCAGTCGGCCACTTCCTTCAAAATCGCCGCCGTACTCTTCGCCGAGCACCGAATCCCCCGGACGCGATCGGTGCAGTAGGGAGCGTAGGACGGATTCCACCCCGGTGTCCGCGTCGGTCACCGGGGTCAGGTCGGGTTTGGTGTCCACTCGAAGATCGAGCGCGCCGAACCGCGACGTGGTGATTTCATCGGCGGCATCGGCCAATTCGAGAGCCAGCCGACGGTCTTCGCGCAAGGACACGGTTGCTGGAGATCTTCGCGCGAGCGGCTCATCCGTGGGCGTCATGCCTGCAGTCCTACCATGAAGGTGTGTGGGAATTCCTGGTGCTACTGCTGATCGGTGGATCGCTCGTTTTCGTCATCATGCAGATGCGACGCGGTCGGCAAGCTCAACCCGGTATGAACGCTGCGGAAGGAACCCTGTTGGTGACCGGGGTCAGTCCCCGTCCCGAGGGGGTGACAGGCGGACAGTTGGTCACCATCACCGGTGCCATCAATGGTCCGACGGTCGCCGAATACATCACCTATCGGCAGATCGTGCGCGACGTCAACGACTGGCCGCGCATTGGCGATCTGATCCCGGTGTTGTATTCGCCGAAGAATCCGGAGCGTTGGGATGTGCTGCTCGCTCCGTCGGTTGGATCAACTCCCCAGCAGTATCCGAGTGGGCCGCCATCGATCGAAAACATCGATCCGGTGCCGCCTCCGCCGCCGCCTTCTCTGCCCCCTCCGCCTCCTCCCGGGCCTTATGAGGGGCCGTCATCAACGGAGGATCCGGCCAAAAAGCACGAACCGCCGCCGCGGTACTACGAGCCTCCGCCGCTGTAACGGGGTGGCCCGAACCAGGTCTGCAGCGCGCCGTTGAGCCCGGTTGTCGTACCGTCGCCCACCCATGCGACGTGCCCGTCCGGACGGATCAGCGCCGCGTGTGGAGCTTCGGCCACGCCGATAACCGGAAGTTCCAAAGTTCCTTCCGTGCCTAGGTATTCGGCGTCGACGGCATCGACCCGATGGGACCATCCGGAGATGCCGGTGATGGGCGTACCCAGGTTCAGCAGCACCCCGCGACCGTCGTGCAGCAGCGTGAAGACGCGCACGACTCCCTCGGCGGTGCGCACCTGCAGATCCGGCATGCGCCGGCCCAAGAGAGGATGGCCCGGCCCCAGGTCGTAGTGGATGTCCAGGCCGCTCATCATCGCCGCGATCTGGCGTCGCGGCTTTTCCAGGGTCAATAGGTCGGAGAGGATGTCGCGCAGCGCACCGACGCGCTCGCCGGGGCGGCTGAGTGCTGTTTGCGCCAAGGTGTTGTGGAGTACCCGTGCCGCGACGGGGTGTCGCTCTGCGTGATAGGTGTCCAGCAGGCCTCGGGGCGACGTGCCGTTGACGACCTGGGCCAGTTTCCAACCGAGATTGACCGCATCCTGGACCCCGGTGTTGAGGCCTTGCCCGCCGATGGGGAAGTGCACGTGGGCGGCATCACCAGCAAGCAGCACTCGCCCCTTGCGGTATGTAGCGGCCTGTCGGGTTACGTCAGTGAATCGGGAAATCCAAGTGGGACTGTGCATTCCGTAGTCGGTGCCACGGGCGGACAGCAACGCCTCGCTGAGGTCGCGCAGTGTCGGCTCAGCGGTTCGTCCGAGTTGCGGCTCGGTGACCAGGACTCGAACCGGTCCGCCCTCTTCGAATTTGAAGAAGGAATGCAAGGCGCCCTGGCGGTGGATTCCCCACTCGGGCTCCTCGGTCACCTGGACATCGGCGACCAGGCAACTGGTCGATGGATCCCAACCGGGGAACTCGATTCCGGCGATCTTGCGGACCAGGCTGCGTCCGCCGTCGCAGCCAACGAGGTATTGCGCCCGCAGCGTCGAGCCGTCGGAGAGTTCGACATCGACGGCGTCGCCGGACGGGGTGAATCCGGTGACCTCATGACCGCGATAGATCGGCACGCCATGCTCAACGACCCATTCACACAGGGTGCGCTCGATGCGGTACTGCAACAGCGCGAGCCCGAAGGGGTGCCTGGTCGGCTGGTCGCTCATGTCCAGGAGCAGCGCGGAAAAATGCGCGACGGGTGCACTGAACCCTTGGGGGAGGAAGCGGTCGACGATCCCGCGTTGATCGAGTACTTCGAGGGTGCGTGAGGTCATGCCGCCGGCGCGCGAACCGTCCAGGTCATGGGTCGTGCGCCGCTCGACGATGGCGACATCGACTCCCGCCAACGCGAGTTCGCCGGCCAGCATCAACCCCGTCGGCCCGCCTCCGACAATCACCACCGCGTGTTCAGTCATAAGGACGAAGCTACCCGAAAAATAAGTAAAATAAGAGAACCCTAAGGAAATATTAAGAGGGATGTCTCTGGTGAGCCCCTTGGGCGAAGGGCGACGTCACGGCTCGCCGTGTCGTTCGGCCGCGGCCAGCAGCTGGGGCACCGTCTCCAGCTTCACTCGGGGGCGGCCCTGCGGTTCGCCGGTTGCGCGCTCATGCGAATCAATGGTCAGCCAATCGGATTGAGACACGATGTGCGGTTCGTGGCCCAGCAGCCATTTCTCCAGGGCTGCGGTATCGGGCGCAGCTCCCAAGTCGGCGGTCGCCAGGTCGGCGAGCAAAGTGTCCACCGTCTCCTGTGAGTCGCTCTTGTTGGTTCCGATGACGCCGACCGGCCCGCGTTTGATCCAGCCGACCACATACTCGTTCTCGCGGCCCTCGATGCGTCCCGCGTTGTTGAAGATGACGCCGCGCCGGGAATCGAACGGCAACCCGGGTACCTGAACTCCGCGATAACCAATGGCGCGCACCACCAGGTGGGTGGGCAGCGTGTCGCGTTCACCCGTGTCGTGGGCGACGATGTATCCGTCTTCGTCGACGAGTTCGTTGCGGCCCAACGTGATTGACTCCACCTCGCCATCGCCGTGCAGCTCGATGGGGGAGGTGCGGAACCGAAACACCACCCGGCGATGGCCCTCGGTGTGCGGTCGCTCCGAGAATTTGCGCAAGGTGTCGATGTTGGTGCGGGTTGGCTTGGGTGCGGCAGCCAATTGTTCGTCGGTGATACCTGCCAGGTCTTCGGGGTCCACCACGACGTCGACGCCCGGCAGTTCACCCATCTCGCGCAGCTCCAATGGGGTGAAGGTGGCCTGCAGTGGGCCGCGTCGTCCGATGATCACGACCTCACGGATCGCGTTGTGGTCTAAAGAATCCAGCGCACGGTCGGCGATGTCGGTGGTGTGCAGCGATTCCGGATCCATGCCCAGAATGCGTGCCACGTCCAGCGCCACGTTGCCGTTCCCGACCACCACGGCGCGCTTGCCCGAGAGGTCGACCGACACCTTCTGATGCGTGGGATTGGCGTTGTACCAGCCCACCACGTCGACGGCGGCGATGCAGCCCGGCAGTTGATCACCCGGGATCCCCAGGGGCTTGTCGGACTGGGCGCCAACCGCGTAGATCACCGCGTCGTAGCGCGACGCCAGCTCCTCGGCGGTGATCTGCACACCCACTTCGATGTTGCCGAAGAACCGAAAACGCGGATGCGTCGCCGTCTTCTCGAATACCGCGCTGACCGACTTGATCTTGGGGTGATCCGGAGCCACCCCGGACCGAACCAAACCCCAAGGAGTGGGGAGCATTTCGAGCATGTCGACATGCACGTCGAAATCAGAGTGTTTGAGCAGCGATCCGGCGGCAAAGAACCCGGAGGGCCCCGCACCGACGATGGCGACGTGAACGGCGCGCACCCTCGTCCATCCTTGTCTGCCCGCCAGGGGGCAGCGGCTGTCGTCGGCTATGGGCTGGCCGACAGGGGGCTGGCCGCGGTCCTGTGCGGACGGGTTACCCCACCGATGCTAGCGACGGTTCCGGGGGTGCGTGGGAACTCGACCTATCGAGCTCCGTGTCTAGGCCCGCATTTCGTACACGCCGGACAGCGCCTCGACCCGATTCCAAATCGCATCGAAGCGTTCGGAATTGAATACAGGTTCTGAAATCACGTCCTTGGCCCACTGCCGTTGCGTAGCGGTGGCCTCGCGCTTGCCGATCAGATCGACCGCGTACTGCGAGAAGTCCCGGTTGAGGATCTCGAAGATCTGATCGATGAGCTGCTCGTCGGCGCCCCGCAGCTTGGCTTGTTCCAGGATCAGGCCGCCGTAGACCACGAGGGTGAACAGCTCGCCGATGCTCAGCTGCAGGTCCAGCCCTGCATTCTTGATGGCGTCCTTCTCCGCGGCCACCAGGGTGGCCAGCGCCTCGGCGCGCTCGGTGAAGGCGGCGACATTCGGAATGCCTGCGTTCTCCGCGAACGGCTTGCGCCAATCGTGGAACTGGACCTTGCCCAGGCCGCTCGCCGGACCCTGGTTGAAGAGGAACTCGTCGTCGCGGGCTTCCAGCTGCACTCCGGGAACCGCAAGGTCCTGCGAATGGTGCAGGTAGGCGGGCATGAACTTGAGGATCAGTGCCAGGTTGACGGCCACCGTGCCCTCGAGCTTGGGCAACCCCGCCACGTCGATACGTGCTGCGGTGGTGTAGGTCTCGGCCTCGAATGCCTTGGCCGACATGACATCCCCGAGCAGTGCCAGCACCTTCTCGGCCTCGGTGGTGGCCTTCATCTTGGTGACCGGGTTGAACAGCAGGTAGCGCCGATCCTCGGGGCTCGCGGTGCGGAAGTAGTCCACGGCGCGCTCGCTGAACAGCTTCATGCCCATCAACCGGGCGTAGGCGTCCACGAACTCGCGGCGCACATGGTCGAACTTGGTGACCGGGTTGCCGTACAGAATGCGGTTGTGCGCGTGCGTGACCGATTCGTACAGGGCGTGTGTCGACAGGCCGATGCCGCCGAAGCACAGGTTGAATTTGCCGATGTTGACGGTGTTGAGCGCCGCGCTGAAGGCGTCCGCGCCGACGTGCAGGATGTCGTCTTCGCTCACCGGGTAGTCGTTGAGCTCGAACTCGGCGACATACATCTGGGACGGCACGACGTTCTTGATCACCGTGTAGTTGGGGTGCTCACTGTCGGCGAGGAAGAAGACGTACTGGTCCAGACCGTCGCGGCCCTGGACGCGGCCGAACACCGACACGATGCGGGCGCAGTTGCCGTTGCCGATGTAGTACTTGCTGCCGGAGGCCTTGTATCCGCCGCCTTCTGTGCCTTCCACGGGGGTAAGGACCATGTCGGTGGAGTAGATGTCGGCGCCGTGGGCCTGCTCGGACAGGCCGAAGGCCGCGACGGCACCGCCGTCAAGCAGATCGGCGGCACGCTTGCGGGGGTCGGTGTTGGTGCTCTGCCACACCGGTCCGAGCCCGAGCACGGTTACCTGCCACGGGTACCAGTAGTTCAGGCCGTAGAAGCCGAGGATTTCCGAGAGCTTGGCCACGCGGGCGGTGTCCCAGCGCTTGTCGGCGTTTCCGGCGCTGTCGGCGGCCGGGGTGAGGAAGGTGGCGAACAGCTTCTCGTGCGCCGCGAAGTCCAGGAAGTCCTGGTAGAAGACCTTGTCGACGTAGTCCTTGAGCAGGCGGGTCTTCCCGCGCTCTTCGAACCAATTGACGGTTGCCTTCAGGAGCCGACGTGTCTCGCCGTCGAATTCGGCGAAGTCGTCCTGGGTCGGGTGCAGCAGTTCGGTCTTGGGCGCAGTATTCGTTTCCTGACTCACGGTCAGGAACTTACCAGTGCGTCAGTTTGGATAGGGAGGGACGGGAAACTGAACGCCCAGTGCACAACTGTCGGATCGTCCGTTGAATCCGCCGACCGTGCGCCCATGCGGGTGATCACGTTCCTCGGCGCGTGCGGTGACCGCGGGCGGGGGGCGACCCGCCGGGCCGGAATGTTGTGGTCCGTCGGCCCGGTAGCCTGAACTGTTGTGGATCTGGACTGCCAAGCCGACATCGCTGACCTCGACACGACCCTCACCACGGTGGAGCGGGTGCTCGACGTCGACGGCCTGCGTTCCCGGATCAAGACGCTCGAAGAAGCCGCCGCCGACCCCAACCTCTGGGACGACCAGACGCGCGCTCAGCAGGTGACGAGCCAGCTCTCGCACGCCCAGGGTGAGCTGCGGCGCGTCGAAGCGCTGCGGCAGCGGCTCGATGATCTGCCGGTGCTGTACGAGCTCGCGGAGGAATCCGAAGACGCTTCCGTTGTCGCGGAAGCCGATGCCGACCGCGTCAAGCTGCGCGAGGACATCGAGGCCATGGAGGTCCGGACGCTGCTGTCCGGTGAGTACGACGAGCGCGAGGCCGTGGTCACCATCCGGTCCGGCGCAGGCGGTGTGGACGCCGCGGACTGGGCCGAGATGCTCATGCGCATGTACATCCGCTGGGCCGAGGCGCACAAGTACCCGGTGGAGGTGTTTGACACCTCCTACGCCGAAGAGGCGGGTATCAAGAGCGCGACCTTCGCCGTGCACGCCCCCTTTGCCTACGGCACGCTGTCGGTGGAACAGGGCACGCACCGGTTGGTCCGAATCAGCCCGTTCGACAACCAGAGCCGGCGGCAGACATCGTTCGCCGATGTCGAGGTGCTCCCGGTGGTGGAGACGACCGATCACATCGAGATCCCCGAAGGTGATCTGCGCGTTGACGTTTACCGATCGAGCGGGCCGGGTGGCCAGTCGGTCAACACCACCGACTCGGCCGTGCGGCTCACACACATCCCGACGGGGATCGTCGTCACCTGCCAGAACGAGAAGTCGCAGCTGCAGAACAAGGTCGCGGCGATGCGCGTGCTCCAGGCCAGGCTGCTGGAGCGCAAGCGGCTCGAGGAGCGCGCACAGATGGATGCGCTCAAGGGCGATGGTGGCAGCTCATGGGGCACTCAGATGCGCTCCTATGTGCTGCAGCCGTATCAGATGGTTAAGGACCTGCGTACCGAGTACGAGGTAGGCAATCCCGCGGCGGTACTCGACGGCGACATCGACGGATTCCTCGAGGCGGGCATCCGGTGGCGCAATAGGCGAGATGACTAGCGCCGCCGAGTTCCACGCGGCGGGCCTTCGCCTCGCAGAGCGCTGGGACACCCTGTGGTCCAGTGAGGTTGGCCGTTGGCTACTCAACAACGGTCTGCAGATCGTCATCGCCGTCCTCGGCGCGATGATCCTCGTGCGCTTCATCAACTGGGGCGCCCAAAAGATCACCCGCCGATTGGACCGCTCGTTCACGCAGAGCGATGCGCTGGTGCGCTCCGAGGCCAGTAAGCACCGCCAGGCGCTCGCCTCCGTCATCTCCTGGATCGTCGTGGTACTGGTTGTCGTGGTTACCACCGTGCATGTCGTTGGGGTGCTGGGCATTTCGATAGGCGGCCTCGCGGGTCCGGCAGCCGTGCTGGGTGGTGCGCTGGGTTTCGGCGCTCAACGCGTCGTCCAGGATCTACTGAGTGGGTTCTTTCTTATCACCGAAAAGCAGTACGGCTTCGGCGATCTGGTGGAGCTGTACGTGCAGGGGCAAACCACGGAATCTCGGGGGACCGTCGAGGAGGTCACTTTGCGCGTCACCAAACTGCGCTCGGGTGACGGTGAGGTCATCACCATTCCGAACGGGCTGATCGTCAAGGCGGTCAATCTCTCCAAGGACTGGGCCCGCGCGGTCGTCGACATCCCGGTGCCGACGAGCGTGGACCTGGCGCGCGTCAATGACGTGTTGTACGACGTGTGTCAGCAGGCGCTGGTGGACCGCGATCTGTCTCAGCTGCTGCTCGACGCGCCGTCGCTGATGGGCGTGGAGAGCATCGAGGTGGACCGGGTCAACGTACGCATGGTGGCGCGGACGTTGCCGGGTAAGCAGTTCGAGGTGGGCCGGCGGCTACGTGCCAAGGTCATCGCAGCCCTGGCCAGGGCCGGCGTCGCACTGGTGGGGGACAGCCGCCCGGTGGTGCGCACCATGTCGTCGTCGAGCTCCGGAGAGCTCAAACGCGACAACAAGCGCGAGGAGGGTCGCGAAGAGGGCGTCGACACCAAGCCGCAGCCGATCGTGAAGGACGAGGATCTCAGATGAGTGAACCTCGCCAGGAACCGTTATGGGAAAAGCTCCTGTCCTGGGGAACCAAGGCCAGGGCAAAGGTCAGGATCCGGACCTCGACCGCTGTGCTCATTCTCGCGTTCGTCGCGGCGAGCTGGCTCTACGAGATCAACAAGCCGGAGCCCGCGCCGCCGCAGCCGCCTCCGGGATACACCTGGGTGCCCAAGCCCAGCGTCACCACGTCCACGCCGCGGCCCGTGCCGACCACCACCAGGCGTCCGACGACCACGACTCCGCCTACCACCACGACCACGACGACGGAGCCGACCAACACGATCGTCACGACTTTTCCGACGTCGACGCCTAGCGGAATACCGCCGACACCCCCGACAACGACCCCGCCTCAGCCGCCCGGATGGTTGCCCCCCTGGTTGGTCCCGCCGCAGCTTCCGCCGCTGCCAGGTGCGCCTCCTCCGGCACCTCCACCCCCGGCGCCCTAGTCGCCCTCACGGTCATCACGGGTTTCCCGGCTAGACTGGCGTGCCGTGATCAGCCTCGACAAGGTAACCAAGCTCTACAAATCGTCGGCTCGGCCCGCGTTGGACAACGTGAGCCTCGAGATCGACAAGGGTGAGTTTGTGTTCCTCATCGGTCCTTCGGGTTCGGGTAAGTCGACATTCATGCGGCTGCTGCTGGGCGAGGAGCTGCCCACCAAGGGCGAAATTCAGGTTTCCAAGTTCCACGTCAACAAGCTGCGCGGCCGCGAGATCCCGCACCTCCGGCAGACGATCGGCTGTGTGTTTCAGGACTTCCGGCTGCTCCAGCAGAAGACGGTGTACGAGAATGTGGCCTTCGCGCTTGAGGTGATCGGCAAGCAGACGGACATCATCAACCGCATCGTTCCCGAGGTGCTGGAGATGGTGAACCTGACCGGCAAGGCCAGTCGGTTGCCCTCGGAGCTGTCGGGTGGCGAGCAGCAGCGCGTCGGTATCGCGCGCGCCTTCGTCAATCGTCCGCTGGTGCTACTGGCCGACGAGCCGACCGGGAACCTGGACCCCGAAACCAGTGAGGACATCATGGCGCTGCTGGAGCGGATCAACCGCACCGGTACTACCGTGCTGATGGCGACCCACGACCATCACATCGTCGACTCGATGCGCCAGCGCGTGATCGAGCTGGAACTGGGCAAGCTGATCCGCGACGAGCAGCGCGGTGTCTACGGGGTAGATAGGTAAGTGGAATAGAACATGCGTTTTGGATTCCTGTTCAACGAGGTCCTCACCGGCCTGCGTCGCAATGTGACGATGACGGTGGCGATGATCATCACGACCGCCATCGCGATCGGGTTGTTCGGTGGTGGTCTGCTGGTGATATCACTGGCCAAGAACTCGAAGGCCATCTACTTGGACCGCGTGGAGACGCAGATCTTCCTCACCGAGGACCTGTCCGCCAGCGATACCAACTGCAGCAGCGATATCTGCAAGGGCCTGCGCGACGAGATCGAAAAGCGTTCCGACATCAAGTCGGTGCGTTTCGTGAACCGTGAGGACGCGTACACGGACGCCGAGAAGCGCTTGCCGCAGTTCCGGGACTTGATGAAGGATGTGAGCAAGGACGCGTTCCCCGCCTCCTTCATCGTCAAGCTCAAGAACCCGGAGACCCACGCGGATTTCGATGAGTCATTCGTCGGTAAGCCCGGTGTGAAGGGCGTGCTCAACCAGAAAGATCTGATCGACCGCTTGTTCGCGGTCCTGAACAGCCTGCGTGACGCGGCGTTCATGATCGCGCTGATTCAGGCTGTCGGTGCGGTTCTCTTGATCGCCAACATGGTTCAGGTCGCCGCGTACACGCGGCGCACCGAGGTGGGCATCATGCGGTTGGTGGGTGCCACTCGTTGGTACACACAATTGCCGTTCCTGTTGGAGGCGGTGATCGCGGCGCTTGCCGGTGTGGCGCTGGCGGTGATCGGTCTGATCGTGGCGCGGGTGACCATCCTGAACGGGGCGCTGGAACAGTTCATTCAGGCCAATCTGATTGCCCCGATCACCTATGGCGACGTATTCCTCGCGTCGATTCAGATGGCGGCGCTGGGCATCCTGCTGGCCGGGGTGACCGCCTATGTGACGCTTCGTCTCTACGTGCGTAGATAGGTCCTGGCGATGAGTAAGAAACCGACCGACGGGCGAAAGGTCATCGCGACCAATCGCAAGGCGCGGCACAACTACTCGATCCTCGACGTGTACGAGGCCGGGGTGCAGCTGGTCGGCACCGAGGTCAAGAGCCTGCGCGAGGGCAAGGCCTCCCTGGTGGACGCCTTCGCTACCGTCGACGACGGCGAGGTCTGGCTGCGCGCGTTACATATCCCGCAGTACGACCATGGCACCTGGACCAACCATGCCCCGCTGCGGAACCGGAAGTTGTTGTTGCACAGGGCTCAGATCGACATGCTGGTGGGCAAGACACGTGACGGCAATCTGACGCTGGTGCCGTTGTCGCTGTATTTCCTGGACGGCAAGGTCAAGGTGGAATTGGCGTTGGCGCGCGGCAAGCAGGCCCACGACAAGCGTCAGGACCTGGCCAAGCGGGACGCGACCCGCGAGATCACCCGCGAATTGGGGCGTCGCGCAAAAGGCATGTAGCTCACACTCACACGCCGTCCCCGCCGCTCCTCGTGCCGAGACCGAGGTTGTGGCGGATTCGTCTCGTATCTTCTCGCCACAACCTCGGTCTCGGCAACGGCTAGAAGGCCCGGCTACCCGTGGGGGACAGCACGAATCCGTGCGGACCGTCACCGGTGAAGTTGTTGGGCAGTATGCAGATCGTCTCGCGCTGATCGCTCACGGCGCACGTGACCATCTTGTCGGTGGCCTTGAGGCCAAAGGTGATCTTCTGACCGGGGGCCAGCGGGCGATAGGCGCTGGGGTCGACGGACGCGGGACCGGCCGGCGACGCGTCGGGCCGCGCGACAATCTCCTGCTGGCCCAGGTCGGGCATATGAGTCAGGCTCGCCGCCGGGGTATTGAGCGATACCGTGGCGATGTTCTCGTCACCCGCGACGCCGGGCAGCTTGCCCCAGCAGGTGCCGTCGACGCCGGTGGCCCGGGAGTTCGCGGTGATGCGGCAGTGCAGGCCGTCAGGGGTGATGAACTGCACACCTGTGGTGGCGTACGCGGAGTACGTCTCAAAGGCGGTGGGCTCGACCGGTGCGTACCCGTCGAGGTTGGGTACCAGCGGCTCGGCGGACGCCTGAACAGCGAATACGGTCGCGCCGGCCATAACGACGGCGTAGGTACTCAGCAGCATGCGCATGGTCGTGAACTCCCCAGATTTGGCGATTTCCAGCACGCTACCGCGGCATGGGTAGGTAATTCGGTGGCTTCGTGGATCTGCGGCGGTAGGATGGAGTGTCTCACCGAAGGTCGGTGGGGTGACGGGGCTGAAAGGTTTCGACAGCGAGTCTCGACTTAAGGGAAGCGTGCCGGTGCAGGCAAGAGACCACCGTAAGCGTCATTGCAACCAATTAAGCGCCGATTCTCATCAGCGCGACTACGCACTCGCTGCCTAAGCGACTGCGTGTCTGTCAGACCGGGAGCTCCCGCGGCCCGGACCCTGGCATCAGCTAGCGGGATCAACCGGTGGTTTCGGCCGCGGAGACCACCGGGACATCAAACAGCGGCTGGGATCGTCATCTCGGCTTGTTCGCGGGACCGAGAGATCCAAGTAGAGGCATAGCGAACTGCGCACGGAGAAGCCTTAATGAACGGCCGTTGGACCCGGGTTCAATTCCCGGCAGCTCCACAAAGGAAGACCCCCCGAACACTCGGGGGGTCTTCTTTCGCTCTAGGGTCCGTCAGACCTGTGCTCGGCGCCGGGCAAGAGCGGGGAGCACGTGCTCCGCGAGCAGAGGAGCCAGATCTGTGGGATACGGCTCGTCGAGTAACTGCCAGCGCAGTTCCTCGATTTCGGCGGCCGGTTGATTGACCGGTACCGGCGGATGCGCGAACACCGTTGACTCGACATCGAATCCGGGTTCGTTCGCAGCCGCAGCTCTGAAGACCCCGAGCGCATGCAGTGCGGTCGGTTCCAGATCGATCGACAGCTCTTCGCGGACTTCGCGTACGGCGGTTTCCACTGCGCTTTCGCCCAGGTCGGGCTTACCGCCGGGCAACATAAACCGGGTGCTGCCGCGTTTCCGGACGGTCAGCACCGCGCCGCGGTCATCGCGCAGCACCACAGCGCAGACTCGAATGGTGCCCATGGGCTCGCTCGTACTCACGCCGCCAGCATAGAAGCCGTCAGGCAACGCCACATTGACATGCCAGGAGTCCTTTCTCTTAGGCGTCCCAGCTACCTTGCGGCACTGATGATTTCAGGCATCCTAGTTCCCCGTGGTCGATGGTGCACCTGATTATTTGCCAACCATCACCGCGGCCTTCGCGACCGGACCTCTTGTGCAGCTCGGCTCATTTAGCCGTGCGCTTGCACGCCACCGTGATGTAGGCGATCTGGTGATCGATGTCATGGCTCCAGGTGACGCCCCCACGGGTGCCGTCGCCGACGCCGCCACCGGCCTTGGTCTGCGTGGTGGTATCCGCCCACACTGCCGGGCCGATCCGGGTGCCGACAACCGATCCGGCATCCAAGGGGCAGTTGCCGATTCGCTCGTACTGAACTTTATAGCCCTGGGATTGGAGCTCGGCGCCGAGTTCGCTGGGTGTTTGAGGGGATTTAGGTCCCGCGGATGCGGGCGCTGCGCACAGCAATGCAAGAGAAGTACACGCCGCGGCCGTCAGGCCGAGGGTAGATTTGGACATGCCACACCTTCCTGGAGTGGTTTTGAAGGCGTTGGCGGCGGGAGACTTTGGCGAGACGACCGCCGCCAACGCTTCTGAGAGATTGCACCATTACGCACAACGGCAGCTGAGCTCCATGCATTCCCCGATGGGTGAAGCCACGCTCACATAGCCGTTCTCTGGGGTACGGATGTACTCCAGATATGGCTTGCTGCTTTCGAATCCGACGTTATCGGCGATGACGAGCGCTCCCGGCGCCAGCTTATCCTCGAGAATCTTGAGAATCGGCAAGTCGAGGTCGGGCCAGCCGTCCAGCAGCAGGAAATCGATCGGTCCATCAATCGTCTTCAGTGTCTCGCGAGCATCGCCCTCCAGGATGGTGATGAGGTCGGACACTCCGGCCTCGGCGAAGGTTGCGCGTGAGGCGGTGATCTTCGTGGTGTTCATTTCGGTGGTGATGATGCGGCCGAAACCGTTGTCGCGAACGGCGGCGGCCGAATGCAGGGTCGAGATCCCGTAAGACAGTCCGTACTCGACGATGGTCTTCGGCCTGGTGGCGCGGACCAGGCTGTAGAGCAGCCGCCCGGCATCGGGTGCGACAGGCACGTAGGTGTTCTGGAACAGCTCGACGCGCTCCTCGACGGATTTCTTGTGGAAGGTGTCGCGGTCGACGGGCGGCGCATCGTGCGAAGCGTTCTCGAAGAGGCGGTCCACGATCGTGGCGAATGCTGGTTCGTGAAGTGTCGTTGTCATGAACCTAGAGTAGACGCTACGTACTGTCTAGTCTAGGGTGGTGATTCGATGGGGACTGTGAATGAGACGGCGAAGCCCCGCGAGGCCGGCGACGCGCGCCGTCATTTCGGAAATCGGCATGGCCGTAGCGAGACCGCGCGTGAGGCCGTGATTCACGCTGCCGACGATCTGCTGGTCGCCAAGGGCTATGCCGGAGTGACCATGGAAGGCATCGCCAAGGCCGCGGGCGTGGCCAAGCAGACCGTCTATCGATGGTGGGGTTCCAAGGCGGACGTACTGATGGACGTCTTCCTGGAAGACGCCGCCTCGCAGCTGGATCCACCCGATCTGGGCAGCCTCGAGGCCGATCTGCGGCACCACCTGGGTGCCACCGCGCGGTTCCTGACGACCGATGACGCGGGTGCGGTGTTTCGGGCCCTTATTGGACAGTCGCAGCATGATCCGCAGCTCGCGAATGCGTTCCGGGCTCGCTATCTGCGCGAGCAGCAGGCGCGCGACCAAATTCCGATCGCTCGCGCGGTGCATCGAGGGGAACTGTCCGACGAGGTGAATGTCGCTCGTCTGGCTGAGCAGTTGGTGGCGCCCCTGTACTACCGCGTGATCGTCACGGGGGAGGCGGTCGACGGCGGATTCCTGGATTCGCTCGTCGACGAGTTTCTGGTCCGGCTGGAATAATGTCAACCCAACTGACATTATTCATGGCATGACCGAATTGAATGATCCCGCAGGATTCCATGCCGACGTCATGGCCCAGATTCGCGAAACCGGTGGCGCCGATGGGTTCTTCGCGCAGTTCGACATGCTCATCTTGCATACCGTCGGCGCCAAGTCGGGCGAACCGCGGGAAAACCCGATGGCTTACCAGCCGGGCGAAGAGAGTGACGAGTTCTATGTGTTTGCCTCCAACAATGGACGGGACAGTAGTTCCGCGTGGTACCACAACGCGCTGGCGCATCCCGAGAAGGTGTCCGTCGAAATCGGTGATGAACACTGCCCGGTGACGGTGCGCGATGTGGTGGGTGAGGAGCGCGATCGGATCTATGCGCGCCAGGCGGAGCGCTTCGAGAACTTCGCCGAATACGCACGCAAGACCACTCGGATTATCCCGGTACTGGGGCTCACGCGCGTGGATTAGCGAGCGGCGCTGGCAAATTCACACGTACCTCACAGTTGAGCGCTGATGAGGACTCGCCGGAGAGTCCAAGGCGTGCTTGACGCATTTTGAACGGATTGTCCACGACAATGGTCAACTGTTATGGGCGAGCAGGATTCTGATCAAGCGCAGCGCTGGGTGCTGGAGAAGGGCCGTCTGGTCGTCGGTATCGCTGCGGCATTTGTCATGGCCGTCACGGGTTTTGGCTGGGCCGGATATAACACGGCGGTGGGGCAGATCATCACTTCGCACGTGTTACCCGGGGTATTGACTCCTGTCGGCCAGGACCAGAACATCCTGCTTATGGGCCTGGATAGTCGGCTCGACCAAAACGGGCAGCCGCTGCCACAGGACATGTACGACGCGCTGCATGCCGGTGACGAGACATCCGGTGGGTACAACGCGAATGTGCTGATTGTGGTGCACATCCCGGGCAATGACGGCCCCATCACCGCGGTGTCGATCCCACGCGACGACTATGTGGACCTGGCGGGCTGCCCGGGGTCGGTGTGTAAGGGCAAGGTCAAGCAGGCCTACGGATTTGCCTACCAGCAGGCCTTGGACACGCAGGCAGGCGGCGGTTCGGACACTGCGGGCGCCAACGATCTGACCGCTCGGGAGCAAGCAGCCCGCGAGGCGGGGCGCAAGGCCCAGATCGACACGGTGCGTGACTTCCTGGGTGTGCCGATCGATCACTTCGTGGAAGTGACCCTTGCCGCGTTCTTCCAGATCGCCAAGGCAGTGCAGCCCATCACGGTATGTCTGAACCACGACACGGTCGATGAGTTCTCCGGGGCCAACTTCCACGAGGGTGTTCAGCAGATCGATGCTTCCCAGGCGATGGCTTTCGTCAGACAACGGCGTGACGAAAACGACGGATCGTTCACGGATATGGATCGCACCCGCCGCCAGCAGGCGTTCCTGGTGTCGTTGTTGACCGCAGTCCGTAAGGGTGGTGCGATGTCGAACCCCGCTGCGATACGCAACATTCTCAACGTCGCGCACGAGAATGTCGCGATCGACTCCGGGCTCAACATTGTCGACTTTGCCGCGCGCGCCTCGACGTTGACCAAGAGGCCGATGTCGCTCTATACGCTGCCCATCTCTGACTTTGGCCAGGATTCGAACGGCTCGGACGTCAATATCGTGGATCTCCCGACGATCCGGCAGATCGTCCATGATCGATTCTCCGCCGATATCGCCCCCGCACCGCCCGCTGCGGCGTCGGTTGCTCCCGCGGCTCCGCTCTCGGCACCCGTGGTGCTCAACGTCGTCAACGCGACAGAGCGGGACGGGCTGGGCGCGGCGATCGAAGATGCCTTTACGGCCCGGGGATTCACGCGTGGTCGTGCGACGACGGCAGAGGCCATGTCGACCGAGAGCTCGATTGTGTATGGCTCAGACGCCCAAGAGGGTGCGCAGGCACTCGCCGATCAACTGCGCCTGCCCATGACGGAATCCGGGGCGGTGGCACCCGGAACTGTTCAGTTGACGGTGGGCTCGCAATTCCCTGCGGATGGCTACATCGCACATCACAGCTCCGGGAGGAAGGGCGAATCGTCAGCGGACGCCAATTCCACCGACGTCTTGACCGCGGTTGCCGCGACGGGAACGGGCGTACAGGCGCCGTCGCCTACCGACTTGAGTCAGATGGGTGCCGACGGCGTCCCGTGCGTCAAGTGAGCTGATCAGTCGTCCGTGCGGAATCGAACGTGCAATGCGCGCACATCCCCGGCGAGATCCGGTGCCGGACCGTTGGTCTCCATGCCGGGCGCCACTTCGTTGATGGACAACGCCGTGACCGGCCTCGGGCGAACACCCAGGTCGCTGAGCGATTGCCGAACCCCATAAACTCTACTTATGCCTCTTCCTCCGGGCACACCCGACCTCGACGTGCTGGACCTGCTGATGTCCGTCGCTGAGACGGGCAGTCTCGGAGCGGCTGCGCGCCAGCACGGCATTTCACAACCTGCGGCCAGCATGCGCATCCGTGCGCTGGAACGGCGCCTTCGGCTGGTGCTGCTCGAGCGTGGCCCCACCGGGTCGCGGCTGACCGACGCCGGACTGGCCGTCATCGGCTATGCCACGCCGGTGCTCGCGGCGGCGCGAGAGTTCGTCACCGGTGTGGCCGCGCTGCACTCCGGCCAGGCGCCGCGGCTGGTGGTCGCCGCCTCGCGCACCATCGCCGATCATCGGATGCCGTTGTGGCTGACGGCCCTTCGATCACGGCATGCGGACGTCGCGGTATCGCTGGAAGTCGGCAACACGCAACAGGTCTGTGAGTTGGTGCGGGGCGGTAGTGCGACTCTGGGATTCATCGAGGGGCCGCATGCACCGCCCGGATTGGGTGGGGAGGTGCTGGGCGCCGACGAGCTGGTTGTCGTGGTGGGGCCGGGGCATAAGTGGGCTCGGCGGCGTAAACCCGTGACACTGCGCGAACTTGCCACCACGCCGCTACTCATGCGCGAGCCGGGCTCTGGTACCCGCGACACCGTTTGGGAAGTACTGAGCCAGGTGTGCCAGCCGGCGACTCCGGCGGCAGAACTGGGCTCTGCAGCGGCGATCAAGGCCGCGGCGGCAACGGGTTTGGCGCCGGCTGTGATCAGCCGACTCATCGCGGCCCCCGAGCTGTCGGCGGGCACGCTCTGCGAGGTCGCCCTCGCCGACGAGATGGTGTTCACCCGTCAGTTCCGGGCGGTATGGATGCCGGGGTCTCCGCCGACGGGACCGGCGCGGGCACTGGTGGACCTGGCGTCTGCCGTCGATTAGGGGACCAGCGCCCGCAGGTAGCGATGGCGGAAGACCCGCTGTGCCACCAGGAGTATCGGGAAAACTCGCCGCCAGAAGCCGGATGGCGCCGCCTGCGTCAGTGAGCGCAGTGTCAAAAAGACTGTGCCGTCGCCGCTCCGGTGCACGATGAAAGCCTCCTCGCCTGATACGGGATGTCCCGGTAGCGTGCCGTACGCGAATCCGCACCGGTCGTCGGTGTCGGCCACCGCCACGATCCGCACCGGTTCGTGGACGCTGAGCCGACCCCATCCGAAGCTGATCCGGAACTCGGTGCCTTCGCTCACAGTCATCTCCGGGTCCACCCGGAAGCCACTGTGCCGCTTGACACCCCAGTTCAACACGGCTTGCGAAGCCTTCCGCCATGCTTCGTCCCCGTATCCGATGGGGACGGTCCGCTCGAATCGTCGTAGCCCGAATGAGGCAGCGGTCCAGATGCTTTCGCCCGGACGCGTGGCACCCGCTGGCCCATAAGTCAGGACCTCGGAGTTCATCGCACCCTCCCCAGTCGTCGTGGTGTGAGATCGTCGAACGTCACTGTTTCCCCACAACTCTCGCATGTCGGCTGCACATGCAGCACCGAGCCGCATCGGTGTTCCCAGACGCTCGGTGGGGGTCCCTGAGTGACGAACGTGTCACCCCACTCCATCAAATCGAACAGCACCGGCCGGAGGGCGCGCCCCGATTCGGTCAGCAGGTATTCGTAACGGGGCGGGCGCGCTTCGTACTGTCGCTTTTCCAGGACACCCGCGTCCACGAGCTTGCGCAGCCGGGTAGCCAGGATGTCGCGGCTGGCGCCGGTGTTGCGGACGATCTCGTCGAAGCGTCGGTTGCCCAGCATGATCTCGCGCAGGACCACCAGGGTCCAGCGTTCCCCGATCACCTCGAGGGCATTGGCTATCGAACATACTCTCATAGTCGTGAAATCCAACTTAGCACGTTATGTACTTAGTCACACTTAGTTGTGAATTCAAACTGACTGGGCGTATACCGACAGAAGAGGAGTTCAACGATGAATCCAGGAGGCTTGCCATGAGAGACGCAGTGATTGTCGACGCGGTACGGACACCCGTGGGCAAGGGGAAGCCGGGCGGGTCGCTCTCGGGTGTGCACCCGGTCGATCTGCACGCGCACGCTATCCGAGCGCTCGTCGAGCGCACCGGGATAGACCCGGCCCTCATCGACGATGTCATCAGCGGCGCAGTCGGGCAGGTGGGGGAGCAGAGCTCCAACACGGCACGGTGGGCGGCACTGGCCGCCGGGTTGCCCGAGACCGTCCCGGCGGTGACCGTCGACCGTCAATGTGGCAGCAGTCAGCAGGCCATCCACTTTGCGGCGCAAGGGGTCATCGCGGGGGCTTACGACGTGGTGATCGCCTCGGGTATCGAGTCGATGAGCCGGGTGCCCATGGGCAGCCAAAGCCTGGGCAAGGACTTTTTCGGGTCTGAGGTCGCCGATCGGTATCCGGAAGGGCTAGTCCCGCAAGGCATCAGTGCCGAGCTGATCGCGGCGAAATGGAACCTGTCGCGCGAGCAACTGGATTCCTTCGCCGCCGAGAGTCATCGCCGCGCCGCCCAGGCGCGGTCCGAGGGCAGATTCGCTCGCGACGTGGTGCCGATCAAGGCTCCCACTGCCGATGGTGAACTGAGCGAGGTGACTGCCGATGAATCGGTGCGGCCGTCTAGCACCGCGGACATCTTGGCCGGGCTCCAACCCGCGTTCCGTAATGAGTTGTGGGAGAGGCGCTTCCCTCAGATCGACTGGAAGGTCACCGCGGGAAACTCTTCGCCGATCAACGACGGCGCGTCCGCCGTGCTTATCACCTCCGGCGAGACCGCCAAACGGCTTGGACTTACCCCACGGGCCCGCGTGCATTCGGTCGCGGTGGTGGGGGACGATCCGTTGTACATGCTTACCGGAGTCATCCCTGCGACCGCGAAAGTTCTTGACCGCGCAGGTTTATCGTTGGCGGATATGGACGCCTTCGAGGTCAACGAGGCGTTCGCGTCGGTGGTTCTGGCCTGGCAAGCCGCGACTGGTGCCGACTTGTCCAAGGTCAACATCAATGGCGGTGCCACCGCCATCGGGCACCCGCTGGGGGCCAGCGGTGGGCGGCTCATGACCACCCTGATATCGGTGCTGGAGCAAACCGGTGGACGCTACGGCTTGCAAACGATGTGCGAGGCAGGCGGATTGGCCAACGCGACCATCATTGAGCGGTTGTAGGGCCGTTACGGAAGGGTCGTGCGCATCAACATCACGTTGTACGCCGACCACAGTGACAGATTGAAGTACAGCTCCTTGCCGGTCGTCCACGGATGCAAGTACGGCGCGTAGGGCCCGCCCGGCATCTGTGACTCGGTGACGAGGACCTGCGGCGGGCTCCACGGGCCCTGCGGGGCGGGGGAGGTCGAGAGCAGGACGTCGCCCGATTTGTCGCCATACATCACCAGGTATTTCTTGAGGTAGGTGTTGTACTGCGCGGACATCTCACCGACCGGGCCCGAGATGATCGGAGTCGCTGCGTTGGGGTCACCGGGTACCCAGGAGCCCCGGTCGGTGTTCCAGAACTCATGCTTGGCGGCGTCGGGCAGGTTCCCCGGCAACGCGCGTGACACGAAGCCGGATCCGCTTCGCCCGGCAGGGGTTCCGAAGATGTAGATGTATCCGTCGTTGCCCTTGACGTAGGCGGCCTGCTGGAAGTTCTCATTTCCCGGGGTGAACGGGACCTGGCTGATGGCGTCGGGCGAGGCGGGACGGACGCTCTGCGGGAACGTCTTCCAGTTCTGGCCATTGTCGTTGGAGACCGCGGTGGCCGAGTAATTGGTAGTCCATTCGCCGGCGCTGTCCCAGCTCTTGATGGACATGTAGTTCATGTACTGAGTGCGCCCGACGGAGATGGCGGCCGTGGGAATGATGCCCCGTTCCTGGGCGGCCCATTTGATGGGCGGGATGATCTGCTTGGAGTAACCCGGGCGTGACTGCGGAGAACCGGCGTACGGGTTGGACGTCGATCCCTCGGCCACCGCGAGGCCGCGCGAGAGTGACTTGTCCTGCGTGCGCAGCAGGGTGTTGTACCGCCACTGCTGGCTCTTCATCCCGCAATATCCGTAGGTATCGCCAAAGGCCATCAGAACCTGGCGGCCGGCGGAATCGCCGTTATCCCACATGATTCCGAGGTCGGTCCCGGAGATGCTGAACTTTTGCAGCGTGTTCGCGCCGGTGTCCACGCCGGTCACCCAGCCGACAACGGAGGTCGACGGGGAGACGGCGGCCTCGGCGGCTGGGCCGACCGCGGGTGCCGGGGCGGGCGCGACGGCAGCGGCCTGCTGGTCCTGCAGATTGTTCGGTGAGCCGGGCTCGGGCGGGTTGGGCAGGGCGGGGCGTGCCATCTCCTGCGCCCATCCGGGCTTCTTCTTGGCGCTCTGTTGCGGCAGGACCTGCTTGAGGATGGCCAGGGGCAGCTTGCCCAGCTCCGGCAGGGGTGCCTTGTCGTTGGCGCCAGTGGGCCGGCGCCCGATCGGTGGAGCCTGACCGGGCATGCCGTCATCGGGGACGGGCGTCGGTGGCTGCAGACCCGCGGCGGGGCCGGTGCACGGATCGGCGTAGGCCAACGGGGAGACATCGACCGCGACGCTTGATCCGATAACGGCCGAGGTCATCAAAACCACGGAGATTCGGCGACGCCTCGACATCTCAGACCTTCCCGGGGGCAGGACGTCATCGCGACGTCAGCAATTAACTCCCGTGACGATAGTGGCCTGTGGGGCTGATGTGGCTACTGGTGCATCGATAGGTATGTTCCCGTGACCGGGCCGAAATCCGCCGGGTCGCGTTCGCCGATTTCTGAAGGCGGCGATCAGTTATCTGTTGCCGTCGGTGTTGCTGCTGACGAATTACCTGGACTTCCCCCATCAACGGCGCGATTGAGGTCGCGGACAGCTATCTTGACTACCATGGCTTCAGGGTCGAAGATGCCCACTGTCCGCGTGCATACTCCCAACGGAACCGTCGAAGGCTTCGTGCGGGGAGGCGTGCGGCGCTTCCGGTCCATTCCCTACGCCCGGCCCCCGATCGGACTGCTGCGGCTGCGGGCACCGCAACCGGCGCTGCCGTGGGACGGCGTGCGCGACTGCACCGAATTCGGCGCGGCGGCCCCGCAGCAGCGTCGCTACCGGGTGTTGGGGCCCGGACGCGTCCAGCGGGCCAGCGAGGACTGCCTGACGGTCAACGTCGTCACTCCCGACCGCCCGTCCAACGAGCCGCTGCCGGTCATGTTCTTCATCTACGGCGGCGGTTATCTGCTGGGCAGCTCGGCCACCCCGCTGTACGACGGCGGCTCGCTGGCCCGGCGTGGGTGTGTCTATGTGTCGGTGAACTACCGGGTGGGCGCACTGGGCGCCCTTGATCTGTCATCGTTGTCCAACGCCGGTCACACCATCGATGGCAACCTGTTTCTGCGCGATGTCGTGCTGGCGCTGCAGTGGGTGCGCGACAACATCAGCACATTCGGCGGCGACCCGAACAATGTGACGATCTTCGGGGAAAGCGCGGGCGCGCACTGCGTGGAGACGCTGATGGCCACTCCCGCCGCCGGGGGCCTGTTTCACCGCGCGATCTGCCAGAGCACCGCCAGCGGTATGGCAGTGCCCGCCGACTCGGCCGCGCTATACGCACAGAAGTTTGCACAAATCCTTGGTGCCACACCGGAAACGGCCGCGCTGACCGTGTTGCAGACCACGCCTGCCGAACTCGGGGCGGCGCTCAACACCCTCATCGCCGACATCGTGGCGAACATGCCGGGCGGATCGTTCGCGATCGGTCCGTGCATCGACGGCCACTACCTGCCCCGCCATCCCATTGAGGCGATGGAACACGGTGAGGCACATCGTGTTCCGTTGATAGTTGGCCACAACGCCGATGAGGCCAAACTATTTACCCGGGTCCTCAAGATGATGCCGCTGTCCGAGACTGCGCTGGAGGGAATGCTGATGCGCGGCGGGCCCGTCCATCGTGACCGCATCGTGGCGGCATATCCGGGGTACCCGGCAGGCTCCGCGCGCGTCAAGCTCGCCGGCGATATGAACTTTTCCACGGCGGCGTGGCAAATGGCCGAGGCCCACCATCGGTACGCGCCGGTGTACTTCTACCGGTACGACTACGCACCTGGGGCGCTGCGGATGGCCGGGATGGGCGCCACACATGCCACAGAACTGCTCGCCGTGTTCGATAGTTATCGCGGCGCGATGGGTACCGTGATGGCCGGGGCTATCGGCCGCCGGGATGCCGTGCGGGTCAGTAATGATGTACAGCGCCGCTGGCTTGCGTTTGCGCGCAGTGGAATTCCTGCAGATGGCTGGCCCGCCTATGAACCCCCGGATCGCGCCGTGATGGTGTTCGACCACGCCACCCGGGTGGAGCTGGACCCGGAGGCCACCAGGCGCACGGCATGGGAAGGTTTCAGTCTCACTCTCTGAATCGGGGCATTGTGGGCCAACCGGTTGGTGTCCTTGCTCCGGTCCTAAGATGTGCCGATGGCAAAGAAGCCCATCCGCATCAACACCGTCAACGGCACCGTCGAAGGGTTCACTCGGGGCGGTGTGCACCGCTTCCGTGGAATTCCCTATGCAGAGCCGCCGGTGGGTCCCCTGCGCTTGCGTGCGCCGCGTCCGGTCCAGCCGTGGACCGGGGTACGTAAGTGCCGCACCTGGGGCGCCGCCTCCATCCAGCAGCATCGCTACGCCATCATCCTGCCCGGCAAGCCCCAGAAGCTCAGCGAGGACTGCCTGACGCTTAACGTGGTAGCCCCCGAGGGCCCGATCACCGGGCCGCTGCCGGTCATGTTCTTCATCCACGGCGGCGGGTACTTCCTGGGCAGCTCGGCCACGCCGCTCTACGACGGTGCGAGCCTGGCGCGGCAGGGATGTGTCTACGTCTCGGTCAACTACCGGCTGGGTGCTCTTGGCGCGCTGGATCTTTCGTCGCTGTCCGACGAGAAGCACAGGATTGACAGCAATCTGTATCTGCGTGACCTGGTGCTGGCGTTGCGGTGGGTGCACGACAACATCGGGGCGTTCGGGGGCGACCCGAACAATGTGACGATCTTCGGGGAGAGCGCCGGGTCGCATGCGGTGAACACCCTGCTCGCGGTGCCCTCGGCGGCGGGACTTTTCCACCGTGCCATCTGCCAGAGCACTGCCTCCGGTCTCGTAATCCGTCCCGAGGACGCCGCCGTCAATGCACGCCAGTTCGTGAACTACCTGGGCGCGACGGACTCCAACGCCGCCGAAACGGTGTTGACCGCCAAGCCGCGTCAGCTGGTCAAAGCCTTCTTCCGGTTGATGGGGACAGCCAAACATGTGCCGGGGCTATCGCTGCGGTTCGGGCCGAGCATCGACGGTGATGTGCTCCCTCTGGATCCGAACGAGGCGCTGGAACGCGGTGAGGCACATCGTGTTCCGCTTATCATCGGGTATAACGCCGAGGAGGCCACCCTCTTCACCAAGATGCTCAAAATTCTGCCGATCACGCCGGAGGCACTGGAGCATTCCCTGTCCAAGGGTGGTCCAGAGTATGTGCAGCGGATCATCAATGGCTACGACGGTTACCCGTCGGAGAAGGTGCTCCTACAGCTCGCCGGCGACCTGGCCTTCGGATCGGCGGCCTGGCGCGTGGCCGAGGCGCACGGCCGGCATGCGCCGGTCTACTTCTACCGGTACGACTACGCCACGCGGGCGTTACGTCGCTACGGACTGGGACCCACCCATGCCATCGAGCTACTCGCCGTCTTCGGCACCTATCGAACCGTGGCCGCACCGTTCCTGGCGGGGCGCAGTGACCGCGCTCAGGCACGCGTCGTCAGTGACGAGATGCAAAGGCATTGGCTCACCTTCGCACGCACCGGGGCGCCCGGTGAAGGCTGGCCGACATACACCCTGCCGGACCGCCAGGTGTTGATCATCGACAGTCCGTCGCGTGTGGAGAGCGATCCCGACGGTGATCGGCGCCCGCTCTGGCAGGACGTCGCCGCCATCGCCTAGTGGGCGGGCGGCGGTACGTTGGGCTCATGATCATCGTGACGAGCAACGACATCCCCGGATACAAGATCGCCGCGGTCTTTGGCGAGGTCTTCGGTCTGACCGTGCGGTCGCGGCACATCGGCTCCAACCTCGCCGCCTCCTTCAAATCCATCGCCGGTGGTGAGCTCAAGGGCATCACCCAGTTGCTGCACGAGAGCCGTCGTGAGGCGCTGTCGCGGCTGGCCGCCGAGGCGGAGTCGCGCGGCGCCAACGCCGTGGTCGCGTTCCGATTCGAGACCACCGAGTACGCCAATACGGGCGTCGAGGTGTGCGCATACGGGACAGCTGTCGGC
Source organism: Mycobacterium sp. NGS15 (assembly GCF_059813245.1). Classification (NCBI taxonomy): domain Bacteria; kingdom Bacillati; phylum Actinomycetota; class Actinomycetes; order Mycobacteriales; family Mycobacteriaceae; genus Mycobacterium; species Mycobacterium sp. NGS15. Next base: position 14,962 of record NZ_JCALEF010000004.1, on the reverse strand, counting down.
ATTCAGCCCCTCCAATAGCGGGCGGTCGGTAAGACACGGTTCACCTGATCCGGGCAGAATCGGGCGTGTGAGCAATGCGCGCGCCGGACAGCCGGCCCAGCCGGAAGACCTGATCGACATCGCCCAGGTGGTGACCGCGTATTACGCGATAGAGCCCGATCCGGAGAACGTCGCGCAGCAGGTCGCCTTCGGGACGTCGGGGCATCGCGGGGCCAGCCTAGACGGCGCCTTCAACGAGGCGCATATCGTCGCCACCACCGCGGCGATCGTCGAATACCGGACGTCGCAGGGCATCACCGGGCCGTTATTCATCGGCCGCGACACCCATGCGCTCTCCGAGCCGGCATGGACGAGCGCCTTGGAGGTGTTGGACGCCAGCGGCGTTGTGGTGGCTGTGGATTCGCGGGATCGGTACACGCCGACCCCGGCGGTGAGTCATGCCATCTTGCGGCATAACCACGGCAAGACGACGGGACTGGCCGACGGGATCGTCGTCACCCCATCGCACAACCCGCCCCGGGACGGCGGATTCAAGTACAACCCGCCGCACGGCGGGCCTGCCGACACCGATGCCACCGGGACGATAGCCGCCCGCGCCAACGAGATTCTGCGCTCGGGATGGCGCTCGGTGAAGCGGGTTTCGTTGGCGCAGGCACTGAAATCCGCGCAGCGGTATGACTTTCAGCAGACGTATGTGGACGATCTGATCAATGTGGTCGACCTCGGGGTTATCAAGGATGCCGGAATCCGGATTGGCGCCGACCCACTTGGCGGGGCCAGCGTCGACTACTGGGCCGCGATCGCCGACCGGTGGTCGCTGGAGTTGACGGTGGTGAACCCGCTGGTGGATGCCACCTGGAGGTTCATGACGCTGGACCACGACGGCAAGATCCGGATGGACTGCTCCTCCCCGGACGCGATGGCCTCGCTGGTGGCATCGCGGGACAAGTACCAGATTGCGACGGGGAACGACGCCGATTCGGATCGGCACGGCATCGTGACTCCCGATGCGGGATTGATGAATCCCAACCACTACCTGGCGGTGGCCATCGATTACCTGTTCAGTCACCGAGAAGGCTGGGCCGCCGAGACTGCGGTGGGCAAGACGCTGGTCAGCTCGTCGATCATCGATCGGGTGGTGGCGGGGCTGGGCCGGACGTTGCTAGAGGTGCCGGTAGGATTCAAGTGGTTTGTGGACGGGTTAATCGGCGGGACAATCGGTTTCGGCGGTGAGGAGAGTGCCGGGGCTTCTTTCTTGCGTCGTGACGGGTCGGTGTGGACCACCGACAAGGACGGCATCATCGCCGCATTACTTGCTTCGGAGATCCTGGCGGTTACGGGAGCCACACCGTCGCAACGATATACAGAGCTGACCGAGAAGTACGGCGCCCCAACGTATGCCCGTGTCGATGCGCCCGCGAGCCGTGCGCAGAAGTCGGTGCTGAGCAAGCTCTCGCCCGAGCAGGTGAGCGCCACCGAGCTGGCCGGTGAGCCCATCGTCGCCAAGCTGACGAACGCGCCTGGCAACGGGGCGCCGATCGGCGGACTCAAGGTTGTCACCGAAAACGCCTGGTTCGCGGCCCGGCCGTCGGGCACCGAGGATGTATACAAGATCTATGCGGAATCGTTCAAGGGTGCAGAACACTTGCGGCAGGTGCAGGACGCTGCCCGCGAGGTGGTCTCATCGGTGATCGGTTGAGTGGCTGTCCCGATTACGACACAGACGTCAGACCGCGCCTGCCGTGGGAGATATGGGTTCTTGTTGTCGCGAGCCTGGTGATCGCGCTCGGGTTCGGCGTGGTGGCGCCCGCGTTGCCGCAATACGCCCGCAGCTTCGGGGTGAGTGTCACCGCGGCGACCGCAGTGGTGAGCTCGTTCGCCGCGTTCCGGTTGCTGTTCGCACCGGCCGCCGGCGCACTGGTGCAGCGCCTGGGGGAGCGCTGGGTCTACATGACCGGGCTGCTGATCGTCGCGGTATCCACCGGCATCTGCGCCTTCGTCCATAGCTATTGGCAGCTGCTGGTGTTCCGGTCGCTCGGTGGTGTCGGCTCCACCATGTTCACCGTGTCGGCTGCCGCGCTGCTGGTGCGCATAGCACCCGAGGAGATTCGCGGACGTGCGCAAGGCCTGTACGGGTCGAGCTTTCTGCTCGGCATGGTGGCGGGGCCGGCCTTGGGTAGTGCCGTTGTGGGGCTGAGCCTTTCGGCGCCCTTCATCATCTACGCCGCAGCGCTGGTCGTTGTCGTCGTGCTGGTGTTCTTCGGGCTGCGGCGCTCCACCCTGTTAGAAGTCGCCGACGAACATCACGGCACCCCGGTGACGTTGACATCCGCACTGCGCCATCGGACATTCCTGGCCGCCCTGATGTCGAATTTCAGTGCAGGATGGGCGATCTTCGGGATCCGCGGCGCGCTGTTGCCGCTATTTGTGATCGAGGTGCTGCATCAGCGACCGGCCGCGGCAGGGCTGGTGTTCGCCGCATTCGCAGCGGGGGATGTGTCCACGGCCTTCCTCGCGGGGGCGTGGTCCGATGACATCGGGCGCAAGCCGCTCGTGGTCGCCGGCCTGGTGGTGTGCGGGTCCACCGTGGTGGCGATGGGCTTCGTGTCATCGCTGCCTCTGCTCATCGTGCTCTCGCTCGTCGGGGGGATCGGTGCGGGGCTGTATGCCTCCCCGCAGCAGGCCGCGGTGGCCGACGTGGTGGGCAGCAGGGGCAGGGCGGGGACGGCCCTGGCCACCTTCCAGATGACGTCCGATATCGGGCTGGTGATCGGGCCCGTGGTCGCCGGGGTGATCGCCGAGCAGACGTCGTACGGATGGGCGTTCGTGGTGGGTGGTGCGATGCCCCTGATCGCGGCGGTGGCGTGGATCTTTGCGCCCGAGACGCTGGGGAGACTTGCGTCACCGCAGGTTAGGAGTATGCAGGAAGTAGCAGAGGATGTCGGTGGGCCGGAGCGCTGAGATTTTGAGAGCCCGTCGCCGTGGTGTAACTTCGTCCGAGCACGCAACTAAATATGGGGCTATGGCGCAGCTGGTAGCGCACCACACTGGCAGTGTGGGGGTCAGGGGTTCGAGTCCCCTTAGCTCCACAATAATCCCAGGTCAACGACCTGGGATTTTTTGGTATGGGCGGGCGGCGGCGTGGGCGGCCAGTAGAGCGGCGGCGACCGTGGGGCCGTCGTCAACGGGCAGCCGTGCTGGGATGTCCACGATGTTGAGCCGGTCGTGCCGTTCATCGACGCGCACTTCGCCGCACGCCCATGCTTGCCCGGTGATCGGCAGTCGGACTGTCCGGCTGCCGTATTCGTCCACCCTCGACCCGTGGCAGCTCGACCACTAGGCATCCTTTGGCGCTGAGTTTGTCGATGAGAGTCGAGGCGATGTGGCTGGCGATTTCTTCCTGCGTGTAGACCTGGGTTTCGGTCTCGCCGCCGGTACCGATCGTGACGTTGCGGGGGGTCAGCTGGAAAAAGTTTGACATCTCTTCGATGACCTCGCGAGTGGCCCTGCTGGCGTCCATTGGCTAGTTGTACGCCGAGGGTCTGACAACGCTCTCAGGGGGCAGGGTCTCACTCTCGGTCTGGTGTCAGCTCAGGTCGTAGCGGATCAGGATGTTCACTTCGCTGGGTCCACTGATTGGGCGCTCGCCATGGTCTCGTGGCGTTCCGTCTTGGAGCGTTTGGCGCGGTTGTCTACTGCGCCAACGCAATCTGGCGGGGCTCAACATCCGGGCCACCGGCGCGTATGAGTGCTCGTGCGGGACTGGGTGAGAATCGACGGGCGATGGGTTCGATCGCTTTCCAGATTTCGTCGCAGCTAGGTCCATACAGGTAGATGGTGGCGGTGCCGTTGCCGATTTCGTTACCGTCTACTTCGCCCAGGTCGCGAGGGGATATGGCTTCTGTCAATTGATCTTCTGCTTCAAAGATGAATTCCAGAGGCGGTTCGATGTCCCATTCGATGATCACCGCTTGTTCAGTCACAAGAGTGCCCGCCTTTCCATAGATGCTCGCCTGTTCGCCAGGCCGAACACCTTTTCGTTTTCAACAGCCATGCTAGTGACGGCCTGTGCGAGAGCGTTTGGCGCGGTTGCCCTTGCCCTTGCCGTTGCTCTTGCTGCCGCTGCTCTTGGAGTGTGAACCGCCACTGCCGTCATGATGCGTCGAAGAGGTAGAGCTACTTCCACTGCTGCCACTGTGTGCGGCAGTGCTGTTCTGTGCTCGGGCCCCCTCAACAGCTCGCGAACGTTGCTTATCGGTCACCTCGCTTGCATGTTCGGTCTGCTGGGAACGTGCTTGTTGCGCCGTCTGGTGGTGCTGCTTTGCCGCGCTTTCGTACTGGCTCTTGTTTGAACTTTTGGGATTGATACCGTTGACCTTGTTGAATCCGCCATTTGCGCGGTCCGCGGTGGCGGAGTATTTCTCTTTGACTTCTTGCTCGAGGCCGCGCAGTTCGGCACGGTCGTCAGATTTGTGCTCAACAACAAAGTCATGCTCGGGTAGCTTGCCTTGTCGGGAGGATCGTGCATGCTCAGCTTCGCGGCGAGCAAGATCATTGGTCATGCCGGTTCTGATTGGCTGTTTCGTTGTCGGATTCTCTAGCCGGTAGACGCCGCCTCGTGCATCCGAAGTTAGGCAGCTGCAGTTCGGTTCCTGGGGTGGAACTGCTTCCTGCTTGGCCGCCGGGGAGCCTGGCCTGGTCTTCGGCATATCTGATGGCTTTGGCGCGCTGGCAGGGGGCGCGTTGGGGGCCTTGGGAACTTCGGGTGTCTTACCTACTGAGGTGGGGATGTCGTCGGCGAGTTTGGTCGGAGGGGTGGGTACGACGGCTTTGGCGGCGTCGTCGGCTTTCGTTGTCAGTTTCGGGGCGAGTTTTTCGACACCTGTTTTGGCGAGGGAAGCGGCTTCTTGGATGCCCTTTTTGGTGATGCCGCCGGGGCCGATATAGGTGGTGGCCTCGGTAACCACGCCTGCAGCTTGCAGCCATTGGTTATCGGGGTTGGCTTCGGCGGCTTTGTTGACCAAACCGGACACGCCGCTGGTGATCAGTCCGGCTCCGAAGCCAGAGCCGACCCCCGAGGCCACAAGTGCTGTGCCGCCGACGATTTGGGCGAACTCTAGCGGATTCTCCTTGACATAGTTGGCGCCCGTCTTAATCCCCGACCAGGCTTGAGAGGCCAACTGCGCATTAGCGGCAGCGAAGGCCTTCACGGCCGGGGCGGCGACCTCGACAGCCTTGTTCACCAACTGCTCACCGGCATTGGCCACAGACGCGGCGGCGTTCTTGGCGGCGGTGATCGGGTTTGGGATGTCGATACCGAACGGGTCGGCATACACCGGCCACACCGTGGAAGCATCGGGCGAAATCACTTGCGACAGCAGATAGAGATTGGGCTGCAACTGTTGGGTGATGTACGCCGAGGGCACTAACGCGCCCTTGGAATCGCGGACCTCTGAGGGCGCGAACATCGCCAGTGTCTCGGCCGTCGGGGTGGCGTTGTTGACGGACAGGAAGCCGTTGGTGTGGGCGAGCATCACGGTACCGGCGGGGGTACGCAAAAACATCGTGACCGTGCGGGTCTTCTCCGGCCCCGAAATACGGGTGACCATCCGTTTGCCGATTGCGGTGTTCTCGGCCATTAGGTCATATCCCGCACCGGCATCCGGATATACGACTTGCCCCACCGGGGTGATCTCACCGGACCCGAGTCCCCCGGGCGGCACCAGCTGCACTGTGCGGCCATCAGTTGTCGGAAGATTCCAGCCCGCTGCGGTGTCGGCCGGGATCCCCGCTGCACGCTGCATGGGAGGCAATACCGCATCTCCCGCGACCTCTCGGCCGAGTTCGGAGGTCGAGAATGCCGCGGTGGCTGCACGCCCAAACTGCTCAGCGGCCGAGACCACCGGCTCTATGGCCGCCGACGGCTGCACACCCGAGAGTGGGATCGCGACCGCGGCTAGGGCAGCCAGCGCCTTCAGCGCCGAGGGCAACCTCGTTGGTCGAGCCTCCAGGAAACCTTGATCAAGGCTTTCTTGTCGACCTGCGGGCCATATCCGGTGGCATTCTCGCACGGAAAGAAGCTTGCCCTTACTGATGCGGGAAGTCTTGTTATCGGACATAGCAAAGTAATGTACGCCCGGATCTTGACATGCGAAACTCGTAGTCAGTCGGTAATTTTGGATCGCCTGCGCTGGATGCATAGAAAACTATCAATAAATTGGCAGCGATCTGCACAGACTTCGCCCAGCGGGACCCGTCACTCCACGGCGTCTCGGGTAATGATTCATCGTCAGGGAACTTCTCGGTTACCTGGCCGCAAACACCTAACCGTGTCCCGGTATGCCGGTCCGGTGCGAAGGCAGCGGAAGTGCTGAGAAATGACAAAGGTGCCCCCGCGCTCGAACCATCGGGGGGGTGAGGTGAGCGCGGGGGCAGCCAGAACTCTAACAGCGGATCGGCAAGTAGTTCGCTACAGACGCCTTCAAGCTGTTCGGGCAATGGCGGCATGTCGCCGCTGCCGCCGTCGGCCGAACCTCCGTACTCACAGAAGCACGACGGTGAAGGAGATCCGTTCGTTGTGTGATGATGGCTGTCCGGGCTCGCAGGATGAAAGGCGTCAGGTCATGACGACGACGATGCGCCGAGCATTAGATCCGCTTCACTTCTGCCTATTTGCGTTGCTCGCACTGATATGTGCACTGTGCGCGACTCCTATTGCTGTGGCCGACGCCGCGCATATCAGCCCGGCGAACGAACGTCGCCTCCAAGAGCTGCTCACCGAGCGCAACCGCGTCGCGGCCGGGAGTCCCACGCAGCTGAGCGCCGCGGTATCGGCGCTTTTTCTGCATGTGCCCTACGGTGCCGAGACCCTGATCGGATCCGCCTCCGTGCCCGAGCAGTTGGTCGTAGAACTCACGCACGTGGACTGCTTCACGTATGCCGACTATGTCGAAGCGCTGAAGCGGTCTAGTAACAGTGCCGATTTCATCGCCCAACTGACCCAGATCCGTTATCGCGGGGGCGATATCAGCTTTACGCAGCGCCGCCATTTCTTCACCGATTGGGCCGCCGATGCGCCAGTTAACGCCACCGATGTGACAGCGAGCCTGGGCGCACCCACGGAGCAGACCGCCAAGATGCTCAACCTGAAGGAGTCCGGCGGCACCTATCTTCCCGGGCTCCCGCCTCGGTCACGCACGGTCGTCTATTTACCGGGTACCCGTGTCTCCGATGGTGTCATCGCAAATCTTCGTGACGGTGACTACCTCGGTGCCTACGCTGTGGCCGGCGGGCTCGACGTCACGCATGTGGGAATCTTCCTGCACACGCCGACGGGGCCGGTGCTGCGCAACGCCTCGTCGTTGAGGGCGAACAACCAAGTCGTCGACACGCCACTGGGGGAGTATCTGGGCACGGTCCCGGGAATTGTCGTGCTACGGCCGACTCGTTGAAGACCTGCATCGGCGCCTGCCGCTGGCTAGGGGTTGGGGCTCAGAGCATCTGCCGTCGTGTGTACTCCAGAGATCCCGCGCGAGGAGTTGGCCGGAGCCGGAGCTGATGCTGCGGGGCTCAGGGCGTCGGCCGATGCAGACACACCAGCGCGTCCTGGGGGCAGTAGTGGAACCCCTACTGCCGCAGGGTATCCCGGTGGCCCGTACTGCAACGGACCGATCACCGGTGGGGGTGGAGGTGTTACCGGGCCTGGGTCTGCGTGTGCAATGCCGGTACCGGCGGACAGCGTCAGGGTGGCGGCCAGGAGCAGTGCGGAACTGCCATGCCGTCGAATTATGTTGAACAAAAACATCTATCGCTCCTAGTTCAGGACGTAAGGGTCGCCGTACACGGACAATTGTGTTTGTTGAACCGCACTGGCGACCGCGAACGTCGCGTAGGAGCGCACTGTCACTGGGCCGCCGCAGGCGTCCACCTTCAAGTGGACATCTTGCATGTCCAGTCGACCTAGGCCTGCCGTCACCGGCATGGTGCCCATCGCGACGGTGGTGATAACGCCAGGCTGCAGGTCGGTCTGCACGAAGCCGCCGATCGCTCCCGTGCCGCCCGCCTGCACTCCCGGCTGGCCGCTGATGGTCGCCCCGACCGATCCCGCCAACTGGCCGGTGCCGCCAATCTGAAGACCCTGCGATACGTCGATCTGGCAGCCGACCTGGTAGCCCGCGACAAAGTTGGCCGCGGTGACGGGATTGCTCCCACTGCCCCCGATATTCGCCTGCGCGGACAGTGTCATGAACGCCTCGCGAGAGTTCTGTGCACCGGCCAAGTTCGGTACCGCGTTGATGACCTCGCCCGAGAGGGCAACTGACAGGTGCCAGCCATCGATGGTCGTGCGTTGGCTCGATTGCGGAGCCATCTCGATGGGGGCGGCCCAGCTGGTCGCCGATGTCGCGAGGGCCCACCCGATCGTCATCGCGGTCAATCCGGCGATCACGCCGGATCGCGTGGATCTGCCCACAATGAAGTCCTCCAATCAAATCGTTTGTGTAGAACTAACGATTTGATTAAAGCAGATCATCTGCATCGATGTACTGTTGGGCCTATGAACGAGTTTCCGCCGGAGGATTACCCCAGGCCACAGGGGTTGTTCGGACCCCTGTTCGAGATCCTCGTGCGACGAATGCATGTCGAAGTGGATGCCGAACTGGGTAAACACGCACTGCGGCTGCTTCATATGGGCGTGCTCAACGTCTTGGATGTGGTCGGCAAGCAGTCTCAGGCGGATCTCGCCGAAGCCCTGCGAGTGGACAAGACCACCATGGTTGGGCTTCTGAACGATCTGGAAGCCATTGGCCTCGTTGAGCGTCAGCGGTCCCCGGAGGACCGCCGCCGCCACGATGTGGTGATGACTGCGCTCGGAAAGCGCCGGAACGCCGAGATGATCGAGGTGCTCAGAGACGCGGAGGGCCGTGTGCTGTCCGCCTTGAGTGCAACGCAGCGATGTGAACTGTTTGTGCTACTCGAAAAGGCATTCCTGGCGGGGTCTGGGGACACCCGGATCGACGGGGACTGATCACGTAAGGCCGGTGACGAACCGGATCCTGCCCTGCATCGTGATGTTGTAACTGATTCGGTGGATCACCGCGTCGCTGTCACGGACGGCCAAATCTACGAGCAGGCCGTCGAACAGACTGTGGATCGTCTGCCCGGGTTGCGCTGCGGTGCCGGTTCGTGTCCGGAAACGCCAACGGTCAACAGCGAATCCAGCGTCTATCGCCTGATGCCGATCGAAGATCGAACTCAGGGTGGCGAAGGGAATGGCGCTGTCCACCTGGAACCAGGGGAAGGTTCCCGCTGGAATCGGGATGTTGTGTCGTGTGGTGATCGCCTTGAATGCATCACTCATGTTCGGTGAGATCAACGCTTGATTCCGCGACCAGTCCACGCTGCTCTGTCCGGGCATATTGACGATGGCAACGCCGTTCGTCTGGAAGACGAAGCGCTGATCGGCAATTGACACCGGCTGTTGCTCGTTGACCGCCAACGCTACTGGAGTAAAGAAGTGTGACTGACTTTCGAAGTTCGGAATGAGGACCATGGTGCACGCGCCTTTCGTCGCTGGATGAATATCCAACCAGCGCAGGGCCATTGCGATAGATCGGTTCTCTTGTTCGGCCGAACGTTGGTGATGCGACGGTATGAGCTCGCCGAGGCCACGGGCGCGAGTAGTGCGCTACCCGATTTCTGTTTAGAGCTTCAGCGCGCGGCCCATGTCTTCGCGCGATCCAGCTTGTCGAGGCCGAACAATGCGATCTCACCGGGAACCATCCACCCGAGCACGTGCAAGGTATGCGCTACCCATTCCTTGTCGGTTACCACCGCGATTTTCTTGAAGGCCGAATGACGCTGGAACAGCATCCCGAAGCCCAGCTCCAGGTCTTCGGCCAGCCCGCCCGGGCCAAAGCCCTCATAGTCACTCGCGATGACTTCCACGACCCGTAGTTCGTCGGATGTCAGCGATTGTTCGATAGTCGGGGTGAACTCGCGCAGTTCATCGCCGGCCAACCTGCCGGACACGCGGAATCCCACCACTCCTTCGGGCATATCAGTGAGTGTTTCGATCACCCTTCCATCGTGCCAATCTTCGAGAGTTATGCAAGAACGGCAGGTCAGTAATCCCAGGTGGCTGGTATGCAGCGAAAGGCGTCACCCGCGGTGGCCACGTGGCAGACGGACGGGAATGGCAAGTGGGTGGCCACCATCGCCTCGCCGGTCGATGCCAGCTCGCGCAGGAGGTGCACTCGCACGCGGGCCGCCTCCTCGGGATCGTGCTCGAAGCCGTTGTGCCACTCGGGGTTATCGAACCCGGGTGCAAACACGGCATCGCCGGCGAACGTCAGCTTCGCCCCGCGCGACTCAAGTCGGACCACGCTGTGTCCAGGGGTGTGGCCGCCGGTGCGAGAGATGAGGACTCCCGGGGCCACCTCATACTCCGTCTCAAACGTCTGCAGCTGGCCGCGATACTGGTCCAAGAACTGCGTGGCGACCCTGCGCAGCACGTCCGGAATCGGCTCCGGCATGGTGACGTGGGAAAAATCGGGTGCCACCCAGAACTCGGCTTCCGCGGTCGCCGCGTGGACCCGCAGATTCGGACGCAGCCGTTCCTTCAGCCCCTCGGTGAGTAGCCCGCCGACGTGGTCCATATGCATGTGGGTGAGCACCACGTCGGTCACCGATGCGAGATCGACGCCCGCGGCCTCTAATCGCGCGACCGTCTGCCCGGCCCTCGGGAAGTCCGGGAACTCCAGCCCCAGCCCGGCGTCTACGAGAATGGTCTGTTCGCCGCTGCGCACCACCACAACGTTGAGTGGCCAGTCCACCACCTCTGGGGGTAGGAACATGCCATCGAGCCAGCCCGCCAGTTCGGCCGGCTCGACGTTGGTGGCCAGCGTCGAGGCGGTAATCGGCAGCACCCCATCGCTGATCACCAGCACTTCGATATCGCCGACGTCTACTGCGTAGCGTGAGGGAACCAGCTCATCCACTCCTAGGCTCCCGAGATGTGTGGCGTTGTCCAAGGTCATGTTTTCTCCTGCTGACTGTTTGGGCCGCGTGTCTTATCAAGATCAGCCTGGCGGCCCGTACGGCGATCCGAACCCTTGGAAGTCCGTAGTCCGTGGTTGACGTCGGAGCCGCTACTCATGCGCAACGGTCGGTTCTCGCATCGTCAGGTTGGTTCTACCCGTGTGGCCTAATCTGGTGGTCGATATGGTTACCGATCGGCAGGGAAGCGTGGCATCGCAGCGGGATTCGCATGAGGGCGATTCGGCTCGGCAGGGACGTCCTCGGAGTGAGGCGTCACGGGTCGCGATTCTGCAGGCGACGTTGGCGCTGATCGAAGAAGTCGGAATCAAGGCGTTGACCATCGAGGCGGTGGCACATCGCGCAAAGGTGGGGAAATCCACAGTTTATCGGTGGTGGCCGTCGCAGGCGGTCTTGATCATCGAAGCAATGGACCAGATTCAGTATCCCGAACTACCGGATACCGGCGATATTGTCATGGATTTGGTTGAACTGGGAATTTTCATGCGGGACAGTGTTTTTGGATCAGTGGTGGGTACGATACTGCTGCACCTTAGGAGTGACCTTGCCGCCTTGGACCCCAGCGTGAGTGAGTACGTTGCTGGCCGAATGATCTGGCCGACGGTCGTGATCGAGCGGGCGATCGACCGGGGCGAACTGGACGGTTCGGTTGATCCGCTTCTGCTTCTGGGCATGGCATCCGGGCCCGTGCTGGCGCATGTCTTGCTCGGTGCGCCTGCGCCGACCAATGAGACGCTGGAACGGGCTGCGCGGATTGCTATTGCCCCTTACTTGCGGCGGATCGAGCAGTCGTAATTATTGCTTCGCGGGCCACCAGTTGGCTTTGCCGAGTAGGACAGCGATGGCCGGAACGGTTAGAGTGCGCACCACGAAGGTGTCGAGTAGCAGCCCGCAGCCGATGACGAATCCGATTTGCGTGATCGTCAGCAGGCTGCTCGACATGAGCCCGAACATGCTGGCAGCAAAGATGAGGCCGGCGGACGTGATGACGGATCCGGTGTGCTTGACCGTCCTGATGACACCGACCCGGATATTGGTGGCGGACTCTTCGCGGAGCCGCGAGATGAGCAGCATGTTGTAATCGGCGCCGACCGCCACCAGGATGATGAAGGCCATCGCCGGCACTGCCCAAAAGATGTCTTTGCCTAGCAGGATTTGGAATACCAACACTGCCAGACCGAGCGAAGAAAGATACGTGAGAGTGACGGTGGCCATCAGGTACAGCGGGGCCAGCAGACTGCGCAGCAGCACGACGAGTATCAGGCCGACGATGGCGACAGTCACCACGATCACCCTCGTAAAGTCAGCTGTGAAAGTGGTTTTCAGGTCGTCGTAGATTGACGCGAATCCAGTGACGCCTACGTCGGCGTCGGCGATACTTGTGTTCGGCAGCGATTGTTGGGCGACGGCTTTAACTTGTCTCGCCAGATTCATTCCGTCCGCGCTGTAGGGGTCAAGACGTGTCTCGATGATGTAGCGGACCGACTTTCCGTCCTTTGCGACGAAGAATTTGGCCATCGTTTTGAAGTCGGTGTTATCGAATGTGTTCTGCGGCAGATAAAAACCGGAAAGTGTAGGGGTACTTGCCTCGGTGTTCATCATCTTGAGAGTGGCCGCGATCTGTCCCATGCCCTCAGCCATCTCCAGGTTCTTGTCGACTAACGCGTGAACGCCGCCAGCCAGTCGGCTTGCGCCATCGCTGAGAGCGTTGATTCCGGCGACCATCTGCTTCACCTGGGCGAGGAGGCCGCCGTTGGTGTGCAGGTTCAGGCCTTTTCCCGCACGGTTCATGGAAGTCGACAACGCCGACGACAGATCGGAGAGTTTAGTAGCGCCGGTGGCAGATACCAGGGTGTCACGGAACGACACCAACCCGTCGAGAAAGCCATTCTCTTGCAAACTAATCAGTGCTTGAAGGTTTTCCTGCACCCGTGCGCATTGCGGGTCGTAGGTGCATAGTTCGGTCGCGCGGAGCGCATCGTTGACTGGAGCCACGGCCCCGGCTGCCCGGCGTACCGCCTCGATGCCGGAGTCGAATGCCGGTCCCAGCGAGGTCAGTCGGTCGACCGTCGGCTTGGCGTCGCCGAGCTTACTGACCAGAACCTGGTATTGGTCGGTGACCCACGACAATTCCGTGAGCACCGGCATTGCCGCACCGAGTGCATCGCGCAATTGGCGCAGCCCCGCGGCAAGCTGGTCGGCGCCCTGCGTCAGCTCAGTGAGTTGCCCGCGGTTCTGTTTGACTTGTCCCAGAGAGGAATCGATGCCCTCAGCGATCTTCCCGGTCTGCCCGGCCAAGGTGGCGTCCTGGAGCTTGGCGCCGGTGGGTCGGGTGATTCCGCGGATCGCAGTCACCCCGGGCAGTTGCGAAATGCGTTGTGCCATTTGCTCGAGGTCGCCCAGGGCCTGACCATTACGTAAGTCATCGGGTGACTGTATGAGCAGCTGCTGGGGGATGATCAGGTTCTTCGGGAAATGCTGGTCGAGAAGCGCGTATCCAAGATTGCTGTCGGTGTCGACCGGTTGGTTGTCCCGGTCGTTGTAACTCAGCCGGATTAGTCCGGCACAACTTGCCAGCAGGACCAGGAGAGCGGCACTGACGGCTAGTGTCGGAATAGGCTTGCGGGCGGACAGAATTCCGACACGAGCCCAATGACGTGCCGTAATATCCTTGCGCTGCAGTGCCTTGCCGCGTTTGGCCGCGAATACCAGAAGGGGAGGGAGCAACGTCACCGATGCTGCGAATCCCACCACCACGGCGATGGCGCATACCGGACCCGTCGTCGACAGCGCTTCAAGGTCGTTGAAGGCCATGATCGCGAATGTGACGGCCACGGTCGCCGCGGACGCCGCGATGACCTTTCCGGTATAGGCCAGTGCCGTATCGACTGCGGCGGCCGGGGATAGGCCCTTGCGTAGTCCTTCGTGGTAGCGGCTGATGACGAAGACTGAATAGTCGGTTCCTGCGCCTAGCAGCACCGCAGTCATGAATGACACTGCGTTCTGCGAGATTGGCAGCCCCACCAGGCCAAGTCCACTCACGGCACCGCGGGTAACCGCAAACGAGACCCCGATGACGAAAAGGGGCAGCAACGCGGTCATCAGCGAGCGGTAGACCAGCAACAAGATCACCGCGATGAGAACGCCGGTGGCAAGGGAGATCTTGCCCAGATCACTGTGGGCGGCCTCGAACGTGTCGCCGAGGGATGCGACCGGGCCGGTGACGTGCGCTGTCACCGTCGACCCGGTAAAGGTGTCGGCGGTGATCTGTTTGACCCGCTGCAACGATTCGGCAGCTTCTGGTGAACCGATCGCCCCGCGTAAACCCACCATCACATACCACGCCCGGCCATCCTTGCTGACAGCTTGCTCGCGAGTGTCCTTGTTGCTCAACAGATCTTGCACGGCAGGGAAGAATTCCGGATGGGTGCGCAGTGAATCCAGCAGTCGCCGATAAAGATTGGATTGGCTTGGGCCCAGCCCCTCCTGATCGCCCATCGCGACCGTGACCACGGTCTGAATTCCGTTCTCGTCGAACGCGTCGGCCATCCGTGAGAGCGTCTGGATGCCCGAAGAATTGTGGGGGAGTACGGAGATGGACTGCTGGCGGACAACAGTCTCCAGCTGTGGGAATGCGATATTCACCGTGCCTGCCGCCAGAAGCCAGCTCAACAGCACCCACACCCCGTGGCGGACCACCAGTGCGCCCAGCCGTGCGAACGCCATGCTTCTACCGTGACTCACCGGCGGGTCACCGCGTGCAGGACATAGCGGAGGCGGCGATTGTTTGCCGCTGGTAAGGCCGCATTTCCTGGCATCGGGGCATCCTCAGATCTCTCAATGTGGCAGTATCGAAACGAATCGTATCGTATCGTTGTGGCGTTCCGTAGGCCGTGAGGAGTCCCCC